>JBCBEC010000149.1:0-502 GCA_038528965.1 Bacteroidota bacterium | reverse complement strand
TTTGAAGCCCACGAAATAGTAACAAAACTAATGGACCATCATCAAGAAAACCCTAATACAAAGGGCGTTTTTATTGATGAGGAAATAACACTAACCCAAGGAATTACAGTACCCCAAAACACTGTTTTTAAAGGTCTAAAGGATAAGATATCTATAAGGTTAGATTTAAACGATACAACAGCATACGGCATAACTGTAGGCGACCAGACAGCAACCTACAATACCGGCATATCATTACGTGATTTAAGAATAGAAGCTGTGTCTGGTGCAAAGGCTGCTATTTATGCGCTAACCTCCTTAGAGGAGGAGTGGTTAAATATCGCCATTGTTAGTGAAGAGTCTGATCAGAATCTATTATATGGTATTTATGAACCACTTTTCAATTTTCGAAGCATCCAGCGAGAAATCAGCAATCTCTATATATCAGGTGCAAGAACGGGTTGGTTTACAACTTGCCAATCTACTAGCCGCCTGGAAAATGTTTCGATGCGGCGAGACTTAA
>JBCBEC010000148.1:0-512 GCA_038528965.1 Bacteroidota bacterium | reverse complement strand
CATTGGCCTGGCCATTAATTGTTAAAATCAGAGCGGGAGACGAGACTCGAACCCGCGACCCTCAGCTTGGAAGGCTGATGCTCTACCAACTGAGCTACTCCCGCTGATTTAATGTTGCCTAGCAACAAATGAAAGATCGATAGTGGGGAGAGCAGGATTCGAACCTACGAAGGCTGAGCCAACAGATTTACAGTCTGCCCCGTTTGACCGCTTCGGTATCTCCCCGGTTTATTATTTTGAGCCGGTGGACGGATTCGAACCGCCGACCCGCTGATTACAAATCAGCTGCTCTGGCCAACTGAGCTACACCGGCAAAAGTGTATATTTTTTCTGTCCTTTTGACCACCTTTGTCAAAAGCTTTGCAAAGGTAGGAAAGTAATACGGACAAATCAAAAATAGGCCTAAAAAAAACGCTTATTTGCGCTCTTTGATACGAGCCTGTTTTCCAACCTTATCTCGCAGATAAAAAAGACGCGCTCTGCGCACTTTGCCATGACGCAGTACTTCTATC
>JBCBEC010000147.1:0-513 GCA_038528965.1 Bacteroidota bacterium | reverse complement strand
ATCGAAGTGCGAATATTTGATAGTGCTGAAAAAGAAAGAGATTTATATGCATTAAACTATAAACACAATACTAGGAGCAGATTTCACTATACATATTTTGATAATGGCTATTTGAGTAAGTGTATTTCGTATAGTCAAGATGATGTTATGCGAGAGATAGTAACTTACAGAATTAAGAGATATAATTGAATAAGCGCCTAACTTAGCTACAGCGACAACCCTCCTAACGTCGGGCTGACGCTGTAGCCAGAGTTAGGCACAATTGTAAAATATAATTAATATTTTTATCTTATTACTTTAGTTTTGGATGCCATATCCGAACCATATCGACTTCTATTTATTCAATTTTATTTTTCTATTAATTATTTACAATTAAGTCATGAGAGTATTCATTAGTTGGTCTGGTAATCGTAGCTTCAAGGTGGCGCGATTTCTTGATAGTTGGATTAGTTCTGTTATACAAGCCATTGATCCCTGGATATCCAGCGAAGATATTGTCAATATCTTCGCTGG
>JBCBEC010000146.1:0-514 GCA_038528965.1 Bacteroidota bacterium | reverse complement strand
GGGCGCAGAATTATATTATAACATATATCGTCATCAAAATTAAAGACATGAAGTGAGACATCAACGTCATTTGGAATTGAATGGAAGAATAATCAAATATGCTTAGAAGGACTGTATGAATACAAGCGTATTTTACAAGTGACGTTGATGTCTCACTTCATGTCTTTAATTTTGATGACGATATATGTTATAATATAATTCTGCGCCCAACTTAGCTACAGCGACAACCCTCCTTGGGTCGGGCTGACGCTGTAGCCAGAGTTGGCTACAATTGAAAATAAATCTCGAACTAAATAAAGATGGAGGAGAAAGAGAATTTGTATTTTTTTGGTATCGGAATTGATAACTATTTAAATCTTCCGAATTTAAGTAGTGCTGTAAGAGAAATTAATGACTTCCAGCATATTTTGGAAAAAAGGTATCAACTTTCCAACCACTTTTCCATCAGTATCTTTAATGAGCTTGCGACAAAACACAATATTTTAGAAACCTTATCAGAACTATCAAGAAAGAT
>JBCBEC010000145.1:0-520 GCA_038528965.1 Bacteroidota bacterium | reverse complement strand
ACTACTTATACTGTTACGGCAACGGATGCCAATGGCTGTACGGCAACGGATCAGCCAGGAACAAGATTCCTTCCTGTGCACAAATACTAGCTGGTGCCGTAATTCCAGAAACGATAGCGGGATCAACCGTGATCGTCATCTGATCCGTTGCCGTACAGCCATTGGCATCCGTTGCCGTAACAGTATAAGTAGTCGTAGTTGTTGGGCTAACGCTAACGTTATTGCCGCTCAAATTACCGGGCATCCAAGTCAAACTTACTGGTGCAGTTCCACCAGTAGTGGTCGCGCTCAAAGTAGCAGCACTACCTTCACAAATAGTCTGATCAGCAGCAGCAGTGATGGTTGGAGAAGCCAAGTTGATGATGTCAATGCTGGCAGTGCCGGTACAACCATTGGCATCGGTAACGGTCACGGTGTAAGTACCTACTGCCAGGTCGGATGCGCTAGCAGTAGTACTCACGTTAGGGGACCAAGTATAAGTAAGTGGCGCCTGACCACCGCTAACGCTAGCAGTGATCGT
>JBCBEC010000144.1:0-520 GCA_038528965.1 Bacteroidota bacterium | reverse complement strand
CAGTAACTGTCAGGTCGATAGCTCCGGTGAAGGCGCCATTACAGTCGGCTGGGGTCGTAGTTGTACCAGCTACATCGATCTCAAGTGTTGTAGGCTCGGTGATCTCGAAGCTTGCGGTGTCATCACAGCCATTCGCATCCGTTACTACTACCGTGTAAGTTCCTGCTTCTAGGTCACTGATATCTTCTGTAGTTGCTGTGAAGCCGTTAGGACCTGTCCAGCTGTAAGTGTATGGCATTGTACCACCAGTAACCGTCAAGTCAATTGCGCCAGTGAAGGCACCATTACAATCTGCAGGCGTAGTTGTAGTTCCAGCTACATCGATCTCAAGCGTGGTTGGCTCGGTGATCTCAAAGCTTGCTGTATCCTCACATCCATTCGCGTCAGTTACTACTACGGTGTAGGTGCCAGCTTCCAAATCGCTGGTATCTTCTGTTGTAGCTGTGAAGCCGTTAGGACCTGTCCAGCTATAAGTGTATGGCATGGTTCCACCAGTCACTGTCAAGTCAATGGCTCCAGT
>JBCBEC010000143.1:0-523 GCA_038528965.1 Bacteroidota bacterium | reverse complement strand
CTCTTTACTTTCACTCTCTTTTCTCACCTTTCTATTTCCTATCACAACAGTGAACTTTAATTCTCTCTTTTTCTTCTTTCTTCTCCTTCTTCTTTCTTCTTCTTTCTCCTTTCTTCTACTTCGCTTTCTGTTGTTGTGACGGTCGCTGTGCAGCTTTGGCCAAGTTCTGCTGTGAGGGTCGCTGTAAGGCAACGTTGTTGGGCATTGTTGACAGTGACTGCAGGGAGAGTTGCTGCAAGGGGAAGAGAGAAGGCGCAAGGGGGAAAACAGCAAGGGGAAAGGAAGAAGAAGAAGAAGAAGGAATTCCTCCTCCTCCTCCGATGCTTGATAGTGAGGGTGGTTGTAAGGGTAAGAAAGCAGAAGGAGCAGAAGAAGAAGAAGAAGAAGAAGAAGAAGAAGTAGGAGGCGCAAAAGCAGAGGGAACAATGGGAGAGAAAGAAGAAGAGGAAATAGGCAGAGGAAGATTTCGACCCAACAGCCTGTTGGAAGGTGGCAAAGAAGTGCCACCTCGCGGATTTCCGAC
>JBCBEC010000142.1:0-530 GCA_038528965.1 Bacteroidota bacterium | reverse complement strand
GTAGTGGTGTCATGGTTCAATTATTTATGTCATTATGAAGTGCTGTAAAATGTGGTAGCTGGAAATATCTGGCTGAAAAGACGCATTGCAATGCGTCTGTACACCAATTAACCATGTGCATATTGTGATTAAGTATATCCATTGCTTGCTACGAATCTGCAGTCATTCCGTGACGAAAACCAGGAAGCTGGAGTCAACACAGAAAATAAGGCAGTCAAAATGGTAGCTCACAGGTAAAGGGGCACAAATCAATATTTGTCAGTTGTATTTCCTTACTCATGCCTTTTCTACGGCAGAATAGAGAACTGTATCCGTTTCTTTGGGTTGAGCTTTTACGTGGATCATTACGGAGTGTTAGCTGGTGCGATTGTGCCATTTTCAGTACTTCTGAATGACTGTTTTTAAATCAACTTCAACTCATTAAACGTCTACACGACATGAAGCAATTTGTACTTCTGTTTTCTCTTTTGTTTTCTATCACACTACTCCACGCGCAGGAGTGGGAACAAGTGGCCGGTCTACCAGGCGGA
>JBCBEC010000141.1:0-530 GCA_038528965.1 Bacteroidota bacterium | reverse complement strand
CTGGCGGTGATGACAACAACGCTGCTGCGGGTACTATGGATGTAGATGATGAAGATGGTTTGGACCTTGCGACTATTCCACTATTCATCCTGACACAGACCACTACTCTGGATGTTCCTGTGATGAATATGACGGGAGAAGAGGCAACCCTTGTAGGCTACATTGACTACAACAAGGATGGTGCCTTTGATCCTGCTACCGAAAAATATGTAGTAAGCGTTCCGGACGGTGCTACTAGCGTAAGCTTGGAAATTGGTCCGATCCCTGCGGATGCTGTAGTAGGTCAGGATGTAGGTTTACGTCTGCGTCTGGCCAATGACATGGCTGAAGTGATGACGGCTACTGGTCTTGCGCTCTCGGGTGAGGTAGAGGACTACATGGTGCAGATTATCGGCTTTGACTACGGTGACTTACCGGATACTTACACCACAACCGGTGATGAGGCCCCACGCCACATCATTAACGAGGACTTGACCTTGGGTGACTGTGTAGATACGGAACTAGACGGTATTCCTGAGCCAATGGCTGGC
>JBCBEC010000140.1:0-534 GCA_038528965.1 Bacteroidota bacterium | reverse complement strand
TCCAATAATTGCTGAAATGGTATTGGATCGTAACAACTACAATCTAATACTACATCCCAATCTTTTCTCAATATTTGCTTAATATCATTTGTATTACGATCTCCAAAAATCTTATTTATGTCACTATCAAATAGGTTTGGATTCGTTTTTCCTCTATTAAATGAATGTATCTCATAATCTCTCAATTCATCGGTTATTAATTTCTCTATTAATCTCCTTCCAATTTGCTGAGAACCTCCAAGAATAAGTAATCTTTTCATTGCCTGTTAATTATTAGACATAGCATTCGAATTTCTTTTTTTCAATTTCCGACAACTCTGGCTACCGCGTCAGCCCGACGTAGGAGGGTTGTCGCGGTAGCTAAGTTGGGCACAGTCCTAGTTACTTCTCATTTCTAAGCTCCTTAGATATTTGAGCTACTTGTTCTTTAACATTTTCCTCCGACTTAGTTAATACATCATTTTCATATCTTTTCAGGAGGGCTTCGCCATATCTTAACTTTGCATGCTCTTTACCCTCATCATCGTTTACAAG
>JBCBEC010000139.1:0-575 GCA_038528965.1 Bacteroidota bacterium | reverse complement strand
AGTGTTACAAGTACTCGATCACCTACGATGTGATCAACTGGTGTCTGTGGGATGGTGAGTACGAAGGCTTCGAGATCAGTCGCATGACTGAAGACGACGGAGAGAGTCTACCAGTAGATCGTGCCGTAGAAGGCAACGAGCGTCCGATAGTGAACTACAGCGATGCGAACGGTCTGTGTATTGACCGCCGTCACTCTGACCGCGATGGCGATAGCTCTTTGACCAACTGTGAGTCACCAAGCTTACCAAACTACGGCCGTTACATCTACACCCAGTTTGTGAAGGTGTACGACAGCAGTGCACCTGAGATCCGAGTACTGGCCTTTGGAGGCCCAACCGAGAACTGTCCGGATTTGGTAGCAGGTCAGTTTGGCGATGACGATGGTGATTGTCAAGAACCAGTGAGCATTCCATTCAGTGTAAGCGATGAGTGTGAGCTGTTCGACAACGATGGTAATCTGGTGATGACCCTAGTATCAGCCGAACTAGACGCCTTTGCGGTAGACGCCAATGGCGACGGTAGCATCAAGTCCAATGAGTTTATCGCGGACTTTGATGTAGCTAGCAATATCACT
>JBCBEC010000138.1:0-584 GCA_038528965.1 Bacteroidota bacterium | reverse complement strand
CCATACACCTACAGCTGGGTCTGGCTCAATGATCTCGAAGCTCGCCGTGTCATCACAGCCGTTCGCATCTGTTACTACTACCGTGTAAGTTCCGGCTTCCAGGCCAGTCAAGTCTTCATCCGTTGAGACGAAGCCATTCGGGCCAGTCCAGCTGTAGGTGTATGGCATTGTACCACCAGTAACCGCCAAGTCAATCGAACCAGTGAAGGATCCGTTACAATCAGCAGGGGTCGTAGTTGTACCCGCTACATCGATCTCGAGTACTTCTGGCTCTTCGATTTCGAAGCTGGCCGTGTCTTCACAGCCATTAGCATCTGTTACCACAACCGTGTAGATACCGGCTTCCAGACCAGTCAAGTCTTCATCCGTAGAGACGAAGCCATTCGGGCCAGTCCAAGCATAGCTATATGGCATCGTACCACCGATCACATTCAAGCTGATTGATCCAGTGAAGAAACCATTACAGTCGGCTGCGGTGACCGTAGTTCCAGCTACATCGATGGTCAATGGATCAATCAGCTTGAATGTGATCGGTGGTACGATGCCATATAGCTATGCATGGACTGGCCCGAATGGCTTCGTCT
>JBCBEC010000137.1:0-586 GCA_038528965.1 Bacteroidota bacterium | reverse complement strand
CAGCGAATTGATGAGGTACACTCGGTTGATTCTTTAAGCGAAGAATTACTTTTTCCACCGATGTTGTCCTTTTCAATTCCTGATGTACAATCAGAGTTATATTGGCTATATGTAGGAGATTATCACGTTGAGACTTTTTGCGTTCCCAGCTTCTTTATTTCGCAACTACTAGATTACGAAAATATCTCACTTTATGATTCGAGCCTTTGGGTACTTGTACATAACTTAGGCCAGGGCAAGCCAACTGTATCCACATTTAGTGAGGCCAGAAAGCACGGTATTTGGCTTCACGTAGATCTTCCTACTGTACGGACAAGAATAACTATGCAGTGGATGAAAAAACATAAAGTAGACTATGAACAATACTACATTGATTCTATGTCTGAAATTCAAGTGAAATTGATGTTTGATTTGACTACATATGTTAACAACTAGATTGTTGCTTGAACGGCAATCCATACCATAATGTCGTCTTTTATATAGTGCTGCACGGCTTAAGCCCCTCGAGCTAGGCCATCCCTGTAAATACCTCAACAGTGAGCCGATCAGAATAAGATTTTGTGGCTATAGTTTTGCCGATAAGGGA
>JBCBEC010000136.1:0-590 GCA_038528965.1 Bacteroidota bacterium | reverse complement strand
AACGACGGCGACACGGATGCCGTCATCGCGGGAGTTAGCCCACCAGCTGAAGCGACTATTAACGATGATATTGGTGTGCGTATCCGCCTGAGTACGGATATGGCTGCCAGCATGAACCCCGAGGGTTCTGCACCTGATGGAGAAGTAGAAGACTACGAAATCGTAGTGATGGCCTTTGATTACGGTGATCTGGTTGATACTGGTGATGGTACTGGAGAGCAAAACTACGAGACCAGCGAAGCCAATGGTGGTCCGGTGCACAAGATCAGCACCAACGAAGACGACATGGTGACGCTCAAGATCGGCGCTGAAATCGACGACGAACTCGCCGCTCAGCCTAGTGATGATGCCGATGGCGATGACGCCGACGAAGACGGTTTCGATCCGGATGCTCAAATGTTCATCTTGGAGCAGTCACAGGATTTGACAATCCCCGTGATGAATATGACGGGCGGTGCTGCTAAGTTGACACTCTTCATCGACTGGAATAATGACGGTGCCTTTGATGGACCTGATGAGATGTATTCCACTACCGTAAACGACGGCGACACGGATGCCGTCATCGCGGGAGTTAGCCCACCAGCTGAAGC
>JBCBEC010000135.1:0-632 GCA_038528965.1 Bacteroidota bacterium | reverse complement strand
GCCTCACAGCCATTCGCGTCCGTTACCGTCAGCGTTAGGGTGTAAGTACCAGGCATCATCATGTTATAAACAGGATCTTCAACCGTAGCATCTACGAAGCTGCCACCAGTTGCCGTCCACGCAAAAGTATAAGGAGGTGTACCACCGCTTACCGTTGCGTCAATTGGCAAGGCATCTTCAGGACACTTCTCCAGGTCAGGACCAGCTTCCACAGTTGGTCCGCCAATATTATCAATAGTTACGCTACCAGTAGCGGTACAGCCATTGGCGTCCGTTACGGTCACGCTATAAGTACCAGCCAGCAAGCCGTTGATTGTAGCGGTAGTAGCATCAGTGCTCCACAAGAAGCTGTATGGTGCTTCACCACCACTTGGAGTAGCGGTAGCAGAACCATTGGCATCTCCACAAGTAGCGTCCTCACCGCTCACGCTTACCATTGGGTTAGGGTTAACCGTTACGGTTCCAGAAGCACTGGCGGTACAACCCTTAGAATCCGTTACCGTCACGGAGTAGTTAGTTGTAGCACCTGGGCTTACAGTAATAGAAGCTGTAGTAGCGCCAGTTGACCACTCGTAAGTATAACCAGGAGTGCCACCGCTAGCATCAGCAGTTAGGGTAGCGTCATCACCAGC
>JBCBEC010000134.1:0-665 GCA_038528965.1 Bacteroidota bacterium | reverse complement strand
ACTGGCGCTATCGACTTGACGGTTACTGGTGGTACAATGCCATACACTTACAGCTGGACAGGTCCTAACGGCTTCACAGCTACAACAGAAGATATCAGTGACCTAGAAGCAGGAACTTACACGGTAGTAGTAACGGATGCGAATGGCTGTGATGATACAGCCAGCTTCGAGATCACTGAGCCAACCACGCTTGAGATCGATGTAGCTGGAACCACGACTACGCCAGCTGACTGTAATGGTGCGTTCACTGGAGCCATTGATCTGACCGTTACTGGCGGTACGATGCCATACACTTACAGTTGGACTGGACCAAACGGCTTCACTGCAACTACTGAAGACATCAGCGACCTAGAAGCTGGTACCTATACCGTAGTAGTTACTGATGCGAACGGCTGTGATGACACCGCTAGCTTCGAGATCACGGAGCCTACGGTTCTGGAAATCGATGTAGCGGGTACCACAACTACGCCAGCCGACTGTAATGGTGCCTTCACTGGCGCTATCGACTTGACGGTTACTGGTGGTACTATGCCTTACACTTACAGTTGGACTGGCCCTAACGGCTTTACTGCTACGACTGAGGATATTTCAGACCTAGAAGCAGGAACCTATACAGTAGTAGTAACTGATGCGAACGGATGTGATGACACAGCCAGTTTCGAGAT
>JBCBEC010000133.1:0-683 GCA_038528965.1 Bacteroidota bacterium | reverse complement strand
CAGTTGAACACGTCATAAGTGATAGAGTACTTGTAGCACTCATCTCCAGTTGCTTCGAATACTACTGGATCACCAATGTTCACACTTAATACATCACAACCTGTTGCAGTAGTGATGATCGTTGGTACATCAGGATCACCACAATCGGCATCCGCATCTTCTGGGAAGTCGATCTTGAAGTCGTGTACTTCCGTGATATCGATACGCTGGCTACAGCTGTTCGTAGAACGGAATACCTCGTTGATATCGATGGCTCCGTTACCGTTTACATCGCCCTCTGGGCGTAGCTGCCAAGCTTCGAAACGACGCGTGATGGTTCCCCAGCCACACTCGTTGATCTGGATATTTGGTGTACGCTCTACGATGGTGTCTACTGCACAGTTGTCTGTACCACTAGCACCGCCGAAGATGGCGTCCATCATTTGTGATGTACCCGCGAAGTCCTCATCGTAAGCATCTTCGATGTTACCTGGGAACGTCAATGGTAGTTCAGCACAAGTCAAGGTCACACCGTCTGGTGCGTAGCAGAATGGGTTGATCTTGTCTTCTGGAGTCACTACTTCCCAACAGATGTTCTGGTTGCCAGCTTCGTCTGTTACGCGTAGTTCGATGGTGATCTCGTTAGCGATATCACAGCAGTAGAAGTCTACAAATTCACCCCAGGGGCTGAAGCGGTTCGCACT
>JBCBEC010000132.1:0-700 GCA_038528965.1 Bacteroidota bacterium | reverse complement strand
GATAATGGAAAGCCTGAAATCCCGATGACCATGCATATCCACAAAGTTAATGGTACAAATGGCTGCAAGGCCTTAATCTAAACCAACGGCTTTGTATTCAACGATCAAGCGAAGAATACCCAGGCTGTTCCGACTTTTTGGTCACCTTCTCGGCCCACAGGGCCGTATTTTCAGTGGCGAGTTCAGCGAGCGCCGCTTCACCTA
Organism: Bacteroidota bacterium; assembly: GCA_038528965.1. Classification (GTDB taxonomy): domain Bacteria; phylum Bacteroidota; class Bacteroidia; order Chitinophagales; family Saprospiraceae; genus Lewinella. The sequence goes on along the minus strand of JBCBEC010000132.1, from coordinate 496 downwards.
TTGCTTGAATCAGTACAAGTGATGCTAGAAATCTAATTGTCGCAGAACTCCAGCTAGGGCGCAGTGCCGACGCAGGAGGCATTGTCGCACTAGCAAAGTTAGCTGTAGTACTTATTCATCAGAACCCTGACTCCTTAATTTGAAGAGATATGATTTCTTTATTTGAATGTTAGTCAATATATCAAGCACTCTATTCTTAAATATTCCAGCTTCATAATCTGTATACACATAATAATCTAAGCTATTTATGTTTTTCATTTTTGCTAGTTCCTCAAACGCTATTATAGTTTTTTCTGTATCCTTTATTTTGAAGTTGTCATGAAAGAAGTAGTAAAGAAACTTACCCCAGCCTCGTAAACTATCTTTTTCTTTCTTACCGCTAATAATCAATATGTTATCATATATAATTTCTAACATTTGCTTAAATGAAAGGGTTTCATCCTCCTTAACTAGAAAATCAAATAGATATTTTTTCTGATTGCCTTTTAAAGAATTC
>JBCBEC010000131.1:0-712 GCA_038528965.1 Bacteroidota bacterium | reverse complement strand
CTGATAGCGCAAGTTTTACTATTGATGAGCCAACGACCTTAGCTATTGATGTTTCTGGTACAGTTACCGAAGATGTAGATTGTTTCGGAGCCGCAACTGGTTCTATCGATCTAGATGTAAGTGGCGGAACAGCTCCTTATACTTACGCTTGGAGCAACAGCGCGACCACCGAGGATATCTTCAACCTGCTAGCAGGCACCTACAGCGTAACCGTGACCGATGCCAACGGCTGTACGGACGAGGCAAGCTTCACCATTGGTGAGCCAACCGAACTAACCATTGATGCTGGTGGTACTAACCGGGAAGATGTAGATTGTAATGGAGCGGCGACTGGTTCTATCGATCTGTTGGTAGAAGGCGGTACTGCCCCATACACCTACAATTGGAGCACTGGCCAGACCAGCGAAGATGTTAGTAACCTTACCGCTGGCACCTACGATGTAACCGTAACCGATGCCAATGATTGTACGGATTCGGCGAGCTTTACCATCACCGAACCTACCTCTCTGAGTATTGATGTAGCGGGTACTACTACCGAAGACGCCGATTGTAACGGCGCGACCACTGGTTCTATTGACCTAGTGGTTAACGGTGGAACGCCTCCTTATACCTATAACTGGAGCAATGGCGCCACCACGCAAGACATATCTAACCTGGCAGCAGGCACCTATGATGTAACCGTAACCGATGCTAATGACTGTACCGATGAAGC
>JBCBEC010000130.1:0-730 GCA_038528965.1 Bacteroidota bacterium | reverse complement strand
GCAGCTGGTACTTATACTGTAACCGTAACGGATGCCAATGGCTGTACCATTACAGTCCACATTCACTTTTGAGGAAGCTACTAGATCAATTTCCAAAGTGCTAGGCTCTTCAATGATAAAGCTAGCACTATCGGTACAGCCATTGGCATCCGTTACGGTTACAGTATAAGTACCAGCTGCCAAATCAGAAATATCTTGTGTTGTTGCGTTGTTACTCCAGGCGTAAGTATAAGGAGCAGTTCCGCCGCTCACCGCTAAATCGATAGAACCAGTAGTGGCACCGTTACAATCAGCGTCTTCCGTTACGGTTCCCGCGATATTGATTTCTAGAGTTGTAGGTTCACCAATAGTGAAGCTTTCCGTATCGGTACAACCATTGGCATCGGTCACCACAACGGAGTAAGTACCGGCATTTAGACCAGTTAAATCTTGAGTAGTAGCGCCAGTACTCCAGAGGTAGGTATACGGCCCAGTGCCACCAACAACCATTAGGTCGATAGATCCTGTTGCGGCGCCGTTACAGTCGGCATCCTCGCTACCATCTAAGCTAGCCACTAGTACTGGTGGCTCAGTGATGGTAAAGCTTTCTACGGTAGTACAGTTATTGCCATCCGTTACTGTTACTGTGTAAGTCCCTGCGCTCAATCCGCTGATGTCTTGAGTTGTAGCTCCAGTGCTCCAGGCATAGGTGTAGGCAGGTGTACCGCCCGTAACGCTAAGGTCGATCGCA
>JBCBEC010000129.1:0-743 GCA_038528965.1 Bacteroidota bacterium | reverse complement strand
AGTTGGAAATGCCTTAAGTGTTAAAATTCGCCCATATTTAAAGTTTCCAATGCCTTGGAATTGGACTAAAAATATCGGAGGGGAAGATGTTTTTGACTTTCGTATGGATTTCCCAACGACTATTGAAATAAGAGTAAATGAAGATTTTTCCGTACGGTTGAATCACACAATTTTTTATGATAATACTCCGTCTTCAGCGTTAATCGATGATTTACTGGATCAGAATGGAGAGCCAGTAAGTATTTCATTAAATAAGATACATCAGTTTACTACTTTCCAAGCCTCATTTCAGATTAACTAAATAGAATGGAAATTCAGTTTACCGCCTGCAACTTTGCTAGTGCGACAATGCTTCGTACCTCAGCACTGCGCCCTAGCCGGAGATATGCGCCATTGTTTATTCCTTTATCTCTTAATCAATTCAATCAGAACATAAAGCGGTTTTCGCCTTGAGGGCTCATCACTAAAACATACGGCCCAAAGGGGCCGAATAACAAAATCAATACGATAATTAAGCATCCAAATATACCGAATGGGTTTATCATCATATGAAGTGAATTTAAGGAGTTTACTATCTCCATTATTTCAAGACTATGGACAGTCATTTATTGGGGCCTCCCAAGATGAGCTAGAGCAATTCGAGAGAACTGCCAGGGACATAAATGTGCCTCAAGAAGCGATAGAAGAGTTAAAAAGATTTTACAGGGTCCTGAATGGTATAGATCCGAGCCTTGATAGTTTAT
>JBCBEC010000128.1:0-755 GCA_038528965.1 Bacteroidota bacterium | reverse complement strand
CACCATTCGCATCCCACTGGTAGCTTACGCCACCGCTTACAGTCAAAGTAGTAGACTCTCCTGCACAAATTTCAACTGCAGCAGCTACCGCAATTGGTTCCGGAGCAGCCGTTACGGTTACAGACGTTTCGTCGGTACAACCATTGGCATCCGTGATCGTAACGCTATAAGTTTCAATATCAGTTGGGCTAACGGTAATGCTAGCCGTTGTTTCTGTGGTACTCCACAAGTAGCTGCCACCCGCGCCAGCGCCAGTAGCAGTAAGAGTAGTCGTCTGGTTTTGACAAACTACTGGGTCACCAAGGATACTTGCCGTTGGGTTCTCGTTCACTACCACGGTTACATCCGCCGAAGTGGTACAGTTGTTAGCATCGGTTACGGTTACGGTATAAGTAGTTGTTACCGCAGGGTTTACGGTAGCACTGGCTGTATTGTCGCCAGTGTTCCAGGCGTACTGCGTTCCGCCACTAGCGGTGATAGTAGTGCTTTCGCCAACACAGATTTCCAAATCACCGCTGAAGGTGATCACAGGAAGTGGGTTTACCGTCACTATAACTTGATCAGTAGCGGTACAGCCGTTGGCGTCCGTTACAAGAACAGTGTAAGTGGTGGTGCTAGTTGGGTTAACTGTAATGGTTGGATCAGAAAGATTACCAGGTGTCCAGTTATACGTTAATGCACCAGTACCACCACTTACACTGTTCTTGTAACGGACGCCAACGGCTGTACCGCTACTGATCAAGTAATAGTGACGG
>JBCBEC010000127.1:0-793 GCA_038528965.1 Bacteroidota bacterium | reverse complement strand
TATGAAAATAGGCAGCGCAGCTGCATTTCTAAGTGATACTTAACTGTGTTTTTCGTTTGAACGCCAGTGTACTCCTTTTGATCAATCCACTTTAGTTGAACCTGGATAAGGGCCGCCAGCCTTCAGTTCAAATGATGCAATAGCGTTCTTTGCCTACTGATTCTTATTCGATCCGTTTACTTTAGACAAACCACTTTAGATGATCATATTCGCTGCCAGAAGGTAGAGTGGTAAGATATTGATGACTATTCACTAACGGTAAAAATCTGGTTGTGTCTAACTCTGGCTAGTGCGATCGGCCGAGGTACGAGGCTGGTCGCACTAGCTAAGTTGGGTACAGTGCCTAAATTTATCTCCTTCCTTTCTGATAGCGGCTTTACCAGGTTATCTTTTGCATTTGCAGCGCATCCAGGATCAGCGAGCGACTTCATTATCCTCCTTTAAATATAAGCACTGTACCCAACTTAGCTAGTGCGACCAGCCTCGTACCTCGGCCGATCGCACTAGCCAGAGTTAGACACAACCAGATTTTTACCGTTAGTGAATAGTCATCAATATCTTACCACTCTACCTTCTGGCAGCGAATATGATCATCTAAAGTGGTTTGTCTAAAGTACACGGATCGAATAAGAATCAGTAGGCAAAGAACGCTATTGCATCATTTGAACTGAAGGCTGGCGGCCCTTATCCAGGTTCAACTAAAGTGGATTGATCAAAAGGAGTACACTGGCGTTCAAACGAAAAACACAGTTAAGTATCACTTAGAAATGCAGCTGCGCTGCCTATTTTCATA
>JBCBEC010000126.1:0-829 GCA_038528965.1 Bacteroidota bacterium | reverse complement strand
CCGTAATCCAGGCCGAAGACTGCAACATCGTCGTTCGCGCTTCCTTCGCATCCGTTAGGATCAGTATAAGTATAGGTAATGGTATGAGTGCCAGGACCAGCGGCAACTGGATCGAAGCTATAGGTCATACCGTTGCCATCATCCGTTACGCCATCACCAGTGTAGGTACCGCCAGTTGGCAGACCACCACCAAGGCCAGTCTGAACACCAGAGTCGATACACAAATCGCTAGGAGCGGTAAAGGTGACCACTGGGAAGTCAAAGACTTCGACATCATCACTAGCGCTATCGGTACAACCATTCTCATCTGTATAGGTGTAAGTGATCGTATGAACACCAATGCCCGCAGCAGCAGGGTCAAAGCTGTAGGTCATACCGTTACCATCATCGGTTACACCATCACCACTGTAGACACCAAAATCTCCAGTTTCCGTGCCTTCTGGTGGTGTTCCACCTCCAAGGCCAGTTTGTACACCAGCATCTATACACAGATCAGCTGGGGCCGTAAATCCTACTATTGGGAGTGGGAAAACTTCGACATCGTCGCTAGCGCTAGCAGTGCAACCATTCGCGTCGGTAAGCGTGTAGGTAATCGTATGAACACCAACATCCGCGGCAGCAGGGTTGAAGCTATAGGTCATGCCGTTACCATCATCTGTAACACCAGGACCACTGTAGACACCACCGGCAGGAGCACCGCCACCAAGACCAGTTTGCACACCAGCCTCACTACAGAAGTCAGCAGGGGCACTAAAGGTTATATTTGGAAGCGCAAATACTTCAACGTCATCGGTTGTTCTAACCGCACAACCGTTAGCATCTGTGAAAT
>JBCBEC010000125.1:0-856 GCA_038528965.1 Bacteroidota bacterium | reverse complement strand
TTATCTCAAAGCCTACACCTTCCTGGAAATGGGCCAGGGTGATGAAGCTGCCAGAGCCTTGTCTGAATTAGAGAACATTCCAGCAGACTGGCAAGACCAAAGCGACTGGTATCAGGCCCTGGCCTTACTGCTGGCTGGTGATTTAGATGCCGCGCAAGTGCTGGTGACGGAGATTGCTCAGGAAGGTGGGCATAGCTATCAGCGGGAGGCGCAGAAGGCGCTGGAGGTGTATGGGTGGTAGCAATTAGAATTAGAGTTAGAATGATCCGACTACGCATAAAGCTCCGTCGGACGAGGAAATTAGAATGAGAATAAAAGTTAAAATAAAAGTGAACGTGAAAGTTCCACCTCTTATGTGATCTGATGTGCCTGATGTGGTTAGAGATAGTAGGCAGTATTCAATGATTAGTAGACAGTATTCAGTTAACATTTCTTGGTGGCCTTGGGTGGCTGAGGTGGTTTTGACAGCAGTGAAAGTGACACTTGAAGCCAAAAAATCTTATATGTCCTAATATGTCTTCAATGGTTCAAAAAATGATGATCAGTAACCAGTAGTAAATGGGTCGCCTTTGGTGGTTTAAAATCAAAATATCAATCGCAATTTCAATCTCAGTTCAGTGCGGGTAGGTGTGTAACTCTTAATCTTTCCGCTCGCTTGGTTACCAAATAAGACCCTCCGCAATTAAACTAAAAAATTACTCCTCCATGCTCCGATTCCTTTCCGCACCTGCTCATTTTATTGCCATTTTGATTGTAATTGCTATTGTGATTACCCCCTCACTGTACGCACAATCAAACGACGTACACCCACACACCTTAATCCCATACAACGATCACGGCAAGTGGGGCTATTGTG
>JBCBEC010000124.1:0-874 GCA_038528965.1 Bacteroidota bacterium | reverse complement strand
GAGGAAAAAGACAAAACCGCGTCCAAGAAAGGGGCTTTCCTCTACCGTTTCAATCTGGAGAAGTACCAGGAGTTAGTTGCTAAAGGCTTTAATTTCGAACTCTAGTTCTACTTAACCCACCTAGCATTGTACCTTTTTTCTACAGCAAAAAAAGGTACCCAAAAAATGCCGATCTCCATAAGGACACCCACTCGCATCTTGAGGTAATGCGTTTAGTATGGCATTTTCGCTACGTACAAACATTGGAGTTAGATGAACGACTACTCCCGTGAAGGTAGGATATTCAGACTCTTAAACTGAGACTATACTAAGCCATCTGTGAATGTTGCTAGTCTAACCTGCAAATACCCCCTACCTCCAAAGCCGTTGACGCCGTTCATCTCTTGGGGTGTCTATATCGAGATACGGAGGCAACGTTTAAGATGTACCATAAACTTAGAATACTTTACAAACAATAAGTATTATAGCTGCTGGACGGCGCTTGGATTCTCAGGGACCCCAAGAGATAATTTCGTCGCGGTTTTGAAGGGTGGAATCATTTGTACGGACTTCCGGGCAAGGCAATGGTCAAAAGTTTTATACCGGTCAATGATATTTCATCTATTATCCGCCCTTCACGAGAGCAGAAATTATCCACCGGATTGTTAAGCGCAAAACACTTACGCTGGAGCTACAATAAATTGCTAGGCTACGCCCCGTCCCATTTGACCAAGCTTGGGTTTTTGGTACTTTTTTGCCAAGAAAAAAGTACAAATAGAGAAGTTGGTTTAGACTTTAAGAAAGTAGCAGTTCTCCTTCGGGCGTTTCTTGTCGAAAGCAGGAAGATGTTCGAATATGAATTAGCGTAGTCTAATCTCTGTTATTAATAGACGAT
>JBCBEC010000123.1:0-899 GCA_038528965.1 Bacteroidota bacterium | reverse complement strand
TAAACGTTACCTGCTACCAAGCTACCGTTCTCAACAGCGAAGTTGAACTCACCATTCAGGTTACGATCGTCATTAGCAAGAGCGTTTGCTTGTACGCTACCGTTCACATCACCAATCTTAACACCTACAAAGTCGGCATTCAAGATATCCGCCAATAGGTCATTCTCGTTGATCAACTCTGGGAATAGCTCGAACCATGGGTTCGCTGGCTGTGGGAAGTTGTAGGATGCATCTACAAAGCGCCAGCTCGTGTTGTTCTGGAACTCGGTTTCGATGTTCAAGATCAACTTACGCAACTGGATCAAGTCAAGCGTAGAGATCGTCTGTGAGTTGTTCACATCCGCTGCAATGCGCTTGTAAGGACTATCCAGTGGCTGTACGCCCAAGATGTGCTTACTCATCAGTACCAGGTCAAATGTAGATACACCGTTCAGTGGCTCCGCATTCAAGTATGGTGTGATCGTATAGTCACCTCCTAGATCCAAGATGAAGCTGAAGGTACCATCAGCATTGGTGATCATGCTCTGTTGCTCAGTGCCATTCACACTTACTTCAACACCTTCTACTGTTACGTTGTCTTCGGTAGCAATTACACCAGATAGTGTACCGGTGCCGTTACCACAGTCAACGTGCTGCTGTACGAGGATGTAAGTCTCACAGAAGTCGTAGTTACCATCTTCGTCGAAGGCGTATACGTATACTACTGTAGTTTCCTCATCGTCCTCAGTCAATACCAGACCAGTATCATCTGGGCTTGGTACGAAGTTTGGATCAGCTTCTACTGTGCTTGCACGGTAGATTGCATACTTGTTCACTACTGGTAGACCGCCGAATAGCTCTGGTCCCTGACCGGTACAATCACTGATTGGTGATCCTTCAAAGTCAGATGCCCAGATCGC
>JBCBEC010000122.1:0-953 GCA_038528965.1 Bacteroidota bacterium | reverse complement strand
GATGAACTTAGGACAATAGCTTCCTATTCAACATCATCAAATTGAAAGGAGTTGTGATTTTAGATATGAGTGTCAAAAGTTGAGACTGGACGAGAGGTAGGATTTAGATGACTTCAAGATGAGTTCGGCCTTATAAATAGCACGTTAAGAAAATGGATGCCAGCATGATGTGAAATAACTTGCGCGGGAGTTGAGCCCCGGGCCTCACTAAGCAAAATGAGTTAAAAGGGTATGATAGAAACTGTATCCAGCTCCAGGCCTGGAAAAGGCGAACGGCTTCGCAAGTGGGCGAATAGCGCATCCATTTTTAGTGCTATTTGTACAGTCGTGATTTTTGCTTCTTTTCATCTAGGAAAAGATGAGTACATTAAGTAGGAGTGAAGTTGAAACTGGGGAGTAATGGATGTTATATAGTCAATTATAAAAAGGTAAATTGGTTGCTGTGTCTAACTTTGCTACCAGCGACAACCCTCCGCAAGCTACGGGCTGCGTGGTAGCCGGAGTTGGGCACAGCAACCAATTTACCTTTTTATAATTGACTATATAACATCCATTACTCCCCAGTTTCAACTTCACTCCTACTTAATGTACTCATCTTTTCCTAGATGAAAAGAAGCAAAAATCACGACTGTACAAATAGCACTAAAAATGGATGCGCTATTCGCCCACTTGCGAAGCCGTTCGCCTTTTCCAGGCCTGGAGCTGGATACAGTTTCTATCATACCCTTTTAACTCATTTTGCTTAGTGAGGCCCGGGGCTCAACTCCCGCGCAAGTTATTTCACATCATGCTGGCATCCATTTTCTTAACGTGCTATTTATAAGGCCGAACTCATCTTGAAGTCATCTAAATCCTACCTCTCGTCCAGTCTCAACTTTTGACACTCATATCTAAAATCACAACTCCTTTCAATTTGATGATGTTGAATAGGAAGCTATTGTCCTAAGTTCATC
>JBCBEC010000121.1:0-1019 GCA_038528965.1 Bacteroidota bacterium | reverse complement strand
TGTGGTAACCAAGTGAGCGAGTACATCGAGTTTGATGTGATCGACTGCAAGGGACCAGCACCAGTATGTATCAACGGACTTACAGTAACCTTGATGCCAACCGAAGAAGGAGGCTGTGCAATGGCAATCTGGGCCAGTGACTTTGAAGGATCACCGATCAGTGATTGTACCGGTCAGGGACCAGAGCTATTTGGCGGTCTACCAGTGGTGAACAAGTATGCGATCTATCGCGCAATTGATGTAGACGCTGATCCAGACTTCGTACCAAGTCCAGATGATACTGGTCTAGTATTAACAGAGGACGATGAGGAAACTACAGTAGTCTACGTATACGCCTTCGACGAAGATGGCAACTACGACTTCTGTGAGACTTATATCCTCGTACAGCAGCACGTTGACTGTGGTAACGGCACCGGTACACTATCTGGTGTAATTACTACTGAAAATGACGAAACTGTAGAAGGAGTAGAAGTAAGCGTAAATGGTGGTGACCAGCTAATGGTTACTAGCGTTGACGGTACCTTCAGCTTCACCTTGGATCTGGGCGGTGACTACACGATCACACCATACTTGAATGCGGAGCCACTGAACGGTGTATCTACATTTGACTTGGTATTGATGAGTAAGCACATCTTGGGCGTACAGTCACTAGATAGTCCTTACAAGCGCATTGCAGCGGACATCAACCGTTCGTCTTCAATCAGTACATTGGATATGATTCAGCTTCGTAAGCTGATCTTGAACATCGATACTGAGTTCCAGAACAATACGAGCTGGCGCTTTGTAGATGCATCTTACGACTTCCCACAAGTAACCAACCCATGGTTTGAAGTATTCCCTGAGTTGATCAGTGAGAACAACCTAGCGGGTGATGTACTTGATGCTAACTTCGTAGGTGTTAAGGTGGGTGATGTAAACGGTAGCGTACAAGCTAACGCACTGGCTAATGACGATCGTAACCTGAATGGTGAGTTCAACTTCGCTGTTGAGAACGGTAGCTTGGTAGCAGGTAACGTTTA
>JBCBEC010000120.1:0-1032 GCA_038528965.1 Bacteroidota bacterium | reverse complement strand
AAATTCGATGTCAGAATCCTGATATTCCACCTTAGTGGAATCGTCAGGACCCGCCGCAGGCGGTACATCCGCTCCAAATCCTACACTCCCATTCTCCCTTTACTCTCCAGCCTTTTCCCCACTTCCTCCACATCTTTACTACCTTACACTTCCTATTAACCAATTCATTCTGGTATGAAGATTATCCTATCCGTTCTCGCGGTATTGCTTTTACCGCTATTGCTCTGGCAGTGCAATCGTACGGCCTACACGTCTACTACCTTTCCGGAAACCGATTATCTCACTTTCGGAAGTGGCGGTGGATACGCCGGGGCACTCACTACCCACTATCTCCTACCCAATGGTCAGCTCTTTACCAGCGAGGGAATTGTCGGCGAAAAAATATCTACTGGAAAAATAGGTGCTCGCAAGGCAAAAAAACTCATCCAGGAGTACCAAGATTCACTTTCGACCGTCCAATATGATGTGCCGGGTAATTATTACTATTTCCTGGAATGGACCGGGGCGGAAGAAAAACACAAAATTCAGTGGGCGAAGGGGCAGGAAGATGCTCCGGCGGCCGCAGCTGACCTTTATGAACACTTGCTCGCGCAATTGCCTAAAGACGAATAATCAACCCCCTACTTAACCTAAGTGCGCGTTGGGATTTGAACAGTTCGCGCCAAAATGAAACGAGAGTATGCGTTATTTCTATCTTTTTTCTTTGTTGTTGGGTAGTCTTAGCTTGATTGCTCAAAAGCCAATTCTGACACCGGTTGACGAGTCAGAACGGCATACGATTGATGAGATACGGCAGAGCCTTAATTCGGAGGTATTACCCTTACCAGATCGGACTATCCGGGCTGCTAATGAGGCCTCTTTGCGTACAATTTCCATCCTGCCTACCAATGGGATGATCGAGCGCTATCAGGCGCAGCCCCACGCCCAAACTGGATTACCAGACTGGGTGCGACTTTGGGGCGAAGGTCTAAACTCCGGTGAACCGGAAGAACAGTTGCAAGCTTGGTTAGAAGCCTTGACTAGTGCTTGGGA
>JBCBEC010000119.1:0-1125 GCA_038528965.1 Bacteroidota bacterium | reverse complement strand
CGACGGGTACTCTTTCCGGCGTTACGCCTCCTGTTGGTGCTGTGATTAACACCGACCTAGCAGTGCGTTTCCGTATCAGTACGGATATGGCCGCAGTAATGTCGCCAAGTGGTGGTGCACCTGATGGTGAAGTGGAAGATTACCTGATCCAGGTAATGGCGTTTGATTATGGTGACTTAGTAGATGCTGGCGCCGGTACTGGAGAGCAAGACTATGAAACACAGTCTGCCAATGGCGGCCCTGTACACAAGATTATCACCGACAACATGGGCAATGTGACCTTGAAAATCGGTTCATTAATCGACGATGAACTGGATGGTCAACAAAGTGATGATGCGGATGGTGATGGAGATGATGAAGACGGATTCGACCCAGGAGCGCAGATGTTTGAAACTACCGTAAGTCAGGATATCACCGTCCCCGTGATGAATATGACGGGTGGTGATGCCAAACTGACGATGTATGTTGACTGGAATAACGACGGTGTCTTCGAAGACATGTACTCCGTTACCGTTCCAAACAATGCTACAGAGGCAACTCTCGCTAGCGTTACCCCACCCGTAACCAGCGCCTTAAACGAGGATGTTGGTGTGCGTTTCCGCTTAACTACTAGCACGGTGATGGATCCTAATGGTCCCGCACCAGACGGTGAGGTGGAAGACTACGAGATTATGGTGATGGGTTACGACTACGGTGACTTAGCTGATGCTGGTGCTGGTACTGGCGTACAAGACTACGAAACAGAGTCTGCCAACGGTGGCCCACGCCACAAAATCGTGACGGACGATATGGGTAACGTGACTTTGAAGATCGGTGCTCTCATCGACGACGAAGCAGACGGCCAAGCAAGTGATGATGCGGATGGCGATGGTGATGACGAAGATGGCTTTGATCCAACTGCTCAGATGTTTGTGACCACAGTTGCTCAGGATATCGACGTTCTGGTAATGAATATGACCGGAGGTGACGCGAAACTGACCATGTATGTAGACTGGAACAATGACGGTGTGTTCGAGGACATGTATTCCGTTACCGTTCCAAATAATGCTACCGAAGCTACTTTGGCTGCTGTAACTCCGCCATTGACCACCGCACTGAACCAGGATATCGGTGTGCGCTTCCGAT
>JBCBEC010000118.1:0-1245 GCA_038528965.1 Bacteroidota bacterium | reverse complement strand
CAGATATTCCAACAATCATTACTACCACTGATGGTTGTGACGTATTGAGTGTAAACATTGGTGATCCTGTACGCTTCTCCGCTACTGGTGACGAGTGTTACAAGTTGAGCATCACTTATGATGTAATCAACTGGTGTCTATGGGACGGTGAGTACACTGGTTTCCCAATTGCACGTATGACCGAAGATGACGGTGAGGCATTGCCAATCGACCGCGCAGTAGAAGGAAACGAGCGTCCAATCGTATGTTACAACGACGACGACGGACTATGCATCGACCGCCGCCACAACGACCGTGACGGTGACAGCTTCTTGACAAACTGTGAGTCTCCAGACCTGCCAAACTATGGCCGTTACATCTACACTCAGTTTGTGAAAGTGTACGACTCAACTGCTCCTGAAGTAGAAGTAGGTGACTTTGGTGGACCAACCGACAACTGCCCTGATTTGGTAGCTGGTCAGTTTGGTGATGATGATGGCGACTGTGAGGAGCCAGTAAGCATCCCATTCTCAGTATCTGACGACTGTGAGTTGTTCGACGGTGACGGTAACCTGGTAGTAAGCATCGTGCTTGCTGAATTGGATGCCTTCGCAGTAGACGCTAGTGGTGACGATAACATTCAGGCTTCTGAATTCGTAGCAGACTTTGACGTACGTGGCAACATCACCGACAACGGTGACGGTACTTACGTATTCGCTGGTACTTACCCAATCATCACTTCAGCAATGGGTGATAACGTGTTCCACGCGATCCGCGTATTGTTCGAAGATGGTTGTGGTAACCAAACCAGCCAGTACATCACATTCGATGTAATTGACTGCAAAGGTCCTGCACCAGTATGTATCAACGGTTTGACCGTTACATTGATGCCACAGGAAGAAGGTGGTTGTGCCATGGCTATCTGGGCATCTGACTTCGAAGGTTCACCAATCAGTGACTGTACTGGTCAGGGACCAGAAGAATTCTTGGGTCTGCCACGCGTAACTAAGTACGCTATCTACCGTGCGAGCACAGTAGAAGCTGATCCAAACTTCGTACCAAGCCCAGATGACACTGGTCTTGTATTGAACCAAGATGATGAAGAGACTACAGTAGTTTACGTATACGCATTCGACGAAGAAGGCAACTACGACTTCTGTGAGACTTACGTTCTAGTACAGCAGCACACTGACTGTGGTGGTGGTACTGGTACAATCGCTGGTTTGATTGCTACTGAAGACAACGAAAACGTAGAAGGTGTAGAAG
>JBCBEC010000117.1:0-1261 GCA_038528965.1 Bacteroidota bacterium | reverse complement strand
GTCCACGCCACAAGATTATCAGCGATGACATGGGTAACATCACTTTGAAGATCGGTTCGTTGTTGGATGACGAAGCCGACGGTCAGCAGAGTGATGATGCCGATGGTGATAATAATGCGGATGATGATGACGAAGACGGATTTGATCCAAACGCCTATATGTTCGTAACCGGCCAGGCACAAGTTGTTGATATCCCAGTGATGAACATGACCGGCGGCGATGCTAAGTTGACGCTATATGTTGACTGGAATAACAATGGTGTCTTTGACGGTGGAGACGAAATGTATTCTACCACAGTTGCTAACAACGCAACCAACGCTCAGTTGACGCTGACACCACCTACGGCTACCACCGTCTTGAATGACGAGCTTGGTTTGCGTATCCGTTTGACTACCGATATGGCCATGAGCCCAGAAGGTGAAGCACCAGATGGTGAGGTCGAGGATTACGAGATTACCGTAATGGGCTTCGACTATGGTGACTTAGTTGATACCGGCGATGGTACCGGCGAGCAGAACTACGAGACGAGCGCTGCCAATGGTGGTCCAAGTCACAAGATCGTGACCAATGAGGACGACATGGTACTCTTGAAGATTGGTGCTGCTAACGACGACGAAGCCGATGGCCAACCAACGGATGATGCCGATGGCGATATCACTGATGTCGATGACGAAGACGGCTTTGATCCTAACGCGTACATGTTTGTAACGGGAACAGAGCAGACTATCGACTTCCCGGTAATGAATATGACAACAGACCCAGCTAAGCTGACGGTTTATGTAGACTGGAACAACGATGGTGCCTTTGACGGACCGGATGAAATGTACTCCACTACCGTAACTGTTGGTCAAACGCTGGCTAGCATTACGCTGACGCCTCCTACGGCTACCACTACACTAAATGACGAACTTGGTTTCCGTATTCGTTTGACCACGGATACCGAGATGAGCCCAGAAGGCCCTGCCTCTGATGGTGAGGTGGAAGACTACCTGATTACTGTGATGGGCTTCGACTACGGTGACTTAGCAGATGCTGACGCTGGTCTTGGCGAGCAAGACTACGAGACCTTAGCAGAAAACGGTGGTCCTCGTCACAAGATCATCACTAATGAAGATGATCAGGTGCTACTGAAGATTGGTGCTACCGTTGATGACGACGGTGATGGACAACCAGACTCAGAAGCTAGTTCCGATGATGCTGTAGATGGCGATGATGAAGATGGTATCGAAACCAATAACATCACCTTCATTACCGGTCAGTC
>JBCBEC010000116.1:0-1401 GCA_038528965.1 Bacteroidota bacterium | reverse complement strand
ATCATTATTCCAGTCAATGTAGAAGACCAGTTTGGCCTGTTCTCCCGTCATGTTCATTACCGGGATTGTGATATCCTCCGGCATATTGGTTTGGAACATGATCGCACTTGGATCAAAGCCATCTTCATCATCGATGTCTGTCACATCACCAGTAGCGTTGGAGCTCTGCTGGCCATCCGCTTCGTCGTCCAACTCTGCACCGATCTTCAGCAGTGCCATATCATCTTCATTGGTGATGATCTTGTGACTTGGACCGCCATTGGCACTTTGCGTCTGGTAGTCTTGCTCGTCTGTACCGGCGGTACCGTCAATCAAGTCGCCGTAGTCGAAGCCCATTACCGTGATCAGGTAGTCTTCTATCTCACCGTCGGAGGCATCACCTTCCGGACTCATAGCCACATCCGTGGTCAAGCGTATCCGAAAACCAAGCTCATCGTTGAGCGTGGTACTAGCTGTTGGTGGTGTTACCGTGATCTGCGCCGTAGTCGCCAGATCAGCTACCGTGGTCGAGTGCATCTCATCGGTCCCGTCGAAAGCACCGTCATTATTCCAGTCCACATATACAGTCAGTTTCGCATCACCGCCTGTCATGTTCATCACGGGGATATCAATGGTCTGTGCCTGGCCGGTTACAAACATGTAACCGGAAGGATCAAAACCATCTTCATCATCTACTTCTGTAGCGTCACCGTCAGCAGCGGCGCTTTCTTGACCATCAGCTTCATCATCTACTTCGGAACCGATCTTCAAGGTCACATTGCCATTGTCATCAGTTACAATTTTGTGGCGTGGGCCACTGTTAGCTGCCTCTGTTTCGTAGTTCTCTTCAGAGGTTCCATCGCCCATATCCGCCAAGTCACCATAGTCATAACCCATGACCATGATCTCGTAATCCTCGATCTCACCATCGGGTGCGTCACCGTTTGACCACGGATATGACGATGGATCCGAACGGTGATGCACCCGATGGTGAGGTAGAAGACTACGAGATCATGGTGATGGGTTACGACTACGGTGACTTGGCGGATGCTGGCGCCGGAACTGGCGAGCAAGACTACGAAACGGCAACTGCCAACGGTGGTCCACGCCACAAGATCGTCAGTGATGATATGGGTAATGTAACGCTCAAGATCGGTGCGGAAGTGGACGACGAAGCCGATGGTCAGCAAAGTGATGATGCCGACGGTGATGGCGATGATGAAGATGGTTTCGATCCAACGGCTCAGATGTTTGAGACCACAGTCGCTCAGGATATCACGGTACCAGTGATGAATATGACTGGAGGTGATGCCAAGTTGACGATGTACGTGGACTGGGACAACGACGGTGCCTTCGAGGATATGTACTCAGAAACGGTAGCGAATAATGCGACTAGTGCTACCCTAGCTAACGTAACTCCAC
>JBCBEC010000115.1:0-1463 GCA_038528965.1 Bacteroidota bacterium | reverse complement strand
CATCGATCTCAAGCGTGTCTGGCTCTTCGATCTCGAAGCTGGCACTGTCTTCACATCCGTTCGCATCAGTAACTACTACGGTGTAGGTTCCTGCTTCTAAGTCTGAAATATCCTCAGTCGTAGCTGTGAAGCCATTCGGGCCAGTCCAGCTATAAGTGTATGGCATCGTACCACCGCTCACACTTAGATCGATAGCTCCCGTGAAGGCGCCATTACAATCGGCTGGTGTAGTAGTCGTACCTGCTACATCGATCTCAAGCGTATCTGGCTCTTCGATCTCAAAGCTGGCACTGTCTTCACAGCCGTTGGCATCAGTTACTACTACGGTATATGTACCAGCCTCAAGACCAGTCAAGTCTTCGCTTGTGGAAGTGAAGCCGTTAGGGCCAGTCCAGCTATAAGTGTATGGCATGGTTCCGCCAGTAACCGTCAGATCAATAGCACCAGTGAAAGCTCCATTACAGTCAGCTGGGGTAGTGGTAGTTCCTGCTACGTCGATCTCTAGAACCGTAGGTTCTGTGATTTCGAAGCTCGCGGTGTCATCACAACCGTTAGCATCGGTTACTACTACTGTGTAAGTACCAGCTTCTAGGTCGCTAATGTCTTCAGTTGTCGCCGTAAAGCCGTTAGGGCCACTCCAGGCGTAGGTGTAGTCAAGCGTACCACCAGTAACCGTTAAGTCGATAGCTCCGGTGAACGCACCATTACAATCAGCTGGGGTAGTTGTTGTTCCTGCTACATCGATCTCCAAAACTGTAGGCTCAGTGATCTCGAAGCTAGCGACTTAACGGTTACTGGTGGTACGCTTGACTACACCTACGCCTGGAGTGGCCCTAACGGCTTTACGGCGACAACTGAAGACATTAGCGACCTAGAAGCTGGTACTTACACAGTAGTAGTAACCGATGCTAACGGTTGTGATGACACCGCGAGCTTCGAAATCACAGAACCTACGGTTCTAGAGATCGACGTAGCAGGAACTACCACTACCCCAGCTGACTGTAATGGAGCTTTCACTGGTGCTATTGATCTGACGGTTACTGGCGGAACCATGCCATACACTTATAGCTGGACTGGCCCTAACGGCTTCACTTCCACAAGCGAAGACTTGACTGGTCTTGAGGCTGGTACATATACCGTAGTAGTAACTGATGCCAACGGCTGTGAAGACAGTGCCAGCTTTGAGATCGAAGAGCCAGATACGCTTGAGATCGATGTAGCAGGTACGACTACTACACCAGCCGATTGTAATGGCGCCTTCACGGGAGCTATCGATCTAAGTGTGAGCGGTGGTACGATGCCATACACTTATAGCTGGACTGGCCCGAATGGCTTCACAGCTACGACTGAGGATATTTCAGACTTAGAAGCAGGAACCTACACCGTAGTAGTTACTGATGCGAACGGATGTGAAGACAGTGCCAGCTTCGAGATCGAAGAGCCAGACACGCTTGAGATCGATG
>JBCBEC010000114.1:0-1816 GCA_038528965.1 Bacteroidota bacterium | reverse complement strand
GTAGCAACATTGACATCAGAAAGGACAAATATTTAACATCAGTTTCCTGTACACTCAGAAACAGGGCTACGGGCTTATCTTGTCGTATTTTCCCTAAATCTCCCAATGTGTCGGTCGCAACGAGTCGTGCCAAGTCAGGGTCTGCAATTAGCTCAAGACAAGCCCTTGTGTTGGCTAGTACAGCTCCTATTGTTTTCTCTGTACCTCCAAGTGCTCCCATTAGTTCTGCATAGACTTCTTCTGATGTTGCATTGTTAATCAGCCACTTATTACCTGGACTTTCTGGATTATGGGAAAGGTTGTTAAGCAGATACCTAACTGAGCTCAGATTGTGGTATTTCTCATCAGCGGATTCCTTCAGGATTCTAATAATCGTATACAAAATTTGCTTGCTGGACAGGTCCCAGAATGGGTCTTTGCTTCCAGAGCTTCCCATACCTGTATCAACTATTTGTGCTGATAATTTTTTCATCTTGCTAGGCGTATCAGCTCTTGCTAGTGGGTTATAGCCCTCGCTGTTGAGCGGATCACTGAAATTCACTCGTTTGACCCTAAACCCGCGCTTTTTAAGATCAGCGGAAGTCATATCGAAGAGTGATCCTGACAAATCAAGAATGACCATCGAGTGCTTGCACTTTTGAATCATTGGCACATATACCGTTGTACTTTTACCCGATCCAGTAATCCCTATGAGCAAGGTGTGCTTATAGCTGGCATCAAGGCTGAGAGAATACTTACCGTTTACAACAGTTCCCTTATTTTGCTCCGAAAGGATTTCCATACGTTCTAATCGTGACATAAAACGCCCATTGTAAAGAGCAGTCTTTTTTGGTTTAAATAGAAACACATATGCCTTTTCTAAGAAGCCAAGTACAAGCAAACATGAGCGAAGTACCTGCTCTTTGTTTATTGATAGATTCATGTAAAAGAGCTTTGTAGGGCAGGTGGAGTATACCCCACCTTGCCCTTGACTAGAGAATTGTTTTTAAGAGATTTTTATCGGTCCATATCAGGTCCGTCCATTTCTCTCTGTTGCGTCATCTGCTGCATACGGGCAGCACGCGATTGGCGCTCTTGTTCACGCAGTGCTTCAATCTCTTCTGGAGCCCGTTTTGCTCGTTGAAACGAAGGGGAATCTATAGCCTGGTCTTTTAGCTTTTGGCGTAACCGCTCGAACGATGACTGCCAGCCATCGTAAATTCCCTGCATATAACTTTGACTGTAATCACGGCTGAGAAGTGATCTAATAAAGGACGCTTGTACCGAAGTAAGTTTCTTGTGAGTGTTAGCCAAATAGGCACCACGATTGAAGCCTTCTCCATAGGCTTTTAAGTCCTTTACAGCAACTTTATCTGTTGACATAATACTTTGTTTTGTGATTGAGGAATTACTGATTAGCGTGCTCTGTCATATACGCCTCTAAAGATTCACGACAGTACATGATGATCCCTCGCGAGGGTTGAGAGTATCGTATAGCATCGCTTTGACGTAATTTTTGCAGCGTCGTTTTAGAGCGGATACCAAGAATCTTCATGGCCTCCGTATCATGAATCCAATTAGATTCTTGTTTACCAAAACGTTCTTCTAATTCTGTGATAAGGTTGTCGACGAGCTCTTTTATACGTTGCTCGTCCATGACAATTAAATTTTGCATGGTTATCTATTTACATTTAGAAAAAGAGGTAATAAATCAGGTAGGCTATTCCACTACCTACTGCGATCTGTCCAGCTCGGAACTTCCATAGTTGAGCTATTAGATTCCCTGCACCCGAAGCTCCATAGGAGACAAAGTTCATTAGGCCACCACCTAACATAT
>JBCBEC010000113.1:0-2013 GCA_038528965.1 Bacteroidota bacterium | reverse complement strand
AAAAAATCCAAATTAGAGCATGCCCTAGGTCACTACGAAAGTAGTTTAGCATTTCTTACAAAGGCAATGAACGTAGTGGCTCCTCAGCTAGCAGAAACAGGTGTTAAAGACGACATAACCATCATTGGTCGCTTTAGCCGCGTCCTAGAAATCATCGCCTTCCGCGCCCAAGTCCTCACCAGCCAAGGCCAATACGAAGCCGCCCTTTCTGACGTTATGCTCCTCAACCGCTTGGTCACCCAAAGCCGTAGGACGTACCAGTCGTCTTTATCTAAGTACTATCTCATTCAAGAAGTCATGCCAGTCTATGAATTAGGCATCCAACTCAATCACCGGCTGTACGGCCAGACTGGTGATCCTAAATACCTGGAGCAAGCCTACGCTTTAAACGCTCGCAATAAGGCCATCCTCTTACTAGAAAGCCTACAAAGCGATCGCGCTATGACCTTTGCGGGGCTACCGCTGGACGTACAGGAAGAAGAAAAGACGCTACGAGATGCCCTGACTGAACAGGAGCGCCTCCTGTACAGTGCCTACCAACGGGACCAGGCAATTGATAGTCTGCAGAGTGTGGTATTTGAGCACGAACAAGCCTACTACCAATTCATCCAACAGCTAGAGCGGGACTACCCCGCTTATTATGAACTCAAATACAGCGCCGATCAACCACCACAAGTGAGTGAAGTGCAGATGGAACTGGATGGTGATCAGGCCCTACTAGAATACTTCGTCGGACAGGATAGCATCTACACTTTCGTTATGGATGGTGCTAACCTACAGGTGCTTAGTCAAGTTAAACCCGCAGGTTTGGTGGATTCTATTGAATTATTCCGCGAGCTACTCACCAACGGAATTGAAGACGATTGTGAGACAACCTATATCCGCCTGGGCCGCTACTTCTATAACTTACTGCTCGCAACTCCTTTGAGCGCCATAGGTGAGCAAAAAGACCGCCTCGTCATTATCCCCGATGGCTTACTCAATTTTCTCTCCTTCGAAGCGCTTTTGTATAAAGACATCACCGATGTGCGAAAAGCCGAAGGTTTTGTACTCGAGAAATATGCTTTGAGTTATGCCTACTCCAGTAAGCTTTTGCTAGAAAAGGATTTTTACCCTCGTTCGGCGACCAAGGGATTTGCCGGTTTTGGTACTGAGTATGATGCTACCACACTAGAATACCTCAAAGACTTTGTCTACCACGAATGGAAGGAAGCTGATACGACCTGGACGCTACCTTGCGGTCAAACCGTGGACACTACTCGTTTTTGGGGACAGCTTGCCTATTCCGACGATGAAGTCCGCGCTATTTCAGAATTAACCCAAGGTGCCAGTTGGCTGAATGAAGCGGTCACTAAAGAAAATTTCCTGCAAAATGCTGAGGGCTACAACCTCTTGCACCTGGCCATGCACGGTACCTATGATCTAGATTTTCCGATGAATTCTTCGCTCATCTTCACTAAAGGGGATTCCTCGGACGTATTCCTGCGCGCTGCCGAAATCTATGGTATGGAACTAGACGGCGACATGGTTGTACTCAGCGCCTGCAACACCGCCTACGGCAAGCTACAAGCCGGGGAAGGCCCGATGACCCTAGCGCGCGCTTTTCACTACGCCGGTATCCCATCAGTAGTAGCCAGTCTATGGAGTATCCCCGATAACTCCACCTCACGCATCATGAAGTTGTTCTACGAGCAACTGGATCGCGGGCTAGCCAAAGATGAGGCCCTACAACAGGCCAAACTTCAGTACCTGGCCAGTGACGACATCAGCAGTCCAGTCACCCGCCAACCATTGCACTGGGCCTCCACCATTGTGATTGGCGAGATTGAACCGGTATCCGTATCCCCCTCAAATTTCTGGTGGTGGGCAGGAGGAGCGGCTTTAGGACTGCTGCTTCTGGGTATGATTGCGAGAGGAAGGCGTGCTTGATTTTCAAAAATCCGCGCGAGAAAACGAGTTATTTAATTTTTTCGATGAGGGTTGTGACGAATCCATACAATTCGTCCATCTAAT
>JBCBEC010000112.1:0-2262 GCA_038528965.1 Bacteroidota bacterium | reverse complement strand
GCACGGAAAGAGAAAGGATTATCAAGAGACGAACTTGGTAAAAGTATTGGCACTTCCGGCCCTGTTATTGGAAGATATGAACGTGGGGATATGACACCCTCTGTTGAGATCGCAACAAGGATTGCTGAAGCTCTCGATGTGAGCTTAGACTTTTTGGTTGGCAAGTCCTCTCTATTAGTGAAGGATACTACAATACTAAAGCGACTCGAAGCCATCGCGAAGCTCCCAGAACAAAAACAAACAGAACTCTTTAATGTACTGGATGCGTACCTGCGTGATTTCAAAACGCGCGAGACTTACGTAGCATAGTTCAAAAGCCGCCAACCAAATGCCCGGCTCCCTGCCGCTCGTATCGCATTTGATCGCCACCTTTTGAGGCATAGAAAAACCCTGTCGGACTAGCCGTCAGGGTTTTTCTATGCAGTAATAATTCAAGTCAAACTAAGAGTAAATCCGCAAGTGCTCCGCTCCTGCGCCCACTAGATGCTAGCCGTCAAGCTTCGTTACCTCAGCCTGCGTCTAGCGGGGCTAGTGGGGTGCTAGTTTTGCAAAGCATCTAATAAATCATGAAAAAAAATCATGTCCATCCGGTGGAATATTTGGCTAGAAGTAAAAGAGACAAAACTGTTTCCAACAATTTCTGCTATCACTATATAATCTTCATTTTTCTCGCCGCAACTCAGATGACTAGTCAATAGATTCTGCCCTAACCGTAAAACATAATTTTTATTGGTTGCAACACTGTGCAAATCGATTCTATCTATACCTCTGTTATTTTCGTAAAAGTAGAGATAGTGATTATTTTGATCATCAATGATCGTTACAAACCAGGTGCTGTAAGCGTCAACCCATGAATAGCACTTGACAAAGCTTATTCCTTGAACCGCAGTTATTTCAGAGGGAAGCGTGATCTTATGAAAAACATTATTCAACTCATAAACTATTCGAGGAGAGTTAATTACCCCATAATAATCATACTCGAGATTGGTCAAAAAATGCTTTTTCTTAAATGCAGGCGTTCTTTCTTCTAGCAAAGTTGTCAAACTTTCCTCTAAAGTGTCCTGATTTAACATAAATGGTACTTGCGCTTTTAATAAAGAACCAAGTATCATAACTATCAAAATAGTAGTGAATCTCATGATTTAGAAGTTTAGGAAAGCACGAAGTGGGACTGGCGTTGCCCTTGGTTTAACTCCATGCTCAGCCCTCACTGTATTTTCGAAGGCTCTTGTGTTAAATTCACGAACTGAAAAACCTGCAGTAAAACCCTGTTGATCGAAGTCAAATACTGGCCCCAATCCTGCTCTATTAAAATTAGCTGTAACTAAATCACTAGCATGACCCAGTTCGTGAGCCAATGTCATGGTTACTCCCATATTACCACTGAGACCCCTAGTTCCGTCTGCATTGACAGTCATTGGATCTGAACCACTGATATAAATATTAGCCCCGTATTCGACCCCTTCTTGGGGTAGGACTTTTGTTATTTCAAATGGTTCGCCCGAATCAGTATTTTCGTTAACTGGAAATGTGCTATTGACTCTGTCAGCATCTAATTTTATGGTAGTGGTATTATTATCCTCTATCAATGTTTTTACTAAATCTGTACCAATAGATAAATCTTTATCGGTATTAGCACCACCGTTACTCTCTATTGATACTTTTCCGTTAGAATCCATAGAAAGCACGTCATTTGTCAAGTCTTGTAAATGCTGAAAGGCTTCCCATCTTTTCTCTAGATCCTTGTTACCAATAATGATATCATCTACCCTCATTCCATCTGGATCAATTAAACTAATCGGATTCCCTAGCACATAGTTATACGGCGAGTACGGCGCATACTTCTCCGCTAACGGATCCACCTGTCCCCACCTCGCAATAGCCGGATCATAATACCTTGCCCCATAATCATACAGCCCCGTCGCCTCATCCAACTCCTTGCCATTATACCGGTACGCGTTATCCGGTGCACCACTTTTGCAGCGGCTTTCCGTCTCTTTAGACAGTGTTTCAAAGTACGACTTTGTTCAGTTAAAAGCTAGTTTTCAATTAAAAGAAAAAAGTACTTTTCCCATCCCCGGAACGGAGGTTAAAGGTTGTTCGGCCGCCAGGCAGAGCGTTCTTTAGCCGCAGTGATGGGTTAGCCTTGGTTCGGAACCGGCAACTGAGGTTCTGAGAGTCGAGTAGGCGTGATTAGCTTGCTAATAGCCGGTTGATGGGCTGATTGATCGCAGCGATTTAGTTGACTTTGCGGCGGGCTAC
>JBCBEC010000111.1:0-2704 GCA_038528965.1 Bacteroidota bacterium | reverse complement strand
AACTTGGTAATCCCAAGTGACGGAGTAACGCTTATATGGTGTCAAGCGCAAGTGGACTGCTCCGGTGAACGTCCAGGTGCGGTATAATTATAACAAAAAGCGCTCAAAATCTTCTGCAGCATTTGGGGCAGCGGTACTGAAAAGCCTTCCCCCACCCGTGGTCTCAATAGCAGCTCGCAATTCTGGATCATCTGGTCCGTTTACGATTCCTATAATGGGGCGATTAGCGGCCAAGTAGGCCCCTAGCTTCGCTGTCATAATACCGCCATAATCCACCGCTGACCAAGAGAGCAGCACATTAGCTTGACTCTCTTCTTGTAAAGCCTGAGCCGCCTGCTGTGTCAGCAGACCATGCTGGTGACACAAATAACCTAGCGTGTATTTACGAGCCCAGTTTTGCCATACCGTACCGTCCTTACCCGCGTAGTGCAAGCTGAGGTGGGCAGGATTAAGCTGACCCTCATTGATCAGCTTCCGGATCACTTGAAAAAGTAAGTCAACCGATTGCAAGTTAGGGTACAGGGAGCCCGTGTAAGTGAGCGTAAACTGACGATCAACCGGCGCGGTCATAAAACCTGTCGGCAGTTTAGGCAGGGCGTTTCGCAGGGTCAACACCTGAGCGTGATCTTCTCGAAAATGGCGGGCCAAACCGTCCGAGACCGTCGTCACTACGTTTGCTCGTCTGAGAAGATACCGCTGCCACCAACGCTGGAGGCGAGGCCACCAAACATCACGCCGGAGCGGATCTACGGGCCGATCCCGGAAATCAGCAATCCAAATCAATTGCGGATGTTTCTTTTTCAGTCGGTAAGCAATTAGATGGTCCGACCAAGGACGGTACGAGCTCAACACGTGCGTGATGCCTTCACTAGCCACCAGTGCACTGGCACTGCGCAGTGCTCTTCGCGAGTAGGTTAAACCTCCATCACCGACAATAAGAATAAAGGGATAGGAATGGTAAAGACGATGAAGCCAAGCGCGGAATGGGTTTGCCTTCTCAGCTACGTCCAGATGAGCGGCTGATCGACCTATGGCCGCTCGCCGAGCGCGCAGATCTCGAGTAGGAATTTGCTGTACCTTAAGCGTAGTAGGTAGCGCCAGCGACTCATCCTGCGGAAAAAGCGCCTGGTTGGAAGAGGTATGAAGCAACACCTCAGCCCCGGCTGCTCGTAGATGTCGGATCAAGTGAAAAAGCCGAACGGCTCCCGGCTGGTTGACCGGTGGCGCTTTATAAGCTTGAAAGAGTATTTTCATTCGAACCTGGGACCTTGATTTTCTTGGTCGGAGATAATTCCTCTATCAAGTCAAGATACTGCTCTGCGATAATTGTTTTGCAATAGCCTTCCACTACTAGCTTTCGGCCCCGCTCTCCCAGTTGCTCCAACTCCAAGAGTCTCACGCGATTGGCCTGCAAAATGGCCTCCGCCAGGGCTGCGGAAGAACGAGCGGGGATACGCCAACCATTACGCCCGCTGATCACGAGTTCACGGCAGCCTGGTACATCTGTACTAATAACAGGTTTCCCCATAGCCATGGCTTCTAGAATGCTACGGGGTATTCCTTCGCGATAGCTCGGCAAAATCACTACGTGACTCTTGCTCAAAAAGTCGCGTACCTGTTCCTGATAAGCGTGAAAATGTACGCGGGGCAATGCAACGAGTTGCCGCCAGATATCAGACGGTACACAGCGAGGGTGGGCTGGGTCCAACTCGCCCACCAAATGCAAGTGCGCATTCGGTAACAAGTGGTGAATTTGCCGCCAGGCGTGCAAGAGTTCCACTACGCCTTTATCAATCAGCATTCGCCCCAAGAAAAGGAAATGGCGTTCATCCTCGTCGTAAACCGGCATGGGTAGCGGATGGAAAAACGCCGTATCAATACCAGAGCCAGGGATGAGTTGCCAACGGCGGGCTCGTACCCCAATCTTTTGTAAGTCTTCTAGGTCATGGGCATTTTGCCCTACTACCACTTCTGCTGCTGGCAAACTAGCCCGATAGAGCCGGATCGTCAAGCGCCGCAAGAGTGGCCCGTTTAGCCAGGTAGTGCCCAAGCCTGTAATGGTGGCAATCGATGGAATCTTTACCCAACGAGCAGCAAGACTACCGTAAATATTTGGTTTGACCGTAAAGTGCAGAATCACGCTTGGCTGTAACCGCCGATACTCCCGCACAAGATCACGCAAGAGCAAAAAGTCTTCCCAGGGGGAGCTACTGAGTCGCTTGAGGGTAGGAAGCGGATGAAAGTCGATGCCAGCCTCCTGCAAAAAATGTTCTTTACCATCGGTGGGAGCTAAAGCAATTACTTCGTAGTCCTGCTGCAACAGAGCTTGCCACAAACTTTGCCGAAAGTGCAAAATATTATGAGCAGAATTGGAAACGAGAAGGATGCGCTTTTTGATAAGGTTTATTGTTTGGTGATCAAAAGTAGTAGTATTAAAACCAATCCTGGTTCGTTAAACCAGCATAAACTTGCTTAATTCCCGTTCGTAAATCAATACGAGCACGCCAACCTAAGTTGGCTAACTTGCTTACATCCATTAGTTTTCTTGGCGTACCATCCGGCTTACTGAGGTCGTGCACAATCTCACCTCCATAACCAACTTCTTTAGCAATCATGTGTGCTAGCGTTTTGATGCTATGATCAACACCAGTACCAACATTTAAAAAACCTGGTTCATCAAATTCTTGCATTAGAAAATAGCAAG
>JBCBEC010000110.1:0-2826 GCA_038528965.1 Bacteroidota bacterium | reverse complement strand
CAGCTTCGACGGTACTTATCCAATTATCACCGAAGAAGCTGTAAGTGCCATCTCCATTATCGGTGATGTTACCGATTACGTTGAAGTCTGCTGCAAATTCACTGCTCTGGATTTGTCCATCTCCACTCGCATCTACGGCAAAAGCGTCTAGCTCTGCTGATACGATGCTGATGACTAAGTTGCCATCATTATCGAACAGCTCACACTCATCTGTTACGGAGAACGGTATGCTCACTGCTTCTTCACAGTTGCCATCATCATCGCCAAACTGACCTGGAAGTAGGTCTGGACAATTATCGGTTGGACCACCAAAGTCGCCTACGGTTACTTCAGGAGCACTACTATCGTACACCTTCACAAATTGGGTGTAGATGTAACGACCGTAATTCGGTAGTTGTGGTGACTCACAGTTGCTCAAGAAGGAGTCACCATCGCGATCATTGTGACGACGATCAATACACAGACCATCATTGTCATTGTAGGTCACTACTGGACGCTCATTGCCTTCTACTGCTCGATCAATTGGTAGGCTCTCGCCATCATCTTCGGTCATGCGTGGGATCACATAGCCGGTATACTCTCCATCCCACAGACACCAGTTGATCACATCATAGGTGATGGAGTACTTGTAGCACTCATCGCCAGTAGCTGTAAAGATCACTGGATCGCCGATGTTCACACTTAATACATCACAACCATCCGTGGAAGTGATTACCGTTGGCACATCAGGATCACCGCAGTCTGCAGCAGCATCTTCTGGGAAGTCGATGGTAAAGTCATGGACTTCGTTGATGATGATGGATTGTGAGCAGCTATTGGTAGAGCGGAATACCTCATTGATATCAATTGCTCCATTACCGTTCACATCACCCTCTGGGCGTAACTGCCATGCTTCAAAACGACGTGTGATGGATCCCCATCCACACTCGTTGATATTGATGTTGGGTGTACGCTCTACGATGGTATCTACTGCACAGTTATCTGTACCACTAGCTGCTCCGAAGATCGCGTTCATCAGATCGCTCGTTCCACCAAAGTCTTCGTCGTAAGCCTCTTCTATGTTGCCTGGGAAGACCAGTGGTAGTTCGTTACAATCCAACTCTACATTCTGTGGTGCATAGCAGTATGGGTTCAGCTTGTCTTCTGGAGTTACCGTCATCCAGCAGGTATTCTGATTACCACTCTCATCGGTTACTCTAAGTTCGATAGTGATCTCATTTGCGATATCACAGCAGTAGAAATCGACAAACTCACCCCACGGACTGAAGCGGTTCGCACTGGCATCACAAGTACCATTACGCCAGAAGTTACGGCGTACCTCCAAGGTCACTGTACCACAGTTATCGTTCGATCCTTCGTCGATGTCTTCGGCAAAGACTCTTGCGATACCTTCAATGCCGTTCAAGACATCACCGCCTCCAATGGAGACATTTAGCTCATCATCACAAATAGCGTTGGGTTCGATCTCGTCGGTTACTACTAAGGTAGACTCCACACAAGTCTCGTTGCCACAATCGTCTTCTGCACAGATGATCAGCGTGTGCTCACCAATTGGCGCTTGTACGATATCACCATCACTCACATTACCACCAGCGAAGAAGGTCTCGCCGAAGGCCAAGATGGTGTAAGTGGTTGCCGCAGCACTGCCACAGTCATTACCATCCACTACACTTGGATTCGGGATCGCTATGTTAGCCACACAACTGATCGGTGAAGTGGAGATGTTGATCACCTCATCGATTCCAGTAATTACTGGTCCGGTGAAGTCACCCACTTTCACAAACTGATCCCAGGTGGTGTTATCATCTGGGTTACACCAGTCGATCAGGTTCCACTCACGGCGGAAAGAGTAAGTGCCTTCACACACCTCAATGCGGGGCTCATCACTATAGCTTGCGCCTAGGTTGCAGTAGTTGTCATCCAGATCTACATAACCTGAAGCGGTCAGTAGGAATGGATAGCCCGTTACACTGGCGTGTGGGTTATCATCTGGGCCACCTACTTCTCCATCGGTTGGGAAGTCTTCATCGCATTCAATAGTCGCGGTGAATGGTGGGATGATCAGATCTGCTATCGTTGGACGACTCAGGGTGATGATTTGCGTACACTCATCGGTACGTGGTGTACCGATACACACGCCGTCTGCGCGGTCAGAGACCGCGAAGGTGCGGGTGATGATGATATCACCACAGTCACCGGATTCGGTCAGTTCGTCGGATACGGTAACTAGTACTGGTCCACAGTTATCACTTACATCAGGACGTCCGGTGAGATCCAGGATATCACGCAGTTCAGCTGACATGCTGCCGGGGATCGTAGCGCCGTTGGCGTCTACCAGGTAGGTAGCTGGTTCGAGCAGTTGAACCAGGTCTATATCCTCACAGAACAACGGTAGACTTACTTCCACTGGTGCCGGAGCACTAAATGGTGCCGAGAAGGTACCGCCATTATCACTCACAATACCGATTACATAATCCGTACCCGCTCCGAAGTCAGCTAGACCATCAGCAATCAAGATCGTGTAGGTCTGACCAGCTTGCAGTGGCAGCGTGATGCGGAAATCTTGATCCAGTAAGGCATTGATGCCAAAGAATGGATCTACGAAGTAAGCACCATCTGAGCCACCCAGGATGTTTTCACAAGGGTTGTCTGCATTGAACCCACCTTGGAAGATCGCAAAGTTGGAGCCAAAGCCATTGGTGGCTACCTGGATGTTGTAAATGTCATCTTCTGGTAGATCAGGATCAACGGTGAACTCGATCAAGTCGTACAGGTACTCTCCATCTGTAGGCTCAAAGAAGCTTTGGAAACAAGAGTAGTCGTTCA
>JBCBEC010000109.1:0-2853 GCA_038528965.1 Bacteroidota bacterium | reverse complement strand
TGGTAAGTGTGAGAACTCACAAGCTATTGATTTTGCCCTTTTTTATTGGCTTCGCTCAAAATCGCCGCGGACTATTGATCTATTAGTCAGTAGTTATAGGTTTAATGTGTTGTAAATGAATGTTTTGTGTATTTAATAGGGTGGGTGTAAACGAAAAAAGCCCACCCTCAAACTGAGGATGGGCCATTTTTCTGTGATCCCAGCAGGACGGACGAATCAACCTAATTTTCCATGGTTTTCGCCTGAAAGCTTGTTTTTCTGCATATCTCGCTTCATTATTTTGAATTTTTTTTGGCAGTAATCGGAATACCCAGGAACACTGGCGACAACTATTCCGACAACGTCGCTGACGTGGTTAGCGGAACTTATTTTCGTAACCACAATCAACGAACATGGCCAAATTACCAGTTCCCAAGTTTAATCTCCGCTGCCCTAGTGGTGATCGTCCCACTCTTATCTCCTTGGTTTACAGATATAGAGGGCAACGCGTAGTTTATTCAACAGCAGAGTCCATTCATCCTCAAGATTGGGATGCTCAAAGGCAAAGACCAATCATTCAGGAGCGGCGACCTGAGTTACTCTACATCCAACGCCACTTGGATGCTTTAGCTTCCCATTGCACTGATATATATTTAGAATGTGGAGGTCGCATTTCTACAAAAGACTTCAAAGAACAGCTTGACCTTCGATTAAAAGATCAAGTCGATACAGTGACAACTGTAGATGATGGTAACCCTGCTTTTATTGAGTTCTTGGATTTGGAGTTACAAGATATGGCCAAAGGAGGTATGGATAAGAACACTGTCAAGATGTTCCGCCAGCATTGTAACAACATCAAACTTTTTGCAAGCGAATACCAGGATGGTACTGGTTTTTCTTATGATGATGTTGACTGGAATCTCAGAATAGAACTTATTGACTGGCTTGCATCTCGTGGTTTTCAGCTTGCCTATGGCAATAAGACTTTAAAGACATTGCGGCAGTTCATGGAACGAGCAAGGAGGAAAAAGCATCATTCGAATACCAATTACCAAGGTATAGGCTGGACGGTTTCTCGCCGAAAAGCAAAAGGAGACTTAGTAACCTTGTCTGCCCAAGAATTAGACAGCCTTGCACACCTAAACCTGACTGGACACCTTGACAAGGTTCGGGATATATGTCTGATTGGAGCGGGAACGGGACAGCGTTTTAGTGATTTCTCTGTCTATGTTCCTGATAATTTCTACACCACTATCTCTGGTGTTAAGCTCTTATCTATCATTTCAAAAAAGACCAGTACACCTACTAAAGTTCCTCTCAATTTATTTCCCTGGTTGTATCCAATTCTAGAGAAACATGGTTTTCGAACGCCACAAATGAGCATGCAAAAATTCAATGAAGGCTTGAAAGCGTTGTGCTTAAAGGCTGGGTTTAAGCATCCCGTTTTGGTTATTGAGCAATACATGGGGCGCAAAGCTAGAGTCGAACAGCATCATATCGAGAAATACAAGTTAATATCTTCTCATATCTGCCGTCGAAGTTTTGCTACTAACCTCTATCGAATGGGATACAGTTTAGCGAAAATCATGCCCATGACAGGTCACGCTACCGAATCACAATTACGAAACTACATCGGTATTGATAGCGAAAGAAATGCAGAGGCAATAGCTTTTGATATTATGGCTCGGCAATCTCAAAACGCTCATGGTGGAGCAATTATAAAAGCGCTTGGTGCTTAATTCTCTCCTGCTCTTGAAAAGAAAAAATCATGCAAAATATACTCATCAATAACGACTTCATCAGAGCTATTCAACGGCTTCGGGCGATACTGCCAAAGCTAAGCTTTACCTTACTCATAGCCACCTATATCATATCAGCCATTATCATGGGTATTTTCCATGCGCAGAATGCACCAAATATTGGCTTTATAATTGCAGCATTTCTGGTACCGTTGGCGATACAAGCAGGAAGGGGGACGCTAGTCTTCTTCTTTCAGCTCAATCCTGCTCAGATACAGAATAAGCTCTCTTTTGGAATCATTGCGGCTACAGCTTTGCTAATACTATCACTGATCGAAGCCGTACTGGTCTTATATCCGTATGGCTACACTTGGATTGTTTCGGTATCTACCCTCATGCTGATTGGTTGGGTGATTGAAATTATGATCTTACGCGAAACGATTCTAGCTACTCAGATGGAATTGTTCGCCAATAAAGACCGCTGGCAAGAAGTGAAGGAGTTTTACCTAGCTAAAGCGGAACTACAAAAATTCATCGCAGAGATTGAAGCTGGAAAAATGCCGCAAGCAATACCACAAACAACTACTGAAGAAGCAGAACTGGAAACTAAGGAGCTACCTCCCCTAGAAGATGATCCTGCCACTGATTTACTCAAAGAACTTAATGAGCATTTGCGGGGAAAGAAGAACCGCCCTTTTCCACCGATGGAGAAGGGCAAATAAGTGCCACCTTTTATGGCGTTTCTTTGGATAAGGACGATCCCTTCTTGGGTCATAATTTGGATCGTTTAGAGAAACGGTTCAGGGAACGATATAAAGCTTCTTTAGAAAAGAACGTGAAACGGGAAGAGGAAGGAAAACCTCCACATCAAACGGTTTTGAAATCCGTTCAGGAGAACGAAAAACGGCTTTTGATGGTAAGATTGTTGCGTCATCAATTGCTTCATGAACCGCTCAACTTGACGATTTGAAAAATGGGCCTTTCGCTTGGAAGGGCTACTTTTCGCACCGTATTATCGCTAAAATGTTAAAAAGTGTTAAAATTTGACTTCGACGGATTTTCCAGATTGTCTCATTTGATTTTACTTGTTTTTTCAGCGACTCTCATTTGATGTCAGATGGTTTCAAATTACCAC
>JBCBEC010000108.1:0-3089 GCA_038528965.1 Bacteroidota bacterium | reverse complement strand
GTAAGCTTTGGGAAAAGTCAATTGAATAGTTTTGCGCTTCTTCCTGTATTCCTTTTTCTTGAAACGCTGATAAGCTCTACGATAAGCCCTTTTGGCTTCAGCTATCTCTTCCTTTGATCCTGTTTCCAGGATCCCACTCTCAAAGAGATACTCCTTCATAGATGTATACTTCATGGTACTTCAGGGCTAACAAGAGATGAGTTTAAACGTCAAGCGGTAGGACCTCCACTGGTGGCAGTGTCCGCCTTTTGTAAGACAAAGGGCGCAATTGTGTTCTTTTTAAGAGAGTCGGATTTTTATAAAAAGGGTATTGCTTCAGGAGTGCTGGACGATGTCCTGCATGAAGTAAAATAGCTTGTCCCTTAAGGCGAAAGATTTCATCAGGAGTAAGTAAAGCTTTACGGACTTGCTGACCATTAATGATTACTGTTTTATCTCCCAATAGATTAGATAATTCCTGATTGTTTTTACAGGACGGTTGTCCAGGAAGGAAAATGGTGGTCGCTACGCCTCCCATCATGATACTTTCTGCATCAGCAGCACCATATTGGTGTGTAAGTTGAGACTTAGATTGGATTGATATTATACAACCTACTTGCCGCTTTCTCAAAGTTGTTAGGATAGCTGAGAAGGAAGGTAGAGGGAAGTGCCCTGCTTCATCAAGAAGGAAGAAGAGTGGCTTGTCTTTTTTGCCTGGCATATTCATAGCAACAGAGAACAAATCTTGTAGCAACATTGACATCAGAAAGGACAAATATTTAACATCAGTTTCCTGTACACTCAGAAACAGGGCTACGGGCTTACCTTGTCGTATTTTCCCTAAATCTCCCAATGTGTCGGTCGCAACGAGTCGTGCCAGGTTAGGGTCTGCAATTAGCTCAAGACAAGCCCTTGTGTTGGCTAGTACAGCCCCTATTGTTTTCTCTGTACCTCCAAGTGCTCCCATTAATTCGGCATAGACTTCTTCTGATGGTGCATTGTTAATCAGCCACTTATTGCCTGGACTTTCTGGATTATGGGAAAGGTTGTTAAGCAGATATCTAACTGAACTCAGGTTATGGTATTTCTCATCAGCGGATTCCTTCAGGATTCTAATAATCGTATACAAAACTTGCTTACTGGACAGGTTCCAAAATGGGTCTTTACTTCCAGAGCTCCCCATACCTGTATCAACTATTTGTGCTGCTAATTTTTTCATCTTGCTAGGCGTATCAGCTCTTGCTAGTGGGTTATACCCCTCGCTATTGAGCGGATCACTGAAATTTACTCGTTTGACCCTAAACCCGCGCTTTTTAAGATCGGCAGAGGTCATATCGAAGAGTGACCCCGACAAATCAAGAATGACCATCGAGTGCTTGCACTTTTGAATCATCGGCACATATACCGTTGTACTTTTACCCGATCCAGTAATACCTATAAGCAAGGTGTGCTTATAGCTGGCATCAAGACTGAGAGAATACTTACCGTTTACAACAGTTCCTTTATTTTGCTCCGAAAGGATTTCCATACGTTCTAACCGTGACATAAAACGCCCATTATAGAGAGCAGTCTTTTTTGGTTTAAATAGAAACACATATGCCTTTTCTAAGAAGCCAAGTACAAGCAAACACGAGCGAAGTACCTGCTCTTTGTTTATTGAGAGATTCATGTGAAAGAGCTTTGTAGGGCAGGTGGAGTATACCCCACCTTGCCCTTGACTAGAGAATTGTTTTTAAGAGATTTTTATCGGTCCATATCAGGTCCGCCCATTTCTCTTTGTTGCGTCATCTGCTGCATGCGGGCAGCACGCGATTGGCGCTCCTGTTCACGCAGTGCTTCAATCTCCTCTGGAGTCCGTTTTGCTTGTTGAGACGAAGGGGAATCTATCGATTGCTCCTTTAGCCGCTGACGGTAACGTTGAAATGAATGGTCCCAGCCATCCACTAAACCCCTAAGGAAACTCTGGCTATAATCACGACTAAGAAGAGACTTGATAAAGGAGGCTTGTACCGAAGTAAGCTTCTTTTGAGTGTTAGCTAAATAAGCACCACGATTGAAGCCTTCTCCGTAGGCTTTTAAGTCCTTTACCGCAACTTTATCTGTTGACATAATACATTGTTTTACGATTAGAGAATTAGTGATTAGCGTGTTCTGACATATACGCTTCTAAAGATTCGCGACAGTACATAATGATCCCTCGCGAAGGTTGAGAGTATCGTATAGCATCACTTTGACGTAATTTTTGTAGTGTCGTTTTAGAACGGATACCAAGAATCTTCATGGCCTCCGTATCATGAATCCAATTAGATTCTTGTTTGCCAAAACGTTCTTCTAATTCTGTGATAAGGTTGTCGACGAGCTTTTTTATGCGTTGCTCGTCCATGACTATTAAATTTTGCATGGTTATCTATTTACATTTAGAAAAAGAGGTTATAAATCAGGTAGGCTATTCCGCTACCTATTGCGATCTGTCCAGCACGGAATTTCCATAGCTGAGCCATTAGGTTTCCAGCGCCTGAGGTTCCATAGGAGGCAATGTTCATTAGGCCACTACCCAACAGATTGCTTACCTGAGAAGTACTTTTTGGAAAGGAAAAGAGAGCCCACCAAAACAGCATCTGGATAGAAAATGGGACACGGTAAATCCAGTGCCTGTAATCGTCCTGATGCGCAGGTCCGAGCCATTCTCGCAAGAATGCCCATGTCAGGTAAGTGAGAAGGAATGCCCAAAGGAGGTTCGCTATATACTTCATGACTCTAAGTG
Source organism: Bacteroidota bacterium (assembly GCA_038528965.1). GTDB lineage: Bacteria > Bacteroidota > Bacteroidia > Chitinophagales > Saprospiraceae > Lewinella. Next base: position 346 of record JBCBEC010000108.1, on the reverse strand, counting down.
GTTAAGAGATGAAAGAGTAACTTTCTCCTTTTGTCCATCTTCAAATAAAGCGTCTAGCCGTTGCCAGGAAAGAAGGGTCTTCTTCTGTAAGAATCGACCAAACACGGAGCCAATAATGAGTAAGACTAAAAGTGGAACTACTATAGCCAATTGACTTTCTAGAGTATGGGTATTACCAATATTTAGCAGCTCGGCTAAACCTGTTTTTGTAAGAAATATGGATCGTGAAATATCCAGCAGCAGTCCCCCCAAAAGACAGCACGCTACGAATTGGCCTACGACTATAAAGGGATACATGATGTGTCTCTCGCTCTTGCTCAATCCTTACTAGTCTATTTTATAGTCG
>JBCBEC010000107.1:0-3190 GCA_038528965.1 Bacteroidota bacterium | reverse complement strand
ACTACGTTCATTGCCTTTGTAAGAAATGCTAAACTACTTTCGTAGTGACCTAGGGCATGCTCTAATTTGGATTTTTTCAAGTAGATTTCAGCAAAGCGAGGACGACGGCCGGTGCCGTCAATTTCAAGAAGCAATCGCAAGGCTTCTTTGTAGTGGTACTCCGCTTTTTGCCACTCTTGAGTTTGGAGATAAAGTTGAATGAGATTAGCATGTGAATTAGATAGGGGCTCGCGAAAAACATTTGATTTAGCTTTTGAAAAGCGTTCACGATCTAATTGTAATTTCTGCACTAATTTTTCTTCGGCGTATCTAGTTTGATCCAAACTTAGATAAGCTAAACCTAGATTTTGAACAATTACAAAATCTCTATCTGGTTCATTCTTAGCTAAATATTTAGAGTAAAGCTCGACAGCTTCTTCAAAAGCCCCCATTTCTATGTGAACTATTCCATTTCCTAACACTGTGGTGAGTTCAGCCCATGGGAATAGCGACGGATTTCTCAGAATTTCATTTCCAGTTTGTAAAGCTGTACTTAGGTCCCCTAATTGAGTTTCCATGATCATCAGTTGAACACTCCAGTTTACCCGGATAGAATCCAGAATAGATTTTGACAATTCACTATTGTCCCCCAATCTTTGGATAGCTTTTTCAATATAGGGCTTACCATTGCTAGTTCGCCCAAGAGAAGACAAAATGGCTCCTTTGTTATAGTAAGAGTTAGCAGTTATTAAACGCTGGGCTCCAAATGCTTTTTCATAGAATAAAATGGCAGAGTCCGTATAAGCCAAAGAAAGGTCAAAATCTACCTGAGCAAGATATAAAGCCACACTTTTCCGTTGATAGAGTCTTGCAATAGTAGAATCCGCACATCCTCTATTTGTACAGAGCATTAAAGCCGCATCTAAAAGAGGTAGACTTTTCTCATTGTTATACACTTCAGCCTGATCAGCTAAAGTGTGAGCTAGCGAATCGGCCGATTGAGCAATTGTCGCAGAAAAATAAAAGCAAGAAAGTCCAATCACACACATGCGATAAAAAGCACTCAAATTCATATGTATTTATTTTTTAATAAAAAATGTTTTTGAAGTGCAGATTAAAAGATTTTTCCCAAAAAGTGCATATCTAAGCGTCACGTTTCTTAAAAACGGCGCTTATATCTATGTAAACAAAAAAAAAATTTCCTCACAATATTGTATTATGAAAACAATTGTAAACTTACTACTCGCTCTCTTTTGGGTTGTAACTCTTAGCGCTCAAACTTACGCTCCTAACGAACTCATAATTAGATTCGAAGCAACTGCTACGAATACAGACCGCCAAGACGTCCGAACTTTATATGGTATCACAAATACAACCCCTCTTGGTGAAGACCTAGAACTTTGGAAAGGGATTACCTTTCCACTTCCTGTTACAGAAAGTGGCTCCACAACAGTATTAAATAATATTGAAGAGCTTTTGAACTACATTATTGAGATCCAAGAGACTGGCCATAGTAATAACACCACCGCCAACATTAACGAAGGTAATTTCAATTTAGATGTTTTCTTAGATGACATAGGTGCCTTACACGAAGGTGGCACTTTTGACCCTTTCCCATTTTGTGATGATGTTCATAATAGCCGAGTTATTGGCCCAGATCAAAGCGGTAATCCTGCGCAAAATCACATCAAGATCCTTATTGTAGACCAGGTAGTCAGCAATATTCCTAGCGTTGAAATGAACAGCGGCCCAGATTTTCTCGGAGGAACACATGGTCAGAAGGTATACTCTGTCATTAGTAATATTCTTACTCAGGCTGGATTGACACAAGTGGAGTACATTAACTTACCAGTATTCGATAATACCGGTGCCGGTACTTCGGCAGCCCTTATTGAGATGAGTACATTCATAAAGGAGCAATATAATTCAGGAAATTGGTCTGCCTCGGATTTTATAATGGTAAATTTCAGTGCTAATATAGTATACACCCGGGACTTTCTTCGTGAGCAAGGATCAAGTATTCTTGACAAATCTTGGATAAGTCTATTTTATGGACAACATCCAGAATTTGAAAAACTATTTCTAGTTAGTAGTGCAGGAAATCAAGCTACTAATAGCAACAGAATTTTTCCAGGGACAAGAGAGGAATTCGAACAACAAATATGTGTAGCTGGCACTCAAAACTGCTTCTTGGCACCTTGGGGTGATACTAATTTCAACCCTATCCATTACGAAATAGCAGCAGAAGCTGAAAATATATTGACGTTTGATGGAACAAACTATCAACTTTCGTCAGGCACGTCATTTGCTGCCCCACAAGTAACTGCTGCAATTGCTCAGGTTGCAGCTGCTCAACTCATTACTCAGACAGGGCTTAATATGTCAATTAAAGACTTTTTCTTACAGAACATGCCAACTAATCCAGCTCTTACTAGTATTGTACAACAAGGAAAAGTACTTGACATTTCAGGGAGGTTTGGAGGCAACCCTAGTGGTCAAAACTCTGGCCAGAACTTCCTCCAATCCACCACACCCGCGCCCGCGCTCACCCTCCAAACCACCCCGAACCCCTTCTCCCAAAACGCCATCGTCAATATTGGAGTAGCAGTAGGGCAATCGCCGCACTTGAGTTTGTACAATAGCATTGGGCAGCTGGTGCATCAGGAGCTCATTCCTAACCAGCAGGAACTGACGGAGCTGCAGTGGTACACGCCCGACCAGCTGGCACGCGGTACTTACCTACTGCGCGTACAGGTAGGAGATAAAGTAGAACAACAAATGATTGTGAAACAGTAACAGAGGAGTAACGAAGATTACGAACAACGCTCTCCTCTTAGGTACACGGGCCGGCTGCGCGCAATGGCGCGTAGCCGGCCCTTTTATGGCAAGCGCTCTGCTTTTTCAGAGTGGCAATCAGTAGGCCATGAGCTCTCACTGGGTAGGGAAGTAGTTTGAGTGATTGTTGATGGAGGGAAGGAGTAACGTATAGTAAGCTTGCTGAATATTCCACTTTTAGATCATATGATGGGACAGTTTTTAGTACCATTTACAGGGTGATTTCGATTTTCAAAATCAATCATCAAGCCTACAAAATCGTTGTCAGGTGTGCGACTGCCTTGGCAGGAGCCCGGTGCCGGGACGGCGCAAGGGCTAGGTGCTATGTCAAAAACCAAGCAACCTGCGAAGTTTTTCCTAGATTTATGGATATAAA
>JBCBEC010000106.1:0-3662 GCA_038528965.1 Bacteroidota bacterium | reverse complement strand
GTTCGCCATTATTGGGGTAATCAGTGATCCTTAGAATGCGTAAACCACCAATTAGGGAGCCAAAGTTTAGCTCATCATCTTGGTTCCAATTGCTGACCCGGTGCCCTTCGTATTCAAATGTACTTTTTCCGCCAGTGGGATAAGTGATCGATTTGAGCACACCGCGCTTACTGGCAGTGGCATTACGATTGGCACCGTTGTACACGATTCCGGCTGAGGTCCTATGAGTGGGAATCAATTCATCATTCGTAGTTGCGCCATTGTAATACCCCCAAAGGTCAATGGCGTTAGAGAGCACATTAGGTAAGGCACCGGAGTTATATTCAAAGGTGTAAGGCGATTTCTGATTACCTGCTCCGCCGATCCGTCTTTCCAGTACAGAACCCAGCGCTAAACGGCCCGTAGGATTATCAGTACCCTGCAAGTAATTCAATTCGTAAGAAGCGTATAACTCCCAGTCGTCCACACCAGCTTGCCAGCGCCGATCATAATGAATAGCATCCAGACGAATGATATCGGATTCGGGATCAAAAAGATTGGACGGGCCGCTACTGCTGTATTCATCTGTAAAAGAAGTTTGGAAGCGGAGGCGTTGTATTTCGTTAAAACCACCGCTTTCGCGCACCATCAGCGTGGCTCCGCTTAAAAATTTGCGATCGAAAATCTTCGGGCTCGTTTCAATGGGAGTACCATTACCATAAGAATGACGGCAGGTGTGCGAAAAAGATGCGCCATCATCAGGCGTGCAGGTTACCGAATCATCATTGTCAACGTTAACCGGCAACATGTAGGGGTTATCCTGATTTTGATTGTAAGTATTATAGGAGAATATCAATTTTTCGGCGGCTCCTGGAGCACTTATTTCGGTCAGGTGCCAACTTGAATTAAAAGCAAACTCCTTTCCTGGTAGCCAGGGATTTAGCGCCGGATCACCTTCTACGTCATTGTATCCAGGTGCAAATTCGGTGCGTTCTACTTCCTCGAAACGGTAGATCGTACCGTCTGGAGTGGTGATGGTAAAGCTGATAATGTCATCACCTACGAATGTTGGGTTAATCTCAAGATCAGAACGATCACGTTCAATTATGTTTTTATTGCGATTAAAGATGAAGCTGCCACTTCCTCCGGGGAAATTGAAATTGAAAATATCTGGTTGTAGGTCTATATCACCAGCAGAAACGCGATTGTAGAACTGCCGGCGTTTAATATCATCCCGACAATTGAAAAAGAAGTTATAGTCAGCAAATTCACCAAACTGCGAAAAGAGGTGATGCTGATCCCAATCAAAAAAGTTGTAGTTATCGGGCATTCCTTTTGCGGTACGCGTGATTACCCCACCCACCTGCAGTGTCCATCCTAGCCCAACCCAGCCAGGAATGGTAGCTACTTTGACGCTATTAGCATCGTAAGACAGGCTCACCGGTGAGGATAAGAACTTTCCACCAATACCCCCTAAGGGGACGTTGATACCGGGTGATCCGGTATAATAACTCACAGAAATGTTGCCATACTGGCCTAAACTGGCGGCCTGTGGCGATGGAGGGAGTACACTGTTCTGTCGTTTCCAACCCTCTGCGTCAAAGGAAATTTCTCCTTCTCCACCGGTGTCAGGTTGCGATAAAAGAGGGGTGATAAAAGTGAAAAATAGGATCGCAAAAAAACAATAAGAGAGCATTCGTTTCAGAGAGGACATACGCTGATCTTTATTCTCAATGCAGTACAACATCAAGAAGGTGATTCAAATTTCAGCAATACTGGACCTCAGTTCAAACGTGAAGTTTGAACAGGTAATTCGTACTGCTAATCTGACTTGTAACTCCTTAAAAAAAAACAGTGGTAAGGAGCGCGTTTTATTTTATTAAATGATAGCGTTAAACTAACATTTTTGAGCGTTGTAAAGATACGTTTTTTATTAATTAACACAAGTGGATGGAAAAGAATTTTTAGGTTTAAATTATTGATTAACAATTGTTTGTGTGGGGTGCTTTCGTTCTGAAAAGAGGTGGTTAACACACGACCTGTACTAGTTTTTTGGACTTGCTCAATTACTGTTTACTATACCTGGTTTTTGTCAGTATTGCAGATGGAAAACCCTGCCGGTCTAGACGACAGGGTTTTCTTTTGCGATAAGATTTAAGTCAAGCCCAGGGGAAATCCCTAACCACGCTTGCGGTATGACTGCGCTCACTAGAGGCTAGCCGTCAATCCCCGTTACCTCAGCCTTGCGTCTAGCGGGGCTAGTGGGAGGAGAATAGCTAAAGGTAAAGCAGAAAAGAACTTATTTGCAATCACATTTTCCACATACTTGATGAACAGTTTCTTCAATCCCTGTGGTCGTTAGAACTTGGCTATCATCAAGGCATTCCTCTTCAATGTTATAAAAAAAGTACACATAGAAAAATTCATCATAAACAATGGTCCGTTCGTCAAACTCCGTAGGTTTCATTTCAGGTTTAGTATCATGTTCTTGCCAACTAAGAGAATTACTCACCGTAGTATTATCCATACTGCGCCCTTTAATGGCATGATCAGAAGAGTAGTCCAAAAGGTATAGATAAACCACTACTTCATTTATTACAGTTCGGTAATGCTTTAAATTGCTATTTGAGCTACTCAGATGGACCTTACGAACGGATATGAGGTCATGTTGAACATCAGGGCGTCTTTCTTGCGTGATTACTATACAGTATTGATCCACATCAAATCCATGGTCAAGTGAAACAAAGGTTTCAATAATGCACTCCAATAATCCCCCCTCCTCACTGTCGTGCTCAATGTATTCATTGGTGCAGCTCAAGAGAAATAACAGAAGAGAGAATTTAATTGCTTTTACGAAGCTGATACGCATCAAGTCCATCATAGGTTGTAACTTGTTTTCTAGAAGGAGTATAAACTTCAAACGTGGCATTTTTCCATCCAGGTAAAAATTCAAGTCCTGGAATGCCTGCTCTTGTTTCCCTAGCGTGTTGTGCATCATCATTACCACCGTTTCGATTTGGATGACCAGCAGGATAGGGCTTTTTAGTATAGTAATCATACCCACTAGGCCAAACTTGACTATATGGATGTGAATGGGAATGCCTTATCCCTTCGTATCCTGCAACGGTCAATGTAAAAATCGCATCATTAGTGTTAACATTATGCGGTAAGCCATCCGTTATTATAAGCGAATACTCTGATCCAGAAACTATATCTCTATAGTCTAACAGTGCAAACTCAACTTTTGAATTTGCTGCAAATTTATAAAACTTCTCTGCCTCATCGGAGTCTCCAAAACTAATATATTGAGTTTTTGTGGTCTTACTACTCTCCAGTGAGTTATCCTTGCTGAAGGAACCGTTTGCTCCATAAGTATATTCATTTTGGACACCATCTTCAGAGACGAGGCGCACAACGTCATCCCCATCCGCTTCTGATATTGTAATTCTACCTGATTGCGCGTCAATATCAATTATGTCATCTACCTGCATTCCATCAGGATCAGTAAGTCTTATTGGATTCCCCAGCACGTAATTATACGGTGAGTACGGTGCATACTGCTCCGCCAGCGGATCCACCTGCCCCCACCTAGCAATAGCCGGATCATAATACCTGGCCCCATAATCATACAGCCCTGTCGCTTCATCCAACTCCTTACCGTTATACCGGTACGCATTTTCTGG
>JBCBEC010000105.1:0-3886 GCA_038528965.1 Bacteroidota bacterium | reverse complement strand
GATCTTTGCGACCTAAAACCCAGGCGACAGCAGCAGGGAGAAAGGTTTTTAAACCTCCGTCTACAATCTTTGCAGCAGCAATGCCGACAATCAAAGCCAGACCGCTGGACAGCCAATTGTTAAGATGTAACTCGTTTAATCCGTAGTAGAATGTAGCTGGTACAACTGCACCGATTGTGCCTAGTACCAGCACGACGTGCGACCACGTCTGGCCCGAAAGAGCCTTCAGTACGATTTCTCTTGATTTCATTGTATACTTATTTAAATACCTGTTGCAAGTATAAGGGAAATATTTTACATTTGCCACATGGCAATGAAAGAAAAAAATCCGAAAGAGAAAATTAAAGCTATTATTAAAGCAAAACTAGAGGAGGGAAAGTCCTTGAAGGATCTGGCACGTGAAACCGATCTTAGTTATATAAGAATTCACAATTTTTATAGCGGAAGGAGAGAGGTGTTAGATGTAGATTTTGCTCAAGAGCTTCTAAGGGGTTTGGGCGAAGAAATGACATTAAAATAAATTAGCAATGGTAGTAATTGACACTGATATATTAACTCAACTAAATGAGTCAGAAATAAAATTATTACTAGTTATTGCTAAGAAGGTTTATGAAGAAAAAACGAATCTTATCACAAATAATGAGCTGCTGAAGCTGTCTGGTTTCAGCCGAGGGAAAATGCAATACACAAGAATTTCTCTCGAAGAAAAAGGAATGATAAGCAGAGGCCCGAACAAGGGCAGGGGGGTGCAAAGTGTTTATGATATAAAAACTTTGCTAGTTGCCCCTGAAGACTATTTCTACCACTAACCTGGCTACTCTAGAGCAGTACCATCTTCAAATAAAATCTTTTCGGGTATCCACTGAATTTTCATGTCATCTAATCCTTTCTCCTTGAGAATGGCGTCCTCATCTATGAATCGATTGTATTCCGTTGAGGCATCCCAGGTTTTTCTTTCCCCAGCTGCTATTTCATCATCATAAGTCAGATCTAAAATCTTAATCTCTTTGTCAAAGAGGTCATTGAATACCATTGCTCCAGTAAACGCCTTGATGGGCTTGTCAGTCTTGTTTTCAAATGCAAACTTGAATGTGATGTAATCCTCCCAATCACCATCAGAGAATCCTTTTTCAAAAACAGTCACGGTGAGTGCACTACTTAGGCGCTCAATTCTTTCAGCCTCTTCCTGTTTAGCCTTTCTTGCTAATTCTTCCTCTTCTGCTTCTTTTCGCTCATTTTCTGCGCGCATTTCTTTGGCTTCATTAAGTAGGTCTCCGTAGGTTTTGCCTAGCATGGATTCACCTTGCAGGGACTGAAGCGCGATATAGCCAACGATCATCCCAAGCTCTTCTTCGGAAACTGCATCTTTCAATGCAATCATATCCTCTTCCACTTCACTCTCCTTATATGCCTTATCGAGTGGGCTAGAACAAGAACAACAAATAATCAGTAAAGAAAACAATAGAAAATAGCGCATGGATATAGGTTTTTAGTTGATTCTACTATTCAAATTTAAGGTGCTAAAACGAAAGGGATAAAAAATGACCCTTTGATTTTTCACAAAGGGATAAAAAATGACCCTTTAGCTGTTCGAAAGCGCTGAAAGGGATAAGAAATGACCCTTTAAATCGCGTTTTTCGCGGCCCTTAGTAATATTACTAAAGTAATATCAATATTACTTAATATACTTAGTATATATAATGATGAAAAAATAGAAACGAAAACAACACCACCAAATTTTAAGGCAACTTTTTTGAAAAAAATGAAAAGGAGGGAATTTTGCGGCGCCGCGAAACTTTTCAAACATTTAGAATAAATAAAAACAAAATGTTTATATTACGTATCCTTTTGATATGGATAAGCAGTGCAATTCTTAGGGTGACAAAAATCACCATGCAATCACATTACGAACAATTTATATTTGAAAGTTGTATATTGAGTAGACACGTCCCCAATTGTTGCATTGTTTACCCGTAAAAACCCGTGTCTATGTCCCTAAAGCCAGGTGTTGAGAAGTTCTCTCAACAAGATTTGGACGAGCTTTGGACACGAGTAATCCTGCTAATGCTGATTATTCGGGAAGGGGAGAAGGATAATTCCGCTTCAGGTCCAAAATGACTTGCTCGTATTCTTCCAGCTTTTTTAAGAGGGTTTCGCGATCTTCTCTGTCTTCAGAAACTTGTTTTGATAATTCCAACAACTTCTTTTCCATTTCTTGTAGTTGCGACGCTACAACATACCTTTCTTGTGGTTCCTCAACCATTGGAGCCTTGATCGCGGAATCATTTGACAGTACCAGAAGCAATTCCTCCAAGGAAACTCCGAAAATTTTTGTCATTCCTATAAGATACTCATAGCTTGGTCTTGCCACATTATTTTCCCAACTAGAAATTACCCTATTCTTTCTATCCCCTGCAACTTCAAGCAAATCAGCTAGTTGCGACTGAGTATAACCATGGCCTTTCCTCAGTCTTTTGATGTTCTCACCAATTTTAATCTCTTCCTTTGTCAAAATATTTTTGATTTTCTTCGAAGAAAACTTGATAGTCAAAAAAAATCGGACTACATTTGCTTTGAAAGCAAAAGCAAATTACAAAAATGGCAGGAAAGGCAGATGCAGAATTGGAGGTGGAACAGGCTGAATTCCTGAAAAATGTTAAGGGGGTGATATCTAGCCTTGAAAAGCCTCATTATCCAGCATTAGTAAAACGCGTGGCTGCTCGAGTAGGGCAGGACAAGAATTTTGTATACCAGGTATTTCGCGGCGACAGGAAAAAAGATGAATGGTTTTTAGCAGCTCGTGAGGAGCTAATTGAATACGCTGACGAACTTACCCTGTGGTCTGAGCAAATAAAGCAGAAGCTACATGTCCCTTTAAGGGCCTAAGCCTATTTGCTTAAACCAAAACCGAGATTATGGAACATTTGACGACACTGAGAAAGGCACAACGAGTGCTAGACGACTTTACATTGGACGCCGTGCGCAGGGAGCACAGAGTAACAACTGAAGAGCTGGAGCTGACCCCAGCCGACTACCGAAAAATCTGGAACGCTGTGTTTGACAGCCGAACTAGATTATTTGAAGTAAAAGTGTGCGAGAATGAACAACATGGAGAAGATAGCTTGTCGCTTTTTTATAGTGCCAGGAATCACAAGTACACTTTAAAGATTTTGAAAGCTACGGCGGCACAGGCTGCCTAGCATCCAACGGGGGTAGCGCAAGCTACTAAAAATCCCCCCAAAGCCGTGAAGCTGAGGAGGGAAGTATTAAATAAGTATGAGGCAAATATAAGGTTTGCCTGTGGGAAAATCAAGCCAGAGCGCCGTGATGATGTGGAGGCAGAGAATAGTGGTGAAGGCGCTTTGGTTCCCTTTGAAAAGATGAATATGGGTTTTAGGTGTTTTGGAGAGGCGGCCCTGAGCGCGGCTGCCTCTTTTCGCCTAACCCTCTATGATACAAGGGACGGCACCAATATTGTTTAACCCGTTATACCAAACTCCACCGCCGTCCCTTCAGATTTCATGTGATTACAATTTGTTAAGCAGCAGGACCAGTTTTGGCCTGCTGTCTTTTAATCACATTAAGAGCCTGCAAGCGGTAAGAGTATCGCTTATTTTCTATTGTAGCCAGGGAGGTAGTTGGTATCACCTCCCTGGTACTTTTTCAACTGACTTATGATAGTTACTATCGATCCAAACTTGATTGATGAGCTGGACGGCAAAGAGCTGAAGATGCTACTACATCTGGTCAGGGAAATTGTACTACATGGCAACGATGCTCCCGGCAATGAGGAGCTGATGAAAGCGCTAGGCTTCTCTAAGGGTACCATGACAAAGGTGAGGAAGAACCTGGAAGAAAAGGGGTTCATGCTTCGCCGTGATCCTCG
>JBCBEC010000104.1:0-5134 GCA_038528965.1 Bacteroidota bacterium | reverse complement strand
TCAGTGACAAGTTTGTAGTGCTCCGGGCGGCTTCCAGGGTACGATGCGCATTGATGGAGCAGAATTGATCGACATCGAGTACAACTTGGCGAAAGCCGAAAACTTCGGCCTACGCTTTGTAGACGAAGGCTTCATCACAATGTCATGGAACTGTGGGGACGCATTGCAATGCGTCCATACGACTAGCAGTTCAGTTCTCTTTAGCTTAGTTATTCGTGCCACGGATAATGTGCAGTTGAGCGAAGTCTTGAGCATCAATGATCGTTACACGATAGCCGAAGCTTACCGCCAAGGTAAGACTACGGAGCTAAATATCAACTTCACTGAAGGCCTGGCCATTGGCCCGGTATTCGAGCTGTATCAGAACAGTCCAAACCCATTCCAGGAGATGACGCTGATTAGCTTTAATCTGCCGAATGGCAGTAGCAACGGATTGACATCCGTCGCCACAAAAGATGTCGTTACGATAACGATTACCGATGCGAAAGGTCAAGTGATCTATCAACTGAAGCAGGATTACATGACAGGCTACAATACGATTCAATTGACGAAGAGCATGCTCCAAGGTGCGAGCGGTGTACTGAACTACACCGTGGAAACACCAGCGTACAAAGCGACACGTCAGATGATCGTCGTACAGTAAGAAATGAGTCTAGTTCTCGGAGAACGCTGATTTAGTTTAGTTCTCCGAGAACCCTTTTTCCTTGAGATTGATTTGTTAACGTTGCTCTTTCATAGCAACATACTTAGGTACCTTTGGAAATATCCAGGGGTACCTTTTTAGTTTTATGGATAGCTGATCATAAACTACGGTATTAGGCTCATCTATAAAGTAGAATCGTTAATGCTTTGGTATTGGTGGATTCTACTTTTAGTCGTTATTGAGTTCCAATTTTCAACGTGCTAATATTCGGCAATGGCCGCTAGTATATATTGTAGTACCGCTTCCGGGCCTTGCAAGTAGGTCTCAATATCTGGAATCACCTGCTGGTGTGGAATGACGCCCCTGCCAAAAGGTAGTCCTTCTACATCCATTACGAATTGTAGGGCCGGTAAGTCAACCGTAATGCCGGAATGAGGTAATTCTAATTCGAAACCGTAGCCACTGGTATTTCCGTAAAAGCCTCCGCCCGTTTCTTCTCCAATGAAGGTTGCCTCGGTTTGCGTGTATACCATATTAGAAAATTCACTACCACCAGAGTAAGTGACAGGACTAATGATTACAAACAGTTCCCCTTCGAACTTATGCTTGGGTTCGCGCTTGTAAGCCATCAGACCATGACCCGCATTGGGCTTTCGTTCGTAGCTCCCATCCGGCATACGCCGATTGAAGAACCAGCGTTCCCAGAAGGAAAAGGTGCGAGCGCGCTGCGGCGGGTCAACGCCATTGTCGAGTATCACCTCTTGGGCTTTAGCCCGTACTTTGACGTACTTCTGGTAATTTTCGCCTAGGTAAGAGTAGAGCAGATTTTCATTACCCTCGTTTCCCCCGGTATTATCACTTACATCTACAATGAGCCTTTGGATACCGCTCTCTACAACGGTGGCGAAGCTACTGGCCAGAAACTTGCGGTAGCTGGGGTAGCGCTTATCTTGACGTAGGTCACCACTGTCAAACGTGCGAACGGCCAGATAGGCAGTGCTATCATTCAGGACTCTGAAATCCATAGGCGGTAATTCCTTATTAGCTCGTTCTGCTTCGCTATAACGTTCCTTGAGTTGTTCGCGCATAGCTGGCAGTGTTCGGGCGTTTACCACGATGGTGTTCTGGTTGGCATTTTCATCCTGATAAACCACCTCAAAGGTTGGTACTTCGCCAAATTCCAGATAGTGATGATAGGCGAAACTGAAACCAGAAAGGTCACTATACTTCACCCGCTCAATAAATCCGTCGGAGCTGAAGTGTTGCCCCAACAATAGGGCCAAATCTTTGGGTGAACGCTTATTGATGCTGAGAATTTCTAAACCACGCAGGTCCTTTCCACTATCACTGCCATCTAGCTCTACGTACATCTTCCGATCTAGAAATACGATCCGAAAGGGGAACAGGATAGCGGAAGTAAAGATGGCTCGGCGAATAGCCGTTGGTATAAAAATATTGGCGTGGTCTTCTCGTGTCAAAGCAACTAGTGGGGCCACCAGTCGGTGGAAACCAAGCGTGGTGAGGCTGTCTTTTAACTGACCACGCGCTTGGTCAAAGGCTGCTTTAATGGAATCCCGCGGGGTGTACCAATAGGCGCCGGAATGGTACTGATCAATTCCCTGCCACAAGAGTTCCAGATCTCGCGAAAGTTCATCGGGAGATATTTTCGTGAGTTGGAGCTTGCTGAAATCTTGCGCTGTTCCAGCAGACAAACTAAGGCTGATTAGGACGAGGAGAATGGGATATTTCATCTTTGATAACTTGATTGTGATTGATTAGGACTCACTCTAGGTCGCTGCCGCCATTTGTAATTAGTTGTACCGCGAAGCGCAATTTGGCATTGTCGTTATTCATGTAATCGTCCCAGCTTTGCGGAACGGTATAGTCTGGCATAATTCCTCGGGCTCTAACTTCGGGGGTAACATTCATTTGGAAGTGTACCGTTGGAATATCAACCGTAATATTCGTGTAGGGAAGCTTAACGGTCTCTGAGTACCCACTCACATTACCTTCGTAAGTACCACCCGTTTCTTCCCCAATAAATATGCTGCGACCACTCATCCGTAGGAGGCTGGCGAACTCCGCGCCGCCGGAAAAGGTTTGACCACTAATGAGTGTGTAGAGCTTCCCTTTGTACACCAAATCGGGTTCTGGCACGGTATAGCCTAAGTCAGAAAAATAGTTACTGCTCAAGGTGAAGTCACCTCGGTAGGCCATAGTGTCTTCGAGCCTCCATTGATCGGCGACGTAGTCCGGATTGTTTTGGTCTTTTAGGAAGGGTTGCGGCAACATACTCACCGCCCGATACTTTTGCAGCGCCGTATCCAGAAGGTAGGAGAAAAGTAGGTTTTCGTTTCCCTCCGTCCCTCCGCCATTGGCTTGAATGTCAAGAATGAGATGGTTAATACCAAGGGCCTTGATCTGTCTAAACTGACTAGCGTAAAAGGCCTCAAACTCCGTTTCTCCGCTGGAAAAGGACGGGATGGAAAGATAGGCGATGGAATCATTGATGGCCTCGAAGTGAAACTTATCAAAGTCAAAGGATTTCGAGGGGAATTGGGCCCGTTTACTCTTGAACCCCGTAAATCGAATGGCGGGAATACGGACGTGGTGTACTTTATGATCGGCATAGTTTTCGAATGCAATATCATAATACCGGCATCGACCATAAAATAAAGTGTAGAGCAGGGAAAAGTTGATCCCGCCCACCCATTCATACCGGGAAGTCTGATTGAAACCGTCAGTAGGAATAAGGGGCAAAATATCATCAAGGATGTCACCTATCTTTCGATCATTTACCGATAGTAACTTACTCCCTTTCTGTAGGCCTTTCACCTGCTCCCCAAAGTTTTGGGAAACAATCAACGCTCGGTCACAGGATATCACACCTAGGGGTAAAAAGCGCCTGGCTAAACCTACTTTTACCATAGTCATCCTTGGCAAATTTACTTGGGTGTGTCCTTCATTAGTGAGGCCTATAATGTACCTAACGACTTGGTAGAATTCCAGCCGGTCCATCGCGCCTAATGACTGTCTAACACTATCCAAGGTTTGGTCAACCTCTTGTTGTTGGGTGTACTGGTACAAACCCTGATGTTGTAAACGCAACTCTTGAACTAACACATCAAAGTCCGCTAGTATTTTATCTTTTGGACAGGTCTTTTGCCCATGGATTCCACTGCCCATTAGTGAAAAAATGATGATCCAAGCGATAATTCGTTTCATGGCTTCAGAGATGCTTAGTTTGTAATAACAATAAGTGACAAGCATAAAACTAGCCCTCGGGATCAGCACGGACTTGTACAATCTTGGTAAATGATAAAAAAGGGAAGTCTACAGGTGGAAGGAGAAGCTTTGGATCAAGCTCGAAGGCCACTTTTATAAGTATTTGGTGGTACCCCAATGAAGCGTTTAAATGTTCTGGAAAAATGCGCCAAATCACTAAAGTTGTAGGTGTAAGCAATGCTCGTTAAGTCTGTTCCGGCTGTGATGTCTGCTTTAGCGCAAAAAACCTTTTTCATCAAGACAAAATTGATCGGAGACAAGCCAAAACGCTTTCTGAACGCTTTGGCAAATTGGTACTTATCCATGTGCATCAGGCGAGCAAGTAAAGCCAGGTCAATCTTCTCTTTAATCTGAGCTTCAATAAATGCAATGAGCTGTTCCCATTTCAGAGAAGGGAATGATTCAATAAGATCGCTGGATCTTGCTTGAGCAATAGGAGAGAGGGTGCGAAGGAGAAACTGAAGAGCACCTTCAATTTGAGCTGGAGCAGCGGGGTGAAAGAAGCTTCTGGCGAGTTGATCAAAAGCCGCTACTGCCTTAGCATTAGAATAAGCCACG
Organism: Bacteroidota bacterium; assembly: GCA_038528965.1. Taxonomy (GTDB): domain Bacteria; phylum Bacteroidota; class Bacteroidia; order Chitinophagales; family Saprospiraceae; genus Lewinella. The sequence continues at coordinate 648 of JBCBEC010000104.1, read as the reverse complement.
TGTTGAAATGAAACATCCTTGCGCCCCATGAAATGATCTACCATGTCCTGTGAGATATACAGCGTATCAAAGGTTAGATTCTTAGCTGGAAGTAGTGGGTTGGCGTGAATTTCCTGTGGGTTAGTTATGGAAAAATGACCGGCTGGGGCGTACCAGCTATGCTCCCGAAATTGGATTGCTTCCGTACCTTGACGAATCAGAGAAATGCAAAAAGTATCATGATAATGTTCGGGAAAGCCCTGCTGTAAGTTTTGGACCGATAAGAGTTCCATTTGATCTTGGGACCTTAGTCGAGCGGACTGTTTTGAAAAGCGAGAGGGCATACCGCAGATTTTTGTTTATACTTGGGTAATCTTGTTGTTGTTTGGCTATGTATAGAATTCGTGGAATTAATATACAATCTGATCTAGTGAAATTGTTCAAGAACTGAAACTGAACTGCTAATGCAATAGCGCAAAATTAGTTGTAATAATTAGGGTTAACTGAATCTCATCGGAATAATGTATGGTGAAAATAGTGACAAAGGATATTACGCTTTGTTTTGGCGAAATTTCGCTTATTTGTATTATGACAATAGTCCGCGGCGATTTTGAGCGAAGCCAATAAAAAAGGGCAAAATCAATAGCTTGTGAGTTCTCACACTTACCA
>JBCBEC010000103.1:0-5226 GCA_038528965.1 Bacteroidota bacterium | reverse complement strand
AGACAAAATCAAACTGATTCCTGTTTTACCCTGGTCCTGAAGTATGTTCCTACCGTACCCGTTTGATACGCAAATAGTCATATACCGCTGGATCATAGGTTTTAGCATCACTGTAGGCACTACTACTCACGTAAATGAAATCGTGATCACGAAAGAAAGCTGGTCGATCCGGTCCGGTTAGTCGCCAACCTAAAAAATAGATTTCCCCCCGACAATGAGCCACCTCTGGTGGGATTAGAATTTCATCACGCTTTAGCCGATAGACCTCGTGTAAGACCGCCCCCATCAAAGCAGCGTAGCCTACACAGTGCGCCTCACCGTTTATCCAGACTTGCTCAGGGAGGGAACTCTCAGGTGTAGTTACAAAACGCAGATGACGAGCGGTAAAACGCTGTGCGAATTCGGCCCAACCCCAGATATTCCCGGCAGAAGCCTGCGCCACTTCCTCGCGCAACTGGGCCAATAGCATTTCGTCTTGTAGGTGGTAAATTTCCTGTGTATTGCTGCATTCGTAGCGTACACACCAACGAAAGAGCGGCCCTCGTAGCAGTGCAAGGAGGAGGATTCCGAGTAAGAAAAATTTGAAAGCGCGTTTTTTCACTGCACAAGTAGTGTAACCAAGATGATCCAGCAATCACCTCTCGGGACTACTGGATCATCTCTTATTGCTATAAACTAGTTTGCCGGATCACTAGCGCATTTTTGGTCGGCGGCGTTTACCCTTACCACCCGACATTCCGTGTGCGCCACGTCCTTGCCGCATCGCAGCCTTCATCTGACCGCTTTGATTCATAGCCATCTCCAATTGACGAAATTGATCTTTGATCGGCCCTTCGGATATCTTCAGGCCTTTGGCTTTTTTGAAATGAATCTTAGCTTCCTTGATCCTTCCTTTACTTAAGGAAATCTGCGCCAATTGAATCTGCAGCATGGCTTTTTCATTATCCGTAGGCACTTCTACCTCCTCGGCCATCTTTAGATAGCGCTCTCCCTCGTTCATGTCTTTACGAGAGATAGCAATGGAGCCTTTCAGCATATAGTAGTACGCCTTATTGGTAGAGTACAGGAGTTTTGGACTGGGTGTTAAGTTCAACAGCCGCTCTGCTTTATCAAAATCAGAATCTTGCAAGGCCTGTGAAGCCGGACCAACCGTGCCCAGGAAGATCAATCCTAAAAGTAGTATCACCCCTACGAGCACAAAGAAGAAACCGTACCAAAAACCAAAACTTGCCCACAATGCTATACCACCACCAATACCAAGTACGATGAGTGCAAATCGAATATAGGGAGGAATAATAAACATAAACGTTGTATTGATTACTTCGCAAAAATACAGTTTCTATGCTAGTATGACACAAAAAATAATTGTTCTGTGTTATAAAACAGGCCGAGGCGAGTCAGTATAAAACTGCTCGCCTCGGGCTTCAATTGATTGTTTTTGGGGTCTGATATAACGAATCGTTCGTCAGCGTTTTCTATTGAAGAACAATATCCTTTTCTTCTACCATCTTGCGGATATTGATCAGAGCGTAGCGCATCCGGCCCAGTGCCGTGTTAATGCTTACGCGGGTGAGCTTGGCAATCTCCTTGAAGCTCATGTCAGCGTAGTGGCGTAGGATAACTACCTCACGCTGCTCTGGAGGAAGCATATCAACCAAAGTTCGCACCTTCTGGTGAGTTTGACTACGGATGATGTGCTGCTCAGCGTTCAGGTCATGAGATTTCAGTACATCAAAGATGTCGAAAGTCTCAGTTGGTGAAAGCTGTGGACGACGCTTATTCCGACGGAAGTGATCTACACACATATTGTAAGCAATACGCATGGCCCACTGTAGGAATTTACCTTCGTGGTTGTACTTACCCTTACGGAGGGTGTCGATGATCTTAATGAAAACTTCCTGGAAAATATCTTCGGCTAAAGATTGCTCTTTAACAAAGAGGTAGATGGAAGTATAGATCTTTTGCTGATGACGGTTGAGCAGTTCTTCAAAGGCGCGCTCATTTCCTTCTAAATAACAAGCAATAAGTTGCTGGTCGTTTAATGCTGTAACTTGCATGACGTAACGATTTAGCTTTAAAATGGGATTACAACAATCAAGATTGTTGCTAAACGTTAAGTGTAGAAGTTACGAGCTATAGAAATGATTTATTGATAGAAAATAGCGAACTACTCCTCTGTGGAGATGTGCCAAATATAAGCGCATCCATTCCAAAGAACCAAGTATTGGTCGACTTTTTTTCGCCCCTTAACGCTTTTTAACGCATAAACGCCTAATTTTCAGTCATTGGAAACAATAATCTTTTGCAGTGCTTTTTTGGGCATATCTACAATTTGGGCGCATACCGTCCTTACTTTTCCTACAAATCCCCATTTTCCTCCTCTAAGTAGTAAAATCTTTCCCTCTGGCTCAGTCGCCAAAATCAGCAATTCAGACTATCTCTAGCAAGTGCCGCTGAGGCTGCTAATATCCCTATTGCTTAAACTTAAAAGTGATAAATATTAGGCTCCATAGTTTATCTCTTCTCGGTTAGCTTCAAGAGATAAAATGCCGGGATATCATAGCAGGCCAAAAAAAAATTTCACCCGCTACTAACCTTTCCGACTTAGCGTCCGTCTTATGGGCAAAAACAACAAACCATGAAGCACCTAATGCTACTTCTACTCTTGCTCGTAGGCCTCAATTTTTCTGCCAACGCACAGTCGTCGACCAACCAGGATAAGGTTCACCTTAAAGACGGTACAACGCATACCGGAATTATAATAGAGCAAAAACCCGGTAGCCATCTAAAACTCCTACGACTCCCAGAACAAGACACCCTACAGTTCTATTACTCGGATGTTGATAAGATCACCAAGGAAATGAGTCAGGTTGAAACAAGTGAGGATCAACTTAAAACGGAAAAACCAACTCTTGCTGAGCAGGAGAAGTTGCTTACGCAGATCCACGCTTATCTTGGCGGCGGCGATTATTCTTTGGCGGGTTTTGGCCTCACACTCAGTAAACCCGTCCACAACCAATGGTTAGTTGGAGCAGGGGTACACTACATCGCTCAGCTTAATACCCGACCATTCATCAGGCAACAAGATATAGCCCTTACTGCTGATGTTAAGTGGCGCTATGGACAATCTGCCAATAAGCGAAGAATGGGCTATCTTTCCTTAGCCGTGGGCTATTACTTCCAGCTCAATAAAGATTTTTATTACGATCCCATCAATGGCGATGCCACTACCAGAAACACCTTCTATCTTAACCCTTCTATTGGTTTCCGCTGGGACGTTTTCAAATGGGCAGGTTTTATGGTAGACTTTGGTTATCAATACACTACCGCTACCTATTTTAGTCAAAGCAATGACGAACGACTTTTCAATCGCAATTTCAACAATATTGCTATCAGAGGAACGCTAATCTTCTAATTACTCATGCAAGTATCAAAGGAGTTATTTGACCAATGTTGTGAGGGGAAGGCTAAAGCACAAGAAGCGCTATATCGGCAGTGTTATGTACCATTGATGCGGGTAGCCATGCGTTACACGTCCAATGAACAGGATGCTGCTGATATTCTTAATCGGTGCTTCTTTAAGGTCTTTACCAAAATCAACACTTTCCGCGGCACAATGGAGCAATTTGGCTCCTGGATCAGAAAGATCCTGGTGCGCGAAGCTATAGACTTTGTACGGTCTCAAAAATCTTGGAATCAAAGGAAGGCCTCAGCGATAGCAACAACAAGCTCCGTTTCTTCGGCAACGGAGCAAATGATCGAAAAACAGAACTTTCTCCACCTGCTTCAGCAACTGCCGCCAACTACTGCTCTCGTATTCAATTTATTTGCCATTGAGGGGTATCCACATAAGGAAGTTGCCAAACTCCTGAATATCACCGAAACCAACGCCAAGTGGCATTTGCACAGTGCACGTAAACAATTAAAGCAACTCTTACAACAAACCGCAGCATTATGAAAGATCAACATCACGAAAACTCACATCCGGTTGATCAGTATTTCTTGCAGCAGTCTGAGTTGCTCGAAATACAATACAACCCAAAACATTGGCAGCAACTTTCCAACCAATTGGCTGATCAAACGATCGCTGATTCTGCCAGTGATAATACGGAAGACGATATTCCTAAAGCAGCTCCCATACGACCGTTTTGGCTACTCCTGGGTATGCTCCTTCTATTCAGTTCGACAATTCTGCTTTGGCAGGTTTATGCAGCTAAAGCAACGGAGGACATTCAAAACCTGGAAAAGACGAGTAGCTACCCCAATGGTAGTACGGAAAGCTCCAGTGATTTGATCATTCAGTCTACAGAACTGGAAACAGAAGAGCACAGTACTGATTTGGCCGACCTAAAGGCCAGGTCGTCAACAAATATGGAAAGCATACAGCGAACTCGCAAGCTGGTCGTACAACCACTTGAAACGAGTGCTTTACCTCTGGAACTCAAATCCATATCCACACCAACGCGCTCTCTCGTTGTTCCATTGGATAAGCAAGGAGGAGAGAAAAAGGAGGTTTTCATCTTTTGGTAAATATCTCCTCAGTGAGGCACAAAGTGTAGCTAGACTACTTGTCGAATCATTTCAGCGAATCCCCAAACCTTACCTTCATCATAATATGGGTTCATATCCGTATTGCCCCCGTAAAGTGATGAAATTTGTGACCTCACACTGATAATATTCGAAGGAACAATCTTCACACAAAGAAGAAGCCCGAGTGGATTAACTCCACCCGGGCTTCTAGTCTTATGAATACCGTAGTAGAAATCCAGCAAGCTGGATTCTACCACAGATTATTCGTTACTTCAGCACTACCATCTTCTTCGTAGCCGTGTAGTCATCAGTACTAATAGTGTAGCTCAGTACACCACTTGCACCTTGAATCTGGCTCTTCTGTAGATTGATCGTGTTGTAACCTGCTGCGTAATCGCCACGTAGTACCGTCAATGTACGGCCGCTAGCGTCACTTACAGTCAAAGTTACTTCAGCGTCTTCTGGCAAGTTGAAGCCAATCAGCGTCTCCGCGCGGAATGGGTTAGGCGTGTTCTGGTATACTTCGAAACCAGCTCCTACTACCTCTCCACTTGAGAATACTACACCTACGTTCATGGTGTTACCATTGCCGTAAGCTTCAGCTTCCGTGTAGCGGTTGTTTACGCTAATTGCGTCGCTCAACTCAATGTTGTCCGTTGCACGAACGACCAAGCTGAACAATACGTCCTCAGCAGT
>JBCBEC010000102.1:0-5368 GCA_038528965.1 Bacteroidota bacterium | reverse complement strand
ACTACGTTCATTGCCTTTGTAAGAAATGCTAAACTACTTTCGTAGTGACCTAGGGCATGCTCTAATTTGGATTTTTTGAAATAGATTTCGGCAAAACGAGGACGGCGGCCGGTGCTATCTACTTCCAATAAGAGACGTAACGCTTCGCTGTAGTGATATTCGGCTTGCTGCCAGTCTTCTTTGAGTAAGGAAAGCTGAAGTAGATTAGCATGAGAATTAGACAAAGGGATTCTTGAATTGTTATTGACATTTTGTGAATACCGTTCTAAATCTCTTCGATGACGTAATAACAGGTTCTTTTCTGCCGGTTGTAAATCTCCTAGTTTAAGATAAGACAACCCCAGATTTGAAGTGGCAGTAAAACTGGGGTTAGTACTATACTTGTCTAAATGTGCCAGATACATATCCTTTGCCCGATCATACTGCCCTCTATCAAGATATATCAAACCCGTAACCAGTACCACTCCGGTCTCAACCTGTTTATATAGAGACCTACTTCTAAGAATTTCCTCTCCAATCTGCAGAGCACTACTTATTTCTCCAAGCCTTCTGTTTATCTTCAGCAGCTGAAATTTCCATCTTAGCTCGATAGAATCAAGCACAAGCTGTGGGGATTCGGTATTGGAACCTAGCTTTTGAATTGCGGCTTCAAAAAAAGGTTTAGCTGTCAAATTTTGGCCCAATGCAGACAATATCACGCCCTTGTTGAAGTAGGAATTAGCTGTTATTAAGCGTCCTGCTCCAAAGGCTTTTTCGTAGAAAAAGATAGCAGAATCAGTGTACACCAGAGATAAATCATTATCAATCTGCGCGAGGTATGTTGCAACACTTTTTCGCTGGTATAACCTAGCCATGGTTGAATCAGCACACTTTTTTTGTGCGCAAAGCTCAAAAGCTTCGTCCAAAAAAGGTAGACTTTTCTCGTTGTTAAATTCTTCAGCTCGATCCGCCAAAATATGTGCTAGTGAATCTGCTGATTGAGTAAAAGCTGAGGTGTAAAAAAAGCAGGAAAGCCAAATCATCCACGTACGGGGAAAGTATCTTAAAATCATATCTATTTATTTTTAATATAAAGTGTATTTTTGATGTGCCTTAACGTTTTTTACAAAAAATACATTTTCAGGAGTCACGTTTTTACAATCCTGCGCTTATATGTATGTAAACTAACTTTTTTCTACAAAACCATACTATGAAAACAATTGTAAACGTATTGCTTGCCTTTATTTATTTATCAGCTCTCAATGCTCAAACTTACGCCCCTGATGAGCTCGTTATTGAATATGATGCAAATGCGACAAATGTAGAGCGCCAAGCTGTCCGTAATCTATATGGGATTACAAATCCTATTTCCATTGGAGACGATATAGAACTTTGGGAAGGTATTTCATTTCCCCTTCCAGTTACAGAAAATGGTTCAACAACTGTAATCAATAATGTAGAAGAGCTTTTGGACTACATTATTGAAATTCAGGAAGGAGATGAGGAGGAAAATTCCAATACAACTACTAGTATTAACACCGGTAATTTCAATTTAGATGTTTTTTTAGATGACATAGGAATTTTACACGAAGGTGGCACTTTCGATCCGCTTCCCCTTTGTGATGACGTACATAACAGTCGTTTGATTGGCCAAGATCAAAGTAATACTGCCGAGCAAAATCGTATTAAAATCATTATTGCTGATCAATTAGTTCCGAATCTTCCTACTGCTGTGCTTAATAGTGCTCCAAATACATTTGGTGGTTCTCATGGAACAGAGGTTTATTCCATCATCAACAATATTCTAACTCAGGCTGGTTTGACACAGGTGGAGTATATAAATATTCCTGTGTTTGATAGCAATGGAGCTGGTACATCAGCAGCATTAATTGAGCTTGCAACCTATATCGACGAGCAATTTGAAACTGGCAATTGGTCACGTAGTGATCCTATCCTGATCAACTTCAGTGCTAACGTCTTGTATCCAGAAGATCTTTTTCTTGATCCTTCGGACCCTGATATTCTCTTAAAGTCTTGGGATAGTACATTTGCAGGGGGGACTAGTGCCACTGTTGCATATCAAAACATCCTAGTTGTTAGTAGTGTAGGGAACCAAGCTATTGATACCGAAAATGTCTTTCCTGGCACAGCAGATTTCCAACAACAAATTGCGGTTGCGGGCACCCAAAATTGTTTTTCTGAGCGTTGGATCAACTCGAACTTCAGCCGTACTCATTATGAAATAGCGGCAGAAGCAGAAAATGTCTTGACATTTGATGGAGTAAACTATCATCTTTCTACTGGCACCTCTTTTGCAGCCCCCCAAGTGACGGCGGTACTCGCTCAGCTAGCAGCTGATTTTCTACACACACAATATGCAGGTGATCTCACACTAGTCAAGGACAATTTCCTGCAACGCTCTCCAACCAATCCTGCACTATCTGGTACGGTACAAAATGGAAGAGTGCTTGATATTTCTTACGTCCAAAGTGGAGGAGCCCCCGGCGGCAATTTCCTCCAATCCACCACACCCGCGCCCTCCCTCACCCTCCAAACCAACCCCAACCCCTTCTCCCAAAACGCCATCGTCAATATTGGAGTAGAGGTAGGCCAGTCACCAAACCTGAGTTTGTACAACAGCATTGGGCAGCTGGTGCATCAGGAGGTCATTCCTAACCAGCAGGAATTGACGGAGTTGCAGTGGTATACGCCCGACCAACTAGCACGCGGTACTTACCTACTCCGCGTACAGGTAGGCGATAAAGTGGAACAGCAAATGATTGTGAAACAGTAAAGCGTACGAACAACGCTCTCATCTTCCGTACACGGGCCGGTTACACGCAATTGTGGGTAGCCGGCCTGCTTATGGCAAGCGCTCCACCCGCCGCTGCGGCACTCTTTTACGCAGTACCAATATGCGCACAACCAGCGCCAGCACAATAATCAAACCGCCAATGATGGCCAGGGTACTGGGACGTTCTCCGTAGCCAATAACCACCCAAACCGGATTGAAAAGTGGCTCTAGCATGGTGATCAGGGAGGTTTCCGTAGCAGTGGTACGTTTCAAACCATAGGTGAAGAGTAGGTATCCTAAGCCCATTTGAATGAGGCCCAAGTAGGCCAACATCCAGTGGGCCTCTGCGGTAAATGGAGCTGATGCCAAAAAAGTGGGTAAGCCAATCAAAGCAACAAGTACGTTGCCCCAAAAGACGGCAGCCACATGGTATTCGGGCGGGTTGCCCCGCTGCCCCAGCATAAAACCTGCGTAGGCTATTCCAGATAAGACCGCAATCACTAAACCCCAGCCCCCCGAAGTGTCAAGCCCTTCCATGAAGAAGAGGCTCATACCCACAAAGCAAACTACGGTAGTAATAATATTCACCCGGCGGTAGGGTACCTTCAACAGCAATGGCTCTAGTAGTAGCACGTAGGCTACGCCGGTATACTGCAAGAAAATGGCATTGGCGGCCGTAGTCCATTTAGTTGATGTTACAAAACAGATGAGGAGCGCCGCATAAAACAATACATTAAGGATCGTCAAGCGGTTGATACGAAGTACCTCCTTGCGGTAGACCGCAAAAAAGACCAGCATCGTATACAAGGCCCGCACACATAGGATGGTAAACGGCTCCTGCGGCAACCACTTGATAAACAAGCCCGCAGAACTCCATACCAAAGCGGCAAAAACTACGGCCATCAAGCCCTTATTCCGTTCGTCCATAAGCCCGGCATTAGTTGCAGTAAAATCAGCCGCAAATGTGGGGCAAATTATTCAGCTAGACGTGCCATTAGCGCATATAATTTTCGGCGGGCCGGAGCTCCTCCAGCTTCGTAGTTGTTGAGCATGATACTAAAGGCCAATACCTGACCATCACGCCGCGTCACGTAGCCAGAATAAGCCCGCACTTGCTCCAGCGAACCACTCTTCGCCCGCAGTCGGCCTTCCGCAGCCGTACCCCGCAAACCATTTCTCAAACTACCCGATCGCCCAGCCACTGGTAGGCTTTCCCAAAAGGCGGCGCCTTGGCCCTCATCCTGGTACATCACACTTAAAAGGCGAGTCACAAAAGCAGGCGGGAGCACATTGCGCGGGGCCATACCTGCGCCATCGTACAACTGCACACCCGCAGTAGGCACATTCCGGCTTTGCCAATATTCGTAGGTCGCCTCTAAGCCCGCTTGGGCGCTTCCGTCTCCCTTTTGCGCCAAGCCAACAGCGCGCAACAGGACCTCGGCGTAGAGGTTTACACTGCGCATGTTCGTACGTTTTACAATAGCCGCTAACGACGGACTGCGGTGAACATGTAGTACCGTACGTGCACCGGCTGCAGGGCCCTCCATTTCTAGTCGACCTAAACTAGCCGGGGGACGTTGGCAAATCACTCCCACCTCTTCCAAGGTTTCTTGTAGTTGTTGTGCTGCAAAGAGTGGTGGGTCTGGTATAGAACCTTTGATAGTAAAGAGCCCACTACCTACCGGAATGGTGCCCCGCAGGTAGCGCTGGTAGGTATAGGGAGCCCCGTAGATGTAGGCATTATCTCCACTTCCCCGTGCTGCACTGGTCACCTCATTGACAAACTGCAGACCGCGTACATTGGGCTCCACCCGCGCCACAGTTGGGGAAGCTCCGAGTTGCGCCCTTTGCCTAAATCGCAAATAATAAAGGTTTTCGTGCGCATTGATACCAAAGGCCCCGCAGCCGTAGTAGTTTCCCATATCCAGCCACTGCCAGTGACTGCCGTTTGCTGCACTCGAGAACGCCAGATCATCCGCAATTACCCGGCCGGTCACTTGCCGTATACCGGCTTGCTGTACGGCCAATCTAAACTGCTGTAGCACTTGTGACCAGCGGGCCACCCCTTCCATCTCCGGCGATCCTAAAGTGGGGTCTCCATTACCAATGATGTAGATATTCCCATTCAGTATGCCTTCAACATCTATATAACCATCATAGGCAATTTGGGTCTCAAATCGATACTCCGGACCCAATATCTGCAAGGCGGTCGCAGTAGTGAGCAGCTTGAGATTAGAGGCTGGAATCAGACTTCGTCCACCCTCATGGTGGGCCAGCAGGCGGCCGCTTTGGGCATCCGCAATCGCCACTCCCACGCTGCTGTGAACGAGGTAGTCATCATCGACCCAGTCGTCAATTACGCTCTGCCAGTTGGCTTGCCCCAAAACACTACTTCCCACCAGGGTGCCGCAAAGCAAAAAAAGTAAACCGCGTAGCATAGGTACTTGTGATTGGTTTGTACCGACAATATCGCAATTTATTTGGGGGCTTCGCCAGCCCCTCCTAAGGTCGGGGCGGCGTCGGGCTATTCGGGGTATCCCCCTGCTATCCCTCGTATGTTTGTATCAGGATCGTTTCGGATTATGTTTAGCGATA
>JBCBEC010000101.1:0-5620 GCA_038528965.1 Bacteroidota bacterium | reverse complement strand
GGTGGCCTTGAGCCACACCTTTGGTTCGGAATTTCTATTAATACATCATCTGTCACAAAAATAAGCCTAGCACCACCCCCTACAAACCCCATAAATGGGGGGTCGGGCTTATTTAGGAAAGAATAACGCTCAAATAGCTTGTGCTAGAAGCGAACATTTGCCAAGCCTACCATCTCTTTTACCTCTTTTACAGTGGCTTGCGCACGCTTCCTGATTTCCGCGCTACTGGCTTTAATTTGGTTCTTAACCGCCTTTTTGTCGGCTAGCAGCGCTGCTTTGCGTTCACGAATTGGGTTGCTTTCCGCAATCAAACCGTCTGCAACTGCTTGCTTCAGGTCTGAATATTTCAACGCACCCGCCTTGTAATCCTCCTGCAAGCTATCGTGCGCTTCTTGTTGGCCAGAGGCCTTTAGCAGGCGAAAGAGGTTCTGCACCCCAGGGCTCATTTCTCCGGCTGGTGCATCCCCCGTATCCGTTACTGCCGAACGAATCTGCTTCTGGATGCGCGCGGGTTCTGCGAACAGATCGATGTTATGCTTCTCGCCGAGGCTGGCGCTCATCTTGCGCGTAGGGTCGGCAGTAGACATCACCTTTGGCACCTCCGTATATAGCGCTTCCGGTAGGGCGAAGTATTCTTTACCCAAAATGTTATTGAAGCGCTGCGCAATGTTTCGCGTTAGCTCCAGGTGCTGCTCCTGATCCTTCCCTACCGGTACCTTGGTGGCGTGATAGATCAAGATATCCGCCGCTTGCAAGACCGGATAAGTGTACAGACCAACCGAAATAAAGCCTTCCTGCTTTTCCGCGCTCTGAGAACTCTTATCCTTAAACTGCGTCATACGGGTCAACTGACCGTAGCTGGAGAAGCAATTGAGAATCCAATTCAATTCGGCGTGTTCAGGTACCAGCGACTGTATGAACAAGTTTTCTGGTTTGATACCCGATGCCAATAAGTTGATCACCAAATCCCAACTGTTCTGTCTGAGTTTCTGGGGTTGAAACGGCATGGTCATCGCATGATAGTCGACCACGCAATACAGACAGTCGTACTCCTCCTGCAGGCGCAACCAGTTTTGGACCGCTCCGAAATAGCGTCCAAAATGGAGATTACCCGTCGGTTGAATACCAGATAAGATTGTACTCATGATGTGATTGAATTAAATTAGTTCGGTATAAGTTGGGTACAAAAAAGTAAAAGCTAAAGTTCCTTGGCAGTTGCTCTGACCATTAACCTACGACTTCATCGCTGCAATGAGCGAGATCTCGATATTCACAAACTTCGGTAAGTTGGCCACTTCCACTAATTCGCGTGCTGGTGCTGTATCTTCCTGAAAGTAGGTTGCGTACACCTCGTTGATCCGAGAATAATTGTTCATATCACTAACGAAAACAGAACACTTAAGCACGTCTTCGAAAGTCAAGCCTGCTTCGGTGAGAATAGCTTGTAGGTTTTTCATCACCTGGTGAGTCTCTTCCTCGATGGTACGGGTAATCAGTTCTCCACTCTTAGGGTCTAATGCGATTTGACCAGATACGAAAAGCGTACCGTTGTGGGCGGTGGCTTGGTTATAAGGGCCAACCGGGGCTGGGGCATTGGCAGTATTGATAATCTGCTTCATTGGGCATTGGTTTTAAATTCTACACGGTAGGTACATGCTTTTGATGAATCAAATGATCCAAAACATGTTTTAAACAAGTAGAGCCCCAAACCCGAATTTCAGGCAGGAGCTCCTATTTCTTAGCGATGACCGATCCGCAATTAGTGCGAACCAGCGACACGCAATCAGGTAAAGCTAACTTAGTCTAGCTCTGGTGCCTTGATCAACAACTTACCGCGGTAGTAAGTGTTACCATCAGCATCTTCGTAAGAGCGGTGGTACAAGTGGCGCTCACCTGTCACTTTGCAAGTAGCAATTTGAGGCGTAGCTGCCTTGTAGTGCGTACGACGCTTGCGCTTGCGCTGCTTGGAGATTCTACTTTTAGGATGTGCCATTGTTATTGTTTTTTCACCGGATTGACCGGCAACATTATATACTTATGTAAAAGGAAATCAGTTATCAGGCTGTTTCCAATTTTTCAATGCGTCACGAAGCGGATTGTGTCGTTCCTCTTCGCTGTTATCATTGCCCTCTAAAATAGAGAGCATCTCCTGGTCACAGGTATCGCTTACTTCCTCACATGCTTTGATCATCGGGATGCCTAGCAAGATATATTCGTAAGCAAACTGGGCTACACTCCAAACGGCCGTCTCAGCGGGAATATAAACCACATCTTCATCCTCGTTTTCTTCTTCGGGTTCACCGAATTTGACGAGCAGCTGATTGGCTCCCTCTACAGACAACTGTATTTGTGTCAAACAGCGATCACATTTTTCTTCTACCCAGCCATTATAACTAAAGTCCAATACCAATAGATTAGGTCGTTTGTCCAAATCCAGGGTTAATTGTACTTCAGCTTGCCGCACCGGACTATCCGGAAAAGCAGCAAAAAAATCGCTATCAACAGCAAAAGTAAACTGGTGACTGCCAGTGCCCAAGCCTTTGAGCGGTAGGATGTACGGTTGTAGTGTGTCCATGATGTGTCTACTTTTAGACCCAGTGATACCCACCTACAGGGCAATGCTTTGTTTAAAAGCGGCTGCAAAGATAGATTTTTGCCCTCATTTATCCGAGCATTTAGACAAAAAATTACTTACCACCAGAATCATCCTCAGAAATGTGTTAATTAAACTTGCCTTAATGTGAAATGGTAGTCATTCCTTGTTGGATTTGTTAATTTTGTTATGGCGACTATTCCGGCTTATTTCCAGACATAATAACAAGGCCCCACCATCGACACTTACCGTGCTTTTCTGATCTTGCTTTCAGAACTGAGGTTCTGCACACATAACACTCACAAACTGCTGACCGCATGAGATTTTGGCGCGTACTTAGCCTGTTGTCCCTTGTCTTCTTTTTCACCAGCCAGCTTAGTGGGCAGACTACTTTGCTGACCAATGCTGGGGCTACCTACACCAATACCGATGGCCCAACTTTTGACAGCTACGGGCCGGTAGACATCTCTACCTGTGCCACGGTCATTGTCTCCTTTGATTATGAATTTTCCCTTCCCTGGGTAAACAGCGGAAACATGGAATCTGCCGATGAGTGTGGTTCTTTTGGTGATCCTTGCCTTGGCGATCCCAGTGATCCTACCGGAGGCGGATGCAATATGTGTTGGGACTTTTTGCTGGGTGAGTTCAATATCGATGGTAGCACGGTTGACAGCGACCTTATTGGTGACACCGGTACTACCGATGCTGAGCAAACTGGCTCCATGAATTTCAGTTTCTGTAATGATGCAGGCGCTTCTACGGCCGAGCTGAACATTACGACCCAGACTTGGGCCGCCTCAGAATCTATCACCTTTAGTAATATCGCCATTATCTGCTACGAATCTGTGCCTACTGCTACGGTAACTCCCGATGAAGTCTGCGCAGGTGAAACCGTTGATCTTGAAGCTACCGTCAACGACAATGCCGCTGTAAATATTAGTACCTGGACTGGGCCGGGCGATATTGACGACGCCTCTAGTTTAAGCACCTTCGCTACTACTGCCGGTGCAGGAACTGAAACCTATACCATTACTACCGTCGATCCACTTGGTTGTGTCACTAGTGATGATGTGGATGTTACGGTTAATAGTACACCCGTTGCTAACTTACCACCTCCGGTTATTGTGTGTTATAGTCTGGCGCCGATCGAGGGAGAAATACTGAATCTTGACCCGGTCCTCGAAGCCATCCGAAACTTTGATGCCTCTCTAACGGTCAATTGGTTCTTTGACATGGATGCTATGAACCCCTTGGACCCAACTGATCCGGGTGACCTCGTTACATTGATAATTAATTTACAGACTACGGTTTATGCCACGGTTACCGATGGTACTTGCGAAAGCGCACCGGTCCCGGTGAGTATTGAATTAAATACCTATCCAGATAATCCTAACGGAACATTGACAGAGTGCCGCGGTGCCAACGGTAATGCCGAATTTACCCCAAGTGATGCTGATGACCAGTTCAACGGCGGTGATCCCAGTATTAGCATTTCTTACCACGGTAGCAGTGGCGATGCGGAAGACAATATGAGTCCCATCACTGGTATCGTCAGTACGCCAATGGACTTAACGATATTCGTGCGTATTGAAAACGCAGCTGGATGTGCCAGTGTAGCGGAACTTGAATTGATTGTTGAGGATGGTGTCACCGCCAACCCTGCCAGCCTGGAGGCTTGTGATGATGGTAGCGGACAAGCTACCTTTGATCTAACTACAGTAGAGAGCACCATCTTAGGCGGACAGAGTGGGACCGTTCTATTCTACGAAGACATGGCTGCCACCATTGACATTTCTAATCCTGGCAGCTACACCTCAGGCCCCGGCACCATATATGCCGTTATTGATGATGGTAGTGGCTGCGTTTCACCACCAGAGGAAGTAGATTTAAGCGTAGTATCCATCAATCCTGCGGATGTATTCCTGAGCTTTGACCCCACCTCCGGCTGTGGTAATACAGTCATCAACATGACGCTGAATACGCCGAGCGACCCGCCGGGAGACTGGACATTTAACGTCAGCTTCGGCCCGGTGAGTGTAGGGGCGGTGAGTAATGGAGACTTTTTGGGATCCGATGGAGACACCCCCTTTACAATTGGGGTAAATGAAGACTATGTTTTTGTCCTCAATAGTGTAACTGCTCCCGGGCCCTTAGCTTGTGAGATTATCTTTTCACCGGGTATTGAATACATCATCCCTATTGCTAACGCTCCTGATGCTTTCCCCGCTGAGATTACCGCCTGTGCGGACGAATTTGGCGAAGCTACTTATGATTTGACTTTGCTGGAAAGCACCATCAACGGCAATACCGGTTTTGCGGTAGACTTCTACCAGGACTTTAGTCTGACCAGCCTCATCACCAATCCCAGTGCGTACGTATCAGCCCCCGGCACCATCTTCGCCGTAGTAGATGCCGGCGGTGGATGTATCTCCGATCCCGTGCCCATCAATCTATTTGTAGAAGAGGCACCTGATCCGGTTGATTTCACACTCGATATCACTAGTAGCTGTACCGCCACTGATGTTACGCTAACCTTCAGCTTGCCCAATGGCGATGCGTTTAATTTTGACCTGCTAATTACTGATGGGACTGGCACCAGCGTTTCCTCCTACAGTGGCATCACAAATTTCTCGATGCTCACCTTTAGCGTGACCGAAACGACCACATTCAGTATTGAGGAGATACAGTCTAGCTTTGGCTGCATCTACACCCTCGATCCTGCCCCATCGCAAACAATTACCATTGGTTCCAGTGGGGCTATGCCGGATCCCGCTAGCCTGAGTGCCTGCGACGATGGTAGTGGACAAGCCACTTTTGACCTTACTAGCGTAGACAACACGGTAAACGGCGGTAGTGGTGAAACCGTATTATGGTTTGAAGATGCTGCTGGCAACACTCCAATTGGTACCCCAAACAGCTACCAGTCTGGTGGCGGAACGGTCTACGCGGCCCTATTAGTAGCAGGTTGTATTTCCACCACAGTGGAAGTAGACCTGACCGTACTGGAACTACCAGACATCAATATCA
>JBCBEC010000100.1:0-6305 GCA_038528965.1 Bacteroidota bacterium | reverse complement strand
TCTTGCTAATTTGTCCGTCCT
Source organism: Bacteroidota bacterium (assembly GCA_038528965.1). Lineage (GTDB taxonomy): Bacteria > Bacteroidota > Bacteroidia > Chitinophagales > Saprospiraceae > Lewinella. The sequence goes on along the minus strand of JBCBEC010000100.1, from coordinate 6,284 downwards.
TTCTGGGTTGATGTCCCCAAAAGAATAGGTATTTCATTGGTAAACCATCGTCATATTTCTCGATCACAGCAGCTATGGAGTAGGGCATGGCTTTATCTTAGTTTTGAAATCAAACTTACTCTCGAAGGGAATAACCCTACAGTTGGAATGATAGTTCCCATCGTGTTATCCCTTGCTTGTTTCCAGGAAAAATATGCTGTTACGGCTACTCTAAGATCTGCAGCTTCGCAAACTTCAGCATGATCTTTTTATCCGGGTTGGGCACTTCCTTGAAGTGGATTTGGGCTACACCGTTATCCACATGCACCACCTTGCCTTTTCCGAACTTCAGGTGCAGGACATACATCCCCGCTTTGATATTCTCACTCGGACTCGGCTTGAAGTCCTTCGGATCGATTAGTGGTTGGGTAGGATTGGACTGACGGCGTTTGAAGTGTCCGGTTACGCGTGCAGCGGGAGGTCCCATGGGGGCACGTGCTTGTGTGCTAACGGACCTGAGGTTGGCGGTATTATCGAGATGTACCGGAGGTATTTCCGTTAAGAAGCGGCTGGGCTCATTGTAGGTCATCTTACCGTAGCGGTAGCGCGCATTGGCGTAGCTGATGGTCAGGAACTGCTCCGCTCGCGTGATAGCCACATAGAACAGGCGGCGCTCTTCGTCCAACCCTTCCGGAGAATCCATACTCATAAAGCTGGGAAAGAGTTTCTCTTCCAGTCCGGTTACAAATACGGATTTATATTCCAAGCCCTTGGCCGCGTGTACGGACATAAGCGTCACGTGATCGGCCTGCGCGGGATCTTTTTCATCAAAATCGGTGAGTAGCGCGATGTTCTGGAGGTAAGTAGCCAGGCTGGCATCAGGTAAAGTATCCGTATCAATGGGGGTATCCTCCGCCACGAAAGCCTGAATACCATTGAGCAGCGACTGGAAGTTTTCCTGCCGGCTCATCCCTTCAATGGAGTTATCCTTTTTGTAGTGATCCTCTAGTTTAGATTTCTTTGCTACCAGGGTAGCAATCTCGTAGGCATTGGCATCATCCAAACGCTTTTTGGCGCTTTCGATAATGTCAATGAAGCCATCTAGATTGCTACGCGTACGGCCAGTTGCTGGAAATTGCCGCACCGCATCCCACATACTGAGGTCTTGCCGAATGGCCAGTTCCGTGATCTTACTTACAGTTGTATTTCCAATACCGCGCTTGGGGAAGTTGATAATTCGGCGCAGGGCTTCTTCATCTTTGGGGTTCACTACCACCCGTAGGTAAGCAATCAGGTCCTTTACTTCCTTGCGTTGGTAAAAGGACAATCCACCAAATACCTTGTAGCCAATGTTATAGCGGCGCAGATACTCTTCAAAAACCCGGCTCTGGGCATTGGTGCGATAGAGGATCGCAATCTCCTTATTGGCCAGGTGATAGCGATTTTTCTGTTCCAGGATGGTATCCGCAATGCGTTTCCCTTCCTCACTATCGGTCATGGCTTTGATGACCTTAATTTTTTGCCCGTCTCCTTTGTCCGACCAGATCTTCTTCTGAATCTGCCGCTTATTAAAAGTAATTACCTCATTGGCGGCTTGCACGATATGCTCCGTAGAGCGATAATTTTGCTCTAGCTTGAAGACTTGGATATTGTGCTTCTGGAAGTCATTCTCAAAATCAAGAATGTTCTGGATGGTGGCACCCCGGAAAGCATAGATCGACTGGGCATCATCACCGACCACGCAGATATTGCGCGGACTGTTATCGTACTGGACCAGCTTACGCACAATGGCGTACTGTAAGTGGTTGGTATCTTGAAACTCATCCACCAGCAGGTAACGGAAGCGCTCACGGTACTTTTTCAGTACGTCTGGATTAGCCTGGAGTAGTTCGTACAGCCGGTAGAGTAGATCGTCAAAATCCATCGCACCAGCCTTCTTACAGCGGGCAGTATAGGCGGCGTAGAGCTTGTACATGGCCGGCATGCGCGCCATGCGATCCTGATTCATCAACTCCTCGTTCTGCTGGTAGAGTTTTGGGGTAATCAAGTTGCTCTTGGCCGAAGATATTCGCTGACGAACGCTGTTGACACTGTAATTGTCCTTATTCAGGTTCATTTCCTTGATCAAAACGTTGATCAAGCTCTTACTATCGTCCGTATCGTAAATGGTGAAGTTGCTGGGATAGCCAATATGCTCTGCTTCCACCCGCAGAATACGTGCGAACAAAGAGTGAAAAGTACCCGCCCAAACCCTACTGGCTCTGGCACCGACAACCTTCTCAATCCGCTCCTTCATTTCCCGGGCGGCCTTATTGGTAAAGGTTAGCGCCAGAATCTCCCAGGGCGCTACACCTTGCTCAATGAGATAAGCAATACGGAAAGTGAGTACCCGAGTCTTACCCGAACCTGGTCCAGCCACCACTAAAACGGGGCCGTCGGTGGTAGTGACAGCAGCACGTTGTACATCATTGAGTTGGTCGAGATAAGAGCTGGAGTTAGATGGAATCAAAGCAGGGATATTTTGTCCGCAAGATACGGTATCAGGCGTGAACGTGGTGGGTTCACAAACTGTATTTTTATTGGTATGATTGTTTTTTAGTTCTCGTTTTTAGGGATTAGGGAGTGGACTTAAAATTAAACGGACTGCGCCCTTTAATGAGGGCGGGAAACCCACCCACCGGCCAACCAGCATCGGCTTAACCAATCCTTAGTTGTACAGCTTCCCCCACCCAATCTAGTGGCTAGGGTTCTGAGCAAACGGAACCTCTACCTCCAGAACGGAAGCATCTAAGGAATGATCGGAAATTTTCTGTTATTAAAGTCAGCTACGATGAAAGGATATGCTGCAAGTAAAACCCCACAGCGTTTGTTTAAAAACTAATGGCTGACTCGTTTGATCTAAGCAGTTACGCTTAAGCTGCTATAAATGTAGAAAGGAAAAGTTATTTATACAAAAAATTTACTAAAAAATATTTAAACTAATAATGTTGTTGGTTCTTGTCATCTCTCTTGCATTTCCCCTCCCAACTCGCTGCATCTGATGATTAATTCATCAAAGCTACTCAACTGAGTGGTTGTGTGACAATGTATTTACGTCTACCTTGGCCGCTGATAAGGATGAGCATCCATTGTATCCAGCCCTGAGGGCTTAAAAAATGTATCCATCGACCCTGCAACCCGTTAACACCGGTACTCGTCCTTTAATTGTTGCACACTACTCCGGTAGGGGTAATGGCAACTTTAGTTAGTCAACACTAGGAGAAAAGACTAATTTTTTTGCGTAACTCAAGTTTTCATAAATGTTCAAATAATTAAATCGACCGTTTTTCTAAAACTGAAAGGTCGATTATAATTTTTGAATAGTATTAAAGTCTTGGGCTACATCACCCGACAAACAGTTTAAATGATATCCGTAGCGATTGTTACGGCCAGTCGTTCTATGCGACTGGCTTGGCAAACGGCTGTGGAGAAGATGCCCCACGCTCAATGTGTCGGAGTCTATACCACCGCTAATGCCTTGCCAAGTTCTGGCGACGGTCCGCCTATCGACATTGTACTGCTAGGCTTGAACGCGCGAGAACGCGTTGTTCCGCTTATGCAGACGGTCCAGTCTGCCGAGCCACAGGCCCGAATTCTCGTACTTGCCGCACAGCTTACCGATAAGCAACTCTTTTCTGCCCTACGTGTGGGGGCCGCAGGATTTCTTTCCCACAATATTTTCTCGCAAGCTTTACAAAAGGCTATCGATCAACTCTCGCGTGGTGAAACGCCACTGAGTAAGGAGGTCGCTCAACGTATTATGGATTCCTTCAAAGCGCAACGCAGCAGTGATAATCTGTCGGAACGCGAACAGGAGGTATACCGATTGCTATGTGCTGGGAAGAACTACCGAGAAATTGCTGCTGAACTCTTCGTTAGCCAGAATACGGTCCGTTTTCACCTAAAAAACATATACAAGAAACTGGGAGTAAAATCCCGACACGAAGCCATGGCCCGTGCGTACGAGGCTGATGGTTATTGATATTTCGTGGACTTCGGGTTTAGTTTGGTGATAATCAACCACTTTTCCTGACCAAAGTCCACAATACCAAGTACTTAGTACCTGGTACTGGGTGTTTTGCCTAGATGTGCTGTGTTGTACAGCGAAAATGCGGAAGGCAAAACTCACATAAACATTGGAACTATTGAGCGTTTTTTCATACTAGTCTTGGTGCCGGGCAGTTTAGCCCGGCAACTTTTCTACGCCGCTCCACGCCTATAATAACATAATCGGTTAAGAATTTCTACTGCACACAAGCAGTCTGCTGCCTGGGGTGTTGACCTCCAGGAGAACAGATAATTATTGCTACATAAACTCACTTTTATGAAACGACTTCTATTGCTTTTTGGCCTCCTTTTAGGCACCACTCTAATGGTCCACGCCCAGCGTACGATCACCGGAGTAGTGAGCGAGGCAGACGGCACACCAATGATTGGGGCCAGTATTATGGTCAAAGGAACAACTACCGGAACAGTCACTGACCTGGACGGTAGTTTTGAAATCAGTGTAGATGATGACGCAGAGGCACTGATTATCAGTTACACCGGTTTTACACCACGCGAAGTAGCATTGGGTGCCAGTACGGTACTTAATGTGGTACTGGATGAGGGGGTTACGCTGGAAACAGCTGTGGTAACTGCCCTAGGTATTGAGCGTGATCGGAAAGCCCTTACTTACGCCGTAGAGGAAGTAGGAGGGGATGCGCTAGCGCAAAATCGGGAGACAAATATTGTCAACGCCATTGGTGGCCGGGTATCTGGTGTTCAGACCACTTCCTCCGGTGGACAAGCCGGTTCTTCTGCCCGGATTATCATTCGTGGTAACTCTTCTTTCTTGGGTAATAACCAGCCACTTTTCGTAATCGATGGCGTACCGGTAGACAACAGCCAGATTTTTGGCGGTGGCCAAAACAGTGGCAATGGTACCGGAACGGGTGACTCACCACTGTTCTTTGGTGGTACTACTAACCGCGCGGTAGATATTGATCCTAACAATATCGAGACCATGAGCATCTTGAAAGGGGCAGCGGCTACGGCACTCTACGGTTCTCGTGCCGCTAATGGTGTAGTTTTGATCACTACCAAGTCCGGCCAGCAGGGCACCAAACCCAAGATTACTTTCAGTACCAACTATGGCTTTAGTGAGGCGCGCCTACCGGAATTCCAGACCAGATATGCCCAGGGTTTGAATGGTGCCTACCGCAACGGTAATGATCCAGCCCAGCGGATTTCTACCAGTTGGGGACCGGCAATTGATACCTTGTTAGTGGACGCTGATGGTAATTTGGATCCTAATGGTAGCCCAATTCAGACCTTCAACAATCCGGAAGATTTTTTCCGCCAAGGGTCTAATCTAGACAACTCTTTATCGGTATCCGGAGCAAACGCTACCAGCGACTACTTCCTATCTTATTCCAACCGGATTGAGGAAGGTATCGTGCGCAATAACGATATGGATCGTCATAGTTTGTTGGCGAAATTTAATACGCAGTTGAGTGATCGCTTACGCATTGGTGCGGGTATTACCTACACCAATACCGATATCACTACCGTGACGGAAGGTAATGGCCGTCAGTCCTATATGTGGACGGTGTACGGTGCACCGATTACCTATAACCTGCAAGGTGATAACCCTCAAGACTACTTTAATGAGGACGGAACACAGCGTTTGTATCGAACCAACCGAAATAACCCATACTTCACAGTTGACAACAACAAGCTGATTAGTAACGTCAATCGATTTCTACCCAACTTCAGCTTGAGCTATGAGATTGCCGAAGGCTTGGCTTTGAACAACCGCTTTGGTGCTGATGTGTATTTCGATCGTCGTTTATACCGTGAGGTGATCGGTACCATTGGCACCTTCCCTACGGGCCGCCTGTATGAGGACAACATCAACAATCGCCAGTTCAACAATGACATTACCCTTACCTACACCAAGCAGTTGGATAATATCAACCTCGACTTCCTGGTAGGTAATCAGATCAATGATCGGGCGGTAGACCGCATTTTTACTCAAGGCGTGAATCTAGCCGTGCCAGAATTCTTTGATCTATCAAATGCGGCAACTATTACGACTAACCAGAACAACACGCAGCGTCGTCTGATTGGTGCTTATGCTTCCGCTACCATTGGTTACAAGAACTTCTTGTATGTGACCTTAACGGGACGTAATGACTGGTCAAGCACGCTACCAAAAGACAATCGTAGCTACTTCTACCCAAGTGTTTCTGGTAGCTTGATTCTTACTGATGCTATTGCTAGCC
>JBCBEC010000099.1:0-6367 GCA_038528965.1 Bacteroidota bacterium | reverse complement strand
GTGTGAAGAACTAGCCCAAACCGATCCGCAAACCGGCGCAGTAGCCCGCCAGCACAAGATCGAGACCGAGCATAAGCGCTGTGAGCAGGGCGAAGGTCGCTGTCCAGAGAAGTTACTCCCGGTAGGTAAAACCTACTTCTACGATAAGCTCTGCAAGGATGAAGATACCCCTGACGGTCAACAAGTAGGTGACACCCCCGATTTCCTACAGTATCGCTGTGATTACTAGAAGTTAGAAAGGGCGAACCGGAGGTCGGAGGTCGGAGGTCGGAGGTCGGAGGTCGGAAATTAGAAATAGGAAATTAGAAATAGGAAATGGGAAATAGGAAAGTGCGTCTTTGCGACAACAAGATATACGCTTCGTTATTTCTCCTATCGGACAATTTCCGAATTCCGAATTCCCACTTCCGATCTCGACTTTACTTAATCTGAATTTCCACAATCGGAATCATGATCTCCACCCGGGTACCTTGAGCTTCCCCACTCTCATCATCATAGAGATCAATGGTGCGTACCATTACTTCGTGATCTTTAGATTGGCGGAGTAGTTCTAGTCGCTTTTCGGTAATCTGGGTACCGCGGGAACGATAGTTTTGGCGGTTTGGGTCATTCTGTTGCAGGGCCAGCGCCTTGCGGCGTCCAATACCGTTATCCTCCACTACGCAGCAGATCGTATCCTCGTCGGAGAGTTTAAAGTGTACGCTAATCAGTCCATCCTTGCGGGAACGCAAGCCATGCTCGAGTGCATTCTCTACATAGGGTTGCACGATCATGGTTGGCACACCCAAGATGTCCTCCTCCAAATCATCATCTACCGTAATTCGGTAAGAGAGGCGATCCTCAAAGCGCAGTTTTTCGTTGATGTACAGATAATCTTCCAGGAACTCGATCTCCTTTTCCAACGAGATGCTCTCCTCATCCGAATAGTCCAGGCTTTGACGCATCAGCTTAGCAAATTTCGCCAGGTAACGCGAAGCGATGGTGCCTTTATTGGAGGTAATGAAGTTTTGAATAGAATTGAGCGCATTGTAGATAAAGTGCGGATTCATCTGCGCACGCAGGGCTTTCAGTTGCAAGCGGGTGGCCTTCAGTTCCAGCAGCTCCGTTTCTTGTTCTTTGCGCGCGGCCTGGTACTTCATCTCCAACTCCTGCTGCTGCCGGTGGTCTAGGGCTTCCAGATACACTTCCTTGATCCGGTCGTGCTCCAGTTGGTATTCGTAGGCCAGTTGGTAGTTTCCGGTCTCCGCGTATAGGGTCGCAAAATCGCGTTGCAGCTCGGCCATCATCTTTAGGTCCTCGCCATCTTCGGCTAGTTGTAGGGCCTTAGTAAAGGATTGCTGGGCCTGCTCGTATTCTTCCTGCTCCAATTCAATCCTGCCCCGCCAGGAGGCAATGACGGAAAGGTTGGTAAAGTCATCTGGGTTTAATTCCCGGTGCAGGTGCTCCGCCCGATCCAGCAGTTCCAAGGCTGCCTGATGGTCCCCTTCTTCGTAGGCACTAAAACCCAAATTAGCGTACGCACTGGCGCGGGCTTGTAAGCTCAGATCATCGCGGGTATCAATTACCTTTTGGAGGTAGCTTTTGGCCTGTTCGTTCTGTTCCAGAGCTAGATAAGCACGCCCTACATTGAGGTAGTGCCAAGCCAAGCGGTTCGACATCCCCAGGCGTTCACACAGGTCCACTACCCGCAAGTAGGCCTTTACGCTCTTTTCGTAGCTGCCGTTGTGCTCGTAGACTTGCCCCAAGCCGGCAAAGATGAGGCTGCGGAAATACTCGTCGCGCAGCGTGAGATTGCGTTCTTTCGTATCAAATACCGTGATGGCGTTCAAAAACTGCTCGGTAGCCATCGAGAGGTTCCCGGTATGCAGGTGCATGTACCCTTTCCGGCAAGCAATCCTGGAGAACAACTGCTGATCGGGGAAATTACGCAGCATCTTCCCTGCTTTTTGCAAGGTGCGTTCTGAGGTATCACTTTCTCCCAGGTTCAATAGTACACCGGCGTACTCCAAGTACAGCTCAGCCAATTGGTGAATGGATCCCGCTTCCTCCAGGTAGTCAATTCCCTTCAAGGCTACTTCCCCCGCTTCTCGGAAGTTGTATAGCTGGTTAAGAACCACCACCTTATTGAGGTAAAAACGGAAAGTAAAGTCGGCTATTTCGTGCTGCTCCAGCAGTTTCCACTGCTCGTCCAGGAGTTTTTCGGCGCGTAGCACATTGGTGTAGGCATAATGGCTCGCCAACTGGTCAATAATAGCCAAGCGTTGCAGGGGGTCCTGCTGCTGAGCCAACTTTTGCTCCAGTAAACCAGGTTGAATCACTACTTCTTCTTCTGCCGTGTACATGACTTGTTCGTTATGCGCTCCTCTTTCGGGTATAAGATCCTCATCAACGGATCTTACTATAACAAATCATCCCGGAATTTTGCCGAGGCAAAAATCCGGGATGACTTATTTTTTGTTCTTGTACTCTCTGTTGATAAACAACAAAGCTAGAGGGAATCCATCTAAAGCATTGTACCTTATTGTGGTAATATACCACCGCAACCTTTATTCCAACGGCGCTTCTTACGGCCACCTTTGAACTTGGTCATTTCTTTCTTGGGTAATGGCTTTAGCTTCTTATCTTTTCTGAGTTTATCGATGCCAGAGTTCTTGTCTTTGGCCATGGTTCTCGGTTTAAGGAATGACGTTTATCAAATGTATGCAGATGTTAGCCGGAGGGCTCTCAACCTCCTTTTAGCAACAATAAAGGTAAGAAAAATAAATAACCTTTGCTACCACTACCTTCCAGAATCCTACCCAGAAACGGCCTAAAACAGCCGTTAAAAAAATAGCATAAGTCTTTCCTCTAACCTATAAAGAAGGTGTAGTCAGCACCTTATTAATGCTCGTCAAAAATTAACTTCCCTCTTTTAGTTTGGGTTTTTAGCAAAGCATTAAACACTTTAACAATCGTTTAATGCTTCGCTAAAAACCTGAAGTCGGGAAGTAATTATTCGACTGATATTTAGAAACCGCTTTGCAAGCGCTTCATTTGCTCCATAAAGGCTGGTCGACGACGACGCGACACCTCAATTTTTATATCATCATCCATGATTAAGTATCCACCATCGCCCTTCACAAACTTACGCATGTAATTCAGATTAATTACGTGCCGCTTGTGTACCCGGTAGAAGTTGAAAGGCGCCAACATATCCTCGTAGGCCTTGATCGTCTTGGAGGCCGTAATACGATCCCCATTATTGAGAAAAATATGCGTATAGTTATCCTCCGCCTCAAAGCGTACCACATCCTTGATGCTCACAAAGTAGATTCCGTCCAGAGCGGAGATACTCATCTTGGTAAACGCGTTCGGATTATTCATATAGCTCTGGAAAATATCCAGGCGCTTATCAATGGCACTATCCTTTTGCGGCTGAATGCGTTCCACGGCTTCTACCAAGGTATCAGGATCAATGGGCTTCATCACGTAACCAATTGAGCTGTATTCACAGGCCTTGATGGCGTAATCTTCGTAAGCCGTTACAAAAATGATATCAAACTTAATCGGCCGCAAGCGATTAAGTAGCTGAAACACCAAGCCATCCGGCAGGCTAATATCTAGAAAAGCCACATCCGGATCAATACTAGAATTAGTCAACAGCTTATACCCCTCTTCCACAGAGCCAGCTGTACCTATTACTTCTACCTTTTCACAGTGTTCAGCCAGCAGGTTTTGCAAGTTAGTCAGACCATTAATCTCGTCCTCAATGATTACTGCTTTGGTCACGTTGTTTAGTTTTTGGTTTCTACCAGAGATTCAGCCTTACCCGGCCAATATTGCCAGGTTAAGCCATCTAGGAAATAAATATTTAAACGGGGTAGTTTCTCGTGGTATGCTGGATCGAAGCAGGTATTTCTCAACTATACCTGCGTAGTCAACAAAAGTAAGTATTATTTTTGGGTTTAAACAAAGCTCTGTGCCTTCACTTATGAATAAACCCAAGCGGAAGCCTCAGCATCCACCGCACAGTAAACCCTATCGCGAGCGGCTGCACGAAATCATCTTTGAAGCCGACACCCCTGTGGGTAAGGTATTTGATATCACCTTACTGGTACTCATCGTCCTCAGCATCCTCTTGGTCATGCTAGAGAGTATCGATAGCTTCAATGCCCGTTACCGTCGTATCCTCGTACTAGCGGAATGGATTCTCACGGGCGTTTTCACCATTGAATACATCCTAAGGCTCTATTCGGTTTACCATCCCTGGAAATACGCCCGTAGTTTTTTTGGCATTGTTGATCTGCTGGCTATTCTGCCTACCTACATCGCCTATTTTTTCGGTGGTGCACAGGCCTTTCTCATTATTCGGGCCCTGCGGCTCATGCGTATTTTCCGAATCCTCAAGTTGGGCCACTTCCTTTCTGAAGGGCGCTACATCGCCTCCGCGCTGCGGGCTAGCCTCAACAAGATCACGGTCTTCCTATTCTTTGTCTCCATTCTGGTCACAATCCTGGGCGCTATTATGTACCTAATAGAAGGGGGCACTAACGATGGTTTCTCCAATATTCCCCAATCCATTTATTGGGCCATTGTTACCCTTACCACCGTTGGTTACGGAGATATTACACCTATTACGGCCATTGGCAAGATGCTCTCGGCGGTAGTCATGGTCTTGGGTTACGCCATCATTGCGGTCCCTACGGGAATTGTTACCGGAGAATTGATCAAACAAGCTCGCGAGAATAGAACGAATACCCAAGCTTGTCGTTACTGTGGCCAGGAAGGCCACGATGATGATGCCATCCACTGCAAGTACTGTGGAGAATTGTTGAACGAGCCGGAGGCAAGTTAGGGAGGTCGGAAGTGGGGGGTCGGAAATTACGACGCGATGGTTGGTTTTGTAATATTGCTCGTACCACTGCTGCATCCTTAGTTTCGCGGAATTCATTCCGCCCTCAACCTCTACGGCGGGATGAATTCCGGAAACCACTAGGACAAATTAAAAACCAATGTCAAAAATCGCTTCGATACGTAGCGTGGGTTCTGGACAAAGTTGTTGAAGCATCCAATTACAAGTAGTGTGGTCCAAACACCTCTCCTACCTGCGTACGCAGTGCTTTGATCTCCTGCTCTCTTGATTTGGGGCAAATCAGCAGCACATCTCCCTCGTCTACTACGATGTAATCGTCCAAACCAGCCACTACCGCCAGTTTGTCCGGCGCTATGCGCACCAACGTATTGTGGGTATCGTGTAGCAAGATGGTTTTGCCTTGGGCAGCATTCCCATCTTCGTCCTGCTTCATTTCCTGGTGCAGGCTCACCCAGGCTCCCAGATCACTCCAGCCAAACTGGGCGGGAATCGTATGTACGTTATCTGCCTTTTCCATAATGGCGTAATCCACCGATATCTTTGGCGTTTGTGGATATACCTCATCAATGAAGGCCTGCTCGCGCTCTGTATTGTAGCATTCGATATTGCGGCCTAACAACTGCAATATTTCTGGTGCATGCTGTTCAAAAGCGCGTAGTACGGAAGCAGCTCGCCAGACAAAAATTCCGGCATTCCACAAGTAGTCACCGCTGGCTAGGAACTCACGCGCCAGGTCCAGCTTGGGCTTTTCCGTAAAGCGTTTTACCCGGTATACACCATCTTCTCCGTCACCAAATTGAATATAGCCATAGCCGGTGTGAGGGCGATCTGGAGCAATTCCCAAAGTCAGCAGTGCATCATGTTCGGCGGTAAAGGACAGTGCTTTACGAATGTTATCAACGAAGAGCGGCTCGTTGGTAATCAAGGCATCACTTGGAGCAATGACCAAATTAGCTTCCGCGTCCAGCTGCTGTAATTTTAGTGCTGTGTACGCAATGCACGGAGCCGTATTATTGCGCGAAGGCTCACACAGGATCTGGTTCTCAGTCAATTCCGGCAAGTGTTCCATCACCTGTGCCTTGTACAGGCCATTGGTAACAATAAAAATACGTTCAGCCGAAGTGAGCTGTAGAAAACGCTCAAAAGTGAGACGCAACAGGCTTTTACCCGTTCCCAGAATGTCTAAAAACTGCTTGGGGCGGGCCTCTCTACTGGCGGGCCAGAAACGAGAACCAACTCCACCGGCCATTATCGCTACGTAAGTATTGTTATCCAAAGTATTTATGTTTTGGCGATGCGAATTTCTTTTTCAGCAAAATTTACGCGGCGAAGATAACACCTACGCTGGCAAAGCGCAAACGCTCGGTTTTCAAGGTCGATATAGCATAACAAAAGGAATGACCGCAATGCCTGTAGAGGAACGGGAAATGGTTGCGGAAAGCGGAAGTCAGGTAGGAAAATCCGCAGACCGATTACCGGATACTTCTTACTTCGTATTTCATCTGTGAAGAATCA
>JBCBEC010000098.1:0-7449 GCA_038528965.1 Bacteroidota bacterium | reverse complement strand
AGGCATTCCTGATTTGCTCAATTTTATCGACCAGTTCTACCTCCGAATAGCATTCATGTATTATTTCGCAGGCAATTTCTCTTAGATGTTTTTCATTTAGCATACCATTTGATTGGGTTCGCAATAATGCTGGGAAAAGTCACTATTGGGATAAAGAGCCCCACTCACTCAATCCCCCATTCCTCCACCAAATTCAAATCCAGCTCCATCAACTAACCCTTTAGCATCACCAGACGCTTCCGCATCTCATTGTTGAGTGGCGTGACCACCTGGCTCGCTTTTTGCTAGTTGTAGGAGCTGGATCAGTGCTTTACACATTTCTTAGTATACCTTGGAACTCACCGGTAACTGTGGTACCATTGGAAATAGTCAGATTCCAAGAGAAGTAGGTTTCATTGCCTCTGATCTCTATTTCGACACTACCTCCGACAACGGCAAAAACATCGCCACTTTCCGTGTCAGCATCATAATTTGTAGCCACAGCACCATCAACAAACGTAAAAGCGTTGCGATCACTTGAAAAATTATAAGTTCCGTTAACCAGACCTGTTTCAAGTGAGGTATTCAAGTCGAAGTAAATAACGTCACCTGTACCGCTAAAGCTTCCGTCAAAATCGTTGTAGTTGACCGTTGAAGAAGTTAACTCGACATCAAAGTCAAAACTCCCGTTTCCATTCGAGCCATATTCTGTCATGAAACCTTTGGCCAGTTGGTATGAATCACCATTGAGCGTAAACTCGTTTCTTACACTATCATCATCATCCTTGTTACAACTAGAGTAGAGAAAGAGTACGCTTAAGCTGAGTGCAAATAATAAATAACGTTTCATTTAGAAGGTAATTTGGTAGCGCCAATGACTAGCATTAGGCACTGTGTTAACTAAAATTTTTAGGTTGTTCATTTTGCTGTTCGCACCTCCCTCACTCAATCCCCCAATCTTTCGCCAAATCTGGATCCAACTCCTTAATCTTCTGCTCGTAAATCACCAGCCGCTTTCTCATCTCTGTATTCAGTTGACTCACAACTGAGCTTTCGTCTTGCTGGGTGTAGGGAATTTCTGGTTGTTGAAACTTGGGCGTGTCTGAACTTAAGTCTGTGAAAAGTAAATCTTGAACATTAACTTGAAATAAGTCGGCCATTTGTATCAATTTCGATACTGGCGGGTCACTAGTGCCTTTCTCATACCTTCCGATCTGGTTTCCTGTAATACCAAGTCGATTGCCAAGCTCAGATTGCGACAACTTGTTCTTTGTTCTTAAGTGGTTGATATTCTGTGCTAAGTGCATAGAAGAAATAAAAATGTAATATTTAAAGGTGAAAAACAACTTTAAATATTTGTTAACCGACATTTAATGTCGCATATTTGTATCGAAACAACGATTTAGCAGCCAAAATAAACATTATAAGACTGCCAATGAAGGTTTGCCGGGCAAAATGTCAGTTTTGCCGGAACAATAAAGGTATGTCTGGTGGTGAGGCTAGAATAGATAAGGCACAGGCCGGGCGGCCCGAATAGGGTAAGTGTGGTAAGTGCATTTGAAGTTGGATTGTGGGTTTCAGAACTTAAAATTAAAAAATAAAACCGATGACCGCAACTGCCACCCCCAAAGAAGGCGTACGCGCCACCTTCGTGCGCTGGTACGAAGACCAACTCCTGGAGTCTGGCCTGACGGACGAGCAGGTCACCACTAAGCTCAATCTGAACACGCCCAAGAGCCTCAGTCGCCGCCTGAACAATCCGGCTGAATTTTCAGGGGAGGAGTTTATTCAATTCGCCCGCCTGTTCGGCAAAGACTGGTATACCGATCTGGTCTGCAAATTCCCGGAGGTGGTGCCGGTACTCAAAAATATCAGTGTCGACCAAGCTTTCGCCGATGCCAAAGAGAAAGGACTCTGGTGGTATCGCGAAGCGCACGTCGCTTAAGAGCTTAGTACCCTTGCTTTATCCCTTCATACGGAAGCCGAAGAGGTAGCCTGCCCGCAGAGATCAGCGTACCAGAGAGAACGATTGTTGCAGGCTCCTCTTCCTTTAAGCCAGTATCCATGAACCCAACATCAGCTGCCACCACTGAGCAAACGACCATTGAGCGCCTCCTGACGGAGCAGAACCAACTGCTGCGGGAGCAACTGCAAGCGTTTAAGCGCGAACGCGAAGCCGCTACTTGGAGTCACCGGGAGATGATGTACATGCAGCGGCAAATGCTACCGCTGGAATTGCAGCCTGAGTGGGTCACCATTGACGAAGCTGCTTTCCTCTTAGGGCTACGGCTGTTCCCCAGCCTCTATCACCGGCGGATTGTCAACTGGCTGCAAAGGAATGGGGAACTCATCACTACCAAGGGCCAACGTCCCATGGACTTTTTGCGCAAAGAAGTACTGGAAGCGAATAAACGTATCATCGACGGCACTGTGGTGCTGCCGAATACGCTATGAATCATGGGATTACAATTTGTTTATGCCGGGCAGGCTCGTAGCAGGTTTGCCCGTGTTTTCCCAATAAAATCCTGCTGCTTGATGGTCGATAGTCCATTTGGCAAGTTGTGCTCCGGTAGCACAAAGGTGCGCCGGAGCTTTTTTCAGACTCATACAGGTGTTCAATTTGGTGAATAGCTCCAGGCCGGAGGAGAACCCGGCCTGGCTTTTACCACACCTGCTTTAATACCACAGTTAAGAGACCGCGTAACGTGACGGTACCTGCCGGGCCTTAAGGGCTTGGTAGGTGCTGCACTGCGCTGAAGCGACGAGTAGTTTGTCCCCAACAAGAGACGGGGCAGTGCTGAAGACTGCCCCGCTCATTTGACCTTTAAACAAGTATTCCTATGTGCGCCACTCCTGACAGTCAACAAATTGCCAACTCGGTTTTCGAGTTGCACTTGGCCAATAGCAAGAAGCTTCTACGCAAGTACATCAACCAGTATAACAGTCAGTTTACGGGCAAGGGCTCCCTTAAGTACAAACTGCGGGCCAGTCACATCAAGCTGGCTGAGCATCTGCTGGTGCTCTATTACGGAACCCTCCGTGGCCAGCAACGTAGTAGGGCAGGGGTGTTGCGCGGAGGCGAACCCTTACCTGCGCTACGTACCAGCAATGGTGCCCTGGCGGCGGAAATGGGCGTCTGCAAAAGTACTATCATGAATCTTCGGGTACGGCTGCGCAGGGCGGGCCTGATTGCCTACAAAGCCTGGCACGGTACCAACGCCCCCTACGAACTCGATCTGAACCCTATGGTCATGTTTTTGCGCGATCAGAGCGGTCGCTGGAAGGGCAATTTGAACGGCTTATTTTTTTCGTGCTCTGTAAAAACTTTAGACCATACAGTGTCAGGTACTCAGTATCCTGAGTATCCTGATCAGGATACAAAGAAAGAAAGAAATAAGAGCGGCGAAGCTGAAGCTTCAATGCATGAAGACGCTGACGCGAAGAATGGCGAAGCTGAAGCTTCATCAGCCAGTGATCAGGATACGGGGTCGGGATACACCGCGAACGTAACGGATTTCGGCCAGTCCCACCAGGGCGAGTATCAGGATACCAGCCCCCCCGACTTGCGCGGCACCCCCCCGCCGGAGCGTTTTCCGGTTAGCCTGGAGGAAGCCATCGGCCACCTGAGCCCACAGGATCAGCTTAAGGTCAAGCACATCGCCACCCTCTGCTGGAGCAAAGCTGAAGCCACCATCTACCGGGACGAATGGTTGAGCGATGGCCAGAAAGAAGCCGGTCGCATCGCCCTGGCTGAGTATCTGGCCCGCTGCGTACACCCCAAGCGCTACGCCGCCGCAAGAGGCGAGATCCAAGAGCGCATTGATATGGTCTTCGAGTGGCTACGGGCCAAGGAAAAGCGCTTTGTCCTGCTGCCCCGCTACTATTTCGATATCCGCAACGCAGCCAAGGGAGGGTTCCTGCATACCGAAAGCTGGATGCGGGCCAAACAGGTGCGCCGCTACCGCCGCAGCCGCCGTACTGCGGTCACAAAAGCGGTCAACAAATACCTCAAAACCTTCCTCCCCGGCCAAGCCGTTGATCGGCAACGCCTACACCACGAACTCACCCAGACCCTACGGAAAAAATGGGGCAAGACGGCCGTACTGGCCTTCGAGCAACGCATTAAGCAAACGATTCAAAATCTATAATCATGCCAAAGCACGTACAAACGGCGGAACTAGCGGCACGTATCCGCTTCCACAACAACGAAGAAATCCAAACCTGGTATCAAAGGGTCGAGGAACCAGAAGACCAGATCACCATCTGGAAAACCTACCCCATCGGACGATACGGGGGCAGGATCAAATGGATGGCCATCTTACCCGCCGATGCTGCCCGCCAAAACGCTGGCGCTGACACCCATCTCTACGAATACGATACCTGGCCCAACGGCAGCACCAGCTGGCTGAGCCGGGAGGAAATAGCCCAACTACAGGCGGTAAAACAATAAATCATTAACGGTCAAATCTTACTTAAGTATGAATAACATCCCTAAAAAAGTACAACAACTCATTGAACTCTGGTTGGAAGACCCCGGAGCCTTTTCACTATCCGATGCTGCTGGCTACGAAGGCTATAGTGATTACTTAAGTGCATTTCAGCATGGCTATTACATGGGGCAACCCGAACCTGCATCGGAGCCGCCTGAAGACATGAACGATAAACTGATGCGGATCGCTGAACAGGGCTTAAGCATGATGATGAATCAGTCTCACGCCGACAGCTTTGAGAATATTGTAGACTTAACGGATAAGATTGCGTTTCAACTCCTTAAAAAGAGTTTGATGTCCGCTGTTGAGAATCCATCGCACGAAAAATGGGACCCAACGGTTTTGGGATACCAAAATTACCAGCGGGCTATCAAGATCATGCAAGGACGCCGCCAGGCCTTTGAGGAACACGAACAAGAAGCCTATCAAAAGATGATGAATAAAGAACGAGAAGAGGAATGATAGCTTAAGTCCCTATGCACAGAAAACTACACCAAATCTTACTCTACTCATGCTTCACCCGTGTCGGTCGGGTGCTCTACCGTTTCATCAAATGGCAAGAGCACTTGCTAAGCAAGATTGACCGACTAGCAGGCCGGTGGATGCCTTAAGAAAATAATTACCTCATGAGACGATTTCTTGATCTGCTCAAACGGGCTACTGGCCGGTTTGATTCCCATGGCTTACGCCATTCCGAACGGTATTTGCGTTCTGTTCGCCCCATCATCATCTTCCTGCCCATTTACGAACAAGCCCTTTTCGTAGCACAGGTAGTTAAGGAAGAAGTCGATCGCGGCGGCATGGTCTATTGCGTTAAGAAGAGTAGTTCCAACTATATCGCTTTTAAGCCCGAAGCCGTAGCGGCGGCCACCACTACCCAGATTGGCAACATGGCCTACGTCATGCTATACTCTATCCACAGCAGCGATGTCAGTTACGCCAAAGCCTGGTTGGAATACGTCTGGAAAACGGAGCGGGATCAGCTGATCCATGATGCTTGGGCGGGAATGAAGAGGATATAGTTATGCTACTTACCAGAATTGGCAACAAGCAGAGTCTATCCAGTGAGATCTATCGCTACTTCCCGCCTCATCGAATGCGGATCACCTTGTTTTTTGGGGCAGGTGGGATCTTCTTTAATACACCACTAGCAGAACACAATATCTGCAATGATCTCGATGATGACGTTACCAACCTTTATCTGGTAGTCCTGCATCAACGAGAAGCACTTAAGCAGCAGATTCTCCGGATGCCGATATCGGCTTCGTTGGTTCGTCACTGGAAGTCGCATTGGGAAGTGGATCCCGTACTGAAGGCAGTCCGCTTTCTACTCTTAAGCAACTTTACCATTTACGGCAAAGGCCATACCCTTAAGCTGGAGGTGAACCGCACTAAGGAGAACTTACTTCGAGCAATTGAGCCGACTTTCCGAAAGATTCAGCATTGCATGTTCGTCAACGAAGATTTCCGTGATGTGATCGGAAAAGTGTCCTTCTCTAAAAAGAAGCTTACCCGCGACGAAGCCTTTCTGTATCTGGACCCCTGCTATCTAGATCGTGAGCACAGCTACAAGGTGCCTAAATGGAAAAAGGACGATACCGTAGACTGCCTAGACATCATGGCTAACGAGGGCATACCTGCCGCAATGAGTGAGTTTGACCATCCCTTTGTGCTTAAGGAAGCCAAGCGTAGGCACTTTCACATCCTGCCCATCAAACGCCGCACCAATCTGAAGCGCAAGGACAACGAAATTCTGATCACCAACTACTGGCCGCAAGGCCTGCTGTTTTAACCCTTCAAATTATGTGGACTTTCTTAAGAATAACCATCCTTGTAGGAGCCTTGTACTATTTTTCTGATCAGCAGAAATCGTCTACAGATCCTGCGGTATTCAACCCCCAACCAGTCAACCGGCAACTGTACATCAAGAACACAATGCAGACTGTAAAAGAGCAATTCGTCCTTAAGGGCTACGCCTGCGCGGATCTACTACAATCCTTCGAAGCACTGGCTGACACCCTGGGGGCCGAATTGATGTGGGACGAGAAAGAGGTGATCGCTGATGGTGAAATCATCCTAGGTGAAACCAACGGTGACACCATCTGGATCTACACGCCACCTTGCGCGCAAACTACCATTGTAACCTTCTTCCACGAAGTGGGCCACCTTAAGCTGCACTTTGATGACATCATACGCCCCAATGACCTAGTAGAGCGGGAAGCGGAAGCCTTCGGACAACAGTTAGCGGAGTGGTTGCGGGATGTGGAGTTGGTGGAAGGGGAGGATATGCAAGACATTTCTCTGAAGAGAAGTACCAAATGATTCAATCACTTACAAAATAAAGAGACTAATGGACATACAGCCCCCAATTGATTACAGCGATTTATCATTACTCAAAAAGTCCCGAACGAGATACAAGCGGAAGCGGGCAAGCAAGAAACTAATCAAAAGCCGCCGTGCAATGGTTCGCCGTTCTCGTCGCGCTAATCGTTAACATCAAAACCAGCAAACGATGGAAATTGATATAACGGAACTCGACAAATGCCTTATAGAGTTAATTCAGCTCAACATGATGGCTAGGGATGCGGAAGCCTCTCCAAAAGATTGGGCACTGTTAGTGAAGACTATGGAGTTGGCTGCTTCTCACTACAAACAGATTATTACAAATACCAAAAAATAGAGTGGTTCAACGGAGCCGAGCAAGACATACCATCAATAGCAAGGCTGGGCCCATGTTAACGATGAGGTTTTCCGCCAGGTACAGTAGGGACAACTGGCAGCGCAAGGAGTAGCCCTACCTTCAGAGTGGGCCCATATTAACAACTCGGGGGCCGGACGGTCAGTAGTCCGGCTTCCATCAAAGTCAGCAGTAAATGCAAACAGTAACCAGTATATCAGGAGGAAAAACCAGCGCGTACTTGGCAGCTAACTACCCGACAGAATACAACGTATTTGCATTAGTTAGAATCGAGCACAAGGC
>JBCBEC010000097.1:0-7842 GCA_038528965.1 Bacteroidota bacterium | reverse complement strand
CCTTCTTCACTACTACGGTCAAGTCCGCCACCAACCATGTCATCGGTATTCGATCTTACCGGCGTTCTTCCGACTTGCATCTTTCCCTTGTCATTCATGATTGGCTTCCTCTGTTCCGTGAATAAGCCCTTAGATCCTGACATTTATCGTCAGGGCCTAAATACAGATCATGCCTCCTTTACGCCGCCCAACGTGCGCTAGTTAACAGGTCACCCGCAACACTTAAGTCCTTCGGCAGCAATAAACCGACAGTTTGGATGGGAGGTCAGTTATCTCGACGCTTCATCAGAGGTTCACTCGCGTTCATCTTCTGTATTCTCACCTGATCCGTTCAATCGGACCTTTTCACCCGACGCTCAGTACCAGTCCGTCACCAGATCAGCACCTCGGGCTGGTTTACAGGCTCCACCTGTATGGCGCCTGTGAAGGGTCTACCTTCATCTTATTCACAGCATTGGTTCCACAAATTTTGTTGAATTAATCAATGGTTTGGGTTCCATTCAGAGCACACATTGCATGCAACTTTCGGCTGCGACGCAGTCGCGTCCAGAGAGGGAAAAGGGGTTTGGGGCGTAGACCCAAAGTTTTTCCCGCGCAGGATGCGATTGGCGTTGAGCCCTCGTTGTGCGAAGTGCTTCGCGCAGCGAAGTAACAAGCGCAACGGAGGCGTCGCAGCCGAAAGTTGATGGCGCAGTGCGGAGCGAAGCGGAACATTGCGCCAGCAACTCAAGCTTGAGCGCAGGCCGACGCAGGAGGCATTGTCGCACTAGCAAAGTTAGAGCCAGTATTTTCATTCAAAATCATTCAATTCATAGTTCGTACTTCTTCCTCCAGACTCTTCTTGTCTCAATATCCCTTTTTCTATTAAGTCTTTAATATCACGCAAGGCGGTATCCTGAGAACACTTTGTAATCTTCGCCCACTTCGAGGTCTTTAATTTTCCTTTGAATCCGTTTAATAATTTATTGAGCATCAGACGCTGTCTACTGTTTAGAATCGTTTCACTATGTTTTTCCCAAAAGCGATTTTTCCTTAGAACGTTTTTTATTGTTCCTTCAGTTGACTCTAATGCACCGTATAGACAATTTAGAAACCATTCAAGCCAATCTGTTATATCTCCTTCGCTATACTGTACTCTTTGCAGCATCCCATAATAGTTTTTTCGTTCTAATAGCATTTGACTTGATAGACTATAAAATCTAAATGAACTATTTTCCGATTTTGCTAACAACAAGTCCGATAATGCTCTAGCAATTCTCCCATTGCCATCATCAAATGGATGGATAATTATAAACCAAAAATGAGCAACTGCTGCCTTTACAACTAAGTCTAGATCTGAATTGTAATTAAACCAATCCAGAAAAATATCCATCTCTCGTTTCATTGACTCTGGTGCAGGAGCTGTGTAATGAACTTGCTCTCTTCCCATTGGTCCAGAAACAATCTGCATTTTTCCTGTTCTGTAGCGGGCCGTCTCAATCTTGTACATTCCACTCCTTCCTGTTGGAAACAATGCGGCATGCCAACCAAATAACCTTTCTTCACTTAATGGTTCATTATAATTTTGCGTCGCGTCTAGCATCATCTCTACCACACCCTCTACATCTCGACTTGGATAAATGGTATCATTATAATCCAGTCCTAACCTTTTGGCGATAGATGATCTTACCTGCTCATAGTTGAGGTTCTCGCCTTCAATTTCGGATGATTTCAATACGTCAACTGTTAATGTTGACAACAAGGCTTCTTCTTTGATCGAAAAACCTAGTGTGCTCATTTGACCAAAGAGCTTTCCCTGAAGGTGTCGAACCCTTCCTAATATTACTTGAATCTTTTGTTCATCCCACGTAAAATTCGGCCAGTCAGGATACTGATAAATATATTTTGCCATCTCATTATTCTAATTAACTAGACGAATATACTAGTTATTCTCCGCATATTTAATGAGATTATGCCGGTTATTCTCCGCATATTGCTTTTTTATCTTAATTGACTCTAACTTCCGGCTGCGACGCAGTCGCGTCCGGAGAGGGAAAAGGGGTTTGGGGCGTAGCCCCAAAGTTTTTTCCCGCGCAGGATGCGATTGGCGTTGAGCCCTCGTTGTGCGCAGTGCTTCGCGCAGCGAAGTAACAAGCGCAACGGAGGCGTCGCAGCCCAGAGTTGCTGTCGCAGTGCGGAGCGAAGCGGAGCATTGCGACAGCAACTCTGGGCTGAGCGCAGGCCGAGGCACGAGGCTTGTCGCCCAGCCTAAGTTGGAACCAGTCTATTTCTTATACTTTTCAATATCAACATACTCGAGCTTGACATATTCACCATTGAGGTGATCGAAGTCCTTATCAGTAGTAATCAGTGTTAAATCATATACGCTAGCAGTTGCTGCTATCCATAGATCATTCTTACCCATATTTCTTGCTGAAAAATTCCCGCGTTTCTTTTTGAGCTTTCCTTGGCTGTAAGCATCTATATCTCCATATCTATCAATTACCTCTTCTGTATCAATCCTGACTTTTGCAAGTCTTGAAAGCATCGCTTCTATTTTCTTTCGACGCTTTTCTCCTATACCTAGTTTCTTGATAAGTCCGCTGACCTCCCCCAAAGTAACTACTGAGACCGCAAGACTATTCCTATCATCAAACAAATGATAATCTTCTTCAATCCTTGCAGCAACATCAGAGTCACGACTATAAATGACGATTAAATTGGTATCTAGTATGTAATCCATCGAATTCTAATATCTCTAGTCTAGTGCTTCTAATAATTCCTCTAATGATTCATCCCATTCTATCTCGTCAGCTAGCTTCCTAAACGTCTCATATGAAATAGGTTGGTAATTCTGTTCTTCTAATAGTTCTTTGTAGCTAACTGATTTTCCTATCTCTGTAGTAGCATTCCGGAAGTCTAACTTAGGCTTTACATCGCTTACATTCGGTGTAGCAATTTCTATTTTCTTTATCTCCTCATATACTCTCTTCAGTTCATTGAGATCATTTATTTGACTCAATAAACTTATAATATCCATCTTAATATCGTTCGTACTCAACATCATCGACATCATTTATACTTACTAAATTGTGATGCTCGTCTATACAAAAACCTTATAGTTCGACAAACACTTTTGTAAGATAAACAAGGATTATCAAATAATCGTTTCGATTCTTGCTTTTTTCTATCCTCTCTCCATCCATCATTTTACTATGGCATGGGACTTTTATATTAGTCGAGTAGGCCCGGGGAGTTTCACCCCAAGCCTCTCACAGAACCGTACGTGATAGTCTCCCATCATACGGCTCTTCATATACAAGGATTAGGCAGTATGGTAGCCCTTGGTCCAGTGGTAGAACAGCTTGGGCCGTTCTTGGGCCAACTTACGCATAAAACGTGCAGCCTTGCGCATCGAATTACCATAACGTTTGTACCGCTTACATAGCCATTTCAGCAATCGAGTGTTCAGCGTCTTCATCGCCCGACGTAACAAGTAGCGGTTCATCTTACTAAAATAGTTGATCCAGCCTGCTACTATAGGGTTTAGATACGCTGCTATTTCATCGATCCTTCGCCAGGTCCATCTATGGAACCTACTGGCGCGTAGCTTCTGACAAAATGCTCGTTCACTTTTGATACTCACGCCTCCGTCGAAGCCCGTAAACATCATCCCATCAGGGCGGACTTTCACTCGAGGTTTAAATGTATAGCCTAGGAAATCGAAGCTCACAATTTTGTATTTGTAACGACGGTTGGTGCGTTTACAAAACACAATACGCGTCTTGTCCTTATTTAGCTCTAAATCACTTTCCTTGAGTCGACAGCTTAGCTCATTACGCAGGTGCATAGCTTGATCATAGCTTTCGCAATGTATTACTACATCGTCTGCATAGCGAACAAACTTGACCTGCGGATAGCTTCGTTCCATCCAAACATCCAAGGCATAGTGCAAGTATAAATTGGCTAATAAAGGACTGATAACGCCACCTTGTGGAGTCCCTCTACCCTGCCGATAACGTAGTTGTCCGTCTTCACAATGTATCGGAGCGTTCAGCCATCTATAGATCAGTTGTCTGATCCAGGGCTCCCTTACATGTCGGTCTAAGGCCAGGCCCAACTTCTCGTGCGATACATTATCAAAGAACGCAGCTATATCCGCATCTATAACCCAGGCGTACTTACGTACTCCTGATCGTACTTCTGCCAACGCACCACTCGTCCCCCGATTCGGTCGATAGCCCCAGCTGCTGTCGCTGAAGATCGGATCTAGTCGTGGTTCGATGTAGCTCTTAACTACCTGTTGTACAATGCGGTCCCTGATCGTTGGTATACCCAACTTACGAACTCGTCCGTCTATTTTGGGAATACTCTTTTCTCTAACCGCCTCAGGAAAATAACTGCCGGAACTCACTCGATTCCATAGTACATAAAGGTTGTCAACCAAGTTCAGCTCAAAGTCTTCAAGACTCTCGCCGTCTACCCCATGACTCCCTTTGTTGTGCTTTACTTTTTGGTAAGCATCCGCAAAATGTTTTAAGGTTAACGGTAATCCTTTTGTTGCGTACCAATCGGTCCTCCTCCCTCCTGTACCGCCAGGTGAAGTTGCCGAACTTGATATCAACTGTACATGCTTGTCCCTTCGCTCCAACTCCGTTACAGAGTCTTCCTCACTACTACGAACAAGTCCGCAACCACCTCCAGGCTCCGAGTATTCGTCTTGCCGGTTGTCTGCCGACTTGTACTTTCCTCTTTTCATCCTAGTGATGGTCTTCCTCTGTTCCATAAATAAGCCTGTATACAGATCACGCCTCCTTTATGCCACCCGCCGAGCGCTAACACACAGGTCGCCGCAACCCTTAAATCCTCCAGCACCAATATACCGGCAGTTTGGACGGGATTTTTGTTGTCTTGACACTTCATCAGAGGTTCATTTGCATTCGTCTTCCGTATTCTCACCTGACCTGTCTAACCAGGCCTTTTCCCTAACGCTCAGCACCAATCCGTTGCCTTCATAGCACCTTAGGGTGGTTTGCAGGTTCCGCCTGTTCGGCACCTGCGGAGGGCCTCACCTCCATCTTATTTACAGCATTGGTTCCACGAATTTATTTGAGTCAATCAATCGTTCGGGTTCCATTCAGAGCACACATTGGCCCCAACTCTGGCTACCGCGTCAGCCCGACGATAGGAGGGTTGTCGCGGTAGCTAAGTTCTACGCATCATTATTATTAATTCTCCATCAAATAGGTCATAACTGACTCCCAATCTGAATATCTCTCTGTGCCAAACTTAATAAGTTCACCCTCGAAATGAAAAATTAAGTTAGTATAGCTTTCTAGGAGAGTTGGTATCTCGCCCATCATTCATACTTATGTACGTATCACTATTAGTGTCATAGAGTCCAACCTGTTGTATTTCACCGATAGCCACTAGTTCATTTGATCCTAGTTTTGTATTACTACGAGCAGCAGCAGCACGCGAATAATTCAACCGACTATATTCAATCTTTAACGTTTCACCATTAATGATTTCTATTTCTTTAACCACTGTTTTGTAGCCAGCCAATTCAGACCCTTCTCCTCTTAGGATGGAAGCTCCACAATGATCGATTTGCCATTCATTTTCATTTCGGAAAGCCGAGGAAAAATGATATATCCCATCAAGGTTTTTTGTCACAACAACACCAAATTGCCCATCAATAAAGAAGTCTACAATCTCAAGTTGTACCGACAAATTCTGACACTTGAACTCGATTTCACCAAATTCATTTGATGATAACACTACCTTAGTTTGTATTTCATCAGTGATAACTTGCACATCGCTGAGTTGACCAAAAATTGTGGTATAGAATAGGAAGGCAAATAGCGTGCAAAGTTTTTTCTTTCTCATAAGCTTTCAATTGTGGTACTGGGTAAAGAACAAATGATTATTTGACTGATATGAACGGTGATTTTGAGTGTCATTTGACCTAAAAACTTGGTCATTTAGATCAAAAACAGGGTGTTCAGCACTAACCATATTGCTTTTTGGAGTTTTGTCCTGTACTGAAAAATTCATCATAATTCCTAATTTACTAACCAATTCATTATTAACGCCTACGCACCATTAGCAGTCTTTCCGTGACCATATTCTTCATCATCCCCTTTCTATCTTCGTATACTTTCAGAATAAACTGTTCATTAATGTATTGATAGCTAAATTGTACTAATAGAGATTCTTCGTATAGGTACCCATCGTCAGTATTTATTTCGATAGTTAATAGCGAATCGGTTACAGTATACATACCCGATTCATCACATATTAAATCCTTTGAAAGATCCGATGTATACTTTAAACTGCAAAAGAAGCCATCATTAAATTGCCATATATCCATAGTAGATATACTATCTAATCCTTCTGACACCTCCCAGACTCCTTGAATACTCATTTGGTTTTGAGCCAGTACATTTACTGGAAGGTATATGAAGGCAAAATATACCAATGAAGCTATTTTCACCTTTGTCAGTTTCTTCATATGCTTCAATTTTACACTAATATTTTTTCATTTTGCGTAGAACTCCGGCTAGGGCGCAGTGCTGAGGAACGAAGCATTGTCGCACTAGCAAAGTTGGCTGCAGACCTATTTTCATCTATTCAGTCCAGAATTGAAGATCTTCCCCTTTTTCTCTCGCTTCTCTTACCATAATTTGATACTCTTCTGGAATAGATGACAATGGAACGATTAATCCATTTACCATCACAGAATTATACAAAACATGATTCTCTTTAATCCCTTTTGTCATAAACTCAAAGTTCGAATATCTATCCATCTTGAACATCTTCCTTATATCGGCAGCTTTATTACCAACGCTTGAACTCTTCGTTCCGAAATACTTATTCAAATCCGTGAAGGAAATATAGGGCTCAAATGATTTGTCGTACAAAAAATTAACTTGACCAATCGCATGAACCGCTCCTGCTGCCCATATCTCTAACTTACCACGTAGCAGAGGACTGGGCCTTTTTCTACTTAGCTTTAGAATCACATATTCTACTAACTCAAAATAGTCTTCATCTAAATGCTGGGCACAAAAACTCGTAGCTAGCTCTCGAATGGCCTCACTTCTTTCTTTAAGCTTCTCCTTGGACATCAATTCTCGGTATTTATTGCCACAAATATCATCATTTTGGAGGAGTGCCTCATCAATAACAGTATACCCTTATCGTATATCATTAACAATCCTTTCCAGCAACTCTATTCTGTTATCAAATGGATCATAAAAAGAAAATCTTCGGAATTCTGGTATCGGTAAATCTTCCTTAATGCGAATACCATTCTTCTCCAAAAAACGCCGTATGTCATCAAGATTTGCTACTTCAAAAGCCGGATGCCTTTTTGATTTACACTCTGAGTTCTCTACTCCTATATGAAGTTGTATGTCAGCAATTTTCAACCAAAATCCTCCATTTTTCTTTAGATATTCTGGCTTTTCAATCTCCTCTAATTGCAGTAAATCACAATAAAATTTTCGTGCCTCTATTTCCCCTCCCTCAGGAACACACAGCTGAACATGATCTAACCTTTTAAACTGTATTTTCATATTATCTCAATTGCATTCAAACCCATTGAATTCCAACCTTTAACGATATAATTATCTGATCTTACTCCCATCTTCCTCAAATAATTCTTGATATTCTTCATCAATGGTTTTTCACTCATTGCAGCCAACTCTGGCTACTGCGCAGGCCGACGCAGGAGGCTTGTCGAAGTAGCTAAGTTGGGCGATTTCTTTTACAATTCTGAAAGAAATTTCAGTATGGCGATAATTAATGAAACAACTAATCCGATGTGTGTCCCTATCGAAAATTTCTCTATTTCTTCAT
>JBCBEC010000096.1:0-10273 GCA_038528965.1 Bacteroidota bacterium | reverse complement strand
TCACATTGCATAAGCAAGATATTCTATTCACTTGTTGATGGCATCTTTTACATCAGATCAATGTACGATTAGAATGAAAGTGAAAATGACAGTTAAAGTGACAGTTTTGGGGGTATTACACCCACGCTCACTTTAACTGTCATTGTCATTCTCACTTTCACTTACAACGCTACAACGGCGATTGATACGCAGGGTTGGAGCTCAAGTTTTCGTCCGTAAAGGTCTTGAGAAAATTGATCAGGTCTTGCTTGTCTTGTTCGTTTAGGAATAAGCCGGTTTCTCTGGTATTTTCGACCGTGGGGTCGGCGGTAGATGATGCTTTGATACCAGCGTTATAATGGTCTATGACTTCCTCCAGGGTTTGGAAACGGCCATCGTGCATATAGGGTGCAGTCAGCTCTATATTACGCAAAGTAGGCACCTTAAACTTGGCCCGATCCAGGGGATCTCCAGTAACCATTTCTCTGCCCAGGTCTGTAAACTCCGCATCTGTATCCAGGCCATTGTTCATGTACTGATCATTCTCGAAATTCTTACCAGAATGACAGTGCTGACAATCGGCACCGGAAAATTCTGGAAAAAACGGATTGTACTCCGTATTAAAAAGTTGCCTACCCCGCTCTTCACTTTCGCTCAGCTCTATTTCTCCCGCCAGCCAGCGGTCGTACTTCGTTTCAACAGACACGATACTTAGCATGAACTGCTCCAACGCCAGGGCCATCTTATCGGCGGTAACTTCGGCAGCGTCAAATGCGCGAATGAACTGGTCGGTATATTGCTTGGAAGCAGAAAGCTTGGCTATTACGTTATCTAGCGTCTCATTCATCTCCACCGGATCTTGGATCGGCAGCAGGGCTTGATCACGAAGCAACTCCGCCCGGCCATCCCAGAAAAAGGCATTGGTGTGCCAAGCTAAGTTGAATATAGGCATGGCCTGTCGGTTACCTACAAGACCTTCCACACCTAAGGAAAAGCGGTTGGGGTCGGAAAAGCCATCCGCTTGTAAATGACAGCTCGCACAAGCTTGACTGCCGTCTTTGCTCAATAGTGGCTCGTAAAAGAGCATCCGCCCCAGTAGGACCTTTTGCTCGGTAAGGGCATTATCCGTTGGTAAAGGCGGATCTGGTAAGGTGCCGTAGCTTAGGACATAGGGAGTATCATCGTATTCAACTACCTCCATTGGACCATCATCATCCGTTCCGCAGGCGAAAATGGTGATTACAATCAATAGAAAGAATAAACTAATGCTGCTCAGTCGCATATCGTTTCAATTTATGGCTCTTCGCGAAAGAGTGGGTTCTCAATAAAAGTTTCGTCGGTCAGGCTTTTCAGGAAAGTCACCAAATCTTGCATCTCTTGCTCACTCAACCCAAGGGGTTGAATACGGTCATTTTTGTTGGGGTGAACAAAGCCTCCCGAGTTGTAATGGGCAACAACGGCCTCCAAAGAGGATAAGCTACCATCATGCATATAGGGAGCGGTGTATTCTACGTTTCGTAAACTTGGTACTTTAAACAGCGCCAGGTCTTCTTCCTTATTGGTAAGCCGGAAGCGACCAACATCAGCATACTCCTCGTACAAACCGTTATTGGCAAAAGAGTAGTCCGTGAAGTTAATCCCTCCATGACAAGTACCACATTTGGCTTGCTCGCTGAAAAACAGCTCCATTCCACGAAGGGCCGCTGGTGACAATTGGGCATCTTCCACTCCTTGGATATACTGATCATAAAGACTATTGCCGCTGAGTAAACTTCGTTCAAAGCAAGCAATAGAGCGAGTGATAACGAAGGGATCCATTGTCCGACCATAAGCCGCTTCAGCCATTTGCACGTAGGTGCTATCGGTTTGCAGGCGTTCACTCAGCAGCACCATGTTATAGTTAAACTCATCGTGCTCTTGGATAGGAACAAACACTTGAGCTTCTAAGGTAGGTACTCCGCCCTCTCGGGTAAAGTAAGGATGGTAGGCGATATTGGCCAAACTCGGCGAATTGCGCCTACCCACACGATTTTCTACGCCAATACTGGTGACACGACCGTCACTAAAAGCCAGTGCAGGCTCATGACAGGATGCACAGCTGACTGTAGAGTCAACCGACATAACTGGATCAAAAAACAAGCGCTTGCCCAATTGCCACCGCTCTTGTGTAAAGGCATTTCCATCCGGCGCAAGGACTTCAGGAAAACCCGCAGGTACTTCCATTAAGGCCGGATAAACTACCTCTTTGGGATCTGACGATTTCTCACAAGCCAATAGCAATAGTAGCCCCAGTGCACTATACCAAAGCCCCTTCATCTGTTTTGCTATTGAACAATGAATTGCTTAGCGGCAACGAAAACCCCAGCCTTGTAGATCCGTAGAAAGTAAATGCCTGCTTGTAAATTGGGCATCATGACCTGCTCATCAACTGCTATCCGCTGGACGCCACTCAGTACTTGACCGTTAGCACCAGTCACCTGTACTTCATAAGTAATTGATTGCGGGTTTTCTACCAGAAATTGCGGCGATTGCCCCCTGGTAATCAAATTTGGAGTTATGCTAAATCGCTCATCAGCGACGACCAAGTCTTGCGTGTTAGTAATGTTATCGGAAGCGGTAAAGACATAATCCCGGTAGTTTTCTATTGCGACTTTCGCATCTCCAAAACCACCGTGTGAGATCACGCCATCATCCAGATCAATATTATCCAGACCACGAAGATAGTCCGCATCCAAATCAATGGTCAATTGACCATCAACAGCAGTCCGATCTATTAACACCTCAGTCTGATGGTAATTCTCTTCGAGCAATGCATGAATCTGCCAAACCTCTCCTAGATTCGCACCACTTTTACCTTCAATCGCTAAAAAACGATAGCCAGAAACCCATCCCCAGTGCATAGACGGAAACTGCGGAGCCAGTGGATGATCCATATCATAGGTGGCAGGATCACTGTAGTTACGCGCTGCATCCACCCCTATATGAAACCGAATTGCCTCCAGGTTAGTAATGTCGAACGCTCCCAAGTCTTCGGAAGTTGCAAAGGCTCCATCCACTAAAATATAACGGTCCTCAATCATCGTTTCCTGACCACCATCGTGAATCAAGGAAATCTCAGCCAGGTAATATTCTAGACGAGAAAAATCGAATTCATTCCCCAAATTATTGGTAGCAAGGGTATATAATCGGAAGTTCTGTTCCCCTAAAAGGTGGTGAATATTTAAGGTGACGTTTGTCTGTGCTGTCAGTACACTAAAGCTGCCTAACAACAAACAAAACAGCAATTGTAATTTCTCTCTCATATCGTCTCAATTGATGTTATACCAGAAGTTTTCGTAGCCGCAGAAAAACGACAGTTCAAAAATACTGTAAGATTCCGGACAATTCACCCGTCCTTATAAAGAATTGTAAGACTACTTGCATTATTCACCGGTTTTATTTTCTCTAGCCAAACTGGTTCACCAAACCTTCCGTTTGGAACAACTCTAAAAGTTGGTTAAGTTTGCAAAACTAAATTTGGCAGTTGCTGTACAGACTCTTCCATATCCTTTTGGCATTTCTGCTCCTGATCAGCTCCACCGGCTTGGTCCTGAGCCAGCACTATTGTCTGGGCGAATTGAAGAGTAGTGCGCTGTTTGCGGATGCTACACCCTGCTATGTTCAGCAGGCTAAAAAGCGGAAGTGCCAGAGCCACACAGCTGGTACGCAAGTGAAAGCGACGAAAAGGTCGTGCTGTGATACGACCGTCGACTTTTTGCAATTAGAGGATGATCAACTGGCGCAGGATATTACTATTCCCAGTCTGAACGTACCCGTTCTGATCTCCAGTTTGCAAGTAGTCCTGGGGGTCTTCACCACTACGGAAGACGACCGCAAAGCCTGCCATTACCTCAACTATAAACCTCCCCTTCTGGTCTGTGATCGCCCCGTAAGCTTCCAGACCTTTCTTTGCTAGCCAATAGCTTTTTCAGTTTAAACTGCTGATGCCCTCGGGTACTTCAGTGGTGTACTTGTGTTTGCTGTTCTCAGCAAGCGCCATTTAGCCGTACTGAAATAGCTCTTATGCTAAGCTCTTATATCCGTTTCTTCTTAGAGAACAAGCTGGTCACCTTTCTGCTCTTGGCCTTATTCATAGGCTGGGGCCTAATCACCGCTCCCTTTGATTTTGGCCTACAACAGCTCCCCCGCGACCCTGTAGCGGTGGACGCTATACCAGACATTGGTGAGAACCAGCAGATTGTCTACACCCAATGGCAGGGGCGTTCCCCTCAGGATGTAGAAGACCAGATTTCCTACCCCCTCACCACTGCTTTGCTGGGTATTCCCGGTGTAAAAAGTGTGCGCAGCAACTCCATGTTCGGCTTCTCCAGCATCTACCTCATTTTTGAGGAGGAGATAGAATTCTATTGGAGTCGTAGTCGCATTTTAGAAAAGCTTAATTCTTTACCCGCTAACCTCCTCCCGGAAGGTGTACAGCCAAGCTTAGGCCCGGATGCCACTGCTCTGGGGCAAATATTCTGGTATACCTTGGAAGGGCAGGACGAAGAAGGCCGCCCCACCGGCGGCTGGGATTTGCACGAATTGCGGAGTGTACAGGATTTCTATTTGCGCTACGGCTTACTGGCCGCCGAGGGAGTATCCGAGGTTGCGTCTGTTGGTGGCTTCGTGCAGGAGTACCAAATTGATGTGGATCCCGATGCGATGAAAGTGGCCGGCGTTTCGCTGCAACAAGTTATGGGGGCCGTACAAGGAAGCAATCTGGATGTTGGTGCCCAAACTATGGAAATCAATCTGGCAGAGTATTTCGTTCGGGGCCTCGGCTACGTGAAAGACATTACCGATCTGGAACAAGCGGTAGTCAAAGTAGTCAACAACGTTCCCCTGCGTATTCGTGATGTAGCCAGGGTGAGCATTGGCCCTGCTACCCGCCGAGGGATATTAGATAAGTCAGGTGCAGAAGCAGTGGGGGGCGTAGTCGTTGCACGTTACGGAGCTAACCCTCTAGCGGTAATTGATGCCGTGAAAGAACGTATTGCTGAACTTGAGCCGGGCCTGCCCAGTAAGGCGTTAGCTGATGGCACAATTTCTAGGCTCAAGGTGGTACCCTTCTACGACCGAACACAACTCATACAGGAAACCATTGGCACGCTGGAAGAAGCACTGAAACTGGAAGTACTCATTACCGTTATCGTAGTCATCCTGCTGTTGCTCAATTTAAAGTCATCCCTGTTAGTAGCGGGGACCTTACCAGTAGCTGTACTGATGTGCTTCATCGGCATGCGTTACTTTGGTGTAGATGCCAATATTGTGGCTCTGTCTGGTATCGCTATCGCCATTGGAACGATGGTGGATATGGGAATTGTGCTAACGGAGAGCATTTTGCACCGCCTTGATCGTGCTCCGGCAGAAGAATCCGTGCTGACTTCCGTTTTTGAAGCCAGTAGAGAAGTCGCATCTGCCGTCCTCACCGCAGTGGCAACTACGATTATCAGTTTCCTTCCAGTTTTCACCATGGAAGCTGCGGAAGGCAAACTTTTCCGCCCGCTGGCCTACACGAAGACCTTTGCGTTGATTGCTGCCATTATCCTTGCCTTAACCGTACTACCGGCCCTGGCCCATAGCCTGTTTTCGCTTCGGCGGCAGTCTGGAAGAATCCTCCGGGTTTTGAATGGAACTGCACTGCTCGTTGGGCTTGGCATTGCTTTTACTTTACATCCAATTGGTGGTACAGTCATCGCGTTGGCGGGCTTGGCAGGGCTGCTACGAGAACAACTGCAACAGCGCCATCCAGAAAATGCAACACCGGCTTGGCTCACTTGGGCATTTAACTTACTCTACGCTGCACTGGTGAGCTGGCTACTAGCGCAGGTCTGGTTGCCACTGGGGGTAAACAAGAGTACCCTGACCAACTTCTTTTTTGTAGCCGTACTCATTGGCGGCCTCATTGGAATATTCCACTTGGCTATCCACTTTTACGAGCCTATCCTCCGTTTTCTCTTGCGTTTTAAGCTCTTATTCCTGCTAATAGTCGGCATTATCCTCGCTATTGGTTTTCAAGCCTTCCGGAATACAGGGGAAGAGTTTATGCCCGCTTTGGACGAAGGCTCCTATTTACTAATGCCTACCGCAATGCCGCACGCTGGTATGCAGGAGAACGCGAAAAATCTCCGCCTGCTGGACATGGCGGTGACGTCTATTCCAGAAGTAGAATCAGTAGTGGGCAAAGCCGGACGAGTCAGTAGTGCGCTGGACCCTGCACCAATGTCGATGTACGAAAATGTAATTCTGTACAAATCGGAATACAAAACCGATGCCCAAGGGCGACGGCTACGTTTCCGCTACAAAAATGGTAAGTACGCCAGGGACGAGGAAGGTAAACTGATACCGGATAAAAATGGCCGCTATTTCCGCCAGTGGCGGGATGAAATCAAAAG
The DNA here is from genome assembly GCA_038528965.1 of Bacteroidota bacterium. Classification (GTDB taxonomy): domain Bacteria; phylum Bacteroidota; class Bacteroidia; order Chitinophagales; family Saprospiraceae; genus Lewinella. The sequence goes on along the minus strand of JBCBEC010000096.1, from coordinate 3,860 downwards.
CCCAAACGACATCTGGGGCGAGATTGTCCGCAGCACGAAAGTGCCGGGCCTCACCACTGCCCCTAAGCTCCAGCCCATTGAGACCCGCCTGGTGATGCTACAAACAGGTATGCGCGCGCCCATGGGCATCAAAGTGCAGGGCAAGGACCTCCAGCAGATTGAGGCTTTTGGTTTGGAATTGGAACGACACCTAAAGGATGTCAAAGGTGTAAAAGACGCGGCCGTATTTGCCGATCGGATTGTGGGTAAACCTTACCTGCTATTGGATATTGACCGCCAAGCTATTGCCAGGCATGGCTTAAGTGTACAGGAGGTACAGCAATACATCCAGGCCACTGTAGGTGGAATGACCATGTCTACTACCGTGGAAGGGCGTGAACGCTATGGCATTCGGGTACGCTACCCCCGTGAATTCCGCGCTGATCCCGAGCAACTAAAACGAATCTACATCGCGACGCCCACTCAACAACAGATTCCGCTGGGAGAATTGGTGGACATCCGCTACGAAACCGGGCCTCAATCCATCAAAAGTGAAGATGGTTTCTTAATTGGCTACGTACTCTTTGATCGAGAGTCGGATTTTGCCGAGGTGGAGGTAGTCAACAACGCTCAAGCGCATTTGCAAGTGCTCATCGACCAAGGTCAGCTGGTGGTACCAGCGGGCATCAACTACCGTTTCGCCGGCACTTTTGAGCAGCAGCAAAGGGCAAGTCAGCGACTGAGCATAGTAATCCCGCTAGCTCTGGCGCTGATCTTCTTGATTCTCTATCTACAGTTCCGATCGGTAGCGGTTTCCGCTATGGTATTCATGGGGGTATTCGTGGCTTTCGCCGGAGGTTTTATCATGATTGGTCTTTACAATACCTCCTGGTTTCTGGACTTCACGGTGCTGGGGACAAATCTCAGAGACCTCTTTCAGATTCACACCATCAATTTAAGTGTGGCCGTCTGGGTAGGTTTCTTAGCACTCTTTGGTATCGCTACCGATGATGGTGTACTGGTGGCCACTTTCCTACAGGATAGCATTCGTCGCAATCAACCCAATACCCCTTCGGCTATTCGAGATGCCATAGTAGAAGGAGGACTCCGGCGGGTACGTCCAGCAATGATGACTACCGCTACTACCATTCTGGCCCTTTTACCCGTACTAGCCGCCACCGGGCGCGGAGCAGACATAATGGTGCCAATGGCTATTCCCTCTTTTGGTGGAATGTTGCTGCAGGTGATTACCATGTTCACTGTGCCCGTGCTTTACGAGATATGGCTCCGTGGACAATTGTGGTGGAGTAGCACTGTAACCGATGAACCCCAAACACAACTTTAAAACAAGAGATCATGCAGAAATATATTATCAGCTTCTTGCTCCTCTCCATGGGCTTATTGTTGCAAGCACAAAGCTTAGAGGAACTCCAACAGGAAGTGGAACAAAACAATCCTAGTTTACAAGCTCTGTGGCAAGCGTACTTAGCCGCCCAAGAACGCATACCACAGGTAGGGCAACTACCGCAACCAGAGCTAGGCGTAAGTGCTTTTGCCTTGCCCGTAGAAACCCGACTAGGCCCGCAACAGTTGCGCATTGGGGCGAGTCAATCTTTTCCGTGGTTTGGCACCTTGGCCCAACAGAAAACAGTAGCGGCTACGCAATCACAACGCTTTCAGACTCAGATAAGCATTAAACGGCAGGAACTGTATTTCCAGCTGGACCAAGCTTATCTGGACTTGTACCAACTGGAAGAGGAAAGACGGATCAAAGCCCAACAGCTCGATCTTTTAGCAGCTCGTGAACAATTAGCTTTAGCAAAAATAGAGAGCGGTAAAGGTAGCGCTGCGGATGTCCTTCGCATACAACTCAGACAGGAGGAATTGCGGCAGCAACTACTTATTCTGGAACAATCTCAAGCTATACCGCAAGCAGCTATTAACCAGCTTCGCCATCAAAGTGCAGAGCAGGAGGTGCAGCTATCAGACACGCTCAGCCTTGCAATTATCCCGTGGACCAAGGACTCCCTGGTTCAACAACTACAGCGCATGCACCCCAGACTACGGGATCACGCGCTGGAACAACAGCTGGTACTGCAACAGCTACAGCTCAATGAGATGCAAAACAAGCCTTCCTTCGGTGTTGGCGTCGACTACATTGCGGTAGCAGAACGAGAACTCGCTACTATTAGCGATAACGGCCGCGACATTCTACAGTTTCGCGCTAGCATCAAAGTGCCCATCTATCGCAAAGCCTACCAAGCCCGCAAACGAGAGCAAGAGCTGCAACTGCAACGGATACAGCAACAGACAAGCGCTACCCAGGATCAGTTTGCTACCGTCATTGAACAGGCTTATACCCAATATGCCACTGCCCGCCTAGAATTTGATTTGTACGAACGGCAAATTGAGCTAACGCAAAGCCTCTTATCGATACTGGAAAGCAGCTACTCGACCAGTGGTAGCGGCATGGATGAACTACTAGCTTACGAGCAAAACTTGATTGATTACCAACAACAGAAATTATCGGCAATCGTCAAAAGCCACCGAGCTAAACAGCAGCTGCAAAGCTTGCTCTATTAATCCTCCTAACCAAGACAATAGCAAAACTATGCAAAACAATATAAAGACCTGGCTCATTGGCCTACTTGGCCTCGCAATAGGGGCAGCAGCTATGTTTGCCTATATGCGGTCCACTGATCCACACGCAGGACATGACCATAGTGACCACCAGGCCAAAGAACAAACAAGCGGATCTGATTCGGAGGACGTTTGGACTTGCTCTATGCACCCCAATATTCGGCAAAACGAACCTGGCGAATGCCCGATCTGTGGCATGGATCTTACCCTGGCTACTGATAATGACAGCAACGATCCGCTGGTGCTCCAAATGACTGAAGCTGCTGTGCAGTTGGCGAATATTCAAACCACCATTGTGCGCAGAGAAGCCGGTACGAAAGTGACGAACGAACTACGACTATCTGGCAAAATACAGGCCGACGAAAGGTTGGCTTCCAGCCAGGTGGCTCAGGTAAGTGGGCGTATCGAACAGCTTTACATTTCCTTCACAGGAGAACAGGTTCGGGCGGGGCAAAAGCTGGCCGATATCTACGCACCAGCGTTCATTGCGGCCCAGCGTGAACTATTGGAAGCCAAAAAACTGGCCATTACGAACCCCGCGCTTCTGGAAGCCGCCCGGACCAAACTACGTTACTGGAAAATCAGCCCGGAGCAGATTGCTAGTATTGAAGACAGTGGCGAAATTCAGGAAATCGTGGGAGTATACGCCAGTAATGGCGGCGTAGTAACGAACAGGAGAGTAGCCGTAGGTGATTTTGTGCGCCAAGGTGAGCCGCTCTTTGATCTGATGGGACTACAGCGGGTTTGGGTCCTCTTTGATGCCTACGAGGAAGACTTGTCAAAGCTCAGGGTAGGTAGCCAAATTAGTTTCAGTACGCCTGCTTTACCTGGTCAAACCTTCACTGCTCCCATAACCTTTCTGGACCCCGTGATTAATCCGCAGACGCGAGTAGCCTCCTTACGGGCCGAGCTGAGCAATACAGGCAGAAAACTCAAACCAGAAATGCTCGTAACCGGTACGGTAGCACTTGCGCAGACGGGAGGAGGTAACGTGCTGGCCCCAAAATCGGCCGTGATGTGGACGGGCCCGCGATCCGTCGTATACGTAAAAGTACCAGATACCAGCGTCCCTTCCTTCAAATTCCGCGAGGTGAATTTGGGTGAAGCGGTGGGCAGCCATTACCAGGTTCTATCAGGTTTGGAAGAGGGAGAAGAAGTAGTCACGAACGGAAGTTTTGTCATTGACGCCGCTGCCCAATTGAATAACCAGGCCACATCTTGATTAATCATACTGGCCTGGT
>JBCBEC010000095.1:0-10563 GCA_038528965.1 Bacteroidota bacterium | reverse complement strand
TCTGTCAGACTAAGCGAAAACTAAAATCACATACCGAAATGATATATGTTTTAAATTCTTCTTGATGCAAATGGCCGAAGGCGGTATGTCTCATACCATACCACTCCATCATCTAAGCTTACCAACGATACAGGTACTAATACCTACATGGCGCAACCTCAGTAATGAAAACCAAACAACCCAATATAACGCTCCGCACAGCAACACTGGATGACTTACCTATCCTAAAGCTATGGGATGAACAAGCCCACGTCATCGCTTCCGACCCAGACACCGATTGGTCCTGGGAAACCGAGCTGCCGTACGACCCACCCTGGCGCGAGCAACTCATGGTCGAATTGGATGGACGCCCCCTCGGCTTTATCCAAATCATTGACCCAAAAGAAGAAGAAACCCACTATTGGGGTGTTGTACCGCCTAATCTGCGCGCTATTGATATCTGGATCGGTATGGCGGAAAATTTGGGAAAAGGTTACGGTACAATTATGATGCGAAAAGCCCTGGATAGATGCTTTGCAGGAGAGCAGGTAACCGCAGTGCTGATTGATCCCCTAGCTTCGAATGTTCGTGCTATTCGCTTTTACGAGCGCTTGGGGTTTGAGTTCGTTGAGGAGCGGAATTTTCAGGGGGACCATTGTCATGTTACCAGATGAGACGCGAACGATTTGATCAGCATACCAAGCGCTTTTAAGGTCGGGCCACACTATTCCATTTCATAGCCATTCAGGCACGTCTCTGCTTTTTATTACATTTATGAATGTCCAAGTGGCTTGTCCACGGAAATCAACACCTTTTTTGTCCCCATGTCAAGTGTCATTTCAGGATTGCGGCAGAGTAAATTTCTACGCCCGTTTATCGCGGCCATCAGTCTGGAGCAGGCTTATTTTTTGGCGGTACTCATGGGCTTGGTGAACGGGATCGTTGATTACTCCCTCTTTCCTTTGGACCAACTCCCGTTTCTCAATGTTTTCATCGCTGATGCATCTACTATTCCTCCCTTACATTATTGGATAGGCTTGGGCTTACTGCCGCTGGCCTTGCTCTATATTTTCCGGAGTCGACGTCCGCTACTGCTGTTAGGGCTGGGGCCATTGATTTTTCAGGCTGCTCTAGATATAATCGGAGCTTCGGTAAATACGGCCACTACGGCAATGGTGCTTGAGGTATTGTACAAGCTAGGTTTCCTATTCTTCATTGGTTTAGGCAGAACCCGCTCCCTGGCCTTTTTCTCCATCATGGTACTGCTACTTTGGACCATACCACTCTCACAGGTGCTGATATTTTTGGGCTTTAGCCTGTTAGGGCGGCTTGTATATCTGTTCATTTCACAAAACATCAAAACTTTTCGGAAAATAAAGGCTGGTGATGTGGGACGATTGGCGTTTAAATCTCTGCTAGCCTGGAGCCCAATTTTGCTCTTTGCAATTCCCTACTACTATTTTTCGGGTGCAGTGATTGATCTAGTGGAAGAGACCATTTACAATGAGACACTGGTTGAAAACTATGACCTGGATAGCAAATTGACTTTTGATGGCTTAATGGAACAAATTTCCACAGAAAACTACGCCCATGACTCCTTGCGGTCGGCTGGCCTGGATACCGATCAAGCTGATGAAATACAATTAACCCTATTAAAGGCGTTAGAGGTCGTCAAAACAGAGACTGATAGTGCGCTGTTAGAAAATGACTTCAGAGCACCTGTGGAGCGTTTTCATGAGGTGTATCCGCTTTTTGCCAAAGAATCGGCTGCACCGCTGACGGAGGAGGAAGTATACCTTTTTCGCCTCGTCAATTTTTCGGTAGAGAACATTGCAATAAACAAAGCCCTCCACGGCCGTAACGATTTTCAGTTGGATGTTGAAATATCCTTATATAATTTCCTGGATTCAACGAGACAAGAGGGGCAGAGGCGCCTCGCTGAAGGAGACCAATTCGTGGCTAGTGGAGTGAATCAAAGCATTGATAGGACCGAAGAGGAATATCTCCGTTTTGAGGGAAGCTTGGATTCGGTAGCTAATGCCACACAGCAGGATGTTAACGCTTACAAGCAGGCAACTGACCAATTAGTGGGAGATTATCAAAGCGGACTTCAAAATAGGAATGAAGAGGCCGTAAATTCACTACACGATAAGGCCTCCCAGCAGATCAGTCGGATACCTGAACGAAGTTTAAGTGCCTACGATGCTACTTTTCCGCCAGATTTACTAAGCCGTCGGGTTAAGGAGGCAGACTGTGGTTTGCTAAATGTAAAATGCAAGGCGGTTAACATGTGTAAACGTTTCATCGTTCGGACCTACGAAGATGTTCAAGAAGAAAAGCGAAGCCAGGTACAAGATAGAAGTGAAGCTCGTAGAGATGCGCTGCAGACGAAAGCTGATACACTCAGTGAAAACACTAAAGCGCAGATTAATGCGGATATAGAGACTGTCGCTGGAGAGATAAATAAGGCTACGGAAATATTGGGGCAAACCGCAGATGCTACAGTCGAGAATGCGAATGAGCAAATTCAAACGCAAGCCCGTGGTCTTACCGACTCCGTGCAAGGAAAATTTACGCAAGTAAGGGAGTTTTCCAGTGCCGCTACTCAGGAAGCAATAGATGTAGTGAATGAAGCTACACAGGCGGTTAGCGATTCCATAACCACCACAATGTGGACGATTCAACGGTACCTCTACTTCAGTAAAATGTTCTCTATTATGAGTTTCATTTTCCTGCTGATTAGTAGCTATGCCTATGTATTCTCGCGGGTGGCCTTTGCGGATGGTAATCTCCTGTACGTAACCCTGAGGGAAGGGCCCAAGGAATTTTCCAATGGAATTATTACCCAACATGGGGGGCAGTATAGTATCCCCGCAGATCACGATAAAGCTTTCTACATCATCCGTCAATTGGAGCCTACAGGCCGGGCCCCCAAATTGGTCATACCGCACTGGACAACGTCCATTGGTCGGCGCATCATTACCGGAACCTACTTCATGAATGAAATTGCTGTCCTTGAAGACCGGCACGAAACCGTTGACTTTCGGTCGGTACAGGGAGCGGAGTTTGTAGAGTGGGACCTTTCTGAAGGAGAAAAGATTGTCTTCGATTTTCGGCAGTTAGTGGCTATGGAAGAAACCGTTGGAATAGAGACACACGTGAGCGTGAGGTTCTCTACGCTATTACTCGGACGTCCTTTCTTTTATCTAGCTACCGGGCCGGGTAAAATAGTGCTCATGACCCGAGGAATGCCCATCACAAACGACGAGACCGAATTGGTGCGGAGCATGAGTTTGACGCGCATGGTAGCTTGGCAGAAAAGTACCCTCTTTGCGGTGGATTCAGAACTTAACTTTATCGACCTATACATGAGTGGGCAGTATTTGCGAAGAAGCAGTGATGATCTTTTGATCATTGACGCCGACCCCGGGAAAAAACGCAACAAGGTAGGTTTGTTCCGGTTCTTGATCAGTTTCTTATTACCTATTTAAATCGCTGAGACTATGAATAGGCAATCGGCAAAGCAATTACCAATTACCGTTTACATCCTGTTATTCTCACTGCTTAGTTCCTGTGGAGGAAATGATTGGAGTTCTGAATCTCTAGACCTCGATTATCAAACACTAATGACCGAATTGGCAGACCGGGAGGCCTGGTTTACCGCCGATGAAGCAAATAACGGAAGGGCGTATCGGTCTTACCTCGCAGCATATCCGGATGGTCTATTTGCTGCCCAAGCCCAAGAGAAAATTCAAGGACTTGATGAACTGCTTCGACATCACCAAAACGACCTGAGTAGCTTGCAGCAAGATGGCGATCAGATTATTACCATGCTGAACAATTACTATGAAGAATGGCTGCTCAGTATGCAGTCCAAAGAAGGATTTTCACCACTAGAAAGCCAAGTTCGGGCACAAATGCAAAAGCTTGATTACACCGATGACCGACGAGTCTATGAGGAATATTCAGCTTTTCAAACTCGTCTGGACACTACTTATGCAGAGCGCTTGTACATCCAGCAATTGACGTTTAGAGACACCGTTCAAGCTGATCTTAAGCGCAGCTTATTCCGTGATGCCAGACTAGAATGGAACCAGTGCATGGATCGTATTGAGAACTTGTGTGCCTCAACTAAGGTTACTGATTTTGATGCTAGGTATTATTTGGACTGGAGTTTAAGCCAAGAGCTCGCTAAGTTTCGCCGGGCAAAGTTTGAATCTATTTCCACCGAGATATGTCCACTAATTAGAGCGTATCGAGCAGAACATGATCGTCTGGCTGAGTTGGCAGTTACACTGCAAATTGAAGAGTAAAGGACAGTAAGCCAAATCTAATCGAATTCAAGCATTTTTCATTCTATAAGTCTTTTCCATTTTTCCTACCTTCAACCCATTTTCAAACCTAACCAAAACCACCACCATGACCGACTTGGACATTGCCCGCCAGGTAGAGCTACAACCCATTACCGCTATTGCCGAAAAACTTGGGTTGCCCGCGGATGATATCGAGCAATACGGCAAATACAAAGCCAAACTTCCACTAGATAAGATTGACCAAGAAAAAGGAAAGCAGAGTAAGCTGATCCTGGTTTCCGCTATATCCCCTACACCGGCGGGAGAGGGAAAAACCACTATGTCTATTGGTCTATCCGAAGGACTGAATCGACTGGGTAAGAAAACTACGGTTGTACTACGGGAGCCATCACTCGGTCCGGTTTTCGGCATCAAGGGAGGTGCAACTGGCGGCGGTTATTCCCAAGTTTTACCGATGGAGGATATCAATCTGCATTTCACCGGTGACTTCTCCGCTATTGAAAAGGCGCATAATCTGCTCGCGGCCCTGATTGACAATAATATCCAGAATCGTAAAACTACGCTCAACCTGGATCCCCGTACCATTTCCTGGAAGCGGGTAGTGGACATGAACGACCGTTCCCTACGCCGCATCATTGTTGGTCTGGGGGGCACGACTTCGGGTATTCCCCGGGAAACGGGTTTTGATATTACGGCAGCCTCCGAAATCATGGCCATTCTTTGTTTGGCAGAAGATTTGGCGGACCTCAAGCAGCGCCTGGGCAATGTCTTTATCGGCTATACCTTTGATCGCAAGCCCATTTACGCTCGCGACCTAAAGGCCGAAGGAGCGATGACCGCCTTGCTCAAGGATGCTATTAAGCCCAATCTGGTACAGACTATTGAAGGCAACCCCGCGATCATTCACGGCGGGCCTTTTGCCAATATTGCGCAAGGGACTAATTCTGTGATTGCTACCCGGATGGGGATGACCTTTTCGGAATATACGGTTACCGAAGCGGGTTTCGGCTTCGACCTGGGGGCGGAGAAATTTTTTGATATCAAATGCCAAAGTGCGGGCCTTTCGCCCAAGGCAGTGGTGCTCACGGCTACCATTCGCGCGCTGAAATATCATGGCGGTGCCCCACTTGATAATTTGACGAAAGAAAACCTAGAGGCCCTCCAAAAAGGTATACCTAACCTGGAGAAACATCTGGAAAATATTCTACAGTTCAATGTTCGTCCCGTCATTGCTATCAATCGTTTTACTGCTGATACAGATGCTGAGGTTCAGATCATTAAGGAGTTTGCTGAAAGTAAAGGTGTAGCTGTAGCCATCGCTGAAGGTTGGGCGAAAGGTGGTGAAGGAACATTAGACTTAGCTCAGAAAGTTATCGCTGCTGCGGAAGCTGCTACCGAAGATTTTACCCCCATGTACCAATGGGAAAGTGATGTGAAAACCAAGATTGAAACCATCGCTACCCGGATCTACGGTGCGGAGCACGTGGACTACACCGCCAAGGCCAAAAAGGACTTAAGGACGATTTCGAACCTAGGCTTGGATCACCTCGCTATCTGCGTGGCCAAAACCCAGAAGTCCCTCTCAGATAATCCAAAACTCTTGGGCCGCCCAAAGGACTTCATCATTACTGTTCGGGAAATTGAAATTGCGGCTGGCGCAGGCTTTTTGATACCTATCACCGGAAATATCATGCGCATGCCGGGACTCCCGGCTCATCCAGCTTCCGAAAAGATCGATATCGACCTTGATGGTACGATTACCGGGCTGTTTTGATGTAAGGATTGAACCTACAAACATAGGGACGCATTGCAATGCGTCCCCACTTCCTTTGCCTTTTATCTCTTTACAAGAACAGCTTGAATCGAAGGCAAACCCCACCGTACGTGGTATTTGGTATAAGGCTGACTTGGCAATAGTAAAATCCAAGTACTTTTTACCATGTACCAAGTACCGTGAATTTCGGGGGAGTATACGTCATTAATGATCAGCAGCTTAAACCCGAAGTTCACGTCAATCTATTTCAGCAGTAATACTTCTCCCTCTAGTATTACCGTTTCGCCCGTAATCAGGCGGATTTCAGCAAAGTACACAAAGACCGCTGCATTGAGCTCTTCTCCTCGGTGGGTGCCATCCCAGCCAAATAATGGATCATTAGGTTGGAATGGTCCCTGAAAGAAGACTTGATTACCCCAGCGATCAAAGATTTGGAAGCTCTCCACTTCTTCTACGCCCTGGCCAGCAAAAATCATAAACAGATCATTCGTACCATCACCATCCGGTGAAAAGGCGGTTGGAATAAAGACGTCGATGTCCTTTTCGACAATAATGCGGATCAGGTCCGAAACTTCGCAACCGTTTTCGTCCACTAGTTCCAGTTGGTAAATGGTGGTTTCTAGCGGTGCTACAAAGGTGATAAAAGTATCAGGTTGACTTATGCCATTGGTCGGTGTCCACGTCCAGGAAGCTGGCGCGAAGTCGATCTGGGGTTTGATTAGAATGCTGTCTCCAACTTGGATAACTTCATCGTCTCCCAATTCTAGTTGCAATTCCAAAGCCTCAGGAACGGCTCCGTTGAAACTAAATTGACAATCGTTCGCATCTTGCACGAAAACCGTATATGGCCCTGCGGCAAGATTGGGTATGAGTAGGTTAGAATCTAGCGCTTGGAAGAATTCGTTGTCTAGGCTGAATTCGTAAGGCGCAGTACCACCGCTAATGTTGCTGATGCTCAAGCTGCCCGTTGCAGTGCCAAAGCAGCCGGCCGAATTGCCGTCTAGCATAATATTGATCGGATTTGGAGCAGTAAGACTAATACTCGCTTCGGTGGTACAGCCAGGTAGGTCAGTAACGGTTACACTGTAGTCCCCAGTTCCAAGACCATCGAGGATTTGTTCGTCATCCCCAGTGTTCCACTGGTAGGTAAACGGACCAATACCTCCGCTAATGGCTGCCTGAATAGCACCATCCATCTCATTGGCACAACTGATATCGGTACCCAAGCCGCCGCCAATCGAAAGTAAACTCAGCTGGGCATCGCTATACTGGATATTGGCTTGATCATCTAATAGGGTCACTGCACAGCCATCCGCTGCCGTGATACTGTTTAGGGTCACCGTTACATTTTGGGTAATCGGCCCCAGGGCAAAGTTGTACTGTCCGCCGGCAACATCGTCCACACTGAGTTGGAAGCCCGTTGAGAACTCGAGTTCGAAACTGTAAAGTGGTCCAGGAGTCAACTCCAAAATACCATCGAGGTTCTGGTCACCACAGACGATAGTATCAGGTCCCAGGCTGGCCGTTAATTCCGGGCGGTAAGTGGTGTTTACAAATATGGTAGAGTCGCACCCACTGCTAGCACCATTTGTTAGCACTACAATTCCACTTGGGTTATCCATATCAAAGACTTGTGAACCAATCGTTAGGCTTTCGCCAAAACAGAGGAGCGTATCCAAGTCATTAATGGCCGCGGGCACAAAAGTGAGATCAACCACCACTGTGGAGTCACAACCATTGATTGAACCGTCAGGAATAAGCACGGTGCCGGTGGGGTTACTGATATCAAAAGTTTCGTTTCCTACCGTAATTGATTCATCAGCGCAGAATGTCCCAGTAACATTCTCGCTAATTGCTGGTAATACATTTAGCGCTACTTGTACCAAAGAATCACAGCCATTCGTGGATCCGTTGTCGATCAAGATGTCGTACGTTCCGGTTGTAATCAGGATGCTATCGCCAACGGTTAGACTATCGCCGGAGCAGATTGTCGCAGCTAGTGGTGTCGCAACAAGTGGAATAAGATTTAAGTCAACAAAGACCAGAGAATCACAGCCGTTACTGGCTTGTCCTGCTAACTGAATGGTATCCTGGAGGAAGTCTTCCGTAAAGGTGATACCATCAATAATAAGCGTATCGCCAGCACAAAGATCAGACTGGATTTGGGTGGTGCCCGGTAGTAATTCGACCAGGTTGACAAATATGGTGCTATCACAACCGTTACTTGCGGCATTGTCCAATACAATGGTGTCGCTCAATTGTCCACTGAAGAACTCCTGACCAGCTATGATAATGGTATCACCTTGGCAGATATCATCCGTAATCTCTAGCTCGCTAGCGGGGAAGAAACTCAGATTTACCGTAATGGTACTGTCACAACCATTGCTAGACGCATTTTCCAGAATGACTACGCCAGTAGAATTACCCAGGAAGAATTGCTCATTACCCACCGTAATTGTATCCTCCATACAGATAGTAGGTGCTAAATTTAAGGTACTGGGCGGGAAGAAACTCAAGTCCACCACCACCGTACTATCACAACCACTAGCAGAAGCATTTTCTAAGATTACCGTGCCCGTTGGATTATCGAAATGGAAGTCTTGTCCACCTACCGTAATAGTGTCTTCTGGGCAGATAGTAGGCATTAAATCAAAAGTGCTCACTGGGAAGAAGGTCAGGTCTACATTGACGATACTGTCACAACCGTTAGTTGACGCATTTTCCAGCGTAACACTTCCGGTAGGATTGTTGAAGTGGAAAGCCGTACCACCCACGAATAGGCTATCCTCCACGCAAATAGTCTGGCCCAGATCAAAAGTGCTGAGTGGGAAGAAGTCCAATGTTACGTTTATAATGCTATCGCAACCGTTGCTGGCACCTTGTGGTATGATTACCGTTCCACTCGGGTTAGTCTGGTGGAAAACTTCACCGGCAATCATGATCGTATCCCCTAGGCAGATGGTGCTCATAAAATCTTCAATGCCTGGTTCCAGGTATTCAAAGGAGACTGTTTCCGTTAAGGGTGTTTGGCAATTTGCATCGCTAATGCGGGTGAAATTAACACTGAACGGTCCGGGTGGAATGCCATCTGCTGCTGGGCAAATAATCAGCGTATCTAGGGCATTGCTAAAAGTCGCTTGGGCATTGGTCATGCTGCCACCTGCTTCTAAGACATAATCTACTGTGAATGGTGCTTGTCCACCCAAATCCAGTGGCAGGCTAAAGCAGCTATCCAGGCAAATACTGCCACCCATTCCTGCTAGTAGAGTAGGGGAGGCATTAGCCGTTACGATAGTCACACTATCAATGGCTACGCAATCATTGGCGTCAGTAACGGTTACGATGTAGGTGCCGGCGTTGAGGTTCTGTATAGTCGGTGTAGCTGCGGTCGTATTCCAATTGTAGGTGAATCCTGGAGTAGCCCCACTAGGCGCTACGAAAACACTGCCATCCGCCGCTTCCGGGCATGTTTCATCCATAGTGGTGAAAACCAGGTCGAAGGTGCAGGTATTCGGCGTAGTGAGTACGAAATCACAAGTGACTGTACAGCCATTATTATCTTCAATAGTAATGGTATAACTGCCAACGCTTAGGTTGCCGATATTAATCGTGCCTGGCGTGGCCGCAGTTGTGCTACCACTCACCGGGCCTGCCCAACTAATGGTATAGCCCGCAGAGCCACCCGCGATGACTACATCTACCTCTCCGTCGGTACTAATATTCGTACTTGGGTTAGTCGTTTGTGAGCAGTTGACGAACAAAGCTGGTGGGTCAACTAAAGTAAGCGAGGTAGAGGCAACACATCCCTGGTTATCGATTACGGTCACATTAAAGGTTCCTGCTGGTACATCTACGTGATCTTCGATACCGTCATAACTGTCTTCGTTCCAGTCAATACTAACGATGGGAAAACTTCCATCAATGAAAAGGTCGAGGCTGCCCGATGCTTCGCCGGCGCAGTCTGGATTGGTTCCTTGTAAATCTAGGGTGAGATCACAATTCGCACCGGTAAGATCAAAATTACAGCTGGTTGTACAGCCATTGCTATCCTCAATCATAACGGTATAGCTACCCACAGACAGGCCGTTAATGAGGTAGCTGCCTTCCGTCGGTAGGTCGTCCGACCCGCTTACGGGGCCGGTCCAGGTCACCGTATATGGAGGTACCCCACCGTTGACTGCTATATCAGCTTGTCCGTCATTGCTGGTATTATTAGTCGGATCGGCAATGCTAGAGCAATCTAGAATAATGGCATCGGGGGTAGGAAGAAGGAAATCCACAATTCCAACACAGCCCGCAGCATCGGTCACCGTTACACTAATACTTTGACCAGCCATAAGTCCGGTGGCAGTGTCCATACCATCAAATTGGTCATCACTCCAATCGTACACGTAAGGCATCGTACCGTCAGTTGGGGTTACGGTAGCAGTTCCGTCATTACTGTCGCTGCAATTAGGACCAGTAGTACCTTGGTCAAGGTTGAGCGGGCAAGGAATA
>JBCBEC010000094.1:0-11492 GCA_038528965.1 Bacteroidota bacterium | reverse complement strand
TCGAAGTCGCATACTACCGTGAAAGATTGTACCAATTGGCAGCCTTCCGCATCCGTAATCGTCACCGTGAAGGTTTGGGTGATGAAGCCCATGGTGAACAAGATGTTGGGTAGCGTAGGGTCAGAAGTGATATAGCCGTCTTCTAGCGGCGAGCTCAAGGCCCACTCGTAGCTGTACGGAGGATTACCTCCACTGGCAATGACGGAGAGTAAATTATCATCCGAGTTACAGGCTACTACTTCCGGTTCCAGTACAAACTCAGCGCTCAGCGTATTATCGACCACCAAGATTTTTTGTGTGCCCCTACTTTCATTGCCACAGTCATCTACGGCTGTCCAGATGCGGGTAATTAATACGCCTTCCGGAACACTTATCTGTGTTTCATTGAAGTTAACTTCTACGTCGGTATCGTAATCGTCACTAACGATAGGAGCTACTGGTGCAGGAACATTATCGCAATAAACCTCAATACTAGCAGGCACATTAAAGAAGTCTGGATTTCCTTTGTCGATGTAGTAAACTGTTAAAGTGATTTCACTCCTGTTCCCGCAAGGATCCGTGCCCGTCCACACATAATCGTAGGCGCTTAGGAAGCCATCTTCAGCACAATCATCACTGCTGCGGCTAGTCACACTGACCTGCGCGACCAGATTACTAGCGCAGTTATCCACTACCGCTACCGCTGATGCCCCGAATAGGAAAGGATCTTCTGGTGACCCTAGATTGCTACCAACGGAAATGAAGAACTCCGCTCCATTGGTTAAACCGAATAGCAATGGATGGTCAAAACTCATACTCGGCGCTACATCATCGGCGTAGAATACTTGCTGCGTGGTAGTAGAAGTATTTCCGCAGGCGTCGGTAGCGGTCCAGGTGCGAGTGAGTACCTCGCCACAGCCATCTTCGATGCTCATGACTTCGCTAAACTGTACGTCCACCTCGTTGCCGGTACATTCGTCAATAGCGATCACTTGTCCATCTATAGTCTCATCCTCACAGGCATCTGCGGGTACATCCAGGAATACCGGGCCAGTATTGTCAATCACGCTGATCAATTGTGTGAAAGTAGTACTGTTACCACAGAGATCCGTGACCGTCCAGATGCGCTCAAATACCTGAGGGTCGCTAGCGCAACTAGGTTCAATGGGAGTACTATCCATGAAGGTGATAGAGGCCACATCGCCGCATTCATCCGTGGCTTTGATGGTGGGTACTTCCAAGCCACACTCAATGGTAATCTCCTCGGGACTAGTCACTACCGGTGGTGTTTCGTCCACCAGGTCAATCATTATTCCGAAGGTAGAGGTGTTACCACAAACATCCGTTGCGCTTACGCTCAGGCGGTAACGTGCCAGGTAGCCTTCTATTGTACAGTCGCCGCCTCCAATTAACTCGAGCTCAACTTCTGTATTGCCGCTGTTACAACTGTTTTCAATACTTACGGCGGCTTCCAGCTCTGCTAAAGTTTCCTCGAAAGAGACACCGCAATCTACCGGCACCCGTACCAGGTCCCCATCCACGGCATCACCCAGACCTGGATAGTCGAAACTAATCGTTGGGCCGTTGCCCGGGCTTAGCGTAATGCGCTGTGTCGCTGTGGCGGTGTTACCACAAATGTCAGTCGCAGTCCAGCTGCGTTCAACGTACTGCCCACCCTCGCAATCAATTGGCTCGGATTGATTGAATTCGAGTACAGCAAACTCACAGTCGTCTACCGCCTGTACATTAGGCAGCGGTGGCAGTTCGTCGGTGCAGATGTCCGCTGGTATTCCTTGAAACTCCGGTGGCGATTGGTCAACGAGGAACCAGTTAATGGTCACTGCGCTGGTATTACCACACTCATCCGTGGCCGTCCAGGTACTGACTAAGTGACCAGAATAGCCAAACTCAGCGCAGTCAAAATTACCCCGGTCTTCAAAAGTGTAGGTGGTCGGTACTTGTCCGCTACAGTTGTCTCTGGCGGCGGCCGAGTTAGCAATCAGCAAGGAAATGTTGCCGTATTCAGAACACTCCACAAATACCTCATCTCCTGGTGAATATTCACTCAAGTAACCTTCGGTAAAGATGATTTCAGGCGGGGTGGTATCCTCCAGCGTGATTACCTGTGTTGCGGTATTGGCGTTACCACAACCATCGGTGGCCGTCCAGGTCCGCGTAAGCGTGTAATTGTAGGGGCAGTTGCCATCGGTTCTGGTTTCTACAAAATCATACACTACCTCTGAACAAGAGTCAAACGCTTCTACATCACTCTCAGGAATGTTCTGATCACACTCCAGCGTCAGATCATCCGGTACGGAGGTGAAGTCTGGAGCAGTAGTATCAATGATCTCAGTAAAGAGGGTGTAGGTGGTTTCGTTACCACAAACATCCGGTACTACCCATACTTGCTGCCAGCGAGTGAGGACATTGTTGTTGCAGGGGCCATCGTACAGCTGCGTCAACTCTACGGTGATGCCAGCAAAATCGATGTCTGAGCAGTTGTCGGTAATGGTTAAATCAGCTGTTTCAATCAAAGGATCCCAGGTAGTGGAAGGTAGATCGCATTCTACTACATAAGTCCCCATATCAGGAATGCCATTGAAGCTTACAGTTGGCCCCGTATCGTCCAGGAAGGTGTAGTTGCAAACAAACGGATCAGAAACATTGCCGCAGCCATCATCCGCGAGGAAGGTAACCGTAATCGTGCGGCTACAGGTGCCATTATCCACCACGGTGATGTCATCAACCGTGATGGTCAGATCATTATCGGCAGTACAGTTGTCACTGACACAGCCGCTAAGTGGAAGGATAGGAATACCACCTATCGTCCAGCCATCATTGACCGTTAATTCATCCCCTTCGTTGAGTGAGATGGTAACATCAGCTGGGCAGACATTGCCGTTTTCGGTAGTAAAGACGGCATCAATTTGGCAAGCAAGATCAAATACAGGAGCCGGCTCATCAATAATAGTGATGATTTGATCACAGCTGCTCGTTAGGCCACAATCGTCCGTAGCTGTCCATGTACGGGTAATGGTTCCGGTGGTACCGCAGGCGGGAGTAAAGCTATCGCTAAAAGTGATGTTTACTTCGCCGCAGATGTCGGCGCCCGTAGCGCCACCCGTAGCCGTTGGATCCGTAGACATACCACACTCCAGCGTTAGGTCAGCCGGGCAGCTGATGCTGGGAGGGGTAGTGTCTTCAATGGTAATCGTTTGTACACAAGTGGAAGTGAGCCCACAGTCGTCCGTTGCGGTCCAGGTGCGGGAAATGATACCGGTATTGTCGCAATTTTGCTCAAATACGTCATCGAAAGTGATGCTTACTGTGCCGCAGTTGTCGGTTCCGGTAGCCGTTCCGGTTTGAGCAGGTGCTGTGGACATACCGCACTCTACCGTTCGGTTAGCTGGGCAGTTAATTACCAGTGGTGTATTGTCTTCGATGGTGATGGTTTGCACGCAAGTGGTGCTTAGCCCACAATCATCAGTGGCGGTCCAGGTGCGGGAAATGATACCGGTATTGCCGCAATTTTGCTCAAATACGTCATCGAAAGTGATGCTCACTGTACCACAGTTGTCGGTTCCGGTTGCCGTACCGGTTTGAGCAGGTGCTGTGGACATGTCGCATTCTACCGTTAGGTCAGCCGGGCAGTTGATACCTGGTGGGGTATTGTCTTCGATGGTGATGATTTGTATACAAGTGGAAGCTAGTTCAAATTCATTAGTGGCGGTCCAGGTACGGGAGATGATGCCGGTGTTACCACAATTTTGCTCAAAGACATCATCAAAGGCAATACTGACGCTGCCACAGTTATCGGTCCCGGTTGCGGTGCCGGTTTCAGTCGGTTCCGTCGACGTGCCGCATTCCACAGTTAGGTCAGCGGGGCAGTTGATGTTCGGAGGGGTAGTGTTCTCCAGCGTGATCATTTGTATGCAAGA
Source organism: Bacteroidota bacterium (assembly GCA_038528965.1). GTDB lineage: Bacteria > Bacteroidota > Bacteroidia > Chitinophagales > Saprospiraceae > Lewinella. Next base: position 7,575 of record JBCBEC010000094.1, on the reverse strand, counting down.
GCTGGTCAAGCCACAGTCGTCGGTGGCGGTCCAAGTTCGCGTTATTACTTCCGTCCCATTAGCTTCTTCTGTGCTGGTGTCTTCGAAGCTGATCATTACGGCTCCACAGTTGTCTGCTCCACTTGCCATTCCGGTTATGCTGGGATCAGTTGAACTCCCACACTCAATAATTATATCAGCTGGACAACTAATGCTAGGTGCTTCTAGATCAATAAAGCTAATGACTTGCGTACAAGTGGTAGAAAGGCCACACTCATCGGTTGCGGCCCATACCCGATTAACTACTATGCCGTTACCACAAGCAGAGATTTCTTCGCTTGATATGAGCGTCATCTCTACAAAACTACTACAGTCATCAATAGCAGTTGTGATCGGTAAAGGCCCAGGAAAAGGGGATCCACAGTTTATCGTTGTTGATGGGCAGGTAATACTGGGCGGAGTAGTGTCCTCAATCGTAATCATCTGCTCACAGCTAGCGGTCTGGCCATCTTGATTCGTTGCCGTCCAGGTGCGGTAAATAGTACCCGTTGCGCCGCAGGCTTCCACAAAGTCATCTTCGAAACCGATAGTGGCTCCATCAGTTGTGCTACTAGCCATTCCGGTGGCAGCAGGTGCAGTGGAGGTCCCACATTCTACGGTGATGTTAGGAGGGCAGGTGATAGAGATAGGTGGTGGAAGCACAGTAATGGTATAAATATCATGAACTACCACGGTATTGCCCCCGGCATCTGTTCCGGTATAAGTTGCTTCTACGGGATAGGTTCCCGGCGTGTTGGGCGCGGTTCCCAGGGCCCTGAAGGTGAGTGTCTGCCCTGGCTGAAAGCTGAATCCGGTAGATATAATGTTATCGCCAAGTAGACTGTCATCAAGGACGCTATCGTCAATAACACTTTGTCCGGTATTCGTGACCCTATATTCGATGTACAGCGGCTCACCAGGGCTGGCCGTAATGGTGTTTTGAGCATCAGGTATGCCGGTGCCGCAGTTATTCAAATCAGTAGGATCAGTACAGAAGTCATCGGCAAAGGCTACGGCAGGAGATATAGAGGCCATGGGTTCAGGCACGATGATGGTGTAGGTATTCGTGACAACCACCGTATTACCTCCGGCATCTGTTCCGGTATAAGTTGCTTCTACGGGATAGGTTCCCGGCGTGTTGGGCGCGGTTCCCAGGGCCCTAAAGGTGAGTGTCTGCCCTGGCTGGAAGCTGAATCCGGTAGATATAATGTTATCGCCAAGTAGACTGTCATCAAGGACGCTATCGTCAATAACACTTTGTCCGGTATTCGTGACCCTATATTCGATGTACAGCGGCTCACCAGGGCTGGCCGTAATGGTGTTTTGAGCATCAGGTATGCCGGTGCCGCAGCTATTCAAATCAGTAGGATCAGAACAGAAGTCATCGGCAAAGGCTACGGCAGGAGATATCGATGCCATGGGTTCTGGCACAATGATGGTGTAGGTATTCGTGACAACCACCGTATTACCTCCAGCGTCCGTACCGGTATAAGTTGCCTGTACGGGATAGGTGCCCGGCGTGTTGGGCGCGGTTCCTAGGGCCCTGAAGGTGAGTGTCTGCCCTGGCAGGAAGGTGAATCCGGTAGATACAATGTTATCGCCAAGTAGACTGTCATCAAGGACGCTATCGTCAATAACACTTTGTCCGGTATTCGTGACCCTATATTCGATGTACAGCGGCTCACCAGGGCTGGCCGTAATGGTGTTTTGAGTATCAGGTATGCCGGTGCCGCAGCTATTCAAATCGGTAGGATCAGTACAGAAGTCATCGGCAAAGGCTACGGCAGGAGATATAGAGGCCATGGGTTCTGGCACGATGATAGTGTAGGAATCCGTGACGATTACTTCGTTGGCTAAGGCATCCCGGCCGGTATAGGTTACTTCAATATTGTAAGTCCCCGCTAGGAAAGGGGCGGTTTGCAGGGAACGAAAAGTGACGTTTACGCCTGGGCCAATGAACGTCGATCCGGAACGAATGACACCATACTGCGTATCCTCAATGGTACTGAAGATGATGGGCTCTGATCCAGTATTAATAACGTCAAATTCGAAGTAGATAGGTTCACCTGGTCCAAGGGTAAGGGTATTGGGGCTACCAGGTATACCAAAGCTACATGTAGTGATTTCATCAGGATCGGCGCAAACATCATTGGCAGCGATGATGCCGGTGTTGAGGGTCACCGCGAGTTCAAAGACGGTGAGCGTGTAGGTTTCTGTCAATACGACGGTGTTGTTAAACTCATCGGTTCCGGTAAAAGTGAGGTCAATGTCGTAAGTGCCCGGGGTGGTGGGGGCATTTACCAAAAAACGGAAAGATATGCCACTTCCTGCGGGGATATTGATGGGGCCATCTCGCAGTGTGCCGGATTGACTATCCTCGACAGCCGTAGTGAGAATGCTGCCGATTCCGGTATTGGTGATATCCAGATTCAGTAGGACCGGTTGTCCAACGTTAACGGTAAGTTCGTTGGGGTTACCGGGGATGTTCACACTGCAGGTGGTGATATCTGTGGGGTCTGTACAGAAGTCTTCGGCTTGAGCGATGGCGAGATCGCTGATTGCGGCTGGTTCGGGTACCGTGATGGTGTAGTTTTCCGTAAGTACCACCCTATTGCCAGAGGCATCCTCTCCGGTAAAGGTAAGGTTGATGTCGTAGACTCTGGGGATGGTAGGAGCCGTTACCAGGAAGCGGAAACTAAGGCTACCTCCGGCCGAGATGATCGTAGGGGCATCGCGTAGAATGCCAAACTGGCTGTCTTCTATTGTAGCGAATACTAGGTCTTCCGGCCCGGTATTGGTGACGGTCAAGGCCAGTAGTACGGCTTGGCCCGCAGCGATGGTAAGTTCGTTGGGGTTGCCGGGTATGTTGATATTACAGGTGGCGATATCTGTGGGGTCAGTACAGAAGTCTTCGGCAGCGGCGATGGCAAAATCGAGGGTGCCAGAAGCTGAACTGGTACTGACTTCAGGAGTGTAGGATGTAGCGTTGCTTGCAACGGATGTTTCCGCCAAGAGTACTTGCGGAAGTCCGCAGCAACAAAGCCACAGCAGTAAAAAAAGATGTTTAGTGTATAAGGAAATCATTGGTGATTAAAGGTTGTGCAATAGACTTGCTCGGGTAGGGGGCTTTAGTGGGAGCGAGATATAGCAAGTTGGCACCTCAATGGTCCTGGCCAAACAAGTCTAATAATGCGTTTTACAAATGCGAGGGGTAGGTGCTTAGGCCCATTTGGGGCAAAGGGTATGGCACATAATCGAATGATTATGGACGGATAGTGATGGCAATTTGGATATTGAAAAGGAGGCGGAAGGCGTTGAGCCAGTGGGGTGAAGAGGAATAAGAGCCAGTGGGATGAGATTGGAAAATCCAACCTCATCGAACACTGCACTTGTATTGATTAATCACCAATATCTGGGTTGAACGCTGCGAAGATGCCATCCGGGTTGGGTAGGATGGTCCATACGTGCAGCTGCCATTGTCCAACCATCTCATTAAAATGCCATACATCTTCATCGCCGGTAAAGCCTTCGGGGGCCTCGCCGGGATTATTCGGATCATCGGGTACGATAGCGTATTCCACGGCTACCATTTCCATGTCGCCATTGTCGTTGGGTACGTAGAGGATGATTTCCGGCTTCTCCAATTCGAAGGTGCCGTCTACTAATCCGGGGTTGAGGTAGTGATGGCCCATGTTTTCTACGTAGCCAGATACATCGAATAGCCCATCGTCCAGAGCGGTTTGGAAATTGATATACTGTTCGGTGGCGGCGCTTACTTGCTCTACTTCTACCTCCCACATTTCTTGTACGGGATCATCATCCTTATCACAGCTAAAAATCATTAGGGTGAGTAGTAACAGAGCGAGACTGTTCAATAGATGTTTCATATTAATGTTGTTTTGCTCATAAAGTGATAGACAGGAGCCATCGGGGCGTGCTGTCTGTTGTCGAGTCAAAACTAGGGGCAGAAGGGCGCTGTGGGTTAACAGGCTTGTGCCATTGGCTAATAGATTTGTTGCAATCAGAGTGGCATGCAATGATAGTGTTAGAGCATGCAAGGATTGAGCTATGGTGAAAAAGGTTTTCTGCGGAATTTGCTGCCAATGGACAGAATAGTTTTACCTTCTATGATGGCGGGCTTGAAGTCAATCATCATTGCTGCCAGTCAGAAAAACGAGCAAATGAAATACGCAAGAATAGGGCTGTGGTGGGCGCTGGGTCTATTTCCCATTTTGGGAGCTGGGCAGCCACTGTACCAAATCGACCCTCAATTTCCTGTGCATGATCTCGGAGCTCACCTGGAATTGATCCTAGATAGTGCGGAGGTCTTTAGCCCGGAGCAAATTCTGCACGACTCTAGTTTGGTTTTTACTATTCAGGATGAAGAAACCAGGTACTTAGAAATTGGTGCCACCTATTGGGGACGAATTAGTGTGGAAACGACGGAAAGTCTGCCCGGATGGACACTGAACTTTGAAGATCGCCTGCATGGCTTACCTGCTTGGACCCGCAGCAATGGCCAGGTGGACGTATATGCCTTTGCGGAAGGGCGTTTGCTCTTTCATCTTAAGACTGGCGTGGAATACCCGAGACAGGAACGGGCTATGGCAGGGCAATGGATGATTAATAGGGTACCACTAGATGAACTCCCTCTTAATCAGGAGGTCGAAATGGTTATTAAAATCAAGGGCAACAGTATCGGTTTTCCTCCCTATTTCCACGCCACAATTCGTAGCCCCCAGCAGCCTTTCTATCATGCTCTGTTTGCTTTTGATGAAAGCTTTAATCTATTCCTATTGGGTTGCACCTTTATTATTTTTCTCTATCACTTTTTGCAATTCCTTTATTTGAGGGAAAGACTATTTCTGTGGTTTTCCGTTTGGGTCCTGTTTTGCTGCCTCACGATGGCTATGTCAGTGGGCTTGATTATCGGTAGTATGTCTCAGTTTCGGTACCCCGTGTGGCTCATTTTTGCTAGTGGGGTTCTTTATTCCTTTTGGGTTTTTGGGCGTTCTTTTATTAAGTCCAAAGAGAAGTTTCCACGATTAGATAAATTCATGCTCCTGCTTTCCGGGCTTATGCTCACGGAGGTCTTACTGACAGCTTTGTACGTGATTATTTTTGATCCACAAATCTATGTCACTGGAGTTGGCTTGCACTATGTGATGCTTGTCTTATTTGCCGCCCTAAGTACGGTGCTCTCGATCTTGCTGGTCTTCAAAAAAGATCGGTTTGCTAAGTATTTCGGCTTTGGTGCCATGATCTTTTCTTTAGCAATCCTTAGTGGAGGCTTGTGGTCTGCAAGATTAATTTCTTTACCATTTGATCCCTATGCCTGGGGCATGTTTCTGCAAATTGTTGTTTTCTCCTTTGGTATCGCCTATCGGCAAAGGACTTTACTGCTCAAGACGCAAGAGGAGCGCTTAGCGGCACAACGGAATTATGTAGAAATGGAGCGGATCAAGGATTTGGATGAGATCAAAACGCAGTTCTACACCAATCTTTCCCATGAATTCCGTACTCCGCTAGCCTTGATTGCTGGCCCGCTGGAACTGGCCCGAAAATCACAAGCCGGGCCGGAAGATCAAATCCAAATTTCCACTAAGACGTTCGAGCTAATCGAACGGAATACCAATCGCCTGCAAAGCTTGATCGATCAACTCCTGGAGCTTTCAAAATTGGAGACGGGCAAGGTTTACCTCAAACTGGGACAGGGAGATGTAGTACAGTTCGTAAAGGTCATTGCCCATTCTTTTGAAAGCATTTCCGAAAGTCGTGGACTGAGCTTCAATACCAGTTTCCCAGAAGCCTTGCCGGATGCCTTTTTTGACCGCGACAAATTGGAGAAAATTATCAGTAATCTGCTGTCTAATGCCTTTAAGTACACTCCGGACGGGGGTGCCGTAACGCTGATGGTAGATTATACCGATACCCATTTCGTTATTGAGATTTCTGATACCGGAACCGGTATTGCCAAGGAGGAGATGAAGCGCATCTTCGAACGCTTTTATCGCGTGGAAGGTACGGAAACAAAAGGCTCTGGCATCGGCCTGGCACTGACCAAGGAGTTAGTAGATTTACACAATGGTCAAATCAGTGTAAGTAGCAGTATTGGGGAAGGCACCAGCTTTAAAGTAAGAATCCCTTACCTACTAGATCTACTTCCCGAGCACCACCTGATTGATGCCGCAAAAGGAGATTTGGGGCAAGCCATACCCGGCGCCGCCGCTGAGCATAAGCAGGATATGCAAGCGCTCGAAGAGGCCAAGCCCCTACCGTCCTCAAGCAGCAACGCTAGCGCTAAATCACTCGTATTGGTGGTGGAAGACAATCCCGACCTCCGACAACACATCACCACCATTTTACAAACCCACTTCCGGGTCATTACCGCTGAGGATGGTGTGAAGGGCGAGCGCCTGGCTATTGAACACATCCCCGACGTGATCATCAGTGATATCATGATGCCGAAAAAGGATGGTTATCAATTGTGTAACGACCTCAAGTCTAATACCAAAACCAGCCACATTCCCATCGTCATGCTCACCGCCAAGGCGGGTCAGGAGAATAAGCTGGAAGGCTTCTCCTTGGGGGCGGATGCTTACCTCACCAAGCCCTTTAATGCGGATGAATTGTTGCTACGTATCAAAAACCTCATTGATAGCCGGGTCAAGCTATGGGAGCACTTCAATGCCATGGGCGTCCTAGTGGTACGGGATGTAGATATGCATTCCGTGGAGGATCAATTCCTGGAGAAAGTCCTAAAAGCCATTCGCGCCAACCTCGATAATGAATTCCTCTCGGTGGGTGACCTGGCCAAGGAAGTGGGCTTTAGTAAATCACAACTGCACCGCAAACTCAAGGCCATTTGCAATAAGTCGCCCAACCAATTGATTATTGAGTTTCGTTTGAACGAAGCGAAGCGCATGCTGGAAGATAAGGCCGGTACCGTTTCGGAGGTCGCTTACTCAGTGGGCTACTCCAATATGTCGTATTTCACTAAAAGCTTCAAGGAGCAATTTGGCGTATTACCGAGTAAGGTTTAAAGAAAAAAAAGCGCGCACTCCTATTGGAATGCGCGCCAAAATCGAATGGTTATTTACGATCTTTTTTTAGTGTTCTGGCAAGTTGAATTGTGCGCCTTGAATTCTTTAAGAATTTCGACTAAGCTGGGGAGAGTGAAGTTCGCGCTATCGCACTCACCTGCCTTTACCGCGACGGAGGAGCTTCTAGCGCGAACAACGTGAGCTTTTCCCTGCTAAGACTGGAATACAAACCTCAAGCTCTACCCACAATATTCAACGTGCCAAACCGCTAGTCTAGGATTACGATCTCCCGCATGAGCGGCGCTTTCCCATCCTGTTCCAGATGCAGTAAATAAGTACCACTTGGTAGTCCGGTGGTACGAACTTCCCAGCCATCCTGTGGCCAGTAGGCTACTGGCGTACGCATCACTTCTTGCCCCCAAAGGTTGTACAAGCGGATGGTGACGGCTTGTTCCACCAACTCTCCTGCGCTTACGCGGAAGTAATCGCGGGAGAGTTGGTGGAACAAGCCGTC
>JBCBEC010000093.1:0-12488 GCA_038528965.1 Bacteroidota bacterium | reverse complement strand
CGGGCCAATTGACCTTGCCCACGAATCGTTATCAGCCGGGTATGTATACGCTCCGGCTGTATGCTGATCAGCAACTCATAGGGCAGCAGCGATTTGTGAAATACTAGAGTACCATTAATACACCGGTAAGTATGGCTTTTTTCATGGAAAAGCGACTTGTTTTCAACTTTGACTAATCATCCATTACCCCTCGTAAGAGAGCGCTCAGTAAAAGGATGACTACTACAGCAGGTTTTTTATTGCAGCCTGTATAACTTGCGTTACCTTGGGTGCTAAAGGAAGTGTTTCCCAAATATACCAAACCATGGAAGAAACTAAAGATCAAGTCGCCGTCGTCTTCAAATACCACAGCCCCGTGCTGGATGAACCTGTAGAGGAAGAACTTTGGGCTAAGCCAATAGATGCCAGCGCTGGTAGTTATGAATTGATAAGTATCCCGTTTTACGGTCTGCCGCTAGCCACAGCTGATCATTTTGAGGCCCAAGTAGACGCAGAAGATGGTAGACTGACCTATCAAAATACCTTGCGGAATTCTGGTAACTCAGTGGTAGTGGTGGCGCTAGTACAAGATGATAGCGATCACACTCCCATCCGCGAAAAGTTGTCGGCTTTAGGCTGCCGTTCAGAAATATTGAACGCTCACTATTTCGTAGTCGAAGTACCCAAGACGGTATTCTACGGCCCCGTGCGTGATCTGCTAAATGACTATGAAGACCAGGACGTAGCAGAGTTTGCCGAATCTCGCCTTTCGGCTAAACATCAGTCCGATCTGCGGCGGCATAAATAGGGGGTGAAGTGGTCAGTAGTTAGTTGCATTAGTAAATTTGGCTGAATTGGTTCGGTCGCCAAGGCAACCTTAGTTAGTTGAGTTGGTTAATTGAAATTTATTCGACTACCCACGGCTGCTGTAATTCTAACTACTATTTTTTGCCAAACCAATTTCATTCTAACTCTAATTCCCATTCTAATTCTAATACTAATTCTAATACCCCCCCCCCGTTAATTCCGAATCAACAACCGCTGCGCAGTCAGTTGCCGACCCGATTGCCAGATTTGAATGTTGTAAATACCGGTCGCTACTTCGGGTAAACTAATTGGACTACCATTGTTTACGATGACTTGTGGGCTTTCCCAAATCAATTGGCCGAAAGTATTGCGGAGCTGTACGATTACAGCACTTCTGATCTCCGGATGTTCTAGGTACACGTGACCGTTGGACGGGTTAGGGTAAATTTTCCAATCCTCAGCACTTAGGCAGTGGTTTTCGGCCAGGCGGGTATAGTGTACGGTACCGTCAAGCTCAACTACTCTAATGCGGTAGGCTTGGTACTGCTCCTCAATAATGGCTCGATACCATTGTTCGGTGGCTCGCATGGGGATAGTAGTAAGGCTTTTCCAGTTTTTCTCTTCCATTGAGAATCCTTCTACGTACATACTCCCTGGTTCGTCCGATTTAACAAACCATTCCAGGTAGATTCGCTCTTCTTGGCATTGTATGGTGACATCGCTCAATTCTTCTACCGGTAGGATAATAGCCGGTAACCCCAGGGCGGTACCAAAGCAGGGCACCATCTCGTCTTCTCCAACTACGCCGCCGTCGAAGAAACCGAAGCCATCACTGATATCCGTGGCGCCCCAATAAAACCAGGGGAAGCCGTTGTCATTGAAAAGCTCGGCGACTAACTCAACCCAATTACACCGGCTAGCCTCTGCGGCTTCATTAGTGACACCGAATTCACCCACTACCACCGGGGCATTGTAAAAGGCACTCCATTCACCAGCACCATTAATCAGCGTACTGACGTCGACTTCGTCACTTCCTGTTGGGAACGGTCTAGCGGGTAGATACGGGGTAGTAGTCCACGACATCTGCTGGTGGGTAAACAGGTACGGATCGTAGAAATGAAAGGTGTAAATGATATCAGCATCGTCTAGCGGGGTAAAGGTCAATAACTCACCCGCACCATTGTAACCACTGGCACCAACGATAACCGAATGGGTATAGCCAGCATCACGAATCACGTCAACCAGGGTCTGGGCAACGATACGGAAATTGGCATTAGAGATGGCGTGTGGTTCATTGTACACCTCAAAGAGATAGCGCTCGGGATCCAAGTCTCCGTACAAGTCGATGATTTGTTCCCAAATAGCCACTAGCCGGGGTAACTCGGTCTGATAGTTAGCGTCCGTGAGGGTGGTGATCCCATGATGCATATCAATAATGAGCTTCATATTGTTGTTCGCGGCCCATTCGATGGCATCATCGATTAGCCCGAAGGCCGGATTGCTGGTATCTAGCGTGTAGTTGGGCGCGGGCCCGGCTAGGTATTCAAAAGTGACGGGGAGGCGCAAGGCATCAATACCCAGGGCGCGGAAGGCCGCTACATCTTCGGCATCGTAGCGGCTGGCATCAGGATAGCTACCAGAGGGGATCAGCCAGTAAGCTTCCAGCCAATTGCTCAGGTTGATGCCTCGTTGGATGCTAGCTGCGCGCTGTTGAGTGGCCGCTGAGGTGTTCGTTCCGCTACCGATTGTAACTAGTTGGATGTCGTCGAAGTAGAGGTCGCCACTACCGCTGGCTACATCGCTGCTGACACTTACGTCAAGCTCGGTGATACTGCTGAGGTCAAGTTCCGTTCCCGCACTGAAGGAGAACAACGGAACATCTACTACTTCGTAGCTGCTACTAGCGGTGCCCAGGGTGAGGGTATTACCATCGCCTGCGTCACTGCGTAGCATGAGCGTAATGCGATGATCACCATTCATGCCCCGGTAGGCGAGGCGCAGGTGGGTGTAGCCCGTAAAGTCATATCCATTTGGGCCCCAATTAGCTAGGTTGAGCCCTATCCCGGCCCAGAAGCCGGTGAAGTTATAGCTAAACTGATAGTGATTACTGCCTTCGTAAGGGGAGGCAGAGCTGGTTTCCGTTAGCGTGCCATTTTGGTTCCAAGTGCCAGTGACCAAGGTGGTGGCATCATTATAAATAACGGGTTGGGCAATAGCCAAAGAGCTAAGCAGCACGGCGATAGCCAGGCAGTAGAGCGTTTTCCACATGGTTGAATGCACTTTTGTCTGTAAACAAGGGAGAACTATTCTTTTTACGGAACAGTCATAGAGGTAAGATAATCAATCTGTTACTGCTTCGCAAATTAGGAATGAATCCGAATAAACGCGAGTGGAATGAGGCGCTTGCAAAAGCTGCTAATACTGTTCTGTATTCTAGAACAGTATTGGCCTGGGGTGAAGGCATTGAACCAGCGAAGTTGCAGCGGATTTTAAAAGAATTTGGACTTACTTGCATAAGAGAGAAGGTGTCTAGTGTAATGGAGAGGTTACTGACACCGATATCCGGACGAGGACTGGCTGCACCTTGATAAATACGTTCGACAAAACCATGTACGAGTTTTTGGTAGCCGAGTTCACCCTCGAATAAGTCACCTCCCAATAGAAAGTAGTCATCTAAGATTGATAGAACGAGTAGGAAAATGGATAGCAGTTATCCGACAAAATTTGACTTAAGCGGTAACAGCAGCCGACAGAACGGCATAAATCAACAGGAAAATGGAAAACAATCCTCGTTTCAGGTGTTACAATTATTGTACGAAAGCTGTTAATTTTTGCTTAAGGGCGGTGAAAAAACTTTGTTTTGCTGAACAAATTGCCCTACTTTTAGGATTATTACTATGTATACGTAATCCCAAATAACCCCACATATTATATGAAGCACCTTGTACTCCTCCTTTTTTTGTGCTTAGGCACTAGTGCTATCATGGCACAAACGAGCTTCCGTAGCTACGGAGGTGGTACTGCTGTAGCAGAATACCAGGTGTATCCAAATCCAGCGGTGGATTATATTCAGGTAATTGATAATGATGCTATTGAGCGGGTAGTGCTATTTAATTTAGCGGGCCGCGAAATTAAGCGCTTCACTTACCGTTCTAATGAGAAATACTTTGTTGGTGATTTGCCGAAGGGCATGTATCTAATACAATTTGTCGGTGCTCAAAGCCGACGCTTAGCTACTCGGCGCATCAACATTAGATAAGAATTTTTGACTCTCGAATGTGAAAATGGTAGGGCCTTCGGCGTAAAGCGGAAGGCCCTCGTTCGTTATAGCTTGTTCGTTTAAAACTAAGTCTAAGACTTCGCCTTTCCTTTACCTTTTTTCTTCTCTTCTTCCTGCACTTCTTCTTCTCCGCTGAGTCGTTCCAACAAGCGGCCGGAGACCCGCACAAAGTCCATCTCTGTGATGATCCCAATGAGCTCATCATCTTTGACTACGGGCAAGGAGCCGATCTTGTTTTCACGCATGACGTGCATGGCTTGAACGATGTTCGCATCCGGGTGAATGGTAAACGGATCCTTTATCATGATATCGCGCACCGCAGTTGCCTCTTTGCCTTTGACTGTTTTCCCATTGGTGTAATAGCGCAGGATCATCCGGCCCGTAATTAAACCAATGAGCTTGCCCTTGGTATTCTCAACGGGCATGTGACGAATCTTCCGCCAGTCCATCATTTGGGCAACCATCTCAATGAGGTCATCCTCGTGTACGGTGAAGAGGTCCGTTTCCATAAATTCTTGCACCGTAAGCGTAGCTGGGCGGTAGTCTTTTAAATCGCTTGGCTTTGGCATTTCCCAGGTGTGTACAGGTTTACCTTCATCCTGCTGCTTAAGTATGCAGGCTGTAAGAATAGAGGCAGCTTCGTCGCGTTGAACCTCCTTTTTTAGTTTACTAAATGCACGTAGTTGCCAACGAGCACCATTCATATGCGCTTTGGCTCGATCCTCAATAATACCCAAGTATTTATCGATATCATCTTTGTGCACCTTGCGACTTTCCAAACCGGCTCGTGCGATTGGTAGTAACTCTTTTAGAACAAGCTCGCAAGCGCCAATTTTACGGTCTTCAAACCAGGTGAAGTTGGTGTCGATACCAAATTTAGCCGCTTTGCCGAAGTTGTCGCGTACATCTTCCCAGGCGATTACTTCCCGAATATCATCGTAGCGTTCCGCCATGCCGGCCATAGCACCGATCCAGAAGGCGGCGTTGGCCATTTCGTCTACAATAGTAGGCCCAGCCGGCAGTACGCGATTTTCAATGCGGAGGTGTGGTTTGCCATTGTCGCTAATGCCGTAGCAAGGGCGATTCCAGCGGTAGACCGTAGAGTTGTGGACTTGTAGGGCTTTGAGTTTTGGCACCTTACCATTTAGCACCATCTCTATGCTGTCTTGCGTGATTTCGGTATCCAATAGGACGCGAAAACGGGCGATGTCTTCTTTGTAAATCTCCATCAACGAGTTTTCCAGCCAACCAGAGCCAAAGCTCACGCGCGGGCTACGCTCTCGTAGGTGATCGTGGGTGGTACGCACGTCTAACGCTTGTTGGAAGAGCGCTATTCTAGTCTCGTGCCAGAGCCGCTTTCCAAAAACGATGGGAGAATTAGCAGCTATTGCCATCACCGGCGCAGCCAGGGTCTGGGCAATGTTGTACATTTTTACAAACGAGCTGGGGGTGACTTGTAGGTGCACCTGAAAGCTAGTGTTACAAGCCTCAAGTAGTGGTGAATCATGCTTTACCAGCAGCTCATCAATACCAGATAAACGCAGCTCATAGGCCGTGCCGATTAGTTGCTGGTTGATGGCCTCCATGAGGGCAAAGTAACGTGGCCGTGGCGTGAGGTTATCCATGGCCAAGTCAAACTTACGTAGGGTAGGCAGAATACCCGTCAGGACCACCTCAGCCCCCATTTGCCGGGCCTGTTTCCGGATGATACGCTGATGCTTGGCGTTTTCAGCCTCCATCTTGCTGAAACACTTGCCCTTCAGTTCGAGGGGCGTCATATTGGTCTCTAGATTAAAGCGAGCGAGCTCGCCATCTGCCCAGGGATACTTACTCAGCTTTTCTAAGACTTCCGGACCAATAGTAGCGGGAGTATAGTTTTCTATGTCGACCAGGCACATCTCCTGCTCTGCACCAATCCGAATGATGTCGTCTTCAAACCAATCATTATTAAGCATGTACTCAAAGGCCCGAACATCCCGCAGGAGATGACGGACAAAATGATGCATACTCTTTTCGTCTCTAACTAGTGTTACGCGCTGTTCACCCATGTCTTCGACATTTAATATTCTAAGTTTCAGGAATCGATTTACGGAACTCTTAGGCTAAAGATAAATCTTTGCTTTTATCCGCCTAAGATTGCTGAAAGATTTTGCGAATTGGCTGTTAAGGTGTATAAAATTTTACCGTACAACGTTTGGATGAGCAAAGTGGTCATTAATTGTAGTCTGTCCACAACTGTTGAGGATATCGGGCGTTCTAAAACAGAGATTTAAGTGAGCAAAGTGTTATGAAGAACTATATCATATTAGGTTTTGGATGTTTAGTATTACTGTTCTCTTCCTGCCGCGACGATGTTGGGGAGTTTCTCTTCGAGCTCAATTATCCACCCCGGACTTTTAGTCTACCTGCGGGCACGAACACCTTTACGGCTGCGGTTTTATCCGCTAATAACCTGCCCACTAATTATCCGGATTTCTTGGCTGCTAGTGGTCAATCTGCTGGAGACGTTAATAAGATCCTGCCCAATTTCGCCCGTCTAGAATCTTTGGATGGCTTGGATATTGGTTTCCTCTCCGAAATATCTGTGCGCATATGCCCCATCAATGAAACCAATTGCACTATTGCCGATGAGGCCTTTTACATTGATGATCTTTACCGCCGCAATATCAATAGCACCGGCCTACAACCAGGCTTAGGTAACTTTAAGGACTTGCTGTCTAGTAATCTGTATAAAATGGAGATTGTCTTCTTCCTGGGAGAAATTGCACCCTATACAGTGGACTTTCGCTTGGAGTATGGTTTTGAGGCGTACCAGTAAGGGGGATTAGAATTAGAATGAGAGTTAGAATTAGAATTAAAGTGAAAGTGCAATGAAAGTGTTAATTGGCCTTTCGCGCAAATGAGATACTAACACAACTAACCAGAGCCGCAGGCGCAACCAACCCAACTAAATTCACCAACTGTTCCCGAGCGTCTCCAGACGCGAGAACTAAAAACTAACTCAACCGTAACAACCATTCGCGCTCCGTCAGCGGCGTCGTTTCCTCTACTTGCCCATACCAATCCTGTAATGCTTTTCTATCATAAGGCGGCAACTTACACCAGGCTTCCGTAAGCCTAAGAATATTGGTATAGTTCTGAGCGTGATAACCCTTGTTTTTGCGGCGCTTTAAATACGTTCGGGTATTTCGGATGTGGTTGAGGGCAAAGTCTACTTCTTCGGTATCGACATAAATCTTGAGTTGCAGAATACGGGCTGACATTTGATGAATCAGATCCCGATCATTAATGGTGGAGAGTGATTGCAGTGCGGTCTTGTAGTCTTGTTGAGTGTAAGCGATACGAGCACGGTTGAGAGAATAGACCGCTTCGCGCGAACGAGCATCTAATTTGGGGCGGTAAGTATCTAAAAAACCGATGGCCCACTTGAGTTCTCCCAGTCGGATCGCAATCCCAGCAATGTTATTGTAGGTCAGGGCATTCAGGCGGCCCTGCTCAAGCAGCAGTTCATTGGACAGGCCCCGCTGGAACAGAGTCAGGCAAGCCCGTAGGTATTGCTCTTGGCCAGCATTGATGCGGCGGATACCGTAGTTGATACCCAGTAAGAGCAAGTCGCGTGCTTCGGGAGCGGGAAAAATATGTGCTTGTTGATCAAAGGCCTCCGTAAAGGCTTGAAAGCTCACTTCATCCGGTTGCGGGTTGTACAAACGCAGTGCCAGGGTATACATCTGCAACATGGGAATAGCCTGGTATTGGTCCTGTTGTGCCTGTAGACTGATCTCCGCCAGCATAGGGACTTCTATTTGCTGATTACTCACTTGTTGTTCTGCTTTGGTCAGGCAGGCTTGACGAAGTTTTAACCCCAAGGTGGCAATTTGTAGGAAGTGCTCCTGTTCCTCCAGGTTTAAATTAGCGGTACGACCGCGGACAGAGTCCCAGGCATAGCGTTCGCGAGCCAGCTCCCAACGCTTTAGGAAATACTCGGCATTGCGAAAGGGGTATTGCTCTAAGGCAGTGAGAAATCGCCGATAGGTTTGCTCAAATAATTTACCAAGTTGACGTTCCCGGTAGGATCTTAATAAGCTGAGATCGACAGTGGCTTCTTTGTTGGAATGGCTCAGCCAGTCTTCGGTAGCACGAAGCAGATAGTGACAATGTTGACGCAGTCGTTGGGCTTGGTAAGTTTGCCCGGGGAAAATACGTTTGTGGATACTTTCTGCATTAGGTTCTATTCCTAGATAATGGATAGCCTGCTCCAGTTCTTCGAACAATTGAAGCACCTCCGGGCGGCGGTTATGGGCGGGGGATTGTAGCCATAACTTGAGTTGTCGGCATTCTACCTCTTGTAGGGAGGCTATTATTTGAGTAATTTTTAATTTGTTAATTTTTTAATATGTTTTATTTTTCAGTCATAATTTACTGTTTTTAAATGTATTTATTGTATCGCTTTAAAATTAATGCTAGAAAATAGATTTGCGCTTCCCTCTTGATTGGGCCATATTGAGCAAGCTTTATAATCCCAGTTGGACTTTGGCCAGTTTTGAAAATGCCAAGCTCCAAAAAACGCGAAACTCATGAGGTTGGTACTTACGTTTGGAATCTTTCTGTTTTTGTTATGCAGTAAGCTTAATGCTCAATGCGATTTAGTAGTCGAGATCATTTCGGAGGTGTGCGATGATAACGGTACACCTACTGATCCCGCTGACGACTTCAATACCGTCTTTTTAGAGATTAGTGGAAGTGGCCCCAATGGCTGGACGACTACTGATGAAGGCTGGCCAGATGGTGCTGGTATGGATGGCACCTTTGAATTTGGACCCTACTTGGTCTCGGAAGGAGGTTTTACCATTATTATTCTTGTTCCGGATGCCGTCCCAGATTGTTTTCAGGGGGTGTTTGTCAACAATTTCGCTTGTGATCAGGAGTGCGAAATTGGTGCTTCGGTGACGGGTATTTCTACTGATGACAATGGAACGCCCACCATCTGCACAGATGACACTTATACCGTCACGATATTGGCGGGGATTAATGGATCTTCCTCGTCAAGCTGGTTAGCAGAGACTGCAGATCAGCAACTTCTTACCGGTGGAGAATACGGAGCGGATGTATTGTTAGGTCCTTTCCCAATTTACCGTTCGGATGGCACGATAAATACGCAAGAACTAACGATTATTGATGGGGAAGATTTTGATTGCCGGACTGAAGATGCATTAATCGTGGAGCCCCCCGCTGAACAAGAGAACTGCGGGTGCGCAATCTTTGCAGATTGGGAACTAGAAATAGATAATAATGGAACGCCAGAATTTTGCTTCGATGATTTTGTCACTGCTACTGTAATTGTAAACGACATAAATGCGAGTGGCGAAGGCTGGACTGCTCTGGATAATCGAGGAATCGAAACGAGCGGATTCTATGGAGAACCCGTAGTTTTTGGCCCCTACGCCACTTGGCCAGAAACTGAATTGACGATAACATTTGCTGACGCACTCGATCCTACCTGTAGTACCTCCATTTCCACAGACCTGTTTGGAACAGATTGCAACTTTGGACCAGGATTAAATATGGTGCTTTCTGGGAGCCAGGATTGTACAGATGAGAGCTTGTGTGTACCGGTAAGGGTGGCCCGTTTTCAGAATATCCTTGGTATGCAGTTTAGCATAAATTATTCTGATAACCTCAGCTTTAACCGTATTGAGAGCTTTAACCCACGCTTGTTAGGCTGGGGGATTGGTTCAGTAGGTAGGCCGATGCCACAAGGGCCACTTCTGCCTGGCCAACTCACATTTACCTGGAACGACCCACTTGCCGGTGGCGTAAGCTTACCATTAGGAGATACGTTGATGGTCGTGTGCTTTGATAAAACCCCAGGATCGTCAAATGACCTCCAGGTCAACTTTAGTAGCGCTCCAACCCCGATAGAAATTGTTGATATTAATGAAATGGAGGTTATGCTCAATTCCGAGCCATTGGAGCTTTCCTGTGGTTTCTATGATCTAGCCTTAAACACCTACCAAACCAGCAACACCAACACTGACCCAGGCGCTACTTTTGACTTATTCGTTAATCTCATGAATGAAGGGAATGAGGCAGTGACCGGTATCGAAGTTACTGCCCCCATTCCATCCGCTTTTACCTTTCAAAGCGCCGATGGCAATTATGATGATGCAACGGGGATCTGGCAAATTGACAATCTATCCCCTGGTGCCGAGACTATCCTGTCCCTCCAGCTGACACGCCAAGTCAGTGGTGATTCTCTTTTTCTAGCGGAGGTCTCTGCCATGAATGAACCCGATGAGGATTCTACTCCGAACAATGGTGTAGATACGAATGGAGATAACCACTTTGCCGATGACCCCGGCGATGAAGACGATGGTGATGGCTGGATTCCCTGCTCCGTTATTCCAGGTACCTTTGTTACCCAGGGGGATACCGTGTGTAGTGAGGCGCCTATACTCTTTACGTTAAATGATGATGCCTCCCTGCCGGATGGTTACTTGCGGGTTATGGCCCTTTACGAATCTCCACTGTCTGATCCGGCCAGTTTTCTGGCTGTTACCACTGGAACGGAAATGCTCCTACCAGAGGAGGCAGACCCCAACCGCATCTACTACCTACGGCTAGTTGTTGGGCCAGATGACGGCGGCGGAGGCATCGATTTTAAAGATAATTGCGTTCGGCTCGGCGACCCCACTACCGTGATGTGGAGAGGGCTCGAATTCGAAAGTTGCCAGACAGAATTTGTTCTTAATTGTGTGGTGGTTACCCAAGCGCTATTTTGCCCAGTACAAGACGAGGGGCAGATATTGGAATACGAGTGGTATTTGGACGGAGAATTTATTGGTGTAGACCTTGCACTGACCGTTAACCAGGGCGGAATGTATGAGCTAGTGGTGAGAGACCTGAGCTATGGTTGTACAGCCAGTCGGTTTTTTACCGTTACTGAGGACTTTACAATTCCGTTGGTAACAATAGAGCAGGAAGGTTCTCTATGCGGTCCGGATCAAGCTGTGCAGCTCACCGCCCTAACCGATTTTGGGGATTGGGCCTTTAGCTGGAGTACCGGTGAGACATCACCTTCCATCATCGTTACGCAGCCGGGACTGTATACCGTTGATGTTGTGAATGTAGAAAATGGATGTATGACAACATCTGATGTAATGGTAGAGCCGGCAGCGGGAGAATGTAATATCCTGCGGGGACGAGCTGTACGATCGGAAGATTGCGTGGATTTAGGTAGTGGCTTATCAGATTGGTTGATCGAAATAATTGGCGAGCAGTATACGGAGTATCACCTGACCAATGAATTAGGCGAATACGAAGTGTATATGCCTACCGGAACATTCAATGTTCGGCTTATTCCACGTTCTCCTGCCTGGAATACTTGTGAACCGGATGGCTATACCGTCGTATTTCCTGAAACAGATGAAGTTCAGATGCTGGATTTGCCAGCTTCCCCAATCGACGACTGTGCGCTCTTAGAAACGAGTATTAGTGTAGGAAACTTGCGGCGTTGCTCACAGGATCGCACGATTACTGTCGCTTATGAAAATGTAGGAACGGTTGACTTGCTAGATGGCGTAGTTGTTCTCTTGTTGCCAGAAGACTTGACGTACGCTTCTACTAATGGCACGTTCTTGGGTGCAAGTGGGGATAGCTTGCTTTTTGCGCCGCAACTGCCGCTAGCACCCGGAGAAATGGGGCAGTTCACGGTATACGTTGATGTGAACTGCAATGCCGTCTGGGGCAGTACAGCCTGTGTCACTGCCTTAGGTTTACCGTATGGGCCCTGCCCCGCAGCGCCTCCAGAGTGGAGTGGAGGTAGCGTTTTGGCCGACGGCGAATGTACCGAAGAGGATGTGGTCTTTACCCTACGCAATGCGGGTTCTGAGCCCTTGTCACCAGGCAATACTTACATCATTATTCAGGATGGCGTAATGCTGCTGGAAGGCCCTGAAGAAATCCCCGTTTTACTACCTGATCAGAGCATTGAGATACCGTTACCCGCTAACGGCAGTACCTACGTGTTGGAAGCCCAACAAGAACCATTTCACCCAGGATTTTCTAATCCCACGGTAGTAATTGAAGGTTGCGGTACCAACGAGCAAGGAGCTACTAGTTTGGGTTTCGTGAACCAACTACACAATGATGAAGAAGACTTTTATATAGATGTTGATTGCCGTCCTATTACGGCAGCTTATGATCCCAATGACAAGCAGGCAGAGCCTTTTGGCTACGGTGAGGAACACTACATCCTACCAGACCGATCGTTGGAATACACCATTCGTTTCCAAAATACCGGTAACGATACGGCCCAAACGGTCATTATACGCGACACGCTCAGCGAATTTTTGGACTTATCCACTTTACGAGCTGGAGTGAGTAGTCATCCTTACCGCCTGCAATTGGATTCTGCCAACGCTAT
>JBCBEC010000092.1:0-13364 GCA_038528965.1 Bacteroidota bacterium | reverse complement strand
TCCCTTATCGGCAAAACTATAGCCACAAAATCTTATTCTGATCGGCTCACTGTTGAGGTATTTACAGGGATGGCCTACATTCGATCAACGAATAGGCTGAGTCCAGCAATGCGTTAGTGAGCTATCATTGACAACTCGGTAATGGCAGTACAGGCACTAAGTTTGGCTACTGCCTCCAAGAAATCCTGAGCAGACTACCGCAGGATCAGAAGTACACACTTGCTAATGGTATTTTGCTCACACCATAGCGTTGCGCGCACCTGCTTATGACGGTAAAGGCAGACTAAACATCGATTGTCTAAGCATTGCCACAGCAATGAAAAACGAAGTCCGCCGGTCAAAAGCATCTACTTTGATGTGCTTACTTAGTCTTGACTAGATAGTCGGGACAGTTCTATGAGCTTTCCGTCCCTAGGTAAGCTTAGCGAAATTAAAGCGTTAAAAAGTAAGGAAAGAATTTTTCGGTTCCAATTTTTGACACCGGCGTTAATTATCCTCCGGAGGTCACCGGCACATCATAGGAGACATCGAAGTCATCCAGTACGGCGTCCAGTATTCGGTCTTCTCCTTCTATATAGCCGTCTTTGATACGGTGGCCAAAGAGCTTACCCATAGTATTCCAGTAAGTGGCCGTTACACCGCCCCGGAGTCCTTTGATCAATTCGAACAAGGGCGTATCCAGTTCACGCTCAATCATTTTAATCATGATATAGCCCTGCGTCTTACTCAAGTTTTTGAGCGGATCGGCAAATTCGTCTTTGAGCTCACGTTGTAGGCGACGGATGTAGCGTTTAGATTCCCGTTTGGAGAGGTTATTGGTAGCGTATTCCGTTTCCCGGAAAATGCGAATGGCCTGTACCGCGTACGGATAAACCTTAATGGCATATTGACGGTAACGACGATACCGGCGGTAATCATCATCATTATCAAAGGTGCGCAATGATGAAATAGAAATATCGTCTAGATTTGCTACGATCAAAGTATCGCCACAATCATCCACCATATATTTATAGTAGTTACCATTGACTTTAGTGTAACCCGTCGTCTGTGCCACCAGAGACGCCATCGTCCAAAACAGGAAACTACCTAAAAGCAAATACCTCATAATCTTGTAGTTTGAAACGGAACTATTGCTACTGTTGGTAACAAACCATCCGTCGTATAAGTTAAGCAAATCCGTTTTATCGTGCCCGACAATTGTAAGATTTCACTTATTAGACGTCAAAATCTACGGTAATAACGCATACTTGTCCTTTTTAGTGGCTCCAGCTTCTCCTATCAGTGACATTTATCACCTTCCCATCAGCCAACTATGCACTGATAATCATCGTTTTAGAAGAGCACAACATTTTGTCAGCCAGCTTGCGGGCAGTCCGGCTTTAAGATATGTTTAACGCCGCTACCACCCATCCCATACATCTGTTCAAAACGTCTAGCGTTGTAAATCATAGACTCAGATTATTCATTTTCCCCTGACCATTTGAAAAACTTACCATCTATGCCTTACAGAATTTTGTTCGCCCTGGTGGCCCTAAGCATGAGCTGGTCTATACTACAGGCCCAGTACTTTGGCCGCAACAAGCCTAATTACGAAAACTTCGAATTCGAAGTACTACAGTCTCCTCATTTTGAACTGTACCACTATTTAGATAATGATGCGTATATCGCCAATTTTGTTGCTCAAGCTGAAGAATGGTACGCTCAGCACCAATATATACTGGATGATACCATTACGGGTAAGAATCCCTTCATACTGTATGCTAACCACGCCGATTTTCAACAAACTAACGCTATCAGCGGAAGAGTTGGCGTAGGTACTGGTGGTGTGACAGAAGCCTTCAAGAATAGGGTCATTATGCCCATTGCCATGTCGAACCAACAGACACATCACGTACTGGGGCACGAATTGGTGCACGCCTTTCAGTACAATATGATCCTCAATGGTGATTCTACCAGTCTGCGTAACCTGGCTAACCTCCCTCTCTGGATGGTGGAAGGCCTGGCCGAATACCTCTCCATTGGCTCCGTGGACGCCCATACCGCCATGTGGATGCGTGATGCAGTCCTGCATGATAACTTCCCCACCCTCAAAGAGCTCAACAACCCACAATATTTCCCCTATCGCTACGGACAGATGTTTTGGGTATTCGTTACCGGGCTAAAAGGTGATGACATCATCGCTCCACTCTTTTTAGAAACCGCCAAGTATGGTTTTGATGTCGCCAGCCGGCGAGTCTTAGGCTTAACCAGCGAAGACCTCTCCAAGCTTTGGAAGTCCAGCATTGAAGACTATTATAAGAAGATGATTGATGGCCGTAAAGAAACCTTTGTTGGTAAACAGATCATCAATCAGGACAATGCCGGTCGTTTAAATATTGCACCAGAAATTAGCCCCAACGGTCGTTATGTCATCTTCCTATCGGAAAAGGACGTTTTCGGGATTGACCTCTTTTTGGCGGAAGCCAATTCCGGTAAAATCGTTCGCAAGGTTGCCAGTAGTACCCGCAGCGGGCACGTAGATGACTTCAACTACATTGAGTCCTCCGGCACCTGGTCGCCTAATAGTCGGGAATTCGCATACGTTGGCGTAGCTAAGGGTGACAACATCCTCATCATCAACGAAGCGGAAACAGGTAAGACCGTATTAGAAGAACCCCTTTCTGGCATACCAGCCTTTAGCAACCCAACTTGGTCGCCAGACCGCCGAACAATCGTCGTTACCGGACTGGTGGAAGGGCAGGTAGACCTATACGCCTACGACATTCGTACCAAGAAAGTGCGCCAGCTAACGGATACGCCCTACTCTGAAATGCACCCCAGCTGGTCGGTAGACGGAACACGCCTATTATTCGCTACTGATGAGCTGAGCATGCGAGACGGGCATCGCTACCACGGTAAGTACAAGTTTAACCTGGCCGAACTGGATGTAGCATCAGGTATCGTAACCAACCATGAATTCTTCCCGGGAGCGGACAATCTCAATCCCGAAGAAGACGCTAATGGTAATATAGTTTTCCTCTCTAACCGAGACGGCTATCGCAATATCTATCGTTATGACCGCCGTAGCGAGACCATTACCCAGCTTACAGATTTGATTACTGGAGTAAGTGGCATTACCCACTACGCTCCTGCCTTTAGCATTGACCGCAAGCGCAACAAGCTGGTGTACACCTACTTCAGTTCGCAGGGCTACCGCATTTACCAGGCTCGTGAAGAAGATTTGCTAGCGCAAACGGTTGACCCGATGGATGTGGACATGACCGCTGCTACACTGCCGCGCGTCAATCGTCGTGCCCCTAGCATTGTAGATCCGCTCTTGGCCGACAACCAGGCGGGAGGGGAAGCAGCAAGTAACCTACCGCTTCTTCCAATAGATTACAAACCTAAATTTCAGCTGGATTACGTTGGTGGTGGCGGTGGAATCGGCATTGGTTCTAATCAAGCCTTTGGTACTACGACTGGGCTGGCCGGCGGCGTGGATCTACTATTTAGCGACATCCTGGGCAACAACCAGTTCTTCACCAGTCTGTCGATGAACGGCGAGCTCATTGACGTGGGTGGAGTCTTAGCTTACATCAACCGCAAGAAGCGCGTGCACTGGGGGGTATCGCTTTCCCATACGCCTTTCCGGAGTTTTGCCGGATCAGAATTTCAAGCTAGAGACACCCTTGATCTGGGTGGGCAGCAAGCACTGGTGGACCGACAATCGCTATTTGAGCAGCGCATCTTTCAAGAGCAACTGGGCGTATTTGCGCAACTGCCACTTTCAACTACCACCCGGATAGAGGCAAGTGCCAATTACTCCCTCTATTCTGGACGGGTGGATCAACGCGATTTCTTCTACCAACCCAACACTTTCTTCCTGGTAGGCCAGGATAGGAATAAGATTGCCGATCTCGCCAGCTTCCGGATCGGGCAAATAGAAGCCGCCTTTGTGGGAGATAATTCCTCCTTTGGCCTCACCGCTCCGCTCAACGGCCAGCGCTATCGTTTTGCTGTAGGGCGCTATTTTGATGAGTTCAATTTCACCTCGGTCACTGCCGATTATCGCCGGTATGAATACCTCCAGCCGGTTACGCTAGCTTTTCGGGCTACGCACTTTGGCCGCTACGGCGGAAACAGTGATGACCTATTCCCACAGTACCTCGGCTTTCCCTGGTTTGTGCGGGGTCTGAATACGGAGCAAGGGCAAGAAATTTTCCTCGGCTCTGGCCGCGATTTTGATGAACTAACAGGTTCTAAAATTCTGGTCTCCAGTTTTGAGGTGCGTCTGCCCTTCTCTGGCCCACGACAACTAGCTTTATTGAAATCCAGAGCATTATTCTCTGACCTCAACTTCTTTGTTGACGGTGGTATCGCCTGGACTCGCAATGAGCAGTTGAGTGGAGATATATTCACCCTGGACCGCAACGGAGAACCACTCATCAATCCAGAAACGGGGGATCCCTTTGTAGCTTTTCCGCAAGTGCAACCGATATTCACTGCTGGTGCTTCCTTACGGATCAATCTCTTCGGCGCGTTGGTTGTGGAGCCTTACTATGCCTTCCCCTTGGTGGAAGGAACCAGAGGAGTATTCGGTATCAATTTGCTTCCCGGTTGGTAAGCTACTGACATTACCTCATTCCGTCAATCCCGAATACTGCTACCGTGGTATTCGGGATTATTATTTGCAAAAGGCCCAACTATTAGCACCAAGTTGTACTTTCGCGGATGATTCCATTTCTCAAGCTTCGGCTCTCCGTACTGCAATTCCTACAGTACTTTATCTGGGGTAGTTGGTTCGTGACTGCGGGCACCTATTTCCAGCAGACCCTGGGCTTCTCGGGACTAGAAGTTGGAATGATCTACGGCACTACCGCAATTGCTGCCACTATTTCTCCATTCCTGCTTGGTATATTGGCTGACCGCTTTTTTTCGGTAGAAAAACTGCTTGGAATCTTGCACCTGGCCGGCAGTGCATTGCTTTATACACTAGCGCAAATTCAGACCTTCGAGTGGTTCTACCCGCTCATGCTACTCTATGTTCTCTGCTATCTACCCACCTTTAGTTTATCCAATGCTTTGTGCTTTCACCATATCGAAGACACTAAACGTGACTTCCCACAGATAAGGGTTTCGGGTACCATTTCCTGGATCATAGTAGGTTTGATCATTGGTTGGTTGAAGGTGGAGGATCAAGTTATCCCCTTTTACATTGCGGCTGCTTGCTCGGTAGTGCAAGGTTTATATTCCTTTACCCTACCGGAAACACCACCACAAGAGCGTCAGGAAAATTTATGGCAAAGCTTGCGGGGGCCAGAAATGCAAGCACTTTTCCGCGACCGCTCCCTCCTCGTGATGATCATAGCTATCGCTCTGATTTGCTTACCTCTCTCTTACTACTACAGCTTCGTAAATGGTTTCCTTAACGAGCAAGGAGTAGTGAACGCCGCAGGAAAAATGTCTTTGGGCCAAGTGACAGAAATTATTTTCATGCTCACCCTACCCTGGTTCTTTAAAATTTGGAGCTTGCGCACCATCATCTTCATTGGATTACTGAGTTGGGGGGTACGCTATGGCTGTTTCATCGCCGGCATCCACTACAACTCCGAAGTTTGGTACATCCTAGGGCTCCTATTCCACGGGCTAGCTTACATATTTAGCATGCTATCAGCGCAAATTTATTTGGATACTCGGGTCCCCACTCATTTGCGTAGTACGGGTCAAGGCTTCTATTCTTTGCTTACCCTGGGGGTAGGTGTATTTGTAGGAAGTTATATCGCTGGTCAGAGCGTAACGCGGCACACCATTGCGCCTAATGTACACGACTGGACACAGATTTGGTGGTTTCCTTTTTGGTTTGGAATCGTAGTTGCCTTTGGCTTCCTGATTCTGTTTAAGGGGAGACAGAAGGCTTAAGGGAGCTTTTGCTATTCAATCGATCTACTATATTTACGCTAAAAAAATGAAAGCCTGGCTAATCAGCATGTTCTCTCTCGTGCTAATACCTGTCTGGGGCCAAGAAGGGATCAACCTTTTAAGCTCCGGCGAGCACCTCACTATTGGAGTGGGAATAGCACTCAATACCGTGCGCGATCAAGCGCATAGTACCCTAACTTATAATGGAAACGGCTTACGATTTTTTGTAAGTTACGAACGTATTCGTCCCGATTGGATCTCGCGGACGATGGTCTCTTTCGATGACATAAACCTAAAGGCGCGGGTGAAACCGCGCAGAGATATCCGCCGCTCAGCATCTTTGTCCGATATGCAACTAACCGTTGGGCTTTATGCTCGGCTGGGGGATGATCAGTTGGCAGATAACCAACAATACGTAGGTGGCACCTGGAACTTGCAAATCAACTCAAGGAACTACCCGCTCCCTACGAACAACCGCACTGGAGTGATGCTTCAAAGTTCGTTTGGCCTGGGGGCTATGGATCGCAGAACCGTATCCGGTGCCGACGATTGGGCGTTTACTACCCGAGTCAACTTACCTGTGATAACCGCCCTGTACCGACCTACTTACATTGGCATTCCTCCTTTCCTGCACATTGATAAAGTGAAGGCCAAGCACGTGTTTAGCAATTTTGATATTGTTAGCTTTGGCCGCTTTTTCAAATTGGAAGTTGGAGTAGACGGAGATCATCAGAGTCGCGCCTGGCGCACCGATCGCCTGAGCTATGACTGGAATATCTTCCATACCCCGGTGCCAGCCACTAAACCAATTACTTCCACCACCGGCAGCCTCGTCTATGGCTTCCGGGTACTACTATAGATTATGCGTTCGATTCTGATTTTATGTTTTGCGGCCCTTTGTCTGGCCGCTTGTGGACGCTGGATTGTCGGTAGCAATCCGGAAAACACCCCCACCATCAATTATGAGCACTTTGTAAAGCTCGTACAGGAAAACTACTCCTTCTTTGCTGAGAAGCAAGTTAAGTGGGACTCCTTAGATGCCATCTACCGCCCCATGGTGCATGATAGCTTGGGCAATGACAGCCTGTACATGATCATGTCAAAAATGTTATTTGCTCTGCGTGATGGTCACGTCAATCTCTACGTCAACAATGACCGTTCTCGTAATGCCGATTGGTATCTCGACTACCCCGCCAATTTCAACCGAGGTTTTGTGCACCGCAATTACTGGGGTAAGGACTACCAAAGTTCTGGCGCCTTAATCAATAATTGGTTGAGTGATTCTATTGGCTACGTTTACTACCCTTCTTTCAGTTCTAGGTTCACCAAAGGTAATTTGGATTACGTGCTGAACCGTTTCGCAAACGCTAAAGGCCTGATCATCGACGTCCGGGAAAACGGTGGCGGCTCCATGCGTAATGCCTTTCGTTTGGCTTCGCGCTTTATACCAGAGCGCACCTTTATGGGAACCACGCAGTATAAAACGGGCCCGGGTCCTGATGATTTTTCTGAACTAGACACCATATTTCTAAAACCATTGGTAGACTATAAAGCACGCGCAGAAGCGAAGGCTAAAGCCGAGGAAAAGAAGAAGAAAAAAGGAAAAGAAGAGGAAGAAAAAGAACCAGCGGAAGAAGAAACTAAAGAAGAGCCTACAACGCCCAAGCAACGCCCCGGCCGCTGGATGACTGCTGATTCTACTGCCATGATGCTGGATAAACCGGTGGTAGTCTTGATTAACCGGCATAGCTATTCAGCCACGAACTTCTTCTCCGCCTTCATGTCTAATATTCCCAACGTGACGCTCATTGGTGACCGCAGTGGCGGTGGCGGCGGCGTACCCGTTTCTTTTGAATTGCCTAACGGTTGGAAATTTAGGATTTCGGTGACGCGTACCTATCTGCCGGATGGCTTCAATATTGAAGAGGGAATCAAGCCAGACATTTACCAAAACACTGGCCCAGAGGACGAGCTTAAAGGCGTTGATGCCATTATTGAGCGGGCAAAAACCTTTATTTTAGAAGAAAGCAGCAGCGAGTAGATGCGGTACTTCGTGGAACTGGCCTACAATGGCGCCGGGTATTTTGGTTGGCAGCGTCAGCCTCAACAGGTTTCGGTACAGGAAACCATAGAGCAGGCTATGCGCACCATCCTACGGGCTCCCGAACTGGAAATTGTAGGTTGCGGACGCACGGATACAGGTGTGCACGCTAGTCGGTATTTTGCCCATTTCGACTTTGTAGGCGAGTTCCCACGAGGCTTCACCAGCCGCATCAATAAATTCCTCCCCTCGGATATTGCCATCCGCCGCATCTTTCCGGTAGAACCAGAACAGCATGCTCGTTTCGATGCCTACTACCGAGCCTATCAGTACCACATTAGTGGTCAGAAAGATCCGTTTCATCCTAAAACACGGCTCTATCTCCATAGTCTGGAACGTTTCGACCAGGATAAAATCCAGGCAGCCGCCCAACTGCTGCTTCAGTACGATCAGTTCCTGCCCTTCTGTAAGACGGGCTCTGATGCCAAGACCATGCGATGCGAAATGCACCGCTCAGAATGGGACTTCAATGGCATGAGTTGGACGTACCACATTGCTGCCAATCGTTTCCTGCGGGGAATGGTACGCCTGGTGGTGGGTATGTGCCTAACCGTGGGCGAAGGTAAGATCCAATTGGACACTGTTAAGCGAGCTATGGATACACAGACCCGCCTGCAAAAGAGCCTCAGCATCGGACCAGAAGGACTCTACTTAACAGAAATTCGGTATCCATATTTTGAAGATCCCAAATAGGAGCTAAGCACGCTTTTGACTACTGCAGCACAGCGGCACACTCTCCTTCCCACTAGCTTTTCAACTATTTCTTTTGTAACTTCTACATGATTGCAACCACTGTAAGATGGCTTGCAAATTTCAGATTTTAATACCTAAGCTCGACTTTCGGCATTTTACGCCTCTGCTAGGAGTAGAACTTGTTGTCGGTAGCACATGCTGTGCTTGAATTTTCCAACAAGTGTATTTTGATTCGATGTTGGAGAATTAATTTACGTGTTCATTTGTTACTGGCGGCCCTATCTGTTTTAGTGGAAACAGCGTAAGCAAAAACGTAAAGAACGCTGTACTGTCTGAGCTAACCGGATGTTATGCTCAGGGCTAAAAAGAACTAGGGACTACCATGATGGAGTGAAAAAACATCTGTAAAGCGAGTTTACCTTCGGTGATCGTCGCGCAGCTCCTCAGAGTTACAGCGTTTAGTTTTTGGTAGCTGTTGGAGCGTTAAGAAACAGATCAAGGCCTAGATTTTTGCTACTTTTCAGCAATGGAAAAGTAGGGCGTCACATGTACTGATCATATGCTGTAAAATGCCGAAAGTCCAGCTAAAACGTACCCAGAAGCAGTTTACAATCTTCCTTTATCATCCATTAGCAGGAAACAGCTAGTACATTTTTAAGGAAGTAAGCCCTATGAAAAACTTTATTATTGACCTGCATTGCCATTCTCAAATGAAGGCCTATAGCCATAGCTTCAAAGCTGATGGACCGAGCTACTTAAATGCAATTGATCGGCGCAAAAAGAACAGTGTTTGGCGCACCGACTGGCCTACCGCCAATGATCTTCATAAAAACACCAATGGCCTTCTCGGGCTTACCCAGTTTACCCAAGCGGACATATTGACCTGCATTAAAGCCAATGTGGGGGTCACCTTTTCCAGCATTTATCCCCTGGAACGCAGCTTTACCCGGCCACTCAATCATCAGGGGAAAATTGCGGATGCGGTAGTCAACAAAATTACCCAGTTTGGGAAAGGCAGAATTGACTTCATTCAAGACATTGAGGATTATTTCCCAGACCTCGAGCAAGAGTACAAATTTCAGTTGGCTCACTCGGGCAAAGTAAAAGTTATTGATGGCGTTCCATACAGCTATCAATTCGTCAGAAATTATGATGAGCTGATACACTTACTGGGGCCAACAAAGGATGAGGTGCGCCGCATGGCAGTCATCAACTCTATTGAGGGAGCACACTGCTTTGGAACCGGGCTAGAACCTTTCAACCTGAGCGAGAGAATTGATAAAGTCTTGAATCGTATCAGGATCGTCAAGCAAGAGTGGGAATTCCCTCCTTTCTTCATCACCCTGGCCCACCACTTCTACAACGAAATTTGTGGACACGCCAAAAGTCTAGAATTAGCAAGTCTGCTGCTGAACCAAAAAAAGGGGCTTAATTCCGGCTTCACCACCGAAGGGGAACGCATCCTGCACTACCTCTTAGACGACGCCAACGGTCCTAGAATCCTCATTGATCTTAAACACATGAGCCTGGCAGCCAGGAAACGCTACTACGAGATACAGCAAGAGAAATACCAATATTCCATACCGATCATCGTAAGCCACGGTTGTGTAACAGGCTATCATGATCATATCGAGGGAAAAGACCAACCCTCGGTGGTAGCTGGAGCACCACATAAGAAATTCAACACCGCCGATATCAACTTCAATGATTTTGAGCTCCTGAATATCAAGAAGTCGGGAGGGATTTTTGGAATACAGTTTGATGAACGACGTATTGGTAGCAAAAGCGAAAAAAGGAAAGTAAAAAGAGCTGTGCCGCTAGAAATACCACTGCATTCCGCTAAGCTGGTATGGAACCAAATCCAACATATTGCAGAAGTACTGGATCAGAACGGCTACTTCGCCTGGGATATCCAGAGTATTGGTTCGGATTTTGATGGCATTATTAATCCAATTGATGGCTTCTTCTCCGCCATGCACTTTGAGAATTTAGCCCACTTCCTGCGAATCCATGCGGAGCAATATTGTCAAGAGCAAATGCCCCATAGGATCAAGCACAATTTTAACCAAATCGGTGCTGAGGAAATAGTAGAACGTTTCTTCCAGCTCAACGCCTTGCAATTCTTACAAAAGCACTTCCGCAGAAACCCGGATATTGTGGCGTACAAAGATCTTGTAAAGCAAAATGGCTAGCTGACATGAAAGAACTGGCTGCTCGGTTTTTAGAGAATGCACAAAACATTGGGGCGAATGAAGCGTGGTCTACCTCCAACTGGCAAGAGCTGGAGCAAGCCTATAACGCCCCCCGGCGGCACTATCACAACCTCCAACACCTGGAAAATCTCTTTAGCCTCTTTGAGCAATACCGGGAACAACTACAAGAACCCGATGTAGTAAGCTGGACCATCTGGTACCACGATATCATCTACAACGCCAAGCGCAAAGACAATGAACTGAGAAGTGCAGAACTGGCCCGGAAACGACTACAGCAGACCGCCCTGGCTCCGGACAAGATTGAACGGGTTGTACAATATATTGAAGCTACCGCCCAGCACCTATCCGTCGAAGCCCATGAAGACTTGGCTTATTTTCTCGATTTTGACCTGGCCATTCTCGGTACTGATATGGACACTTACGCAGTTTACGCAAAAGCTATACGCCAGGAATACCAGCATGTACCAGGCTTTTTATACCGTAGAGGGCGACGCAAAGTCTTACGCTATTTTGCCGATGCCCCACAACTTTTCCGCACGCCAGCACTGCATATACGCTTCGCGAAACAAGCTCAAAGAAATCTCTCTTGGGAATTAAGCTCAATAACCCGTTCTCCTCAATGCTAAATATTCAGTTGGCAGAGGGTATTAAATACGATCAGCTCAACATCTATTCTGCCCAAGGTCAACTCCTATACCAGGAACAGTTAACAACCCAATTAGCAGCAGAGGTGGAGCTGACAGCACTACCCTCCGGTGTCTATTTTTTAGAGATACAATACGATGGGACGCAGCGGGAGTTGCGGAAGGTGGTAAAAATCTGATTAGGAAGGGCTAATGCCAGAATCAAAGTGAAAGTGAGTAAGCTCTTTTTCATTTTCACTTTGATTTTCACTTACACTTGTTGCCACAGGCCGTATCTTTGGAAAAAAGCAGTTACCCCATGCGGCAAAAGCTGGAGACCGAACAGAAAGCATTAGAAATCAACCTGGATGATAGCGTCTATGGCACCTTTGCAGAAATTGGTGCTGGACAAGAAGTGGCCCGCTACTTTTTCCAGGTAGGAGCAGCAGCCGGCACGATTGCCAAGACCATGTCGGCCTACGACAAGATTTATTCCGATCATATTTATGGTACAGAACCCACCGGGCGTTATGTCTGCCAATCGCGGCTCGACAAAATGCTCGACCATGAGTA
Organism: Bacteroidota bacterium; assembly: GCA_038528965.1. Classification (GTDB taxonomy): domain Bacteria; phylum Bacteroidota; class Bacteroidia; order Chitinophagales; family Saprospiraceae; genus Lewinella. Next base: position 1,263 of record JBCBEC010000092.1, on the reverse strand, counting down.
CGATCTGCTTAGTTCTCGTCTGACGCATGAGCGCCCTGGCACCAACTTTTTTGTCTTTGCCGATACTGTAGCGGCCATCAACTATTCCCGCACCATTAAAGGCGATGGTTGGCTAGGTCTTCGTTTCCAGTTGCAACCCGATCAGGAGCCTAATGACCTGATTCTGCACGTGCGCATGCTTGATAATGACAACCAGCTGCAACAGCAGGCTATTGGGGTACTTGGTGTCAATTTGATCTACGCCTGTTTCAACTACCACAGTCAACCTAAGGAGTTACTTAAGTCGCTGATGGATGGCCTCAAAGGGCGTGTAAAGATTGACATGGTGCAACTCACCGGACCAGATTTTGAGCATATCGACAATCGTCAACTTTGCCTTTGGGTAGTGAAATATGGCTTATCCGAAGTAGCTATGTTCGGACCCGACGGCCAAAGTGTACACGGTTCTGAGTTTCTGTACAAGAAAGACGTATTGATTGTTCGCGGTAGCTACCGCCCTCCCACCTTGGTGAATCAGGATATGATTAAGGTGTCGAATCAGCAATTTCGTAATGATGAAAAAGTGGATGCCAGTCGCACCTACCTCCTTACGGAAATCACCCTGGATAATCTCCGTGGAGAAGAAGGAGAACTGGATGAAAAGGATTTCCTTGACCGAGCCGAGCTGCTCTGTGCACTAGGACAAACGGTGGTTGTATCAGATTGTGAAGAGCACCAAAAACTGGTGAGCTACCTCTCCGACTTTAAGGTACGGCAGTTGGGATTGGTTTTAGGTGTTCGCCCGTTATTGGATATGCTAACCGATAAGTACTACAAGAATATGGAGTCGCGCCTGCTAGCTGCCTTTGGCGAACTCTTTGCCCGCAACGTACGCATCTACGTATACCCCTTCATGCAAGAAGGCAGTGCCGAACTTATCACAGCCGAGAACATGCCCGTTCCTGAAGGGCTCAAATTCCTGTATCGCCACTTGCTGGACAACCAGCAAATTGTAGATGTAGTGGGCTTCAACCGCGATAATCTGCACATCTTTTCTAAGGATCTGCTGGTAGACATTCGAGAAGGAGCATCAGGTTGGGAAAATAAAGTCCCCGCTAAGGTCGCCACGCTTATCAAAGAAAAGCATTTGTTCGGCTACCCTACGGAGACTTTACAATTTGATTATTAGCAAAGTGTAAAAGCAACAGTTGGGGCTGTCTTAAAAGCCCCGGCGTTCAGACGGAGAAGCACCCTGAGGTCAGAGATTGGCTTCAGGGTGTTTAG
>JBCBEC010000091.1:0-13520 GCA_038528965.1 Bacteroidota bacterium | reverse complement strand
CCTTTAGACAGAACTACAAATCGTTGATAACTACGAGGAGCTTGCGACGATCACCGAAGGTAATCAGTTCGCAAAATCCCCAAACAAGCTCTAAGATCGCTTCTGGACTGGTACCTAAGGTTTAATAGCACGTCTCAATTGGGAATAATAACTTTGTAAGTCTCCTCTAGGAGCTTTTCAATTCTTAAAAACTTGGCTTATGCGCACACTAACCGTTCTTATGATGATCATTAGTCTGGGCAGTATGCAAGCTCAGAACGCCAGCTTTAGCGTTACGGTCAGCAGTGACTCTATCCTCGCCGGCAACCAAATTATTGTTACGTTTTCACTGGAAAATGCCCAGGGAACTGATTTCTATTTCCCAGAATTCAACGATGGCCTAATCAAAGTAAGTGGCCCTAATATGAGCTCCCAAATCAGCATTATCAACGGGCAAACGTCACAGTCCACCAGCTATACTTTTTACCTGCAAGCCGATGAAGTGGGGGATTTCTACGTAGAACCTGCCAGCGTGAAAGTGGGTGATAATTATTTGGAGACCAATCCACTCCTGCTAAAGGTAGTCCCCAATCCGGAGGGGATTATTCAACCACCAAATCGACCGGGTGATTCTCCCTTTGGCGGTAGCCTTTTTGGTAATGATCTTTGGAGTGATGATTTCTTTAATCGAGATTTGCAAAGTGATGGTTTCTTTCGTGACTTCTTCAACTCACCCTTTGACCAATTAACGCCGGAGCAATTGGATTCGCTTCGCCAGCAACAACCCGCTCCGAGCCCCCAACAGCCTAAAAAACGTAAAACGACACGTATCTAATGAGAACCTCGGTTCTGCTCATCATATCACTTTTGCTGGGGCTTTTTGCTGTTCCCTTTATCATACAGGCACAAAATGGTCAAGAATTGACTTTCACAGCCCATGCTGATGCCAACGAGGTATACCAAGACACTTATTTCGAGCTAACGTTCACGCTGCATAACGCTCAAAGTTCCAATTTCACCCCACCTGATTTTACAGACTTTAAAGTGCTATCTGGTCCTCAGCGAAGATATCAGACTAATATTACTGATGGGCGTAGGACAGACCAGGCATCGTATACGTATCAATTGCAAGCACTCAAAACTGGTATTTTGAAGATTGGTACAGCCAGTATAATTGTGGGTGATTCTACATTATGGAGTAAACCTGTTCAAGTACAGGTTCTGGAAGGACAGTCTCAACCAGCTAATGGCAAACCCGAAGTTTTACTCCTACCGACATTGAAGCAGGATCAAGTTTACCTGGGTCAACCGCTTATTCTGGATTATATTCTATCGTCTCGGTCAGAAATAAGAACGCTTCGTCTCGTAAGTGAGCCAAACTATGAGGGTTTCAATTATCGCCAATCCCATCATTTCGATAAACAAGGCTTTAGAGAATTACGCGACGGTGTAGAATATTCTTCCGGTATTACCAGACGTGTAATATTGTACCCCAAAGTAACGGGAACGATAAACATTTCCCCGATGCAGATCGGGGTTGGTGTTTATTCCGGTGACCAACAATCTTCCAGCGAGCTGACTAATTCACCAGCATTACGGCGGTTTCCGGTGAGTTGCGAAGAAGTTCAAATCAAAGTCGCCCCATTACCAGAACCTCAACCCAAGGATTTCACTGGAATCATCGGTGACTTCAGTTTACAAGCAACACTTAATCAAGAAGAAATCACTACTGATGATACTATAAGATTACAACTGACTTTTGAAGGGTATGGAGATCCACAAAGAATTTCCGAGGTAAAACCAAACCTTCCAGCCGAGTTAGAATTGCTAGATCAAAAAGTACTTGAAGAAAAATACCTCGACCGAACCACAGGAATGATTGCGCGCAAGCGTTTGGAATATTTGTTAATTCCGAAGCAGAATGGCAACTTTACCATTCAACCCCAGTTTGTAATATTTGATATCAAAAGCAATACTTACGAACCCTTACGTGCAAATGCTTTGTCTTTAACCGTGAGACAGAGTAATAAAGAAAAATATTAACACAAAACACAGGCATTTAATGAGAGGACTCCTCCTGCTTATATTATCACTTGCAACATTGCTACCCACTGCTCATACGCAGAGTAGCCAGGAGGTGAGTTTTACGGCTTATGCCGATGCACGTGAAGTATTGCTGAACACTTATTTTGAGCTAACCTTCACCCTCAAAAATGCAGAGAGCCGTGGTATAACGCCACCGGAACTCAGTGATTTCCGCGTACTTTCTGGCCCTAATCAAGGATTTCAAACCAGTATTATCAATGGGCGTATGACGCAGCAAACAACCTACAGCTACCGGCTGCAGGCACTGCGGGCAGGTACGCTTACCATTGGTGCTGCTTCGGTGAAAGTCGGGAACGACACCTATCGTACTGATCCCATTCAAATCAAGGTGGTCAGCACACAATCGCAGGTAGATGATGGTACGCCAGAGGTATTTATTGTAGCACGTTTGGCGCAGAACAGCGCTTATTTGGGGCAACAATTGGTTTTAGATTATATCTTGTCCGCTCGAGTAGATGTAGAAGCGCTCACAGCCGTGAGTGAGTCTAGTTACGAAGGGTTCTATTCTCGGGAGATTCATCAATACGATACGCGTGCGGTCCGTGAACTACACAATGGTGTGCAATACGTTTCGCGTACCCTCAAACGGGTCGTTCTATATCCACAACAAACGGGTACACTTACTATTGATCCACTCAATATTGTGGTAGGCGTACCCATTCCTGGACAACGGTCGGGAGGCTTCTTTTCTCGTCCAGAACTGCGCCGGGTACCGGTTGCTTCGGAAGAAATCCAGCTCACGGTAAACCCTTTACCAGAACCTCGCCCCGCTAATTATTCCGGCATCACCGGTAATTTCACTATGCGTACCGGCCTTAACCGTGATCGTATCACCACTGATGATGCCATTACTTTGCGCTTAACGCTTGAAGGTAGCGGTGATCTTAAGCGAGTACAAGCCCCTGAACTTAACTTCCCAGCTGAATTTGAACTCTACGACCCCAAAGTGGTAGAGGAAGAATATATCGACTTACCGGCCCGCATTAAAGGGCGCAAAAGCTTTGAATATCTCCTGGTACCTAAGCAAGCCGGCAACTTTACCTTCCAACCAGAAGTGGTCGTTTTCAATCCCGATAGCAATGCCTATCAGAACTTGCAGGTAGCAGCTTTATCATTGGAGGTTCGGCAAGGGAGTGGAGAGAAACAGTCAGGTTTAGTAGCCGAAGCTGCTACCAATCAGGGCTTATATCCACCCAAAACACGGGTGTCCTTGGTTCAACCGGGAAATCGCTTCTACGGTACGCCTTTATTTTGGTCTTTACTCCTGCTGCCCGTGGTAGTAGCGGGTGGATTAATTACTTTCCAGCAGATTAAGGAGAACCAACCTGATATAGATCCCGTCTTGCTGAAAAAACAACGCGCCCGAGCGCAAGCTTTAGGTCGTTTAGAAACTGCGGAACAGCACCGGCAAAAGGATGATGCGCGCTCTTTCTACGAAGAAGTAGAAAAAGCCCTCCTGGGTTACATTAGCGATAAGCTACAAATTCCCCGCGCCGACTTGACCAAAGCTAATGTGCAGGCCAAACTACAGGAACTGGGTGCCTCTGATGAGCAAAGCGGCCTTTTCCTCCAACTCATCCGCAATTGCGAAATGGCCCTCTACGCCGGTATGGATAATGCCGGAGCGATGGAGCAAACGTATACCCAAGCGGTAGGACTGCTTTCGGAGATGGAGGAGGTACTGGGGTAAGTGCGAAAATATTCCTACTCCTTCTTATTTGTCACCTCCTGATAGAGACGAGTAATCTCCTCTACTACTAAATCTGGGCGTTTCCGCCATACGTGATGATCCGCTCCTTGTGCCAAAATGTATTTATGATTTGGTAGATGGCCGTAATCATGTAAGCATTTTACGTAATTCACTCTCTCTACCTCTGTTCTTAGCGTATTCTCATTGGGTAAATTTTCCGCAGCTATTAGTGTTAATGGCACCTCAGAACGGAGAAACCTTGAAGCCATGTAATCTGTAATGGCAGGAAGGTTTTGCAGCGTATAGTAGAGTCCTGTTCTATGTTCTTTAATCATTTTCCAATCCATCTCAGAAATACCACTTATGTAGTCTTCACTCCATTCTTTAGTCATGAAACAAGGAGTAGCAATATCAATAAACACAGCACCTTTGACCCTTGAACGATTATTATAGGCGAATAAGGAGGAATAAAAACCTCCAAAGGAATGTGCTACCAAAAGTAAATCATCATCTATCCCCAAAGCGGATAATGCCTTTTCTAAGTACCTAACCTCAGCTTGAAAAGATATAGAATCAGCTGTAAGATCGCTTTTACCCAAGCCAACTCGGTCATAGGTAATCAAAGTAGCCTTAGTCTGTTGATAAATAGAATCCAAGATTGGGTCCCAAACCGAACCATCATCACCGTTTCCCGACTCAAATAATATGGGGCTGCCTTCCCCGATAAGTATTCTAAAATGTAAGGGCTGCCCCTCAACATGTATAATGGTATCTCTAAGCTGATTTTGGCCTTGAATAACATTCAAAAACAAAAATACTGCCATAGGAAGCAGTATGCCTCTCGAAGTAAAAGAACGATCCATTTAGGTGGTATATTGATTTCCTTATAGTCCGTTCAAATCTATGACGATTTGGGTTTAGTCGGTCAATTGTTCGATAGAGGCTTTAGATTCGACGACCTAAAGCAAGATTATAATCGCATAATTGGAAATCATCGCAAATAGGATCGCCCCAAGGCACTACGATCGCTCTACACCCCGCTCCAGATCAGTAATCCAATCACTCCAAGATCCTGGATATAAGCGGGCATTACCTAGGCCCGCGTGCGCGTAGGCAAGTAGATTATGGCAGGCTGTCACGCCAGAACCGCAATAGAAAGTTGTTTGCTCGGCGGCGGATAAATCGGCAAAACGTTCGCGCAAAGCATCAGCAGATTTCAGTAAACCATCCTCCTGCCAATTTTCAGCAAAAGGTATGCTAATTGCTCCGGGAATATGGCCAGCCACTGGGTCAATAGGCTCCACTTCTCCCCGATAGCGATTTGCGCCACGGGAGTCCACAATCGTTTGGGCAGTATCTTGTTGGCTTTGCATAACCGCTTCGGCATCGCGCACCCAGTCAGCCTGCACTTCTGCTTTAAAGTCAGTCGCGTTTGGCTTAATTACGTCGGTGCTCAATGTACCACCTTGTGCTTGCCATGCGGCTAGTCCGCCGTCGAGTACTGCCACGGCATCGTGCCCCAGGTAGCGCAGCATCCACCAAAGACGGGAAGCAATAGCACCGCGTTTATCATCGTAGACTACCACTTGAGTACCTGCCCCTATGCCCCATTTGCTAAACTGCTGTTCCATGGCCGTTACACAGGGTAGCGGATGCCTGCCGGTAGTTCCGGGGATAATGGGGCCACTCAAATCTTCATCCAGGTGAGCGAAAAGTGCTCCGGGAATATGCCCTGCTGCGTGCGCCCCACGCCCCGCTTCCGTATCACTTAGATCATGGCGGCAATCGATAATGCGCCAATGGGGATTAGTGAGGTGAGCAGATAATTCGGCAGCAGAAATAATGGTATTGAACACAGTTTGCTATTTTCGTCAGTCTGTAGAGTCGTTATCGTAAACAACTCTGTCAATAATACCTTAATCTTGTGATATTTCCGCTACAGGAAGAAGGAAAATAGTTCACAGAATACTTGTATAGAATGTTGAAACAACTGCTACTCTGGCTGTCTTTAGCTTTGCTACCGACAGCACTCGTTGCCCAACTACAAAGTCCCAGTGATTTTTTGCCCCATGAACTGGGAGAAACCTTTACACCATACCACTTGCTGGTAGATTACTTTCAGTACGTCGCAGCTAATAGCGAACAAGTTGTACTGGAAGAGTACGGCAGCACCTATGAGGATCGCCCGCTAATGGTGGCTATCGTTTCTTCACCAGAAAACATGGCACAGTTGGAAGCTATCCGACTGAACCATCTACGCCGCGCCGGTTTGGAGGAAGGAGCACCAGATCCAAGCCTCGATCGCGCCGTGGTATGGTTGAGCTACACGGTACATGGGAATGAACCTGCCGGGTCTGAGTCGAGTTTGGGCGTTGTCTATGATTTGGCGAATACCGCCAACACTGAAGTTCAGGATTGGCTCAAGAATACCATCGTCATCCTTGACCCCGTACTCAACCCTGATGGCAACTCTCGCTATGTACATTGGTATCGTAGCATTGCCACTACCTCCCGTGATATCAATCCTGCTGTACGCGAGCACCGCGAGCCCTGGCCAGGCGGACGCGTCAATCACTATATGTTTGACCTGAACCGCGACTGGGCCTGGCAAACACAGATAGAATCACAGCAGCGCATCGTGAAATATCACCAGTGGATGCCACATGTGCATGCGGATTTGCACGAGCAGTGGTACAATAACCCCTACTACTTTGCACCGGCAGCACAGCCTTACCATACCTACATTACAGAGTGGCAAAGTGAATTTCAGGTAGAAATTGGTAAAAACCACGCTCGCTATTTTGACCAAAATGGTTGGCTTTACTTCACTCGAGAGGTATTTGACTTGCTCTACCCTAGCTACGGAGATACTTATCCTACCTTTAACGGATCTATTGGTATGACCTACGAGCAGGGTGGGCACAGCCGTGGCGGTGCAGCTATCTTGCTACCCAATAGCGATACGCTCACGCTTTATGATCGTGTAGAACACCACCGTACTACCTCTTTAAGTACGATCGAAATATCCAGCAAAAGTAGTGATCGCCTTGTCCAACAATTCTCTGACTACTTCAAAAGAGCTGAAAATAATCCTACCGGCCCCTATAAGACCTATATCATAAAGGGGGATAATGAGCAGGATCGCATGGAAGCCTTAATCACTTTCTTCGATCGTAACGGTATTGAATACGGACGAGCCGGCAGTTTGACTACCGTTAATGCCTTCAACTATCAAACTGGTAAGGATGAGAGTGTAAGAATTGGAAATAACGACCTGGTGATCAGCGCTTATCAACCACGCTCCGTTCTTACCCAGGTACTCCTTGACCCCGTCACCGAGGTGGTGGATTCTCTGACCTACGATATTACGGCTTGGAGTTTACCATATGCTTACGGGCTGGAAGCTTACGCTACCACTACCCGGGTAAGTGTAGCCGACGGTTATGATTTTGGTCCTTACCGAAACGAATTAGGTGCCAATTCTGCACCTTACGCTTACTTGGTTCCATGGAATTCCTTGAAAGGGGCACACTTCCTGGCGCAAGTACTTAAAGCAGGTATTCAAGTTCGCGCTTCCTCTAGTGATTTCCAGTTACGCGGCCAACAGTATGATGCGGGTACCTTGGTGATTACGCGGGCAGATAATAGAAAGAACAGCAGTTTTGATGCTACGATCAAGCGCCTGGCCCGTGCCAATCAGGTAGATATTAGAGTGGCCAGTACCGGCTTCACGGATAATGCCCCCGACTTGGGCTCTGGTTCTATGACTTTAATCAAAGCACCTACTGTAGCTATGGTAGCGGGAGAAGGGACTTACGGTACCGAAGCAGGTCAAGTATGGCACTATTTCGAGCAGCGTATTGACTATCCTATCCACATCTTTTACCCCGACGATCTGGAAAACTGGACTGGAGACGATATTGATATACTCATCCTCCCGGAGGGATACTACGGTATGAGCGATGAAACGGTAGATAACATCCGAAGCTGGGTGCGCGGTGGAGGTAAACTCATTGGTATTGGAGCAGCCCTTTCCTCTTTGGCAGGCAAAAGTGGTTTTGGCTTGACTTATAAAAGTAATACCAGTGATAATAGCCCAAGCGAACCAAACGATGATGACAGTTATAGTGGTTCCGAACGCCGCAGCATTGCCAATGCTATTCCGGGGGCTGTTTTCTCTGTGGATATGGATGTTACCCACCCATTAGGTTTTGGTTTGGACGACACCTACTTCTCCCTCAAAACGGGCACTACAGCCTTTGAACCACTTGATAATGGTTGGAACGTTGGGCAAATTGGTGATGCCCCTTACATCAGTGGTTTCGTGGGGAGTAATGCCAAAGAGAAAATAAAGAACACCCTGGTCTACGGTGTACACCGTCATGGTCGTGGCCAGATGGTTTATCTCGTTGACAACCCACTGTACCGTGGTTTTTGGGAAAATGGCTTGTTCTTATTCAGCAATGCGCTATTCATGGTGAATTAGTAAACACCAGCTTACTTACACAAGAGGCGGAAGCGGGAACTACTCCCACTTCCGCCTTTGTTCTTTGGTCAAGTTTGTCGCGTAGGCAGACATTAATAAGGAAGAAATATGCTAGCAAGGGCCTATAGAATAGAGACAGAAAGGCTGGTCATTAGATGTTATCAGCCAAAGGATGCTGAACTTCTAAAGCGCTCCATTGACGAGAGTTTAGAACACTTACTCCCCTGGATGACCTGGGCCAAGAACGAACCTGAAAGCATAGAAGCCAAAAGGGAGCGGATCAGAAAGTTTAGAGGAGAATTCGATCTGGGACTTGATTATACCTTTGGCATCTTCAGCCGTGATGAACAGCAACTGATTGGATCCACTGGATTGCACACGAGAATAGGTAAAAACGCCAGAGAAATTGGCTATTGGATTAATGCCAATTATGTGCAGCAAGGCTACGCCACTGAAACGGTCAGCGCCTTGATCAAAATAGGTTTTGAGATTGAAGAGCTAGACAGAATTGAAATAAGGATTATCCCGGATAATCTAGCGAGTCAAAAGATACCTAAGAAACTTGGATTCCTTTACGAAGGGACGCTAAAAAATAGAATGGCGGATACCGAAGGGCAAGCAAGAGATATGATGATATGGACGATGTTTAGATCTGACTATCTCCGGGGAGATCACGCAGACTTTCCTTGCCAAGCGTTCAACATTGCTGATGAACAAATCCTTGGATAAAGAGGAGGTTAGAAGTTAGAAATAGGAAAGATGTTCAATTTTGATCATTTCCCATTTCTAACTTCCTACTTCTCATTTACCTACGCTACTGACTGGCGCTGGCGATAGTACTCTTTGAAAGTAATCATGCGCTCCGTTTTCTCATCCCACAACTTGTGGAACATGTACTTAAGGCTTTCAAAGAAAGTTACGGAAGTAACATACTGCTGCAAGTCAGGATTCTCTTTGGCGCAACGCGCAAGATTGTAACTTGGGATGCGACTATTCAAGTGGTGAATATGGTGATAACCAATATTTCCAGTCAAGAAATGTAGCCAATTCGGCAGCTTATAATAACTACTGCCGCGAATGGCACTCAATAGATAATCCCAGTTATCGCGCCAATGCTTGTAACTGTGCTCGTGTTGGTGCTGCACAAAGAAGAACCAGACCGCGATGATGGCGAATAGGAAAACAATGGGCAACTGTACCATTAAGAAAGCCTTCCATCCGAGCAGCCAACATCCTAGTCCGTAAGCACTAATCAGGAATACATTATTTAGCATTAGCCATTTGCGGTTGTTACGCCATCCCTGCAGCTTAACGAGCAAGAAGCGGTTGTTGCGAACCAGGTAAATAACCGGCCCTACCACAAACGTGATGATGGGCATGCGAAACAGTCGGTAAGCCAATTGTTTCCCGGGAGTTGCCTCTTCGTATTCTTTCACCGTAAGGGTATTGATATCACCGATGTCACGTACTTCCAATTGACCACTGTGACCGTGGTGAAAATCATGTACCTGTGCCCAGTATTGAAAAGGAATAAACGTAAACAGGCTACAAATCCAACCTACAATCTTGTTCCAACGCTGGTCTTTAAAGTACGAGCGGTGACCACAGTCGTGTTGGATAATGAAGATGCGTACCGTAAAGAACGCATTAAGCAGTGCCAAAGCCCAGGTGATCGCATACGACCATTCTAAGCTGTAGTACATCAATACCCAAATGGCAAAGAAAGGACCAAATGAGGTGATGATCTGCCAGATGGCTTTAGTGCTATCCGACTGCGCATACTGCTTGAAACGCACTGGCCAATCAGCCAGCGCTTGCTTGATTTCTTGATCGGTATAAAAAGACATAGTTACGAATGATTAGGCCAAATAGAAATAAGAGGTGGCTGGTCAGGCCAAATAATAGGGGGTAGGAAGCTTTGTCGCTCAAAGCTAGCTCAAAAATAGAGGGTGGGAACACAAACCACCAAATGAGTCATGGTGATTTATGTTATTACTCATGAATCCTGACAGGCAATTAACAAAGGGAGCCAAAAACTGGTTCACTACTCGTATTCTCCCGCGTAGAGAACACCGCTAGTAGCATTTTCACAGACTTCTACCTTAGATAGCAAAGGAAGATCTGGTTTAATCTTACGCCAAATCCAGATGGCTATGTTCTCAGCAGTAGGGTTTTCTAAACCTGGAACCTCGTTTAACATATGGTGATCCAACTGTTTTTCGATAGGCCTCCACGCCGCTTTCAGATCACCAAAATCAGCTACCCAGCCCAGCTTTGGATCTAAATCACCCTTGATAAAAAGCCGTACACTATAGGTATGCCCGTGAACACGACGACATTTATGATCGTCTGGTACAAAGGGTAAATAATGGGCTGAATCAAAAGTAAACTTCTTAAAGATCTCCATCCTCTCAGCAAATTTTGTGCAAAGGTAAAAATCACCTTTGTTTCCTAAAACTTAATTACCTTAGATCGTAGGTAACCCATTGTAAAATAGATACCTAAAGTACTCGTCAAAAATTAATTTCCCTCTTTTGATTCAGCTTCTTAAGCTCGAATAAGCTCATTAACAATCGCTTATTTCTACACTTAAGAAGCTGAATTTGGGAATTAATTATTCGACTATCAGAAACAAGTACGTCCACCAAAATCATTTGCGCAGATGGATACCCAAAGGGGAGTTGGTAGAACGGAGTCGCAAGCACCCACCCAAAAGCCTGGAAAAAACTATTTGCTAACTATTGGTATTGATAAGTACCGGGAGTGGCAAGTCTTGTCAAATGCGGTAAAAGACGCTCAGGAGTTCTCGGATGTTTTAACGCGCCAATATCAGTTTGACAGTGATAACGTCTTCACCTTATTCGATGATAAGGCAACCGAAGGAAGCATTTATCAAGCGCTACGCGATATGAAGCGCCGCCTCAAGCCAGAGGATAGTCTCATCGTCTACTACTCTGGGCACGGCCATTACGATGATGAAATAGACGAAGGTTTCTGGATTCCCGTTGACGCTCGCCGCGATGACGAAAGCAGCTATATCAGCAATGCTAATATCGTCAAGCGAATCAATTCACTCCAGACTCAGCATACGCTGCTAATCGTTGACAGTTGTTTCTCGGGCTCTTTAGTGGTACGCAAACGCAACGCTGTACCAGATGAGCGCTTTAAATCTAGACGGATCATCGCCTCTGGGCGCCACGAAACTGTATCGGATGGGCGGGAAGGAGAAAACAGTCCCTTTGCGGCTGGCATTCTCACCTATCTGCGCCAGAATACCACACCTAAGCTAGATACCACCAGCCTCATCAAGTATGTAAAGGACTACGTTTACGGAAAAGCAAAACAGCATCCCGTAGACGGACGCATACAAAACAGCGCGGATGAAGGAGGCGAATTTGTCTTCCATCTCAAACGCGACGAAGAAGCGGTGTGGAAAGAAGTATCTAAAGCCAATACCGTATCCGAATACCGTAACTACCTCATGGGCTTCCCGGAAGGGAAGTATGTCAACGCAGCTAATCGTAAAATCAACGCCTTAGCCGAAGAAGACATCTGGAAAGACACCCAGGTGAATGATACTGAGTTGGGTTATGAGGAGTACATCCGCAAGTATTCCCCTTCCGGGAAATATGTAACTGCTGCCCGTGAGCGCTTAGATAAGCTCAAAAGTGAACGACAGGAGCGCCAAAAGGTGCAAGAAGAAATGGCCGCTCGGGAAAGCGAGCGTTCGCAAGTGCGGCAAGACTATGATAAACTGGTGCACGAGGCGGAGGACTTATTTAAAGATCGTAAGCTAGAAGCGGCTAGAGAGAAATACCGACAGGCGCTGAGTATACACCTGCCTGGCTTTGCCCCTACTCAAGAGTATCTAGAAGAGCAAATTAACTTCTGCCAGAACAATATGGTCTTCCTGCGCCACTATGACAATGGTAGAGCCGCTCTGGAGGAAGGCAATTATCGCCTGGCTATGAATTACTTCCAGCAAGCCTTGACCATTAACAACAATGCAAAGGTTGAAAAGCTGGTAGCATACTGTCAACAGCAGCTCAAAAACGGAAACAAGCAAGGCCGACAGAAGGCTGGCAGAGCACGACAATTTCAAGGCGGAACACCGCAAAAGCCCAAACGCCGAATTGGCCTCTGGATTGGTGTGGGTGCGGTCTTAACTATTATGTTTTTGGCAGTAATTGGCTCCATGATGGAGGATCAAGACAATGCCGCAGGTTTGGATAGCGGCTATCCGGTTTATGAAGAAGAAATCACTCCCCCCGATGATTCAGGAACGGACTATTCGAATGATATAAAAACACCAACTCCAGAACCAGCTCCGGCTGAACCTACTCTTGGGGAGCTACTCATTGGGGCTTGGCAAGTTAACACCATCAATGTCGTCCGTAATGGACAGGCCTTTGATGCCACCATCGAGGATCCCAGTTTCCTTTTATTGATCAACGCCGTATACAATTTTCAACCCAACGGCAGTGTGACCGTAACGAATGAATTCGGTGTTAATCAGCTCTACTATACCCTCACCGAAACGGAGTTCCATATCCAAGCGGAAGGTTATGGTCCTGGTGTTATCAACTACATTGACCGTAGCCGCTTGCAGGTGACGCTGCCGTTTAGTAATATTTACGGGACGCATCTGTTGCAGTTTAATTTATCGAGGTATTAGAGAGGTTCGCCTTTGGCTCACGGAGGAAGTTCGCCTGCGGCTCACGGGTTTAGCTCGCGTTGCTCGCGGTATAAACTCACTTCGTTCGCGGGGGGAATTCGCGGTGCTCACGAGTTCACTCACTTAATGTTTTCTTATACGAATGAGCTAAGATGGCGTAGAAAAAGATTCCGAAAGGCACAAATATGATGGTTAAGAAGTAGTAACCATGAAATTGGCTCGCATGCTCTGCTAGGGTGTAGTCAATTAAGGAAAACGCAAACAGGAACATCAAGTATATCAGTAGCGGAACGATTATGGCACCTGTGAAGACGATCCAATTACTCACATATCCAGTTCGATTTTTACTATAGCTGATTAACCAAAGGTGAAGAATCATAAAAAAAGGTCCTAAAAGAATAGTAATCCCAAGGGGAGATATGTTTATCAGCCACTTAGAGAGCCAACTCATTTCAGGGACAAATTCTAGTTTTATAAAATCATCGCTTAGCTCATTCAGGATCCATCTTTGCTTTTGTTTTATTTCGTCTTCTTCGTCGGTGTTGCAAGATTCACAACAGTGTTTTTGAGTGTGTTAAACGAGG
>JBCBEC010000090.1:0-14517 GCA_038528965.1 Bacteroidota bacterium | reverse complement strand
CTACGCTTGGCATGGGTGGTAAGCCTAAGATATTGCCTTGATCATCGGTTACTACCCAGGCAGAGTTCGTACCGCTGTTACCGCTCAAAGTGATTGAACCAGGCTCCAGCATATCGGCTTCGCCATCACCTACACAGAAAGTGAATGGGCCGCCTTCCAGTGTACCACCATCTACTTCATTGCGGAATACAGAGATTGGGTTAGAAAGACTAAAGCAGCCTTCTAGATCATTGGCATTCAGACCAGCTTCCAGTCCTACAATACCATCAACATAACTTAAGTGCCAGATCAGACAAGTGCCAGGTCCTGCACCGTCAAAATCTACTACACTTGGCATGGGAGGCAAACCCAAGATATTGCCTTGGTCGTCGGTTACTACCCACGCAGAGTTGGCGCTTACATTATCGCTGAGCGTAATGGAGCCAGGCTCGATCATATCAGCTTCGCCGTCGCCTACACAAAAGGTAAACGGACCACCTTCTAGCGTACCGCCTTCCTGACCACCATTGCTATCAATTTCAATAAAATTGGAGGAAAGGGCGAAACAGCCAGAAGCTAATTCAGTATCGTTTATATTATCGCCTACCTCAGCAGTAATAGAACCGATGAGGCTGAAAGCATAAACCCGGAGGTTATCGCCTAATCCAGCAAAATCAATGGTGCTAGAATAACCGATGTAAACAATTTCGTCTGCTTCGTTGACTACCACATAAGCACGTGGTAGTGCTGCTGGTTTTGACGAAAAGCGAATGATGGCCGGGCCGCTGCCATCGTCGCAAAAAGAGGCTTCAAAACCCGTTCGTAGGCTGATTTGCCCCGGGAAACAAGGAAATTGCGCCTGTACACTGCCGCAGAGCAAGAGCGCAAATCCTAGAAAAAGTAATCTTGAAAACATCATCTTGGTATTTGGTGAAATATTTAGCTCATATCAAATGCTGGAATCCTCCGAAGCGGACATACCGCTCACCGGTGATAGCCAGGTATCACTACTGCATACTTGCCGCCTTAAAATCTTTCTTGAACTACTTTGAGCTAGATCAACCCAATGATATGAGCTTTAACAAAGCAAGGATTGCTCTGTACGGGTGGATTCCCCATTGTTTTGGCTCGTGATCAAGGGTGTTTGCGAAAGAACAGGATGAACGCTTTGCCGGTTTGACCGACGAGCTCTAACCATCTTTTAGAAGTTGAGCTCTGGTGTTGATGTCATTTTTCGCAGACCTGCCTGGAGGAATCATTAAGAAAGTAATGGTGCTCGCATTGTCGTACAGTTTGATGATTTTATTTAGTTAGTGCGTTTCATAGCCCTACTGGGCAAAAGTTGGAATTCCCAACTTGGCTGGTTAAGCCACATGGTTTAATGCTTGCTAAACTGTATTCTTAAATGCTCAAGGGAATGGACAGGTGGAAAACGAAGGTCCATCGCAGGAAATGGGGGATTGGAATAACTAAAATTCATCTGGTTTTTCCCCTGCGAATGGCTCATCGCTTCTTACAATGCGAAGTACGGGGAAAGAAATCACAAAAGTATCACAGCAAAATATCCATTCTATAACGGGTGAAGAAAAGGCGGGTAATCATACCAAATCCGTTATAAAAAGAGAGTAAAATCGAATTTTACAAAAGATCATTCGGACAAGCCCTCAATTACCAAGCCCATACCTAATAATCATCTTTAGCAGCTAAAAAAACCTTACTTTTGTGATGCCCAAATGCCTGTGAGTCAGAACAAGTAGGCATTTATAACCATTGTATTTAGGGGTACAGCCCCACTAACCAAGAACGACCAAATTAAAAAACAAGCAACGTATGGCGCAGGTAGAGCTGATCATGCCCAAAATGGGTGAAAGTATCATGGAGGCCACCATCCTCAACTGGGTCAAGAAGGAAGGCGATGATGTGGAGATGGACGAAACCATCCTCGAAATTGCTACCGACAAAGTAGACTCAGAGGTACCAAGCCCAGTAGCTGGTAAAATTGCCAAGATCCTTTTTCAGGTAGATGATACCGTAGAAATTGGGAAGGTGATTGCCATTATTGAAACCGAAGGAGAAAACGCTACACCAGCCGCAACTCCAAGTGTAGCCGAGCCCGCTAAAGAGGAGCCCGCACCAGCAGCTAGTGCTCAGCCAGCCGCTCCTGCTCCCGCTCCTCAACAACAAACCATTCCTGCTACCGCAGCCGTTTCCAGCACCGAGGGTCGATTCTACAGCCCACTTGTGCGCAATATTGCCAAGCAAGAAGGCATCGGTCAAACCGAGCTAGACGGTATTGCTGGCAGCGGTAAAGACGGTCGGGTAACGAAGAAAGATATTCTCTCTTACCTTGAGAATCGTAGTAGTGCTCCGGCACCACAACAGGTAATACAGCCTACTGCCCCGAGTGCACCAGCTATTGACCAGCCGATTATCAGCAACACGGCGCCCGTTGACGTTTCTGGCAAAGGCAATGTGGAGATCATTGAAATGGATCGTATGCGCCGGCTTATTGCCGATCACATGGTCAACTCCAAGCATACCTCTCCGCACGTAACTTCGTTCGTAGAGGCAGATGTAACGCCGATCGTAGAGTGGCGTAACCGCAACAAGCATGCTTTCCAGCAGAAGTTTGGTGAGAAGATTACCTACACGCCGATCTTCATCGAAGCTATCGTTCGTGCCATTCACGACTACCCGATGATCAATGTGTCGGTAGATGGCACCAGCATCATTCGCAAGAAGGATATTAATATTGGTATGGCTGCTGCTTTGCCATCAGGTAACCTAATCGTACCAGTCATTAAGAATGCCGATCACCTGAGCTTAATTGGCTTAACCAAAGCCGTAAATGATCTGGCAGGCCGTGCTCGTGATAACAAGCTCAAGCCAGCAGAAATACAAGACGGTACTTTTACGGTCACCAATGTAGGTACCTTCGGTAATGTGATGGGTACCCCAATCATCAACCAGCCACAAGTCGCTATTATGGCCGTAGGTGCTATTCGTAAGCGCCCAGCCGTAGTAGAAACGGAGTATGGAGACCTAGTGGCGGTTCGTCATATGATGTTCTTGTCACTGTCTTATGATCACCGGGTGGTGGATGGCATGCTGGGTGGCTCCTTCCTGCGCCGCGTAGCGGACTACCTGGAGGCCTTTGATGCCAACCGGCCTATCTAGGATTGCCTGGTAGATGGTAAAATGTAGAGGGTAGAAAGACGTACTGTGGTCTTTCTACCCTCTTCCTTCTTCTACCTATTTTGAAGAGACGCATTGCAATGTGTCTTTACGGCATAAGATTCCATGCTACAATCCCGCCGGATCAAATTGACGATTCACGCCAAACCACTTTAGGGTACGCTCACCCAAGCCCGGAGCAGATACGTGTATCAGGTAAACGCCACTAGCAATTGGAATCTGACGGAAATTCTTCAAATCCCATTCCAGATCAGGATTAACCTGGGCACGTTCAATGCCGCGGTTTGTACCAAGCGGTACTATCCCTACTTCATCACGCTCGTACTTACGGATAAACTTACCATCCAGCGAATAGATCGTCACTGTACACTTGCGGGGTAGATTCGAAATCTTCACAATGTTTTCAAACTGCGAATCCTCGTACTCTGAGAAACCGTAGTAAGGGTTGGGTATCACATTGATGGCTTGTAAGGCCTCGTTCAAGCCAATTTCGTCCAGCTCATCCGCTTGCTTGCCATCCAGCTTGAAGCGGTAGGTAGGATAACCGTTGAATTCCCCCGTACCTTTTTGTACTTGATAAGGATTATCAACCCGTAGCTTCACAATCACATCTTCGGGGATCAAGCCATCGTTATAGCTTAGCATTTGGCGCCCTGGAGGAAGGGCGATCATGCCCGCCCAGGTAATATCACTCAATGGCCCAATTTTACGCACCGTACTTCCGCTTCCCAATTCCTCCCGGTATTCCGCACAGCGATCGTAAGGCTGATTGGTCACATAAATAAAATGCTGCCCACCAGAAACGTAGTTGAATGGTGTAACATCAGCTCCCAAGCCGCTAGCGGGTGGAATATAGAACTCATCGTGTGGGTTGAAGATCATGTCCCCACCATTATTGGTAACCGCATTCAAAGCCTCACAATCATCCTCAAGGCCCAGAGCATTTAGGTTATCACAGTCATATACCGAATTCTCTCCAAAGAAGATGTTCAGGCGCTGCCCGGTCTCTACATCAATAGCGTAACCGGGGAACCAGCCCATGCCTTCTCGTTCGTCTGCTGGCCCATCCGCATCAATAATTGGCACCCCGTTTTCGTCGGCCGCTTTGGTAACCGAAGGATCATCCCGTAGGTCAAAGTTATTGCGCTCACCAATGGCGAAGTAGCCATCATCTTCAAAAGCCGGGTTCATCGTCTCCACCACCACACAGCGGCTCCAAAGGTCTTTATCGCTAGTGAAAACAATGTCTACATTATTCAATTGTGAGGGCTCCGAAGCAATGCGAACCGTGATATTGGTAGAGCTTCCCCAGGCAGGTGTGAGGTAAGGCACATCAAGCTCGTTGGCCCGCCAATTGGTCAAATAATACGGTACAATAAAGCCATTGCCAATTTCCGAGAGTGAGCGATTAGGATCCAGGTTATAATCTACATCAGTGGTATTGTCGGTGGCTATAAAGTCATACACTGCACCATCCACGACGGGGTTGCCGGTAGCAATCGGTAAGTTATCGCGGATACCAAACAACCACGGCAAGGCATCTTCCCGGCGGTATTCCTCGGCGTACCCACGCGCACCATTGGACTCGATCTCAAACGGCATGGTACCAACATCAGCTACCTGAGCTACCGTAACAGAGAAGCCAAACTCACGGATGATCTGTTCGTTCAAATCGTTGATCGACGTCTCTGAGGTGATAACGGGTACCGAGCTATTGGTCAGACTACGCAGTGTCCAAGTGGTGGGCGAATCTAGTTCTTCATTATCCATATTATCATCCAAGAAGGTCAATTCATACTCGCCGTCGATAACTTCCAATGGATTAAAAATGGACACATCGATGGGGCCAAAGCCGCCTTTGTACGTCACCTCACCGCTAAAGGCATCGGCATTATCTTCACGAATGAGACTTTCAATTTCGTCACGTGTCTCATCCGCAATATCGAGGAAGTTATCGCTGGTGCCTACACCATCAATACGGGTGATCAAAGCACCATCGCCATAACGGGATTGCAACTTGCGATCAAGGATCATCCGCGGAATGACCGTGTAGAAAGCGTTTTCACCGTCACCAATGTTTCGGTCTCCTTCCAGATAGGGCTTATCCTGGCCCTGGTCACCTTGCAGGTTTTGATCAAAGTCCTTGTAGTTGTTATAGGCGTAAGCAACTGCCGCGAAGTAGTACTTACGGTGGTTAACCAAGCGGCGGTCCCCCTCGGCAAACTGATCTTCCGTAATGCTGAAGGTATGGCGAATGCCCTGGTCTTCTCCGTTGACCTGTAATTCAGGAATGAAGAAAGGCAGCTCTGTAGGGGTCTCATCATCATCTGGTTCTAAAGCCTCCCAGTTGAAAATCTTGGCAATACCGTTGCGCTTATCCACTTGATATACCAAGCGAACTTTTTCTGGATCATCAGAGTCCGCTAGCGATACGTCCGGTCCAGAGAGTTGAAAGAGTTTGTAACCCTCAAAACGGTACAAGCTATCCTGGCCTGGTGAAATACCTAAACCTGGTTCCTCGTACTGCTCAAAGGCATTATTGGAAGTCAATGGATCATTAGAAAATACCGCCACGATCTCACGATCTAACTCCACCCAGTCTACATCCGGAGCGTCTGGTCCACGGGTTAGTTCAAAACAATTATCAAACAAGTCCTGTGCAAGGTCATCTGCTTTTTGTAGACGATTCAAACTTGGACAAGGGTAAGCCTGATCTGGTACCCAAACCACACCAATAATCAGTTCGTTTAACGCACCAGGCAGTAGCTTGAAAGGACCGGAGGTCTGAAGCGTTCGACGATCACCTACGGGTAGCGCTTCTGAACACATCGACCAGCCACTCTGATCGTTTGGAGGATCAAAGAAGGCATAGCTTGTAGAAGGGCCGCTTCCTTGATAACCATCCCCACCTACCGTTAATGGAGTGCCATCACGCCAACGACCAGATAGGTAGTTGTAATATTCCTCAGGGGTACCAGGATCCTGCGTACCCGGCGGAGGGGTGGGCGTTACACCACCATTATTAATATAGGTGAAAGAAGACATACCTAATTCCTCGCCGAACTCATTCTCTGGTCCACGGAAATAATCAACTCCCAGAATTGGCACTTCGTCACAGTAGCTATTTACTCCCCGGTCACAAGTACACCCGTTTAGCCCGTCTACTTGATCTGCATTGTATACATAGGCCAAGCTACGATCCACATCACAGCCAATGTAATCATCCGCATAACAGCCCAAATCGGCGTCTACCCACACCCCAAAGTAGGTACTATCAATTGACTCGATGGCCCGGTTTATCAGCTTATAGCGCTGGAAAGTCATATTGTTGATATCGTCACTCGTTTGGTAGGCAAAGGCTTGCACCTGTATTTCCATTTGGATGTTCCTGGTAGAACCTGATTCCCGGTGAGTGTTACCGTTATCATTATAAATCCAGAAGATCATTTCATCCGGGCTAGACTGTGGTTCATCAAGCAGGCAACCGCGAATTTCAATGATTGGGTAGTCTCCTTCATCTGGTTCATATTCACCGTCCATGTCCTGGTCCCAGTAGCCCGCTAGACCTTGCATCGTAGTTGGCAAGCGAAATTGGTGGATACCTTCAAAGAAACGATTTCCGCGGGCAGGCCAGCCCAGAATATCATCCGGAATAGTGGCGGGGTCAAGGGATGTTTCCCCCATTGCTTCTGCTTGGCGCCAAGCCTTCACGTGGGCATCAACATTAGCACCACTTACCACAAAGAACTTATCCCACTGCGCACAACTATCACGACCAATTGTACCGCGACGAGGATCTTGCAATTGGCCACCTGGAAAGTCTGGATCGCCAGGATACAAGGGGCCCGGATAATAGTCGAAATTACCAGTGCCGCGACCAAACTGTTGAGCCGCGATTTTCAAGTTACCACCGGGATCGCGTCCACCAAGCCATATTCCACCAGCGAATATAGAAGACACCTCAGGTACGCCCGGAGGTGGCTTAGGGACAACGTACTTACCATTTGTACCGTCCCACCAAACATCACCGCCGGTGGTCAAGCGGGCACGTACATTATTGATCTGTTGATCGATTTGGGCAACTGCATTGTCGCAGTTATCGCGGAATGATACCTGATCAGAAGCCCCTGGTGCGGGGCGGTTCTGCGTATTCGGGTTAATATGGGCATGTAAGGCCGTTGTCAAGCCCAACAGAGCCAGCACCATTATACTTTTGTAGCAGGAGTTGAGTATGGAAAAATGCAGCAGAGAACGTTTCATATCAGTGCTTTTTGAGGCGGCGTGTTTCAGTAATTGCCATCCACTTTTTCAAGATTACCTATTAAAAGTAGACGGCAGCAACTAATTTCTAGGGAGACAATTTTTGTAAAATCAGGTTCCTGCACCCCCTGTTTTCCAACTGATATTCGTCCTTCTATTCAAATTATTTGTCAGCTCTCAAACCTACACTACACTAGTGTAAAGAACGGCACCTAAACCATTGATTATCAAATAAAAAACATTCTCCTCTAAGCATTAAAAACCGAAATCCTGAGCTTATCCTACCGCTCCTAAACCAAGGGTTAAACTTACTAATCAGGTAACTTTATATTTCGATAATCAGCACCTTGAACTTCAAACTGGCACCACTTTCCATAAAAAAACGGCTCCCGGAGTTGATCACTCGAAAGCCGTTTTAGATTTCAGGCTAGTCTATAATGGGTAGCCACTCAGCATGATGCCGATGATCCCCATGAGACAGCCGAGAATGAGCCAGAAACGCACATCCCCTAGAAGCTGGTTTTTGTCCATGTTGACATCCTTTTGAAATACATTGGCTGATCCTTCCACCACTGACATTGAGCAGTAGCAGCATCAGAATTGGGTAAATGATTTGTTCTACTATATCCTATACCAAAAAGGATGCCAACACATTTTTTTATAATATGTTATTGGTGGTTTAGTGAGGAATTGATGAGCTTAGTGAGTGAGAGTTTAGCGCGAAGCAGTGACGTAATTTCAACCTCCTAAAGGAATTTAAAATAGCACAAGGAAGTGAACCCGCCTACGTTAAAACTATGGCGGGTAAATAAAGAACTCCCCAGCATATGAAAGTGCTGAGGAGCCAAATTCAGGAAGTTATAATTCTTGGGAGAGGGGGACTTTATCTGGTGATTTCTCGCCTTAGTAAGGCCATAAAATGTCTACGAAAAGCCCCCCAAACGCAAATCAATTTGTATTTATTCGCCCTGGCCTAAAGAGTATGCTCGCTTGCCGTCGATCTCGTACAAGTTTTCGGTTTTGATGAAATTGAGGCCACTCTGGTGCAAACGCTCCAGGAGGGTCAATACTTGGCTGTAAGCAACATGAGCTGTAGTACCTTCTGCATTAGACTGATAATCTTCAGACACAAAGCGGCAACGCCAGTGATCGGTACAGAAGGTTTCTGGTAAGCCATTTGGGTATACTTTCACACCGCGGTTGGTGATCATCTTCAGTTTCATATCCTGGCCGGCAATTTCTTCCAATTGCTTACCTAGCACATCGGGATTGCGCTCCGCTTCGTTCCAGTCGATGAATACGTCCACACCTACCAGTTCTTTGCTTACTGGAGCAGCTGGCTTGAGCTCAATGCGGATAGGCTCAGTTACCTCTCCTGCTTCGATGGCCTTCATACGGCGTGGCTCTTTACCCAGGCGCTCAATCACAGCGCGGGCAAATCCTTGGGTACCTACCGGAAGTAAGGTGTACTCCTCACCGGCGATATCTGGCGTATGTACACCGTCCTCAATAGTGCGCAGTAAAGCGTTCATAATGCGAGCAGCAACTTTGGGCTGGCCGATGTGCTCCAGCATCATACACGCTGCGTGGATAAGGCCTGATGGGTTGGCAACATCCTGCCCAGCAATATCTGGTGCTGAGCCGTGCACAGCTTCGAACATCGCTACCTGATCACCAATGTTGGCAGAACCACCCAGACCTACTGAACCACCCAACTGGGCCGTGATATCAGAAATAATATCACCGTAGAGATTGAGGGTAACAATGACATCAAAACGCTCAGGATCGGTTGCCAGGTGGGCTGAACCTATATCGATAATGTAGTGATCAGCTTCAATCTCTGGGTATTCTGTGGCTACCTCCCGGAACACTGAATGGAATAAACCATCGGTGTGCTTCATGATGTTATCCTTGGTCATGCAAGTCACCTTCTTACGACCATTCTGGCGGGCATACTCGAAGGCGTAGCGCACGATACGCTCACAACCCGGACGAGAGACCAGCTTCAAACATTGCACCACCTCCGGGGTCTGTTGATGCTCGATCCCAGCGTAGAGATCCTCCTCGTTTTCACGAATCACCACTAAGTCCATCTTGGGGAAGTGGCTGTGCACATATGGGGTATAGGCACGACATGGTCGTACGTTGGCGTAAAGACCCAAGCTTTTGCGGATCGTTACATTAAGACTCTTGTAGCCGCCTCCCTGCGGTGTCATGATTGGGCCTTTCAGGAAAGCCCTGTTCTGGCGAAGTGTATCCCACGCTTCCGGACTAATGCCTGAGCTATGCCCTGAGAGGTATACTTCTTTCCCAACTTTGATCTTATCGTAAATCAGCCTCACGCCGGTAGCATTGAGGATGTCAAGCGTAGCTTGCATGATTTCCTTTCCTACACCGTCTCCCTCAGCAATAGTAACCCGAGTAGGCAGGGCAGTGGAGTTGAGAGAGACTATGGGGTTGGTAATGGTATTTAAGGACATAATTTGGTTTGGTTTTTTGATTGTTAAGGCAAAGGAAAGGCAATTAGTTTATTTGGTTTTATTTATAATTGCAATCGAAATCATTACTCTTTCTAATGGATTATACTTTGCATCAACTGCGCGTCTTTCGGGAGATTGCTAAAACCAAGAGTGTCACGAAGGCCGCTCAGAACTTGCACTTGTCCCAACCAGCGGTCTCCATCCAATTGCGTAAACTCCAAGACCAGTTTGAAATACCACTCACCGAAGTCATTGGTCGTCAGATATATATCACAGATTTTGGGGAAGAAGTAGCGGAAGCTTGCGAACGAATCATAGAAGAGGTAAGCACGCTCAAGCACCGGACATTAGCGTATCGTGGATTCCTAACCGGACAGATAAAAGTCTCCATTGTGAGTACGGCGAAATACGTTATGCCCTACTTTTTGACCGACTTCCTATCGGAACATAAAGGCATCGATATTCGGATGGACGTGACGAACAAAGCCACCGTTTTACAGAATCTAGCCGACAATGAAGTGGATTTTGCACTGGTATCGGTTTTACCCAAAAACCTAGATATTGAGCGGGTAGAACTGATGCCCAACGAGCTTTATTTGGTGGGAAACAAAAGCCGAGTAGAAGAGATAGAGGTAGTGGATGATCAACTACTACAAACTTCTCTCCTTATCTACAGAGAACTGGGATCTGCCACCCGGCAAGCGATGGAAAACTTTCTAAAAAGCCGAGAATTACCGTTGAGCAAACGGATGGAACTCACCTCCAATGAGGCCGTAAAGCAGGCGGTATTGGCTGGTTTGGGTTATTCTGTTTTACCATTGATTGGGCTCAAAAACGAAATTGCCAACGACTCCCTGCGGGTTATCCCCTTTGAAGGCCTACCCATTGTGACGTACTGGAATTTGATCTGGCTGAAAAACAAAAAGTTCTCACCAGCCGCCGCAGCTTACCTGGAGTATATCCGAGAGAAGAAGGAAGAAATTATTGAAACCCACTACAGCTGGATCGAGGACTTCACGATTGAATAGCAACCGTTTCTAGAAAACGCCACAAAAAGCCCAGTGCCCGACTAGCCGTGTACTGGATGTTCTTCACCCTGTCCTTGCCTCCGTGCAAAAGCAAAGTCTGAATTCGATCACGATTTCCCACGGCCACCCAAATTGTACCTACTGGCTTATCGGGGGTGCCGCCTCCAGGGCCAGCGATACCGGATACTGCAATAGCCAGATCAACCCCAAGCGTGTTCAGAGCGCCCTCCACCATTTCCCGCACAGTTTCTTCACTGACCGCTCCAAACTGGCGTAGGGTATCCGTATTAACGGACAAGAGTTGTTCTTTAATCCTGTTATCGTACGCCACTACGCTTCCGTGAAAGTAAGCCGAAGAACCCGGCACAGAAGTAATGCGGTGCGCAATAAAGCCGCCGGTACAGCTTTCCGCTGTTCCCAGAGTAAGGCCTTGCTCTTGGAGGATTTGTCCTAGCACTGCTTCAATAGTAGTATCTCCTTCGCCGTAGACATACTGGTGTAAACGTTCCCGAAAAGCATCGCCGTGCAGACGGAGATCACGCTCCAGTTCAGCCGCATCATCGCCCCGGCCCGTCAGCCGAAGCCTTACCTGCCCCAGGTTCGGTAAGAAAGCCAACTTAATATGATCCGGCAATTGGTCCTCTAAATCTTCGATCTTCGCCGCCAGTCGGGATTCCCCCTCACCGATGGTCAAGAGCGTTCGGTGCATTATGGGACGTAACTGATAGCATTCGCGCAAACGCGGAATAACCTCATTCGTCATCAGGTACTCCATCTCATAAGGTACCCCTGGCATGGAAACCACTACTTTTCCTCCATTCTCCATCCACATGCCCGGTGCCGTTCCCATTTTATTGGTAAGCAGCTCAGCATTCGCTGGCATAAAGCACTGCTCGCGATGAGCGGGGGTAGTGTTTCGCCCCAGACGCTGGAAGAAACGCTGAATGCGTTCCCAAGTTTCTTCACTAAAGGTCATACCCACCTCAAAGTATTCCGCCAGTGCCTTTTTGGTCACATCGTCCTTGGTCGGCCCCAGTCCTCCGGTCATCAAGACGATATCGCTTTCTGCTAATGCTGACTGCAAACCGTAATTGATTTCCTCCAAAGTATCGGCAATGGTCATTTTGCGAAACACCTCCATCCCATTGAGATTGAGTTCGCGGGCCATCCAGGCAGAATTCGTGTCGGTAACCTGGCCGATGAGGAGTTCATCACCGATGGTAAGGATTGTTATTTTGGGCATTCTATTGTGGATTGTTAGAGCCGCATTGCAATGCATCTTTACAGCAATTGCAATGCGTCTTTACAGCTGGGAAATCTAACCTGAAGAGGCCTTCTAATGCGCCTCTACATAAATGCGACCTCTTTAAGGTCGAAGTATTGAACGCCCGCGCCCTGCTTTTGGATCGCCAATTTGCCATTTTCTTGCACCCCAATTATCTGTCCCAGGAAAGTTTGACCATTTTCCACCATCTGAAAGTGGTGCCATTCCTGATAGCGATAGAGGTGTTGCAAGTACTCCGCACGGGTAATACTAGGTTTGTTTTTCACTTGCAAATAACGCTGTTCTAGTCGTTTAAACAGTGTTTGCTGAACTTCCGCCAAGTCGAACTGCTGACCCGCAGAAAGGAACAAAGACCCCCCTTTGGGTAAATCAACAGGAAAAGCCGCCTCATTGACATTCAACCCAATCCCCACAACGGACCATTGCAAGTATTTACCCGAAAGGCTATTCTGAATCAGGATTCCGGCCAGCTTCTTATCCCCGAAGTACACATCATTGGGCCACTTCACCTGCGCCTGGCCATCAACATAATGGGTAATGGTATCCGCCACCGCCAATGCTACTGCCCGGGAGAGTAGAAATTGCTGCTGCGCCACTAGCCAACGGGGGTACAAAATGACGCTCAAAAGCAGGTTTTCACCAGCACTTGCGGTCCAGCTACTGCCAATTTGTCCGCGTCCGGCTTCTTGGTAAGCCGCGGATATGACAGTTCCCTCATTTGGTGCAGTTTTTGCTAGTAGTTCGGTAGCATAAGCGTTGGTGGAGGGCAATACCTCAAAATGCTGCACAACATTTCCGACGAAAAGCGTGTTCAAGTTCAACTAAAGGAATTTTTTGCTAGCTTTATTGTTGTAAATGTACTGGGAATAAGCCGGTTCATCGGTTTTTGCCAATTGTCCATCAAAACTTTTAAATAAATCAATTAATAATTTGAATCAAGCCGTTCGATTAAGCCAGCCGCTGAGCTGGACCCAAGAGGAACTGAATGAAATAGCAATTGACGCGATTCAAGATATCAAAGGCAAACGCATTGTAAAGCTAGATTTGCGTCAACTTGAAGATGCTCCCACCGATTATTTCATTATTTGCGAAGGCGATTCCAACACACAAGTCAAAGCCATTTCTGATAACGTTCACAAACGCTTGAAAGAAGAGTTGGGAGTGTATCCTAACCACGTGGAAGGAACAGGTAGCAGCACCTGGATTTGTTTGGACTACTTCAACACGGTGATTCACGTCTTTTATCGCGAAACACGTAGCTATTACGAGCTAGAAGATTTGTGGGGGGATGCTCTATTTACCGAGTACGAAACCCTGTAGATCAGCTTGACTGCTCTTTTTGTCGATTGACGTTAACGATTTTCCACTTCATACGTTAAAGTAAGGAGAAAGGAACCAAAGAAAACTTGTTGCCGAGAATGGAAAACGAAAATAGAGGTAATTCTTCTGGCGAAGGCGGACCTAAGTTTAGCTCCTACTGGATTTACGCAATCATTGCGTTGTTCCTGTTGGCACTGAACTTTTACACGATGTCGGAAGGCAATCGTGACCCGATCCAGTATGACCGCCTCGAAGAGATGATCGCAGACCGGGCCGTGGATCAGGTGGTAGTGATTACCAACCTGAAACAGGCACATATTTATATTAAGGAAGAGAAATTAGGAGAAGATCGCTACAAAGATGCCGCTCAGGGTAGCTTCAGCCGCGACCGCTATCACTATCGCATGGAGATTGGCTCTCCAGACCAGTTTAGCGACGACCTTAAGGAAATACAGGAAGCAGAAAAGATCCCACGTGAAGACTGGGTTCGCCCTACTTTCGAAACGCGCCAGGACTACATTGGTAATATTCTTAGTTGGTTGTTGCCAATCATAGTTATTGTTGCCATCTGGATTTTCATCATGCGCCGTGTTGGTGGCGGAGGTGCCGGACCAGGTTCACAAATCTTTAATATTGGTAAGTCTCGGGCAACCCTTTTCGACCAGAATAGTAAAGTCAATATCACCTTCGCTGATGTAGCCGGCCTGGACGAAGCTAAGGAAGAGGTGATGGAGATTGTAGACTTCCTGAAGAATCCTAAGAAATATACTGCCCTAGGTGGTAAAATCCCTAAGGGTGTGCTCCTAGTAGGCCCTCCGGGAACCGGTAAGACATTACTTGCCAAAGCAGTAGCTGGTGAAGCTGCCGTACCTTTCTTCTCGATCTCTGGTTCCGACTTCGTAGAAATGTTCGTGGGGGTAGGTGCTTCTCGGGTACGCGACCTCTTTAAGCAAGCCCGTGAGAAGGCTCC
>JBCBEC010000089.1:0-15539 GCA_038528965.1 Bacteroidota bacterium | reverse complement strand
ATTGATCCTTGGGCAGCGACATATAATTAGTGATCATATGCGCACCGACCCAGGATTTGTAATTGTTATCCCATTCCTGCTCCGCAATGTATTGGACAAAGGTGGTGAGGCCTTCATCAAACCAAGCCCATTGTCTTTCATCACTATTTATGATCATGGGGAAATAATTGTGCCCTACCTCATGGATGATCACTGATATGGCGCTTTGCTTCGCTTGTTCGGTGTAGGTGCCATCTTCTTCCGCTCTTCCCGGATTAAAACAGATCATCGGATACTCCATGCCGTTGGCCGCTTCTACCGAAATGGCGACGGGGTAAGGATACGGGATGGAAAAATCGGAATAGGTCTTTAAGGTGTGCGCAACTGCTTTGGTAGAGTACTTTCGATAAATAGGATATGCTTCCTTGGCGTAGTAGCTCATACACATCACGGGCTCGCCTCCTTTGTTCTCGTAGGTCATGGCATCCCAGATAAATTTCCGGCTGGCAGTCCAGGCGAAATCCCGGACATTTTCCGCCTTATAGTGCCAGGTTTTCAGGGTCTTAGACTTTTTCGCTTCTTCCATCGTTTTTGCCTCCTCCAAGGTGACCACCTCTACTGGTTCGCTGGAGGCCTGCGCTTGCTTCCACCTATCCATTTGAGCGGGCGTCAATATTTCTGAGTAGTTCTGGCAATTACCGGTGCTACCGACCACGAAATCCTCCGGCAAGGTCATTTTCACATCGAAGTTTCCAAAGTTTAGGGCGAATTCTCCCCGTCCTGTGAACTGGTTATTCTGCCAGCCTTCGAAGTCGCTGTAAACACACAATCGGGGATACCATTGGGTCATGGTGAAGATGTAATTATCATCCCCTTCGAAGTATTCATATCCCCCTCGTCCCCAACTGGCGGAATTGATCCGGTCGATCAGGTAATAATGCCATTTTACGTTGAAGGAAAAGCTCTCACCGGTTTTAAGCGGCTCAGGTAAGAGTATCCGCATCATGGTCTTATTGATAGTGTACTCCAATGGCGAACCATTCTTACGGGTTACGGCCTGAATTTTCACTCCAAATTTATCAAGCTCCCTCCAAGGCTCTAATGAACGCAGTTGTTGCTCGCTCATTGCGGGAGAAATGCTACTGGAATTAAATCGGTGATTATCGGCATCCGCTGCGTGTTGGTTTTCGTCCAGCTGTAACCAAATATATCTCAGCGTATTGGGCGAATTATTGTGGTAAGTGATCAATTCAGAACCATCAAGTCGCTGATTCTCAACATCCAGCGTGCATTCGATTACGTAATCGGCATTTTGTTGCCAATATTCCGGCCCGGGAGCTCCATCGGCACCGCGGTAATCATTGGGTGAGGCCAGCATAGGGCCTAGTTGTTCAAACTTAACACCGTGGTTGGGTTCGGTTTGAGCAACCAGCTGGAAAGCCATAAGAAGCATTCCGAAAACAAAGATTGAAACAGGCGATTTCAATGCGTTTAACATGGATATCATATTTATAAATGAGAATTTTATTGGTAGAGAAACCAAGCGTTTACACGCAAGCTATTGCGCAGAAGCCCGAAAATAGGAAGAAACGACGTTAATGTACCAGCTCTACCTGCTCCAAGAATTGGTTTTATAGTCAGTTTGAAATCACTTGAGTGGTTTCTGCTACGAGCTGCGCTTGAATGCGATGGCTTTCATCTAAACAGACTTATTCCATTAGTAGTCCTACAGATGTAGGACGGAAGAGAAAAACCCAGGAAAGGGCTTATCTTAAAAGTGCCCCAAATACAAGAGCTAATATACAGCTAGCATGTTTTGTGGTAACGTGTGCTCAAACAATGGATATGGATAGCTTATGATCTTTATAATCAACAAATTATCTGCTATCATTCGGGTGATTACCCAACGGAAAGTGCAAGGGGACCTATAAAATAGATTATGTAGTTAATAAGTAGAATTGAACTCAAAGGCTTGCTTAATCTTCTTGTATATGAGCTTCTACTAATACTGGTGAAGTCACGGCAATTCCTGTTATCACCAGTGTGTAATCTCCTTCTTTGTAAAATGAAATCCAATATCCAATACCATCGACTGGTGAATCCCAGAAATAGCCTCTTTCGCCATCACTGCAAGAGACATTTGGCCATTGATAGATTTGTTCAAATCGAACATAATCAGAAACCTCGCCACTTTCTAATGCTCCGAAATAATGATCATTTGAAATAATAGAATCTAAAGCAATGGTTGTAGCGTTCTCGATTCTTAAGTTCACGCCGGACAGGCTTTCTTCTACTTCTACAACTCCCTGTTCTTCACAAGAGCAGAGAAAAGTAAAGATCAAGGCAAAATGGAAGCTTAACTTAATAAATCTCATAACCGGATATAATGCTTTCAGCACTAACATACACAAGTTTGAGATATGGTCCCTTTCCTGAAATCCTTTAAAGTCAGGATTCTGAAGAGCCTTTAGATAGCGAGCATTTATTGCATATAACAGGCTGGTCTTTACAGCCGCTTGTAAAGCTCAACAATTTCCTCAATGACAATTTCTGGACGTTGTACCCAAACTTTATGTTCAGCACCGGGGGCTAATACGTACTTGTGATTGGGAAGATCACCAAATGCTTTTAGGCAATTAGTGATGTTGATCATGTCTTGTTCCGTATCTCCAATTTCCTTGGTCGGTTCCCGAATTTCGGCCGCAATCACGGTCAGTGGAATAGCGTTTGAAATAAAGCGTTCAGACATGTATTCTGCTATCTCGGGGAACGCTCTTAAAACATGATAAAGTCCTATTTTGTATTCTTTTATCAATCCCCAATTTTCATCCGAAATAGACCTTTGGACTTTGGAGGCATATTCGACAGTTAATCCACAGGGGGTAGCCACATCAATAAAGACTGCACCCGTTATTTTGCCTTTGTTTCTACGAGCAAATTCTGAGGCATAAAAACTCCCAAAAGAATGAGCTACCACGAAATAATCCTTTCGATACCCCAGCTTTCTAAGTGCTCTTTTTAGATCCTTGACTTCCTGGGCAAACGAAATTCTACTCGTGTCAATTTCACTAAGGCCTAATCCGGCTCGATCGTAGGTAATTAAAGTTGCTCCCGTCTCTTCGTGGATGCGCTGCAGCATTGGTTCCCAAACGGAACCATCATCCCCATTACCGGCTTCGAAAAGGATCGGCGTGCCTTCTCCTACCCATATTTTGAAGTGGAGTTGATGGTTGCCAAGATTAACAAGGGTGTCTAAAATTTGAGCTTGTCCTTGACTATGAATGAAGATGAATAGAAGGAGAGAGAACTTAATCGTTTTCGGCATGATTCTGTTTGTTTACAGAAAGACGCGGGCGATGGGTTATATGTTGCAAAGAAGATGGATTCAGCGACCTCAAATACTGCTAATTGGATAAGCTTACCGGTCCTTCATATCCCGCTGGCTTCCCATAAAAGTGAACGATATCAATATAATCACTCTTGGACATTCCACCTGGATTTAGCCCTGGCTCCCCCTCTGGGACAGGGACGTTTAGTTCCTTAAAATAATCCTCCCAAATAGGGAAAATACTATTGGTTGCAGGGTCCTTGTAGGTCATTGCTTGCAATTGGAATATTGGCCGATCATCGTTCGCGTATTTGAAGGATTCGTAGAGCAGTTCTGAGCAGTAGTATTTGTTATTGGTAATATCGAATATGTCATCGTAGGCCAGGCCCAATTTCGTTTTGGCAAAACCGATGGCTTCCGGAATAAGACCCTCGTGCTCCGCTTTCATTCTTCCTACTACCACTTTGCTCTTGTGGTCTTCATCAAAGGAACGCATAAAGAAGCTGTCTAGCGACGTTTCCACTACTCCAGCGGTGATGGCCTCAATAACGATCAATTCACCTTCCTCATTCGGAATGACCAGGCCAACGTGCGAAAACTTTGAGCCCTGAACACCAAAGGTGACTTTTTCTATCGACTCACAAAAAGGGCCACAGTCGCTATCCTGAAATAGCATATCACCAGCTTGTAGTTGGAAGGTCGAGTGATCAAAGGTTTTCGCTGGGCTGGATGCCGCTAGGGATTGCTCTTTCTCCTTGGATCCGCAAGAGAAAAAGAACAACAGCAGTAAAGGAATAAATAGTAACCTCATCATTCTTACTCCGCTTCAATTTTAGTCTTGAACGCATACAACGCAAATGAAGCTAGCCAGTGTTGCCCCGCGTAGTCTCCATCCGTGATTTTGGCAAGGGAATAATCCAAATGCTCGGTTGCTAAATTATAGGCGTTGACATTGTCTTTCAATGGGTAGAGACACCATGCTCTTGAAAAATTTACGCCATCTAGATGTACTAGTTTTCCATCCGAACGATCTCTTACTTGCCCTGGCTCAAGGGCTAAGTTTTGCTGGAATAAAGGTGGAAGGAATGCGACTGACCACGCTTTAAACTCATCTTTGGAAAGCACCTTGCGCATGATGTCAATTTCTTGCAAGCAGGGAGAGAGAAAGTCATAGCCACTAGGCTCCCAATTGATGGGGCAGTCTTTATCGTCACTGTAGAACCGAAGAGCAGCTTCTTTGATGGCCTCGGCTAAGGCGTCGTTACCAACGGTCTGTGCATAATCGTAGGCAAAACTGAGTCCAAAAGCGGTATTGGAATGCGTACCTACTCGAATGGGATAAACTAGCTTTGGAAGATATTCCAGATAGGCATTTGAAATGTATTCTGCTAAGGGACTGAGGTTCTTGTACCAAGCTTGTGCTAAGGGATCATCCCAAGTGAATAGCTCTTCTTGCAACTTGAGCAACCAGGCCCAACCATAAGTTCTTTCGAATGACCCACTTTCTGGATTTAAAGAGAAATAGGCTACTTCTTTTTCGATGTTTTCAGCCGTAAGGTTTTCGTTGAGCATTCGGATTGCTTGTTCCTTATTGGCCAGATCAGGAAATTTCTTTAGCAAATAGATCAAAGACCAGTGACCATGAACCGCAGAATGCCAATCAAAGCAACCGTAAAAGGCCGGATGGTGCTCTGCCGGCATGGCCAAGTCACTTTCCTTGGCGATGACTAAGCCTGACTTGTAGGGAAGTGGATTTTGAATACAAGCCAAGGGTAATTCACTAAGCCTATTCGCCTCCTCAAGGTCTAATGCTATTTCCATGGTGGTTTTAGCGGGTGGTAGCGGAGCAGTTTCTTCGTTATTCATATCGTCATTGCAGGAGCATAGGAATAATGTACACACGGTAATGAGTAGTTGGATGCTGTCCTTCATATCCTTGTTGGTTATTGGTTTTTAGTGATGCTGGTGTCTATCCTATTTGACTTTGTTGGCTAATTGCAATCAATTCTCAACATACACCTCATCTATCTTAATGGTTTCGTTACCATTGGAGTCATGAGCAGTTACTTCAATTTGGTACAGGCCGTTCGGATAACGGAGTCGTAAAAGGAATTGCCTTCTAATGTTATTTCTTCATCTAATGGCATAGTTGACATTTTTTCAACGAGCTCTCTAGTAAATGATTTTATCTTCTGACTGGGGTTTGTAACTCCTGCGTCTTGCATTTTCATCCGCAGCTGATAAATATTTAGATAGTGTTTTACATCCAGCATTTTACACTTTTTCTTGCCGCAGAATCTTCTCCATTTTCCGCCCCCTTGCCAATTCATCGATCAGCTTTTCCATTTGTCTGCACTGTTTGTACAACTCAAATTCATCCTCTATTTCTTCTATTCGATAGCCACAAACAACGCCCTTGATCATATGTGCGTTCGGGTGTATGGTGGCCTTTTCGAAAAATGTTCTATAGGTGGCTTTTTCATCAATAAGCGCTTGCAAAGCATCTTCATCAAAGCCTGTGAACCACTCTAATACCTGGTGGAATTCTTCCTTGGTTCTACCCTTTTTCTCCAGTTTATTCAGGTAAAGTGGATAAATGGCTGCAAATACCATATTGGCCACTTTTTCATTTTTTTCGGTGGTTACTTTCATTGCTAATTGGTTTATTCCTTAAGCGATCTAAAGATTTTTTCAAACGCATGATAGACCGCAATATGCAGTGCGTCTCCGTGTGTTTTATCCTCCAAGAATTCATAGAATAAATTGGTGTGCTGTTGCTTGTTCTCATTCAGTTTATCAAACAGCTCTTTTGCCGTCCGTTCCATCACCTCTCCTTCTTTTCCTCCTGCTATAAATATTGACTTCCTAGAGTCATAAGGTTTTGGTTGTCTATTCAATAGCTTTTCATCATCCCACCATAAACTTGGGCTAACGATAATGAAGTTATCAAACATATGGGGCTTTTCGAAGAGAATTTCTGTTACTAATAATCCACCTAATGATTGTCCAATAATGGTCTCAATATCGGCGGTTCTGTAGGAAGAATCAATAAATGGCTGTAGTTCATTTTCCAAAAAGCGGATAAACTTTCCAGATTGTCCGGAGGTCGGAAATTCTGTTTGATCCAATTGATTTCCAGATGGATAGGTGAAATCTCTTTTCCTATCCACATTCCCTATTCCAACCACAATGGATTCAGGGACCATATTAATCCAAGAAAAAGACCCAAATTGCACGATCCCGGATACATGTATAAAGTCTTCATCGCTTGAGCCATCCAGCAGATAAATCACGGGATAGGTGTTCGAACTATCGGCCGAATAAGTTGAAGGCAAGTATATGTTTAGCACTCTGGTCTCACCTAGTATTTTTGAATCGATACTAACCGTTTTACCGATGGAAAACTCTGTTTCGCTCACTTTTTTCGGTAGTTCTTGTCCTAACACTAGATGGGTTAGGCCTATTAGTAGTATGCTCAAAATCGTGGGTTTCATAGGTAGTTTTTCTAGTTGGCTGTAACTCTGGCTAGTGCGTATTGCTGAGGAACGAAGCTTGTCGCATAAACAAAGTTCGCTACTCTTCATTTTTTTCAAAAGTATTTACTGGTCCTTCAATTAAAAAATGGAGCTCCATTTTGTCTAAGGGCAAAAGATGGCATTCTATGTTTGAGGAAAGTTCATCCCGTAGATGTCCATTTCTATAGTAATCATAATCTTTACCCTAAAGATCACCACTTGCAAAGTAATATGTAATAAATAATAACTTTTCATCCTATCTATCTAGCTACGAAAGTAGATACATTAATAATCTCTTCAATTCTCAGTTCCCAAAATGTGGCTTGAATCATTTTTTCCTTAAATGGGAAGGCATGATAATACCAATCAAAGTCCATGTCGAAAATCAATGTCCAACTGTTTATTATTATCTTCTTTAGTGACTCTGGATAATCTTCAAAAAGATGTGTCCTTCCGACTTTGTGGCTGATTTCTAGTTTTCTGAAGTCTCTTTCTTCCTTCCAGTTTTTCCCAATATAACCTTTGTATGATAGAGGGTAATGCCAAAGCATAAAGTCTGACAATAGAACTTCTTCGTAAGGCTTTTCTATCTCTATTCTATACCCATTCGTACCTTGAGGTAAATGACCCGAAAATCTAAGATCAGGTCTTTTTCTTGTACTGCCGTTGTATTGATACCAAGCCCAAACTGGATATTCGTCATGAGCATAAGTTCTACAAAGTCTGGTCTTCATTTGCTCTCTCATCCAATCATATCCGTGCTTAAATTCGGGATTAATAAATTCTCTTTTCCCTCTTAGAACGCCTTTCGATTGAAGCTCATTCCATCCTTTTTCATCTTGAATGGTCCAGAGTTTCATTTAATAAATTTTATGTTTTTCAAAAATTGTAGCGAACTCTGACTTGGGCGCTGTGACTACCTTCCTCCTAGTAAATCCGTAGAAGATCGAAGCTAAAGTTAATTCTCTAATATCAGATGGTGTCAATAAAAAACGCACCTACCAGGGCTTCCCAGTAAGTGCGAATCAACTGTTGCAAGTTAGAGTATGTTTGGATCTTAGTAATCGTCGTCAAAATGGCCGTTTTTGCCCAACTCTGCGTTACAAAAATCCTCATTTAGCGCTGCTAAACTCCGGTTTTTGTGCCTTGATTTAGGAAAAATCGCCTCACCTTGACTTGAGAACCAAAATTCCAAACACACTCTAGAATTTTACGGTAGTACCACCGTATCAATCACGTGGATGGTACCATTGGACGCGTTCAGATCAGTCTGAGTGATGTAGGAGGTATTTCCCTGAGCATCGACCAAAGCGGGCCGGCCATTCTTGATGGTTGCCGTGAGTGTAGTTCCCGCAACGGTCTTCATCTCAAAATTCCCACCGGTGGCTTGGATAGCCATCACCAACATCTCGGCTGAAATATTTGTCGGTACGACATGGTAAGCCAGAATGGTAGTGAGTTGGTCTTTGGCCTTTGGTTCTAGCAGTGACTCAACGGTTCCTTTGGGGAGTTTGCCAAAAGCACTGTTGGTCGGAGCGAATACGGTGAATGGTCCGTCCGACTTCAGCGTACTAACTAAATCGGCAGCTTGTACTGCGGCCACCAAAGTGCTGAAATCATCCGCGGACGCGGCAATGTCTACGATGTCCTTATCGTGCTGATAGGATACATTGGTTGCATTACTGCGGTGGCTACCACATTGGGCGATAGCATACTGAGCGGATACAAAAAAACTCATGAGGGCGATAAAAAGGATCTTTTTCATTTTAAATTTAGTTTTGTTTGGAAGGTGAAACTTCCTTGATACAATCGGTTGACATTGATACCTACAGGGAAAAAAGCAGCTTGGATTTTTTGAAGGGAATTTTTTTTTGATTTTTTTTCGTGAGGGGTAAAATCTGAGTCATTAGCTATGCTAAAGCTGCAGTTGTTAATTCTGGAGAGTTGTATTTCACGCTTGGCAGGTGGTGCTCATTTCATTCGCGGTGGAAGCTCCCTGCCTGCGCGTAGCCTTTGGGGGAAGAACTCAGTGACAGCGTGTGAAGCCGCATAATTGAGTTTGCTTCTTAATTCGTCCCATTTATGGTTTCGCGGAATTCATTCCGCTTTCAATTCCCACGGCGGAATCAATTCCGCGAAACTAAATGCACATTGGTGGGACGGGGAATATTACAAGACAAATAGCGCAAACACCACCTCCCAAGCTTTGTCTCAACTGACTAAGTATTACTATCAAATCGAAACTTCGCGAGCCACCAGCACCAAGCCCCAAGTGAACAAAAGCACAAAAACTTGAGTTAAAGGTGCATGCTTTCTAAACAGGCTTATCAACGTATATGTGATCAACTGCAGGCCCGTGATCAAGCGTGTATACCGCTCATCTATGACCATTATGGGGAAGCCCTCTATGGCATTATCTACAGGATCGTAGGGCGGGAAGAAGACGCCGCCGAGATCCTGCAAGATACCTTTGTGAAAATCTGGGAAAACGGTGCCACTTATGATCCCGAACGGGGCAGGCTATTCACCTGGATGGTCAATATTGCCCGTAATCTGGCTATCAATCGCCGCAACTCCAAGGGCTTTCGTCAACAGACCGAAGTCCAAACGGACGAAAAACTGGTATATCTATCTGATAAGTCACGCGCAACGGTGCCCGAGACCGTAGACGTAAAAGGAATGCTGCTAAAGATTGACGAAAAATACCGGACGGTCATTAGCTTGCTGTACTTGCAGGGCTACACCCAGCAAGAAGTAAGCGAACGCCTACAAATACCCTTGGGTACGGTCAAGTCTCGGGTTAAAATAGGCTTGCGAGAACTCAGGAAATGGTACGATTTTGATACCACCGCCGCTTTTTTATCCGCCTTAGCTATTGTAGATTAAAGAACATGAATAAAGAATTGAGGGGCATATTGGAATCTGACTTGCTGGAGCGCTACTTGCTGGGTGAAGTGACTGAGCAGGAGAGAGAAAAGGTACTGGAACTACGACGTTCGTCGCCGGAGATCAAGGAGGCATTGGATGAGCTGGAAGCAACTCTGGAGCAGGTTGCCCTTGAGGAGCAGATAAAACCGCCACCAGGCTTGCGGGACAAAGTCCTGCGCCAGGACTATAAGGTAGAACCACAGGTGCCTTCGAGCCGGTTGAGCTATGCTTGGTTGGGGTACGCCGCTAGTTTACTACTGATTGCCGGTGGTGTCTGGCTTTGGCAGCAGCAGCGCATCAATGAGCTGGAAGCACAAGCCACTGCCTACACCAAGCAGATCGCTCAATTGGAGGCAAATTGCCAAAAAACGAATCTCCAATTTGCGCTGATTAATGCACCTGATACACGGCCAGCGGTTCTCACCGGCACGGCCTATGCGCCCAATAGCGAAGTCATTGTATTCTGGAATCCTACCGAGAAAGCTTGCCTGCTACGTGTGGCGAACCTGCCCGACATCCCCGCGGATAAAACCTACCAACTCTGGGCCGATATTGATGGAGAGATGAAAAGCCTTGGCACTTTTGATCACCTAGCCGCACGGGATGAACTACTTCCTATGGCTTATCTGGATCATGCGGAATCCCTTAATGTGACTGTGGAACCTGCAGGGGGCAATGATCACGCAACCGTAAGTACACTGTCGGCAGCGGTAACGATTTGACGTTGATGCATCAACCAAACAGAAAATTCATTACATCCTGTACCGCCTTCACAACCCCGGTCACAAAGTTCTTGAAGGCCAGGTAGATCTTGAAGGACGCATCCCAGATCGCCTTTCCTATCTTGTATAAGTCCTCGAGCAAATGCTCCGCTAACACTATTGGATTGATCAGCTTGATCGTGATGGTGAACGGTCCATAACCGAAGAAGAAACCGATCCCACTCTTGTTGATCTCGATACCGTTGCCATCCAGGGCGATCTTAAAATGCTGGCTGTCGATCTCCAGGGTTT
The DNA here is from genome assembly GCA_038528965.1 of Bacteroidota bacterium. Taxonomy (GTDB): domain Bacteria; phylum Bacteroidota; class Bacteroidia; order Chitinophagales; family Saprospiraceae; genus Lewinella. Next base: position 4,776 of record JBCBEC010000089.1, on the reverse strand, counting down.
CGCTGAAGCCATCGGCAATCGAACAATCCATTGTGAAACCCTTATTACCGGCCACGAAATCTGCGTCGATCAGCGTGTCGTGTAATCCTACGCTCAAATTGCCCTTTTGATATTGCACCGCATTGTAGAAGCCAAAGCTGGGGCCTTCATAGTCGATCTGGATAGCAGGATCGTCAGGGTCTCCAATCTTCAGACTGCTTTCTACCGAAGCAAACTGCATTCCCATGGCATAAGTGAATCCGCCATCCACTGACACTTGACTGGTAAAATCTACAGAACCAGCAGTGATCTGCACATGGGGTGTATCGACGCCAATGCTTTGCATACTCAGTTCCATGCCATCAGTGGTGACAGCGCCCGAATAATGCCCGGCATAGGCATAACCACCGGCCATCTTAAACTGCAGTGGCGTTCCTTCGAATTGGCTGTCGGGTACGTCCTGTAAGGCCTCAAAATCGTCTGCTGTATGCTTGGTGCCTTGATCAAAGTTGGCGGTTAGTTGCACCAGTTTGCCGTTTTGAACGGTGCCGCTGAATTGACGCATCCGGGAGGACTCCGCACCGATACTTTCCATTTGGGAAATATTGCTGGTATCTCCCAGGGCAATGTAGGTGCGGTTATCCATTTGGAAGCCCAGTCCGACAAATACTTCCTGGCTTCCCGATCCTAGATATAGGTCCAGCCGATCGATAAAACGGCTGTCCGGGATAATCACCTCCGTGCGGATTCCCTCATTCGAACCGTGCCAGGCACCTTCCGCACTGCCATAGGTGGTTTTTATCCCAGTAATCCCATTGGCCGTCTTGGCTACCATGATCTTCGTGAGTTTCAACGCACCATTCTGTGAAAGGGCAGCATCGCTCCAGGATGGCGTGCTGCCGGCTGCTTCGGGCACCAATTGACCATCCGCCTGCAAGCCTCCCTCATTGAGGGTATTATTCGCAACATAAAGTAGCTGGTTATAGCGATCGTTGGAGGCTTCCCAGATCATGGCCCCTCCCAGATTCATAGCGGCGAGGTAAGCGCATTTGTTATAGATCGTTTGAGGATTATCATATCCGATAAAGATCTTTTGGTCCGCATTATACAGCCAGGCCGCTCCAGCTTGATGGTTATAGTAACTCTTCCAGCCTGACTTCCCGATATAATTATCGTAAAGATCCCAATAATCAAAAACGGCCGAGGCTTGTCCTTTTTCATCGGGCCAGGTACCGTTAGGGTGGCCGGTGTAGGCCTGATAAAGTCCATCATTATTGGGTCCTGGGTCTACTCCTGAAAAAGCCCGCCCGTAAAAGGACAAGCCCAACACTAGCTTTTCCGGCGGCAGGTTGAGGGTCAGTAGGGACCGAACGGAGGCATCTATATTCAGGTCATGCGTGATCCCCTTTGGAATAGGCGCCGTGTAGTCGGCGTAGAGGGGAGCATTAAAATTGGTGACTGCATTTTCGGTTCCCATCCATGGGCCGTGGAAGTCATAGGCCATCAAATTGACCCAATCGACGATGTTCGCAATCTTTTCAATTTCGATGTTTTGGTGGAACTTGGGTCGAGCCGGGCCGGCAATGGTTAGTAATTTGTTGGTCCCGATCTTGTCTCTAAGGGCCTGGAGCAAGGTGGTGAAATTCTGCTTGTCAGCCGGACGATGAGTAATGTTGTTGCCACCTTCTACGGGGATTTCCCAATCTATATCGAGGCCATCAAAATTGTAATTGGTCATGAGATTGTAGGCGGAATCGACAAATCGCTGGGTCTTGGTGGCATCGGCGGCCACATCGGAGAAGTTCACAGAATACGTCCAGCCGCCGATACTGAGGATGGTCTTGAGGTGAGGATATTTACTGCGGATATCGTCCAATGCCTTAAAGTTGGCGCGGATGTCATTGATGTCAGGCATATAGACCGTACCGTCCGGTAGCACATTTCCGTTCGGTTCGGGATGCTCCGTGTCGGGTGCGATATCTGCGAATGCATAGATTAGGTGGGTTACTCGTGAATAGTCGACCGCCGGCGGATAAAAGTTTCTTTCGTAAATGCCCCAGCTAGAATAGTATAGACAGACCTTGTAATTGGTGGGCACCTTGGTGGGCTGAGCAGACAGCGGTCGGTTGTCAAGAACCGCCACTTGTGCTCCGGCAGCAGTAAAGTAGTATTGCCAGGCGTTGTCTTGATAAACTTTACAGTCGACCAAAAAGGTGCTGTCAGTATTTGTGGTGCCTTCTGAAATGGGGCCTAAGGCCGTAGTGCCAATGATCTGGTCGGCAGGCGGAATATTTGACCACGCCTGGATCATACTTTTAAGATCTCCTAAGCTTGTTGTGGTCAGATCAAGCTGCTTGCTAAGAGAAGCGGGACTGACCCCTGGAGCTTCCGTCTTGAGGGTCAGTTCGGCCATGATGGGTGGGAAGACTATCACGGCAGCTCCTACGGCGGTGATCACACCAGAGGAGCGGTAGATCACATTTTGATCAAAAGCGGGTTTAGTCCCCGCAAAATTGATATAGGTGTTGGCGATATAGTCGGCGGAGATCGAGCTGGTCGGCGTGATCACGATGTTGACGATATCGTCTTCAAGTTGGAAGGCGATATTACTCGTTCCTGTATGGACCACACTGTCTACATAGGTAAGGATGGAACTTTGATCTGCGGAAGACAGGTCGGACACCTGTGTAGGACCTGTTAGTGGAACGAAAACTTTTTGATTTGACACCTTAATTCAAGTTTTAGGCACGGTGAAGGAAGGGAGTTCGGATACGCTTTGTATACCGAAGTCTAAAAGGCTTTGTAGTCCAACCCACTTTGTGAGCGGCATATAAAAATAAGGGGGAGAAGGGAACGGAGCAAATTTAAATTCAAACCTAGTAACCCATATTACTACTTGCTTGAGTTGTGGTGGATAAAAAGCTATAATAATTATCCTAGCAAGCTTGATGTTTTACCGTGGTTATTTTTGTTTTAAACTACTTGGTGCTTACGGTCTCGCCCACCTGCAATGTTGGTAGCTGCCCTCTTCTCTTCTTATGGAACGATGAACTTGGCAGCACCTAATATTTTGCCGTTCTCTAATTGGATAAAGTAAGTCCCGGTAGGCAAAGAAGTAATATCTACTACAAGCGTTTGTTTTCCTGTTCCTACAAATTCTTTTTGATGACTTATCAGATATCCATTCAAGTCATAAACTCGTACAGCGATAGAATGACTCTTTGTCGATTTAAAACTGACATTCAAATTATTTGATTTGACAGGGTTCGGGAAAGGAGTAAGTTCCAGGCTGACATCCACCAATAAAGGATCTGAGGAAGAAACCATCCCGTCGTTGATGTACAGTTTTGAAATTATCACATTTGACCTGTTCAGCCCTGTGATGAGGACATCATCCGAGTCGTCACCATTGACATCCGAAAAGGCAACCGAACTATACCTAACGCCGTCGAAAGGGGTGCCCACTACTTCAGTGAAATTGCCCATCCCATCGTTGGTATACAGTTTCGAAATTAGCCCAAATGGATTTCTCTGCCCCGTAATGAGAACATCCTCCGTGCCGTCGCCATTGACATCCGAAAAGGCAATTGAACTCGAATTAACGCCGTCGAAAGGGGTGCCCATTACTTCGGTGAAATTACCCATCCCGTCGTTGGTGTACAGTTTCGAAATCAGCTCACCTGCAAATGGTTCTTTCTGCCCTGTAATCAGGATATCCTCCGTACCGTCGCCATTGACATCCGAAAAGGCAATCGAGCCCAAATAAACGTCATCGAAAGGGGTATCTGTTATTTCGGTGAAATTACCCACCCCGTCGTTAGTGTACAGTTTAGAAATCAGCTCAAATGAACTGTCTGCCCCGGTAATGAGGACATCCTGCGAACCGTCGCCGTTGACATCCGAAAAAGCAATCGAACTATACTTAACACCGACGAAGGGGGTCCCCATAATTTCGGTGAAATTACCCGTCCCGTCGTTGGTGTACAGTTTCGAAATTAGCTCATCTCCAAATGCATCTTTCGCTCCCGTAATGAGGACATCCTGCGAACCGTCGCCGTTGACATCCGAAAAGGCAATCGAACCCAACCAAACGCCGTCGAAAGGAGTACCCGTCATTTCGGTAAAATTGCCCATCCCATCGTTGATGTACAGTTTCGAAATTTGCTGATCAGCAAATTCAACCTTCGCCCCCGTAATGAGGACATCCTCCGAGCCATCACCGTTAACGTCTGCAAAGGCAATCGAACTATATAAAACGCCGTCGAAAGGGGTGCCTGTCATTTCGGTGTAGTTGCCCATCCCGTCGTTGGTGTACAGTTTTGAAATGAGCTCCTCTGCAAATGGATCATTCTGCCCTGTAATAAGGACATCCTCCGAACCGTCGCCATTGACATCCGAAAAGGCAATCGAGCTATACACAACGCCGTCGAAAGGGATGAGTTGAGTGGCTTCTGTAAAATTCTGGGCAAAGAGCGCTTGCGTCAATACAAGAAATAGGAAAGGTAGTTTTGACTTCATTTTTATTTTTTTGAATAAAACGGATTCTATTTTCATACACCTGGATCAAAGCTACAAGTTTTAACTGGCGCTCCTCAACGCCTTATAGCAAGACACCTACAATCCAGCCGGCGGGACTCTTTCGCTAAAGCTTTCGCCGGCGGCCGTAGCCTTGCTCCTGCATCGTAGCCGGCTTCGGCGCAAAGGTGTAGCGAAGGACTCAGCGTCAGCGAGCTGACAGGCATCTACTCAGACGGCACGCCCAGGTGTCGATCAAAGTATTCGATCATCTTGCCGAAC
>JBCBEC010000088.1:0-15543 GCA_038528965.1 Bacteroidota bacterium | reverse complement strand
GTACTGGATACTAGTTACTGACCACTTTCTTGAACCATATCAGGCATTGAAGGGGCATATAAGAATTAATTCAACTATCTAAGGCCGCCCAGGCGGCCGAACCAATTCAACTAACTAGAGCCGCAGGCTCAACTAAATTCATTTTTTAAGCTTCTCATTATTCGCGTGCCGCTCCTGATCGCGCTTCGTTTTCTTATCCAGGTTGCGTTGTAGCGCATCAGTAAGATCCACGCCAGTTTGGTTAGCCAGGCAGATAAGTACAAACAGCACATCGGCCATTTCGTCGGCTAACTTGGCGGGGGCTTGGGCCTCATCTTCTTTCCGCTTAAAAGACTGCTCCCCGTAAAGCCGGGCCATCAGGCGACTGACTTCCCCCACTTCTTCCATCAGGATAGCGGTATTCGTGAGTTCATTATAGTAACGAATACCAATCGTGTTGATCCAATGATCTACGGTCTGTTGAGCTTCCTGAAGCGTCATGAATGGAGATTTTAGTTATTCTTAATTACTGCAATTGTACAGAAGAAATGAGAAAGAAACACCAATGTTCAAGTGACACTTCTCTATTGCAATTGAAATTTGCTTTACCCGACAGAGCTTTATGTAGTGTCGGGAGCTTGTTATTGTTATTCTCTCTTGGTTATCAATAGGTAAAAGCGTACCTTTGCGCGGCAATTTTTATTTCTTAACTAAAGGCATTCTTTCAATGCTAGATGACAAAAACTTAGAAGAGCAGGATCAGCCTACTCCTAACGAGGAAAATGCGGAGTCTGCTGCAGAGCAGGTAGAAGCTGCAGCCGAGGAGGTAGCTGAAACTGTAGAGGAAGCTGCTGAGGCAGCAACCGAAGCCGCCGAAGAGGTGGCAGAAACCGCTGAAGAAGCAGTAGAAGCTGCTGCTGAAACAGTGGAAGAAACCGTAGAAGAAGTTGCTGAAGAGGCAGCCGAAGCGGTTGAAGAAGCTAAAGAAACTGTAGAAGAGACAACGGAAGCTGTAGAAGAAGTTGTTGAGGAAGCAACTGAAGCTGCTGCTGAAACTACGGAAGAGGCTGTAGAGGCTGCTACTGAGGTGGCAGAGGAAGTAGCTGAAACTGCGGAAACTGTTAAAGCTGTTGCGGAAGAGGCAACGGAAACAGTAGAAGCCGCTGCTGCAGAAGCAGTAGCTGAAACACCAGCTGCGGAAGCACCCGCTGCCGAAGCTAGTGCTGACGATGAAGAAGACGATGTAGAAATTGAAGTAGAAGTACCAACGGGTGCTACCGGTGAAGCGCACGACGATTTTGACTGGAGCATTGATGCTACTGCTGACAACATCTACTCTGAAGAAGAGCGTACTGCAATGTTGGCTGAGTTTGATCAGTCGATGTCCGCTGTTCAGGAAATGGAAATCGTTTCCGGTATTGTTACAGCTATCAACGATGGTGATGTTGTACTAGACATCAACTTCAAGTCGGACGGTTTGATCCCATTGTCTGAATTCCGCGATATGCCGGACATGGCAGTTGGGGATAACGTAGAAGTATACGTAGAGCAGCAAGAAGACGCCCGCGGTCAGCTGGTGTTGTCTCGCCGTAAGGCCAAGTTGCTACGCGCTTGGGATGCAATCAAGGATAGCTACGAGAATGGTACTGTTATCAAGGGTACCGTTATCAGTAAGACTAAAGGTGGTTTGATCGCCGACTGTGGTGGTCTGGAAACCTTCTTGCCTGGTTCACAAATTGACATTAAGCCAATTATCGACTACGATAGCTACGTGGGTAAGACCATGGAGTTCAAAGTAGTGAAGATCAATGAGGCAATCAAAAACGCTGTAGTTTCGCACAAAGCCCTAATCGAGAGCGATCTGGCCGAGCAGCGTGAAGCTATCATTGCTAGCCTGGAGCGTGGTCAGGTATTGGAAGGTCTGGTGAAGAACCTGACCGATTTCGGTGCCTTCTTGGATCTAGGTGGTGTCGATGGTCTATTGTACATCACGGACATCAGCTGGGGCCGTATCAGCCACCCAAGCGAGGAGCTGGAACTGAACCAGAAGATCAATGTAGTAGTACTGGACTTCGACGAAAACAAGAAGCGTATTTCACTGGGTCTGAAGCAGTTGCAACCACACCCATGGGAAGTATTGGCAGAAGACGTTACCGAAGGCTCTGTGGTTAAAGGTAGGATCGTTAACATCGAGGACTACGGTGCCTTCTTGGAAATCCAGCCCGGTGTTGAAGGTCTGATCCACGTTTCTGAGGTAAGCTGGAGCAACCAGCCGATCAACGCTCGTGAGTACTTCAAACTAGGCCAAGAGTACGAAGCGAAGGTGGTAACTATCGACCGCGAAGATCGCAAGATGTCACTTTCTGTGAAGCAGCTTCAGGATGATCCATGGGATAAGATCGAAGAGAAATTCCCAGAAGGCAGCCGCCACACCGGCGAGGTGAAGAACCTTACGCCATACGGCGTGTTTGTCGAGTTGGAGAACGGTATCGGTGGTATGATCCACATTTCCGATCTGTCTTGGACAAAGCGTTATGGTCACCCAAGCGAGTTCACCAAGGTTGGTCAGGATATCGATATCATGATCTTGGAGATCGACAAGAGCAACCGCAAGTTGTCACTAGGCCACAAGCAGTTGGAAGAGAACCCATGGGATACCTTCGAAACTGTATTCCCACAAGGTTCTTACCACGAAGCTACTGTGTTGCGTAAGGACGACCGTGGTGCTATCGTTCAGTTGCCTTACGGTTTGGAAGCTTATGCTCCACTGAAGCACATCCGCAAAGAAGACGGTGTTTACGCCGAAGTGGATGAGGTATTGACCGTTAAGGTAATCGAATTCAACCGCGACGATAAGCGTATCATGGTAAGCCACCTACGTTACCTCGAAGATATCCGCCGCGAGGCAGATGAGCAGGTGCGCAAGGAGCGTAGCGCTGAACGCCAGGAGACTCGTAAGGCGATCAAGAAGACGCAGTCTAACATCGAGCGTGAAACACTTGGTGATTTGGATGTCTTCAGTCAGCTAAAAGAGCAGCTATCTGACGATGGCGGCGACGAGTAAGTCTGAAAATGACGAAAAGGTGTAATTACTACACCTCATAATATTGCGCCCGGATCGGCTTCAGCTGATTCGGGCGCTTTGTTTTTGAGCAATAGTCAATTACCCCCTAAGGGAATTTGAGGATCAACTGCGTTTCATTTCTGATCTGGTAAGAGATGAGTTGGTCCAGGTTGTAGGAGGTACCTTGGAACTGGGCAATACAGCCTTCTATCCACGGTACTCCCGTGCTTTCAATAATGCTATTCCCGGCTTCAATCCGCGTTCGTTCCACTGCCGGCACATTATTATCAATCCGACTTTTGAGGTCCTCCGAAACAAGCTCGCACTGTGGACGCGGAAAGTCTTCGTCATCACAAGAGGTAAAAAAGATTGGACTGCTGAGGAATAAAAAGAGGAGGGCTAACTGTTTCATAAGCAAATTTTGGGTTTACGTCAGGCCAGATCTAATGCACTTGAGAAAGTTGTTGGGTGGCCTCACGTAAAGCTTACAAAGAGCAAGGGTAAAGAGTTTGAGACATTAAGCATAGGCTTGCTCTTTCAGATTTAGAAGGCTGCGGACGCAATCAAAAAAAGAAGCTGTATTTTGTAAGAAAAAAATAATGCGCTCCACACACTATTGCATTTGCTGCATGGCAATGGTATCTCTATTAAGTTTCAACCTACCTGCCCAGTTGCAGGACGCTAAGGTGTTCTTCGGGCGTAGTGTGCCAGTTGGCTCTAGTATGGCTGTTTCTCCGTTTTATATGCATGGCCAAGGTTGGCTTAGGGCAGGGCCAGCCCGTTTTGAAGAAGAGGAAGGCGATGGTCGTTTGGTACGCCTATCGCTCGGGTTTTTTATTGGTAACGGGATCTTGTTCAAGAACGATTTTACCTACTGGCGACACAACGGTCGCTCATTTAGTACAAGTGCTTTTGAGATCAACCCTGCTCTTAGGATTTACCTGAACCCAGCTGCGGACAAGACCTATTTCTTTGGAGAGCTTGGTTTTGGGTATTTCAAGAAAGATTTCAGTTCTAACGAAGATGTTGTTAGTAGTGAGTTTGGTTTGGGGTTTACGCACTTTTTAGCGCCAATGGTAGCAGTAGATGGCCTCTTTTCCTTTAGTCGAGAATCTGTTTTTGAAGATTTCAGGATTTCGAATTATCTTCTTTCTGCCGGAATCAATATTTTCTTGGGGGGCGAAAACGAAAGTCCATCGGCAACGCAATTAGAGAAGGGTACGATAGCTCTTGGTCTTTCAGAATTGCAATTCGGTATTTTTCGCAATGACATTAAGGCGACATCCTTTTTCTTTCGCCCACAGGCTTTGTACTTTCTGTCGGATCATTTTGCTGTGGGAGCAGACGTGCAATTTGACTATGATCGACAGAGAGTTTTTACCGCCGAAGTTGTAGGGACAGAGCAGGTCTTTGAGGGATTTGAGACTAATACTGCCCTGGCTTTGGCTACCGTCTTGCGGTATCAGACCACCAATGGTAAACGCTCCGCCTTTTTCCTGGAGGGAGGTGTGGGATATCAAATTGGCCGAGACACTCGAGATCGGCTCAATTTAACAAAGGCGGTGACGGTGTCTCAAAATGGCCTCTTACTAATTGTCAATACAGGTTTCAATATCTTCCTTACAAAGCGGGTGGCACTAGAAATTGGTCCTGAAATTAACCACGATCCAGAACGAGATGAAACTGATTTTTCGCTCTCAACGGGCTTTCAAGTCTTTTTGCGTTGATAGGTGGAATTCAGTGAACCTGGCCTGTTTTTGGTGGATAGTAACCAACAGGTGTATTATGTTGCTATAAGTATTAATCCTTGGGGCAGGCCTTATTTGCCCACTTTTATCAAGGCGCTGGACTATATTATAGCTAACGCTTATCCGGAGAGAGGGGAGCTACTTTAAGTATGATACTAGTTCTTAAACCAGCAAAACATAATGTGGCGGTACTAAAAAAAGCGTGTCGTTTTCGGTTGTTAGAGCCGTCTCCTACTCAGCAGTAACCTAATTAACTCACCGAACTAGGGCCAAAGGTCGAACCAATTCCTGCTTTCGCTTAAAGTTACTGCGGACGAGGCAACTAAATTCACTTTATCAGCCGAAGCTGTATACTTGCGCCGGAGCTGGATGCAGCGCTGGAACAAAGCATAGGAGGACTAATTCAACTAACCAGGGCCACAGGCCCAACTAAATTCACTAATCGAACTAATTCTAACTACTCTCCCAACCATACCAAATCTCCCCAAAGTCAATCCCTTGAGGCTCGGCATCCAAACTCCGTTCCGCAGACGCGGGGGTATAAAACCAGTGCGCCACCCCATAATCACCCCACATCAGGCTCACCTTGGGGTCGGTATCCAACTGGAGGAGCAGTTCCCATTGCGGAGCGTCCTCTGCTTGGCGCGGATCATCCTGAATAAAACTGGCGTATCCACCCAGGCGATGGCCAACGGTTCCGATGGCTTTTTTATAAGCAGCTAGCATTTCCCATTGCTGATCACCAAAGTCGGTGAAGATGTCCTGTAAGGTGGCCTCAAAACGGTAATCCTGCGGTGGCATGGGCATATCGACTAAGGTGCCCGAAACGCCCAGGCAAATATCTCGCTGTAGCGGAAGGTCTTCGTAAAGCGGCAAGAAAGAAAAGTCGTCCAGTAAAGCGGTCTTTTCCGGCTCAGGGTGGTCATGGTAAACTACCCGAAAATTGGCTTGCTGCTGCGGAATCAGCGGATTGGCACCCCAGAAGGCATCATCACAGAGGAAAAACTGGAGTAAGCCATGGGTTGGGAAGCCCGCTAGAGCAGGGAGCTCGGCTAGGTTGAGTTGTAAGAGCCCAAATAGTGGCCGGCCATTCTCATCGGTGGGCCAAGCCTGATCAACGGGCCAATACAAAATGCGGCCTAGGGCAGAATGCCAGCGTTTGCTTGGTGCTTCTTTTTCAATTTGCAGCTGTACACTGGGGCGTGTAGTAGCTAAAAAGCGATCTTGGTGCACTTGCAATTCCGCTGGGAGTTGGTCAATCCAGTTCATGGGCGAAAATTAATAAAACCAGTTGGGATCCTCCTCATTTTGTCGCCTGCTTGCCTTGTCCATTCGGTCTTACCAACAAGAGAAACTTACCTTTGTTGGTGCCTGTAGGGCTGCTATTCATTGCTATCCAACGCTCAAAACACCCAATGAAGTGAAAAACTATCTGCCACTATTACTGGCTTTGCTGGGCTCGCTACCGTTATCTGCTCAGGCCTTCCTACAACGTTACGAACATACCTCCACCGATTCCATTTTTGTGGCTGATATAGCAGCTGCTCCAGACGGTGGTGTGTATGCGTTGGCTACGGTAGCGCGAACGTCTTTGACGGGGAGTACTAACGCGAGCGATGGCATCGTTCTGCGCACAGATGCCAATGGAACACTCTTGTGGGAAAGAGAATACGATACGGGAAATTTCCAAAACCTTAACGAAATCCATGCAACACCCGATGGAGGCTTCATACTAGGCGGTACTACCACTACGGACTATTTTGATGGTTATTTGGCAAAAGCAGATCCAGCCGGTAATATTCAGTGGACCCGCTACTTGGGTGATGATAATTTACAGCGTGGCTACGAACTTATCACAACCTCCGATGGTGGCTTTATGTTGGCGGGCCATTACCTCGAAAATTTTACAACTAATCCATACGTTGTGAAGCTCGATGTGGATGGTAATGAAGTATGGTCGCGCCACTATTTCTTGCCGCTGCCTGTAGATCAAACAGCTTACAGTTTAACGGAGTTGCCATCCGGCAATGTAGTAATGGCTGGTGCTACCGGGGAATTAGGTGGGAATGATGCCATTTTGGCTGAGATCAATACACTGGGCGCTGTTATGTGGGCTCGACAAATCGACTACAATGGCTTCGCCAATATTGGAGTGTCGGTCAGTTGCTTACCGGGCGGAGATTTGGTGTTATTGCAGCGTACCACCTTTTCTACCGATCCTTTTAGTATTGGGCCAGTTGGCATAATCATAAGTCGGCTAACTGCTACGGGGGAGGAGATTTGGACGCAAGTAGCGGAAATTGACGACAGCTTTACCAATATCATGCTCAATGGCCTTAACTTTTCTTACATATCTGAACCAGGAAAGGTGTTAGTTGATCCAGATGGAAGTATTGTCATTAGTTGCCAGGCAGATTTTGATGCTCAAGGCGCTATTCGTCCGCAGCTATTGAAGCTCGACCCCGACGGCAATTTTATCTGGGGGAGGAGCTTTGGAGCCCCTGAGTTTTTGCATATCCCATCCGGAGCCTTTATCAGTGATGGTTTCACGATCACTTCTGATGATCATTATGCAGTCATCTACCAGGGATTGGGAGATCGCCAAGGTGTAACGGTTGGTAAGTTAGATCTAGCAGGACAGGATTTGTGTGTAGATAGTGCCGAACCAGAATGGATGCCGGCGGCACTTTCGATTGTACCTTTTAACTACAGTACTGTAGCTTTTACGGGTATCCGCACCCAACAAACCACTGTTATTGATCGCAACTTTACGAGCGAGCCCGCTGCACCGGAAATCCCTGTTGATCTGGGGCCAGATACCTTGATTTGTGTTGGTGATTCGCTTACGCTCGATCCAGATCTGGGCGACGGATTCAACTATCTCTGGCAAGACGGAAGTACCCTTGATACCTTCGTGGTCAATACCTCTGGTGAATACAGTGTGACGGTGGTACAGGGGAACTGCATTGGGAGTGATACGATTCAGGTACAAGAATTCAGTGCGGCACTGGATCTTGGTCCAGATCAGACGATTTGTGTTGGGGAAAATGTGGTGTTAGAACCAGCAGAACTTTTCCCGGGGGACTATACTTGGAATGATGGTACCGATGGCCCCACATTACAAGTGTTGCAGCCGGGAACTTATATTCTCACGCTCTCGAATCCAGTTTGTGGTACATTAATGGATACGGTCATTATTGATCCCGTAACTGATATTAACCTCAGTATTGCTGGACCTTCATCGGCTTGTGCAGGCCAGGACGTATCTTTTTTAGTTGGAAGTTCTACCCCTGACCTGAGCTACTCTTGGCTCAATGGAGCCGGCGAAGTGATAGGTGATATGGAAGAACTATCACTCACCGCCACCCTTAGCGATACCTATACTGTTTTTGTGACCGATGGTTGTGGTATCGCTATTGATAGCATCGTTCTTTCTGTCATGAATCCAGCCGCAAGTGTACAGGTGATAGCTACTAGCTGCGGTTTTACCAACGGGCAATTAAGCATTGAGGCGCTGACGGGTACTCCGCCATTTGATCTAGAGTGGACAGACGAAAATGGTACCCTTATCGCCATAGATGTTGAGGAACTGTCAGATTTAGTACCTGGTGATTACAATCTACTACTGACTGATGCTGCAGCTTGCACTTTCAATGATTCTTATACTATTGATAGCTCAGAAGGGATCAGTGTGACGGTGGCTACACAAGACCTAAGTTGTGTTAACCCAACGGATGGTGGATTTACCATTACCCCCTTAACCGGTACCGCACCATTCAGCTATAGCCTAGAAGGTGGTACGTCGCAAGCTGAAAGTTCCTTTACCAATCTATCTGCCGGTGATTATGAGTTACTGATCACCGATGCGGCTGGTTGTGATACCAGCCTGATGCTCACTATCAACGCTGATCCTGATCCTACGGCGACTATCCTGGCGGGAACGACCGACTTAGCACTTGGTGATAGTACCACGCTACAAGTACAAACCAGCCTGGAGGTGACTGATATTGCTTCGGTTAAGTGGGAACCAGCACTCGGACTTAGTTGTGATGATTGCCTGAACCCAATAGCTCAACCCACCCAAACCACCACCTACACCGTATTCATTACCGATACGAATGGCTGTGTTGCGGTAGCGGAAATAACGCTTACCATTGATCCTAAGATCGCTGTGTTCATACCCAACGTCTTCTCGCCGAATAATGATGGTACTAATGATCGCTTCGTGGTTTTTCCAGCGACGGGGATAGCTTCCGTAGCTTCTGTACAAGTCTTTGATCGCTGGGGCGGGTTGGTTTACGATAGTAAAGATAATCTAGGTTGGGACGGTCGGATTGTGGGTGATGAAGCAGCTCCGGGAGTGTACGTATACCAAGTGGAGTTGCTCCTTTTTGATGGTACAACGATCTTAGAAAGTGGAGATATCACCCTAATTCGCTAAAATTTGACCGTTCGGTGGCGAACCATTAAGGTGCCTCATCGTTCCAAATGCGATAAGATTTTATCGGTGAAACCTGAGGTATGACTCGCTATCGCGTTCCCATTATTATTGCTTTTGCGGTTTTGGCTATTGCTAGTGGCTATTTCGCTACTCAGCTCAAGTTTAGTTTTGATTTTGAGCAGTTTTTCCCCGAAGGAGATGAAGACCTCACTTTCTTCCGTGATTTTATTGACAATTTCGAAGCGGACGACAATTTTATGCTCGTTGCATTGGTCCGGGAAGAGGGAGTATTCGACAGTACTTTCCTAAACAAAGTGCACCGCCTTACGCTTGATAGCCGCAAGGTACCTTTCGTAGAAGAGAGCCAGTCGTTGACCAAGTTTAGCTATCCCCTCAAAACACCTTTTGCCGTTACCAGTATTCCGGTTATTCACCGCAACGACCCTAGCCGTTATGATGTAGATAAGGAGCGTGTCTTGGCGGATGTACGCTTTCGGCATAACTTCATCAACGAGGATGCCACTACGCTCATGGTGTACCTTCGCACCTCCAGCAGTATGAGCCTACAGCAGAGCGAAGAGCACATGGATGCGCTTGATGAATTGGTGAAAAGCTTCGATTTTGAAGAGGTGCACTACATGGGACGGCCCTACTTTCAGAAGGAACTGGTACACATGCAGAAGCGTGAAATCACAGTTTCGGCGGTGGTGTCGGCCATTTTGGTAGGCTTCATCATGTACGTCCTGTTTCGTCGGCCCTGGGGTATAGTACTGTCCTTGGTGTCCATAGGTTTGGGCTTGCTGCTATTTCTAGGATTCCTGGGAGCCGCCCAACGCGAGCTGAACGCCATTGCCGCCCTGTATCCGGTATTAATGATCATTGTGGGGACCTCCGATGTCATCCACATCATGTCAAAATACATTGATGAACTCCGTAAAGGGGCCAGCAAAGAGGATGCCATTTGGACCTCCATGAAGGAGATCGGTATGGCTACTTTGTTGACGTCTTTAACTACGGCCATTGGTTTTGCTACACTGGTTACCTCCCGGGTAATTCCCATTCGGGATTTTGGTATCAATGCGGCCATTGGGGTAATCATCGCTTACTTAACCGTCATCTTTTTCACCACCGCTGCCCTCTCGTTCTTTGATACGGATCAGATCGTCAAGCTGGGCAAAGGGCAAGCCTTTTGGGAGCGCCTGCTGGAACGTACTTACCGTTTTACGCGCAAGCGGGTGCAGTGGATTCGTTGGGGGAGTCTGGCACTGGTGGTACTGTGTGCCTGGGGCATTAGCAATATCACCACCAATTACAATATCATCAGTAACATGCCGCGTGGTGAGCGGATCACAGAAGACTTCCAGTTTTTTGAGCGAGAACTATCGGGCTTTCGCCCAATGGAGTTTGCCATTTTTGTACAAGAGGGCTACCGCGCCACAGACTATCCGGTATTAAAAGAAATGGCCAAACTGGAGGACTACTTGGGACAGTTTTCTTACATCCAGGCCGTAGGTTCAGTGACGGCCATCTACAAGAGCTTGAACCAAATGCACTCCAATAACCGGGTGGATGCTTATCGCCTACCGGAAACGGAGGCAGAGTATCGCCGCTTCAAGCGCCTGGCTGATCAAGTACCTAACTTGCAGTTGAATGTCTTGGTAAACGAAGCCCAGGATAAGGCCAGGATCACTAGCCGTATCTTGGATATTGGTGCGGATACCATCAAAGCTTTCGGGGTGAAAACGGATGCCTGGATGGCTGATAATATTGACCAGGAGGTGATTCAGGTGAAGCGTACGGGCACCGGCCTGATCATTGATAAAAACGCGGAGTACATTCGGCGCAGCCTCTTGCTTGGCTTAGGTATCGCCGTTCTTATCGTGAGTGGGCTAATGGCACTGCTTTTCCGTAATATCCGCATGCTATTTATCTCCATGGTGCCCAACTTGATCCCACTACTGCTGGCTGGTGCCTTACTTGGTTATCTAGGTATTGATCTAGAAGCCGGAGTGAGCATTGTCTTTGCCGTTATCTTCGGGATTGCCGTAGACGACTCCATTCACTTTTTGAGTAAGTTCAAGCTGGCCCGTATGAAGGGTATGAGCGTTGAAGATGCGATTCACCTCACGTTCCGGGAAACCGGTAAAGCAATTATTCTCACCAGTATTATCCTCTTCTTTGGTTTCCTGGTGATGTTGTTCAGTATCCACCCACCCAGTGTCACCATTGGTTTATTGATCAGTCTTACCCTTTTAAGTGCCGTTGCTGCGGATCTCTTGCTACTACCTCTTTTAATCCGTTGGTTGATTAAAGATGAGCCGGTGGCGGTGGCCGAAAAGCCGGTGTTGGAGGAGGTTTAGGGCCTGCGGCTCTAGTTAGTTGAATTGGTTCGGCCACCTTGGCGGCCTTAGTTAGTTGAATTAATTCTTATATGCCCCTTCAATGCCTGATATGGTTCAAGAAAGTGGTCAGTAACTAGTATCCAGTACCCAGTACCCAGTATCCAGTATCCAGTATCCAGTACCCAGTGGTCAGTGGTCAGTGAATAGTTGGCAGTTATCAGAAGAAAGTGCTCAGTCTTTATTGGTGTTCTTGGGTGGCTTGGTGGTTCGAAAAACCTACTTCAACAGATACGCTTGAAAATCCCGGCACTCACTCACTATCCGTTTGTAGAATTCCGTGTCTTGATAATCCGTTTCAATAATACCGAAGTAATCGTAAGTGCGACGGGCCATACTGGTATAGTAGTCATTCCGTTCGCATTTGGCTGACATGTAAGCCGCCGCTACCTGAATTTCCTTGCTCTGAGCAGTGCGCCGAGCTAAATCAAAATAGCGCAAAGCACGGTCACAGTTGAAGTTCTCGGTATTGCCTAAGGGTAGGCCCTGGTGGGCGAAATTATTCTCTCCCTTATTGTAAAACGCTACGTAGGCACTTGACCCGGAGCGGAACATATCCGTAGCTTTCCAGGCTTGCCCGTAGTAGGTCATATTGTAGAAGGCCTCGCCGAGGTCGAAGTAAATCGATGCGGCTTGATCAGGACTAGTGGCGGCACGTGCCTCGAACTCCATGTCCAGCATGCGCTGAATGAGTTCTGCCCGGTTGTAGGTCGTTACACTATCCGGGAGTAGGCAATTAACGCAGTCTTTAAAGCGCCGCACAAAGGGATTGAACTGACCATAATTATCCCATTCTAGTTCGGGAATTTCTTTCATTACAGTGAGGGCGGTCTCCAGATAACCCCCGCCTAGTAAGTAGGCTGACTTGGTATTTAGGAGCTCATTTTCGATAGTGGTGCCATTATCATATTCCACCAGTTCCTTCTCAAAACGAGTACGATCTTCCTTGCGGCAGATATCAATCAGCTCATCAATGATTTCAATATCTGGCTTCGCCTTTAATTGGGCTAAGCTGTACTCCATGAGATAGGCCTTGGCACCGGAGCCTTGTTCTCGGTAGAGGAGTCTAAGTTTATCATTGATTAGCTTCGGAAAATCGGGGTATTCATCGTAGAATTTGTATTCGCGGCCCAGGCTGGCAAGTTCGCGTTCTTCCTCTTCGCCCACTTCGTCCAAGGAAAGGATGCGCAATACCAAACGGAAGACGGAGAGCTGTTCTTTAAGTGGCTTGGCCTCGATTAGTTTTTCCGCATCGCGCAAGGTTTTTTCTGCGAAATAAAAGTTACCGGCCAATACTTCCAGATAACCTTCCGCTAGTTTCCACAGGCCCGGCTCGGGTAGTTTTCCCTCGTCAAGCCATTCTCTCACCAGGCTTTGCAACTCTACAACGCGTTCACCAGCGTAGTTTCTTGGAATACCATGTAAGCGTTCATTGGAATCCGCTTGCGGGTTGATACTGCTAGCTAGTAGATCTTTCTCTAGTTGTTGGAGCTCGCGTACCAGAAGCATCTCCAGGGCATGATGTTGCGGGTCGTAGCTGTAGATGTTGCGCATCTCTTCAATCAAGCGAGCATTATTGCTGTTGGCGCGTAGAACGTAGAGGTTGGCCCGTTCGTGATCGTTTTTACAGAAGAGCAAGCACTGTTGCCATTCCTCATCGGTGTCAATGCGAAAACTGCGAAAGGCACTTTCCCTTTTGCCCGGGCATAGCTCAAAAACCCGTGAGTACAGGTACGCGGATTCGGCCCGATCGCCCAGCGCTTGTAGTGCTCCCGCCTGGTGCCCTTTTATCCATAGTTCTACAAGGGAAGGATCGTAATCAATTTTAGGTAAGTAGTATTCTACCAAGTCTAATGTTTGGTGGTAATCTTTAATGTAGTGGGCCAGTCGAATAGCCTGAAAAGCGTAACGGAGTTTGATGTAATCCGACTCTGTACGCAGAAAAAGTTGGTGCGCTTCATCAATCAGTCCTTGCATTACAGGTACGTTGCGCTCAATTTTACGCCAGCTTTCCTTAGGGGCTATTACGTGCGGTTCACAGCGTTTGGCAAAGATTAAATACTCTACTGTCTCCCGGCAACCGTGGCGAATAATGTGTCGAGCCCAGCTATTATTGGCCAAAAGTGGGCCCAGGCGAGTAGAAGTACCGTCCGGGGCATCAAGCGTGCGCAACAAGTCTTGTAATTGAAAGCGTGAGGTTTTATAGATCATGTACCGAATATCATCTTCGGTGGCTTTGTTGCAGTAGCGGGCCCGCCATTCTTTTACGTTGTCCAGCTCGTAAACCTCCTTTTGGGCAGTGAAAAATTCTTCGTGGATTTTGGTGAAATTGAGAAAGAAAGGTGCCAAATCCGTATCAAATTCGGTGATCTCAGGATTGATGAAGCTATAGCCATAAAAGGGGGCGTAGCCTGGTCCACAATCCGTACTAATGACAAGGGGCAAGAAGGCAAAAGCGAACAGTAGTAAAGGCGATTTACGAAGCTTCATTCAAAATTCGTTTCCTGGTCTAAGACTTGTTGTACCTGTTGCAAAGCAGTGGTGGGGAAGGCTTCGATTAGCGTACTATCCAAATGGTAAAAGCTGAGGAATCGTTCGCCGGCGCAAGGTAATGCTTGTAGCAATTGGGCCGCTTCTACTAGCACTTCCGACTGAATATTTTCTAGTCGCAATTCATCATCTGCATACAGGTAGTAGCCTTGAAGATACGTACTTTCCGGTATGCGAAACCGATGTTGCTTGTCATCCAATGGGATACCACCAGCGGCCACAACGTCCTCTGCCGTCAGGCCATTGATTAGCTTGATCATTTTCCCATAACGAAAGAGCACCCCCCAACGAAAAAGCGGCAAAGCCAAGTCAATGGGTAATGGATAAGTGTTAGTGTGCTGAAGATAGGCTGCCGCTTTATCAAGATTTAGAATAGAGTTGGGTTCCTCCCACTCTTCCAAATCCCCCATATTATAGAACATTAACATGGTGCGATCCACTGGTGGCACTCCCGTCTTTTCTGGCCAGCGGTATTGGTGTAAGCGCAAGGTAGCGGAGAGTTTGGTCTCTTCTGGAAGCTGCTCCCGCAGTTGCGTAAGCAAAAAGAAATATCCTTCACGAGTACTAGTCGTCCAATCGCAATCGATTTGCAATTCTACTAGTTGTTGATCTTGTAATTTCCGAGTCACGCGCTCCAATATCCGCTCGCTGAGCTCGCTTAAACCTTCATTATCTAGTTGGGCAATCGTTCGGTTGGTGATATAGATGGTAGGCACTATTTCTACGGCGGGGAGTGCCTTAATTTGTGCGTCGGCCTTAGGTGCGGCCACTTGTGCGCCCGGTTCCCAATCCACATCGAATAGTCTTAGGTAGAGCCGTTGAGCGGATAGCTGCTCCAGATAAGCCTGCTCCGTATCCTTAAGTGAAACCTCGGTTTTCCAATGATAAAAGGCCAGCTGGGTAGTGCAGGGTTTGGGCTGGCAGCTGAGGCAGAGGAGTGTGATTAGTACGGTGGTGAATTTGGTGGATATAGTGAATTGACTTGCTACTTTCACTGATAAGTTTCACTTTAATTTGATTCCCATCCTAATCCTAATTCCCATTCTAACTCTAATTCCCATTCTAATTCCCTCAATTCCACCTCCCCGGCTGTTCCACACTAATCCAGGCTGATTCCGGCAGTACTTCCTGTAGTTTCTCAAAGAAGCGTCGCTCCTCAAAGCGTACGTGTGCGGCCAGTTGGCGTCCGAGCATATCCAGTTGTTGAGGTAAATCTTCCAGTGGGGCATCCACCAGGCGGTCAAAGGCTTCGCGCAGGGCTTGGTGCTCGTTTCGTACTTGCTCGGCTTGTCGCTGCAGCTTGTCTCCATACTTTTCGGCCAGGGGTAGTAGTACTTCTTCCTCCCAACGAAAATGTGGGCT
>JBCBEC010000087.1:0-16233 GCA_038528965.1 Bacteroidota bacterium | reverse complement strand
CAAGAAGGATTCGCATTGGCAAGGCTTTAGTGTAGGGGGGAAACGCTAAAGCCTTACTTTTTGTTGTCAGCGCAGATGCTCACGCTTTACTGGAGTATCAGGGATACCTAATGACTGCAGGAGTGGAAGCTCTACACTAAACCAGCCATCTTCTTGTGAAATTTGGATATCAGCATTGGTGTAGAAAGCATAACGGCGACGAATGTTATCCAGACCAACTTGCGTTGAAACTTGTTTCTGCTTCTTGGGCTGCAAACGGTTACGTACCAGTAGGGTTCCAGTTCGCGTACCCGCTACAATCTCAATCTGTAATGGGCGTTCCTTACTGATTATATTATGCTTAATGGCATTTTCTAATAGCATCTGCATAGATAGAGGAATCATGTGCAGCTGCTTTACCGCCGGATCAAGCTGCAGATGGATTTGCAGATTATCACCAAAGCGCTCTTTTAGCAAGAACTGGTAAGCATCTAGAAAATCAAGTTCTTCCGCCACTGTAATTAATGATCGGTCTCGGATCTCAAGGATGTAGCGATAAACTTTTGATAGCCGCTGCACAAAACGAACCGCACGCTTCTCATCCTCTGGAATGAGATAAGTGAGCGTATTAAGACTGTTGAAAAGAAAATGCGGGTTAACCTGGCTCTTCAGTGCATCGAGTTGTGAACTAATATTCTCCTGTCGCAAACGTTCGGTTTCAATTAAACTCAACCGCCAACGATGGTAGAAGTAGACACCTTCGTAGATCGACAACACCAGAAAAACAATCATAAAGGTGCTCTTGGCGTAATCAAACTTAGTGGTGGCACCTCGATACCCCTCTGGCAAAAGTAGATCGTGAATATCGTAACAGAAATTATTGAGCAGGAGAACCACCACTATCGTAGCGCCGGTCATGAGGATCACCCGTTTGCTAGTGTCTTTGTACTCTGGAAAACGCGAGCGAAAAAACAACACAAACCAGCGCATCGTAAACCAATAGAAGCAAGTAAAAAAGAGAGATACCTTCCACTTGGGCCAATAGGCTAAAAAGCCGTTTTCTAAGGTTCCATTAAAAAACAAGAGCGGCATTAGAAAAGCAACCACCGGAATGCCTGCCAATACAATTGGTAAGTCATTAAAGCCCAATAGATGCCTTCTATTAGCACTTAAGCGTATGCTAAGACGTGTTTTCACAAAATAAAAATAGGGCTTTTAACTGCCATGAGCAATAGCCCAACACCCCAGTGGTTTGATCAAGCAGCTGAATCGTACTATAGTAGAGTTGAATGGTAAGCGCAAAAAATACTTGCACGGTACCTAAAAAAAACCTTACTTTGTGTTTCAAAGTACTTTATGACTCGTTCTCCTAACAATCCTCTCAAGCAGCTGCAAGACATCCATCGCATGATGGAACGAACCAGTAAGTTCATCGGGCTTAGTGGTCTATCCGGCGTTGGTGCCGGACTATTTGCACTAGCTGGTGCAGCATTGGCCCAGTGGTATTTACTTGCCGGTGGCCTCAACGGCTATAGCCATTCCTTGCACTACTGGCCCGCTCAACCCCATCCCTGGGGCTGGTCGCCCATTATGTTTTATGCGCTCGATGCAGTTTTTGTCTTGGCCGGCGCACTCACCAGTGGTATCTACTTTACTACCCGTCGTTCACGCCTGAAAGGGCAAGCCATCTGGGATCCGCTCACCAAGCGCTTACTCCTCAGCTTGGCCATTCCCTTACTGGCAGGTGGCATCTTCTGTCTGGCTATGTTTTATCATGGCTTCTTTGGCTTTGTAGCTCCGGCAACCCTAATCTTTTATGGTTTGGCCTTGATCAATGGGAGCAAGCATACCCTGCACGATCTCTATTATCTTGGGCTCTGTGAAATAGCACTTGGTTGTTTTGGCCTCTTTTTTGTAGGTTGGGGGCTCCTACTTTGGACCGTCGGTTTTGGTGTCTTACATATTCTCTACGGTCTTCTTATGTATTATAAATACGAGCGATGAAAGGAATAATTTCACAACTCCGCAAAGCCTTTGATCACCGCATCCGCTTGGGTGTGATGTCGATGTTGATGGTAGAGGAATGGGTAGATTTCACCCACCTGCGCGATAACCTGGAAGTCAGCGATGGCAACCTGGCCAGTCATCTTAAAGCCCTGGATAAGGAAGGATATATTGAATTGCGTAAGCAGTTTATTGGTCGCAAACCTAATACCAGCTACCGTGCCACTGAAAAAGGCCGGGCAGCGTTTGTAGACCATCTGGCATTTTTAGAAAAAATAATCAACCTACAAAGGGGAGAGCAATAGCTCTCTTTTTTTGCCTGTTAACTTTGAAAAACAAAGTACTTTTAATGAAAAACTCATCGATCATTCTTTCCCTGGCTTTGGTCTTCCACCTGCTCTTCTGGGAGGCTGGCTTAGGGTTAAACGTAGTACTATTTAGCCTGGCGGCTTCGGGAGCAGCCACTTGGCTAAAGCCAGAAGAAAGCAGCCGGCCAATGGTACGAGCATTGCTGGCGGGCTGGTGCTTAAGTGCATTTTTCGTCTTTCTGCATCACTCCGACCTCAGCATGCTTGTCTATTGGGTCTTCCTCTTTACCCTCATTGGTTATTTACAAGCTACCGAAGTCCGTTTTTGGTTAGCGGGTCTAATGGAAAGCATCCGCGGATTATTCGCTGGCTGGATCATTAGCGTCCGAAACCTGGGGGAGACCAGTAGTGAGAATAGTACTAATTGGAAAAATACGTGGCGACAAGTTCGGCTCTGGTTTTTGCCCATAGCCATCATCGTCCCATTTTACATTATCTACAGCAATGCCAATAGTACTTTAGGCAGTATAAATAGTAAACTCGATGAGTGGTTGGGGCAATTGTTCCAGTTTGACCTCCACTGGGGTAGATTCTTCATTTTCCTCTTGGGCTGGGTTTTGGTGGTTGCGCTACTGGGGCAGCGTAGTGGTATACCAGCACTCCATAATTTGTTTAAAGACTGGCAATTCCCGCTCGTGCGGAAACGTAAACCAGTTTACTGGAATACCTCCACAATCGGCCTCAAGTACGAGTACCAAATGGCCACCTACACCTTCCTGGCATTAAATGGCCTGCTGCTGTTCGTCAACACCCTGGACTTCATTTTTGTATGGTTTAGTCCACAGGAGCGCACCGCAGCTGAGCTCAGTCAGTACGTGCACCAAGGCACCTGGCTACTGATATTTTCCATTGTGCTGGCCATGCTGGTAGTGGTGTTCTTCCTGCGCAACAACCTCAACTTTTATCCCCGTAACGAACGCCTCAAACAACACGCCCTTATTTGGCTGGCCCAAAATGCCTTTCTAGCCCTTTCCGTAGGAATGCGGAACGGACATTACATCAGTCAGTACGGATTGGCGCACGGCCGCATTGTGGTCATCTTTTTCCTCCTCCTGGTCTTATACGGCCTCTATACCATGTACCATAAAATTGAGGGTCCACAATCTACTTTCTTCCTGTTAGAGATGAACGGCCGAGCAATGCTGGCAGCGCTCCTCATTGCAGCAGCTTTCAATTGGGACAGCCTGATTACCCGCTATAATCTTCAGCAGGATAAGCCCGACACCTATCATGCAACAGTACTACTGAGCAACAACATGGTCCCCATATTAAAGGCCGCTCAAAAATCAGATGTGTTTGATAGTGAGGTAAGTGAGGAGCGAATCCAAATTCGAGGAAGCCGCTTGGAAAAAAAGGTAGAACAGCAGGACTGGCGCAGTTGGAACTGGAGCACTTATCGCCAGCTCAAAGCCTGGCAAGCGTACCAGAATGTAAACTAACTTCTTTCGTACACCAAATACTCAAATCGCATGTTAACCAGCGCGCTTAGACTGCCCTTGCACGGGCTGCGTAGTCAATTTCTCCATTGGGCATACGGCCAGACCTACCCGCTCTACGCTCGTTTCAAACGACACCCCAGGCCAGCCTGGCAAGTAAACACTAAAACCTTGTTGGATTATCCTGTCGGCACCTTGGGGCGACAGATAGGGCAGTTTTTAACAACCAACCAACTAGAACTGATTCCCAGCTTTGAAAACCACGATGTTTTCCACGTCTTACTGGACTATGGCTTAAGCGCACCAGAAGAGGTAGCCCTACAATGGTGCCTACTGGGCAATGGCAAACGAAGCATCTTCTCCTTTACCGCCATCTTCATTGGTACTTTCTGCTTTCCAGAACACTGGTCATGGTTTAGAAAAGCCTACCGACAAGGTAAAGCCTTACGCCCTTTTCATCATTGGTATTTCGAATACCTGCTTCAGGAAAATCTCGCCAGAATGCGCCAGTTTCTCGAAGGGGCAGGGCTAAGCGATGAAGAAGAATTTATCTGGTAAAACTCCTTTAAAAATGTGGCTCCAACTCTTGAAAAAATATCGGGCGCTGATAGCGCTCACTTTGCTATCGGTAGGAATGTGGATACTACGTGGAAGTGTGATCAATCCTATTGAATGCACCAACAGCTCTAGTTTTCTGTTCTGTCCTCGCTATTTCTTTTTCTTCTTATTGTGGAATACTTATTTAGCGTGGATTCCAGTCATACTACTCGAATTACCTAGCGCACATAGCAAATACGGTCTAGTCCGCTGGGTTACCATTGGCTTAGCTGTGCTCTTTTTCCCCAATGCCCCTTATCTCATCACCGATCTTATCCACCTGCGTCCACGAACAGGGGTGCCGTTATGGTATGATGCGCTACTCCTCTTCAGTTTTGCCTATCTCGGCATTATGCTCGCACTGCAAGCCCTCCGGCAAATTAGAGCTATCCTGCAGGATTATGCTAAATGGGTAAAAGAAGTGGTAACGCTGGGTACCCTGATCCTCAGTGGGCTAGGTATTTATTTAGGCCGGGTAGTGCGATGGAACAGCTGGGAGGCACTACTCTCGCCACGAGAACTTTTGGTAGATGTAACTAAGCTCTTAACAGCCCCGAGTCAGCACCTCGAAGACTGGTTGATGATGGTGCTATTCAGCCTGATGTTGGCTTGCGTGTATTGGTTACAGCAGGATACCTTATTACAGAGAGAAGAATTCTAATTTTTCATAACCCTCTATACCGTATTCATCAGATCAGTTTGGTTGATGGTTATTAGAAGAAAACCGATAAGTGTACTGTACAAAAGACAAATAAGATGAATAAGAAAGGAATATTCATTGTTGTAGCCATAGCGGTAGTTCTCTGTTTATTCTATTATGTTATCCCAGGTCTATTACTTATTTCATTCCTACCGGAACCTCATAGTGTCCCTCTAGATCAAGAGATTGCCACGCAACTAGTCCATGATTTAGAAAAGTTTGAACTGATCTATGAAATGGATGATTGCACTAGATTTCACAAAAGAATAAATGGTATCCCCATTCGGATGAATGAGAGGATTAATAACAGAGAAACAGGAAGATATTATAAAGAAGTCCTGGACGAATTGGAAATAGCCGAAATGGACTTTGAACGATTTCGGACTTCACTAGAGCATACAAAACTGAGATCTTATTTACAGGTAGAAAAGTACTCCATCTTTATTGTTGATGGCTTCCTAGACAGTAGTTGGGGTTATTTATACTCTTCTAATGCTGAAATTGAATCTCCCTATATTCATACAGGCCATTATACTATAAGAATAATTGAAGATCTGGGGGATAGCTGGTACCGAATCGTAAGTAATTGATAAAATAAAAAGCTTAAACCTAGACACTTAAGTCGATTAAAGCCCCAGGTTTAAGCTTTGCTAAAATGTATTTTGAAGCCTGATTCTGAAGAAATCAGGCTTCTGTGGTAATTACGCCAATTGCATCGGTAGTTCCGTCAACCGCTGTCCCGTTAATCTCCGCACCGCATTGCCAATAGCTGCTCCAATAGGGCCCATTGGCGGTTCTCCTACTGGTAGGGGCTTATCGTCGCCTTCTATGAGCACCACCTCAATTTCCTTGGGGGAGTGCATCATCAGCGTCATGCTGTACGGACCGTAGATGGTTGGGAAAAGCTGGCCATCTTTGATGGTCATTCTTTCGTGCATCGCACCGCTCATACCCATGATCACCGAGCCCTCGCACTGTGCTTTAACTTGATCAGGATTTACGGCAATACCGCAGTCCAACACACACACTACGCGATGCACTTTGATTTCGCCATCCTCAATCGATACCTCCGCCACGTGGGCCGCTGGCACGCCCGTATCAATGGAGGCCGCAAAGCCCATAGCACGTCCGTCAATCACTTCGTCTTTGTAGCTTTCGCCCGCCTTTTCAATTACCGCTTTAAGGCGAGCACCGTTGCCTTCGTCACTGATCTGCGCCAAGCGGAAGGCTACTGGATCTTTTTCGGCATTAATAGCCATTTCGTCCACAAAACTTTCAATGGCAAAGGTATTGGCGAGCAAACCGAGGCTCCTCCACCAGCTCGTAGCAAAAGGTAAAGTTGTATGCCACTGCACCGCGCGGTGATTAGGCACTTTATCATACTGTAAGTTTCCACCCCGCATAGCACCTACATCCGTTCCCAGCACGCCGTGTATCGCCTCCGGCATGATGACTGACCCAATGGCCACATCGCCACTAGCGTAATGGTGTTCTAGTCCTTCCAACAAGCCATCGCTATTCAGCTTACCACGCATAATGTGGTGGGTAGGCGGACGGAAAGTATCATTCTGAAATTCCTCCTTACGGGTAAAGAAATACTTGACCGGACGACCCACAATATCGGCCATTTGAGCTGCCATGATCGCATGAGAAGTATTGAGGCGACGGCCAAATCCCCCTCCCAAATAAGTAGGGATAATATTTACATTTTCCAGCGGTACTCCCATGGCCTCAGCTACCTGCCGTTGAGTAACGCCAATCACTTGTGTGGAAAGCATTACCGTGATTTGATCTCCCTCCACATGTGCAACAGCTCCATTGGGTTCAATTTGTGCGTGCGCACCAATGGGGCTCTTAAACTCTATGGATACGACACCCTCTTCATCCGGATCTAATGCAGAACCTACTTTTTGGGTTACCATCTCATTTCCTTACCCAACAACCAGCATAGACCGGATTTCTTCTTCGGTCCACTTTTTCGGGATATCCCACTCTACCGATACCTTGCGTTTGGCTGCCAGGGCCTGTGGGTAAGATTCCGCCACAATGCCTACGGCACCATCCATTCGTACAACGGCCACTACACCAGGCATTCCTTCGGCCTTGGAGGTATCCGCACTTCTGAGGGTAGCCCCAACGTGCTCTGGCCGAATTACACAAGCGTGTAGCATATCCGGCATTTCCGCATCCATACCAAAGATGGGATCACCAAATACCTTCGGTGCCAAGTCAATTCGGGAGATCGGCTTACCGATAAACTTGTACTCATCTATTGGGCGCAAAGGCGGTGTGTCTGGCACTTCCCATTCGGTTACATCAGCGGCGGCTTCCGCGTAGGTCATTTGCTGATCGCCACTACTCAGGACACCTTCACTGGTAGTAAGCGCAGAACTAGCTACGCCCATTTTCTTCGCCGCTTCGCTCTTGAGCATTTCCCGCATGGTAGCGGCCATCTCGCGTAGTGGCATCCAAAGTGAAGCTACGGATAAACTTCCCCCAGTACTTAGGGCATCCACTACCCCCGTTGCGGTAGCAGCACCTACTACTTCCACTTGCGCCATCGTAACGTCTAACTCATCCGCTACCATTTGCGCCAAGCTGGTGAAAGTACCCTGCCCCATCTCCACCTTGGGTGAGTGCAAAACCACCTTGTTTTCGCTGGTGATTTCAAACCATAAATTGGCTTCGGTACCCGATCCCGAATAGGGTGGAACCATGGATTCCGCCATTTCCAGTGTCATACGGCGGAGCGGGTTTCTAAATACGTAGGTTCCAACTGCGATAACGCCAATGGTCCCTAGCCCCGCACGGACTAAGAACTTGCGCCGCGATACTTTTTTCTTTTCAGCCATGACCTTATTGATTTGCGGGGTTATTAGAAGATTGGGTGAGTTCGGCAGCGCGGTGTATGGCCTTACGCATACGCACGTAGGTAGCACAACGGCAAACGTTGATGATATTACGATCGATATCATCATCGGTAGGGCTCGCATTTTTATCGAGTAATGCCGCCGTTGCCATAATAAAGCCTGGCTGGCAATAGCCACACTGTGGCACCACCTCTTCCATCCAGGCCTGCTGCACAGGGTGTGGATTTTCTCTGGTACCTAAGCCTTCAATGGTGGTGATGCTTTTACCTTCCGCAAATTTTACGGCGTACGAACAAGAACGTACAGCCTCGCCATCTACATGTAAAGTACAGGCGCCACAAGCTGCTTTTCCGCAGCCAAACTTGGTTCCTTTGAGATTGAGGGTATCCCGAACAACCCAGAGCAAAGGGGTGTTTCCATCGTCAACGTCTACTGATTGTGGTTGACCATTTATCGTGAATGATATTTTCATTGTAGTCTTTTTAAAAGCTTGTTCCTAAAAGTGAAAATTACTCAGCAGGGATAACGGCCCCGGCCTCAAACCATGCCGTAACAGCTTCCACATATTCGTCTACGGGCACCGGCGGTGCTTCTCTCTGATTACCGGCAGCATCTATCCCCGGTGTCCAGGCCCACAGAACGAGTTCGTGCTCGGTAAGATGCTCCAGCACTTCGTGGTGGTTTCTACCGCCGTTACGAGCAGGATCAAGCATTGATTGCGCGATTTCCACTCTCGTTAATCCTTCCCAGGCCATACTCTGCGGTGCTAAGCTCCATTCCGGAGCACCTGGCACACCCGAGAAATCGTCATTTTCGTGTTGATGGCAGGTATTACAATTGGTAGCCTCATAGCCCAGGTTTCCTTCTCCTCTAGACATTCCGAAGTAATGCGGATGGCTATCTTCGCCCTGCTTAGGTACGTTATCACTTGGATGGCAGTTTACGCAGCGCTTGTGCATAAGCACGGCCATCATTTTATCAAAGTTTTCATCATCACTCACAATCGTCATCGTTGATGAATCTGTAGATGATGCCTCTGATAAATCTGAACTGTTAAAGCTGGTAGCGAATAGGATGGTCGCCAGGAAAAAGAGGGGAATGGCATAAAATAACTTGCGATGCCTCATGGTGTGTTCCTGATAATGGTTGGTGAACGAAATAGTTCGCCTAAAAATAAGAGACAAACACGAGCTGTAACTTGTCTATTTGTGTCAAAACAAGCTTGTCTAAATAATTCACACCACTTTTTTGCTAATTGCAGAAGGGGGAATTCCAAATTCTTTCTTGAAGGCTCGACTAAAATGAGCCAAATCTTTAAAGCCTAGGTCCAAATATATTCCGGAGGCGCCCTGTTCTGATGATAACAATAGCTCTTTGGCCTTTTGTAAGCGTTGTTTCAAGAGCCACTTGTGTGGCGATAAGTCAAAAATTCGCTTAAAGTCGCGGTGAAAAGTCGATAAACTACGACCAGAAAGCTTCGCCAAATCTGATAGGTTTAAATCCGACAAAACATGATGAACCATAAATTCTTTTAGGTCCGCTTTTACGGGCTTGGAAATCTCGTAAAACAGTGCAAGATGGTCCGGGCTTGACTGAATAATACCAAGTAATGCCTCTTTTGTTTTTAAATACATTAGATGTTTATCAGGCACCTGATTATCAACTAAATATAACCGAAGGCTTTTACGCAGCCCCATCAAAACAGGGTTACTTCCAAGGTTAACAACGGGGTCTCGAATTACTCTTGTCGGAATGCTTAAACCTATCTCCTTAATGGCTCCTTTAATGAACTCATCCTGTAGTGACATCGCATCCACCAAGGCACAATCTTCCTCTTCGTTCCAGGTTTTGAAATAAGAGAGTTCTGTGAATTTTCGTACAATACAGAAGTCTCCTTTCTCTACGATATAGAGTTTGTTCTTTTGTCGAATATTGAGTTGCCCTTGCTCCACATAGAACAAGATATTGTGGTGATAGTATCCACTATGCTCATTCTGATGCCGGCTTTCGATAAAAGCAGCAACTTGAATCCCCTCAAACTCCAGGAACTGATATTCGTGATCCATTACTTAGCAAAATGATCCACCACAAAATTAACCATCCTTTGATAAATAAATTTGCCCATTTGTGTCAAAGAATCCCATTTTAAACGGTCAAAAACCACAATTAGCTCTCAATAAAAAAGCCCCAGATCATGATCCGGGGCTTGTGCTTAAAGCGACTATTTGACCTAAAGTCTATATTCTTCAATGCTTATTCTAAAGCATATTCATTGGCAGCAATTAACGCATCTGCCACCTGCTGGCGAGCAACTTTGACGTTTACTGGTGGGTACTTGCTGAAGCGCTTAATCCCCATAAGGAACGTCCGCAACAAATCGCCTTCCGCAAAAGAGGCTACCGCATCGCTAGCTTCTTTCATGATACGATGATTTGCATCATTAATCAGTACGCGTAGGATAGCGTCGTACACTTCCTGTGACTGGGGCTTATCAGCCATACCGGCCAACTTCTGAACGCGGAGTAACGTGCTCTCAGCCTGGAAGACCTCAATTAGCATATTCGCCAGATTCATTAGTATCTCCTGCTCTTTTTTGAGGTTCAGCTGGCCTTCCATCTGCATCTTACCGGCAGCACCCGCTACCATCAAGACGATTTTTTTGAAGTCGGCTACCGCCTTTTCTTCCTGACCGTACGCCCCTTCTGGCTTTTCTAATGAAGGCATGCTAGCCAACTCTTTCTGCACTGCCCAAGCTGGGTTGACAAAATCAAAAGCACCGGCCATCCCACGACGGAAGAACATGTCTACCGACAGGAGGCGGTTGATTTCGTTAGTACCTTCGTAGATACGATTGATGCGGCTATCGCGATAGGCACGGGCAGCAGTTCCTTCTTCAGAATACCCCATACCGCCGTGGATTTGCACATTTTCATCCACTACATAATCCAGCGCTTCAGAGCCAATTACTTTTAGCAAAGCGCATTCAATAGCGTACTCCTCGGCTGCTTGTAGTTTGGCTTCTCCAAACTCTACACCTTCGGACTTTAGCTTCTTATTCAGGTCCTGCATCAACTGGCTGGTCCGGTAAAGGGCACTCTCGCTAGCGAAAATGCGAATTGCCTGCTCAGCTAGTTTATACTTGATAGCGCCAAAGTTGGCGATTGGCGTTTTAAACTGCTTACGCTCGTTAGCGTAGCGTACAGAACTGGTGATAGCAGCTTTAGCCCCACCGTTACACAGTGCGTTTAGCTTGAAGCGGCCCATGTTCAATACATTAAAGGCAATCAGGTGTCCTCTCCCAATCTCACCGAGTACATTCTCGACCGGTACTTTGACATCTTCAAAGAAAACCTGGCGGGTAGAAGAACCTTTAATACCCAACTTATCTTCTTCGGCACCTAGTGTCAGGCCATCACTATCGCGCGGTACAATAAAGCCGGTGAACTTGTCGCCGTCTACCTGAGCAAAAACAATAAATACGTGCGCGAAGCCCGCATTCGAAATCCACATTTTCTGACCATTCAACACATAATGCTGACCATCTTCGCTAAGATCAGCGCGGGTTTTTGCCGCTAAGGCATCAGAACCAGAGGATGGCTCCGTGAGGCAATAGGCGGCCTTCATTTCACCGTTGATTAGCGACGGTAGATACTTGGCCTTTTGCTCATTATTACCAAAATACAAGATCGGCAACATCCCAATGCCCGTGTGCGCAGCGTAGGATACGGTGAAGGCACCAGTAGGCCCCATGGCATCGCAGATCAGTGTATTGGTGTTGGTATCTAACTCCATACCACCAAATTCTTCTGGCATGTGAGTACCCAACAGACCCAGTTCAGCGATCGTATCCAGCAGCTTGACGGCAATATTGTCTTCCTGCTTCTCAATCTTATTGGCATTTGGAATCGCATGTGTCTCCACAAAATCACGCACCATATCGCGAATCATGCGTTGCTCTTCGTTGAATTCTTCCGGGATGAAGATATCTTCTGGGCGGGTAGTGCTTACCAGAAATTCGCCGCCCCGTAGGACTTTGGCGGAGGTTGCTACTTCAGACATAGGTCAATATTTATAGTCGATAATTGTTTCACTAAACAGCTCTAGCGAATTTTCGCTACGAAAATAATCCCTTTTCGGGAGAAAAGAAAGTTCGGAGATTGACATTTTGCGAAAATTCGCTAAAATTGATAAAAATCATCCTTTCTCATACTGCTTTACCCCATTCTACCCCACTCCTTTTGCCACTTCTCTTGTATCTTTCCCAAGAAAAATGCTAGCCCCAACCGTTCCTCGTCGCACGTCCTTACCTACTACTTTGAGTTTCGCTCATGATCCTATTGGAGGCCTCACTCGCTTTGGCCAAGATTTTGGTTCGAATTACTACTTATACGTGGGAGGGGTCGAAAAATCACTGATCACCACTGACCCCAAAGTGGCTCAACACGTACTGCAACGCAATCATCGTGCTTACGAAAAATCTCCCTTGCAAACGGAGCAAGTATCTCGCTACGTAGGTAAAGGATTACTGACCAATACGGGTGCCTCCTGGTTGCGGCAGCGACGCTTAATCCAACCCGGTTTTCACCGGCAGCGCCTTGAAGCGCTTACTCAAATCATGCAGTCTGTTATTGACCAAGAAGGTGAGCGCTTGGCCAGTCGATTAAAAAAGGCCGGGCCACAGGTGGACATGTACGACGAGATGCTCAACATTGCTTTCCGGGTAGTAGCGCGCGCTATTTTTAGTGAGGACATTAATGAAGATGAACTCGTAGACTTTGGTGATAAGATTACTCAAATTCAAGAGCACGTTATCAGAGAAGTGCGACTTCCGTTTTTGCGCTGGTTCTTCAAAATTTCCGGCAAGCAAGCGCGGTACTTAAAGCTGTCGCAAGATATTCTCAATACGCAGCGTCAATTTATCAATCGCCGCAAGGAAGCGAAGATCACTCGTGACGATCTTTTACAGATGCTACTAGATTCACGCTACGAGGATACAGGCTTACCCATGGAGGAGCAGCAACTCATTGAGGAAACCGGGATATTATTTGTAGCCGGCCACGAAACATCTGCCAATGCTCTGAGCTGGACTTTTTATCTACTAGCGCAGCACCCCGAAGTTTTGGAGCAAGTCAAGGCTGAATTAGATCGCATCTGTCCTGGACGCCCACCTTCTTTCCAGGAACTACGGCAGCTCACTTACCTCACCCAGGTTATCAATGAATCGATGCGGTTGTATCCTCCCGCTTGGATCACCGATCGGGTTGCACTGGAGGATGATCAGGTGGGGGATCTTGAAATTCCTAAAGGTACTATCGTGGTTCCTTTTATATATGGTATTCATCACGAGACACAGCTGTGGGATGAACCCGAAAAGTTCCGTCCGGAGCGTTTTTCGGCAGAACAACAGAAGAATCATCCACCTTTTTCTTTTATCCCTTTTGGTGGTGGTCCACGCCTCTGTATTGGCAACAGTTTTGCCATGATGGAAATGCAACTTCTGCTGGCTAGCTGGTTGCGGCGCTTTTCTTTCCAGTTAGCTCCAAATCAGTCAATTAGAGCTAAAGCTTTAATCACCCTGCGCCCGGAGCCCGGAGTACATATGTATCTACATGAAAACTAGGAGTTTACATTCAGTTAATGAGGTGTGAAACGAAAATTTCCTTCGGCCTTAGCGAAAAAAATTTCCTGAAAATTTTTGGGATTCTCCTAAAAACATCTTTTTTTTGTTGCGGTTCCGAGAGATACGGAATCCACTAACAACGAAGAATATTTATTCTAAGATAGTTTTCATTTGGTTTTTTGGGGTTATTAGGAGGCAATCAGGATGATTGCCTCATTTTTTTTCTAAACACCCAAGTAACCATCCTTGTCTACCCCAAGCGGGTCTTTATCATCCGCTTAGCGGTTCTTTGACTAAATCTCGTCAACCATAATTTTGCAGGAAGGAGTTATTACAAAGTCAACTGGTAGCTGGTATAGCGTTCGTCTAGAAGATGGCACTACCGTCGCTTGTCGCATTGGGGGCAAGTTTCGCAAGGAAGATAAACGCCTCACCAATCCAATAGCTGTTGGTGACCGCGTAAGAATCGTGACCGAAGTGGATGATGAAGGCACAGGAGTAATCCGTGCAATCCTGCCCCGGGAGAACTATGTAGTTCGGCAATCCCCCCGCAAGAAGCACTCACTCCATCTCATTGCTAGCAATATTGACCAGGCGATCATTGTAATGACTATTCGTCAGCCCAAGCTTAAACAGGGTTTTATTGATCGCTTT
The DNA here is from genome assembly GCA_038528965.1 of Bacteroidota bacterium. GTDB lineage: Bacteria > Bacteroidota > Bacteroidia > Chitinophagales > Saprospiraceae > Lewinella. Next base: position 2,005 of record JBCBEC010000087.1, on the reverse strand, counting down.
CTGCTCATGACCGAGCCTTTCAATATTCCTACCATCATTGCCTTCAATAAAGTAGACGTTTACAAAGAGGAGGACATCGAGATACTAGCCTACCTACAGGATGTGTACGAAGACATTGGCTACGATACGCTCATCCTGTCTGCTACGGAAGGACACGGTCTTGACGAATTCAAAGAAGCGCTGACCGGCAAGACGAGCCTGATCGGTGGGCAAAGTGGCGTAGGAAAATCTACCCTCATCAATGCCATTGCCCCTGATCTTGACCTGCGCACAGGAGACATTAGCGATTATTCTGGTAAAGGACAGCACACCACTACCTTCGCAGAGATGTTTGAACTGCCCTTTGGTGGGCTCCTGATAGATACGCCAGGGATCAAAACCCTTTCTTTCAACTACCTTGAACCCATCGACGTAGCCCATAATTTCCGAGAATTCTTTGCCGCTTCTGAAGACTGCAAATTTGGTGGCAACTGCTTGCACCGCAGTGAGCCCGGCTGTGCGGTTAAAGCGGGGCTGGAAGATGGTACCTTCAGCGAATTGCGTTACGCCAATTACCTGACCCTCTTAGACGAAATGGAAGAACAAAATTATTGGGAGAGAAGGAAAGTGTAAGGAGGTTAGAGGTTAGAAATAGGAAATTAGAAATGGGAAGTCGGAGATCGGGAGTGGATCTGACTTCGCTAAAACTACATTGGGCGGAGAGATATTCATGAACGACGTAGTCGTTTCTCTAGTGTTAAGATGATAATATCCTCCTTGGTCCACAGTTGTCTTAACATGAAACGTTTCGTACGACATCCCCTAGTAATAACAACCATCGTGGTTCTCGTTGCCCTTCAACAAGGGAAATCTCAATTTTTCATTGAATCTTTTGAGGAAGCTGTTCAACGAAGCAACGTTTTTCAGCTAGAAGGAAAATACAATAGTGCTGGACTAGCTCTAGAAGAAGCTCTAACAGCTTTTGGGGGCCACTTCCCTGGCGCGCACCTGTATCGCTCCGCGGCCAGGGTTTGGGTTCAAGCGGGACAGCCAGAAAAGGCGATCTGGCATTTACAACAATTTTCCCGCAAGGGGTGGATCAGTATTAATGATTTGCACAATGACACCTTGCTCAATACATTGAGTACTTATCCGGCATGGGATACAATTCTGTTACGAATAACGGAGAAAGAGCAACGCTACACAACGGTAGTAGCACAACTGGAAGAAATTAAGTTAGCCGATCAGGTACTACGCAGGATCAGCGGATGCATCACGGAGGAGTATGCTGATGACGAGGATGCTCAGCGCTACTTCCAAGGGCTCATTCAGCAACAGGATAGTGCTAACTTGGTCGTAGTGGAAGCTATTATAGCTACCTACGGCTGGTTGGGTGTTGGACAAGTAGGAGCCCGGGCCAATAGTGCACTTTGGCAAGTTATTCAACATGCCCGCCTGGATGTTCAAAAGAAATACCTTCCCGCTATTCAAGCATCTGTGCAGGCCGGTGAAACTATGCCAGATCAACTCGCGATTTTAGAGGACCGCATGCTTATTGATGCTGGACAGCCCCAGCGCTACGGCTCGCAAATTATCCGCATTAATGAACAGGTACGGCTATTTCCAGTAGAAGACCCTGATCAGCTCAACGAAAGACGAAACGCTATTGGCCTAAGCCGTATCGAAAATTACCTAAGTCTATTCGGTGTGGAAGAGGATGAGATCACCACAGAATACCTCACTGATTACCGGGTATTGGAATATCATCTTAATCGACAAAAAAGCGTTGAGGCGGAATAAGAGCTGATATGCGGACGCGATGAATGACTTTGTTTTTTAGTTCGTCCCATGTATTTAAGATAAGATGGATAGCGTTTCCACTCAAAATCTGCTTCTTAATTGGAGCATTTGCATGATGCTTTGCTCTTGGCGTTGTTCATTTTTGTCCATCGCAACAAAAACGAACCAAAAAATGCTCGCCCCGCTAAACTCGCTCCGCTCAAACAGTACCGGGGCAGGCCTCCCG
>JBCBEC010000086.1:0-16637 GCA_038528965.1 Bacteroidota bacterium | reverse complement strand
GCGGTAGTCTTGTGCCAAGAAGGCGTTCACGCCGAATGGATCAACAAAGTAAGCTCCATCTGAGCCACCCAGAATGTTCTGACAAGGATCATCCTCGTTGAACGCACCTTGGAAAACAGCAAAGTTAGAGCCGAAGCCGTTGGTCGCCACCTGGATGTTGTACACATCCGTTTGGGGTACCGTGAACTCGATCAAGTCGTACAGATACTCACCATCCGTAGGCTCGAAGAAGCTCTGGAAGCAGGAGTAGTCGTTCAGCTCGATTACGTCTTCAGTTCCATCAAGGCTGCCTTGTAAGGTCTGAAGCGCAAACTCTACGGTTACAGCGCTCACATCATCCGGGCAGTCTACTACCGGATCGGTCTTGTCTTCGGCGAAGATCGTACCCCAACAGGTAGTGAACAGCTCGCCATCTTCGATGATCTGCACCATATAGGTGTGTTCGCCACAACCAGAAATCACATCGCTATTCGTACCATCTACCGTAATAATAATTTCATCTACGCAGCCAAATAAGCCTGTCAGGACCATATCCGGAGTAATCACTGCCGAACAGTTTTCATCCAAGGTCACATTGATATTGGAGATACAACCCAATTGGATGGGTGGTTCTACGAAGCCCGCGTCAACCGTTGGAATATCATCACCAGAAAACAGCGCATAGAATGGCGTAGTGAAAGTGGTTTGATCTTGATCAGAATCCAAGGCATCGTCACCCACATCCGGGGTCACGGCCAGAAGGATCGGCCCACAATCACCCAAAGCTGTAGTTGGATCAAAGATCACCTTATAGCTACCAGGAGCTAGGTCGGTAAATTCATAGAATCCATTCTCATCCGTCACCATCGTCAGCATTACGGTCTGACCAACGTTGTCTGTACCCATAAGAGTTACTGTCACTCCTGGGATAGGCGTATCTGGTACACTACCGGTGCTTACCTGCGTGTCGTCGGCAGCATCAAAGTTTTCATCTAGCCAGACGAAGTCGCCTAATTCAGCAGGAATGTAAGCACCAAAGTCAAAGGTTAGATTGTCCTGCATATCCGGGAAACCGTTGATACCACCCGGGTTATCGCCAGTGCTATCTTCTCCTTCGGGTAGTCCCATTGGATCAACAATAGCAAACTCAACTCCAGTGTGTTCATCACTGTCAATCACATCATCTCCTGGGATATCTGACCAAGTAGGTACAAATTCGCCCGGCAATGCAGGAACGCTAAGGCTATAGGTGCCTGGTACCAGGCCACAGAAATTATACATACCATCGGTGGTGCCATCATTAGCAGTTGTTACCGTATACGTACGGTTATCATCCGTCAATGCTACATCACCATCTGGTCCATACCAAAGTAATTCTACGTCGACTCCGTTCAGGCCGCGCTCCGGACCTTCGTCCTGTACGCCATCACCATTGTAGTCCTCCCAAACGAGGTTACCCACTTTGCTGAGCTTGACTTTGTAGTCTTCGATCTCACCAAATGGTACCTGACCAGTTTGGCTATCTGGTTCCAAACCACCTTGAGGGCTTAAACGAGCACGGATGAACAGCGCTCCTTCACTGTAACCTACCACAGCTGGTACGGGGAAGCAGTATTCCACTTCATCTACACCACCTACTGGTACGGTGGCATCCGTAAAGGCCAGTTCTTCGCCAGCACCAAACATGCCATCGCCGTTCCAATCGATCCATACCTGTAGTACTGCATCTTCGGCCGTCATGTTCATCGCCGTAACGGTGATGCAAGACTCATTGCCAGGAATCATCGGATGGGTAAATTCGATGCCATCTTCATCATCACCATCAACGCAAGTTCCGAAAGTAGCCAAGCCAGGATCGGCATCGTCTCCACCTTCCATCATACCAGCCATTGACTCGGGGAGACCGTCGAGTTCTGTATCTACACAAGCACCGAGCTTAAGGGCTTCAGAAATGATGTGGCGTGGGGCATCATTGCCAGTAGTTGTATAGGTATCCGGTAAATCACCAAAGTCATAGCCAATGATCTGTACTATGTAGTCTTCTACTTCACCGGAGCTCGCCATCCCGGTAGGGCTCATCACTTCGGCCATATCATTGGCAATACGAATACGCAAGCCAACATCTTGGCCTACAACAGCATCAACAGGTACCGATACTGAAACAGTTACTTCCGTATCTCCATCATTTACAGTAGCCGTGAATTTCTCCGTGTTCGGATCCAATACACCGTCCTTATTCATATCCAGGTACAGTGCAACCGTAGCCGGTGCACCAGTCATATTCATAACTGGTAACACTACGTCAGTGGTTTGAGTTAGAATAAAGAGGGGTAGATCGTTGTAGTCTAAGCCATCTTCATCATTGGGGTCATCAGCAGGCGTGGCAGTGTTATCATCACCGCCAGTCGTTTCACCAGCATCAGCTACGGGTTGGCCATCTGCCTCATCATCGACTGCTGCGCCAATTTTGAGGGTAGCCATATCATCTTCATTGGTACTAATCTTATGAGCAGCACCATCATCGGCAATAGTCGTTTGGTAGTCACCTACTACCTCGGGCATCGTCGGATCGCCAGCGGTACCGGGCATAGCGTCTGGTAAGTCACCATAGTCGAAGCCCATTACGGTGATAACGTAATCTTCTACCTCACCACCGGCAACTTCACCGGTTGGACTCATGGCATTGGCATCCGCCATTGGGCTAATGCGGAAACGTACCCCAAGGACATCATTAAGGACTACATCCGCCAAGGGTGGTGTTACACCGGCGAGAACTGCCTCCGTAGCACCATCGGCAACGTCTGTACTGTACATCTCATCTACATCCTCAAAGTCGCCGTCATTGTTCCAGTCTACAAACATGACCACCTTGGCAGCTTCACCCGTCATATTCATTACGGGAATGGTGATGTCTTGAGCGATGCCAGATACAAACATGGTATTAGCAGCATCGAAGCCGTCTTCGTCGGCCTCTTCAGCGGCATCATCACCGTCAGCTTGGGCGTCATCATCTGTACCAGCATCGTCCGCTTCTTGCGAAGCTGCTTCATCGTCAACGGTAGCACCCATTTTCAGGGTTACCATGTCATCCTCATTGGTTAGGATTTTGTGGCGTGGGCCGTCGCTATCCGCTACTGCATCATCATTATCGGCTGCGGTAGCGTAGTCTCCTTCTCCGGTTACGCCATCCGCACCTTCGTCCGTGAGGTCACCGTAGTCGAAGCCCATTACGATAATTTCATAATCCTCTACTTCACCGCCTTCGACAAGACCAGTAGGACTCATCGAATTATTGTCAGAAGCGGGACTTAGGCGGAAGCGTACACCGATATCGTCATTCAGCGTAGCGCTCAATGGTGGCGTTACGGATAAGCTTACAGTAGTAGTACCATCGGTAACCGTTTCGCTGTACATTTCACCAGCATCGTTAAAGTCACCGTTGTTGTTCCAGTCAATAAAGAGGGTCAACTTGGCATCTTCGCCAGTCATATTCATTACTGGCACATCAAAATCCACTGGTGTTCCGGTAACGAACATATAAGCTGTTGGATCGAAGCCATCTTCGTCATTCCCTCCGGTACCCACAGTAGTATTATCGTCTGTGTTAGGATCATCCGCAGGGGCAACATCTGCTTCGGGGTCAACCAACTGGCCGATTTTTAGGATTTGCTGATCGGCTTCATCGGTTAGTATCTTATGTACTGCACCATTATCCGCAGCAGTCGTTTCATAATCCTGCTCAGCTGTGCCTGGTGCTGCATCGTTCAAGTCACCATAGTCAAAGCCCATTACTACAATTTCATAGTCTTCTACTTCTCCATCGGGAGCAGGGCCTTCGGGATTCATACTCGCGTCGACATCTGTACTCAGACGGATGCGCACACCTAAATCATCATTCAGGGTAGCTGTAAGCGGCGGTACAATTCCCATTATCGTAGCTTCTACATCACCGTCTTCAACGGTATCTGAGTACATTTCATCCATATCATCAAAGTCACCATCGTTGTTCCAGTCGATGAAGATCGTCAGCTTAGCATCTCCGCCAGTCATATTCATAACTGGTATTGTTAGATCAACAGATTGGCCGGCAACAAACATTTGAGCCGCTGGATCAAAACCATCTTCATCGTCTTGATCTGTGGCATCACCATCCGCATCATCACTTTGTTGACCATCTCCTTCGTCATCCAGTAGGCTACCAATCTTCAAAGTAATGTTACCTGCATCATCAGAGATAATTTTATGGCTGGGGCCGCCATTGGCTACTTCTGTTTCGTAGTTCTGTTCCCCTGCACCATCGCCAGTGTCAACTAAGTCACCATAGTCGAAGCCCATGACTGTGATTAAGTAGTCTTCTACTTCTCCGTCTGGTGCCAAACCAGTGGAACTCATACTTGCCGCCATATCTGAGCTTAGACGAATGCGGAAACCAAGTTCCTGATTGAGTGCCGTATTGAACGGAGGAATGATATCTGTAATGGTCGCACTTGTTGCCATATCTGGCACATCCGTGAAATACATTTCTCCGCTATCGGTAAAATCACCATCTCTATTCCAGTCGATAAATACGGTGAGTTTTGCAGGATCTCCCGTCATATTCATTACGGGTATTGTGATATCTACAGCCTGTCCTGTAACGAACATTTGAGCCGTAGGATCGAAGCCATCTTCGTCGGCGTCATCACCATCTGCTGCCATTGAAGGCTGACCATCAGGTTCGTCATCAACAGTATCACCAATTTTTAGAAGCACATTCCCCATATCATCGGTAATGATCTTATGGCGAGGTCCATCATTGATGGTCAATGTTTGATAATCCTCTGGTGCGGTAAATTCATCCAAGTCAGATAAATCACCATAATCGAAGGCCATTACTTGTACTAAGCAGTCTTCAACTTCCCCGTCGTAGGCAAAACCTCCGTCGGGCATATTCATCACGAAATCGGGATCAGTGCTCACCCGCGTACGTACACCAATATCTGAATTGATCACCGCATCTGAGGGTACGTTGAACGTCAGGGTGAATGAGCCACTCACACTTGTGGTTACGCTTTGCATACCATCCGTATCATCAAATAGACCGTTGCCGTCCCAGTCGATGAACATGACCACTTTAGCGTCTTCACCGCTGGTGTTCACAACATCAACCATAAAATCAGCTATACCGCCCCGAATGATCATATCGGGCTTAGTGACACCATCCTGATCATCGCCATCTCCCGTAGCATCGTCGTTAGGCTGTCCATCGACTTCAGCATCAACACCTCCTCCGAGAAACACTTCAGGATTAGCTGGAACGGTGTGGTTAGGTGCCCCAGGCCCAGTCGTCGTGTAGGGGCCTTCCGGCAGATCACCGTAGTCCCGTACATTTACACCGGCATCAAAATCAGGGTAAGTTTCATTGGCACTCGGCGTATACCCTCCCGTACAACCGGCAGTACTAGCATCTGCTGGATCGACATCTGAATCATTAGTGCCGTCCCCAGCGTTTTGCGGTGACCAGTCCAGCAAATCAGCATTTGGATGATTGGCAGTAGACAGGTCAAACTCCACACAGTATTCCATACCTGGAGCTACACCCGTGAACTGGTACTGGCCCATACCATCCGTCATGGTGCTGGTTAACGCCATACCTTTCACTCCGGCGTTACATTCATATAGCGTTACCGTTACGCCTTCCAATCCGGGTTCGTTTGGATCTTGGGTACCATCATCATTTAGGTCTTCCCAAACATAATCGCCGATATTGGCAGGCATGAAATAACCAAAATCATACTGCAGATCATCCTGCATATCAGGGAAACCTTCGCCACCCGGATTATCACCGTTTGGGCTGTCTTCCATTAGGGGCAAGGCCATTACATCAGTAATCGTAATGCTCACACCAGCATGGTTATCACTGTTTATCTCATTATCCATTCCAACCCCTACAGTAGTAGCTGAACTAAACATAGCAGGAGGAGTAGGTATGGAGAGGTTATAATCACCAGGGATCAGGCCACAGAAAGAATAAACTCCATCTGGTCCGGTACTAGTAACGTAGGAAATATCTGCCCCAAAAGGATTCGTGAATACCAGCGTTAATTGTGCGTTTTCGATACCCGCAGTTGGTCCATCATTTTGCAGGCCATCCGCATTCATATCATTCCAAACGTAACTACCAATTTTGGCCAATTTTTCTTTGTAGTCTTCTACTTCTCCAATCGGAGCAGGACCACCTGATTCCAGCCCTCCTTCGCTACTCAGGCGGAAACGAGAAAACGCCTCTCCCTGACCTGTGAAGGTTGCACTGGTAGGTACTTCAAAACACAGAATAGCATCAGTAAGGCCACCTGCGGGGACATCCGCACCACCAGAGAAATCAAAGCCGGTCAATTCTTCCCCTGCTTCAAACGTACCACTACCATCATAATCAATCCACCCTTGCAGAACCGCTGGCGCTCCGGTATTATTGACAGCCGTTACTTGTACGCAGGCCTGCCCATCCGGGATAAGTGGTGTGACAAACGTGATGCCGTCCTCGTCATCGTCTCCGGTGCAAGTGCCCAAGACCATTCCGGCGGTATTATCATCTCCTCCAGTCATGGCACCAGCCATATCTTCTGGTGCAGCGTCATCTTCAAAATCCACACAGGCACCTAAAAAGAGGTCTTCCGAAACTACGTGCGATGGACCATTACTTCCCTCCAAGGTACCGTAGGTGTCTGGAAGGTCACCATAATCCTGATCCTGTTCGAGACATAAGCCAAAAGTAAAACTGCTTAGATAGGCGGAGAGGTTGCCAGAGTTACGGGTATTCGCTTGAGCAATGGACAAGTCTAAAGAACCTGTTCCCGCGGGAGAGACATCAACGGTGGATGCATATAATTTCCAGGTGATTGATCGTACTTCAACTCCTCCTAATTGCAGCGCAGTCCAAGGGCGAGTGCCGGGGTTGTAGCCCACTCCAACGTAGGTACCATTAGACAAGAAAGAAGTCTGGTCACCCCTATCCTGTAAGACATTGATTGCCGAGACCAGTGGGTCACCAGTGTTAATATCCGTCACACCACCGGGATCAGCGAAATTACTCACTACCGGGTTACCTGTTCCATTTGGGCCATCCCAAAAAATCAGTTCAGAATAAGCGAAAGAAGTACTGGTAGGTGGCCGCTGACCGCCATACATGAAGACATCTAGGATAATGGGTTCAGAAAAATTGAAAACCATTTCATCAATCTGATCATCCGATTGCTTCCAGTACCGATATACGCGATCACTAGGGGTATAAGTACCCGTTTCCGAAAAAGTGACACCACTTCCATTCGTAGGTGTACCTACCCGATTATCATCCTTTGCAGCCCGCGGAACGGTTACCATGACATCAACTGGAGAGCCGGCCACATCAATAGCATCCTCAGTGTAAGGATATACCGTTACTCCATCTTCATTGAACTGGGGATAATCGGTCCAGTCCAGATCGAATGGGAGCGGGTTAGGGCATGCTCCACCGCCAGCAGTCGACTCAGGCGTATAACAAAACGGAGTAATCCATTGTGAACTATTGCCTCCCGTATAAGTAAAAGCGGGGGCGGTACCTGTATTATCGGTAATTTCACCCACGCGCCATTCAATTTCATCAATTAAGGTACCTCCGGTCACGATCTCCAACAATCCATCTTCGTCTTCCGTGATACCGTAGATGTAGATAGAGTTACCCGCAATTTGCCACTCCACATGAGCAGCATCCAACGGATTATAGGTGAATATATTAGGATCAATTGCTACTCCACCATTCCTAAAAGTTACGATAGAGATTTCAGCACGACCGCTAGAATTTCTTTGCTCCATTCCGGCAACGTAGAGACGGTTGAGCTGAGTAGCATTAGAAAAGGTGATGAGTTCACCCGGAAAATCTGCCGGTGATGAAGTGCCATTGGCACCGGTCAGGCGCATAGCATTTGTACAGCCAAAGGTGTTTCCGGTATACACATTGGGACCGGGTGTACCTCCACTGGGGTTGTTTCCGACGAAAGTGGCAGTGACATTATTGCCATTTCCGTCAAAATCGTTGAAGGTCTGGGGGGTGGTAGCGTTGTCGGTCCAACCAGCACCGCCGTTCCAACCGGCATCGCTCCAAGTCAAGAGCACTTCATCTCCAGTGCAACTGAACGGGCATGCCTGTCCGTTGACAAAGATCGGACTCAGCAGGCCTACGATTAGAAATGCGTTCCTAACCGTTGCCAGGAGCTGGCTAACGTAACTTTTTTTCATGGTCATATGATTTGTTAGTATCTATTCCAAAAGTAAACACCCTTACCTGTGCACTACGATGGTACACACGCATAGGGATACAAAAGCATCATTTGGCACTTTAGGGAAGTGCTACTCAGTATTGTAAAAAGCTGAAAAGAGGGAAAGATATCCGGCCAACGAATGCGGCCTAAGAGATGTCGTAACCTTTTTTCACGTGACTATGATAAAATTGGAATTTGTTCTAATTCCACATGCGAATATAGTTGCTTTTCTACAGAATACAAATCCATTAGGTCCAAAAGTGAGGAATGCACACAAATCAGTGATAAAATAGGCTTTATGAATAGTTCGCTAGCGAATTATTTTGCATAAGATTTGACAAAAAAACATACTAATCAGTATGTTTGCAACATGGGTAAAGCCGCGCAAACTAGAAAACACATCCTTGAGGAAGCGTTTAACATGGTGTACCAAAATGGTTACCAAGCTACCAGTGTCGATAAAATCATTGAACAAACGCAGGTGACGAAGGGTGCATTTTACTATCACTTCAAAAACAAGGATGAAATGGGAATTGCGATTATTCGCGAAGTTATTCTTCCGCGTCTTAGCCAAGGTCTCTTGGAGCCGATGAAGTATTCTGATAATCCAATAAATGGTATCTACAGTGCCATTGAAGCTAAAATCCTGAACGACGAACCCTATTACGTAGAAAATGGCTGCCCCACCAATAATCTAGTACAAGAAATGAGTGCCGTAAACAGTAAATTCTATCAGACTTTGCGACAAGTACTGGACACTTGGATACAAACCATACAGCAATCACTAGAACTGGGGCAGCAACAGGGCCAAGTGCGGACCGACATTGATGCCCGTGATGTGGCTGAGTTCATTGTCTCAGGCTACGAAGGCATCAAAGGAATTGGTAAAATCTACGGTAAAAAGGTATATCGCTCTTACCTCGCCCAACTTCAGGTCTACTTGCGCACATTACGAGAATAAAATTTTTTTGACCCAAAACATACCAATCAGTATGTTTTTAAATCATCAACCTAAAATGGATGCTATTCACTATTCCGATACCACCAACTGGGTACTCTTTGTAGACCTACTCGTAGCTCTACTTACGCTCTGGCTTTTCCGGGCGGGCCAGGCTTCTAACCGTACTCTAATTGTAGTGGGACTTGTCTTTCTATTGGGTATTATCTTCTTTCACTGGGGCTTTGGCGGACAAAACTTTCTACCGGCCAATACTTCAGGTGGAATCTTTTATGCAATTATTCTGGGTAGCGCAACGGTTGTCTGCGCTGTACTCTATTTCACTTCGTCGAACGTTTTTGACCGGGTTTCGCAGGTACAACTGCAGCTGGTGCAGGGGTTCCGCGTCTTTGTAGGTGCTGGCTTTCTGATGGAGGGGGTTCTGCAGGTAATCCCCGGTTGGTTTAGCATTCTGGATGGCTTCTTCCATATCGGTTCCGGTTTTCTGGCATTAGTAGCAGCTATTGCTTTACTGGAAGGTTGGAAGCGGCAGCGGAGCTTGCTTTGGTTGGCCAACATTGTGGGTATCACCGATATACTCGTCATCGTAACGGGTATCTGCTTTTGGATTTGGGGCGACTTGGGCCCACACCACAACATGAACTACGTGGTTTTTGGTGCCGGCCCAATGCTACTGTGGATACACTACAATTCCATTAAAAAGCTATTGAACTGATTTAAACTTTTCTAATGGTCTGCACTTCAATCCCTTATAGAACCTCGCTTCAGCGTTTCCCTCGCACGTACCTTCCAGGTATGCGCTCGGAAAGCCTCTTCGCCAGAACCTACAAGGGCTGAAGTTCGTCGGCACTACAAAAGTTTAAATCAGCTCATTGCAAAGCCAATAGACATGCTGATCTACCAAGTACAAATAACCATCGAGGCAGCCACTGAAAAAGAGTGGCTGCACTGGATGAAAACCGTTCACGTACCCGATGTGCTCGCAACTGGTTTAGTTGCAGGGTATGACCTTTGGAAGGATGTCACTGCATCCCCAACTTACTGCTTCAATTACTACTTTCTGAGTGATGCTGCCTTTGCTACCTACCAAGAGGAGCATGCTCCAATCTTAAAGGCACATCCCGTACAAGTATTCCCTGGCAAATTCACTGCTAGCAGGCGTGTTTTCCATGCTGTATAAAATCAAGCATCATGAAGTATACTCCATCATCACTTTTCATTATCATCTTAACGCTTTTCTCCATGTCGGCACAGGCTCAACAGTCCTTCCTTTATGAAATCACCCTTTTTGAATCATTCCGTCACCGCTCCACATGGGGCGACAGAGAGCATCAAATCCAAAAGGAACATATCGCCTACCTGGACAGCCTCACTCGTGCTAGCCAATTGGAGATTGCGGGTATCGTTGATCAAGGTTTGGAAAATCATACAGGGCTGATCATACTCACGGCGGACAACTACGAGGCGGCACGCCAAATTATAGATAATGATCCCTCCGTGAAAATGGGGATGATGAGTGCACGATTGCGGCCGGTGCACATTTACTTTCGCAAAGAGTAGAAAATCAGAAGGAGCGTATAAATAGGTGGTTTTGTTCAAAGAGTGTTGTAAAACACTTGTATCTTAGCATTTCTAAAAGGCACTTTCCCAATTCGTATTAATTTAGTTGTTTCCGTATTGGTCCCTGTTAATAAAACCTCAGCTACCATTGGTTGCACGTAGTGCCAGCTTATTACATACTGTCTTTTTCCTTCTGTTGTCATCTCCGGCCTGGTGCCAAAGTGTGATGAGCTCTCTTCCTTTGGGTGCTTATACATTAGAGGTAACCGAATGGGGCCGCAAAGATGGCCTACCTTCCTGGTTATTAACAGAATGGATGGAAGATCGATTGGGGAACACCTGGATGGTTTCCCAGGGTGAATCTTTAGTCCGATTTGATGGGCACCAATTTCTAACCTATGGTCCCACCGCGTCCAAACTGGACCGAATCTGGGGTATCGCCAGCGATGGCAATAATAATATCTGGATCATTGGTAATAATAATGGCGAGCAAGATTTACGGATTTTCGTGCCAAAGGATCAGCAATTCTATTCTTTAGGTGAGTTTTTGCCAGATGCACCAGCATTGCCCATTCGAGATCTCAACTGGCGAGATATACAAATTATTGGAAGGGAAGACACCATTCACATTTGTACCGCAACAGAAGGGGTTTGGCGATACGATGGTGAATTTAAAAAGGTTTTCGAACCTAAACCCGGTAGTATTAAGAAGGAATTCGGCACCCGCCGGGTGTATCCTGCACCGAATAATCAGTTTTGGGAAATGACCACTGATGAAGCCTTGCGGCTACTCACGGCCAGCGGAGATGTGGTCAAAACCTGGCCGCAATTCACCCAGGACCCAATACATTATCATCTAGAAGAAGATTTACAGCTTTGGGGACCATCAAAAGAGGTGCTTCGCCAGAACAGGTCTTCCGATTTGGTGCAAATATTGCATTCCGATTCGACAACGAATGCGCCGACCTTATATCATCGGGGAGGTGTTCGAATCTTCGACACGCAAGCTTATGTAGACTTGCTCAACGAGGATGGCTTCACCCTTCGGAACAAACAGGAGGCTATAGTTATAGAGATAGATGGGCAAGTGCTTGAAGAAGACCTTGAATCCTTACTTGTCAAGCAGTTGGGCATTCAGCTCGACCGGCCGTTCCGGCCCCGGATATCAAGAAGTGGTGACTTCTGGTTTCGATCAACGAGTGGTCTGGTTAAGTTGCGCTTAACCTTCAGCCCCTTTCGCAACTACTTACACGACTTTCCCTCCCAGGTCAGTACCCGCGGGATTATAGAAATTGGCCAAGACAGTATATTAGTCAATACCTATCAAGGTACCTTTCTAATAACACCGGATGGCGCAACCACAGAAATTAAGCTTCCCGATGAACTAGGAAAGATCCGTTATGCCATTCGTACGAAGGACGGGGACATTTGGATTGGCAGTGGCAATTCAAAAGTATGCCGCTTAAATAAGCAGTTACAAATCACTGGGCTCTTTGTGCCACAATCCACGGATATCCGCGGTAATATCTTCGATTTTTACTTTCCGAATGATACTACCGTTTTACTAGCCTCTCAGGTAGGCGTGCTACGCATCAACGAACAAACCCAACAAGTTGAACCCTTCGCGCTACCCGATACCCGCATCTATAACTTTGCCACCTACAAAGGCGAATTATGGATAGCTACCGGTAATGGACTCATTCATCTTCCCTCTGGGAAAGCCTACCTCAGTGATCTAAATGTTAATGGCGATGTCAACTACCAACACATCTACGTAGACCCTGCGGGTACATTCTGGGTAGCTACGGATCGGGGCATACTGAAGTGGAAAGTCTACGCAGAAGATTACCAGTTTTTTGACGAGCAGTCTGGGCTTTCCGATCGAAAAACACATTCGATTTACCCAGACAACAAGGGGTTTCTCTGGATTAGTAGTGACTATGGCCTGATGCGTTTTGACACCACTACCCTACTATTTGAAACCTTATACAAAGAAGATGGTCTACCGCACAGTGAATTCAATCGACAAGCCCATTACCAGGGGCCTGATCAGCGCCTGATTCTGGGTACGCTAAACGGTATCACCTGTTTTCATCCAGATTCTATTGTTATAGTTGACCCCGCGCAGGAGTTAGGAGCCATACAATTAAACTCCGCCATTTCTTTCACTGCTCGAACTCACCACGCTGAGGCCTTGGATTTTGGTAGTATTCAATACCCCAGCCTTACTATCCCTTCCAACTCTGAGCACCTGGAGCTCAACTTCTCGGTTCCTTATTACGGCAATAATGAACTGATCTTTGAATGGCGAATGCTAGGCTATGATGAGTCATGGACCCCCATAAATCGATATACGCTACTCCTAAATCGCCTCAGCTATGGTGACTATCCATTGGAGGTAAGATGCTACCTACTTGGGCGGCAAGATGTTGCGCAGACCTTGCAGATACCGCTACAAGTAACGGCTCCAATATACCTGCGCAACTGGTTTCTGTTTAGTGCTATCCTACTCATAATCTGTCTCACATACTGGGCGTACTTATGGAACATTGGTCGAATTCAAAAGCAGAACCGCGCCTTGGAAAAATTGGTATCGGTGCGTACAAGATCGTTGGAGATCAAAAATCAGAAAATTGCAGAGCAAGCCGAGACCCTCAAGCAACTGGACAAAATGAAGACGCGATTCTTTGTCAATGTTAGTCACGAGATTCGCACTCCGCTCAGCCTGATACTCGGTCCAGTCGAGAAACTCCTGAACCGAAACGACATTGAACCGACTACCGCTAAGTCTCTCAGACGCATCCAGCAGAATACCACGCGCTTGAGTCAGATGGTAGACGAGTTATTGGAATTATCACGAATGGAGCACGATGCCATCAAGCTGCAGGAGCAAGTACTGGAATGGCCATATTGGGTGGAAGGCATTTGTAAGGAACACGCCCCCATCGCTCAGCAAAAGCAGATTCAATTAAATTTTGAGACGTCTACCACCGACAGCATTTATCACCTGGGGGATAGTTCGAAGCTCCGTCGGATAGCTGATAACCTCATCAGCAATGCCATTAAGTATACGCAATCGGGAGGGCGGGTGGTCATTTCCACCAGCCACAATGATGATCAGCTCTTTCTCACTGTAGAAGATAATGGTCCGGGTATTCCCACCAAGTGGCAGAGCAAGATATTTGACCGCTACTTCCGACTGGAGGAAGGTTACCAGTCTGGTTTTGGCGTTGGCTTGACACTTTCTGCAGAATATGCAAAACTTATGGGAGGCCAGATTCATCTGGCCAGTGAAGAAGGTAAAGGCTCCACTTTTTCCTTTCGGTTTCCACTCCTAACCACCAGCGAGCGACCAAACGTGATATCTGATAGTCCAGCAGTAGCGCTCCCACCGTCCGCTGGCACAAAGGCAACAGTGCCAGAAACTTCTACTGATCAGCCACACCTACTTCTGGTGGAGGACAACCTAGAACTGGGCACCTTTATTTCTGAAACTTTGGCCGAGCGGTACACCATCACGCAAGCGACGAACGGTAAAGAAGCACTCGAGCTTCTGACGGACAAAACCAATACCATTCAGTTGGTCATTTCTGATCTTCGCATGCCGATAATGGACGGTTATGAATTACTGGATGCTGTGCGGTCCAATGCTACGCTTGCCAGCACCCCTTTTATCATCCTATCGGCAATTGGAGAAGACGCCAACAAGATCAAGGCCTTCCGCCTGGGCGTTGACGGTTACCTAACCAAGCCTTTTAACGTAGAAGAGCTGGTCGCCCGAATTGATAACATTATTGCCAACCAACGACAACGAGTAGACTTCCTGCAAGAGGAAACCCAAACGGAGCAAGCCGAACCACAGACCTTCGACGACATCTGGCTCCAGGAACTGGAAACGGTCATCGCCGAAAACCTGGATCGCCCTGATTTTAAAGTACCGGAAATTGCCCAAAAACTCTTTATCTCTGAGCGCACCTTGCGGACCAGAATTAAGACCTTAACTGGCCTGAGCCCGGCGAAGTACCTCCAACATACACGCCTGATGAAGGCCTTAGAATACCTAGAACACCGCCGGTTCCGCACTGCCTCCGAGGTAGGTTACGCCGTGGGCTTCCGCAACAATAGCCACTTTACCAAAGTATTCCGCAATGAGTTTGGTAGAACGCCGGCTAGTTATTTTCAGTCTTCTGAAGCAGGGTGAGGGGAGGTTAGAAGTAGGAAATTGGAGATCGGAAGTGGGAGATCGGAGATGGGAAGGCGGAAATCGGAAATTAGAAATATGAAATTGGAGGTCAGAAGGCAAAACGTTTCATCTTTCATACTTCCTACTTCCTATTTAGCATAATTGAGTCCTCCCGCTAAACCATTGGCCGTAGCAGCGCGATAAATCGCGCTGGAAAAAGGAAAAGCAGGGCATAAAAACCTTAGTTGCAACTTATGGACGCTGATTTGGTACATTATCAAAATAGAAAGCCGAGCTTCTCTCTAATTATTCTATTAGTGTTTAAGATTACCTCAGTTCTTTCGGCCGCTGGCCTAATGGTGCTCCATGCTGTAGATTTTGTGAATATTTGGGGTGCAGTTGTGGTTGGCGGAGTAATTGTGTTGGTACTCCTCTATTGGATGATCGTGATTAGAAGAGATAAATCCTCCTTTAAAATTTATCCAGATTCCATTGTGTTTTTCAGCGAATACTATCCAGAAGAGAAGGAAGTGTTTCCTATTGATGAAATCTTTCAGGTCAGGTATGAAGATGATTTTGGGGACAGCCAAGAGGCGCAGATTTACCTATACCTCAATAGTGGCCACCAGTTGAAGAGCAAGAAGCTAAAAAACAATAGAATTGTACTGGGAATTGATTCCTATAATTGGATAGATGATATTATTGGGATACTTAGATTTTTTCAAGCCCGTAAGAAACAAGTGTATATCTCCACCAGGTATCAGGAGATTAAGGAGGAGTTGGGGTTGGAAAATTGGACTTGATGGTAAGTAAATTATACTCTATCAAAATAAAAGTCAAAGCAAGCTTTAATGAATAGCCGGACAGATAATGAGCTCAGTGATCGACTTGAGTACTTCAAGGAATCTTTTGGTAATTACGTTAAGATTTTTGCTTTGTACCTGCTCGTACCAGCTTGGATCGTAGGTATTATACATACGGGAATAGTGGGTTGGAAAGTAATTTCGTGGTTTGAAAACGAGGTAGCTTTTCTGCAAAACAGCGAGTATGTCATTAGTGCGGTCCTAGTTTTCCTTTTTCCTATTCTGTACCTCACCTGGTTCTACTATTTAACGATAGAAAAGTCTTTAAAAAGGTTATACGATGACTGGCTGATCGATTGGAATGTTGATTTTGGCGAAAGGATTGCTGACTTTATGATCCAAAGAAACTTTAAGCCCGTAGAAGATACCGACTTAGCTGATATCGTTAATCATTTGAACAGTAGGATAAATAACCTTCCAAAAATATTTAAGTGGCTGGCAAGGAAAATTCTTGATAAAATTCCTTTGTTAGAATTAATCAATACGCTTGAAATCCGGAGCAATGAACGAGATGACAAAGCTGATTTAGCGGATCGTATTACCAACAAATTGAATCAGCTCCAATTAGAAATAATTGATGCTATCGTTCCCAGTAAGTTTTTTCTCATAGTACCCATCAACGTACTGTTATTAGGTTACTTCTTAAAGCTCTGATGCTGTTATATATTCTGCCCCATTTCAATAGCAAAAATAGCGCACCAACCAATGACAACTGCTGTAATCCTTGATCTAGATGGAGTATTAATAACAACCCCAAATTGGCGAGCGGACAAAATACATGATGACGGCTATTCAGACTTTGACCACGACTGTGTAGC
>JBCBEC010000085.1:0-16975 GCA_038528965.1 Bacteroidota bacterium | reverse complement strand
AAATCCGCGCGAGAAAACGAGTTATTTAATTTTTTCGATGAGGGTTGTGACGAATCCATACAATTCGTCCATCTAATACTGCGTAATACTCGGACAAAAAAGATATAATCCATTTAAAATCAAACCATTATAGATAAATTAAGTCTGGTTTTTGTCCCCCTCAGAAACCTCTTTTTACTTATTTAGTTTTTTCGATGAGGTCTTTCAAGTACCCTGCTTGCTACCTACTAAACCCTAGGAGCACTAAACGTCGAGACCGACACGATCTGGAGTAGTTGCATATGCAATGAAATCAACTATTACGCCTTTGCCGGGTTGTTAAAATAGTAACCAGAAAAACCAACAAGATGACACACATTGATTGGGAAAGTTTGCCAGGCCGGTATAGCTACTCGGAGTTTCGTGAACTGATGACCAACTTATTGGCAGAAGGTAAAACCACAGGACCGGATCAGAGTCCGGCTATGATTAATTATACGGAACTCAATGCTGTACGTATGCGCCGCTTAGAAAAGCGGTCTCGACTGACTGAAGAGAGTTTAAAAGCCCTCGAAGGGTTCAAACGCCCTCTTGTGTGGCTGAGTATTACCGAGGCATGGTGTGGTGATGCCGCACAAATTTTACCTGTATTAGAGCAGCTGGCCCAAGCGCATCCCATGATTGAGCACCACCTCATTCTGCGCGACGAACATCCGGAAATCATGGATGCCTTCCTAACTAATGGCGCACGTTCCATTCCCGTCACGATTGTTTTGGATAAAGAGACGAACGAGGTGCTAGGCCATTGGGGGCCACGCCCGGCTGAACTACAAGCTAAGGTGATGGCTGCCAAAGCCGCTTCTCTAGCTGCACCTACGCCGGAGGAGCGCCGAGAAATTAGAGAACAGGCCAAGGTGGAGACGCAGAAGTGGTACGCCCGTGATAAGACACTGTCCACCCAGAACGAAGTCTTGCAAATGATTGGTGCTGTTGCGGCTACTGAGGACTAGAACGGCAACTTACCGACATCTACATTGCCACCGGTCAAGATAATTCCTACGGTTTTACCCTGAAATTGATCGGGATAGGTGAATACAGCTGCCAAAGGCACAGCGCAACTGGGTTCAATGATAATCTTCATCCGTTCCCACACCTGCCGCATAGCGTGCACGATGGCCTCTTCTTCTACTCGTAGAATATCACTGACGTGTTCGCGGATGATACCAAAGGTCTTTTCAGATAGCGGAGTTCTGAGTCCGTCGGCAATGGTGTTGGTGGTCTCGTTTCTCTGAATTTCGCCGCTCTTGAAAGAACGATAAGCATCGTCTACTTCGTAGGGCTCTGCCGCCAGAACGATACTGTCCGGACTGAAATATTTAGCCGTTAAGGCTGTGCCACTGAGTAAACCACCGCCGCCAACGGGTGCCATCAGAACGTCAAAATGGCCGGGGCCATCTTGTAGGAGCTCTAGTGCAGTGGTCGCCTGCCCAGCAATCACGTTGTAGTCATCAAAAGGATGGATGAAGTAGGCCCCTTTTTCGGCTACTACTTCCTCTAGCTTGGCTTCTCGTGCCTCTGGGGTGCTTTCGCAAAAGATCACCTCGGCGCCATAGCCTTTAGTGGCCGCCACCTTCACCGCAGGAGCATTTTCGGGCATCACAATATAAGCGGGTACGCCCTTAACTTGCGCACTTCTGGCTACAGCCTGAGCATGGTTGCCAGAGGAATGCGTAGCTAAACCTTTGGCCAACTGTTCAGCGCTAAGCCTACTTGCGGCATTGGCGGCCCCTCGCATTTTGAAAGCCCCAATTTTTTGAAAGTTCTCACACTTAAAATAAATCTCTGCTCCGGTCATGGCATTAATTGCCTCTGAGGTCATCACAGGGGTACGGTGAATGAGGGTTTGGATTAAACGATGACTAGCGCGAATATCTTCGGCGGTAGGCACACTGGTCAGGAGCGAAGCAGGCATACTTTTTTCGCTAAGTAACGTAGAAAAAATCACTTTTCTAGCAGGATGACGCTGGAGGAAATGCCCTACTACAAGCACCAGGGAAAATATAAAAGCCGGACTCCATTTATGAAGCCCGGCGCTGGTTAGACCAGTTTCTAAAATAATACCGATTAGTGGACAATCAGTTTTTCTGTCCACTGAAAGGTTTCACCTTGTACTTGCAGCAAGTAAATACCACTTGCCAAGTTGAAAGATGAAAGAGGCAGCTCTTGGCGCACGTACGAGCCGGCGGGGAGATCCAGACTCGGCCAGGTGCCAACGACGCGCCCTTGTAAATCTAGCAGGCGGAGCTGCAATCGACTACTTTCTTCGGTGAAGGCTCGTAGCCAGGTATAATCTTGTGCTGGATTAGGACCTATCTTCAGGTTCATGGTTTCGGGTAGGCTAGGCTCCGCTACACTGGTGATCATACCATCGCCAAATTCGTAATCTACGTTGAAACGGAAAGTACCCCAGTCAACCGATTGGTTTTCATTCGTCGTCAGGAAGTGGATTTGATCCACAATTCCACCGGCACCATTAATCGTAAAAAAGTCATCACCGCTGCCACTGCCTGGCGTATAAGCCGGAGAACCAGAGGCACCATAGCCTGGCGTAAGGCTGCCATTGGTAGCCGGACGGAAGAATATACGACCACTTTCTCCGTATTCATTGGTGTAATCATAAAAGCCGTTCACGCGTTCGCCGGGGAGTAGGCGAGCTGGAGAAGGCGGACAGGTTACCAAATTCTCAATGAGAAGGTTGCCGAAGAATAAGTCAGTAGGGTAGAGCATGAGCAGCAGAATCTCCGACTGGTCAGGGTTGGTGGCCTGAAAACGGATATGGTCTACGCGTTGATTACTACCATTGATGGTGAAATTACACTGGTTACTGCCAGAACCCGTATTGAGGCCCGATCCACATGCTCCATAACCGGGGGTGAGGCCATTATTAGTGTAGGGGCGTGGAAAAATACGCACACCAGCAGTCTCTGTTGTTTCATAATCGTACTCAACGGTCCGCTGCTCACCATTGGCGGCAAAGTTGCCTTGGAGGATACTGAAGTTGGTAACCTTTACGGTACTCCAATACCAGTTAACCGGTATAAAAAAGATTCGTAATTCTTCGCTTTGGTCCTCATTTGTGACCAATACACGTAGTGAATCCACGCGGACATTTATACCCGAATTAATTCGGAAATTAACGGTTTGCGAGCCTGTTCCATTAAAAACTGGTGAGCCACTGGCACTGTAACCCGGTGTTAGGCTACCATCAGTAATTGGTCGAATAAAAATGCGGGTGCCACCACTGTGGTTGATGTTGTAATCAAAGGTGATGTTGACTTGCTCCTCCAGAAGAAAAGAGGCTACTTTTTGGTCAACACTAAACTGAAAATTGTTTACACCGTTCTCGCTGAAGTGATAGCTAACGGGGATATAGAATTCACGCAGTGTAGCTGATTGATCGGCAGTAGTGATCAAAAAACGGATTTCGTCGACAGTAACATCACCACTGTTAATGGTAAAGAAGGCAGAACCTGTACCATCGCCATTATATACCGGCGAGCCACTGGCACCATAGCCTGGTGTAAGGCTTCCGTTAGTAAACGGACGAGGAAAAATCCGCACACCACCTGGCTCATCAACGGAGTATTCAAACGTGAATTGTACCTGTTCGCCGTGTGCGAAATCAGCTACGCGGGTACTGGGGAGGTCAATTTGGCAAACGTCGTTTTGGGAAAATAAAATCAGGGAGAAAAAAGAAAAGATCAATAGGGTAATCGATGTTTTCATAGAATTTAGTTTTAGGATTTAAGGATAACTTTACTCGCGCTTTGTGCGCTGATGCATACCTTAATCGCGCTTTTTAGCGTTTCGTTACCGAATGATCCAAATAAAAACCTCAACCCTATGAAGTATTCTTTTGTACTCTCTCTGTTCTTGGCTATCGGAAGCCTTGGTTTCGCTCAGGAGATCACCTATTTGGAGTTGGTCCCTAACCAAACCGTAGAATTCTCGGGCGATATTGAAAATGGCCAGGTCATACCCGACTTATCTTGGGCTTGGAACAGTTCTGTAGCCTGTTTCCCAGAAACCGTCGCCAGTAAGTTCCGTGGTAATCATGTACTCTACATGATAGATATTCCCCGCTATTCTGAGATGGAAATCAAGTTGATTCCCGAAGATGAATCAGCGGATTATAGCCTTTACGCCTATCAGGCTGGTTACATCACAGCGGAAAACACGGTACCTAATCTGCAGCGTTGTATTCGTTGTGAAGCGGACTATTCATCGGACTATCGCTACGCTGGCCGTACGCAGGATCATACCCGTACCGTTCGTGATATCCTGGCCATTAATAATCCTTATCAAGCCTTGATAGTTGTGGTTGGTCCTCCAGGAGTAGAAAGTGGAGCGTACAAATTGCAGATTCATATGAAGAGCCGCTAAAGAGAAAAGCCCCGATCTAGTGCCGAAAAACTGGCAAAAGATTGGGGCTTTTAGTTTAGGTCGAAAGCAGTCTGCCTACAGTTTCACTATTCTTTCTGTGTAGGACCATGGGCCGGTCTTTAGTTGTATCCAATAGACGCCGTTGGGTTGCGTACTTAAGTCTAGGACCTGTGTGCCAGTCGAAAGCCCGCTTAATTGTTGGACTTGCTGCCCCCGTGTATTGACCACGGTTACGGTAGCATCTTCTGTTACATTCCAAAGGCGGAGCTGTACCTGATCAGAAGTTGGGTTCGGGTAGAAGTCCCACTGCGGTTCTTGCCCTTCGATCTTTACCGAACGAATTTCTGAGTAGGCAAAGTCACCACCGTAGTCTACTTGACGTAAACGGTAGTAATAAGTCGTGCCGGGTTTCAAACCTTTGTCATCATAGGAGTAATTATTGATATCCCGGGCGAAAGTTGTAGCATCTACCCAGCCAATTGGTTGGAAGGTCGTTTCGTATTCCGCACGTCGCTCGATATCAAAGCCGGCATTATTCTCTTCGTTGGCCGTTTGCCAAAGGAGCTGCGCTTGTTGTCCATTAGCAGATGCTGTAAAGCTCACCCACTCTACGGGCACTATAACGAAGTTGTCGGTGCAAATCTTCAAATTCCAGGCATTGAGGCTTCCTCCGTCCTGATTTGCATTATCCCGAATGAGCAAGGTCCAGGTTCCACCAAAAGATTGGCCGTCAAAGGCGGCTAAGGTCTCTTCAGGGCTTACTTTGTCTCCGGTATTTCGTGGACAGCCTACTGCGCTTGGTGCTTCGTCATCAAAAGAAAGTAAAACGTCATCTGAATCTCCACAATCGTAGGTGAATAGTGTGCGGGTAGTGCCGCCGGGGCTTTGTAGTTGTACCCGTAGGTCACCTACCCAGGTGTGGGTGATGTCTAGATTAATGACGTCTATATCATTAATGTCTCCATCGTTAGGGATGTTAATGGTTGAAGTATAGTCAGCTGGAGCTCCAGTACTAATGGGGACATTGCCAGAGAAGGTGTAGTAGTAACAAGGCGCGGTTTCAAAGCTGTTAACAACAGAGGTGTTACCTGCACCACATTCAGTATTAATGGATTGTACCCGCCAATAATAAACAGTCTCAGCACTCAATGGAGCATTAATAGTGAATTCAGTATCCGAAACAGTACCGGAAGCTATAATATTGGAAAAGCTAATCGCATCGGAAACTTCGATGAAGTAGGAGTCGGCATTCGCACCAGGATCCCAATCCAGGGTAGGGAAGATATCCACGTCTATCTCTCCGTCGAATGGGCTGATCAAGGCTGATGCACCGGCTGCGTCAATTAACACAAATGGAAGGTCAACCGTCTTATCGCCCGAAGTACTGCTTCCTTCTACCGTAACCATATAACTACCAGCCGCGAGGCTACTGAAATTGCTGACGGTCACAGTGACTGCATCACCGGGGTTAACCGGATTGGCTGAAAAGGCTACATTCACCCCAAGGGGGGAACTGATAGTTGAAAGAGTGATCGGGTCGTTGAAACCGGCAATACTTGCGGTGTTGACCACGAAGTCCAGGCTTCCATTAGTGCCTTCACACGCTTGCACAGCGCCATCATTATAGGTGATGGTGAAGTCTGGAGCTGATGCTGGATCGATATCAAAATTGACATTTGAAATGTCAAAAAATACATTATCAGAACAGCGTACCATTACCCGCGCCGTAGAGCTTGTGCCGTTGGGTACTGTGATATTTTCACTACCATCGTTGGCCGT
This sequence comes from Bacteroidota bacterium, assembly GCA_038528965.1. GTDB lineage: Bacteria > Bacteroidota > Bacteroidia > Chitinophagales > Saprospiraceae > Lewinella. The sequence continues at coordinate 10,774 of JBCBEC010000085.1, read as the reverse complement.
ACCGCCTTGTAGTACTACTGGATAGGTAAAGCCACCGTCGTAAGAGAGTAGAATATCTACATCACTACAGCTAATGGGGGCGCTGTTGGTACCAGCTACATCCCAAGTTACCGTTGCCTGTGAGCCTTCAAACCAAGTCACATTTGTGTTTGGTTCTGTGACTAGAAATGGCCCAGCGCTGGCATCAACACTAAGGATAATATTGTCTTCTGTGGTACAGCCGTAGGTGCCATCAAAGTCACGTATAGTTACGCGGAACTCCATATCTCGGTTGGTTTCCGGTAGGGTCTCCCAGGTTGGATCTATATTGTTGACCAGATCACTCAATCTAGGGAAGTAGCGCTCCGGGCTACTTGTTGGGTCAAAAGTCCGAAACAATGGGCCTTGAGTGTTGGTGGCCAAAGGCGGCATATCTTCACCTACTTCATTATCATATTGCTCCCAGCAATAAGTAAGGGGGTCACCATTAGGATCGCTGGCATCTGCGCTCAGAACGAATGGGGTGCCTCCCGGAATATCATAATCATCTCCCATCATAACAGTGGGCTCACCGTTGGACATATCTATGATCGTGGCACAACTATTGCCGCCGCCCGTTTCCATATAATTGGCAATCTCCTGAATATTTACACCGTGGAAATAGTCGTCGCTATTCGATTGTACATTTGGATTACAAATACCGGCGTACCCCATAATCGAACTGGCACTACCGGGCTCCATTGATGCGGAGGAACGTTGACAGCTATTATTTTGGGTGTGGTTGCCGCCAAACTGGTGGCCCATCTCGTGCGCTACGTAGTCGATATCAAACGGGTCTCCTACCGGGGAGCCCTGGCCAGTTACCCCACGGGCCTTGCGCGCGCTGTTGCAAGGTGAGCGCAAACTGGCTACCCCGCCTCCACCGGTACTGAACACATGCCCGATGTCATAGTTAGCAGTCCCGATTACATTGTCCAGGTTGGTTTGGTTTTCACCCAGCATTGCGACACCATCGCCGTTGCTGTAGGGGTCAGTAGCGGGATTCAAATAAATGATGCTATTATTGTTGGCGATTAAGATACAGCGCAGAGCCAAATCCTCCTCGTACACACCGTTGACCCGGTTCATGGTAGTAGCAATAGCTGATGCAGCACCTGCTACAGTACCACCATGAAAGGCAGTATACTCACCGGTTGTAGCAACGGCTGTACGGTATTGGCGCAACTGACAATCACCCGCTCGCCCCGGATTAACTGGACGGAATCCAGGTTTGATATCCCCGTGCTCAGTGTGGCACTCAAAAGGGCGTTCGGGTGCCGGATAATCGTTTTTATAGTAAGCTTGGTAAACATCCCGGTGGTCCCAATAGAGTGGGTCGATAAACCAGCTACCCCCTTCGCCGCCGCGTACCATCGCGTGAAAACCGCGGTCTGTCCAGTCTAAGCGGATGGTCACTCTGGGGTTGGTGCTGCTTACACCTCGCCAAGTGCGAATGTACCACCAGGCTTCTTGCAAGGCAGGCTCCATCATGTCGTATGCAACAATGTGGAAGCTTTCAATTTCCCCATCTGGGTTAGGTAGCTGAATTTCGAGCTCACTTTGTGGGGCTGAAACATTGCGTTCATGGGGCGCTGCCCAAAGCAAGTCTTTTAGGACAGTAGTATCTGCCCGGTAGCTCACATACTTATTGGGCACAATACGGCGATCTGCACCTGGGAAATTGTCAGTAGACGGAAGGGCAAGCCAAGGATCTGTTTGTGCATCCAGTGAACAGAAACACAGGACTAAGGCCCCAAGGAGGAAGTAAGTAGAAATTTTCATGTCAATGCCAATGTTTATTATCAGTGGGTCAGTTTTCTATAGGTATATACCTCTTCTGACTCCGAACAAACTCCTAGTGCGAACTGGGAGCCCTCAGAGAGTAACAACACGGTATGAGATGAATAGGGACGGGATAATGTCGGGGTGCATCCGTGCTCAAAAAAGAACACTAGCAGCTAATGTAATCAAAGATTGGATAGGAATGTTTAACATAAGTTGCTGAAAATGTGACAAGGAACCACTTCGTCAGCCAAGCAACAAAAAAGGCGACGATCAAGGAATTTCCCGATCATCGCCTTTGGCTTTGCTTTGTAAAACTACCTCTTAGGAGAAGTAGCGCGTGCTGCTATAATCCGTTTATGGCTTATTTAACGCCGTGCATTAATCGTTTGACAATGGGGTTCAATGCTATTCCCAATAGTCCGAGCCCAATCGGAACAATGGTAAATATGAGGAAGAACTTCGACATTGAATATTCCGCAGTGATATCTTCAATCCTGCCCCCCATTTCACCAGCGAGCTTATTACCGATTGCGATCGCAATATACCAGATACCAAACATCAATGCAATCATCCTGCCGGGCACCAGCTTACTGATATAAGAGAGCGCTACTGGTGAAAGGCAGAGTTCTCCAAGCGTATGGAATAAGTAAGCAAGTACTAGCCAAATAATACTGACCGCGGCTACCTCTGCGCCCGAAGGGATTGTACTGGACCCCAAGGCTAGCGCACCGAAACCAATACCCAGGAGTATAAGCCCCAGACCGTATTTGGTGGCTGCGCTCGGATTGTATTTGCTTTCCCACCAACGGGAGAATAGTGGAGCAAAAATGATAATAAAGAGCGAGTTGAGGATACCAAACCAAGTGGCACCAATTTCCACCTCGTTTTCTTTTATCTCTGTGATGGTACCGTTGATAATAGGTGATTTTTGACCTGCTTCACTGATCTTTTGGCGCGCTGTAGCCTCTTTTTCTTCATTCAGAAACAAGTATTTACCCCGGACTTCTAAAAGAGTTACTGCATCGCCGATGGCCATTAGCGTTGGTTCTACCACTGATACTTCAGTGGTGCCTTGCGTAGCTTCATCCGGTATTTCCGTACTTTCTGTAATGATGTACTCTACTTCTTCGCTTTCACCCTCGTCGTTTTCTTCCATTACTGTGTACACCGGAACATCTACTACAAAGGAGTTAGAATTAAGGTCACGGTTGATCATCCATAGTACAATACCCCAGATAATTACAAAACTGGTACCCAGGAATACGTTCGACAATGGGAACCGCGAGAAGGTTTGCTGGAATAATCGGTACAGTACATAAGTAATGATGCCAAGGGGGATAACAGTGATCAGAATGTTGACCACAATGAATATTGTTGCCCATTGATCAGTCATTACCCGGCCCGTGAAATTGTTAGCGAAGATGGTCATTGATCCCCCCGCTTGCTCAAAACAGGCCCAGAAACAAACCGTCATCACCGCAAAGATGATGATGGCGATCATCCGGTCTCTCGTTTGGTTGGGGTAGCGTATAATTCTGGAGATAAGCAAGAATAGGAACAAGGTGACACCAACCACAATGTATTGGTTGGAAATGTCCGTTCCTCCGATTTCCAGGAAGTTGGAGTTGCCAATTTTTGAAAATGGATCGTTGATCACCCAGGTGATACCAATGAACGCACAGATGACAGTCAATACCTTGTCTAGTGTGGTAAATGGGTTGAATCGATCCCCTTCAAATTCAAGCTGTTGTTCATCATCCTCACTGACCTCTGGTTTATCACCAACGGTGCCAAATATCTTACTAGCAAAGTAGAACTGCAGCATGCCGAAGAACATGAAGATACCCGCCAGACCGAAGCCATAAGACCAGGATACTTTCTCACCAAGGTAACCACACATCATGATACCAAGGAAGGCACCCGCGTTCACACCCATGTAGAAAATGGTGTAAGCACCGTCCTTTTTCTCTGGATGATCCTTGTACATCTGCGAAATGATAGAGGTCATATTGGGCTTAAAGAAGCCGTTACCTACAATCAAAAGTCCAATTCCGAGGAACATAAACATCTTGTGGAACTCCATGGCCATGGATAAGTGTCCCAAGGTCATGATGAAGGCACCCAGAATTACTGCCCGTTTGTAACCTATATATTTATCGGCCAGATATCCGCCGAGTATAGGAGTAAGGTAGACCAAAGAAGTATACGTGCCGTAGAGCGACAAGGCTTCCTTACTGGTCCAGTCCCAACCATTGATACCAATGGAGGACATCAAGAATAATACCAGGATGGCCCGCATTCCGTAGTACGAAAAGCGTTCCCACATTTCAGTAAAAAACAGTACAAACAGCCCCGCTGGGTGTCCTAGTACTTTGGATTCGAAGAAGTTATTGTTACTCATCGTTGAGTTGATTATTCAGTTTTGATAAGTTACACTGCCGCCGGAGCGGCAGATGGTGGCTTTTAACGGATCAGGTTTTATTCAGCTGCTAGTTGGATATCCTCCGCACCGTGGGTGAGGCGCTTGAGTGGCTTCAGTATGAGCAGTACTAGAATACCAAAGAGCACACAGAAAATAGTGATCCCCGTAAATAGCTGCAATTCTGAATAGTTGGCAATCTGCTCCCCAATTGAACCGGCTACAAAATTACCCAGCCCCGTAGCCGCAAAATAAGCGCCCATCATAAAGGCGGCGTATTTCACTGGAGCCAGCTTAGTAATGAACGATAGCGCTACCGGAGAGGCACATAATTCGCCGATCGTATGGAAGAGGTAAGCAAGGATCAGCCAGGTCATTGCAGAAGAACCAGTGGCTTCGTAATCCATCGATGCTTTGGCCATAAAGATGAAGCCAAGCCCCATGATGACAACCCCCACAGCCATTTTGAACAAAGAGCTATTCTCGCGTCCACCATTGGCCCACCAGACCCAAAAGAGGCCGATAGGAACACCAAGGGTAATGATAAAGAAGGAGTTGACCGATTGGAACCAGGTGGCTGGTACTTCGTAAGGATCATCCTGAAAGACCAATAGTTTTAGTAACAACAGGACTGCTCCTAGTACCGTAGCGCCAATTAGCCAGTTCCTACCCTGGGTCGCGTCTTTTCTGCGAACGAGTAGTCCTCGAATAAATACGATGGAGAACAAACCGATAAGGAGTATGTCGATATTGAGCAAACTTGTAATACGGTTGGTTTTTTCTTCTGCGTAGAGGTTCATCAATCCTCCGGCTTGTTCGAAGGCACCCCAGAAGACGATGATAATCAAGAAGGATAGGAACATGACCTTCATCCGGTCTTTTTCCACTAGCGTAAGCGGGCGCGCCAGGGCCTCCTTCTCTTCCGCAGTCAATTCGTTACTACTTGGCTCATTACCTACGTGCTTGAGGTAACGCTGTCCCCAGATGTAGACAATCTGTCCAAGCAGCATGCCAATACCAGCTAGACCGAAACCGTAGTGGAAGTTGATGTTCTCACCAATAGTACCGACAATAATACCAGCCAAAAAGGCACCGATATTGATACCGATATAGAAAATGGTGAAACCAACATCACGGCGCTGATCACCCTGCTTATACAACCCTCCCACCATAGTGGAAATGTTTGGCTTTAGGCAACCTACACCTGCTATAATAAATGCGAGGCCGGTGTAAAAGGCAATGGGCTGAGGTACGGCCAGTATGAGGTGTCCTATGCAAAGCAGAAAACCACCAACCATAACGGCCTTCTTCTGGCCGAGTAAGCGGTCGGCCAGTAATCCACCGGGTATAGACGCCAGGTAGACTAAAGTGGTGTACCATTTGTAGAGGCTGATCGCTTCGGGATCTTCCCAACCCCAACCAGGGTTTTCAGCGGTGAGGGAAGCCGTCAGGAATAGCACCAGGAGTGCCCGCATTCCGTAGTAGGAAAAGCGCTCCCATAATTCAGTGAAAAAAAGGAAATATAAACCTACCGGATGTCCCAGAAACTGAGGCTGATTGTCGAATGGATCATTGCCCCCGCCATTTCCGGGCTGGTTTGCGAATGCGTCATTATCTAACACATTATCGTCCTGCTGCGCCATAATCGCTTACTCTTGTTTTCGTTTTGTTCAGAGCTGTGCTGGCCGCTGGCTTGTTGCTTTTTACGGCATTTTAGCACAACCGGCGCTAAAATTAGCTTTTTTCTCCAAGCGACTGTTAAAAGGCCCGTCTAAATTTTGTTAGGGTTGCGTTAAACCAAAGGAAAATGAAGTGGATTGGTCATATGTCAGTTGAATTGCTGGATTGTTGGTTGAAGTCGAGCAGGCCACTGTCGACATACTATTATCTTGATGCTAAGAACACCAAAATGAAAACCACCATGTTACACCGCGTTCTATTCTTACATGTTTCTCTATTGCTATTTTTTGCTGTGAATGCCCAATCTGAATACCTGCCCCTAGTGCTGGAAGGGGCACACTGGAAAGTTTGCCGCAATTCCTCCACTGATCTTTGGGACTGTGGTCGGATATTTGAGTACCACATTTCAGGAGACACCTTAGTCGAGGGCCTGGCCTATAAAAATGTGTACATCCGTGATTTTAGGCAAAATGGTGAACCTGGCGGTGGCTGGGATTCCTACGACTGGCCATTGGAAGTGACCTCCCAACTACTTGCCGGCTTTATCCGTGAAGATGTCTCCGGTAGGAAAGTTTACTGGCGAGATAGCGAAAATTTTTCTGCCTGCGAAAGTGAAAATGAGGAAGTTCTCCTGTTCGACTTTACCCTGGAAGTAGGAGACGCCGTCCCAACCTGCATACCTGGTTCGGATCCGATAATTGTTCAGGATATTGCCACCGAAGAGTTGTACGGAGAGGAGCGTACTGTCTACTATCTTCCGGACGGCTACCGCCAAATTGAAGGAATTGGTTTTAGCACTGGCTTGCTGGCACCGCCTTCTCTTTTACTCAATTCACTCCCAGATGAGATCATTGATTACTGTGTAGGTAATGATATGGATTGTGGAGTGGTGCACAATGGTAATATGATTAACCCCTACCGGGAATGGCACCTGATCAACGAGTCGTATGGATTTAGTACCGGCTACTATTCTCTGGTTACTGCCGAATATCGCCTTCGTGATACCGTCCAATACGATGGGCATATCTACTACAAACTGCAAGTTATTCAAAGAGAAAATGCGGATGAATGGGCGGATGTGCAGGGCGGCTTTAGTTTCCGGCAGGATGGCGCAAGGATATATCGCTTTCCCTCCGGCTTTTGGAATCCTGAAGAAGGCGAAAAGCTGATCTATGATTTTGATCTAATGGTAGGGGATACTTTCGATTTGGAGGGTCTTTCAAATTATCTTCAGCCCATGCAGTTGCGGGATACTGATACTGTCGTCATTGATAATGGAGAAGAAAGGCGACGTTTCATCTTTGCTCCGGAGGAGTGGCAAGGTGGCCGCGAATGGTATTGGATTGAAGGTATCGGTGCCAATGACCATCCTTTCTTTCCGGAGGAATCATTTATCGAAGATTTAGATGGAGGCCGCGAGCAAATTCAATGTTTTTATCGTTCTACGGACTTGTCGAATCCCATTTGGCGAAACCCGGATCACGAAAACAACGGTTGCTATGTTTACATTGTAGATACTGATGAGCTTTCAGCACCGCCGCCGCGCCGGATTTACCCCAACCCCACCAACGCGCGGCTTTATGTGGAAGGAGTCCTGTTCGGGGAAGTCCTGAAGGTTTATTCTCCAACTGGGCAAATAATGCAAGCTGCCACCGGGGATCAAGTAGGAAAATTGGAAGTAGATATCACCAAGCTGCCCTCAGGCTTGTATTTCTGGACGCTTTTTAATACCGATGGCCAGCCTTTGCAAAGCGGAAAAGTGATGAAGGAATAGTTGGGCAAAGTTCTCGGAGATTCCCAAAATCTCCGAGAACTAGTTGATTATCTCGCCGCCCGAATCGTCGTGCTTCGCTGAATCCAGCAAGGGACAAAGTAGCTATCTCCTACACTCAGATTCCGCAAGAAGATATCCCCCTTCTCTGGCATGTATTGACTGTATTCACGAATCCACTTATTGGCTTCACCGGATACACTGGCATCAACACGTTTGGCTTTGTTCCACATATCTACCGCCACCCAAACTACGATCTGGCTATCCCAGCCACGACCGGGGCCACAAAGCGGGCCACTACTGGCGTACATTCTACCTATGAGGATATAGGGCTCGCCCCAGCCCGGGCGCGCGTCCGCTGCTTGCTGGGCGTAGGTTCTGGCACTTGGGTAGTTGCGCTTATGCACGTAGTAAACTTTAGAAACTAGGAGCAACAACTCTGATTTACGAACAGACTCATCTTCCTCCTGGGCGGCCAGTAAAAGGTATTCAATGGCACAATCGTAGTCACCTTCCTGCAGGCATTTCACGCCTACTCCGGCATTTCCGGCAAACTCCAGGCGGCAATCATCACTATCCAGCACCGCCTTTACCGCATCGTAGGCAATATCTCCTTCTACACAGCCACCCCAGTTGAGTCGACTGAAGACCTCACGGGCCAAATCACAGCTGTCGGGCTGTTCTTCAAACATCGGGAAGTACTTGGCCGAATAGTGCTCACAATCGTAAAAGCCCTTTACCGTCTCAAAGTATTCCAGGCGTACCGGTGCGTAGTCATTCACAATACGCCAACGCTCGCAGTAGGGTTCCTGACAGTTCTCCAAGCCGTGGGCAATGATTTCCCGGATTTGATCACTGTACGCTTTGGCTTCTTCGTTAGATACCAGACTAGAGTCATGCAGTTCAGTTAGCAGAGCGGTAAAAGGATTGATTACAAAATCGTTGGCTTTAATGCCGTCCTTTTCTATCGATTCCTTAAACAAGTCAAAGATCTCCTTGCGGGTAGCCCGATCGCGGTATTTGTAGTAGAGGTCAAAAGCTTTGCGGCCTGCTACGTAGCCACCTTCCGGATAGCACTTGTCGATTTCATCGTACATCAAGAAGATGGAATCTACGTAGGACCAATCGTTGGTTTGACTCAAAAAGTACTCATAGAAGAAGATTCCATCCGAAAATACGGTATTGCGTTGGCCATCTGCGGCCGGAGCAGTGGCGTACACTTTTTTCCAATAGTCGTAAGCGATATCGTATTCCCGCGTTTTGAGAAAGTCGCGGTAGAGCACGTAATTGGTTTCCGCCTCATCCTTATTAGGAGCTTCATCAAAAGTAGCACAAGGACTGAATGCGACCGGTACCGGAGCCAGCATAGGGTCCATTGGGTCGAGTGTGCTGGCTAAAATGGGGCCCGAAGGACCACCCTGCCATGCTGTAACAGCCATAGTTGCCAGCAAAGCCGTGAATAAAAGGAAGTGATACTGTCGCATAATTGTACTTTTTTGGGGACTACTCGAAATATACAGTGTAGATGATGCCCAGAAATAATTTGGTGTTAAACAAGTCTTTCGGAATCATGTTTGGTGCTAATGGGTATGCTTGACCCTTTCTCTTAATGATCGTACCAAGTGACCCAAATATTGTAAAAATTGCCCAAATGCGGGGATCGGATTTTCGCTTTTATTTTTGACTCGCTATTGGCACAAAGGCTTAGTACGCGTAGGTAAAAAGCCTATTTTTGCAGCTCATTGTAATCACCTTGCTCAGGCAAAACAAAGAATAACTCATGGTCTGCTAGCTACCATTAAACGACCATTGTATAGACGCCTTTGCAATAACCAAAAAACGCTTATGAAAGTGCACAATTTCAGTGCCGGACCAGCCATTCTTCCGGCTAGTGTAATGGTGGAAGCCGCCGAAGCAGTTCGCGATTTCAACGGTAGTGGGTTATCAATCTTGGAAATCTCCCACCGGTCCAAGCCCTTTGTGGCGGTATTGGACGAGGCCGTTTCACTGGTACATGAGTTACTGGGCGTAGGGGATGATTACGCAGTGCTTTTTCTGACGGGTGGTGCCAGTAGCCAGTTCTACATGGCGGCGCTCAACTTGCTTAACGAAAATGAAACAGCTGGTTATGTGAATACCGGTGCCTGGTCTACCAAGGCCATTAAGGAGGCGAAGAACTTCGGGAACGTGGTAGAGTTGGCTAGTAGCAAGGATACCAACTTTTCCTACATCCCTAAAGGGTACGATATTCCTACTGATCTCAAGTACCTGCACCTTACTTCTAACAATACCATCTTTGGTACGCAGTTTCAGGAGTTTCCAGACACGGCTGCTCCTTTGGTAGCAGATATGTCAAGTGATATCTTTAGTCGCCCCTTACCAATTGATCGTTTTGGTTTGATTTACGCTGGTGCCCAAAAGAATATGGGACCTGCCGGTGTTACCCTGGCGATTGTGCGCAAGGATCTCCTGGGAAAGGTGGAGCGCAGCATTCCCACTATGCTCAACTACGAGACGCACATCAACAAGAACTCTTCGTTTAATACCCCTCCCGTCTTCCCAATTTACGTGAGTATGCTCACCATGCGTTGGGTCAAGGAGCAGGGTGGAGTAGAGGCTATGGTACCTCATAACGAGGCCAAGGCTAAGATCATCTATGATACCATTGATAACAGCCCCATCTTCCAGGGTGTTGTGACGGATACTGTTGATCGTTCTTTGATGAATGCTACCTTCGTTTTGAAGGAAGATTACGCTCATCTTCAAGATGACTTCCTGGCTGCCGCCGAAGCCGCTAACTGCAGCGGCGTGAAAGGGCACCGTTCTGTTGGTGGTTTCCGAGCTTCTATCTACAATAGCATGCCACACAGCAGTGCGCAGGCACTAGCTGATGTGATGGTGGAATTTGCGGCGAAGCACGCTTAGGCTTGGCATACATTGCACCGTATTTGGTTTCGCGTAGCTCATTCTGCTAACCAATATAGTTCTCGGAGAACTCAAAGTCTACGGTTGGGACACATCTAGTGGCCACTGTTTAACTAAAGCGACTCCATTATAAGTTGCGGCAAAGATCTCCAGGCCCCTTTGTAAGGTTTTTGGTC
>JBCBEC010000084.1:0-18189 GCA_038528965.1 Bacteroidota bacterium | reverse complement strand
GTCTTCCCGCTAGTGATCGAAGAGGGAATCGAACTACACCCTAAGCTCGCCGAACTGGAAGTATTTAAAGGCTTAATTGACCGGAAGAATCCAAATTGGATGAAATTGCAGGAAATTGTGAATACCTATAAATCGTTCTTGCAATCTTCAAAACCTACCGAATAAGAGGGTACTTAAGCTGGTTATTCAGACTTGTCATCCCCGCTCGAAGCAGGCAAATCCAGGGCCCAAAAGAGTCTTCCAGCCCATCGTGTACACCACTCCATGAATACCTAGCGTCAGAAAATCACCTGTCTCCGATTTCCCACTTCCGACCTCCCCCCAACCTCCTATTTCATCCTTCTAATTTCCAATTTCTAATTTCCCAACTTCCCATTCATTCCACTTTTTCTCCCATTCATTACATCTGATTTCATCCTGCTTACGCGCAACCGCATATTTGTAAGCGTAATTAATTGACCTGACAAAACAGCATCAAGATGAAATCACCCGACTTTTTAATACCTCAAAGCTGGAGCAAGTGCTGGATTATACTAATGGCGCTAGCCTTCGCTCCACTTTTTTCTTTTTCCCAATCAACTACTTCCACTGAGACCCATCATGTTCGCCTGAGCGAGGATACGGATAATAGCCGTCGCAAGCTGCAGTGGCGCCGCAATGGCAATAGCTTTAATGTAGAGTACGAAGGCTACATTACCCTCAGTGATGATGATCGTGATATCATTGCTATTTCTGCCGGCGGCTACATCAAAATCAGCAAATCTGCTTTTGGTTCCAAGCGCCGCATCAATATTGAAGCCGACCGCAACGGTAACCTCATTCGCAAGTATTACGAAGGTTGGTCACAAAAGGACTTCGAGCCCAATGGCCGTGCCTGGTTGGCCGAGGTACTCCCAGAAATAGTACGCTCCAGTACAATAGGGGCCGAAGACCGAGTGAATCGTATCTATGGAAACGGAGGCATGAATGCCTTCACCGTGGAAGTGCGTGAACTGGAAAGTGACTATGTAAAAGCCGCCTACATCAAACTGGTCCTCTGCAAAGACTTGAACGATCAAGAGGTAGACCAATTGATGGGTGTCATGGGGAGTGAGGTGAAGTCCGATTATTATTTGGCTTCGCTGCTACAGGACAATTATGTTCTATTTCTGCAAAACCCGCAGCGCGTAAGTGCTTTTGTAGATGCTGCTCGTAGCATTAGTTCCGACCATTACATGACGGAAGTATTAGGACGAGTGGTGACCTCTGATCAGGCGACGGAGACACAGATTCCAACGATTCTGGATGCGGCCAACAATATACAGTCGGACCACTACCTATCAAGTTTACTCATCGACTTGATGAACGATCGGGAGTTATCCTCTGCTACCTTGGTGAGTATGTTGCGCGTTAGTGAAAACATTCAGTCTGACCACTATATGTCGGAGGTACTACAGCGCGCTGCTCGACAGGATAATCTCTCCGGTACAGCCTACGAAGGATTTCTTTCTGCCTTAGCGAAGATTGATTCTGATCACTACACCAAAGAGGTAATATTTGCCATTGATAAAGAAGACTTTTCTTCTACTACCTTGGTTAATATGCTCGATCAGTTGCGCCAAAATGTACAGTCTGACCACTATCTCAATGAGGCCCTACGGCACATTATTCGCGAGCAATCGCTGGATGGACCTACCTATACTGCCCTGCTAAGAGCTGCAGCAAGCATCCAATCCGATAATTATTCTTCGGGGGTTTATGAGGCATTGGTGCGCGATAAAAATCTAAGTGGAGATCAACTGGCAGAGCTCCTGCTTTCAACGGGAAATATCCAATCGGATCATTATCTTACCGAAGTATTGCTTGCGGTTGCCCCCCTGGTGAAAAACCAGGGAGAGGAGGTAAAAAGCGCCTACCGCACTGCGGCCAAAGAAATTAGTTCTGAGAGTTACTACGGTCGGGCAGTTCGAGCAATCGATTAATCCGCTTTTCCCTTAATTCAAACCACGCATCAAGCTATGATGAAACGGTACCTTCCCTTTGTCCTAATTGGTACCATTAGTGGCCTGTTCCTGCGTTTCCTCTTGCAGGCGGAGTTGGAGCAGGCCACTTCATCAGTGTTCGACTGGACCTACTGGGCAGTGCTGGGTTTGCTGCTGGCCGGTGTGGCATTCTGGATTTCCACCAAACTAGATTCTACCTTAGGCTGGGCAGATCAGCCGGGGCGCCGTTGGCTAGCGGGTTGGTTCGTTAATACCCTTGCCCTTGCCCTTTGTGCCTTCGCAGCTTATTTAATCTACGCACCGCTCTTTCTCCGTGAGGCCTTATCACCGCAGCAAGAGTTAGCCTTGTTGCTAAAAGGTGGTGTTTTACTTTCCTTTTTAGTGCTTTCCTACAGCGTGGTATACTTTGCCATTCATTCCTACCGGTACTGGGGGCAACTCCGCCTAAGATCAGCCCGAGAGGAACGTCAGCGACTAGATTTGCAATGGCAGAGCCTGCAAGCACAACTTCAACCCCACTTCCTTTTTAATAGTTTGAACACAATTTCTGCCTTAGTGGAAGAAGATGAGCAACGGGCGGAGACCTTCATCCGCAAGCTGGCGCATACCTATCGCTTTAGCCTGGAGAGCTATGAGCAGCCCTTGATTTTGCTCCGCAAGGAAATGAAATTGGTGGCCTCTTATTTTTATCTCCTCCAGACCCGTTATCCGGATAGTCTATTTTTAGAACTGGATTTGGCGGAAACCTCGCGGCAAAAGAAAGTGCCACCCTTAGCGCTACAACTATTGGTAGAGAACGCGGTAAAGCATAACACCTTCAGCACGCAGCAACCTTTACGTATAAGGATTAGCAGTGATGATCAGAATGTTTGGGTGCAGAACGAGATTCGCCCCCGCACAACGCCCAGGAAAAATTCCTTTGCGGTAGGTTTGGATAACCTTCGTGCTCGCTATGAATTGCTCGGTGCGCCGGAGCCGCAAGTGCACAAGTCAAGTTTATTTACGGTTAAAATCCCTTTGCTGTCATGAGGGGATTCTTTCTACAACGTCCTATTTTTCGCTTGCTCACTCCCGTTGCACTGGGTGCCATTGCCTACGTATTGATCCTGCTGGTGAATAACAACATCATGCAACTGCAGGCGTATTTTCTAGGAGAGGAGTTGTACTTCTGTTTGGGTTTGGCGGTTTTGGTGCAGGAAATTTGTTGGTTCAGCTTGGCCGCTTTGCGTCAACTGAAGGAACCAGAAGGTTTAGTCCGCAAGATCGTACGCCGTTGTCTGTTGGCTCTATTTTTAGTAATTCTATTAGTAAGCCTAGCACTTTGGATATACTACGCAAAGGCACTGGGATTCCGCCCCGCCTTGGGGGAGATAGTAATGTTTGCTGGAGTGTTCAGTTTTCTGGCTGGTCTACTTTTGAGTTTGTGGGTGAGTCATTTCTTGCTCAATCTAGATAACCAAGCCTCCATCGCTGCTGAGCAAGCACTTAAAAATCACATCCTGGCTGACTTCAACCAATTTAAGGAAGGAATTAATCCAGAACTCCTTTTTGAAAGCTTGGAAACACTTATCGTTTGCCTGCACACCAATAAAGACCAGGCTGATGATCTGCTGGATCGGCTTTCAACGGTTTACCGCTATGTTCTGGGCAGCCGCCGTAAGGAATTGGTACCCATTAGTGAAGAGCTCGAGGTCTTACAAGAGTTGTTGGAACTCTTCCAACTCCTCCCGCATCGCAAGATTGCTTGGGTTACGAATCAAGAGCCGGTAGGCCACCTTATTCCCGGTACTTTGTTGCACGTAGTGGAGCTCATTATCCGCACTAGTATTGTGATGGAAGAGCGAGCTTTATCGCTCCGGATGAACATAGAAGATGGCTATTATGTCTTGCGTTACCACTGCATGGAACGCCTGCAAAGCCGCCTTAGCAATCGCCGTTTAGCGTCCTTGCGGCAACGATATGGTGTCTACACCGAAAATCCATTGCGATTGGAGGAACAGGACGGTGAAAAACAGATTTATATCCCAATACTCACATTTGAACACTCATGAAAGTAGTAATCATCGAAGATGAAAACCCAGCTGCCCAAAAACTCATCCGTTACGTCAAGAAGTACGATGCCACTATTGAGGTATTGACCTGCCTGAATACAGTGGAGACAGCGGTCTCATGGCTACGCCAGAATTTGAAACAGGTCGATCTATTATTCGTAGATGTTCAATTATATGATAGCCTGAGTTTTTCCATTTTTCAACAGGTACAAATCGACAAACCTGTGATTTTTACCACGGCCTACGATGAGTACGCAATTGATGCTTTCAAGGTGAACAGCGTCGATTATCTGCTTAAGCCGATTACGTTTACTCACCTCTCGCAGGCGTTGGATAAATACCAAAGATTACACCAAGCTGGTCAGATGAAGCTGAGTGCCCCCTTAGAAATAGATCAGCTGACCAAAAATACGGAAGCCTATAAAGAGCGGTTTCTGGTCCGTCGCGGAAATAAAATTCAATCGGTGCGAATCACCGATGTTAGCTACTTCTCTGCCGATGGGCGTTTGGTGAGTCTGCATCAATTGGACGGCCGAAAGTTTGCACTGGATTTTACACTGACGGAGCTGCAAGGACTCTTAAACCCTAGCCAATTTTTCCGTGCCAATCGTTCTCATATTTTACAAATCAACGCCATAAAGGACGTAGTGGTCTATTCCAGTAGTCGCCTCAAGGTAACCCTACAAGGCCAAGCTGCGGATACCGAAATAGTGGTAAGTCGCGATAAAGTGAGTGATTTTAAGGTATGGCTGGCGGGGGAGTGAGGGGGGGGAGAATTAGAATTAGCGTTAGAATTAGGATTAGAATGAAAATGGCATTATGGAGTTCGTCAGAATAGTGGATAGTGAATTTAGTTGGGTTGGTCCTCCTTCGCCTCTAGCTTCGGCGGACGTAGTTAGATGGTAGAGTGCTGGGGGGAAATTCTAGGTTGCTTTCATTTTGATTGAGATTGCAATTGCTATTTTGATTGAATCGGTTGATTTAGTCAATTGAAGTAGTTGGTCCTCCTTCGCCTCTGATTTCACCTACCTGACTTTAATTTTCACTGTCACTTCCATTTTGATTGCCATTGGTTGAGTTAGTGAATCAAGTTGTGGAGTTCCTTCCATGTTCTTCTATGCCTTATATGGTCCAGTACCAAATGTGACCTGATGTGTCTTCAATGGTTAGAAAAGAGTCATCACCTTCCAAGTGTTAATTAGCTGGATCAGATGAAACTTTCCGGCCGCTCATGCTATTTTCTTTAAAGTCTACCAGTTTAGTATGGATTAATGGGGTAAATGCTCTACATTTGCCTTACATAGTGCATACGTTCTGCGGATCTGGTGCGGTACTATTGCCTTGGTACGGTGCTATTAACTAGAGAAAATCATTTGAACTATGGTGGCCAGTGCATCAATTGACGAATCGATAGAAGTGCAGCGCGAGCTGTTTGCCGAACGGCTCAACGCATACCGCGAGGCTGGCCAACAGGTCTTTGCTTCCTCCTCGTTTCAGACGCACAGTATTCCCATGTTGCACTTGATCAGTACGCTTGATCAGGAAATCCCGGTGGTGTTCTTGCAAACGGGCTTTCACTTTCCAGAAACCTTGGCTTTTCGTGATGAAATTGCTGAATTACTGGGTCTACGTATCATAAATGTAGAGTCGGCAGTATCCAAGTTGGCACAACGAGATATGAGTGGGCGTTTCCACTTTGCCAGTGATCCTACCTATTGCTGCTATCTCAATAAAACCAAGCCTATGGAGCCAATCCTAGCGGAATATGATGTCTGGATTACCGGAGTCCGCCGCGATCAAAGTGCCACTCGCAGTAACTTTTCCTTGGAAGCCCCTGGCCCATTCGGCACCACTCGTTTCCACCCTATGCTGGATTGGAACAACCGTATGATTCACCACTACCGTAAACAGCACCAACTGCCAGCTCACCCACTAGAAGCTAAAGGATATCTCAGTATCGGCTGTGCGCCCTGTACCCAAAAGTTTAACCTAGGTGATCCAAATGATCGTGGTGGTCGCTGGGCTGGCCTCAAAAAGACAGAATGCGGTTTACATACTGATCTGGCTAAGTCGTAGTTGCCAATAGGTAATGGATTCTTTGGCTCACAGCGGTTATGGCATTTGATGTAAAGACGCATTACTCCTCGATAGCTATCAGGAGTGTCTCTTCGACCAGCATCTTGTTCTAATCTGTTTTTCCGTAAAAAAGCAGGTTGGTTAACACAACTCATTCAACTAATTCAATCAAAATAGCAATGGCAATCTCAATCAAAATGGAAGTGATAGTAAAAGTCAGGTAGGTGAAATTAGAGTCAGAATGAGCCTTAGAATTTTCGCTAGCAATCCAACTATGTCCACTGAAGCCGCCGGCGAGGGTGGAACAACTAATTAAACCAATTCAACTACTCCAACTAATCTCCCCCACCCCATGAAAGTACTCATCACAGGAGGCGCCGGTTATGTAGGCTATGCTCTGGTACGACAATTGATGTTTGCTCCGCAAATCAGCGAAATCATCATCTACGATAATTTGTCCCGTCGTAATTATGCTTTCTTTGATCATCAGAAATTTAGCGAGAAGCCCATCCGTTTTGTGCAGGGGGATATCCTTGATGGTCGCAAACTAAACCAACTTCTAGCTGATGTAGAGGTGGTCTATCACTTGGCGGCCAAGGTGACGACGCCCTTCGCAGATATGGATGCGCACAGCTTTGATCAAATCAACCACTGGGGAACGGCTCAGGTTGCCTACGCGGCGGAGCAGCAAGGAGTGAAGCACCTGATATACGTAAGTAGTGTGTCGGTTTACGGAGATTCGGAAGAACCGATGAACGAAAAGAGCACGCCTACTCCCCGTTCCTATTACGGCATTGCCAAACTGGCGGGTGAAGAACAAGTATTGCGCCTACGCAATAAAATGAAGGTTCATGTAATCCGTTCTGGTAATGTATATGGCTACAACCCCACCTACCGCATTGATGCTGTAATCAACCGCTTCATCTTCGAGGCGCACTTCGAAGGCCGAGTAAGCATCCAGGGATCCGGCGAGCAGCAACGTGCTTTTATTCACGTGGATAAACTCGGCACTGCACTCCGACAGTTGCTCACGGCGGATGTAGAATCTGGGGTGTATGACCTAGCGGAACACAATTTCTCCATTAACGATATCTTACTCTCCATCAAAGTACTATACCCGGAGCTGGAAACTATCAACGTGAATCCCAACATGCCACGGCGCAATATCAGTTTAATTCTACCCACTACACTGTGGCAGCAGCTCCAAATGCCAGAAATCAATTTACTGAGTGAGTTTCAGGCATTTCAGGCCGTGTTCGCCTTCCGTTCAGAGTAATAAGGGGAAGTGAAAGTGGCAATGAAAGTTGAACTTCTTACTGGTTAAGCTAAGATCCATGGAGGCTAGTTGAGGCACTGTTAATTCAAACCACCCAGATACCAAGGTCACCTCAGATTTATAGAGCTGCTGAAGGCATGTCAGCGAATTGTTACTATCGAATGATAGCTCAACAATCAAGTTTACCCCTGACGTGATGAATCGCGCCGCTACGAGGCTATTAACCCGAATAATTCCGCTAATTCAATCAACTCAACTAAATTCACTAACCCAACTAACCCAACTAACCCAACTAACCCAACTAACCCAACTAACCCAACTAACCCAACTAAACCCACAACTCTCCCCATCTCCTAGAATTTCCTAGCTTTGCTGCCATGGAATCTTCAATTCAAGATTTTTTGCCGGAGGCACTTCAGGGGTACGACCCGGTCCTAGTCTTTAGCGTAGGATTTGGACTGCTGCTCTTCCTGATCATCATTATTGTGATATTCAGGCGATCTATGCAGCGGTCTCGTTTGCGCCAGCGTGGATTGGTTATTCAGTCCTTCCAAATTGCACCACTGGGTAGGGATGCCTTCCTCAAGATATCCAATCCAGGCCCACCGGTAACCCTGCTGCATGTGCGCTTGGTGGGGCGGCAAGATGTGAAAGTGAAAAATGAAGTGACGGGACAGCAATTAGCTACAGCTGGCAACTACAGTGTTTTGCTAGAGGCGGTGGGAGACCGTCGGTTGAATTCCCAATTTCAGGTGGAGCTGTCTTTTGCCGACGCACAAAAGGTACACTATCAGCAACTATTTGCTCTTTCTCCAGTTAAGAGCTTGAGTATTAAGAAGAAGCGATAAATTTCCAATGAATAATACGGTAACTAAAGTAGATATCCTCGCCATCGGGGTACACCCAGATGATGTTGAGTTATCTTGTAGTGGCACTTTGTTAAAGCACATTGAGGCAGGTAAGACGGTAGGTATACTTGACCTGACGCAAGGTGAATTAGGGACACGCGGCACCGCCGAAATCCGGGCGCAGGAGGCGACCAAAGCTGCTCAGATGATAGGGGCCCGCTTTCGTTGGAATGCTGGTATGGCCGATGGATTCTTTGCTATCACACCAGATAATACTCGAAAGATCATCCAGGCTATTCGCGCCTGTCAACCTACCATTGTTTTAGCCAATGCTTTAGATGACCGCCATCCAGACCACGGCCGGGCGGCGAAATTAACTGCTGATGCGGCCTATTACAGTGGGCTAGCCAAAATCGCTACTCATTTTCCTGATGGTACCCCACAGGAGAAATGGCGCCCCGCAGCAGTTTACCATTACATTCAAGATCGAAACCTGGAACCTGACTTTGTAGTGAATATCACGCCCTACATTGATCAAAAGATGGATATTATCATGGCTTATGGTTCGCAGTTTCATAACCCGGAGGCCAAGGAGTACGCAGCGGAAGCCGCCACACCAATCAGTGGTGCACAGTTCAAACGCTTCCTGCGCGCTAAGGCCGCTAGTTACGGTCGAGTAGCCGCCTACGATTATGCGGAGGGTTTCAACGTGGTTCGGACCCCAGGAGTGCAAAGTTTATTCCATCTAGATTAGTACCTCCAATAAAAAAGCCCGGCCTTTCCTTGAAGACCGAGCCATTTTCAACATTCAACTACTAGATTGTGTACTATACTGCTGACTGCGTAGGTTGGGTTTCGCCCAAACCTTTTGCCATCGGTATAGGATACTCGTGTACCCTTTGTGTGCCAGGAATGTTTAGTAGCTGATTGTAAAAGCAGGATAAAATAAACTGAACTATCTTCCTTCGTACTGCCGCTTGATATCGCGGAAGTTCTCTTTGTTTACCGCCTCACCAGTATTAACATGGTGCTCAATGGCAAGTGCATAATCGTTGATGAGCTTGCGGAATTGCCCTTTCATCATACCACCCATAAAGGCAGGTTTCGTGCGGTACGTCATGTCAAAAACGAGTCTACTGGTGTTGGCATCAATAGGTTCTACCCGATATATCGCAAAAGTATATGCAGGATCAACTGGAAACTTACCGGCTTGAAAGACTTGATTGCGGAAGGTATAATTCTCGGGGTCGTAGTCTACTTGTTTCTCGTGCAAATAGCGCGTGCCACTCTCGTTGAAATTACAAACCCGTTCAGCGCCTTCTCCGGCAGCCAGACTACCATTGATATAATCGGAACTAATAATCTTAGGGTGCGAGTTAGCGATAGCACCGTAATCTTCACCAACCACAGCCCAAACCTGATCTGCAGGGGCGTTGATGATATTGGTTACGGTGAAGTTTTGTACTCGTTTCTGGGCCTGTAAATGATAAAAGGAGGACACGAGGATTGCAAACAGCAAGGTGGTTTTGGTTAAGCTTTTCATCTTTGGACAGATTAATGGTGGATTAATACTAACAGTACAAAGATGTCGGCCTTAGACTCAAGTCCCTTGGTCAAAAAGACCAAGCATTTGTGTATTTAGTTCAGGTCACAATAGCAATGTCAATGTCAATCAAAATAGAAGTGACAGTAAAAGTGAGGTAGGTGAAACCAGAGTTAGAATGAGCGTTAGGGTTTTCGCTAGCCATCCAACTAAGTCCACCGAAGCCGTAGGCGAGGGTGAACCAACAACTTTAATTCCCTAAATCAACTCATTCAACTAACGCAACTAATACAACCGATTCAATCAAAATAGCAAGCTCAATCAAAATGACAATGAAAGTGACAGTAAAAGTCAAGTAGGTGAAATTACAACCCAAAAACCACCCAAGAAAAGGTAAACCATCACCATTTTTCTAATTCTAATTCTAATTCTCACTCTAATCCAAATTCAACCTCCTGTAATCCGAAGGGCTACACCCGTGCTCTTTCAAAAAGGATTTAGAAAAATGAGCCAGATCCACAAAGCCGCAATCAAAGGCGATATCAGAAACGCGTAACTCGGTGGCGATGAGTAGTTGTGCGGCCTTCTCCAGTTTTCTTTGTTTGAGATAGCGAGCTGGTGGACAGTCATAATGCCGAGCAAACTCTCGCTTGAAGGAACTGAGACTCAAATGAGCCAGTTGAGCCAATTCGTTAACACTGATATTGTGGTAAACGTGGGCTTCAACTACCGTTTTAAAGTCTAATGTTTCTGGGGTGAAGAGGCTGGCCAGTAGGTCACGGATCGCTTCAGCATTGTCTGTTTGGGCGAGCAATAAGATGAGCTCTTTTAGCTTCAATTTGAGAATTTCCTCACTGACGAGCTCTGGATTGTCAAAGTAAAAGAGCAGGCTGTTGATGTAGTTCTTCAGTAGAGAAGAGGACTTGAGTTGCCGGTGTCGAAGAGGTTGAACTTTTCCTACCTGAAGCATGAAATTGGGAAAGTCCTTATCGTACAACATTTTCAATACCTCCGGGTAGAAATGAACGGCTACTGCTTCACAATCGTCTTCAATTCCACCTTGTGAAAAGTACTCATTGAGGTAGGTGCCGCATTGCATAACTACACCCTCGTCCTGACTGCTACGAACTTGTCCGGTAGGAGTGAACGTACGTGATTCGCCACGGAGGACATAGTAAAAGCAAGCGTCATTTGGCATCTCCGCGGCAAGTCGAATCGGCGGTTGTAGGCAGGCCTTCTCGAAGATCTTTTTGCCAAAGAGGTCAAGTTGCTGATAGGATTTAATCATAGTTTAGCTAGCGTGCAATACGTACAAAACGTCCTAGGCTTTAAATGGGTTGAAGTGACCACATTACTGCTTATCTCTAATCTAAATGCTACATTGAACCGTTCTTTGAGGAGAGAACCAAAAATCTAGTATGTCAAAAAGACGAACTGCACCTACCGCTAGTTCAGCCAACAAGGAACAATCATGGCGAGAACAGTGGGAAGCACTGAGACACCTACCACCCTTTTTTCGCATGATCTGGCAAACCAGCCCAAGCTTGAGTATTGCCAATGCCCTGCTGCGGCTCCTAAAATCCCTATTGCCGCTGGCAATGCTTTATGTTGGGAAGGAGATCGTAGATGAGGTGATTTTCCTAATCGATCAACCGGATGCTGACCAGTCTTACCTGTGGACATTGGTTGTCATAGAATTGGTCTTGGCTGTTGCCTCAGATTTACTTTCACGCGCTATCAGTTTACTGGATGGTTTACTTGGTGACTTGTTCGCTAATCGGACCAGTGTCCGCTTAATCAAGCATGCTGCCGAACTGGATCTTTACCAATTCGAAGAACCAGACTTTTATGACAAGCTGGAGCGAGCAAGGCGGCAGACAACTGGGCGCACTATCCTCATGTCACAGGTGCTTTCCCAGGTGCAGGATATGGTAACAATTATCTCGCTAGGGGCGGGGCTGGTTGCTTTTAATCCCTGGCTGATCTTACTCTTGTTTTTGGCGGTGATCCCTGCCTTCATTGGTGAGAACTACTTTAATCAACGTTCCTATTCCTTAACCCGCAGCTGGACGCCTGAACGCCGTGAGCTCGACTACTTGCGCTACATAGGAGCGAGTGATACTACGGCTAAAGAGGTGAAAATATTCGGACTATCTGATTTCATAGCTGAACGTTTTGAACGCCTCTCCTGGAACTATTACCGAGCCAATCGGTCCCTGAGTATTAAGCGTGCCAGTTGGGGGGTATTCCTTTCTGCACTGGGCACAGTGGCGTACTACGGGGCTTATGTGTTTATCATTATCCAAACGGTAGGCGGCATTATTACGGTAGGTACTTTAACCTTCTTGTCTGGTGCTTTCAACCGGATGCAGGGGCGTCTGCAAGGTATGATGAGTCGTTTCTCCAGTATTGCCAGTCAAGCTTTGTACTTGCAGGATCTCTTTGATTTTCTAGCCATTCGTCCTGAGATTCGCAACCTGCCGGTGGCAGTCTCCTTCCCGAAAAAAGTACAGTCGGGCTTTACTTTTGAGAATGTCAGTTTCAAATACCCCGGAACTGAGAAGTATGCAATAAAAGATTTATCCTTCCACTTAAACGCCGGGGAGAAGCTGGCCCTAGTCGGCGAAAACGGCGCGGGTAAGACCACGCTGGTTAAGTTGCTTGCACGCCTGTACGAACCCAGCTCCGGACGAATCTTACTGGATGGTGTTGACCTGCGTGAATATGAACTCAGCAGCCTTCGCGCTAATGTCGGCGTGATTTTTCAGGACTTCTTTCGCTATCAACTAAAGGTGCGCGATAATATTGCCGTAGGCCGCATTCACCTCAACGAGAAACTTCCGTTGATCGAAGAGGCAGCAGAGAAGAGTCTGGCCGATACGGTAGTAGACGAACTACCTGCCGGCTACGAACAAATGCTGGGCAAACGTTTCCAGGACGGCGTAGAACTATCAGGAGGCCAATGGCAGAAGATTGCCCTGGCGCGTGCCTACATGCGCGATGCCCAGCTGCTTATTCTGGACGAGCCTACCTCCGCCCTCGACGCCCGAGCCGAACACGAAGTCTTTTTACGGTTTAGTGAGCTCATCAAAGATCGTTCCGCAGTTTTGATCTCCCACCGTTTCTCTACTGTACGGATGGCTGATCGGATTCTCTTTTTGGAACATGGACAACTACTGGAAATCGGTTCGCACGAAGAACTCATCGCACAAGATGGCAAATATGCGGAGCTGTTTCACTTACAGGCACAGGGGTATCAGTAGGAGTAAAAGTGAAAATGACAGTGAAAGTGAAAGTAGGAGTGCTGACTTCCACTCTCACCAAAAATATACCGACGTAACGACGCGATTCATCGCGTCCAATCGCAATGCTACCGCTTCACAAACGGCTCCGTCCACTGCTGTTCAGCTGTTTCCAATTGCAGGAAATAAGTGCCGGAAGCGAGCGAAGCGACATCAATACGAGCGGACCAATTATTCAGCCGAGCCTGTGCTACAAGCTGGCCGCTAGTGTTGAAGATTTTGTACGTAATTGGTAGTGGAAAATCTACGCCCGGAGCGCGGAGAAACAACTCATCGCTAACGGGATTAGGATACACTAACCAAGCACCAACTACCGGCTCGTTTGTTCTGACTACGCCTCCGTTCACGCGGTAGCGGATCAGGGCAAAGTTAGTGGCAGCAAATTCATCAAGATCATCTTCTGCTTTGATCACTACGGGATAAGCCTGCGTACGGGCGTGCTCATCGCGTACAATCCATTCGAAGGTCCCAATATCCTGCTCGACCGTGAAAGTGGCGGGGGCATCAATGTAGGAAAATAAGCCGCTAGTAGCCGACAACCTAATCGTTTGGCCAGGAGAATCTGCTACCGTACACTGGAATCGTACCGTGTCACCTATGTTGACTTCCTGTATGATCTCCAATGGTGTGTCTACACTAATAGTAGGAGGACTATTGGCATTAATAGGCCTATTAAAAAAAGTGATATCCCTAATCATGCGGTCCTGCAAAACACCATTACGGTAACTATTGATCTGGATGGCAAAACCGTACATACCTTCTTGCGCATTAGAAAAATTAAAGATGCCTTTTTCTGAGTCGATAGTCGCCAAATCACCGATACCAAAATAATTAGGTATGGGATCATCCGGACCTTGAAGCGGTACGATTAATTGATAGGCTATACTGTCATCATCATGATCATAAGCATTCGGGAGATGCAGATAGTTAAGGCCACTATGAGCCTGGTCTACTCCCCCTGGTTCCAGTAACACAGGAGTGCTGTTTCGAGTCGAATTGGCAAATACCTCAATCTCTGTTTCTGTATAAACGGGGATTGAAACGGAATTAGGAAAGTTCAGGTTTAGGATACCGGGAAGACGATTTGGGTTTTCTACCGATAACACATAACGACCAGCTTGCGAGTAGATATGCTCTCCGGCGTAAACGTATTTTCTAAAACCGGGTTCGATAGGTTCTCCATCAAGCACACCATCGCCATCTTCATCGGTCCCGTTTACTATTGGCACTTCACTAACGTCATCATCTCCCCAATGTAAAAAAAGTGATTCCCGAAAGGCATCTATCATACTCTCAGAATTAGGAATGTATACCACAATTGCGGCGGAAACGGAAAGCGGCCC
The DNA here is from genome assembly GCA_038528965.1 of Bacteroidota bacterium. Taxonomy (GTDB): domain Bacteria; phylum Bacteroidota; class Bacteroidia; order Chitinophagales; family Saprospiraceae; genus Lewinella. The sequence goes on along the minus strand of JBCBEC010000084.1, from coordinate 3,768 downwards.
AGTTTGCTCTACCTGTATTTCTACAGAACGGAAACGAGCGGAAAAAAGCAATACGGGGTACAAAGCAAAAAGAAGCGTAACAGAGAAAGCAGCGGGTTTCATGCTAAAAATTTACACTTAAGATAGGCGTAAGGTAGCCTGACCGCAAGGCCTAGTTCGCAGGGCGTCAGCTGGTTTACAAAGGTTAGAACATCTCAACAACTGCACGAAAAAATCGATTCGCTGCGATTTTGCTATCGATGGTATTCTTCCAACGGAGGGCTTACCTGAATTCAGTACATTTGAAACCGGAGCTACGACACGCTCTAAGACTAGTAAAACATCCATTATGCCTTACAAATTCAAATTACTAACCCTCATCGGGTTACTGTTCCTGGGTTTACAGCTATCTGCTCAGGAAGAAGAAAAGTCAACTGATCTAAGTGGTCTGAGTTGGCGAAGCCTCGGGCCAGCCTTCATGTCGGGGCGCATTGCCGATATTGCTATTCATCCTACGGATGACAATGTCTGGTACATCGCCGTCGGTTCTGGCGGGGTCTGGAAGACCAAAAATGCTGGGGTAACCTGGAACTCCATTTTTGATGGACAAAGCTCTTATTCCACGGGCTGTATCACGATCGATGCCCGTAACCCCAATCGCGTCTGGTTGGGTACTGGTGAGAATATCGGTGGCCGTCACGTTGGCTACGGTGACGGTATCTATCTAAGTACCGATGGCGGTAAGAGTTGGAAGAATAAGGGGCTGAAGGCCTCTGAGCACATCTCGAAAATTGTCGTTCACCCGGATAATTCGGATGTTATTTGGGTAGCCGCTCAAGGACCACTTTGGAGCAAAGGAGGGGAACGTGGAATTTATAAGACCATCGACGGCGGCGAAACCTGGAATCAAGTATTAGGAGATGATGAGTGGGTTGGCGCTACCGACCTGCTTATTGATCCACGTGACCCGATGGTACTCTACGCCGCTACCTGGCAGCGTCATCGTACGGTAGCAGCCTATATGGGCGGTGGCCCTGGTACCGGTATTCATCGTTCCACCGATGGGGGAGAAACCTGGGAAGAACTATCTAATGGCCTACCAAAAAGCTCCATGGGTAAGATTGGCCTGGCTATTTCACCCCAACAACCAGATGTGTTGTATGCTGCTATCGAGCTTAACCGACGGAGCGGCGCTGTTTATCGTTCCTCCAATCGCGGAGCTACCTGGGAGAAGCGTTCGGAGGCTGTATCTGGTGCTACTGGCCCCCATTACTATCAGGAACTCTACGCCAGCCCACACCAGTTTGATCGGCTGTACCTGATGGACGTGCGCATTCAGGTTTCCGATGATGGTGGTAAGAACTTCCGTCGTCTGAAAGAAGAGCACAAGCACTCCGATAACCACGCCATGGCTTTCCGGGCGGATGATCCTGATTACCTACTGGTGGGTACTGATGGTGGTTTGTACGAGAGTTTTGACCTAGCGGAAAACTGGCGCTATATGGCCAACCTGCCACTGACCCAGTTCTACAAAATTGCGGTAGATGATTCGGAACCCTTCTACAACATCTACGGTGGTACACAGGATAACAGCACCCAGGGTGGACCATCCCGTACGGACAAGGTACAAGGTATTCAAAACTCGGACTGGAAAGTGATCCTCAATTGGGACGGTCACCAGCCGGCTACTGAACCTGGTAATCCAAATATCGTTTACGCCGAACGCCAGGAGGGAACGCTTTCCCGCGTGGATATCAGTACCGGAGAAGTAGTTGACATCCAACCCCAAGCTGGAGCTAATGAAGACTACGAACGCTTCAACTGGGATGCGCCCATTCTGGTAAGCCCGCATCAATCTACCCGTATCTACTTTGCGTCCCAACGCGTTTGGCGCTCCGATAATCGTGGTGATGACTGGACTGCCATTTCTGATGATTTGACACGCGACGAAGAACGTTTCGCCTTACCAATCATGGGCAGCACGCAGAGCTGGGACAATGCCTGGGATGTTCTGGCGATGTCTAATTATAATACTATAACCTCTCTAGCGGAATCACCGAAGCAAGAGGGACTAATCTACGCCGGTACCGATGATGGCATCATTCAGGTGACAGAAGACGGTGGTCAAAATTGGCGTAAGATCGAAGTTGGTAATATCAAAGGTATCCCCGCCACTGCGTTCGTCAACGATATCAAGGCCGACCTCTTTGATGCCAAAACAGTCTACGTAGCCCTGGATAATCATAAGTATGGTGATTATAATCCTTACTTGATCAAGAGTACCGATGCCGGACAAACCTGGACTTCGATTACTGGTAACTTGCCAGAGCGTACGCTGTTGTGGCGTCTGGTACAGGATCACGAAAAGGCAGAACTACTTTTCTTGGGTACTGAATTTGGCGTGTATTGCTCTTTAGATGGTGGTCAGGAATGGCATGCGCTGAAAGGTAAGTTCCCTACGATCTCCGTTCGTGACTTGGCCATCCAGCGGCGGGAGAATGACCTAGTAGCTGGTACTTTTGGTCGCGGCATCTTGGTACTTGATGACTACAGTGCACTGCGTGCAGTCAATGCGGAGCAACTGGAGCAGGCGGGTACCCTTTTCCCCGCCCGTGACGCCTGGTGGTACATCCCACGCCCACAATTGGGTTTTGATGGAACAAGGGGTGATCAGGGCGCAGGTTACTTTGTGGCCGATAATCCGCCCTTTGGTGCAGTCTTCACGTACTACCTTAAGGAAGGCTTGGAAACTGCCGAAGAGCAGCGCAAAAAAGCGGAGAACGAGGCGGAAACGGTAAGTTTTCCTGGTTGGGATGAACTAGCGGCAGAGGCCAGTGCTCCAGCACCAAAGGTATTTATCATGATCACAGATGCGAACGGTAAGACGATTCGCCGAGTGGATGGTGCGGTAACGAAAGGTTTCCACCGTATTGCCTGGGATCTGCGGCATAGCTCACCGGCAGCGATCAGTGGTGGTGGTTTTGGTATGCCTGGTATGATGGCTGCTCCTGGCCAGTACACAGCAACGCTGTACCAGCAGGAAGACGGTAAGATTACCCAGTTGGGGCAAGCGCAAAGCGTCAATGTGAAGCAATTGCGCAAAGGCGCATTGGAAGGTGCCGCTCCCGCAGAGGTAGCCCAATTCTGGCGCAGCTTTGAAAAGACTTTCGGGGCCTTTACGGCAATGTCCACGCGTATGCAGGATGCTAGTGCCTATAGTGATCGCTTGGCCAAGGGCTTACTGGTGGCTCCGGGTTTAGACTTAAGTCAGCACGAGCAGTTTTCCAAAATGCAGGCCGAACTAGCGGAAATGGAAGCCGACTTTGGAGGGAGCCCCGCCAAGCTAGAGCCAGGTGAGAAAAATAACCCGGTCATTTTTGATCGCATCTTCGCGGTCATGCGTGGTGTGGAGAGATCTACTTACGGACCAACCGCAATGCACCGAGAAAGCCTGCAAATGGCGGATGAGGCAATTGCCTCCATGAACAGCCGCATAGATAGCTGGCGGCGTAAGGCCAATACGCTGGCACAGGCGATTCAAGCAGCCGGTGGGCCTTGGGTTAAAGAGTAGAAGGCAGTTTTCCTATAGTCCTCCAAGGCAGGATTCATAAATTTCGTCTTGGAGGACTATAACTGCTAAATTCGGAGGTGGGAAGTCGGAGCCCGGAAGGGTTTACCGAATTCCCACCTCCATGTGGAAGGTAGGAGGCTAGAGACTGTTCAGTAAACTGTGTCTACTATCTTTAAAGATATGAGCAAAAAGAAGGAAGTAGAAGATTTAGTTGGCGA
>JBCBEC010000083.1:0-18360 GCA_038528965.1 Bacteroidota bacterium | reverse complement strand
TGCAGTTATGCCTGGAAATCGTAGACCAGAGTGCCTGTGAGACTTGCGAAAACTTATGCCTTGGTGTTTGTATGATGTTGGTAAACAGTTATTTATAGTTCGTTCACGAAAGAACGAGAATCGGCTAATGGGCTAGTTGAGTACTACCACTCTTAAATCTTTTTAACGTTTCCTTTAGACGAAGCGCTTAGGGGAAGCCGTTATTTAGCCACATCATCTAAATGACAGCATGCCGCTTTTTGTAACCGTGTGAAACACAGGCATGCGATCAACCACCAAAAACAACCAAAAAATGAAAACATTGAAATTTCTAGCCCTCGGACTGTGCTTTTTTGTCATGAGTCAAAGCCTAATGGCACAAGTGAGAGTTTCTCCTAAGGTAGGGGTGAATCTTTCTGGCCTAGACACTAAACTCGCTGATTTTGATGCGGAAGCACGTGCCGGCTGGCACGCGGGCCTTGACTTTCGCTTAGGAGATGGCTTTCTCTTCCTTAATCCGGGGGTGCAGTACCAAAGCTATACAGCACGTTTGGTGCAAAACATCGACGAGAATACCCAAGTAAACTTCTCTGATGAGACTACTATCCAAAGTTTAAAAGCTCCGCTGAATCTGGGGATACGCATCACGGGTGATAATGGCCTCCTAGGCCTGCACGTAAAAGGTGGTATTGTACCTACCTACGTGATGGGGGTCAAGGAAGTAGACGGCTTCAACTTCTCAGAAGATCGCCTCAACCGCCTAACCTGGGGAGCTAATATGGGAGTAGGAATAGATCTATTATTCCTCACCGCTGACCTGACTTACGAAAAGGGACTGACTAACTTCTTCGAGGATGCAGAAGGGAAAAACAATGTCCTCAGCCTAAGCGTAGGATTAAAGTTCTAATAAGATCAATTAAAGTGAAAATGAACAGTGACAGTGAAAGTAGGGCGTTGTTTATGCAGCTCATACTTTCACTGCCACTTTTACTTTCACTCGCATTTATACTTTCACTTTAACTCCCACCTATTTCTAAATGGTTTGTTAAAGTTGGCGGTCTAGACCATTTTGAGCAAGGGGCATTCGGTGTAGCTGTATGAAAATTCGTACCTTTCCTCACCCGATTTAAAAACTTCCACAGGAATGTCTTGGACAAGTTTGTGGAAAGACCATAACAGTGTCTTATGGAAAAGCTTAGAATCTTTGCCCTTCTATTCGCCTTCGGACTTGGATTGAACTTCGCTAATGCGCAGTGCAATTTCAATAAAGACCTCTCTAGTCCGGAAATATTTGCTCAAGATCCATCTGCTAAAGCTGCAGTCATTGCGGCAACCGACGATACCATCGAGGAGCGGGTTAACCCCAAAACGGGTCAGAAGTACTATGTACGCCGTTTTGTTAGCCCCTGGAGTGGAGAACCAGGTTACAGTTTTATCACCTTCGATACGGAACTGGAGGATTTCGTTGAGCATCACACTATAAGTTATCTCGAAACACAGGGAGATCAAGGAGATGATGGCGAGAAGGGACAATCTACCGGCAAAGGTGCTCAAACACCTGGTTGCCAGCAACAAAAAGACAGTACGCAGATGCAACAGCGCAAGTTATTGCCCGAAGATGCAGCACCTGCGAATCGTCAGCCTCGTCGTTCTTCACGCGTAAAGCTAGCTGCACTATTCTAGTGGACTAGAATTTTTATGATTTTTGTGTTCGCTTTTTGTTCCGGCCCTAGACTAAGGGTGGGCTGAAGGCTATTTTTTCGTCATCTCGGAATAGAATACCCCTTTACGATAGTGGCGGAGCACCTGCTGAATAGTGGCAGTCATGTTTTTAGGTAGGTTGTCAAGGTCAAACCAGTGGGCCGCTTTGAATTTTTCCTTCTCTCGCGCTCGGAGTTTACCTTCCCAGCGTGATGCTCGAAAGTAGAGTCCAATGCGGTGTTCGTTTTCGGATCGCTTGTGCATAACGTGCACCAGCTTCAAATCCTTCTCTTCCAGAATGATTCCTGCTTCTTCTTGACTTTCGCGGATGAGGGCGGCCATGGCAAACTCTTCCTGCTCTACGGTACCGCCTACCAGGGTGTAATTTCCACCGTTTGGTTTGGTCTGTTTCAACAACAAAATGCGGCCGTGATCGTAGAGTATCACTCTAGCCTTGACGATCGTACGAAATATTGTCATTGAAAAATGTTAAATACGTGAACGAATGTGCGGAAGCCTTCTTAATTTTGCCCCGCGGTATATTCCGCTAAGGGGTGAGAAAGATCAGTAATTTTAATGGTAAGATTAAGTCATTTTACTTTATCTTTCGCTGATTGAACCTCTTTTTTATGGTGTGGTTGGTTGGAGTGGGTGAGTTACACTATTTATTGGCCCTCGAGTTCAACACCACCACAGCTGAATTGCCCTCAGCTCTTTTGCTTGATTAAACGCAGCGCCAATGCAACACGAAAACGTAGTAGCAACTATTGGAAATACTCCTTTAATCCGACTTAGCAACGTCACACAAGGCATCATTCCCGCCACTGTCTACGCCAAAGTAGAAGCATTCAATCCTGGCCAATCGGCAAAGGATCGTGTAGCTCGGTATATGATCGAACAGGCAGAAGCCAACGGCCAACTCAAGAGTGGAGGTACGGTCATTGAAGCCACCAGTGGTAATACCGGCTACAGCCTGGCCATGGTTTCCGCACTGAAAGGCTATCGTTGTGTCCTTTGTGTTACCAGCAAAGCTGGGCAGGAGAAGCTCTCCTTGTTGCGGAGCCTCGGAGCAGAGGTCGTCGTTTGTCCGGCCGATGTAGAACCGGAAGATCCACGCTCTTACTATTCTCGCGCCGAACAACTGGAACGTGAAATACCTAACTCCGTCTATTTACGGCAGAATTGGAATAAGAATAACCAATTGGCCCACTATACCTCCACCGGGCCGGAGATTTGGGAACAAACCGAGGGGCGTATTACGCACTATGTGTGTTGCGCTGGTACCGGTGGTACTCTTTCTGGTACCGCTCAGTATCTCAAAGAAATGAACCCAGATATTCAGATTGTTGCTGTAGATGCCTACGGCTCGGTTTTGAAGAAGTATTGGGAAACTGGGGTTTTCGATAAGAACGAGATTTACTCCTATAAGGTGGAAGGCCTGGGTAAGACTATCATTCCTGATAATGTTGACTTTGATGTCATTGATGACTTTATCAAGGTAACCGACCGTAATAGTGCTTTACGTGCACGCGCCCTGGCACGTCGCGAAGGCTTGATGGTAGGTTATTCTAGTGGTTCCGCCATGGATGCCGTATTTAAACTGCGTCACCAGTTGAAGCCATCCGACGTGGTTGTCGTACTTTTCCCTGATCACGGTAGCCGTTACCTGGGTAAAATCTACAATGACGAGTGGATGAAACAGCAAGGTTTCCTTTCGCCTACCGGTGAGGATGTGAACCCTTACAGCTATCACCACATGAAGCGAGTTTACCGAGTGTACCGCCGTAAGTACGGTCGTTACTTGCGTAAAACCTTGTTACTGAATAACTAATTTAACTGCCCTGGGTAGGTCAGTTACTGCAAATAAAATTTAAAAACCTCCTTCTTGCGTGAACCAGCGCTAGGAAGGAGGTTTTTTGTTTTAACTCCGGGCGGGAAAAAATGTCGCTTTATTGGAGTCTAAGTACTATTGCTGGTACTCATTACCCTTGCAATGCCCAATATTCATTCGTTCGACTGAAAACTAGAAGTATGAAAAAACCAATACTCGCACTACTCGCTTTTGTCCTTTTGGGAGGAGTATTAATGGCTCAGCGCCCCGGTGGTGGCGGACAACGCCCTGGTGGTGGCCCACGTCTGGAATTAGCAGAGGGAACTGGCGCTTTTGTGGGCCGGGTAGCCGATGAGCAGACCGAAGAACCTATCCTTCTGGCGAATGTACTAGTATACCAGGCGGGCACGGAAGATTTGCTCGGAGGAACTACCACGAACGAACGGGGCTTCTTTGTGGTCAAGGATTTAGAATACGGTACCTACGATATAGAAGTCAGTTACCTTGGCTACGAGGATTGGCGCCGGGAAGGCATAGAAATCATGGCAGAGCAACGTATTGGTCGTGTTGGACGCGTATTCCTGGGAGCTGGAGCTAGTACTTTAGACGAGGTAGAAGTAACCGCGGAGCGAGCTGCCGTAGAGTTTGGCTTGGACCGCAAGGTCTTTAACGTAGAGCAAGATATCGCCAGCAGTGGTGGTACCGCGGAGGACCTGCTACGCAATATCCCTTCAGTAACGGTAGACCTGGATGGTAATATTAGCTTGCGGGGAAGCACCAATGTGCGGATTCTCATCAATGGTAAACCCTCCGCGCTGGTAGGTATGGATCGTCAGGGCTTTCTTCAGCAATTGGCCGCCGGTACCATAGAGCGAATTGAAGTATTGACTAACCCCTCGGCTAAGTATGATCCGGAGGGAATGGGCGGTATCATCAACATCATTACCAAGCAGCAAAACCGCCAGGGCTTTAATGTGCAGACTTCCGTAAACATCGGGACCAATGATAAGTACAATGGCAACGTAAATCTTAACTACCGAGTTGGTAAGTTTAATCTTACTACTGGTTATAGCTACAATAACGACAATCGCTGGTTTCGCGGCGAACGTTTTCGTACCACCAATCTGGCCGATACCTTCTGGATTCAGGACCAGCAAGTGGATGGTGACCGTCAACGCTTGAGCCACACTTTCCTTGGTGGGGTAGAGTACTTTCTGGGCAAGCGTTCTAGTATTGCTGTAAAAGGCAACTACTCAGATCAAGAGCGTGAAAATGCTTCCAGCCGTGACAATCGTTTCCTTGGGTTAAACGATGTCCTTCTATTTAATTCTCTGCGTAGTGAGGTAGGAACTGATGAGGGTAATTCCTGGGAAGTTAGTGTTGACTACCGCCAGCGTTTCCGCAATGAAGGGCAGGAATTGTCCATCAGTGCCCAGCGGTCTGAACGCAATGGTGTCGAGTCGGAATCCTTCTTCGAGGACTTTACCAGGGACGGGATGGTCATCGCTTCGCAACGTCAGATCAACCCACAGGACGAGGGAAATGATAATTGGCTGATCCAATTAGACTATGCTCAGGATTTGGGCGAACAGACTAAGCTGGAGGCGGGTGGCCGAGTGACTTTGCGAGGTGTATTCATCGATAATGAAGTGCTCGACTTTGATCCTACCATAAACGAATTCATAGAACTAGAGACCTTCAGTAATGTATTCCTTTATCAGGAAGATGTGTTCGCAGCTTACGGGATTGTGAAGGGAGAATTTGGTAAGTGGGAATGGCAAGCAGGACTGCGGGCAGAACAGACCAATACGACCGCTGAACTGCAGGAGCCTACGGTGGAGTCCTTCCCAAATGATTACTTCAGCCTTTTCCCAAGTGGCTATTTGACGTATCAGATGACCGAGCAAACGGGGATCCAGTTGAACTACAGCCGGCGTATTAATCGTCCGCGTTTCCGTTCCTTAAACCCGTTTGTGGATTTTGGTGATCCGCTCAACCCGCGTTCGGGCAATCCATTTTTGTTGCCGGAATTCATCAATAGCTTCGAGCTCAATTATCTGCGTAGTTCCGAGAAAGGGTCGATGACTTTGGGCGCCTATTTGCGCCAGATCAGCGATATGATTACGCGGATCAATCAGCCCGATCCTGTCACTGGTGTAAACCTACGGACCTTTGCTAACCTTAGTACTGGCCGCAACTACGGCTTAGAGTTTGTGGGCACTATCCGGCCAGCTAAAAAGCTACAGATCATAACGAGTGGTAATGCTTACCGCACCGAAATTTTTGGAACTAGTCAAGAGACGGAGTTGGATACCGACGGTTATCAATTTTCCGCTCGCTTACAGACGATGTATACCCTCGGAAAGGATTGGGGACTGCAATTAACGGGTTTCTACCGTTCGCCCGGTATCCGCCCACAAGGAGAAATGCGAGCACTGTATTCGGTCGACTTTGGGGTACGTAAACCCATCCTCAAGGGTAAGGGGACGATTACCCTGCGCGCGTCTGATCTGTTCAATACCCGCCGCTGGAGTTTCTTCACGGAGGCCGGAGGTATTACTTCTGACGCTACCTTCCAGCGGGAAAGCCGCATTGCCTACATTGGCTTTAACTACAGCCTACGACAAGATAAGAATCAGCGTCGACGAGGTAACCGTCAGCGGAGTGGCGGCGGAATGGATGATGTAGATTTTTAGGATTCGTAGATCGATAGCGCGCCGGTTAGTTTTGGTTTATTCCCTCGGTTTGGGCAGCCGGTCTGCCAGGCGGTTATAGGAGTATTTACTAAACTCTAGATACGACACGGTGGGCTGCCCCACGTAAACTCGATAGGTGCGAATAAACAGCATTTTCCGTACTTCTACCGACTTGAACTCATCCCAGGGGATCAGAATTTTGGGCGATCTACCCAAGAAGTCTAAGTACTGGTACAGAAAAAGCCCTTTGTGCGTGATGTACCCCTTCACCATATTCTTCATATTCAGACCACCGATACTGATTTGGCCAAAATGAATCCGCTCACCAGTTACTGTTTTGGGCGATTGATTGGTACTGAAACGTTGGGCCAGTTTCTTCCAGTCGCCCAAATTGGGGATGACGAAAAAGAAAAGTACCACGAATACAATGATGATCATAGGTAAGGCAGCGAAGGGAAATACGGATTCCATAGGGTTTAGATTTTATACTAATAAAAGGACTTTCCAGTAAGTTCCGGGATCTACACGACTAATGGTAGGCAATATTCGGCCGATGAAAGTAGGGGGTGAATAATGTTAAGGTATACAAACTTCCGCTAAAGTAGCCGTTAAGGGAGTAGGACTATGCACGTGTGTGCATTAGACTTATGACTGGACGGACCTCAATCATATTGACGAGATTGGACGCCTTCATTCCGGACGTTATATGTATGTGAGTTTGGGCACATTGTACGAGCTGTAGATCAACTCACTTAAGCTATCATCCAATGAATTTCTCCTTTGCTAAATATCTTGCCTTTTCTTTCTGTTTGGCCCTGATCAGTGCTGTTCAGGCGCAGCCAGATTGGCACCTCGGGGTATACGGTCAATATGAGACGCCTCTGCCTGATGTTAGGGACCATAGGATAAGTGGTATTTCTCCTGGTGTCTTTATTGGTTTCAAGGTGGTGTATCCTACAGTACACGTAAACGTAAACCTAAACCTACGCTACGAAAAACTACGCTTGGATAGTATCGAGTTACTCTATATGGGCTTTGGTAGCCGAGAAAACCTTTGGCAAGACAACCTGGTGCTCGGTCCGGGCTTGGAAGCAATTATATTTCCAGAAAATAAGGTGCAGTTGTTGCTGGGGATTGGTATTTATTTCGGTATTCCTTTGCGAACCCAGTACGAATACTTTGGTCCAGATGCCTCTCCGGGAAGTGCTACTTCATTACCCTTATACGCATCGATCAACGGCGGTGTGGGGAACGTGCGGGGTTGGCAGAGTCATCTTGGGATCAGGGGGGCATTAATCAAGCAACTAGACTGGCAGCTGCAGTTGGGCTACGGCTACAGTGATCAAACCTTTGATTGGTCAGGCTTTGATGCGATTAGTTCGTTTGGGCAACTGCATTACGGTGGCTATTTCTTCACTAGCTTAGGCACCGTTTATACCCTGTAGGAAATTACTTCTCTCGCTCCACTACAAAATTTACCAAGTCTTCCAAAGATTCTCGGGCGGGAGAAAAAGGAAAGCTGTGCAAGATTTTAAACGCTTGCTCTCGGTATTCGAGCATCACCTTGCGAGCGTAGTTTAAGCCACCGCTTTGGTGAACAAACTGTACTACCTCACGGATCGTTTCGGGCTCTTCACTCCGGCGCTTGATCATGCGAATGATGCGTTTTCGTTCGCTATTTGGGGCCTGCTGCAAGGCGTAGATTAGCGGCAGGGTCATCTTCTTTTCTTTGATGTCGATACCCAAGGGCTTACCCACATCATCCGTGCCAAAGTCAAAAAGGTCATCCCGGATTTGGAATGCCATACCGATGGTCTCACCAAAGACGCGCATTTGCTCAATCGTGTGCGGATCATCAGTGGTGGAGGCAGCTCCGCTGGCGCAGGCTGAGGCAATCAAACTGGCCGTCTTCTTGCGAATGACATCGTAATACACCTGCTCGTCGATGTCCAGTCGGCGTGCTTTTTCCAGTTGCAATAGCTCACCTTCGGCGATCGCTTCGAAGGCGTCAGATACGATCTGGAGCAGGTAGTACTGCTTATCGCGTAGTGCGAGGGCCAGCCCGCGTGTTAGCAAGAAGTCACCAACCAATACTGCGGCCTTGTTTTTCCAAAGCGCGTTGATGGAGAAAAAGCCTCGGCGTTCGTTGGCATCATCTACCACATCATCGTGGACGAGGGAGGCGGTGTGAAGAAGTTCCACCAGGGATGCGGCGGTGTAAGTAGCATCTTTAATACCGCCACAGAGTTTGGCCGTTAGAAAGATGAACATCGGGCGCACCTGCTTGCCCTTACGGCGAACTATATAGTAGGTAATACGGTCTAACAACGGCACTGGGCTGTGCATGGCCTCCCGAAAGCGTTTCTCAAATTCTCGCAGTTCGGTGGCTACCGGCGCCTGAATTGTCTTTAAAGATTTGACCATATCATGTTCGCTCTTGGGGCAAAAATAGTTATTCCTTAAATACTACTAAGAAAACAAAGGTGCGCGCACAAGGTTATTTGCTTTGCCAAGTTTTTACTGATCTTGTATTGGAATACTAACTTCCCGAAGAACTGCTGGGATGATGACCGTCGGAAACGGCATTGTACACATCTTGGAATACCCAGTCTCAGCTTTTCCTGAGCAACTCATTAATCTGTAAGGTAGTTGCAGGATTGAAGGGTGATATGAGCCGATTTTACTCAGATTACCCAACCCTTATTCAGCGGTGGCCCGTCTGTCTGTTTAACTTCGACTAGTATTGAAACTCCACCATTATGCGCACCATCTTTATACTCTTTCTGTTCAGTATCGCTACTTCTTTTCTAGTTGCTCAAAGCCACTTCTCTTTTGGAATCAACGCCCAACTCGGCCTAAGTGGTGAAATCAACGGGATAGAGGAGCAAAGTCAATCCCGCGGTAGTTTCAACTACGCTGAAGAGCGCAATCCTTTGGTACCGGTTATGGGTGCCGGGGGGTGGGTAGCCTATATTGCTAATGACAAGGTTCGTTTTCAAGCGGGTCTACAGTATGTCAATTCGGGTCATGTCGATTTCAGTCGGACTTATTCTGGCTTGGTTAGTACGGGGCAACGTACCTCAGGATATTATTATGAATACCGCTTTCGGGCCCACCAAATACAACTACCATTTGAAATACAGCTCAGTATTGGAAGAGGTAAGCTACGGCCTTTTGTTTCCTTTGGAACCCAGTTAACTAGAGACTGGATTGGTAATATATACGGTGAAAGTCCTTTATTTATTGGTAATGAGGTGAGAACCCAAATTCGAACCTGGTCACCTAATAAGCGAAATGAAGTTGATACTCACCATTTAGGAATTCAACCAGTGTTTGGGTTTGGTATACGTCTGAACGATCAGCTAAGTGTCCGCTTGCGCCACACTTGGATGGGGCGGGAACAACAGATAGAATGGTACGAAGAATTGGAACACCTTCAGGGCATTGTCCCTAATCCTACTTTTGGTTGGTACGGAACAATTAGTAATCACCGTACAGCGTCAATCCATCGCCAAGTGACCAGCTTGGAATTTTCCTATGTGATTTTTTGAAACGATAGTGGTCACCTCCAGATGAAACAAGGGGAGGGAGACACTCCTATCTATAGTGGCCCACCTTTTTCGAATAAAGAAAGGAAGAGTGTATAAGGTAAAATGACGTGAAGGTGTCTCTCCGCCTTATACTCCCTTCCCTGTATATCGTGAGCTTTTGAAGCGCAACCCTAAGCTCGCATTAATCTACCTTCTCCGCTCGGAAATCACCATTGGGCTGATGAGACACCAAGGCAGTCACCTCCTCCCCTTCGAAGAGAAACTCAATGACAAAGCCTTCCAAGCCCGCCAGGGCGAAGGAGTTCCCCTGTTTGGGTTCCAATGTATAGGTAGGTTGACCTGCGATATCACCCTTTAAAGAGGTACCCTCCAGGCTGATTTTTATTTCTACCCCTCCATCTAATTCGTAGCTGCCACAAAGTGTATTTAGAAAATCAGGGTCGCTGAGTTTATCATCGGGCTGCCGTTCAAAGCGAATTTCCGGCAAACTTAATTCCAGCAAAGTATGGGCCGCAGTAATTTGACCGTTGCGGTCAGTTTCAAAGCGCAAGTCAACGGCAATGGCATCTTCCGTTTCACCTTTCCAGTAATCAAATTGCTGGTGCTTCAATACCCCTGAGAAGTCGTAGTAAGTTCCAACTAGTTCTCCTCCTTCTGAGCTTACTTGAATATCTCCGTATCCGGGGTGAGAGTAAGTGCCTACGTAGTCTTTAAGTTCGTGTGGAGCAGGGGTAGGGGTAGCTACTTCTTCTTCTGTTTCGTCTTCCTCCTCATCGTCCTCTTCTTCCTCATTACTGTCAAAAACATCGCCGTACCAGTCATTGCCTTCAAGATCCAGCAGGATATCAGCAATGGTATAAGCAAGCACATAGCCCAGTGGAGTACCATTTTTATTAGTGAGCGTAACCATGCCGAATCCCTTTTCCGGAATCATAAAGACCAGGGCCGAGAAGCCGTCAATATTACCGCCGTGTTCGACTACCTTTAAGCCACCATAGTCGTAAGTAAACCAGCCCAGACCATAACTTGGGTAAGAGATGGCAGGATTGCTGAGTAGCGATTGTTCCATGAGCATATGAGGCTTGTGCATATTGCTCAAGGTGCCCGGGTTGACAAAATGTTGTCCACGGAACTCGCCATTGCCTAAATGCAGTTCTACCCACTTAAGCATATCGGTAGCGGAGGCGTTGATCGAGCCAGCGGGGCCAATAGCATCCAAGGGGTGGTATGGTATACGGGTGACCTCATCCTCCTCTTCTCCGTAGCCGTAGGCGAAGTTGTCGGTTTCGGCCATTTCGGTGATCGAAAAATTAGCACTTGCCATGCCCAGTGGCTGAAAGATGTTTTCTGCAATGTACTTTTCCCAGCTCTGACCACTCAGCCGTTCTGTAAGAATACCAGCGGTCATAAACATGAGGTTCTGGTATTGCCAGGTGGTCCGGAAAGAAGCGGAAGGCTCTAAGTATTTTAAACGATTATACAGCTCTTCGCGGCTAAAATCTGTGGCGTACCACATCAGGTCGTGGCGCGGTAGACCAGATCGGTGGCAGAGCAAATCTGTGGTGGTCATTTCCTTGGTAGCAAAGTCATCATAGAGCTGAAAATCCTTCAGGTAGGTCTGCACGGGTTCGTCCCACTCTAGCAGGCCTTCGTCAGCTAGTAGCCCCAGTCCCATACTGGTAAATGCTTTAGAGCTGGAGCCAATAGCAAAGCGCGTATTTGCGGTAGCTGGTACTTTTTCTTCCAAATTGCGGTAGCCAAAGCCATCCGCGAGGAGGACTTCGTCTTGATAAAAAATGCCTAAGCCCAGTCCCGGTACTTCAGCGCCTTGGCGGAATGAGTCGACTAGGCTTTTTATTAACTCCACTTTTTCCATCAAGGCAGCCTGTGCGGCTTCGTCACGCTTGTCAAAACTGAGGTCCAACGATTGGCCGGCCTGGCTGAAGGTGCCCTCCAGATGACCATCAGACCAGCTACCCTCATAGCTGGCACCGCCAGGTACTTCAGGAAGCTTAAAAGACAGTGACGCTCCATCAATACTGAGGTCGCTGAGGGCCATACCCTTGATCATCTGTTGTGGAATATCGAGGGTGCCCACCCACCCAGCATCGGTCGATGTTAGTTCGATGTGCATCGCCAGTTCCATGCCTGGAACCTTGAGAGTACCATCCCAGTCACCAGTCCAATCTTCTGTCTGTTGGGCCGTGGCGAATTGTGATAAGCTTAGGAAGGCCAGGAAAAATAGAACGAAGCGCAATCGAGGAAACAAGTTCATATAGGTTGGTATTTTGCTATTACTTTATTGCATTAGTCGAGCTCGTACCTCTAATTATTACAAAAAGTACGGACCAACTGCTTACAACTTGAGTCAACAATGTAGCAACCCCGTCGAGCTTGTTCAGGCTCTTTCAGACCAATACGAGAATTTAGATGACCAACGGAAGGTGATTTTCTTATACGAGTGTATCCTTCCAACGCCAGAGATAACGGGCTGCCACTGTGCGGTAGGGCCGCCAGGCATCGGCAACTTTCAGCATTTGTTGTTCTAGCTTTTTACCACTTCCTTTCAGTTGGTAAAGTTCCCTCATGCTTTGCTGAATGGCGAGATCCCCGGTGGGGAGAATATCCTTTCGGCCCAAGCTAAACATCAAAATCATTTGCACCGTCCAGGTGCCCACTCCTTTGATTTGAGTGAGTTCACGTATGATGTAGTCATCCGGCACTTTTGACCAATCTTGGCGGAGCAGATCATGGTCTACGAAATGCTGGGCTACATTTTGAATATAAGTAGCTTTCTGACGCGAAAGACCTACTTTGCGAAGGGCGGTAAGATCAAATTGCAGGACGTCTTCCGGATGCGGATAACCGTCGTTGAATAACTGTAAAAAACGCTCATGAATGGTAGCTGCAGCCTTGCCGGAGAGTTGCTGGTAGACAATAGCTCGTAGCAAGCGCACGTACACATCGGTGGTTAGTTCCAATGGCTCCAGCCGGATATCGTTGAGTAGTGGAGCAAAAACTGGATCCTGTGAAAGATGCTTCTTTGCCTTGCTGCTTGCTTTTGCCATGAGCTACGGTTTTTTGTTGCACGGTATTTGTAAAGCTATTCAATGGGCCTGAAAAGTTGTCTAATTGAATTTGACAGCGATTTGCCCGGCAAGGGATTTAGGAGAGTATCAGAAGCTTGTAGCAGGCTTTTTTGCCAGCTAATTTTCAAAGGGGCCTTTAATTTAAGAAAAGTTTAGGGCACGTGAAAGCCATATCCTATTTTTGGACTACTTGAGATTCATGTTTCTTGATTAAAAAGACGTTAAATGCGCTACGCTGCCCTTCTTTTAAGTCTATTCTTTGCTAGCCAGATAAAGGCTGCTGATGATTTTCAGTGGCGGGATAAGATTGATTCCGATATTATGACCAGTCTCCTCAGTGGAGAGGAAGTAGAAGTGATAGTGGCATTTCACGCTCAGGCTGATCTGGGCATGGCCAGTCAATTACGAGGTAAAGCAGCAAAAGGCCGTTATGTATTTCAACAGGTTCAGGCGGTAGCCAATGAAAGCCAAGCGGCCGTCCGCCAACTATTGGATGCCGCAGCTGTCACTTATAACTCCTTTAGCATCGTCAATGCCTTGTACACAACGGTTGACTTAGCTTTAGCGGAGCAGATAGCAAAACGCCCAGAGGTTGCCAACTTGCAGCCTAATCCCTGGGTAATGCTAGACCGGCCCATTCCGGACTTGAGTTTACAAAACAACAACCGTGGCGTTATTGAATGGGGTATCGAATCCATTAATGCAACCGCAGTTTGGGACTTGGGTTACTTAGGTTCAGGAGTGGTCATTGGCGGACAAGATACCGGCTATGATTGGGAACATCCGGCCATTCAAAATCAGTATCGTGGCTGGGACGGCGCAGTGGCGGACCATAATTATCATTGGCATGATGCTATTCGAGAAATTAGTTTACTCCACGGCGACAGTATTATCAGCCCAGACAATAACCCATGCGGCTTGGATGTAGATGTGCCTTGTGATGATCATAATCACGGCACGCATACGATGGGCACCATGGTAGGGGATGACGGTGATGAAAACCAGATTGGAGTAGCGCCGCAAGCTCGGTGGATTGGCTGCCGTAATATGGAGCGTGGCTACGGAAGTCCCGCTAGCTATATCGAATGTTTTGATTGGTTCTTGGCGCCTACCAATTTGGAAGGGCTTGAAGCAGACCCTGATGCGGCTCCACACGTCATAAGTAACTCCTGGCATTGCCCGCCAATGGAGGGGTGTAACCCTGATAATTTTGCCTTGATGGAAACGGCCGTGGACGCATTACGAGCCGCGGGGGTAGTGGTAGTGGTATCAGCAAGTAATGATGGGCCCGAGTGTAGTACCGTCCAGAACCCTGCTACCATTTTTGCGAGCTCATTTACCGTTGGTGCCGTCAATGATGTTGATACCGTTGCTAATTTTAGTAGCCGTGGGCCGGTTGCTTCCGACGGTAGCTTTCGCCTGAAGCCAAATGTAGTAGCCCCGGGTGTAGCGGTGCGCTCGGCGGTGCGTGAAGGGGGCTATGCCACCTGGAGTGGCACGAGTATGGCATCTCCACACGTAGGAGGAGCAGTAGCCTTGATCATCTCTGCGGTTCCAGAGCTGGCCGGTGAGGTAGAACAGATTGAGACGATCTTAGAAGAGACGGCCATGCCTATGCCAGTTGAACAAGATTGTGATCCATTTCCGGGAATGCTGGTGCCCAATGCTGTCACTGGATACGGAAAGATCAATGTGTTAGCAGCCGTTGAGCGGGCGATCCAGCTGGTTGATAATGATGAGATAGCGCAAGATGATCAGTGGCAGGTGTTTCCTAACCCCACAGATGGTGTCCTTTGGGTGAACAACTCAGGCTTGGAAACCGCAAGCCTGATGCGGGTTTTCGCTGCCGATGGCCGCTTAGTCCAGTCCAGTCGCCTGCAGAATCCATTGGAATCCGTAGATTTGAGTGCCCTGCCTGCTGGTTTGTATACGTATCAGATTGGAGTAGGAGAGCGGTCGCAGGTAGGCCGGATTATTATTCAGAAATAGACTCGAATATGTCTAGGATGCTAAAACGCGGAGATCAATTTCGGCGGGCGGCTCGCCGTTTGAAGGTGGAGTACTCGGCAGAAGATGAATGGGGCATTATCCAGCAGGTGCAGGATTTTCGCCTATTTCGACGCGGCTTTCGCGGGCGGGTACGTCACGTTCTGAGCCAGGAGCATTCCTTGATGGAGTCGCGGGTAAACGTCTTTGATTATCGCTATCTGAAATGGATGGGAAAATCAACCAAGCGCGTGCAGCAAACGGTATTCTTTCTGGAGTCGCGCAAGTTAGGTCTGCCCGAATTTTATATGCATCCAGAGAACTTCTTTCACCGCATTGGCGAAAGCCTAGGCTTGACGGAGGATATCGATTTTGAGGAGTACCCCCGTTTTTCGCACAACTACCGTCTGGTAGGAGAGGACGAAGAATATATTCGGCACCATTTCCAAGAGCCTGTTTTGCGCTTTTTCGCCCTGGAAAAAGGTTGGACCTTGGAAGGGCTCGGCTTCTACCTGATTTTATACCGGCACGGGAAGTTGCTCAAGGGCGATACCATTGAGGCACTTTATCGAAAGGGGCTCTCCGTTTACGAACGACTTAGCGAGTCGACCTAATCAAGTACCAGCTCATTCGCTTAATTTCTCTAAGCGGCTAAGGAATCGGGGCTGTCGGGAAGTTTTGGCAAGAGCCACTTCATCAGTATCTCTGCACCGGGATGATATCTTCCCGTCTCAGGATCTTTGGTAGCTTCTAGTTCAAAGTAGAACTTCACGTAAAGGTCTTCGCGCTCCCGGCGCCACATGCCTCTGGTTTCATTGAGCCGATTGCAGTAGCGAAAAGCAATGCGCTCGTAACGGTGCAAGCCATTCCAGTCCTCTAAGCGGGTAGTGTTGCGGTTGATCAGCGGATCAACCATGTCAAATTCTTGCGTTTCATCATCGGCAGCTACGATGGTTTGCATAACCAGAATAATGCGCAAAATATCGGGGCGGAGATGGTTGGACTTGTGGATGTCAAACTTCCTGAAGTAACCCTCCGCATTAGCGTAATCGTGCCGAAGGAAGTAGATACAACTGAACATAAACTCAATGGTAATACGGCGAGCTGGGAGTATTCCTTGCTGGTATTGCTCGAAGTATACTTTGAGGATCTCAATGTCTTTTTCTTGGATATCGTCTTTAGGAGATGAGCTGTTGCAAAAGGCAGTTAATCGATAATAGATTAGGGTGGCGTAGCGCTTAGCCTCGTGCATCGGCTCACTAATAACTAAGCTATCCAATTCTGCTAGGATGGGGGGCATTTTATGGTACTCCTCAAGGAGGCCTAGGCCCATCAACTTGTGATCAAGGATGGCTATAAAATACCGGGTGAAATTCTGGCGGTATTCCTCTTTTTCGGTGAAAATCTGATAGCCTTTCTCAGCCCACTCCAAGAACTTATGGTGATCCTTGCGCAAAGTGGCGATTTTTATTTGGGCTGATATATAGCGAAACCTTGAGATGAGGTCCAGCTGCTTTGGAAAAGAAGTCTTTTGGAGTTCTTCCTCCAATTCTTCCCACGATCTTTGCCCCTTTCGGCGTAAGCCATAACGATAAAGCGCATGGTAAATGCGATTGATGGTAGCGCTTTGCTGAAACTCCTCGGCGGTTACTTCCATCTGGTCCAGATGATCTTGCAAGGCGGTGTCGATGTTCTTGTGGTCTTCCATGAATAGGATTTCCAGCATTAACGCCTGGATTTCGTAGCGGATGCTCGCCGAGTTGACCTTCTTTTCTTGCTTAGTGGCTTTCTTAAGTTCGTCTTTAGCCAATTCAAAGCGTTCCTTATTTACCAGTAAACGCGCATTGGCCAGCAATTGCTGTAGCTTGAAGATGGGGTCCCTAGCAGCCTGATATTCCCGTAATAGATCGATGATGTCATCGCTTAGGCGTTGTTTGATCTTGCGCAGATTGGCATTTGTCAACCTATTAACCTGACAGAATTGTTCGAAGTGTTCTTGTTGAAAATCGCCGGCAATCCCATCCAAATATCTGAAAATCAGTAGCTGTTTACTGTGCTTTCTATTTTCGAAAGCATGACGTACGGCTTCTCTTTCCTGTGCCGTCAAAACCTGAAGTAATTGGTGAAGTGGTTTGAACGCCATAGTTGTGTTTTTCGTCTACGAATTGAGCAACAAGGCTAGGTGAAAATGATAACTTTTACGGGGGTGAATAGCACTGGAGTAAGGCTATTGTCACAAATTCAGGATTTTTCTAGGTAAAACAAAAAATCAAGGGCCTGATCTTTGGCACAGCAAGGAATTCCATAGTATTCGAACGATCCCAAAGTATAACTTAAACCCGAACTAGCGCACCTAATTAGAACGAATTTAAAGCTAAAGAACCAAATGAAAAATTTACCCTATTCCAATGTGACGCGAACTCAGCAGATCTGGCCACTGACGCTACGCCCATCGAAAGGGAAGTATGCTTTCCGAATAGGCTTTGTGGGAGATGCGCTGGATCGCTTTGACGGAGCGCTACTTGGTAAAATATTGGAGCAAAAGAGCTTCAATCAACGGAGTCAACAGTCGAATCATGACTTTGGCGGAACTGCTGACGCTAAATGGCTGTTGAGAACACCGCTTACCGGAATGTACTCCATTGATCGCCATCGTATTGTGGCGGCAACGCTCTCTGAAACTGGCCACTGGGATACCAAGTGGCAATTGAAGCAGGCTGTCGACTGGCTACGGAGTAAAGAGGTGCAGCTAATCTTTTTTCAACATAAATGGATGCTTACGCCAGAGTTGCAATCCGTGCTTGATCGAACTGTAAAACAAAATTTTAGTACGGTTGCATCTGCTTGAGTATTCCAGCAGAAACCAATTGTATGAGCACAACCCTGTACGTAAACAGTATTTCCGATCTCTCTATTTATGCCCGCCAGAAAGCTGGAGGTGGTCCATTGGATAAGGAATGGATTCTTGAAAGTCCGACTTATGACGCTGTAAAGCAGCAATGGTCTATAGAAGAGTTTATCCTTAGTGATAATTTCACCAGCTTAGAAAGTAGCGGTAGAAACAGTAATGGTCATCTACAGATTACTGTGGATACGCTACAAGCTGAGCCGGCTAATACTCCACAGACTGAGGTCACCAATGCGCAAACTAGCCCCTACCAATTTGGCGGTGGTCCAAGCGCGCAGGAGTACATTATAATCGAAGACGTTACTATGGGTTTCAAGTGGCCTGATCCACTTCCAAGTAATGTATACAATCTAGGGGCAGCCCAGATGATGATGATCATCAACATTGAAGAAACCGGATCCGATCAGTATCAGCACCGTGTTTGGAATAACTGATAACATTTCGGATGGTTTATGGATATAGATGTGGAAGGGAGCGTTACGGAGTTGCTCCCAACTACAGCAAGATCGAAAACCCTAATGACCCTAAAACCCCTTCAGCTCGGGGCTGTCTTAAAAGCCGCTTCGGATTAATTATGTCACAGGCCCGATGATTTGTATCTTGAAGGAAAGCTAATCGA
>JBCBEC010000082.1:0-18881 GCA_038528965.1 Bacteroidota bacterium | reverse complement strand
CTGTTTGATCTCCTTTTCACTGCCTGGCAGTAGCAAAAGGGCATGCAGTTAGGATTAATTCATGTGAATTTACAAGGAAGGATTCCGCCGTTGTGGCTGGAGGCCTTCCTTTTTTAGTTAGAAGGTCAGAAATAGGAAATTAGAAATCGGAGGTGGGAAGTGGGAGGTCGGAAATATGGGAAGCAAAATATTTCATCCTTCTTACTTCGTATTTCCAATTTTCCAGTGTGCTATGATATCTCTGGCCTCCTGCAACTTAGCCTTATCAAAGCCGATCAATGGTTTTGTTCTGATCCAATTCTTTTTTTGGAGATTACTTAGGCTTTCTAATGAGCTATCGTCATCTAGTATCATATAGTAGTCAAGTTGCTGCGATGTCAGGAAGGCCTTTATCTCTTCGCTTCGTTTTATTCTTGATTTTGGGATGGGCAAAAATCCAGTAAGCGGTTTCTTTATACCTCGATTAGCAAAGATGGTATCAAATTCCGCTTTGGTCTTGGTTGTTCTTCTACTTGAACTCAGCCACAATTGTGTGTCAACATTCAATAACTCCAATAAGTACTTGAAGTTGGCTACACAGTCGTGGTCAAAGTCTGAATAGCCGTCATCATGTATTTTGTCCGCTCGCCAATTTGGGGTTGTTATTAAGAGCTTGTTTGGGAATTGAGAAGAGCAAAAGAAGGCAGTCGGTCGTATCTTGAGAGTTAACCACAACTACTTAAGATGACCACTCAATATGAACGGCTGACCGACGGCCAATGGGAAGTTATTAAAGAATATCTGCCCGTCAAAAGAAAAAGACAACTGGATTTGCGAGAAGTGTTCAACGCCATTTTATGGATTACTCGAACAGGAGCTCAATGGCGAAATTTAGATAGCAGCTTTCCAAAATGGACTGCGGTGTACTACTATTTTTATCGATGGTCCCGCCAAGGACTAATGGAGCAGATCAACTGGGCCCTTAATGAGATGGAACGTTCGGATCTGGAAAGACAAGCTCTGCCCAGCTTAGGAATTGTTGATTCTCAAAGTGTTAAGCTAGCACCTATGATCTACGAGTATCGAGGCATTGATGGGAATAAGAATGTCAATGGAAGGAAGAGACAGCTGTTAACCGACACGCTAGGGCGGATCTGGAAAGCTAGGACTCATCCAGCTAATGAACATGATTCTCCCGCAGGTGTGGCCCTTTTGGATTTAGAAGTCGAACAATTGAAGTGTCTACAGAAGATTGTTGCGGACAAAGCATATCGAGGTACTTTTGCAGCAGCGTGCAGGGAATTAGACATTGAATTCGAAGTGCCTCATCGCCCTGAAGGGACCAAAGGTTTTGTCGTGCAAGCCAAACGCTGGGTTGTAGAAAGAACCATTGCTTGGTTCAATTTCTTTAGGAGAATCCAGATTGACTACGAACATTCAATAGAAAGTTCGGTCGCATTCATTTATCTAGCCAATTCCTCTATGGTCTTGGCTAAGTTGAAACATTTTTCAGAATAAAATTCCCAAACACATTCTTAGGCATCCACTAAAAGCAATATCGTCTTTCCAAGCGACGGGTCGACTCAGTTGGCAGTTTCTAGCACAGGAGATACCAATTAACTACGAAAAGGACAGCAAAGTCCTTCGAGGAATGAAATATTGGTATTACTGGAACCAGCTTGCCGAAGAAAGAGCTTCTTTCACCTACCGTGTGGAAAACTTGGACGAAGTACTTCCCGACTTGCTCAGAATTGGTGGTTTTCCAACTCAATTTATCCAAAATCATGACGTCGCAAAAACCACCAATACCCGGCCACACAGTGGTTTAGGTTGGGAGGACTTGAGGAAGGAGGATGAAGGCTTGACCAAGAAAATCATTGAAATGGCGGTACGCTATGGCTATCAAGCTGATATAGGATAGTAGAATTGTGAGTACAGCATCCATCTGCGCCCTCCTTAACTACGCCCCGCACTACCGCCGGGCTGTTTACCGGCGTATGCAGTCATCGCTACCAGTAGATTTCTTTTTTGGGGATCGTACGGCTGCCGAGGTGAAAAAGATGGATTACGCCCTTCTTGAGCGCCCGGTGCAGGAGTTGCGCTATCGTCGTCTTTTCGGGCACTTCAACTGGTTAAGTGGTACCCTCCGCTTACTGTTTCGCCCCTACCGTGCTTATTTGTTCACCGGAGAACCGTACTGTGTCTCTACCTGGTTGGCTTTGCTGATCAATAAGCTCAGGTCCAAACCCACGTACCTCTGGTCACATGGCTGGTACGGGGACGAATCGGCTGCTAAGGTTCGCATTAAGCGGCTTTTTTTTCGCCTGGCCAGTGGGGTATTCCTGTACGGGAATTATGCGCGTGAGTTGATGATTGCTGCGGGGCTGGATCAGAATAGACTGCACGTCATCTACAATTCACTCGACTACGAACAACAAGCCTTACTCCGCAGCAAATTGGCCGCCGGCACCGTCTACCAGGATCACTTTCCACATGCTGCCCCTACCTTGGTTTTCATCGGCCGTCTCACTGCCGTTAAACGGCTGTCGTTACTCTTGGAGGCCTTGGCAGCACTCGCCGCTCAGGGTAAGACATACAATCTGGTGCTGATCGGTAGCGGGCCAAGGGAGTCCACCCTCCAGCAGCAGGTAGCCGAGTTGCAGCTACATTCACAAGTGTGGTTTTATGGTGCCTGCTACGAGGAGTCCGAAATTGCTCAGCTTCTTTTTGATGCCGATCTCTGCGTTTCTCCTGGAAATGTAGGTCTGACAGCCCTGCACGCCTTAGCCTACGGTACACCCGTGATTACACACGATAATTTTAGTCGACAAATGCCAGAGTTTGAAGCGATTGTTCCACGAGAAAGTGGCGACTTCTTTCAGGAGGGATCAAGCGAATCGCTGGCTGCAACCCTTGAGGATTGGTTCACTCGATATCCAGAAAAGACAGTGACACTCCGGGAGCGCTGCTGGCAGAAAATCGAGTCGGTTTATCATCCCGAATTTCAAGTAGAACTACTACGTAAGGTTATTCTTACTGACGGCTGAAATGCTCTTCAACTCCATAGAATTTTTGCTCTTTCTACCACTGGTATTCATTGGCTATTGGTTGTTGGCAAAATCTCGCTTAGTCTACCAAAATCTGCTGTTATTACTTGCCAGCTACGTCTTCTACGGTTGGTGGGACTACCGCTTCCTGGCCCTGATCGTAGCCAGTACAGTAATAGATTACGCAGTAGGCCTTCGTTTGGCACAAGCCAAGGAAAAGCGAGTTCGGAAACGCTGGCTCTGGGTGAGTGTGGCCTTTAATCTGGGACTGCTGGGCTTCTTCAAGTACTACAACTTTTTTGTCGAATCTTGGATTGACGCCTTTGCCAGTATCGGCTATCAGCTCGACCCCTGGACAATCAGTGTAATCCTTCCGGTAGGCATTTCTTTTTACACCTTCCAAACGATGTCCTATTCGCTGGATATCTATAAAGGCCAGTTGGAACCTACCCATGACTTTATCGGTTTTGCGGCCTTTGTAGCCTTCTTTCCTCAGCTGGTGGCTGGGCCTATTGAACGGGCTTCTAATCTCTTGCCGCAAATATTAAAAAAGCGGCAATTTAAATATCCGCAAGCTGTTCAGGGGTGCCGACAAATACTGTGGGGTTTCTTTAAGAAAATCGTAATTGCGGATGCCCTGGCCCCCTCCGTCAACGAAATATTTGCCCATTATTCCGACTACTCCTCTGGAACCTTATTGCTAGGGGCATTCTACTTTTCGCTGCAGATTTACTGCGATTTCAGCGGCTATTCGGATATCGCCATCGGTACCGCCAAACTTTTTGGTATTGAGCTGATGACCAATTTCCGTTTTCCCTATTTCTCGCGCAGCATTGGTGAGTTTTGGCGGCGGTGGCACATCTCGCTTTCTACCTGGTTTAGAGATTACGTCTATATTCCACTTGGAGGCTCAAAAGTGGATAAGGGACTTGCTATTCGCAATGTGTTTATTGTATTTCTCGTGAGCGGACTTTGGCACGGCGCCAATTGGACTTTTGTTTGCTGGGGGCTTATCCATGCCCTGCTGTTTGTTCCATCTTTCATTCTGGGAACGAACCGGAAAGTTTATTCTACCTGGAATTGGCCTACTATTAGTCGTGGCAATGTTGCAGATATTGGCCGAATATTGGGCGTCTTTTTATTGGTTATGCTGAGCTGGGTGTTTTTTCGGGCGGATTCCATTAATCATGCCTTTGCTTATTTAGGGGGGATTTTTGAAGGCTCCTATTCACAACTGCCTTTTTATAATCCCTATGATCATCAGACAATGGGCTTCGAACACCTAACCATTGCATTATTTATACTGTTTGAGATTATGCTCTGCAACCAAATCCCTGGGAAAACTTCGCGGGTTTTGCGTTGGAGTGCCTACTGTATTGCGGTGATATTTATTGTGACGTCGATCCAGTTGAACTCTTCGGTCCCTTTCATCTATTTTCAATTCTGATGCGAAGATTTGTAGTGCAATTGCTGTTGTTCGGAGCAATGCTGGTGGTATCAGCAGAACTTTTCCTGCAAGTCAGCGGATTGGCATCTGATGTCATGGACCGGGAATTGAGTACCGATCAGATTTTGGTTTTTCAACCGGGTGCCAGTGGGTATCGTACCCGTGGTATGCGCGCGGAAGTACATGCTCCTTACCAGATCAATGCGCAAGGCTGGAACAGCAGAATCGACTATGATCAGGTCGACTCCACTACCGTGGCCGTAGTTGGCGACTCCTATATTGCCGGTTTTTGGAACACGGTTGATAGTACCGTAGCGGCCTGCTTGCAATACCAGATAAATGAACTGGCTCCAAATGTTGAGGTGCACTCTTATGGTCACCCAGGAGCAAACTTTCACGATTACGAAAATCTCACCACCTATTTGAGAAACCGTGGCTATCAGTACATCTATATTTATCTTGGACCCAAAGATTTCAACGCCAAGAAGCCTGCTTTTACCAATAGAAAAAAGGCGGATAAGCGTACGGGTATTCGGTACTGGTACCGCAAATCAGCCTTGCTAAAATACATTAACGTCAACCTGGGGCTGCAAGAGCTTCTGGTGGCCAAAACGAACAGACGAGCGGCAGGTAAAAAAGCCATAGCTTCCGGACGTGCCAAAGCACTGGAACGCCTGGAGGCATTTCCAGACCAGGAAGTTGTATTTTTCTACCAGGATGAGTTTTTTGATACCCTGGCAGCGCCGAATCAACTCCTGAAGGTGGTCCACACCCTGCAGCCCATTGATCATGGCTTTAACCGACACTGGAACACCAACGGTAACAAGAATGCTGCGCTGACTATTTTTCACCACTGGCAAGAAAATAGATAGTATCAAGCTGTTACAACTCAATACCGTAGTCAATTCCGGTAGTACCGGACGTATCACGGAGGATATTGGCCAAGTCATGATGAGCCATGGCCACGAGAGCTACATCGCCTACGGACGTGGCGACCGGCCTAGCCAATCCAACCTTATCAAGATCGGTAGCCAGTTGGATGTTGTTCTACACGGGGTCAAAACGGCCCTTTTTGATCGCCACGGTTTTGGTTCAAGACGAGCAACGGAGCAGCTGGTTGAAGCCATTGAGCACCTGCAACCGGACGTTATCGGGATGCATAATATCCACGGCTACTACCTGAATATCGAAGTGCTGTTTGATTATTTTTCCCAAGTGGATACACCCGTGGTGTGGACCCTGCACGATTGCTGGTCGTTCACCGGTCACTGTGCCTTTTACAGCTCGATCGCTTGCGAACGTTGGCGTAGCCTGTGTCACGATTGTCCAAAGAAGAGCAAGTACCCTCGAACTTATTTCCTGGATAACTCCAGGCAAAACTACCAGGATAAGAAAGCCATCTTCAATCGTGCGCGCAACTTGCATCTTGTTACCCCTTCACAATGGCTGGCGGATGAGGTGGGCGAATCTTATTTATCAAATCTCCCCATTACCGTCATCCATAATGGGGTAGACACTACTGCTTTTGCGCCCCAACAAGAGCTAAGCAGCGAACTGGCGAAAGGACTACAGGGGCGGAAAGTCGTTTTGGGCGTAGCCAATATTTGGGATGAGCGAAAAGGCCTGTCACAGTTTATTCAGCTAGCAGAGCGGCTACCGGCAGATTACCAGATCGTTCTGGTAGGGCTCACTAGTCAACAAGTGGAACAACTGCCAGACACTATCATTGGCCTGACCCGGACGGAGAGCCTGAAGGAGCTTGCTGATTTGTACACGCTGGCCAGTGTATACTGCAACCCCACCTTCGAGGACAATTTTCCGAATACTAATATTGAGGCACTGGCTTGCGGAACACCCGTAGTGGCCTACCATACCGGGGGTTGCCCAGAGGCGGTCGATGCTGCTACTGGTTTGATTGTAGCGAAGGGAGATATTGATGGTTTGGCGGAAGCGGTGATCAAAATTATCTCGCAGGGTAGAGCGGCTTTTGAGGCTCCCTGTAGGCAGCGTGCGCTGGATCAGTTCGAAAAAAAGGATCGCTATCATGATTATTTACACTTGTACGAACGCTTGCTATCGATTAAAGCATGATTAGTCAGTTGAAAAATAAGCTGAGCGGGCACCTCAAGAATACCATCGGTTGGCGTACGAAACGCAAGCTCGTGCTGTTTGCGGTTGATGATTATGGCAACGTAAGGGTCCACTCCAAAGCAGCCAGAACGAAGCTGCTGGAGGCGGGTTTACCGCTGAAGAACCGTTTTGATCATTTTGATGCGCTCTCCACGGAGGATGATCTCCAGGCGCTATTTGGGGTGTTAAGCTCCGTGAGGGATCAGGAAGGCCGTCCGGCGGTATTTACCCCATATAGCTTGCCAGCCAATATTGATTTCGAGAAGGTCCTTACGGCCAAGGATGGACAATACCACTACGAACGTCTTCCTCTGACCTATCAGAAAATTGCCGGTCATACACGGGTGCTTGATCTCTGGGAGCAGGGCCAAAATGAAGGCCTGTTCCAACCCGAATTTCATGGCCGGGAGCATCTCAGCGTACCAGTATTTGAAACAGCTTTATCTCGTCGGGATTCGCATACGCTGACCTGCCTGGAAAATCGTTGCTACACCGGTTTAAGTAGCCGCGGCTTCTCACGCATTAAGTATTCCGTCGCTTTTGGTATGGATAGGATGGCGGATAAGGATCGGCTTTTACCGATTCTCGAGGATGGATTACAAGTGTTTAAAGAGGTCTTTGGTATAGAAGCGGTTGCGTTTACACCTCCCTCTGGGGAGTATCATCGTAGCTTACGGCCTACTTTGGAACGAGGTGGTATCCGCCTCATCGATCACCCCTTGCTCATGCGAGAACACCAGGGAGAGGGCGTCTACCGCAGGGTTCTATCCTATACTGGACAGAGACTCGGTTCTACACAACGGGCCATTGTTCGCAACTGCCAGTTCGAACCCACCGAAGAAAGTCGGAAAGACTGGGTAGGGCATACCCTAACACAGATTGATTACGCCTTTCGTTGGAATCGCCCGGCCGTTATCAGTTCCCATCGGGTCAACTTTTGTGGCCGGATTGAAGAGCAAAACCGAACTCGTGGGCTTCGTGCGCTGAAGCAGCTGTTACAGTCAATAAAGAAGCGATGGCCAGACGTGGAGTTCATTTCGGTACGAGAACTGGCAGCATCAATAACAGGAAATGTAAAGAGTTAAATGGAGCGCAATTCCATCGTTTTTATCAATCAGGCCACCGGTTATCTCACCATTGATATCATTAATGATTTTGCGGAGCGATACAAAAAAACTGCGCTCATTGCCGGCAGCGTAAGGGTGCAGAATAATGAGTTGCACCCGAGTGTTCGGTGGTCTAAAATAGCCACCTATAACCGTTCGTCCCCCTTTTGGAAAGCACTATCCTGGTTGTGGGGAACGGTACAGATTTTCTTTTTACTCGCTACTCGTTACCGCTCTTACGAAGTATTCTACATCAGTATTCCGCCCACGGCCTATCTATTGTCCCTCCTGCTACCGCAACGCTTTTCCTTATTGGTTTATGATATCTACCCGGATGCGTTGCAGGTGTTCAAGATCAGTGAGAAGCACCCCATTTATCAGTTTTGGGCGTGGGCCAACCGCCGACTCTTTCGTCGGGCGCATCGCATTTATACCCTAGGTGAGGGTATGGCGCAGGTCTTGAGCCAGTATGCGCAGCGGGAGAAAATTACAGTAATTCCCAATTGGACGGATACCAGCCTTTTTCGGCCGGTGGCAAAGGCGGATAATCCCTTCGTTAAGGAACATCAATTAGCTGAACAGTTTGTAGTCATGTACTCCGGTAATATTGGGTACACACATAATGTAGAAGTTTTGGTGCAAGTGGCGGAATTGCTCAAAGCGGAGGCTGAAGTGCTCTTCTTGATCATTGGACGAGGTGATCGCACCACCGCCATCAAGCAACTCATCACCCAGAAAAATCTGACCAATTGTCTAATGCTACCCTTCCAGCCAGATGATATATTACCTTACTCCTTAGCAGCGGCTGATCTTGCCGTCATTACACTCGCGGATGAGACAGCACAGATCAGTGTGCCTAGCAAAACGTACAACTTTCTGGCGGTAGGTGCGCCGCTGCTTTGTATTGGCAGCGAAGATTCAGAAATGCACCGACTCACACAGACTTTTGCTAATGGTGCCTGCTTT
Source organism: Bacteroidota bacterium (assembly GCA_038528965.1). Lineage (GTDB taxonomy): Bacteria > Bacteroidota > Bacteroidia > Chitinophagales > Saprospiraceae > Lewinella. Next base: position 10,206 of record JBCBEC010000082.1, on the reverse strand, counting down.
AGTAAGAAGGCTGTTCAGGAGATTGCTCAGTATATCATGCAGCTTAAAGGCGATCAGAAGCAAATAACTCAATTGAGGCAAAATTCCAGGGCCGCATCAGTTAACTTTACGAGCGCTAACGCTAAAAGATATTTGGAAACCTATGTACAGTCGTTGGCTAAAGCCATTTCTTGATTTTAGTCTGGCCTTAATAGCCCTGATTTTACTTTTGCCGGTTTTTATCGGGTGTGTGCTTGCTTTGTTGGTAGCGAACAAAGGGCAAGCTTTTTTCTTCCAGGATCGCCCCGGCAAAGATGAGCAGCGGATCCGAATCATCAAGTTTAAATCCATGACGGATGAGCGTGATGCTTCCGGCAAGCTCCTGCCGGATAACGAGCGATTGACGCCAATAGGTGGGTTTATTCGAAAAACCTCGCTAGATGAATTACCCCAATTGCTAAACGTATTGAAAGGAGATATGAGTTTGGTGGGGCCAAGACCATTACTGTTCAAATACCTGCCACTTTACAACAAAGAGCAAAAAAGGCGGCATAGTGTAAAGCCTGGGATAACTGGTTGGGCACAAGTCAACGGGCGGAATAGCATTAGTTGGCAAGATAAGTTTAAGCACGATGTCTATTACGTGGATCACCTTTCCTTCCAACTGGATATGAAAATACTGCTACTCACTGTGATGAAAGTACTAAAGCGAGAAGGTGTCAATCAATCCACTAGCCGCCCGATGCAGCCCTTTAGAGGCAACGATGTATAAATCAAGCTGCTGTTTATGAAGCGAATCATCTATCTTGGATACTATCTAAAACAGCTGGACTGGTCCAAATTTAGGACCTTCTTTACCTATGCCCAGCAGCAAACACAGTGCTCAAGCCTGGGTCTGTTAAGCGACCTTCTTCGGTCCAGCCTACGCTATAATATTTCCCTCCTCGATTATTTCTACTTCCGATTCTTTGAGAAAAACGAGCGAATTCGTGCAACCTATGCAGGTACAGGGTTTATGTATGAGTATCAGTTGAAGATGAATCCGCCGGCTAGCAGGAGTGTGCTTGAAAACAAGCTTTTGTTCAATACAACCTATCACTCCTTTATTCAGCGAATGACCTTTTCCATGGCGGCCTTGGGAGATGAACCAACAGCACAAGTGTTGCTGGATAATACCAGTGGTAAGATTGTATTGAAGGCCGCAACGGGCCAAGTTGGCGCAGAAGTGGAGGTGTTCTCCTCCAGCGACTTTACCGCGACTACTTTGGTGGCGTTTATGCGAGAGAAGGGGTTTGATCTGGCAGAAGAATATGTGCAACAACATCCGGCGCTGAATGCTTTGTCTCCTTCGGGACTAAATACGGTCCGCGTCATCAGTCAGCTGGACCAGGAAGGAAACTTCCATTGCTTAGGTGCGAGGTTGCGCATCAGTGTTAATTCTACGGTAGACAATATGGCCGCAGGAAACCTCGCGGCACCAATAGATGCCGATAGTGGTCTCATCAATGGTCCTGCAGTGTACAGCGATATCACCAAGTCAGCGGTTACGCACCATCCAGTAACGAGCCAGGAAATTGCCGGCTTTCAAGTACCTTTTTGGACCGAGACGATGGCTATGGTGGAAGCAGCAGCCCGCGCCTTTCCAGAAAACCGGTCCATCGGTTGGGATGTGGCTATTTCTGCGACAGGGCCGGAGTTGATTGAAGGAAATCACAATTGGTGCAAATTACTTTGGCAACTACCAGCCCAACAAGGGATGAAAAATAGATTAGAGTCCTTTCTGTGAAACAACCACTTCTTATCATTGGTGCAGGAAATGTAGGCGGCTTCATTGCTTACAACCTTTCCTTGTTCGAGCAGGAATTTGAGTTAATTGGCTTTTTGGATGATGATGCCAGTAAAGTGGGCACCAACTGTTTCGGTTATCCAGTCCTGGGCAATACCGAAAGTTTGAAGGATTATACTCCTGATACAAGTGTAGCGATTGGTATCGCCAGTCCACAAGTCAAGAGAATCATTAGCCAAAAAGTGGTTTCAGCTGGTTTTCAACTCCCTAGTTTAATCGCTCAGAATGCGTGGTTGTCAGAAGGCGTGAAGGTGGGTAGGGGGTGTATCATCTATCCACACGTAAGTGTTAATCACCTAACGAATATTGGTGATTTTGTGATTATCAACATGAATTGTGCTATTGGCCATGATTGTACCATCGGTAACTATTGCAGCCTAGCTCCCGGTGTCAATCTCGGTGGTTTTACTCACCTTGAAGAAGCTATTGATTTCGGGATTGGTGCTTGTACGATACAAAATATTAAGGTTGGCCAATCGGCAGTAATTGGTGGGCAGGCGATGCTCATTGCCGATGTTCCTCCAGGTGGCAGAGTCGTTGGTGTGCCCGGAAGGCCCTTATTGTGATTTGTCAATGCTGCGTTCCTTAGTTTCCCTAATCCTCAATCCGCTTTATTTTTTTTATCTCCTATTGCTGTTGGGTGGAAGCCTGTATTTCTTTCGCTACTACAAGACAGCTCGGATTTGTTGGGGACTAGCAATTGCTTGGTTATTAGTTGTAAGTATATCGCCGCTACCAGTCTACTTAGCTCAGAATCGTGAAAGTAGATACGCCGTTTTAACTCCTGAAACCATTAAGTTACCCTCTAATGAACCAGTTCATGTCCTAGTCCTGGGGGCCGGACATAGTAATTCCCCAGGATATACGGTCTACGATCGTCTTTCCGAAACAGCTTTGAAGCGCCTTTTGGAGGGGGTGCGTTGCTACCAAGAATTACCCAATTGTAGGTTGGTTTGCTCTGGCTATTCCAGTGTGGGCTATACTTCACAAGCCGAGACACTCGCCTCCGCAGCATTGCTGCTCGGCGTGTCATCACAAGACACTCTACTGCAACCAACTGCCCAGGATACGGAAATGGAAGCACGCGTTTACAGTGAACGTTTTAGTGATCATCACCCCCTTATTTTAGTGACCTCTGCTTTGCATATGCCCCGGGCTCTGTTCTGGTTTCGACACTACGGCCTGGATCCCATTCCTGCCCCCACTAATCATCTGGTTATGCCAGACCCCGGCTACGAACCCTTCGCCTGGAAACCCAGCCTCAGAAAAATAGAAATGACGCAGAAGTTGCTGCACGAATATGCCGGTATGCTGTACGCCCAGTTCAAAGTCGGAAATGGGAAGTAGGAAATCGGAAATGATTTAGTTTTTGTGTTGTCTCCGACCTCCCACTTTCCAACTAACCGTTCCCAAGCGTCTCCCGACGCGAGGTTTCCAATTTCTAACTTCAATCACTACCCCCCCCAATGTCTCAACCCAAAATCTGGCTGTCTTCCCCGCACATGGGCGAAAAAGAACTGGCCTATGTTCAGGAAGCCTTCGCCACCAACTGGATTGCGCCCCTAGGCCCGCACGTTAATGCTTTTGAAGAGGCGCTAGCACTTCGTACCGCCACTAAACACGCTGCTGCGCTCAGCAGTGGAACTGCAGCCATTCATTTAGCACTGGTGCTATTGGATGTTGGTCCAGACGATGTGGTTCTTTGCCAGAGCATGACTTTTGCGGCCTCTGCCAATCCTATTTTATACCAAGGAGCTACGCCAATATTTATCGATTCAGAGCCGGACACCTTCAATATGGATCCGACAGCCCTCGAGCAAGCAATCGTGGCACAGCGAGCAGATGGGAAGACTATAAAGGCAATTATTCCCGTACACTTATATGGCTTACCGGCCAAAATGCACGAGATAATGGCCGTTGCCAATAAATACGGTATTCCGGTAGTAGAAGACGCTGCTGAAGCCCTGGGCGCCACCATTAGTGGAGAAGCCTGCGGTGGTTTTGGTCACCTTGGTGTTTTGAGCTTCAACGGTAATAAGATTATCACTACTAGTGGGGGAGGGGCGTTGGTCGGCAATGATGAAGATTTAATTCAACGCGCTCGCTTCCTGGCCACCCAAGCACGAGATCCCGCCCCGCACTACCAGCACAGTACAATTGGCTACAATTACCGATTGAGTAATGTACTGGCCGGCATTGGCCGAGGGCAGTTGGAGGTTTTGGATGAACGCATTAGCCAACGCCGGGCTAATTTTGCGCGCTACCGCAATTATTTTGAACAGCAAAATGCCAAAGGTTATAACATTCGCTTTCAAGAGGAAGGAGAGGGGATCTTCAGTAATCGCTGGCTAAGCTGTATTCTCGTTGATCCCTCTGAAAACCAGGGCTTAACCCGGGAAAAGATTCGTTTGACACTGGCCGAGTACAATGTTGAAGCCCGGCCACTCTGGAAACCTATGCATTTACAACCCGTTTTTTCCGACTTTTCCTATTATGGTGACAGGGTCTCAGAATACCTTTTTGACGTTGGTTTGTGCTTGCCGAGCGGTTCAAATCTGGTAGATGAAGATTTTGAACGTATATTTGCAGCACTGGATACCCTATTCACTACATAATCCCCCAATCCCATGATCAGTCGCCTCCTATTGGTGATTCTCTTTGTTATGCCGTTTTGGGTCCAGGCACAGTTTGCGACGCTTCCTGTAAATCAGGCCGAATCGCAGTGGTACGAAAATGGCTTACTACACGCGGATAGCAACCGAATACACACTGCTATCCGACCTTTTCGTCGCTCTGACGTCAGGGGTTTCAATCGTCGACAGGAACTCCTTCCTGATTCCATTCAACTAGAAAAAGGTGTTTTTCCTTGGCTCAAGCGAAAGCTTTTGTACGAGCAACTCTTTTCCTTCCAAGGAGAAGATTACACGGTTAATATTCAGCCGGTGGTTGGTTTTTTGCTGGGCACCGAGTCCGAGTCTGCTGACTATGATGATATCTATCAAAATACCCGAGGACTGCGGATAGAAGGACAGTTGGGAGAGAAGTTCTCTTTTTATACCACTGTGGTGGAAAGCCAGGGGCGTTTTCCGGCACACTTTAATACTTTGACCCAGCAGTTGGGTGTTGTGCCTGCTTACTGGCGTCGCAAGAGCTTTCGTACCAGGGGATCTGATTTTGCTTACGCAGCGGGTGAAATTGCCTACACACCGAGTAAATTTTTCCACTTTCGCCTGGGGCGTGGGAAGCAGTTCATTGGTGAAGGTTATCGCTCCATGCTCATCTCCGATAATAGTATCAACTATCCTTTCTTTCGGATAGAAACAACAATCGGGAAACTTCGCTACGTGAACGTTTGGGCCATCATGAATGATATTCGCCCAGAAGTGGAGCTGGCCGACGATGTGTATGCGCGTAAGTACTTATCCATGCACTATTTGAGCCTGAATATCGGTCAACGCTTAAACGTAGGACTATTTGAAGGCATCATGTGGGGCGACGAGTTAAATCGTTTCGGCTTTGACGCCAATTTTCTCAATCCCGTCATTCTTTATCGACCAGTAGAGTTTGCCTCGGGTTTTGCGGGAGGAAATACCTTAATCGGCATCAATGGCAGCTACCAACTGGCCAAAGGCTTAAAAGCTTACGGGCAGGTAGCCATTGACGAATTCACCTTCTCGGAAATTCGCGATTGGAGTAATGGCCCTTGGCAAAATATGTTGGCTTGGCAGTTAGGTGCGAAATGGGGAGATGCCTTCGGTACTCGAAACCTTTTCTTACGCGCCGAATACAACGCTGCTCGCCCTCATACTTATAGCCACCGCGATATCATTACCAATTGGGGGCATTACAATCAGCCATTGGCCCACCCGCTCGGTGGAAACTTTAGAGAATTACTCTTCCACGCCCAGTATCGCCGTGGCCGTTGGCTCGGATCGCTTGCCATTCATACGGCCCTGCTGGGCCGCGATGAAAATAGGGACGCGAATTGGGGAGGAGACATCTATAAATCCTTCTTAGAACGCTCAGCCGATGAGCAACTCTTCATAGGTAGTGGGGTGGAAAGTGAGCTAACGTACTGGCGCGCTGAGCTAGCGTACGTGCTCAACCCATTGTACAACCTTCGCCTGCGCTTAGGCGCACAATACCGAACAGAAACAGCAACGGCAGTAGGCTTGCCTACCGCCCAGAATATATTTTTTGGTGTACAAACCAATATGTACACCTTATACCAGGACTACTGACACTTGAACTTACACAACACCAACTCTTTTGACTGAAAGAACCTAAACTTATGGAGTTCAATACCCCAAAATCGATCTTTGGTCCCAACGGTAGACTAGCTGGCTATACTACTAAGATATTCATCGTTGGTATCGACCTTACCTACGCCTTACTGGCCATTACTATTGCGCTTCTGCTAACCGGTAATTTTCAGCTGGAACGGCTGAATCTTTTACTAACCTGGGGCCCCGTTCTCTTGCTTTTCTATCGTGCGGTGTCCTTTTTAGTATTTCGAACCTACCGACTTATCGTGCGCTATGTGGGCGAAAAGGATTACAAGAGCATCTTTTACGCCATTAGCTTATCGTCAGCTCTCTTTTTCTTTACCCTAAAATTCCTAGCCACGCCCTTCCAGCCGGAGGAAGTACTTCCTATTGTGTTGGTCGACTATTTTGTGGCTTTACTACTGACTGGTGGGTCGCGGATCGTATTGCGGCTATTGTTTGACCGCTTGCGTGTGCAAGGAGTTAATCGTCTCAATACGGTTATCTACGGCGCTGGAGAACTGGGTGCAATGATTGAGCAAGTGCTAAAGCAGAATGGTAATCATAATTATCGCATCACTGCCTTTTTTGACGATAATCCTCAAGTGTACCGTAAGTCGTTGAATGGCGTTAAGGTATTTGATCCCGATAAGTCCTTTGCCAAAGTAGTAAGACAATATAATATTAAGTACGCGATCATTGGAATCAACCGTTTACCGGAAGATCGCCGCATTGCTTTCATCAACCAGTGTCTGGAACACCGGGTGAAGGTGCTAAAGGTACCGCCTACCGAAGATTGGATCAACAATCAGTTGGATTTAGGTCAGCTGCGTAAAATTCGCTTTGAGGATCTACTAAGCCGGCCACCCATCCAGCTTGATCAGCAACGTATCAGTTATAGTATCAAGGGTAAGGTGGTATTGGTGACGGGTTGTGCCGGTTCTATTGGTAGTGAAATTGCCCGTCAACTGCTTCCCTATGAACCCCGCTTACTCATTGGCCTAGACCAAGCCGAGACGCCCTTAGCGGATCTTAGCTTACAGCTAAGCAGTTCAATAGAAGAGAATCAGTTTTTGCCGATCATTGGCGATATCCGTGACCGCAGTAGCCTGGAGCAGCTATTCGCTACCTACCGGCCTGATTATGTATTTCACGCGGCGGCTTACAAGCACGTACCTATCATGGAACGTTTCCCCTCAGAGGCGATTCGCACCAATGTGGAAGGTACCATGCAGCTGGCCGATCTGGCAGTTGATTACCAAGTCCAGAAATTTGTCATGGTTTCTACGGATAAGGCGGTGAATCCAAGCAACGTGATGGGCGCCTCCAAGCGGATAGCTGAGATTTACGTGCAGGCGATCAATAATCGTGGCGATCATGATACGCAGTTCATTACCACCCGGTTTGGGAACGTACTGGGCTCTAACGGATCGGTTATCCCAATTTTCAAACGGCAAATTGAATGTGGCGGTCCAGTAACGGTTACCCACCGCGATGTAACCCGTTTCTTTATGACCATCCCCGAAGCCTGCCAGTTGGTGCTGGAAGCGGGTGCCATGGGAAAAGGCGGAGAGATCTTTATTTTCGACATGGGAGAGGCCGTCAGAATAGTGGACCTTGCCCGTAAGATGATCCAAATGTCGGGGCTTACCCCTGGCCAGGATATCGATATCGAATTTACCGGATTACGCCCCGGAGAGAAACTGTACGAAGAGCTGCTGGATGATCAGGAAAATCTCATTCCTACCCATCATCCGAAAATTCGCAAAGCCGCGGTACGATCCAATCAGTATCGAACAGTCCGTATCGCAATCGAAAGTTTGTGTGACGAACTCCACAGTGGCGAAACAATGGATCTGGTAACTCGTATGAAAGCTATTGTGCCTGAGTTTACCAGTCGCAATTCGCCTTTTGCGGTGCTGGATGAAAAATCTGCTTCTCATTAGGAAAAGATCTTGAAAGGGTTATTCCTTAAAACAATTGGTCAGTGGATATTATCCGACTGGTTTGCTTATCGTTTTCCTGTTTCTGTCAAAGGAATATGTTTTATAGATGGGAAAGTTGTTCTTCTCAAAAACGAGCGGGGCGAATGGGATTTGCCGGGTGGTAAGTTAGGACGAAATGAAGAAGTTGAAACGGCCCTACAACGCGAGATACACGAAGAGTTGGGCATAGAGGTCCAAGTTGGCCCCCTGCTCAAGGCTTTTCGGACAAAGATTAATCAACAAGTTAATGTCGTGCTAATCGTATACGCTTGTACAACTAATGCTAGGATTGAAGACTTGCAGATAAGTGCGGAAAGCTTTGCTCTAGGTGTTTTTAATCCTGGGGAGGTCAAAGAGTTAGTACTGGCACAAGAGCATTGGCAGGCGTTAATCGATTTGGTTGTCCAGCAACAAGAAACTGAACTGAATTTATGAATAAGAAAGCACTCATTACAGGAGTGACCGGACAAGATGGGGCCTATCTGAGTGAGTTACTCTTGTCTAAAGGCTATGAAGTGCATGGTATAAAACGCCGTGCCTCTTCCTTCAATACTGCGCGTATTGATCATCTCTATCAGGATCCTCACGTGGATAACCGTAATTTCATATTACACTATGGAGACTTGTCTGATAGCACTAACCTGATCCGGATAGTTCAAGAAATTCAACCGGATGAGATCTATAACCTGGGAGCAATGTCGCACGTAAAAGTGAGTTTTGAGTCTCCTGAGTACGCCGCGGATATTGACGCCATGGGTACACTTCGGTTATTGGAGGCAATTCGTATTCTTGGCTTATCAGAAAAAACCAAGTTTTATCAAGCTTCAACTTCTGAGTTGTATGGAAAAGTACAGCAAGTACCGCAGGATGAAAATACGCCTTTCTATCCCCGTTCTCCATACGCTGTGGCTAAACTCTACGCTTATTGGATTACTGTAAATTACCGTGAATCCTATGGCATGTACGCCTGCAACGGTATTCTCTTTAATCATGAAAGTCCGCTACGAGGTGAAACTTTTGTGACGAGAAAGATTACCCGAGCTGTGGCTAAGATAGCTTTAGGGCTTCAACATAAATTGTATCTGGGAAATCTCGATGCAAAGCGCGATTGGGGACACGCCCGTGATTATGTGGAGGGCATGTGGCTGATGATGCAGCAAGAGGAAGCACGAGACTACGTATTGGCCACTGGAGTAACAACTACAGTGAGGGACTTTGTGCGGTTGGCATTTGCCGAAGTAGGCGTCGAGCTTGAGTTTATTGGTGAAGGTGTGAACGAAGTGGCCCAGGTTAAGTCTTCCTCCAATTCCAGTTTCCAGCTAGCTGCAGGCAGAGAATTGGTAGCTGTAGATCCCCGTTACTTCCGCCCGGCAGAAGTTGAACTTCTGATCGGTGATCCCAAAAAAGCGAGAGAGGAGCTGGGATGGGAACCAAAGTGCGATCTACGAACACTTTGCCAGGAAATGGTGCAAGCCGATCTGGAGTTATTTCAGCAAGACCAAATTCTGAAGAATGCTGGTTTTACCGTACGTAATGAGTTTGAATAAGCATGGAGAAAAACGCTAAAATATACATTGCTGGTCACCGAGGAATGGTAGGCTCAGCTATTATGCGCCGCCTTCAGCAAGAAGGATTCAATAATGTAATTGGCAGAACATCACGAGAATTGGACCTGCGGGTTCAGCCAGAGGTAGAACGATTTTTTCAGCTAGAACAGCCTGAATATGTATTCGTTGCGGCAGCCAAGGTAGGCGGGATTTTAGCCAATAATAGCTACCGTGCCGAGTTCTTGTATGATAACCTGATGATCCAGAACAATATCATTCATCAGGCCCACCGGCATGGTGTCAAAAAGCTACTATTCCTAGGGTCATCCTGCATTTACCCGAAATTGGCACCACAGCCATTGAAGGAAGAATACCTACTAACTGGCCTACTAGAACCAACTAACGAACCATACGCTATTGCAAAGATTGCCGGTATCAAGATGTGTGATGCTTATCGAGATCAGTACGGCTGCAGTTTTATTTCTGCCATGCCTACCAATTTATATGGTCCCAATGATAACTACGACCTAGCAAAGTCACATGTATTGCCTGCCCTGATCCGCAAGTTTCATGAAGCAAAGAAA
>JBCBEC010000081.1:0-20962 GCA_038528965.1 Bacteroidota bacterium | reverse complement strand
GGATGTGATAATATACCCGGATCAAGTCCTCCTGTTACTTTCTGTTTTGACATTACTGTAGCCAATTGTAGCCCCGAGGTAGGGACTAGCGATTTGGGGATTGAAGTATCCCTCTGGTCGGATGGAGATAGCGGTAGCTGGACCGTAATGGGTTGCAATACTGGACAAGTATTTCAGGTGGATGCTACCGGTAATTGTTGTGACGATAGTGACGAAGACGGCATCTGCGACGAAGAAGATATTTGCCCTGGCGGAAATGACCTAGCCGATGCCGACGAAGATGGTATTCCGGATGACTGTGATGAATGTCCAAATAGTGCCACCGGTGATACTGATGGTGACGGCGTTTGTGACGATGAAGATGTCTGCCCGTGTTGTGATGACTTCGCGGACGCGGATGACGATGGTATTCCTGATGGTTGTGATATCTGCCCAAATAGCGCCACCGACGATAGTGATGGTGATGGTGTTTGTGATGATGAAGATGTCTGCCTGGGTAGTGATGACAATGTGGATGCGGACGAAGACGGTATCCCTGATGGCTGTGATGATTGTCCGAACAGTGCCACTGGCGATAGTGACGGTGATGGCATCTGTGATGACCTGGATATTTGCCCGGGTAGTGATGACGCAGCTGATGCGGATGAAGATGGTGTCCCCGACGGCTGTGATGAATGCCCCAATAGCGCTACCGGTGATAGTGATGGCGATGGTGTCTGTGATGACCTAGATGCGTGTCCCGGTAGTGATGATACTGCTGACGCGGACGAAGACGGTATCCCAGATGGCTGTGACGAATGTCCGAATAGTGCCACCGGTGATAGTGACGGTGATGGCGTCTGTGATGACCTAGACGCTTGCCCGGGTAGTGATGACACAGTTGATGCCGACGAGGATGGTATTCCTGATGGTTGTGATGATTGTCCTAACAGCACTACCGGTGATAGTGATGGTGATGGCATCTGTGATGATCTTGATATCTGCTCGGGTAGTGATGATACAGCTGATGCCGACGAAGATGGCGTACCTGATGGTTGTGACGACTGCCCAAACAGCGCCACTGGTGATAGTGATGGAGACGGCGTCTGTGATGACCTAGATGTTTGCCCTGGTAGCGATGACACTATCGACAGCGACGGCGATGGTGTACCGAATGGTTGTGACACCTGCCCGGGAAGTAGCAGCGACGACAGCGACGGAGACGGCGTTTGTGATGATGCCGATATCTGTCCTGGCAGTGATGATACTGTTGACGCTGATGCGGATGGAATTCCTGATGGTTGTGATGACTGCCCTAACAGCTCCACCGGCGACAGCGATGGCGATGGCGTTTGTGATGACCTCGATACCTGCCCTGGTAACGATGACACTGCTGATGCGGATGCGGATGGAATTCCTGATGGTTGTGACGACTGCCCGAACAGCTCTACCGGTGATAGTGATGGCGATGGTATCTGCGACGACCTAGATATCTGCCCTGGCAACGATGATACAGCTGATGCGGACGAAGACGGCATTCCGGATGGCTGTGATGACTGTCCGAACAGCGCTACTGGCGATAGTGACGGCGACGGAGTTTGTGATGATACCGATATTTGCCCCGGCAGCGATGACACTGCCGATGCGGACGAAGACGGCATTCCAGATGGCTGCGACGATTGCCCGAATAGCGCTACTGGCGATAGCGATGGCGACGGAGTTTGTGATGATTTAGATGTTTGCCCCGGCAGCGATGACACTGCTGATGCGGACGAAGACGGCATCCCAGACGGCTGTGATCTTTGCCCTAACAGCCCCACCGGCGATAGCGATGACGATGGCGTTTGTGATGACGAAGATATCTGTCCTGGCAGCAATGACTTGGCGGATGCGGATGGCGATGGCGTCCCCGATGGTTGTGATGAATGTCCGAACAGCGCCAATGACGATAGTGACGGCGACGGAGTTTGTGATGACGTTGACATTTGTCCCGGTGAAGACGACCTATCTGACCTCGATGGGGATGGTGTTCCAGATGGCTGCGACGACTGTCCGAATAGCGCTACCGGCGATAGTGACGGTGATGGCATCTGCGACGACGCCGATAGCTGTCCCGGCAGCGATGACCTAGTGGATAATGACGGCGACGGTGTTCCTGATGGCTGTGACCTCTGCCCCGGAGCCGACGATGACGAGGATATAGATGAAGACGGTATCCCCGATGGTTGCGATGACACCATTGACGACCAAGATGATGAAGAGGTCGCCGATCTCTTTGAAATCAATCAACTTTACCCGAATCCAACGACTGGGTTATTACAGCTGGTGTTCTCAGTGGAGTTGGAAGGTACCGTAATGATCTACGATGTATACGGCCGGATAGTGCAGTACGCGCCGGTAAAAGGGCAAAAGTACTTTAGTCTAATGGCCAATGATCTGGCAGATGGTACCTATCTGGTAGTTGTACACAGCGATAAAGGCCAGCAGATGGCTAGTCGCCGCTTTGTGAAGATTACGCGATAATTAGAGGAGGTTCTCGGAGATCTCAAAGATCTCCGAGAACTATTCAAAGCCTTACTGAATTAGCTGCTTGATACGGCTATATTCACCACGGTTAGTTGCCGTTCCACGGCAACCCAACTCTCTGGCTTTTTGGTCCATCGCTTCAATACGATTACCTGGGTTGGGGTGTGTTGAAAGGAACTCTGGCGGGAGGTCACGTGAGCCTTCCCCCTCTAGTTTGCGGAAAAAACCAGCGGCACCCGCGGCATTATAACTGGTGCCACACAGGTAGACAACAGACAAGTCGTCCGCTTCTCTTTCGTGCTCGCGGCTGAATTTAAGACCAGCTAAACCTGACGCGATCTGCTCGATAGTGCCTTGAGAAGAATTACCGGAAAGAACATCAAGTAAAACCTGCAAACCATAAGCTCTGGTCAATTGCTGTGTACTATGTCGCTGGGCAGAGTGAGCGATTTCGTGGCCCATAATTCCCGCAAACTCGTCTTCAGAATCTAAAAACTTGATCAGACCAGTATAAAAATAAATATACCCGCCGGGAGTAGCAAAGGCATTGAGAGTCTCTGGATCATCAATGATTTTTACCTCCCAGGCAAACTCATCGCGGTGAGCTACTTTACCAGAATTGAGAATTACATCTTTAATGCTACGGACGTAGCGATACAACTCTTCGTTGCCTTGTTCAGGTAAAATAGGATACTCCGCAGGGTTGTTGTTGATTTCCTGACTGACCTGACGTCCCAGTTCGATATCTTGCTCAACGGAGAAGAGATTTAATCCGCCGGTAGAGCTACAACCTACCAGAAAGGCAGTAAGACCAAGGGAAGCCGCAATTAAAAAGCTGAGAATACGCATAGGATGTTGATAGTTTTGTGGTAGAAAGACCAGCTTAGTAAGCCTGATCAGATATGTTTGATTATGTAACGATGATGAATTCCAAATGTATGGGCAGGGCTTGTTAAAAAAAAGATAACGAAATAGAAAAATTGGCTAGTGCCGTTAAACTATAGTTAAAGACGGGTGGTAATCTTTACCGGCCAGGGTATCTTTTTCGTTGTTTATGCGTCCATAAGGCGAAGATAAATCTTAATTTTGGCCTTGAATTCAGAGCTAATAAATTCATTTCCCGTTATGATGTATCGTAAAACACTTTCACTTCTTTTTGCTGCGCTGTTCTTTTTCAGCTTAGATGCTAACGCGCAAAAGATTGCCTTCGTAGATGTACAGGAGATTCTTGAGAATATCGCCGAATACCAGGAAGCACAAGCGGAATTAGACCGCATGGCCAACCAATGGCGCCAAGAAATTGCCCAAGAATACGATGTTATTAAGGGTATGTACAACCGTTACCAGGCTGAGCAAGTCCTTCTAAGTGAGGATGCTCGTAACCAGCGGGAAGATGAGATCATGAATAAGGAAAAAGAGGTGCGAGATATGCAGCGTGACCGTTTTGGCCCGGAAGGCCAATTGTTTAAGCGCCGCCAGGAGTTGGTACAACCGATCCAGGAGCGCGTTTACTCGGCCATTGAGGCTTATGCCAATGAGCGCGGATACGACTTCATTTTCGATCGTTCCAGTGATTCCGGCATGATTTTCACGAATCCACAGTACAATAAGACGGAGGAGATTCTCCGCCGCTTATAAAATATTCCCTCGAGGCGGAAAAAAACGTAAATTTGCCCGCCTTTGAGGGTGTTACCAACATTTGAGAGTTTACACAAAAATCGCTAGACAATGAAGAATGTAATGAAGATAAGCGCCTTGGCCCTGGCTCTGTTTGCCTTTGCCTTTAGCGCGCAAGCCCAGCAATCGTTCGCGTATGTAGATGCGCAGGGCATTCTTGCTGAACTCCCTGTTGTGAAGCAGGCTGAAGCTAACTTGGAAGCCTTTCAGGCGCAGCTTGAGAAGCGTTTGACCGCTAGTATCGAGCAGTTCCAAAAGGATGTAGCTGACTTTCAGCAGAAAGTAGAACAAGGACTATTATCTCCAATTCAGCAACAAGAAGAGCAGGCCGCTTTGGAGAAGCGCCAGCAAGAATTGGCTACTGAAGAGCAGGGTATGGTACAGCAAATTCAGGAAAAACGTACCGAGCTGCTACAACCTATTTATGACGGGTTGAACGATGCCATCAAAGCAGTAGCTGATGAGCAAGGTTTCACCTTCATTTTTGATAAGGGTGTACTGCTTTATGGCGAAGAAACTATGGACGTTAGTGAGGCAGTAAAGGCTAAGATCAACATCTAAGCCGGATGCTCGGAAATAACAGTCCGATTGGAGTTTTTGACTCCGGCATTGGCGGCCTATCGGTCGCCAATGCTATTTATGGGCTTTTGCCCCAGGAAAGTCTCCGTTATTATGCGGATACAGGGCGGGTCCCTTATGGCCCACGACCAAAATCTGAGATCCTCCAATTCTCTCGAGAGATCACTCAGTTTCTTTTAGATCAAGGCTGCAAGATGATTGTGGTGGCGTGCAATACGGCCACTGCAGCAGCATTAGAGCAGTTGCGGGAGGAATGGCCAAGTGTGCCCTTTGTAGGGATGGAGCCCGCCGTTAAGCCCGCTGCTCAAGCTACCCAAACCGGGAAAGTGGGAGTGATGGCTACCTTATCCACGATCCAAAGTGAGCGCTACGCCCAATTGATGCACCGCTATGCTGCCGAAGTAGAGATACTGGAAAACCCCTGTATAGGCCTGGTGCCACTTATTGAGCAGGGGCGTTTGGCAGATGATCGCACCAAACAACTCCTGGCCTCTATTGTCCAGCCCATGCTCCAGCAAGACGTAGATACGCTGGTGCTGGGGTGTACGCATTATCCCTTTATTCTGCCTTTATTAGAGGAGCTGGTGGGCCCAGAATGCCAACTTGTTGACCCTGCGCCAGCTGTTGCTCGTCAAGTAGCGCGGCAACTGGAAGAACACCAAATAGCAGCGTCCTCCGTTCAACAACCAGACTACCGTTTCTTCGCCTCTGGGCCGGTGGCCAATTTAGAAATCTTCACGTCTATTCCTTTCCACAGTCAGATGTTACGTCCCTTCGGGATTGATGAAAATCGCGATCTACGCTGATAAAAATCAGGTAGTTAGCGCTCATAGAAGCTGAAATTAGTGTCAAGATCGAACTATTGATCTGCATTATTATAAACCCAGCACACTATGTTTACTAACTTATCCTTCAGCGGAAACGAAATATTCCTGGGCCTCGCGTTGATCACGCTCATGATCGTTGGTGTTATCGTTATTGGCCGCTACCGCTTAGCGCGTCTTTCCGAACAGAATTTGGGCAAGCTGCACGCAAATGATAGCAAGCGCTCAAGTATCACTAGTCGGAATAAATACCCCGAAGTAGATGTGCTACACCATACGGGGGTATTTTGGAAATTCGGACTGGTTACGGTACTTGCCATTGCCGTAATGGCCTTTAACTGGACCCAGGTAGAAGAAAGAATCGATATTCCTGAGGGTGCGCTGGAAATGGAGTTTGATGTAGAGATGGAAGCTCCTCCTCAGACGACAACTCCTCCACCTCCACCACCACCTCCACCACCCATGATTGAAGAGGTACCTGATGATATGGTATTGCTAGAGGAGGACGTCACGTTCACCGACCAATCTGCCAATGCCGACTTAGCGATAACGGATGCGCCGGTGGCTGCTCCGGAGAAATCTGGACCTGCTCCTCCGCCTCCACCTCCGCCACCACCACCTGCGCTGGAAGTAAAAGAGATTTTCAAAATTGTAGAAGATATGCCTCGCTTCCCCGGTTGTGAAGAGCTAGGTAGCAAGGAAGAAAAGAAGGCTTGTTCTCAGCAGAAAATGCTAGCGTTTATCTATGAGAATATTCGCTACCCAGCCATTGCACGAGATAATGGTATCCAAGGTACGGCAGTAGTCCGCTTCGTAGTCACCGAAGAAGGCACGATCGAAAACGGTGAGATTTTGCGAGATATTGGTGGTGACTGTGGTAAGGAAGCACTGCGAGTGGTGAATCTCATGAATGAAATGCCGGAGCGCTGGATTCCTGGTAAACAGCGCGGACGAAAAGTACCCGTCTACTTCAACTTACCGGTCAAATTTGTCCTGAAGGTTGATCCTTGATGCGCAGGCATCAAACCTGATAGCTGCCACTTTACTTAATAATATCGAATAGCTGAGCTTTCAGCGAATAGCCATGGTCCGGAGTCCTTCCGGGCCATGGCTCGTTTTATTCGGTTTCGCGGAATTTTTGGTTTTGACTTTTAAAGCGTTCCATCCCATTGGTTTCGCGGAATTTATTCCGTTCCGCCTTGCTAAAGGCGGCATAATTAACACGAAACTCACTAAAAAAGCGGTGGAACGGATAATAATTCAAACTCAAACATTCCGCTGTGATTTCTCCACGGCGGAATGAATTCCGCGAAACCATAAGAGGGACGTTTAAAAACCACACTCAAACATTCCGCAGTAAAATCCCTCCTATTACAAATCCGCCCGTGCTACGCCCAATACTTGCATGTTCTGAGTACTCTCGACAAACAATACGAGATGTAAATCAGACTTAGCTCGTACGACTTCTGATTCCAAGCTAATGGTACTTTGCCCCTCCGTCTGGGTAGGAGTAACTGTTGTGAGCTGGCGTACCACATTGGTGTGGGCCAAATGGCGCCCCCGGTTTTCACCTCTAGGAACCTCATTTTCTACCGCTGCCTGTACGACTGCAACCTGTAGAACTGCATCCTCAGGAAGCGTGGATAATTTATAATCAACGGTAATCTCATTATTCTTGGTCCAGGTCGTATTGCCCTCTATTTGCAGTTGCGGGGCCTTAGTAGTTGCGGTCTGGATCGCTGATCGTAGCTCTCGCTCTCGAGAACCAATGTGTCCCGTGCGGCCATTGACGACAGCCTGTGGGGTATAAACGCCCCGATCATTCAAATGCCGGGCGTAATCGCGTTGCCGATCGGAAAAGGCAGACTGACTGTAGGGATCGCGCCAACCGAGGCGATTCCAATAGTCCACGTGATAAGACAAAGTGATGATGGCAGCATCACCAGATTGGGCATCCGTATCTAAGGCTTGCAGCACCCGGTCAGCGGGTGGGCAGCTGGAGCACCCTTGGGAGGTAAATAGTTCCACTAGTACGGGATGTTCCACCGTCTGAATTGGAGCAGGTTCGCTCGCTAAAGCTTGTGAAGTTTCCTCTGGCGCAAAGCTGCACATGATGAAAAATGCACTCAATGCTAGCAGTGCCGGGAAACGGAGATGACTAGGCCTTGACATAACTTTAAGACTTTGGTGTCGTAAAAAAACGCTTTTAGCACTTGTGCCGTTAAGCAAAGCCCTGTACATTTGGCGACATATGGATCAACTGGCCCAAAATACTCCGTTTTTTGTGAGCCGCCGTCGCCGCGAGCGCCGTCGCCCTTAGGGGCGTCTTGATGTCATATTATCCCTTCTGGTGGGTGTCTTATTAGCCCACTTCTTCCATTAAGTATTTTCCTACTGTCGGATTAGAGCATGCTTTGGGTACTGTGGTGCTCAATTGTTGAACCTTCTTAATGTTATTCTCAATGGACATTATCATTCGCGTGGCGGAGGCTAGCGATATTCAATACGCAGAAGCCATCTGCGACTTGATCAAAGAATCGGCTAAGGCGCGTGGCACGGGTATCGCCGAGCGCCAGCCCGAGTATATCCGGACCAAAATCGCTAATGGCAATGCGGTCTTGGCCTTGCAGGGCGATACCCTGGCCGGTTTTTGCTACATCGAGGTGTGGAGTCATAACCGTTACGTTGCCAATAGTGGTTTAATCGTTTCACCCAATTTTCGACGCTTAGGCTTAGCACGCCAAATCAAGAGTCATATTTTTCGGTTGTCCCGTCATAAGTTTCCGGAGGCACACGTCTTTGGCATTACGACCAGCTTGGCTGTGATGCGCATCAACTCTAGTTTGGGTTACAAACCCGTAACCTTTTCGGAGCTTACGCAGGACGATGCTTTTTGGCAAGGCTGTGCTTCCTGCCCCAATTACGATATTCTCAAACGCAACGATCGCAAGTTGTGCCTCTGTACAGCTATGCTGGCGGAGGTAGATCCAGAAAGTTCACTCGCCGTGGACTTAAGCGATCAAATCATTTCTTTTCCCCAAGTTGAACCCCAAAATTCCTAAGCAATCATGAGTAAGAAAGTTGTTTTAGCCTATAGTGGCGGATTAGATACCTCCTATTGTGTCAAATATTTGAGTAAGGAGCATGGCTACGAAATTCACGCCATTACAGTCGATACTGGTGGCTTTTCAGCGGCCGAGTTGAAAGAAATGGAAGAGCGTGCCCATCAGTTAGGGGCAGCCTCTTATCAGGCGATCAATGTTACGAAAGCACTGTACGAAGAGTGCCTCCGTTATTTGGTGTTTGGTAATTCGCTGCGTTATCAGACTTACCCCCTTTCAGTGAGTGCAGAAAGAATGTTCCAGGCACTTGAAGTAGCAAAATACGCCAAGCTGATTGGTGCTGATGCCATTGCCCACGGTAGTACGGGGGCAGGAAACGATCAAGTTCGTTTCGATTTGACTTTTCAGCTACTAGCTCCGGGCCTAGAGATCATTACCCCCATCCGTGACCAGCAGCTTTCTCGCGAAGCGGAAGTGGCATACCTGGCGCAGCATGGTGTTGAATGGCCAGAAAAGAAAGGCAAGTACAGTATCAACCAGGGTTTGTGGGGTACCTCTGTGGGTGGGCAGGAAACCTTGGGGTCTTACCAGAATTTGCCGGAGGAGGCTTGGCCTGTTCCCGTCACCGCTACTGAACCGCAGCAAATCAGCCTGCAGTTCCAAGACGGAGAATTCATTGGCTTTAATGGCCAAAGCTTTGATCATCCGGTGGCGGCTATTCAGGCGCTAGAAGCACTGGCGGCCCCTTTTGGTGTTGGGCGTGATATTCATGTGGGTGATACCATCATTGGCATTAAGGGCCGGGTAGGTTTTGCGGCGGCGGCTCCCGTACTTATTCTCAAAGCGCACCATCTTTTAGAAAAGCACACCCTGGGTAAGTGGCAACTTTACTGGAAAGAGCAGCTGGGCAATTGGTACGGTATGATGGTGCACGAAGGCCAATTCCTGGATCCTGTAATGCGCGATATTGAAGCCTTTCTTGCCAACTCTCAAGAGCGAGTCAGTGGTGAGGTTTTCATCACGCTTCATCCACATCGTTACGTGCTCGATGGTATACAGTCTCCGTTCGATTTACTAGGTGCCGGTTTTGGTCAATACGGCGAGATGAACGATGGCTGGACCGGCCAAGACGTCAAAGGTTTCACGAAAGTGCTATCGCTGGCGGGGCAAATCCAAGCCAAAGTATCCAACGAACAAGCGACCTCCTAACCCCAAAACGAAATCAACAATGCAGAAATATCAAGTCGGAATTATTGGTGGAGCCGGATACACCGCAGGTGAACTCATTCGTATCCTACGGTGGCACCCTGCGGTAGAGCTCAGCTTTATCCACAGCTCCAGCCAAGCGGGTAAGTTGGTGAGTGAAATTCACCATGATTTAGCCGGAGAGTTCTTTATGATCTTCTCCGCCGAGGTGGACCTTTCGGTAGATGTCCTTTTCCTTTGTAGTGGCCACGGCAAGTCCAAGCTGTGGCTGGAGGAGCACGCCGTTCCCGCGGAAACTCTTGTCGTAGATTTAAGTTCGGACTATCGTTTGGATCCCTCCTTCGTCTATGGCCTACCGGAGCTTAACCGCAAGGCTATCCAAAGCACCAGTCGCGTAGCGAACCCAGGCTGTTTTGCTACTGCTATTCAACTCGGTTTATTGCCCTTAGCTGCTAATCAAAGCTTGCCGGAAGAAGTCCATATTCACGCTATCACGGGGTCCACTGGCGCTGGTCAGCAACCCACTGGTACGACGCACTTTAGCTGGCGTAACAACAACTTGTCGATCTACAAACCGTTCCGGCACCAGCACCTGGCCGAAATTGGGCGTAGCCTGACCCAGCTTCAAGCAGCATCTGAATTTGACTTGGCCTTCCTTCCCATCCGCGGAGATTTTACCCGAGGGATTTTCGCTAGTCTCTACTGCAAGACGGATCTGACGGAGCAGGAACTACAGGATTTGTACGAGGCCTACTATGCCTCACATGCTTTCACCAGTTTCGTTACGGGCAATCCGCACCTCAAGCAGGTTGTCAACACCAATAAGTGCCTCGTCCAGGTCAGCAAACACGGTGACCGGGCCCTCATAGTAAGTGTCATCGACAACCTACTCAAAGGTGCCTCCGGTCAAGCTGTACAAAACATGAACCTGGCCCTGGGCCTAGAAGAAACCACCGGCCTTCACCTAAAAGCCATGGCCTTCTAAATTGATATTGAAATTGCCATTGCCATTTTGAGTACCCCCAGATTCAAATTGTCACTGACATTTTCATTTTCACTGTCATTCTAATTCTAATTCTAACTCTTATTCTAACTCCAATCCCCCATGCCCCTCTTCCCCGTCTATCCCCTCTTCGACCTCGAGCCCGTCCGTGGCCAGGGTGCTTATGTATACGATCAAAACGATCGGGCCTACCTCGATTTTTACGGTGGTCACGCCGTTATTTCCATTGGTCATAGCCATCCGCATTATGTGCAGCGCTTGCAGGACCAAATCGCTAAGCTGGCCTTCTATTCCAACTCCGTGCAAAACCCCTTGCAGCAGGAGTTATCCCTTAGACTCGGAGCACTTTCGGGCTGCCCAGATTATCAGCTATTCCTCTGCAATAGTGGTGCCGAAGCCAATGAGAATGCATTAAAAATGGTCAGCTTTGCTACGGGTAAAAAGAAGATCATAGCCTTCCACGGAGCCTTCCATGGCCGTACCTCTGCTGCGGTGAATATTACGGAGAACGACCGCATCAAAGCTCCCATCAATAGTACGTTTCCGGTAGACTTCTTACCCATGGGAGATCTAGATGCCGTTGAGACGGCCCTGAAGGAAGGAGACGTAGCAGCAGCGATTATCGAGGGTATTCAAGGGATTGCCGGTATCTATGTGCCAGAACCCGCTTTTCTGGAAGCCCTATCAGCGCTTTGTAAGCAGTACAAAGCCTGCCTGATTGTAGATGAAATCCAATCTGGCTTTGGTCGGAGCGGCCACTTCTTTGCTTTTCAGCAGGCTGATATCGAGCCGGATATCATCACTATGGCCAAGGGCATGGGCAACGGTTTTCCGGTAGGAGGAATATTGCTTCATCCTCGTTTTGAGGCCTCCTACGGCTTATTGGGTACTACCTTTGGGGGTAACCACTTGGCCTGTGTTGCCGTTTTAGCGGTGCTGGATGTATTGGAACAGGAGACTTTATTGGAGAATGCTCAAACGCTTGGTGCAGCATTGATTCCGCAATTGGCGGCCTTGCCTGGCGTGCAAGAAGTCCGCGGAATGGGCCTGATGATTGGTCTGCAGTTGGATCAACCAGCGGCACCTATTCGTAAACGACTCTTATTTGAGCAAGGAGTGTTTACCGGCTCGGCGGCACAAAAGGAGACCATTCGATTGTTACCGCCACTCAATATTACCACCAGGGAAGTAGAACGTTTATTGCAGGCTTTGCGAGTGGCATTGCAGCAGGTAAATGTCTAACTGCTCTGGTCACCGTGATAGCCTAAGGGTACGAACGGTATCGCCTAGCAAAGTATGTGCCAGTACCTTATCTTTTGCTCAATAGATCAAACAAGCGCTGATTCACATAATAATTACTCACCCCGAGCTTCTCTTTTCTCAAAATGCCATCCTTTGAAAGCTTATTTAGATAGCTGGCAGCAGTTATCCTTGACACTTGCAAATCCTCAACGAGGAATTCAATCTTTGTATAAGGATGCTTGAAGAGATTATTCAATAAGTCCTGACTGTAGAACTTATAATTATCTCTTAATTCATGCTTCATTTTAAGCATTTGGGATGTGATCGCACGTATTAATTTGATTGTTTCTATGGAAGTTTCTTCTACCCCCTTAATCATGTACATGATCCACTCTTCCCAGTTATTATCATCTCTAACTTGTTGAAGTAGTCGATAGTAGTCTGACTTAAATCGAATGATATAGCTACTTAAATAAATTATTGGATTTATATACCAAAGTAAGTTGATTATGATAAGAAAATCAATTTATCTTATCATAAAAATCAACTATGCATAGTTTTTGCTTTTTATTTATCTAATAGTATTTCTCCGATAGGGCCTAATTAGCAGTTTGACGAAAGTCATACAGTAATATCATTTAGCTAACTCTGGTTTTTTGTATTTTGTGCGCGGTACCCCAATACAAGTCTGTTATCCGATACTATGCAATCTTAATTGCCTCGTCCTTCATCTGATTGATCTTGCAATTGATATTGCCATTGGTATTTAGCCCGCTATACCCCAAACGATCGCATCAACTACAAAAAAACATGAGACGTGCACTGCCTTTACTGGTGGTAGCCTGCCTGGCGCTACCTATCTACTTATCTAGTCAAACGGTCGCTTCTGGATCTACTACGATTCGGGAAGACCTGCCACAATGGGTCCAAATGATGTACGCTGCTGAACCTGATCTGGATCAGGTATTAGCGGCCTTCAAAGCTCATTACGAAGAGTACGAGCTGATCAAAAACGAGCATACACAATACCTCAAACGCTTATTGCGCGAACGCGAAACTTATGCCTTCCAGTTAGTGGATGCTGACTTGAGCGAAGAGGAACGTTTGGCAGCTACCGCAGCGGAGAGAAGATACCGGCAGGCCTGGGAAGAACAGCAACTGGGTCGCTCGGGTAGCTGGAATAGCATTGGCCCTTATGACTGGGATCACGATGCCGCAGGCCGCAGTTATGCCCCTGGAGCAGCCCACGTATATACGGTAGAAATGTGCCTCAACGATCCCAGTGTCCTGTACGCCGGCACCGCCACTGCAGGCATGTGGCAAAGTACTGATGGCGGTAACAACTGGACCAGTATCACGGCCGATTTAATGGTGAACCAGGTGTACGCTATTGAAATTGACCCTACCGGTTGTAATCGGATTTTGGCGGCTATGATGGGCGGTATCTTTTCCTCGGTTAATGGTGGCAATACCTGGACCGAAACGGGTGATGCTGCCTTCCAAGCCCTTGACCTGGCTACGGACGATATCAAATTTGCCCCAGGTAGTAGCACTATCGTTTGGGCGGCTACCAATAATGGACTCTTTCGCTCTACTAATTCTGGCAGTAGCTGGATAGAAGTTATGTCTGGTGCATTCCAAGAAATTGAGTTTCATCCTACCAATAGTAGCATTATGTACATCATCCGCCAGGTAGGGGACCTAACTGAGTTTTACCGTTCAACAGATAGTGGTGCCACTTTCGTGCAACAGACAACAGGCTGGCCCGTACCGGCGGCAGGAGATGAAAATAAGCGCGCAGAAATTGCTGTTTCTGAGGATGCCCCAAATCGAGTATACGCCTTATTGACAGGGCAGGCAAACGGCGGTAGTGGACTATATGGTGTGTACCGCAGTGATGATTCGGGCGCCACCTGGAGCTTCAACTGCTGTGGTCCCCAGCCCGGTGGCCCGGCCACACTGTCGAATATAAATATGATGGGCTGGTCTGATGTTGGTACTGACAATGGTGGACAGTATTACTACGATCTCGGGCTGGCGGTGTCGCAACAAGATGCTGATCGCGTATACGTGGCTGGTGTCAACCTTTGGGTGTCGGATGATGGTGGTAATAGCTTTACCTGTCCTGCCAAGTGGAGCCACCCCTACAAGCCCAATTACGTGCACGCGGATATACATGACGTCAACGCTTATGCGAACGGCGATATCTGGCTAGCCTGTGATGGTGGAATCTTCTATTCCAATAACGAAGGGGCTGATTTTGATCGCAGTATGACTGGAATTACCGGAAGTGATTTTTGGGGTTTCGGTGTTGGTTTTAACAATGACGAACTTATGCTGGGTGGAGCCTATCATAATGGTACGCTGCTTAAAAACGGCACGGTTTACGATAATGAGTGGGTCTGTATGGATGGTGGTGATGGGGTAGGAGGTGCGGTGCACCCGATCTTGGAGAATCAAGTCTACAGCGACCGCAATATCAAAACCATGCCCGATGACCGGAACATTGAGCCGGCTACGCGTGGCTACGCTTTGGAACCCTCCTGGACTTACGTGAGTGGTCGCTTTTCGCAAATTGAGTTTGCGTCAGATAACTACAATGTGCATTATTTCGGAAATGGAGATGCGCTGTTCAAAACGGAAAATGATAACCAGACCGTCACGCAAGTACACGATTTTGGCGAAGAAGTGGGCGATGTAGAAGTAGCTTGGGGTAATTCCCAGATCATCTATGTAGCAACCTTTCCCAGCTATTGGGGCGCAAAGAAAATATACCGCAGTGCGGATGGTGGCCTGAGTTGGACGGAGATTACCCCAGCCGCAACGGCCAGCAGCGGAGTACCCTATGATGTTGAGGTTAGCTATAATGATCCGGATGTTATTTGGGCCGCTCGAATTGGGCGTTCCACCGGGAGTACCAATAAAGTCCTGCGGTCCACCAATGGCGGCACCAGCTGGACGGATATCACCAATATAGCCCTCGATGGAGAGGTACTGACCAATGTAATTGCCCAGCGCGGCACCAATGATCGTTTATACCTGGGTACAACACGAACAGTCTACACCAGCAGTAATGGTACCGGAGGCTGGCAACTATTTGCGGATGGTTTACCCGCCAGTACGCGCTCGCGTCAGTTGGCTATTAGCTACCGCAATGGTACCCTTATCAATGCCACTAATCGTTCGGTTTGGGTATCTGGTTTGGCGCAATCCAATACAGTTACCCCACAGATTGCGGTCGATAAATACTACTCTGGCTGTGCCCGTGATACGTTCAAGTTTGCGGATCATTCTGCTGTCGGCAATGGCGCATCCTACCAGTGGTCTTTTCCCGGCGCAACCTGGGTGAGTAGTACGACTGCTCGTGATCCAGAAGTTGTTTACGGTTTGCCAGGGCAATACTCGGTGAGCCTCACAATTAGTGGGCAAACGCAGACGCTCAATAATCTGGTGGAAGTAGGTGATGAGTGCAGCCCAGATCCCTTTGCTGGTCGGGCACTGTTTTGCAATAGCAGTTCGCAACACTTCCGATCTAGTACGGAGCTGGAAGTCAGCACTAATACGATGACGCTGATGGCCTGGATTCGGCCGGATGGTATTCAGGATGACTATACCGGCATCATTTTTAATGATGACGCTGGTGCGGGCATAAACCTTAGGCCCAACAATGAGCTGGGCTATCACTGGACTGGCGGGAGCACCCACTGGGCCTGGAGCAGCGGCCTTACGGTACCAACGGATGAATGGTCCTTTGTGGCGATGGTGATCACGCCCAATAGTGTGACCTTCTATCTGAATGAGGAGGAAGTGACGCGTAATTTTGGCAGTGCCATCAGCCCGGTATTCTGGGGGCGTTTCCGGGTAGGAAGTTACCAGGGCTGGACCAGTAGGAATTTCCGTGGAGATATCGATGAAGCAATCATCTGGCAACGTGCGCTGAGCCAGGACGAGATTCGGGAATGGCGCCACTTGGTAAAGTATCGTCAAGCTACGCCCGGAGAAGCCCTTTACGATAGTGACCTTATCGCCTATTTGCAGTTTAATGAAACCAGTGGCCAAGTGTACGACCGTGCTGGGGTGAACCACGGGTTCCTCAATGGTAATGCCACCCGTGTACCGTCTCGTGCCCCGATCGGCGACGGTAGTAGTAGCCGCCAAACGGTGAACGGAGCGGGCACCTACAACTTTACGGATGAGCGACTGCAACTGGTTTTTCCTTCTGGAGGTGCGTACCCGAACGAAGAGTTGGTGGTTACCCGCCTCAACAACGCTCCGCATCTTTCTCCTAATAACCCCTTCAATGCCAATACCCACTGGATTGTCAATAACTACGGAAGCGAGACCTTTACGGAGCTCAGTAGCATTGAGTTTTCAGGCCTTACTGGTGTTACCGGGAGTGCGTTTACCAACCCGGAGCAGTTCGTCCTCTACAAGCGCCCCTCCAATGCCGATGAAGCGCCTTGGGGTGATTTTATCGATCAGGCGGATATGGCAGCCACCGGTGGCCGTGTCACCTTTAGTACGGATAATGGTATTAGCAGCTTCAGTCAATTGGCCTTAGGGCAGGAGGCGATAGTCGTACCCGTTTCCTTTGTGGACCTCTGGCTAAAGGAAAACGCCGGCACCGTTGATCTGACTTGGGAAACCGCACAAGAAGAAGAAGCCGACTACTTCATTGTGGAGCGAAGTAAGGATGGCCAAGCGTTCGTAGAAATCGAGCGAGTGAGTGCGCGCAATCTTCGGGAAGGTAGTCAATACGCTACCATTGATAAGACTCCCTACAGTGGACTCAATTTTTACCGAATCCGAGCTGTCGACTTTGCGGGCCACGAAGATTTTTCACCTATTCGCAGTATACAGCTACTGGAAGCAGAGGAGTGGGGCAAGGTGTATCCCAATCCATTGAATGTGCAAACGGGCTTACAAGTTCGTTCTTCCCTACCGGGGCCTACTCGCTTTGAGCTGTACAGTGCAGATGGTCGCTTATTGCAGCAGACCATCTTTGAATCGAATGTGTACTTGCGTTTACCTGGCTTGCCAGCAGGGATGTACAATTACCGTCTGGTGAATCAGGGTGAAATTTTGACGGGGCAGTTGGTCAAGCAGTAGCTGGATTAGCTCATTTGCCCCTCGTCTGCAAAGCTGAAATACCCTTGCTCGGTGATGATCAAATGATCGAGCAAGGGTAGATCCAGCTGCTGGCCTGCCTGGTAGAGCTTCTTCGTCAATTCTTTATCCGCCTGACTGGGCTGCAGGTTGGTACTGGGATGGTTGTGGGCCAAAATAATGGAGGAAGCCTTTAACTCCAGTGCCCGCCCAAATACGAGTTTAGCATCCACCACCGTGCCGGCGCGCCCGCCACTACTTATGCATACCCGTTGGATGAGGTAGTTTGCCCGATTAAGGCAAAGCATCCAACATTCTTCGTGTTCTAACTCCGCGAGGATTGGTGCCAAACATTGATACGCCTCCTGACTACTTCTTAATTGTGGCCGATCCGGCAGTGGGGTAAGTTGCCGCCGCCGGCCCAGTTCCATAGCGGCCAGTAGCGTGACTGCTTTGGCCTCACCAATGCCGTGAAAAGCTTGCAGTTCTGTGCGGCTTAATTTTCCGAGCCGCTGTAGATTATGATCTACGCTTTGTAGCATACGTTTGGCCAGACTCACGGCACTTTCCCGGCTACTTCCGGAGCCTAGTAGAATAGCAATTAACTCGGCATCACTCAACTGGTGGGCCCCTTTTAAAATCAATTTCTCACGCGGACGGTCTGCTTCGGCCCAAGCGGTGATAGCTAAATTATTGACTTGGTAGCTTGTTTTGTTGGAGAGAACGGACATGGTATATGGTTTTTAAAGTTCACTTTGTTTATGGTAGGGGTTCGCTGGCGCTCACGGTTGTGGCTCACTGCGTTCGCGGGTTAAGTTCGCTGTCGCTCACGGTTGTGGCTCACTGGCGTTTGCGGGTTGTTTTTTTACTATGCTTCACGAGCGAAGCGGGTACTTACCGCGAGCTTGCGAGCTCCTCCCACGAGCGATAGCGAGTTTTTCCCGCGAACTCTAGTGAGCTCCCCCGCGAGCGTCAGCGAGCTATTACCGTGAGCGCAGCGAACACCTCCGCGAACGCCAGTGAGCTAAACCCGCGAGCTATCCCCGCGAATGCAATGAGCAAAATTTATCTATTCGGAAAAACCGGAGGTTTAGGCAGGAAGAATGCTCCGGTCGTTTAGTCAAAGATAGGAATTTTGTGCTGGACGATGGCTATCTTCGCCCCTTATGGCCCAGTTTCGCTTCCAAGTAGGAGAAAAGCTCAAGAGTAGAAAGGAGATTGAGCGCTTGTTTCAAGCGGGGAGCCAAGCGTGTATCCAGTATCCACTGCGGTTGGTGTGGCGACCCATGGAGAAGCGGCGCAGCGAGTTTTCTGTGCAAATGACGGTGAGTGTTTCCAAAAAGCGCTTCAAAAAGGCGGTGGACCGGAACCGCATCAAGCGCCTAGTGCGAGAGGCTTATCGCTTGCAGAAACCCCAACTCTATGAGCGCTTGGGAGCACCAGAAAACCAACTGGCGTGGATGGTCATTTATATAGGGAAGGAAATGCCGGAATACCGGCGCATTGAAAAATCGATGCGTAAATTACAAGGCAAATTTTTTCGCCAATACGAGGATTAAGGAGCCAACGTTTGCGTGATGTGGTGGCTCTCTACAGTAGTATTGCTCAATCAACTACCTGTTCATGCGACTATTCTACCTTTTGCTCCTATTTCTTATCTCCTGGAACCTGCAAGCGCAGCGGGTGCTCTTGATCGAAAAACTGAATAGTGCTCAAACGACTAAGCTGTACGCTGGAAGTTACATCCAGTACCGGATAGTGGGTGATGATAGTTGGTACGGCGAACATATCTATGATTTGCGTGATGATACCCAGGCATTAGTTTTTCCCAATCATTATGTACCCATTTCGGAGATTACGATGCTGCGTCAACGTAGACCGGCGGTGCAAGGGCTGGGAATAACGTTGATCACATTTGGCTTGGCTTGGTCTGGTTATGCCGCTATTGGGACAGCTACGGATAACGACCCCAACACCAATTACCGGACTAGTGATGCAATGGTGACTGCAGTCGCATCGGGTACAGGTTTGCTACTTCCGGCCCTTTTTGGTACCAAGCGAATGCGTTTTGGCGAAGGCGAGCGTTTGCGTTTACGCATTATCGATATTACTTTCTAAAGCAGGATACAACTAACAATTCCTTGCCTATCTTTGGGGCGGATCAAAACCGCCACTATGACCCTCTGGGATTTTTTTCAGGCCGCCTCGGCCCAACCCGTTTACATTGTCTTTTATTTTGTGATGATCGTTATAGTGGCGTTGCTCACGGGCTGGCTGGCCAAAGGTGAGGGGGAAGATAGCCCCTGGAAATACCTTTACAGTGCCTTGTTATATCTCGTATGCGTACCGGGTATTCTCGCCATTGGGCTGGGCATATACCTGTTCTTGTTTGAGCGGCGGAGCATATTTGAGATGAATATACTTTTAGAAGTGCTACCGGTGATCAGCATGATTGCCACCATTCTCATTATCCGTAAGAACGTAAATATTGATCGCGTTCCGGGCTTTGATAAATTGTCTGGTCTGGTGATGATGATCTCGGCGGCCCTGGCCATTATGTGGTTTGTGGATCGTATCCGTATTGTCATCTTTAGCAGTATGCCTATTCAGTACCTGCTCTTTATTTTTGTTGGCCTTCTACTGCTTATTCGCGTGGGTTGGTCTCGCTTGATAAAGTCTTAAGCTCATGAGCAAACAAGCTGAAAAAAAGAATGCTGCTCTACAGGCTGTTAAGTATGTGCGCTCAGGTATGACTCTGGGCTTAGGTACTGGCAGTACTGCCTACTTTGCTATTGAGGCTATTGGCGAGCAGTGGAAAGCAGGAACCCTAACGGATATCCGTGCCATTCCTACCTCCGAAGCAACTGCCCAACAGGCAAGTGGTTATGGAATTCCTCTATTGGAACTCGCGGACGTAGATCGTATTGATCTGACAATCGACGGTGCGGATGAGTTTGATCCTCAGCTGCGTTTGATCAAAGGCGGTGGCGGAGCCCTTTTTCGGGAGAAATTGGTGGCTTTTGCTTCCGATGTCATGTTGGTGATATCCGATGCCTCCAAAGAGGTACCCCAACTGGGGGCATTTCCATTGCCCATTGAGGTACTACCAAAAGCAGTGCGCTTGGTGCAACGTGTACTGAAGGAAAAAGGCTATCAGCCCAGCTTGCGTACGCAAGAGGATGGTAGCCCTTACCAGACAGATAACAAAAACTATATTCTGGATTGCGCCCTGAAGCGCATCCCCGATCCGGAACGTCTCGACTTAGAACTCCATCTCATACCAGGGATTGTAGAAACTGGCCTTTTCCTGGGCTTGGCTTCGAAAATCATCATGGGCAGGGGAGAGGAAGTTGTGGAAATAGGATAGGACTATATACTCCAAATTTTAAGGTCAAAACCACCTATTATGGAGCGCACAAGCAAGCTTGTGGCGCTGGCTCGGTATTGGGGTATATTCTTCTTTGGAGTATTGCTTACCAGTGAAATTGGAGCTCAGCGCGACAGCCTAACACAAAAACTATCCTTTACCGGCGATTTTCGTTTCCGCATTGAACACGACTGGAATTCACGTAACGCAAGTGGTAACTTGAGAGATGACCGTAGCCGCCTGCGGTACCGCTTTCGATTTGGCTTGCATTACGAACTAGATAAACACTCGGCCTTTGGCGGGCGATTGAGAACGGGAAATATTAACGATCAGCAGGGGCCACACTTGACTTTAGGGGGCGAGAATGGCGAGTTTGGTCTGGACCAAATTG
>JBCBEC010000080.1:0-21079 GCA_038528965.1 Bacteroidota bacterium | reverse complement strand
AAACTAAACACCCTGAAGCCAATCTCTGACCTCAGGGTGCTTCTCCGTCTGAACGCCGGGGCTTTTAAGACAGCCCCGACTGAGGATTTAACAAGATGTTAGTTTAAACGATTTAGAATGGTGTGGCCTAAGGGGACTATGGCCACACCGCTCCTTTAACTAATATTTCTGTTTGTTAACCTACAAGAGAACAATTCCCTCACCGTCAATGGTGTGGCTCCTCTAAAAACGCCACTCCTGAGAACACCTAAAAACCCACTGACGTCTCTCGTGGCAGCGCTTTAAGAGATGTTAGTTTTGAAGGGATTGGGACACCCAGTCGCGGGGACACGACTGTGGTGTCCCTTTCTCTTTTTACAACATTTTGTGGATAACTTTTGCCTTTCCGGTAACTCTACTCAACACTTTTTTGGTAATTTTAAGCTTAGCTAGTGTTTCGTGCTGTTTACTGTTATACAAAGCAGTATCATATGCTAGTTTCTGTTCTATTTGCATCCCTTAGAAGAGCTTGATTTAGCGAATTATGCCGGAATTTCTTCACTTACACTGCCACACGCAATACTCATTATTAGACGGCGCGGCCGAGATCGGCACCATGATGGATAAAGCCGCCAAGGATGGTCAAAAAGGCGTTGCCTTGACGGACCACGGTAATATGTTTGGCGCATTTAAGTTTGTTGCGGAAGCGGAGAAGCGAGACTTGAAACCCATCATTGGTTGTGAGTTTTATCTGGTAGAAGATCGTCATAAAAAGGCTTTTTCAAGAGCTACAGGAGAAAGAGACAAGCGTTACCATCAGCTCATGTTGGCCAAGAACGCCACCGGTTACGAGAACTTGAGTAAGTTGTGTTCTTTGGGCTTTATTGAGGGTTTGTACTCCAAATTTCCCCGTATTGATAAAGAGTTAGTGGAGCGTTATCACGAAGGTCTAATCGTGACATCTTGCTGTATTGGTGCTATTATCCCGCAACTTATCCTCCAGGGAAAAGATGAGGAAGCCGAAGAGGAATTGAAATGGTGGCTTAACATCTTTGGCGATGACTACTACATCGAACTACAGCGGCACCGTGGCCTAGAGAATATTGATATTGGTAAGGACCGCAGTGGTAACCCGATCTATACGGGGATGAGCCAGGAAGATGTCAATCAGAAACTTTTGGTACTGGCTAATAAGCATAATGTAAAGGTTATTTGTACCAACGATAGCCATTACGTAGAAGAAGAAGATTGGGCACCGCACGATATCCTACTATGTATCAATACCAACAGCCTGCTCGCTGACGACAAGCGCTTCAAGTTCTCCAGCTCGGATTTCTACTTCAAGACGCAACAGGAAATGGGCCTCTTGTTTAAGGATCATCCTGAGGCTTTGGCCAATACGATGGAGATCTACGATAAGATTAACAAACTAACCTTGGCCCGTGATATCCTACTACCCAACTTCCCAATGCCGGAGCAGTTTAAGACGCAGGATGATTATCTGCGGCACTTGACGTACGAGGGGGCTAAAAGGCGCTACGGTACCATCACCCCAGAGATCAGTGAACGTCTGGACTTTGAACTAAAGGTCATTGAAAACTCTGGTTACCCTGGTTACTTCCTTATTGTACAGGACTTCACCACTACAGCGCGCGATATGGGCGTGAGTGTAGGACCAGGGCGTGGTTCGGCAGCGGGTTCGGCAGTAGCCTACTGTATTGGTATCACGAATGTAGATCCGATTAAGTACGACCTCCTATTTGAGAGATTCCTGAATCCGGAGCGGATCAGTATGCCGGATATCGATATTGACTTTGACGATGAAGGTCGCCAAAAGGTGATTGACTACGTGATTGATAAGTACGGTCAGAACCAGGTCGCTCAAATTGTCACTTACGGTACCATGGCCGCTAAGTCGAGTTTGCGTGATGTAGGTCGGGTAATGAATATTCCCCTACCGGAAGTAGACCGGGTAGCCAAGACTTTTCCTGCTCACCTCAAGGCTAGCTTGGCCAAGGTGTTAGCAGATGGAGATATAGACCCTAAGTTAAAAGGGGCCTTGAATAGTGAGGAGCGCGAAAAAGCTTATCAGTTCCGTGCCCTGGCCGATGCACCAGACGAAGTGGGCAAAATGATTCAGACGGCCCGTAAGCTAGAAGGTTCCATTCGTAATACCGGCATCCATGCCTGTGGGGTAGTGATCACACCTGATGATATCACCAAATACGTACCGGTAACGGCAGATAAGGAGTCCGGCATGCTAATCTCGCAATTCGATAACAGCGTTGCGGAAGATGCGGGCTTGCTGAAAATGGACTTCTTGGGGCTTAAGACCTTGACGATCATCAAGAAGGCTGTGGAAATGGTAGCGCAGAACCACAAGGTGACGCTCGAGATGGATACGATCCCCTTGGATGATGAGAAGACCTATCAGCTTTTCCAACGTGGTGAAACCATCGCGATCTTCCAGTACGAGAGTTCGGGTATGCAGAAGTACATGAAGGAGCTGGTACCCAGTGCCTTCGAGGACTTGATTGCCATGAACGCTTTGTACCGGCCAGGGCCGCTGGAATATATCCCCAACTTCATTGCGCGTAAGCACGGCCGGGAGCCAGTGACTTATGACTTGCAGGCAATGGAAGAATACCTGGAGGAGACTTATGGTATTAACGTCTATCAGGAGCAGATCATGTTGCTATCGCAGAAGCTAGCGGGCTTTACCAAGGGTGAGGCCGATATGCTCCGTAAGGCAATGGGTAAGAAAAAGAAGGCCCTGCTGGATAAGATGTTGCCCAAGTTTATTGATGGTGGTAAGGAGCGGGGGCACCCTCAGGACAAGCTGGAAAAAGTTTGGAAAGACTGGGAAGCATTTGCCTCCTACGCCTTTAATAAATCACACTCTACCTGCTACGCGTTCGTAGCCTTTCAGACTGCCTACCTCAAGGCACACTACCCGGCTGAGTTTATGGCTTCGGTATTGACGAACAACAAGAGTGATATTTCTAAGATTACCTTTTTCCTACAGGAATGTAAGCGCATGGGCTTGGATGTGCTAGGCCCAGATATCAACGAATCGGTTTCCGATTTCTCGGTGAATGTGAAGGGGCAAATCCGCTTTGGACTGTCTGCCCTCAAAGGAGTAGGAGAGGGGCCGGTTTCGGCTATCCTGGAAGAGCGGGAAGAGGCTGGTCGTTTCTCTAGCGTTTTCAATCTGCTTACTCGTTTGGATCAGGGCGCGATTAACAAACGTGTACTGGAAAGCCTAGCCTTGGGCGGGGCATTCGACTGTTTTGAAGAGATCCACCGGGCTCAATACTTTTCACCTTCGGATAAGTATGATACATTCATCGAACATTTGGTGAAATACGGTTCTGCCTATTTAAAGCAGAAAATCAGTGCGGCTACTTCGCTATTTGGCGCCATCCAAGAGGAAGTAATGATTGAAGAACCCGCCCCACCAGATTGCCGGGAGTGGAGTTTGATCGAAAAGCTGGAGAAAGAGAAGGACGTTACCGGTATCTTTATTTCTGGTCACCCACTGGATGACTACCGCATGGAGGTGGAAAATTTTGTGACTTGTTCGCTAAATGCGATTGACCAAAATCAGCAGCGTTCGCAATTACTTTTAGCCGGATCGGTTACTGCGGTGCGGCATATGGTGTCTAAAAACGGTAATGGCTGGGGCATATTCACTATTTCTGATTTCGACGGTGAACTGGAGTTCCGCCTCTTCGGAGATGACTACCAGAAGTTTAAATACCTACTCGAACCCGGAAAAGCGATTTTCTTGAAGGCCGGTTTCCAGAAATCCTGGCGTGATGATGGACTGGAACTAAAGATTAAAGATGTCTCGCTGCTGGAAAGTGTTGGGGATACTATGACGAAGGGGATTCGACTTACTTTACCACTGGAGCGACTGACCCCCGAAGTGGTCAATAACCTGGATCAATTGTGTGAAAAACACAAAGGCCCACACTATCTGCGAATGGTATTATTGGACCGTCAAAACCGGATCAAGTTGCCGCTCGCGGCAAGAGGTCGCAAGGTTAAAGCGGACAATGATTTTGTACAAGAGCTGAGTCGTCTGGGTGTGGACTATAAGATCGAACGTTGATATTAAAAAAACACCTTATCTTTACCCAACTACTTTTTTATAGGATTTCTGACCCAGACAATTATAATCCAACTTCAATTAAGGAAGCTATGCACCCCTTGTTATACCGTGTAATTCCTTAATAATTCCAAAAACATGTTCTTCCTTAGAGAAACAGGGAGAATAAAGCTAATGCTGGGAGTAATTCTTGTCATTTTCGCGAGTGGCGGATTTGCTCAGTCCCTGGAAAGCGTAGCTTTTTCTCTCACCCTACCCGATGGGCAGACGGGTGGCATCAAGCAACGATCTACAATAACTAATCTGGTACAACGACCAGAGGGTATCTACGTATTGACTGAACGTGACGGATGTTATCTCCTCTCCTCCCAATCTAACCGGCAGCATGCCTTACTTGCGCAGCCTACTGATCGGCGCGAGCATTTCAATTATCTTTTTAGGAAAGGTAAAGAAGTACAACTGGTAGTGAATTTCCACCAGTTGCGTTCCCTATCCACGGTGGATGAGGAGCCATTGCGGTTCACCTCTCGCTATTTTGCGAATACAGTTCAGCCTACGGCCATCCATCAGACCACCAACGGAAAAATTGTAGTAGGTACAGCCTTAGATGGCATTTTTGTTTTCGAACAAGATGAATTCGGCGGCTACACGCACGTACCTGAACGAATCTCTACTGCGGATTGGGCACTTCCGTCCAATATTGTACACACCATATTCGAGGATCGTCAAGGTGTAATCTGGGTGGGTACGGATCGTGGTCTAGCTACCCTAGCGCAGGATACGACTTATAATCTGGGCAAAGGACCCCACTTTGAGCCTAACTGGTGGCAGCGATTCTGGGGAATCGAAGGGCCGCCACCGCTCTACAATGGGCCAGTGAAGGCCATTACGGAATGGGGTGATAGCATTGTCTTTGCTAGTGAGGAACAGCTCTATAAGATTCCCTCCAATCCAAAAGAATTAAGTGAGTTGCACTCTTACAATCTGGAAAAGCATATGGATGAGGCACTCTCGGAAGTAAAGCAGATTTTAATCGATCACAGAGGGGAGGTCTGGATTGCTGCTCGTCAACTGCTGAATTACAATATCCTTACGGATGAGCTACACGTAATCGGCTCAGGACAAGGTTTACGTGGTTTGGGGGTATGCACCTTGATGGAGGATGCTTCTGGCGGCTATATTTGGGTAGGTACGCAAAGGGGAGGATTGTATCGTTTCAATACAGAGCGTTACTCAAAGATCACGGATTAGTCGGTTTTTCTCAGTACACTGGTAGGGTACACTTACCAAATAATTAGGTCCTTGGTCTATTAAATCTCATGTTGATTTAGGCCAGAAAAATTGATGGCTAAGCACTAACCATATCCGTTAGAAATATTGACTTGCCTGCGCTCTACCGTACTTTGCTGCACACGGTGATCAGCTAAGAGGCAAAAAACGGTCCGGCTGGTAATTTACCAACCGAACCGACACCTACTGTCTGCATTGGAAGCTATGCTGCTTTCTCCTCGCGTTTATCTAAGAAGATGAAGTCATTGATGATGATGTCCACATTTAGGCGTTCAACACCGGCTTTGTCGGTATAGCGGTTATAGCGGAGCTGACCCTGGACGGCCAATTTACTCCCCTTCCTTGCATACTGACCCAAGACTTCCGCTTTATTGCCAAAGGCGACGCAACGATGCCATTCCGTAGCTACTACTCGCTCTCCTTTTTTGTTGTTGTAGGTAGCGTTGGTAGCCAGACTGAAGCTAGTGATCGTACTCTGCTTTTCGTTGTTGGTAATTACGGGATCCTTACCTAGGTTGCCAATAAGCGTTACGGAATTCTGTACTGTATTCATGTTAAGAGTGTTGGGTCCGGGGTTCAGGTACTATCCTGCTATTAAGTTATTTGCAGAAGACACCTACTGACGAAAATATCAGCTAGGTAGACAGAGCGCGTTGCCCGGACTGTTGAGAAAATAGAATTGTGATTTTTAAATGGTGGCGGGATCATGGATTTTGGACCTTATGGCCCTTGCTCCATCTTCCCTGTCCAGCGAGTATAAAAGGGTTTACATCAACCGAAATTCATTGACGATGATCTCAGTACGGGTGCGGCGTTGTCTGCCGCTGCCGCTGGTCTGATGCCGAATTTTTCCCTGTACTACTACTGCTGATCCCTTTTTCAAAAAGACCTGCATCATCTCGGCTACTTTGCCCCAGCCTACTAACTGGTGCCAGGTGGTTTCTACTCGTTTATCTCCGCTTAGGTCCCGAAAGATTTCCTTAGTAGCTATAGGCACTCGGGCTACGGATTTACCATTGTCTAGCGCACGGTAGTCTATATCACGGCCTAAGTTTCCGATGAGTTGCACATGGTTGCTGAGAGAGTTCATTGATCGCTGTTTTAAGTTTTCGTACATTGATTTTGGTAATTGCACAACGCATTAAAATTTTCAGGCCTGAAGAAGAACGCGAGGCAGATTGACAAAGGCCAAATCATGTTTTTGACCGGTGACACTACAAAGGTGAGGGAGTTTTTAGCAAAGACTCGTATGATAAACGTTTAATGCCGTTTGTAGACGTTTGTTTTCGTTTGTAAACGAATATTTTTATCTAAAGTGTTGATTTTGAGTGATTTAAATTTATTTTAAATAAGAGGTGATTTATATAATTAGCACCTGAGGTTCAATAATATCCTGTTCTGCAGGTTTAATAAATCAAAGTCAAACCGTTCTCCACGCAAAAAATGCTTCTGAATGTTACTAAATGAAAATTGGATAAAAAGAGTGCTTATGGCCAAAGGCCGTGCAGGCTTACGCTATTTCATGTACTTAATGTTTGTTCTGGTATTCCTCAGCAACTGTAGTGATAATAGGGTTGCTACTAGTCCGGTCATTGCCAGTATTCAGGATAATATGGTTCTGATAGAAGGTGATCGGTATCAACCTAGAAATGTCAATACGCTCTACGGCCCTCAGTATCTGGGGGGACCACCTAGTGAAGAAGGTGTCGAAATCAGCTCGTTCAAAATCAGCAAGTACGAAATAACCCAAGAACAATGGTTTGAAGTTATGGGGCAATATCCTTCTGCTTTAAGCAATAAGGGCTTGGCTAAAGCTCCTGTAGAGATGGTCAGTTGGGTTGAGGTGCAG
Source organism: Bacteroidota bacterium (assembly GCA_038528965.1). Lineage (GTDB taxonomy): Bacteria > Bacteroidota > Bacteroidia > Chitinophagales > Saprospiraceae > Lewinella. The sequence goes on along the minus strand of JBCBEC010000080.1, from coordinate 13,850 downwards.
GTATTTATTGATAGCTTGAATCAGCTAACCCAAAGAAAATATAGATTGCCAACATCTGTTGAATGGGAATACGCTGCTACTGGAGGAAAGAAAAGCAACAACTTTGTTTACAGCGGAACAAATGATCCTGCGCATGATGCAGTTTGGCACGGAGGCAGCATTCCGTTTGAAAACAGCCAAAAGGGTATTTTTACTATGCCTGTTGGAACCAAGCAACCGAATGAACTCGGGCTTTATGATATGAGTGGAAATGTATCAGAATGGTTAAGCGATTGTGGGACCGGTATTAGCCCGAATACAACCTATTATCTGTTGCATAATCAGGAGGAATGGGCGGTTCGAGATAGTTGCGACTTTAAACTGATTAGAGGTGGCAATGGTGGAAGCCACGTCTATTCCTGCCGGGTGGTCAACATTGCTCAGTATCCTGCCGGGGAGAAAAGACCTACTTTGGGCTTTAGGCTTGCTGAAGATCAGTAGTACTATATATGCAGGTATTCGACCTCTTCTACCTCCTTCTGAAGCAGATTAAAATAGACTACAGAAACCTAAAATGAAAATATGGAATCGATAAAATTACAAGAGCGAATTGCAACTGGCCTATACGTCGTTGCGATCATTTTATTACTGATAAATATTTATCAAAAAGGTGCCGACATTGAGAATAGGTTTGTTGAAATAGGTGGGTGGTTGTTTTTTCTCGTAGCATCGATTTTGATGGCATTTGTTGCGAAAGAAAAAAAGAAGCTCAAGCAGATGAACGAAGAGAATGAATAAGCTGCAATGAACTTCCCGATTGACCGAAGGACCATGCTATCCTACAAATGATCGATGAGCAGGAGTAAATTACTAGTGTGCTTAATCAATCTCTCTCCTCCACTCGGCCTAGCTTATGTAATTAGGCACTAGGCATCATCTAATTCAATAAAAACACGTTTGCTGAGAAGTATACCAAAGAGTATCTCTTACAGGATTTAGAGGACTTAAAGCAGCTATTGGATACTGGGTTTTATGACCGGCTAATGCTCCTGGAAATGATGTACGAAAACCTGGAGCAGGGTTTAGATAATGGTTATACCCTTGATGAGTACTTTGATAACATAGTGCTCATAGAAGCGCATTTTTTTTGATTAGTAGTCTCATTGTGATTTAGTTGATCGACAGCTACTTTGCTGCTATAACTTGCTTGTGGTAATCGAAAAAGCCTGAAATTGTTAATTTGTGTAGGGTGGTCAACTCAAACCCATTCACTTACTAAAAGTACTTATGACACCAGAACAAATTGAAAACACCTATTTGGAGATTAGACAGCAGGTGAAGAACGGTGAAATTAGAAGAGCTGCTGGGCGTTTAGAACAAGTCCTCGCCGATCTGGGTGATAATAAAGAACTGGATAAGCTCGATGATGAATTAATGACGCTCATCTCTCGTTTCAATCGGCTCGAAAAAGAGCGCCTAATGGGGATGATTGAGGATGAAGATGCCAAAAAAGAGCAAGACGGCCTGGTAAACCGCTTAAGTGCTTTGCTCAAGCAAGTAAAGCAGTTGGCCTTAACAATGACGGAGTAAGCTAAACACGCCATTGATTGTGGTAAGGGGCTAGGAACAACCATTTACATTCGGACCAACGGAGAGTTCTTAGTTCGATAAAGAAGGGGTATGAAGAGGATTTTACATACGCTGGTTTTTGCGGTAGCTACTGTTTGGTCAGCTTGTAGGCCCGCCCCCGTTCCAACGGAGGAAATAGCGGTCGAAACGACTGCCGCTCCAGCTAATTCTCAAGTGAATAATCCGGAGCCATTACAGCAGGCAGTGCCGGAACCTAAGCACTCACCCTGCGAGCGAGATATATCTGGTGTTTTTGAAAACGCCCGATGTTTTGAACTCAAGGACGTATTGAAGGTCGACTTGAACAGAGACGAAGTGCCGGAGGAGGTAAACTTTAAAGATTTAGCAGAAGGCAGGTATTTGATGATAAAGGATGGCCAGTCAGGAGCAGAAATTCGTTTCGGTCCTGGGCAGCCTTTAACTGGGATTGGCGAAGATTTTCGTTGGGTAGAATACTGGGGTGTTTTGTATGATACGATTACGTATGAGATTGTCATCGAAGATGGCGAACTCGTTGGCGATACTACCGTAAAACTAGCTAATCCAAGCTTATTTCTCCGCCAAAGTGAAGTTGGTGGCGGTTTGATTAGCTTTCAAAATAGAAAGTATCGTTGGGTGCACCAGGCAGATTGAGCCTATCCCTTCAACCAGAAGATAGTGCAGACTACAATAAATAGTAACTGACCTTTAGCGCCAAGAAAGAACGAAAAATAGAAGGACTGTAAACATTGATGTGGTTACCACAAGGCCCGGTGAGCGGTACGTCTGCTATAACTGCACAAGGAAACGGAATAAACTCCGAAGAAGATATAACCTGCTCTCCTGTGCCAAAAGCATACTGCAATTCCAGGCCGATCTTTTGATGAATTCTCACGCCAGCATTAATCATCCAGTGAATAGTACTGCTTTGTGCAGGAGTTAGTTTTGTCTGCTGTTCGAGACGTGCAGTGCTGAGATTATCCGATTGGAAAAATTGATTGAATAATATTCCTCCTCCTAAAAATGGACGGTACTTTGCTGGCCTAAATTGCCAGACAATGGAGAGGGGAACCTGTACTTGGTGGTAAGTATTAGATTTGAAGTTTCTATAGTTTGTATTCAAGTCATGCGCTCCACCATAAACGCTGTATTCCTGAATGTCGGTTCTGCTCTGTTGATAATTAATGCCAGTGCGTCCTAGCCAGTTTTCAGAAATCTGATAATCAAAAGAGAGCCCACCACCATAAGAAACCTGGGGAGGTGAAAAACTGATCGGTTCGTCAAAATAGGCGCCTACATATTCGGAATGAGGCAATGGAGCAAAACTACTCGTCGGAATACTAAGCTGGGTGTTAATAGTCAGGGAGAATTTACTCTGGGCTAGAACAAAGGCAGCGATTAGTATAAAAATCCCAGTGAGCGCACTTTTTTTCATAGCAAATCGACTTTACGGAGAAGCAATACATGAGGATCTGAAAAGCTAGACGAGTATGGAAGAGAAAAGGGTTGGGGGCTTTCCTTGAATAAGAGAAACATGCAGAATTGTTCGGCACCGTGAAAGGTCAATATAGATTGGACCTTGCAGTTATATAAATCCTTGAGCTTGGTCGAATTATTTGTTAACTATGGTCTTTGGGGTATAAATTCGAGAAAAGGCATTGTGGCTATAAGCTTATAATGTTGTTGGCGAATTTTTCAAAAGAAGCTCCATCAAAGTATGAATATTCGAACGGTAGCATGCTGCGCTCTTATTTTGGTTTTTTTCTCCTGTGGAAATCCGCCTGCTGATTTTGAGTTAGAAGGGCACTGGCACCTATATGAAGCGGGAAGTGATAATCGATATGTCATCTTGGATATAAGGAAAGACACCATTGTATCTTTTGATGGGCTTAATTATTTAGCAGAGGGCAATGAAATTGGGTTCCTGAAAAATGGCAAAAACATTAATGTGGATAGTCAATTTATTCTCCTGTATGATGGGATGTACGGCTTGTATGATTACGAGCTGAGGGGAGATACTTTGCTTTTGGAAGAAAGAGAAGATGTCACTTTTATGGACAGACGATTTAAGGGAGTCCGGAAAAAGGTGGAAGACTGTGATGTATTGGCTGATGCCTTTTCTAGAGAACAGGTGGAGGTGGCTTTACCGCTAAAGGCTAAGCATGAAACCGCGATCTCACTCTCTAAGGGCTTTATTTTTGATATAGTGATTGGTCGTCATAAGACGACAGGACTCACTTCAATTGAGGTACAAAACCGACTGGTAGAAAAAGAAGATTTGTGGCTGGCGTTTGAAAAATTTAAGGTGAAAGTTCCCCGAGCGAAACACGATCAGCTGATCTTAAGATTAAGTATAGATAAAACAGAGTCCTTGGACTTACTAGGGGAGTATTATGATGTCATTGATACCTTTCCATTTAAGCAAAGAGTAGAGCAAAAGATAGACAACAATAAGGTTATCTTGGTCAGCGCCAGCTAGGGTAGGCCGCGTTCTGCCTGAGTAGTGAGGTTAATCAATATAGTCTAGCTATCGTGTCCAAATTTTGCCGTAAGGCCATTAACAAACCCATTTATGAGAATATTCCGCTATTGGACCAAATACTCTGCTACACTCAATGTCGAGGGTAAGGAACAAGTATCCTCCGTGTACGGTGGCTCTAATGATTCTGTGGAGGATGCCGCTCGCGAGGCTAAAGCTAAATTGGCCAAAGTACAGGAGAGGATTATCAGTGGCCGCCGCCACTACCAGGATGACAAAAGCTACGAGGCTAATATTCTGGAGGAAATGATCCAGGAAGTGGATGCCCAAAATATCATCACCAGAAATAGATACGGAGCACTGGTGCTAAACAGCACCGATCATATGTTCATTGACATTGATCAGAACAAACGCTTTATGAATTTTTGGGATCGCTTACTGCGCGATCACATTCCCAGAAAGCAGCTCTTGCAGCAAAAGATTATCAAGAAACTTTCCTCGTCTAAATACCGCGGACTCAATATCCGCTTGTACGAGACCAATAACGGCTTCCGGGTCATGATCCTCAACCAAGTTGATAGCCCTCGCCAGCCTGAAATGAGGAGCATAATGAAAGGCCTCTACGTGGACCGAACTTATTTCCATCTCTGTCTGTGGCAGAATTGCTACCGCGCTCGCCTCACGCCTAAACCGTACCGAATTAAGCAAAAGGGAATCCGGGTGAAATATCCGGAACGCAGTATGGAGGAAAGGCAGCAACTGGACGCTTGGGTGGAGGAATACGAGGCAAAATCTTCTAACTTTGCTACCTGCAAATTAGTCTACGCCAGCGATAAGTTTTTTCAGGATAAAGTCATCCATCTACACGATCAGCTGACGAAGGCGGAGAGTGGACTGCCCCTGCGGTAAGCATAGTACGCAATTCAGCCGACCCTGTCCAAGGATATAGGATAATTGTTAAGGTTTAAATTTGAAAATGGTAGCCTGCTAAAAAACTGCTGTAATATATGACCGGTTAGTACCGAATTGGTATTATATTTTCAGCATAGTATCTTAAATTGAATTCCTACACCCCTTAGCTCCTTTTATCTAAAACGTTCATATGCCTACCAAAAACATTCATTTAGTATGCGCTAGCGGAGGAGTGAAGACCTTGAGCTATATAGGAGCAATTCGTGAACTACTGAAAAATGGCTTCACTATTTCTAGCATCTCCTCTTGCTCTATGGGAACGCTCATCGCTGCTTTGGTGTGCTACGGAATGGATATGGATGAAATTGAAGAAAAGCTGGTCAACTTTGATTTTAAGACCGTCATCAAGAAGAAGAGCTTTTCAAAAATGAGGCTGCTGTATTATCCGTTTGCGTCGCATGAAACGCCCGACTACCAACGCTTGATTAGATCGATAATTGGAAAAGACATTACGTTGGGTGAAATGAAAATTCCCTTTTCGACTTTTGCCTTAGATCTCAAACAGAAGAAGTTTTTGGTTTATTCTTCGGAGCATCATTCGGATATGCCCCTGTGGCAAGTAATTCGCATCGCTACTGCTATCCCGATGTTCTTTGAACCGTATTCGCTAAATAAGCGAGTGCTCGTTGATGCTGCAGTTGCTTCGGAAAGCCCGGTTTGGATAGCTGCTAGTCGACCAGGAAGATACCCTATTGTCGTTTTGAAGCCGCTCGCCCCTCCTGATTTTAACTACAAAAAATCCTTTGGGGAATTTCTCAGCTTACTCATCAGTTCGTCGTCCATTAGTCACGATTTTTTTGTAGCTACGCAGACCTCGAGAACGATCAATCTAGATATCAATTGCGAGGCAATGAGTACACGCAATTTTGGCATTACCTCAGAGCAAATTGAAAATCTAATCCTACAAGGACAAAATGCAGCCCAAAAGAAATTAGCAGAATTCGATAATGATTTTAATCGGATACTGAAGGAAGATGGCCTAATTGATGTGAAACGCGGTGGTAGTTCGGAAGACAAAGCAGAATTACTCGCTAACCAAATGATTACGGACTTTCATAATGAAGTTGCCATGCGGGATCAAATTTTTGTAAGTTATAGCCACCATGATCGAGACTGGATGAATAGGCTTAAGGTCTATCTGAAGTCTTTAGAAAGATTCATGGGCATAAAAGCGTGGGATGATACCTCGATTCAACCAGGAAGTGAATGGAACACAGAAATTAATAAGGCGCTAGTAGCTTCAAAAATCGCCATTTTTCTGGTCACACCAGATTTTTTAGCTTCTGACTTCATTCAAGATCAAGAAATGAAGTACTTCCTTGAGCTCAGTGAAAAGGAAAAAGTTCCCATCTTTTGGATAGCTGTCAGTAGTAGTTTGTACGAAGTTACTCCCTTAGCTCAATTGCAATGCGCAAATGATCCTGCCAAGCCGCTTGATACGCTTACCGAAGCGGAGCAAAACATTGAATTAACGAATATCTGTAAAAAGATTGTTGAAAGGATGAAGTAGTATTTACCTATCAAGAATGGGGAAGTTCAATAACATAAAAATTACTTATAACTGTGACTTGCAAGACCAAGCGCTTGAGAAAGTATTCTCTGCTTGGCAGCCTTACCCAAGTTTCTTTGATAAGAAAGGTTTTTTTGATAGTTGGTCTAATGAATATCCATTTTATGTTGTTGAGCGCGTTTCCAAACATCATATAGTCGTAAGGAGAAGAGGAGATCGTAGATGGCTCAGTCCGATGGTTCATGTCGAGTATGATCAAGAGCAAAAAGTACTCAACCTGCAAATAGCCACTCGAAAAGGTGCCTATGTATATTTATTGCTGCCGATTCTTTATTTCTTGTTTTTTCGGGATGCGATGTTGGACCTGTCAAAAAATGGGCCGGGCTTCTTGATCGGTTTTGTAGTTGGCGTTTTAGTGATAGTGAGTATGATTTTTATGATTCCTATATCTGAAAAAGGGGCACTGCAGAAAAATGTAGAGGAACAGTTGGGGCTGGCGAGGATTCGGTTTTCACGCCTAACAAAGTGAGTTAACAGCACAACTAATCTGCTTCAATTCTCATCTGTCTTTAAAGGAGGCGTAAGCTTGTGTTTAACCCCTCAAAAAGACTGTGATGAATAATATTAAAGTGCTTTCTCTAATCTTGTCATTGCTAGCAATAAGTTGTAATAAAGAGATCGAACGGGTACAGGATGTTCCTACTCTACAGGAGTTCGGCGTCGTGGATGAGGATGAGTCTTTTGCCATCAATACACAGCAGGACACGCTAGTCGTAACCGAGAATGGAATCGGCGTTTTTATTGAAAATGACTCCTTTGTAGATGAGCAAGGCAATCCGGTAAGCGGCGAAGTTCAGCTAGTGATCAAAGACGTAACCACCCTATCGGAGATGCTGGGAGAAAACATCTCCACCCAGTCCCCCAAAGGTATGCTGGAAACCAGGGGGATGTTGAAGATTGATGCCTATGCCGCTGGCAAACCACTGAAGCTACAGAATGGTAAAGCGATTGACCTGTTCTTTCCTGGTGAAGACGTGGAATACCTCAATGCGGATATTTATTATGGCTACAAAGATGCCGATGGCGTCCTAAAATGGACGAAAGGTGAAAAGCAGGAAGCCCGGGATGATCGTATCGATTGGGGGGAAAGAAATCGCCTGAATTTCTCGATAACCACCGATGGAAGGTATGGTGATGTAGTGGAAGCTACGGGTTTCGGTCAAGAAGAGGACGAGAGTATAGTGGCTTTGCGGAATGGACTGGCCTTATCGGATGTAGAGAAGGAAATCTTGTTTGCTAATCCAGTGTCCGTTTGGTGGACTTTGTTCAGCGACGGAGATTTTGAAGTGTATCACATCGAGGGTAACGTACCTCAATCTCTAAAGAATAAAATTGAGCGTCGACTCAATGATATGCCTGCTATCAGTGCTTTCCACCGAGACGGTGGGGCGGCTTCAGTCAGTGGTACGATGGTCATTGGCGCATATGTAGTTGAAAACGAAATACTGGATAATTTCTCCTTACGCACTTTCCGACTAGGCTGGGTGAACTGTGACATCTTTATTCGCTCGGAGGTGCCGCTGGTAGATATGACAGTTGATGCACCAAGCCCTTATGCACTTATGCGATTGGTCTTCGATGATTACAGAACGGTCGTTTCCGGTGTCCTAAAGACCGACGGTAAAGTCTACTTTAGCGGTATTGCCGATGGCGCAAAGGCCAGACTCGTTTCTATTCATCCGGAAGGTGATGATACTCAATTGTCCGTGTCTGCTATTACTATCCAGAAACATTTGGATGCGCCGACAGATTTTAGGGTCGTAGGTAAACAGGAGTTAGAGGATATCCTGGATAGTATGATTGATTAATGAGAGCTTTGTATTGGATTTAGGAAGAAGAACGCTTGAGTCCACCACCGCTGGAATGGAACTTTCCTTCCTACTTAGGTATTCTACCCTTAATACCTCCAATAATCAAAGACAGCGGTGATAAACGCGTACATCAAAAAAATTGAGATTCACCTTTTGAGAACGCACACGGAAGTTCTCCGGTGGTTCCGGGTGAGCGATGAGCTAAAGCACTACCGACCCAAAGACGGTGGGTGGACCATCTTGGAAATTTTAGAGCATATTGCGCTCACCAGCCATTTCCTTTTGAAGTTGATCAATAAAGGCACGGAAAAAGCGCTCCGCAAGAGCAAGGACTTGAATCTGGCGGAGCGATTGCTGGAATTCGATTATGATTTGGAGCGAATTGATGCCATCGGCCAACACAAATCTTTCGCTTGGATCCGGCCGGAACACATGGAACCCACGGGCGCTAAAAGTGAGGTAGAGATCAGAATGCAAATGCTGGACCAAGTCAAGACTTGCCAGGCCAAGCTCGAGCGCTTGGCCAATGGTGAAGGCTTACAACATAGAATTACCATGACCGTCAACGACCTGGGCAAACTCAATGTGTACGAATATGTGTACTTTTTGAGTAAGCACGCCGAGCGGCACATCGGCCAAATGAAAGAGAACCAATTGGAGTTCGAAAGCAGCAGACAACAATAAGAATCTTAAAACCAGGAGCAATATGGCAAGGCTCATTACCGTCGTTGATTACAACCCCCGCTGGCCACAAGCTTTCGAACAGGAAGCTGCCCTGCTGCGGCAGGCATTGTCAGATGCATTGGTAGAGATTCATCACATCGGGAGCACCTCCGTCCCGGGCTTGGCCGCTAAACCCATTATCGATATCCTACCGGAAGTACATGACCTGGCGCTACTAGATGCCCGAGCACCTCAAATGGAAGCCTTGGGCTACGAAGTAATGGGGGAATTCGGCATTCCCGGTCGGCGGTATTTTCGGAAGGGGGGTGATGAACGAACCCATCACGTGCACGCTTTCTTGGCTGGAGATGCCCACGCAATCCGGCACTTGGCTTTTCGCGATTACCTCATTGCGCATCCCGAAGTGGCGCAGGCCTATGGCCAATTAAAGCGAGAAGTGGCCCAACGCAGCAATAATAATATCGAAACCTATGGCGATGGGAAGGATCCGTTTATTAAAATTCACGAGCGGAAAGCGCTGGAGTGGTACGCCAAACTCCAATAAATCTGGTTGACTGGTGAGTTTCACTTGGGAGGTATCACCCTTCCTTACGTGGCCTCTAAGATTGAACTTCGTTCCTCCTTCCTCAAATTAATTTTGCTGGAGTGGAAAGAACTTGCCGGCGGAGAAGTCTAATGCTTGTAACCTAACCAATGTGGAGCAGCATACAGGCTGTCCTGAAAACCCAATCTCTCGATTAGTACTCGCCAAATCTTCTTGTTCATGAAAAGAGTGCCAATTTATGCGATTGGGCTATTGCTTTTGATTGCCGCTGCCTGCAAAAAGAATAGGTATGCTGAGGTAGCTACAAGTATCCCAGATTTCAACTTTCCGAAAACGGTGGTTTTTGAGGAAAGCCTGCTAGCCTATGATGTTTTTGTGGGGCCGCCAGCTGATTTAACACCTGATCAGAACTTCCAGTTACTAGAACTGAGCTCGGTGCTTTTTACTGATCATGCGCACAAGCAACGCTTAGTGAAAATACCAGCAGGGACGCAAATGACCAGATCAAGCAATGGTGCGATTGACTTTCCCGATGGTACCATCTTGGCAAAGACCTTTTATTATTACCATGATGAAAGGAATCCGAGTTTAGGAAAGCGGATTATCGAAACCCGACTACTCATTAAAGACCATGGCCTTTGGAACGTAGCGACCTACCTTTGGAATGAAGCCCAAAGCGATGCCACCTTAGCGTTGTCGGGTTTCGATACGCAGGTGAGTTGGATCAATGCGGATGGGCTCGGGCTTTCGACGCTCTATCATGTTCCCAGTGAAAACGAGTGTATGACTTGTCATCAATCTAATTCAAGCTTAACACCATTGGGGCCGACTTCGAGAAATTTGAATCGATTAGTTGAGAGAAATGGAGCGAATCTGAATCAAATTTCCCACTTGCAATCAATAGGAGTTTTACATGATTTCCCGATAAATCAAGTTCCTGAAATAGTCAATTATAACGATTTGAGTGCTTCCCTGATCGAAAGAGGTCGTGCGTATTTGGCGATGAATTGTGCACACTGCCACCATCCGTCTTCCTGGGAGGCGACTACCGAAAGAGACTTCGATTTTAGGTATGACATACCGCTAAAACAGACTGGTATTTTGTACGGAAAGGATAAGATCGTGAGAGCAGTCATGGAAGGAGAAATGCCATTCATTGGCACCACAATGATAGATCAGGAAGGTGTTGCTCTGATAACAAGCTTTGTAGAAAGCCTCTAGGAACGCATTGCTGATCCACCCCTATTGATCCATATGCCGGAATAGAATGAACATCTTTTCTGCTGGCTGGTTAACAATTTCGTGCACTCGTTCCGATCTTATATTACCCAATATACTTCCCTTTCGCAAGGCGACTGGGAGCAAATCGCGGCCTGCTTAACCGAGCGCATATACTCCAAGGGCACTATTCTACTGGAGGAAGGCAAAATTTGCCGTAAGCTCTATTTCCTAGAGAGCGGCCTGATGCACTTCTACGTCAACCGCGATGGGCGGGAAGTGACCAAATTCTTCACGGAGCCTCCCTACTGTTTTACTTCCCAGCGTAGCTTCAATAAAGACCTCCCCGCCGGAGAGAGCATCCAAGCCATTACCGATAGCCGCGTGTGGGAGATGAATAAGTCTGATGCGTTCCGCCTACTCGATGAACTCCCCAGCTGGAATACCTTTGTACGTACGCTCATCCAGGAAGTCCAATACTATACCGAGGTTATCCTCGAGGACTTGCAAAACAAAACGGCCGAAGAGCGTTACGCCGAGATGATAGTAGAACGCACTGCCCTCTTGGAACAATTGCCACTCAAATACCTGGCCAGTTACCTGGGAATCGCCCCCCAGTCTTTAAGCCGCATCCGCAAACGCTTTTATGAGCGAAAGCGCAAGCTTTCGCTGTAGAAGGTAGAGGGTATAAGGTAAAAGGACCACTTCTTTCAGCCGATGAAGCCTTACGCTCGCACCATAGCTGGCTATAGCGTAATTGGCCCACCTCCGATCTCCCACCTCCGATCTCCCATTTCCTATTTCCGATCTCCCACCTCCGAACCTCCATTTCTAACTTCCTATTTCCCACTTCCGAATTCCCACTTCCCACCTCCCATTTCTAACTTCCTATTTCCAAAATCACCCTTTTGGATGACAAAGAGGCGCGTCTGAACCTCATAGTTTTGCACTGTAAGTTTTACAACACCGAACTATGAAGTATTTAACCCTATTACTCACTTGTTGGGCTAGCCTATTTCTTGGGGCCCAAGAGAATTCAACTTTTCCTCAACTTCCCGCTACTACCTTCCAAGACTTAGCCGTTTCCGCTTCGAGGATGATCGCCGTTGGTGATTGTCAACAGTTTTGGTATTCCGAAGACCAGGCTGCGAGCTGGGAAATCTACACTTTGGATGCTGGCAGGGTGTTTGATGTGTACTTTCATCCTACTGATAATCAACAGGCCATCTACGTCAACTCGGAAGGTATTGGTCTGTTTGATCTCCAGCAAGGATCAATTATTGAATTTTATCCCCTGCCGTCCGACTTTATCAAAATGGTGGAGCTGGAGGGCGAACAAATCTTTGCCCTGGGTAACCAACAGGTCTTTGTCTTTTCCCTAGCTGATCTCCAGTGGCAGCTCTATTTTAATATTACCGAAGAACTCGCGTTCAATGGTGTTAGTGTAGCCCTTAGCGAGAGCTTTGTTAATGTAGGAACGCTCTCCGGAGAGGTGGTGCGCATTGATAGGAGCACGCTACAAGCCCAGGTTAATGCAGCCACTAGTAGCAGCATCAGAGAAATACACATGCTGGATGATGACTACGGTATTATTGCCAGCAACAGTCGGGTTTTCCTAACTGAAGATGGTTTTCAGCAAGTAAGCGAAACCAACTTTCCAATTGCCCGCGAACTGCACCTGCCAGGGCGGGATACCATCATTTCTACACTGGGCCTGAGGCTCTTTTACTCCTTTGATGGCGGCGAAACGGACGGTAATTCCCCCACTAGTGAGGGGCCATTGTCTGGAACAGTGGAGAGTGGCATCGTTTTGCCTAATAACAACATCTATGTTTTTGGCCAGGGAGCTTCCGTTAGATTAACAACCGATTTTGGCAGTACTTGGCAGTTCCCAGCCTCGGCTTATTCCCGTACCGACTTGGAGGATGTATTCCGTACCACCGATGGAGAAATATACGTTTGTGGAGAATATGGCCGCTTACTCCGTTCCACCAATAACGGGCAAAGCTGGACGGGTATCGACAATGCAGCACTGCGAGAAAAAGACCTGAAAAGTATGGCCGTTTTGGGGCCTGATCACTTTCTGTTTGCTACATCTGCCGGTGAATTGCTACGGCTACAGGATGGGGAGGTGGAGAGTATTTACGCGGAGGCTATACGCGATCTCTTTCCTGCCCAAAACAACGATTTTCTCTTGCTACACCGCCGGGATTTCACCGAGCCAACCCACCAGTTGTTGCGTTCTACCGATAATGGGGTGACTTGGCAACTGGCCCTGGAAGTAGAAAGCAATCAGTTTGCCCTACGTATTTTCCAGGCGGATGACGGCAATCTCTACTTCGCCACCGAAGATGGAACAATTTACAGTAGTGCTGATCAGGGGATTAGTTGGCAAACGCAGCCTACAGACCAGGATATCAATTGGCTGTACCGGCACGCCGGAGCGTTTTATGCCATTTCCAGTCAAGCTGAATTATTCAAAAGCACCGATGATGGTGTCACTTGGGAGTCGATCTATAGTGCCTTCCAATTGGAGAACGCAGTTTTTGTAGGCGCCGAGGAAATCTATCTCACCTATGCTACCAGCGGCCATACCAATTTGATCTACACACCGGATGGTGGAGCGAACTGGGAACTTGTTTATCAAAACTGCTTGCCCACCAACGACATGATCTTCACTCCGCAGGAAGACCTACTTATGGTCCACGATGCAGGGCATATCAATCTCTACAGTACCGCAATCACCTCTACCTCGGAAGTAAGTCTAGATGAGGCTACCACTACTTGGCTATACCCAAACCCCGTAGTGCGCGGGCAGCCACTGCATTTTGCTCCGGCAGTACAGGCGGTACAAGTATATGATCTACAGGGCCGTATGATTTTACAGAGTCAAAGCAATACTATTTCTACTAGTGCCCTCCCCCTTAGCGGACTGTATTTACTGAGACTCCGCACTCCTGCCGGTATCAAGACCCAAAAACTGAT
>JBCBEC010000079.1:0-24540 GCA_038528965.1 Bacteroidota bacterium | reverse complement strand
TGGAGATCTTTGCCGCAACTTATAATGGAGTCGCTTTAGTTAAACAGTGGCCACTAGATGTGTCCCAACCGTAGACTCCAAGTTCTCCGAGAACTTGTCTAGAAAGATTTGTTGTATTATCCACCCTCGGCTGATTCCTTCAGCTGAGGGTGTTTTAGTTAGAGTTAGGGGAATTCGATATCGTACAAATCACTCTGTCCACTTAGCTGTAAAACGGATAAGCTATTCTGGAAAATGGATAAGTAGCCCAAGTAAGAGGTCTTTAGTTTTGTAGCATTGATAACAAAAAGCTACTACAATGTTTGGGAAAGCGATATCTGACTTAATGATCAAGCCCGGGAAGAGTCCTGTTTTTGAAACACCAGCAGCATACGATTTACCTTACGAAGACGTCACTTTTAAGACCGCCGATGGTGTGACACTATCGGGTTGGTTGGTCAAAGGAGGAACAGATAAGGTCATTGTGCAGTCTCATTTTGGTGTGCAATGTTCCCGCTGTGGATTTACGCAAGAAGGAAAGGGGCTGATGAAAAATACCCTTTGGACCAGTGATATTCACTTTCTGGATCAGGCTAAGTACTTAGTTGATGCGGGCTATTCCGTACTGATGTATGATATGAGGAATCATGGTGATAGCGAACAAACAGGCTGGGTATCCTGGGGTATAGATGAACGAAAAGATGTAGTAGCAGCGATCAAATTCGTTACGCAGCATGAAGACTACCAAGCTGCCACTATTGGTTTACTCTCAATATGTATGGGGCAGGGGGCGAGTACATTTGCCTTTGGGTTGGAACCGGAAATGAAAGAATTTCATAACTTGAAAACCATGATTTCGGTACAGCCCCTAACCTACGATTACTTTGTAGATGCCATGGGGTTACCAAAATTTCTGGTTAATGCTGGAAACAGATACAATAAGGCTAATAGAGATACAGACCTCACAGGAGACTCATTTTTGCCATACGCCAAAGATATTTCAGTGCCGACCTTAGTTATTCAAAATCGCCGTGATCCGATGACTAATTTGGATATGGTCAATCAGTATTATGATAGCCTAACGGTCGAAAAGGAAATGCTTTGGTTGGACCTGGAGAAAAAGAGAGGAGCAACCTACGCCTGGATCGGAGAAAATGCTGAACCGATCGTCGGCTGGTTTGATAAATACCTATCGTAATGAGTGACATTGTAAGGATCAAGTCCGTCAGCGAAGTACACAAGTTCTTGGGTTTACCACAACCTCGCCACCCACTGGTATCCGTCATTGAACTGGACGACCGGATACTCAATCTTGATTATGGTGATGTGAAATACACCTTTGACGTGTACCAAGTCAATTTAAAGCAAGGTTTTTCTGGCTCAATGACCTACGGAAGGAACTCCTATGATTTTGAAGATGGTACCCTCACATTCATCAAGACCGGGCAAGTGATACAGGTTGAAAACCCAAGCACGGTGATTGAAGGAGGCTCTGGCTGGACGCTGCTTTTTCATCCCGATCTACTCCGAAAATCTGAATTGGGCCAGAACATTGGAGACTATTCCTTCTTTGATTACGACCTGCATGAAGCGCTACACCTATCGGAAAAAGAAAGGGTTGCTTTGACGGCTCTGGTGGCCAAGATTCAGGAAGAGTACAATCAAAATATCGACAAGTATAGTCAGGAACTCATAGTGGCTAATATTGAAATGCTGTTGAAGTACAGCAAGCGATTTTACGACCGGCAGTTCTATACCAGGACTAACCTGAATGTGGATATACTGACTCAGTTTAATAAGATCATTAGAACGTATTACAATTCCGGGCAGGCGCTAATGAAGGGCGTCCTTACCGTCAAGGAATGTGCAGCCAACCTCAACCTCTCGGTTAACTATCTGGGAGACCTCATCCGGGCAGAAACAGGTCGAAGTGCTAAGGAGCACATTCACGAGTTTGTAATTGAAAAGGCTAAAAATAGATTGGTAGGTAGTAGGGAGGGCATCAGCGAAATTGCTTACGATCTTGGTTTTGAATATCCACAAGGCTTCAACAAACTCTTTAAATCAAAAGTAGGTGTAAGCCCTAGTCAGTACCGTAATTTGAATTGACTTAACTGAGATTTTTACTTCTGATAGTTCTCCGAGAACTTGTCTAAGTGAATCGGACCAACCTACGCCAAGGCTTTCTCCGGCGGCCAAAGCCTTGCGCTTGCGCCCGTAGCTAGCGCCTCCGCTGAGTAGCTCTAGCGCTCGCGGACAGCGTAGGCGCATGGCGCAGGGCTCGGTTGATAGGACAAGGGGTAGAAGCGGTATGCCGAAGCTATAGCGTAGGCATAAGAGCGGATGACCCGGTACCGCCGCATGGCGGTATGGCCCCAAATAAAAAAGGTGCACCCTGCGGAGCACCTCGACATTACACACTAGATGGAATACTGATAATAGCTAATTCTTATGTTGCTGCAACAGCTGTTTCGCGAGTGAAGAGCTGATACAGAATAGGAACGATCAAAAGTACCAGGGTGGTAGACGTGAGCAGTCCACCAATGATGGTCCAACCCATTGGCGCCCAGAGGGAACCACCGTTGAGGGTAAGCGGCAACAAGCCCAAAATAGTAGTGAGCGTAGTGGCCACAATAGGTGTAAAGCGCACCTGCCCGGCCTGTATAGCTGCATCTCGAATACTAGCCCCTTCGGCCCGTACCGCATTGGCGTAATCGACCAGTACGATACTGTTGTTAATGGCGATACCAATCAGACTGGTAAGTCCAATAAAGGCGGTGAAGGAGAAGGCAATCCCGGTAATGAAGAGCGCCAAAATGGAGCCAATCATCGCCAGTGGCAGCGCCGTAAGAATGATCAGCGGCTGGGTGAAAGACCGGAACTGAATGATCAATACCCCTACGATGAGCAAAATGGCCAGTAAACTGGCGATACCCATGCCACCGAAGGAACTGTTGCGGTTAGCCAAATCACCCAGGTAGGTGTAACTGTAACCCTGCGGCCACTCTTCCTGAGCCAACTGACTATCGATATCGCTAATGACATTGTCGAGCGTGTAACCGTTGTCTAGGTCGGCCAGGACGGTAGTGACGCGCTTGTTGTCGTAGTGCTCGATCTGGCTTGGGGCTTCTTCAAATTGTATGTTTGCTACCTGGCGCAGCGGCAGGAAGTTACCCGTCATGGTAGGGATACTTAGCCGGTCGAAATCTTTTAGGCTGAAGTCTTCGCCGCCCTCGTAACGTAGGACGATATTGTAATCCTCTCCGTCTGTATCGCGGAATACACCTACCGTATTACCATTGACAAAGGAGCGAATAGTCTTATCTACCGTAAACAGTGGCACACCAAAGAGCATCGCCTTGTCGCGATTGATCTCGAAGTGTAGATCGGTACTGTTTTCCCGTAAGGGATTGGATACATTAATGGCACCCGGGGTTTGGCGAACGGTACGTTCTACCTTACGAGATAGCGCCTGTAGTTGCTCCAGGTCATTGCCCTGAATTTGTATTTCAACGGGGGCTTTACTCGGTGGTCCTTGCACAAACTCGCGAACGTCAATTCGCGCTGCCGTGTAGGTGCCAAGTCGCTCCCGCAATTCGTTCAATAATTCATAAAAAGCATCTACCTCGTATGATTTCAAGGTGACGAATAACTCACCGTAAGTACTGCGGTAGCTGGTAGAGGCGATATTGTAGTAGATACGTGGATTGCCGTGGCCAACATTAGCGGCGTAGTAATCCACCTCTTCGTATTCACTGAGCACCTGTTCTACGTAAGTAACAGCACGATCGGTAGCATCCAGGTTACTGCCTTTCGGCAAATTAACGGTGATGCGGAGTTGTGGCTTTTCCGCCTTTGGGAAAAAGCTGACCCCTACCAAGGGGAATAAAGCCATGGCGCCTACAAAAGCGAGCCCCGCCATGCCCAGGGTGAGCCACTTGTGATCGTTGACCCAGTTGAGCGTACGGGTGTAAGGCCCCTTGATAAACTCGCCCAATTGACGGAATAACCAGCTGTTTTGATCACCCGACTGCTTGGGCTTAAGAAAGCGACTGGCCAGGAAGGGCGTCAACGTAATAGCTATTGCGTAAGATGCAACAAGGGTGGCGATGACCGTAATGGGTAGTGCCCCAATGAACGCGCCTGTAACATCAGGCATGAGTACGATAGGCACAAAAGCCAAGACGGTGGTGAGCGTGGCACTACCAATGGGGGTGACCAACTGCTGAGTGCCATCGGCCGCCGCCTGGGTAGGGGAGAGGCCTTTGCCCAATAAACGCTCTATGTTTTCGGTAATGGCGATGGAGTTATCTACCAATAAACCCAAGGCCACAATGAGTCCGGCAATGGACATTTGCTGTAGCGCATAGCCCAGGCCATCAACGGCCAGAAGACCAATCATAATGCTGAGCGGAATAGCCAACATAACCAAACTAGCAGAACGTACGCCCAGCAGTAAGAAGATCACTACTCCTACCAGAAGGATACCCTGGCCTAAGTTGCCGATGAAGCCGCTCACGCGCTCCTGTACACCTGCGGATTGGTCGAAGACGTAGGCCAACTGCATATCAGTGGGTAGGCGATAATCTGCCAATTGGGCTTTGACCGGATCACTGACGTCAAAGATATTCATGCCCTCTTTTTGGGTGACGTTGATGTACATGGCAGGTTTGCCGTTGTAGCGCGCTAGCCAGCGGTCATCCTCATAGGTGAAGTGAACATCAGCAACATCTTTAAGGTAGACCAATTTACCCTGGTGTACACCTACTACCGTTTGCCGGATCTGATCCAAGTCTTCGTAAGCGCCCGAAGTCTTAACTGCAAAAAGCTTGTTGGATACCTTGATGGCTCCACCTGGAATATTGGCATTGGTACCAGCAATAGCTTGCTCAATATCGTCGATGCTGAGGTTAGCTTGGGTCATTTTAATGGGATCCAGTGCCAGACGTACTTCTTCTTCTGGATAGGCTTCCAGCTCTACTTTGCGTACGCCGGATACCGACTCAATTTCGTCCTTGATCAATTCTGCCTCAGCGAGTAACTGCTTGTACTCAGCTGTTTCGGAGATTAGGGCAATCTGAAAAATATTGACCGTATTGGTGTTGATTTGCCGAGCTTCCAGGCTATACAAATCACTGGGTAGGACATCTTTGAGTTGGTTGATTTGGCGCTGTACCTCATCGTACTTATCATCGGGGTCTACCCCAAACTCAAATTCAACTTCGGTGACTGCTGCACCGTCCCGTACCGTGGTACGTAGTTCCTTGAGATCATCGAGCTCTTTGATAGCTTCCTCAATGGGGTCCACTACCTGGCTTTCGATATCGCGTGGGTTAGCACCTGGGTAGACAGCGACAACAATCGTATTGGGAATATCGAGGACGGGGTCCTCTTGGCGGGGCATACTCGTAAAAGAGAACAGCCCGGCAATCAGCAGCAACACGAAGGCCGTGAGGGTCAGCTGATAGTTTTTGATGGAAAAGGCAGGTATATTCATGTCTAGGGGCAAATTAGTGGGAAGGGTATTTCATTTGGCGATTTGGGGCGATTTCTCGAACTCGCGTTTATTGGGTGGAGATAGGCTGTACGGAATCTCCTTCTTCCAGATAGCTCGCTCCGGCAGTGATCACCATTTCGCCAGCTTTCAGACCGCCGCGTAGCAATAAGTCTCGATCCTCGATGTGGTGAATGTCAATGGCCCGTAGCCTGGCACGACCTTCTTCAATCAACATCACTTCACCTTGCTCGCCATCAGCTTTTAGCAGCCCGTCGACCGGAATGCTGACTAGTGGCGCCTTTTGTTGGGTGTGGATACTTACACTACCGATGAAACCGTTGACTAAGGTGCGTGACTGCGGTGCTAATTCAACCTCTACGGGATAGGTGCCGGTAAAGGGGTCAGCTGCACCCGCTAATTCACGTACACTACCGGCAAAGTCAATACCTGGGTAGGCATCAAATTGAACTACGGCGGGATCGCCCAAATTCAAGTGGATAATATCTTTGTCTGTCACGGCAACGCGCACCACTTGTGCCTCCTTGCGGCTACCAAACATAAAGACGGGATTACCTGGTCCAACTAGTTCGTTGACCTCGGCAAACTTGCGCAGGATGATACCATCTGAAGGCGCGACAATACTGCTGTATTTCAGATTAAATTGGGCTACTTCTACACCGCGTTGGCTAAAGGCCAATCCTTTTTCGGCAGCGGCCAATTGGTTCTTGGCATTGTTGAGCTGTACCTCTACGTTTTCCAGTTGTTCCAAAGTGGCTACGCTATCGGCAAACAGACCAGATACGTTGCGGTAGTCACGTTCCGCTAGCTGTAGGGCCAGCCGTGCATTGTCTAAGGTGATAGCGGCTTGCTCTTCCCCTAGGTCGGCCTGCTGACTTTGAGCGGCAATTTCATCGAGTTCCAGCTTAGCCAGCAATTGACCTTTGCGGACCTTTTGCCCCTCACGTACGTAAACCTGGGCAATGATGCCTCCGGTTTTGAAACTTAGTTTTGCTTCCTCCGCAGCTGCTAAGGGGCCCGTAGCAAATACGGATTGCTGGTACGCAATAATTTCAGCCTCTTGAGCCTCTACTTGTTTTGGCTCTGCGGCCTTGGCTTGATTTTGAGCTTGTGTGGTACAGCCATTAATCACAGCTGCCAATACGACTAAGAAAAGGATGTTTTTCATGGTTTTTTATCATTGTGATAGCGGATTATCTCGCTACCCATTTTTAATTCCTTCGTCCAACGAAGCTTCAGCGTAGTCGGACCATTCTCACTCTAATTCTAATTCTCATTCTAATTTCCCAACGCCCATTCCCACTGCGCCAACTCGCTCAGGTAGTTATACTCCGCAATGCTTTGCTGCTGCTCGGCATTGGTAAGCGTCGTACGGGCATCGGTGAAGGTGACCAAATTGCTCTGGCCTTGGGTATAGAGTCGCTTCTGTAAGCGGAAGGCTTCGCTAGCTGCTTGCGCTTGTGCTTGTGCCTGGGTGACTTGCTCACGGGCAGATTCCAAGCGGTAGTACTGATCCACAATCTGTAAGCCAATTTGCTGTTCGGCTGATTCCTTTTGTTGAAGAACCCGTTGTTGAGCCAGCGCTGCTTCCTGTACTTTGGCAGAAGTGCCTTTGTTGAAAAGTGGAATTTGGAAAACTACCGAACCCAAAAAGAAATCGTCCTGCGGGCCAAAGGTGTAGCTGGTACCCTGAATACCGTAGTCGGCTTGGAGGTTGACGGTTGGTAAGCGATTGCCGCTGGCCAGCTTGCGGTTCTCCTCAGCGGCAGCTAGGTAATAGTTGAGCTGTTCCAGTTCTTCGCGTTTTTGCCAAGCTTGGTTTTGTGCCTGGGCCAGCTGCATTACTTCCTCTCTGGATGCCGTTTCTAGTTCTTCTAGTACAATAGGAGCAGTGTAGTCCTTTTGGAGTAAGGTGTTGAAATAGGCCTGGGCACTTTGTTCTTGCTGCACTGCCCGAGCCAGCTGCTGCTGCACACCCGCTACCTGACTCTGTACACTGTATACATCGGCTAGTGTAGCTTTGTGATGGGTTTGCAGGCTTTCGGTAGTGCGTAGGTTTTCCTGCACCAGTGCTAAAGCATTTTCGTAAATCTCACGGGCATTATGAGCCTGTGCGTAGGTGTAGTAGGCCTGTTTTACATCCCGAGCCAGCTGCCGCCGGAAGGCCGCTAAGCCAGAACCCTCTGCTGCCAGCATACTTTCCTGTACCTGCTTGTTGCGCTGCAAGGCGTTGTTGTACACCGGCATACTCAGGCGCACTACTGTTTCTTGCTCGGTCGTTCGTAAAAAATTGATCGACTCATTGTTGATTGGAGCGTAGGTTGGAAAGGCCGGATAAGTAGGGTCATTCCCAGATACGTATTGATTGAGGGAGTTGAGGTTCTGGTAAGCTGGATTCACTAAGTCACCAGCGGGGATATCGATCGTCCGCCCACCCTGTGCTACGCTAAAGCGGCCATCGATGCCCAGTGTAGGCCAGAACAGCGCTTTGGCCTGGTCCAGGCGGGCTTGCGCTTCCTGGTAGCTCAATTCCTGTTGAGCCAATTCCAGGTTGTTGGTTAAGGCGGTACGGATGTAGTCGTCTAAAGATTGGGCTTGGCCAATGATGAGGCTCAAGGCAAATGCTATGGTCAGCAACAGACGGGATTGTTTCATTTTTACTTTCATCTGATCTGCCACAAAAGTGGGCGAAAACCAGTCTGCTGTCTACCAAGGATCGCTGAATGGTAGAATTTTGGGGTTGATTGGTAATAAGAGCTTGTTGGGACTTTAATCTTGGGGCAGGGATTATGCTCTTGGGTGTTCCCGCTGGAAAACTTCGTGGAGCCACGCACGTTCTGTGAGCGGATTAAGTGTGAGTAGTTTGGTCTTTACCTTATCTATTTTCTTTGAGGTGTTGCTCATGAGGATTTGGTAGAGCACTTGACAGAAGTGTTGGTAGTTCTTGCGAATAGCTGGTGATACCCTTCTTAGCCTAGATAGATACACGGTGAAAGAACCAACAGCCGACATACAAGAATCAATATTGCCAACTTCATAGAAAGTCTTGATAGACACCGTTTTTGTACTCATATAGTAAATGAAATGGTTGGTGTTGACCTTGGCCAACTGATCGAGAACAGCATCAAATTCTTTTTTGGTGAAATACAGCTCCGCTAAGTTTAAGTACAACGCATTGTTTTGGAAAGCAGCTGCAATATGCTTGTTGTGCTCGTAAATGAATTTTTCTGTCCATTCTATTCGCTCCAGTTGAAGACCGATCTTGATCGCATTGCGATAGGTCCATTCGGATAACAGGCCGTGCTCAAAGATGATTTTAGTTCGGATACCCTCTTCGTAAAGCTCCAAGCAGATTGGGGCAAAGTATTCCTTATTGATGCGGATTCTACGGATGCAGATATTGATAGTGGTAAGGTAGATCATCCGACATTCTGAGGCTTCCACCTTATGTTGGTTTTGGTACAGTAACCTTACAAGGCGGTCGAAATGCTCATCAACCTCAGGATATTTACCGCAGAGGTAGATTTGGAAGTAGAGACTGGTACGAGGAGGTAGTTCTTCTTGTTGGAGTAAAAACTGCTCAATGTCATCCATGAAGGGATTTCTGAAAGCTGTGGTTTGTTGCCCCAATTTCTGGCGATGCTGTATTTCAATCCCGTAAATGAGTTTATTAACGAGGTAATATTCATCGAGTAAATCCACGCTCTCCTGTAGTAAGACTTTGAGCTTCTTTGGATCTTGCTGTGCTTGTACGTGTAAGATATCGGTAGCCAGATAGTGAAAAAGGAGATCGTGGGTATCAGTTTGTTCCATTTCTTGCCAACGTTTCCTTACCTGATTCAGGGTATTCAAGGCCACGCTGGGAGCATAAGCACTCATTCCTAAAGTGGCGTACACATCGAGCAGAAGCGGTTTATTTTGAATCTGTTCATAGCTAATAAACTGTTTCAGTAAACCGAAAGTCCGGCTTTTTAGGTAGCTGAGCTCTTTCTTAGTTTGTTTTTTCGATGGGAGAATATCCGTAGGGATTTGCTCCAGTTTTACGCACACTTCTGGATAATTTGGATGAAATCCAGCCAAATATTCCACATAATGGACAATCTCTGATCTTTTGTTAAAGTAGGGTGATCGAAGGAAAAGCAGGAAGTCCTGTAGTTGTTTTTGCGTGAATTGGCGAAGAATACTAAGCGATTTATCCTTTTTCATGGCACAGATGGGAGTGGGTTTAAATTTTTACATATTAAAAATAAATATAATTTGTATTATTGTATATGGTTGCTAATCAAGTTTTTATGATTTATGGTATGCGAGTTTAATTACTGAAAGATATTGATAATTCAATGGAAACCTATAAGATTTGTAATTTTTTTAGGACTCTCGTTCGATTATGTTTGCATAAAGAGATGATAAAGCTTCATTGAGGACTGAAGCACGACGAATAGACATTACTAAGTAACTCCCAAATTGTAAAGGATGATGAGAAGTCTACAAGGAACTGCTCAGTGGGCAGTCAGTACCCTAGTGTCACTAATCGTACTGGGGGGAATCAATGTTTTACGGGCTCAGCAAGTATGGCCTGGAGATATAAACAATAATGGAATAGTGAACGGTGTCGATTTACTGTACCATGGAGTGGCTGAAGGAGGGAGTGGACCGGAGCGAATAAATACGGGTACAAGTTGGGAAGCTTATAACCCGGCCCTAGCCTGGGATGGTCAATTTATTGATGGCCTTAATTACAGCCAGGCGGATGTAAACGGTAAAGGAAGCGTAGAGCAAAGCGATCGGAAAGCTTTGTGGAGAAAAAATTATGGACAAGTCCATGGCGCAGTAATTCCAGATTTATTTATGTCGGGAAACCCTGCGATTGACCCTGTCCTAAATATAGTACCTGTTCATTCAGAAGTGGATGCGGGAGATTTGATAGAGCTTAGCTTGAATTTAGGAGATGTAAGTAATCCAATAACTAACTTCTTTGGCCTAACTTTTACGCTAAGTTTCGATCCTGATCATATAGCAGACGAGACTACAAGTCCGTTGTGGAATCCGGATGTCTTGAACATCGAGCTTAGTTCTGGGAATTGGCTAAATCCTAACGGTGACGATGTTGAAACATTTGTCCAGATAGACAACGCAGCTGGTAAACTTGAGGTGGTCATCATGCGCAAAAACCCAGGTACGGTAGAAGGCCACGGCCAGATTGCCAGCATTATGGGGACGAACATTGAAGATATCGTTATGCTGGAAGGCGCTACCACTACTTTTACTATTGACGATATCAAGCTCGTTGATGACAATTTGGTAGAATATCCAGTTGCCGGTTCTACAACATCAGTGGTAATCAATGCGGAAGGTGCTGCGTTAGTTGCTGCTAATGAAAATGAATCTGAAGTTTCGGATGCTAGTAATTCGGTCGGAATTCAGACGCTGCAGGTGGATAGTCCTACTGCCATAGGAACTGACAATTGGAGGGAAGAAGCCGAAGTGTTGTCTGTTGATTGTAGGGTATATCCAAACCCAGTTGTAGATCGTTTACAGGTGAGCTTGAATACACCGGCTGAAGATATCGAAGGCTTACGTCTATTCTCTGCTAACGGCCAGTTGATGAGGCAGGTAAGTCAGGTAGAGGCTCCGAGAGCCGAAATAGAGGTGAGTGATCTCCCCAGCGGTAATTACTTCTTGCAAGTACAGACAAGTGCGGGGCCATTTACCAAAATAATTAGCAAATAATTGGCCAAAGGGCCGACGAAGATATTTCATCCTTGGGAGTTCTACAACTCCAAAACCTCTACTCAAAGGAGTAAGTAGTGCGGTGTTGTAGCCAGGGTTTCTATTCATCATCTTTTTTTCCTCAGAGTGAATTTTAGGTCTGCAGGCTGTGCAGGACCCACGACTTACCTTCTTTTGAAGTGGAAGGTGATCTCGTGAGTTAGGCAACGATCGTACGATTACTTAATTGGATCAATGTGAGACAATAGTAATGGTAGTTCTCCCTCACTGGAGACGCGATATTGCTGTACTTCAACAGTCACAGACTTGTAGACCTGAAATCACTTTTTATGTAAAAGTGCATTCCGTTGGAATGGGCTACAAGAACAAAGCGGTTGCAGACGGAGCATGGCGCTAACCCCTAAGTACCAAATCTGGCCTCAACTGTGCTATGCCTGTTTGCCCGCGAACTTATTGATTATGTGTTTAGTCTACCGCGACTTGACCGATGTGAATTGGATCGCATCAACGCCGGTAGAAACCTACAAGATTATATTTTACGGGGACAATGCTCGCGCTCTCGTTTTTTCCCGTAAAGTGTAGTTGTACTGCACAGGAGAGGTTAGTAATTGATAAGGCTTATCCTGTGCGTACACACATTCGGTCAGCTCTATTGCTGCCCCCCCTTTGAGTATTATGCAAGTGTTTTAAATACAGCGGCAAAGTGGCTTTGGATACCCTCATATGGGGACCAAACCGCTTTGTTCGTATGCTAGGAATTGGGGCGCTCATCTAAAACGATTCGCTAGATGAGCGCTTTCTTCCTTTTCTCACCATTCTTGGCTATGCCTACTTCTAGTGCATGGGCCTGACTTTTTTTCAGTCTTTACCGTTTTTTGGCGCCAAAATGGCAGTTTCTCTTTGCATAGAAGCTATGGCATAGCCTTTGTAACTTAGGAAGTGGGTAAAGCGTTTGAGTAAGTAATAAGGCTGTCTTTACCACACTGATATTTCTAAATAGTACATTCCAGTATCACTTGATCTGGAATTGAAAATAAAGGCAAAAGATGCATTTGAATAATTTCACCATTAAAAGCCAGGAGGCTGTGCAACGCGCTCACCAACTGGCGCTGGAGGGCGAAAACCCCAGCATTGAAGTTGGTCATTTGCTACAGGGAATTCTGGAAGTAGATGAAAACGTCACGCCCTTTGTTCTAAAAAAACTGGGGGTCAATTTCAATGCAGTGAAAGCTGCTACGGAGAGTATTGTGCAGTCCTATCCCAAACAAACTGCCGGTGGTGGACAACAATACCTGGCCCGGACTACAGGTGAGGTCTTACAGCGTGCCAATACGCATTTGAAAACGTTTCAAGACGAATATGTAGCCTTAGAGCATATCTTGCTGGCGATTGTGGCGGTAAAAGATCCAGTAGGCCAAATACTGAAGGACAGTGGTGCAACAGAAAAGGGCTTAATTGCCGCTATTAAAGATTTGCGTAAAGGCCAGCGGGTTACCACCAACAGCGCGGAGGGGGCCTATAATGCTTTGGGTAAGTATGCCATTAACCTGAACGAGCGTGCCCGCAACGGCAAACTTGATCCAGTCATTGGTCGTGATGAAGAAATCCGCCGAGTACTCCATATTTTGGCCCGCCGTACCAAGAATAATCCCATCCTAATTGGACAACCTGGGGTAGGTAAAACTGCTATTGTTGAAGGATTGGCACACCGTATTATTGATGGTGATGTGCCCGAAGACTTGCGTGATAAAGATATCTACACCCTTGACATGGGAGCACTGATTGCCGGTGCCAAATACCAAGGTGAATTTGAGGAGCGCCTCAAAGCTGTAATCAATGAGGTGACCCAGGCAGATGGGCAGATATTCTTGTTCATTGACGAGATTCACATTCTGGTTGGCGCAGGGAAAAACCAAGGTGCAATGGATGCGGCCAACATCCTCAAACCAGCCCTGGCCCGTGGCGATCTGCGCACTATTGGTGCTACCACACTCGACGAATACCAAAAGTACTTTGAGAAGGACAAGGCCCTTGAACGTCGCTTCCAGACTGTCTTGGTAGGAGAGCCTTCGGAGGAAGATGCCGTGTCTATTTTGCGTGGCTTGAAGGAGCGTTACGAGACGCACCATAAAATTAATATCAAGGACGAAGCCATTGTAGCCGCGGTACAATTATCCAGCCGCTACATTGCCGATCGTTTCTTACCGGATAAGGCCATTGACTTGATCGACGAAGCGGCCGCCCGTTTACGTTTGGAGATGAACTCCATGCCCGAAGAACTGGATGAGGCGGAACGCAAGATTCGCCAGTTGGAGATCGAACGCGAAGCCATGAAGCGGGAGAACGATACCGTCAAGATTGAAAAGATCAATGAAGACCTGGCGAATCTAGAAGAAGAACGTAATGCGCTGAAGGCCCAGTGGGAGCGCGAGCGCGAAGTAGTGCTAGGAATCCAGCAAGCCAAAGAAGAGTTGGAGCAACTCAAAGTATCAGCCAATCGTGCCGAACGGGAAGGCAATTACGCCGAGGCTGCTGAAATCCGCTACGGTCGAGTGCCCGATATTGAAGGTCGCCTGAATGAATTTATTAGCCAACTGCAGGAAATGCAGGAGGACAATAAGATGCTGGTCAAAGAAGAGGTCGAGGCCGAAGATATTGCAGAGATCGTGAGTCGTTGGACGGGCATCCCCGTTACGCGTATGCTCCAGAGTGAGCGTGAGAAACTGCTGCAGCTAGAAGAAGATCTACACCAGCGCGTAGTAGGACAGGATGAAGCAGTAGAAGCAGTGGCGGATGCTATTCGCTTAAACCGTACGGGCTTGAGTAATCAGGATCGTCCGATTGGTTCCTTCCTTTTTCTGGGAACAACAGGTGTAGGTAAGACTGAGCTGGCCAAAGCACTCGCAGCCTATCTGTTTGACGACGAAAATCTGATGACTCGTATCGACATGAGTGAGTATCAGGAACGTCATGCAGTGAGCCGCTTAGTGGGAGCTCCTCCCGGATACGTAGGCTACGATGAAGGGGGCCAGCTAACGGAAGCTGTGCGGCGAAAGCCTTATTCTGTGGTCTTGCTAGACGAGATTGAAAAGGCGCACCCGGATGTGTTCAACGTCTTGCTCCAGGTCTTGGATGATGGCCGCTTAACCGATAGTAAAGGTCGGGTGGTGAACTTCAAGAACACTATCGTCATCATGACCTCCAATATTGGTTCGGACATTATCAGCGATAATTTCGAACGCATGGTAGAAGGAGAGGAAGAAGAAACGATTGACAAGACCCGCCAGTTGCTATTCGATCTATTGAAGAAATCGGTTCGCCCGGAATTCCTCAATCGGATTGATGAAATCATTATGTTCCGTCCGTTGTCCCGCAAGGACATCCGCGGCATCGTGGATATCCAACTCAGGGCGCTCAAAGCTACACTACAGGAGCAAAACATCAGTATGACCATCACTCCGCAGGCGATGGACTGGTTGGCGGATGAGGGGTACAATCCCGAGTTTGGTGCACGTCCATTGAAACGAGTAATTCAGAAGCGCGTCCTGAAACAACTCTCTAAGCAAATGCTACAAGGGAGTGTGCAAGCCGGTAGCCATATTGTCTTGGATGTCTTTGACGATGTAGTCGTCTTTCGCCAGGCAATAAAGGCGGAGGAGCTAGCCCAGGATTAGGGGGCATGTTTCTGCTGTAGAAGTGCCCTCCTTGGGATGCAACCGTTGACCGTTTTTTAATTGAATAAGGCCGAATATACATTGACAGCCCCACTAACCAATGCCACCTCATGGTATGAGATACTTTCGTAGTGATACTGTTTTTCGATATTTCAAGTAATTAAAACAGAGCTATGAAAATTGATAATCCAGGTGCCCTTGTTTGGGGGGCTGTAGTATTTATGTTGCTTTCTTTCTCATCCTGTGTTCCAGAATCATTGCCCCATGATCAAGTCATAAAGCCAGAAATTACGCCTAATTTGACCCAAGAAAAATCGCTTCAATTTGTTCAGTTTGAAAACGTTGAAATCCAACGCTGTGCCAATACCTTATCGGGGCTTGTGGAGCTTTGCGACCACTCGCTTCTCCCAGCATTGTACTTTTACGCCTACAAAGATGGGGAGCTTTACTTTGTTGATCATGCCGATCGAGATGAGGATGATTTCACACTTTTTCCAATTTCCAGAAAGGGGGGCTTGCTTCCACCGATAGGAGAGGGGTATATGATTTTCGTTTCTAATACCATGTATTCATCAGCTGAAGAGGCGAGTCTGATTAACTTATGCTTACAAGATGGCGATTATTGTACAGCTGATCCAGGCACATGCATACACCGCTTCTTAACCGATATTTCTGGCTGCATTCTCGATGAAGACGCTCCCAATATTCCGGGTCCAACTAATGGTGGTGGGCTCTAAGCAATGGTCTGAAAATATGGTTGTTGACACCAATAACTTTGAACACTTTAAATTAGTCTAGTTGGAACCATCAAAGGTGTCTTCATGTGTCTTTGGTGGTTCTTCGCGTTAGGAATAGTTCATTTATTATGTCTCACCCTTTCTAATGTCTGAACCATCCAGGCACCAAAGGGCACCCCAGAGACTGGAGACTGTTCATTAAACCGTGTCGATATCTTTTGTAAACATACATCCCAACTCATCAGTGCCGTAGGCACAACCAATTCAACCAAATTCACCAACTACCCCAACTCCTTCACCGCCAGCCAAGCCATTAGCCCCGTACTGTGCAACAAACACTCCTCATCCACATCAAAGGTATTGGTATGTACCGGTGAGATGATGCCCCTGGCCGGGTTACCCGTTCCCAAGCGATAAAAGCAAGCGGGAATCTCCTGTGAGTAATAGGAAAAGTCTTCACTCGTCATCCGGATGGGGAGGTCCACTACGTTTTCTGGCCCCATGTATTCGCGCGCGTAGTCGGTGGCTCGGGCAGTGAGTGCTTCGTTATTGTGCAGAAAAGGATAACCGTGTGTGACGTCCAGTTTTGCTGAACCGCCCATGGCCTTGGCAATGCCATTTGCTACTTCCTGAATTCGTTTGAGTGCGTGGGCGCGCCACTGCTCATCCATGGTACGGAAGGTGCCTTTTAGCTTTACTTCGTTGGGGATAATGTTAGTTGCTCCTCCAGTAGAGGCGATATGTCCAAAGGTGAGAACTGATGGTAGTATTGGATCAGCTTCTCGGCTCACCAGTGTTTGTAAAGCAGTAATTATTTGAGCGCTTAGTACAATGGTGTCTACCGTGTCGTGCGGTAAGGCTCCATGGCCACCGCGACCGGTGACTGTAAGGTACAACTCATCTGCTGAGGCCATATATAGCCCTGGGCGAATACCAATTTTGCCCACTTCCAGTGGTGGGTGTACGTGCTGCCCAAAAATGGCTTCTGGTGCTGGGTTTTTCAGTACGCCGTCTTTGATCATGATACTGGCTCCACCCGGAGCAACCTCTTCGCCGGGTTGGAAAATGAGCTTCACTGTTCCCGCAAAATCTTTACGTTGACTCCATAAGATTTTGGCAGCGCCCAACAGGCTGGCGGTATGTACATCATGCCCACAGGCGTGCATGACGCCTTCGTTAGTCGAGCAGTAGCTTACCTCATTTTTTTCTAAAATTGGCAATGCATCAATATCTGCCCGTAGGGCAATAACGGGCCCTTTCCCTTTTTCTCCCTCTATTTGAGCCACCACGCCGGTATCCGAAAAAGGGTGCTGGTTCGGTATATCCCATGCTTGCAGTTTGCCCGCAATAAATTTCCCCGTCTCATACTCCTCAAACGACAGCTCCGGATGCGCATGCAAATGCCGCCGTATCCCAATCACCTCCTCGTGTATCTTCGCCGCGTAGTCTTTGAACTGCTGAAGCATATTTCCAATTTTCCGCAAAGGTACAAAGGCCAAGCGCAAGACCCCAACTGTTCCCTAAGCCTCTCTCGTTCCCGAAGCGTTCTACCTAGCCCTCTAGCTGCTACCTTTACAGATACCGCTTTGGGATAGAATGAACTGCTTCAAGCTAGAAGTAAGATCGCTGTCTTATATCGCTAAACATAATCCGAAACGATCCTGATACAAACATACGAGGGATAGCAGGGGGATACCCCGAATAGCCCGACACCGCCAGTGGCGGGTGGAGCCTCCAAACACCTATTTCCCATTGTACTTCCTGTTCCCGAAGCGTCTCCTAACGCAAGGACCGTGTAAATGAATTAACCCAACCACCTCAACTAATCCAACTAAATCCACTAACCCAACTAATTCAACCAACCAAACCAACCAAACCAACCATTTCCTTACCTTTGCGCTTTCTTTCAAATCAAGGCACTTCTTTTCATGTCCGCTATTAAGATTCGCTCAGCATTAGTTTCCGTCTATCACAAGGACGGCTTAGATGAAATTGTCAGAGAGCTACACCAGCAAGGTGTCCAGCTGTATTCAACCGGAGGCACCCAGAAGTTCATCGCCAATTTGGACATTCCTGTCACGGCGGTTGAAGACCTTACCTCGTATCCTTCCATCCTGGATGGACGCGTGAAAACATTGCACCCAGCGGTGTTTGGTGGTATTCTTGCGCGTCGTGAACCCGATCATCTGGACCAGCTCAAAAAGTACGAACTACCGGAAATTGACTTGGTGATCGTGGATCTTTACCCCTTCGAGGAAACCGTAGCCACGACCAACGAAGAAGCAGCCATTATTGAAAAGATTGATATCGGCGGTATTTCGCTGATCCGCGCGGCGGCGAAGAATTACCGCGATGTTGCAGTTGTGCCCAGCCGCGCTGAGTATAGCATGTTCTTGGAGATACTACGGGAAACAGGTGGAGAACTCACTATGGAGCACCGCCGTGAGCTGGCGCGCCGAGCGTTTAAGATCTCTTCTAACTACGATATCGCGATCTTCAACTACTTCAATGAGGGTACTACGGATATTGCTTTCAAGTATTCTATCCACCGTTCCGACATTTTACGCTACGGCGAAAACCCACACCAATCGGGCGTTTTCTTCGGTGATTTTGATGCCGTATTCGATAAACTGAGTGGCAAGGATATTTCCTATAACAATCTAGTGGATATCGACGCCGCGGTGCAGATCATGCGTGAGCTGCGCCTTGGTGATCCGGCTTTTGCCATCCTAAAGCACACCAATACCTGCGGCCTGGCTGTTCGCCCTAGTTTGAAGGAAGCCTGGGATGCAGCACTGGCCTGTGATAATGTATCGGCCTTTGGTGGAATTTTTATCAGCAACACGACCGTGGATTTGCCAACTGCGGAAGCCATCAACGAACTCTTCTACGAAGTGCTTATCGCTCCGGATTTTGCGCGGGATGCTTTAGAGTTGCTAAAGAGTAAAAAGAAGCGTATCCTGCTTAAGTTGAAAGATTACGCCATTGGTAATCGTTCTTTCCGCTCATTACTCAATGGAGTAGTAGAACAGGATACAGACCTGCGTCAGGAAACAATTGCTGATCTGGAAACGGTGACGAAAGTAGCGCCCACACCCGAGCAGGTGTCTGACCTGTTATTTGCCAGCATTGCGGTGAAGCACTTGAAATCTAATGCTATTGCCCTGGTAAAGGATAAGCAATTAATCGGAATGGGTTGTGGCCAACCGTCTCGGGTAGATGCCCTCAAGCAGGCTATCGCGAAAGCCAAAGCCTTTGGTTTTGACCTCAATGGCGCTGTGATGGCATCGGATGCGTTCTTCCCGTTCCCGGATTGTGTAGAAATTGCGGATAAAGAAGGCATCAAGGCTGTGATTCAGCCGGGCGGTTCCATTAAAGATAAGCTCAGTGTAGATTACTGTGATGAGAACGGTATGGCAATGGTTATGACTGGTCATCGTCACTTTAAGCATTAAAAGTTGTCTAGACAATTAACATTCCATTAAGTTACGCAACTAACCACTTGGGCGTCAAAAGCTGTGAATAAGACGTTATAAAAACGCACAAATTGGCGACTGCTATGCGCAATTTGGTCATTGACATCGGGAACAGCCGAGTGAAATATGGAGTTTTCCTCGACGGTGAGTTACAGCTTGAAAGCAGGCTGGAACGTTGGTCCGCTAGCGATATTTTAGCCTTAGCAACCAACCACCATCCGGAAAACATCATCTATTCTACGGTAGGGCAGGAGCTTCCAGCTGAGGCAGAACGCGAGCTAAGAGAAAGCTACCGTTTATTTGAGCTGGATCAAAAGCTACCACTCCCCTTTGTCAACGCCTACGAAACCCCCGCTACCCTCGGTAAAGACCGTTTGGCAGCGGCGGCGGGTGCGCAGCATTGGTACCCGGGCAATAACTGCCTGATTGTGGATGCGGGCACTTGCATAACATTAGACTTGCTACAAGCGGATGCGGTATACCTGGGCGGCAATATTGCTCCCGGTGTTCGGATGCGCTTAAAGGCAATGCATGAGCAGACCGCACGCTTGCCACTGGTAGCTCCCAAGAAGACGCCACAAATCTGGGGAACCACCACTGAAACTGCACTACAAAACGGCGCAGTTTTAGGATCGGCCCTAGAGATTGAGGCGCTGGCAATGCGCTTACAGGAACGCTGGACCGACTTGCAAGTAGTGCTGACTGGAGGAGATGCGGCTTTTTTGGCGAATAGCCTGGAATGCAAGATATTTGTGCACTCAAATTTAGTCCTGTGGGGGCTGAACAAAATATTAACGTATAATGTCGAAAAGCTGGCATAAAATCATTGTGGTTCTCGTTCTGACCTTAGGTAGTGTCACTACCTGGGCTCAGGTGCAGAATAGTAACATCAGTCCGAAGATCAACTCGCCACTGTCGCGCTTCGGCCTGGGCGACTTTATTCCACAATATTTTGCTGCTTCCGGTGCTATGGGGGGACTCGCCGCCGCAGTACAGGATCCGTATCATATTAATATAGTGAATCCCGCCTCGCTGGCGAGTTTACAAGCCACCGCTTTTTCAGGTGGGTTGTACGCCCGGCGGTCGCGCTATACGACAAGTGCGGGAGAAGATGATGCTTGGTCTGGAAACTTGCAATATTTGGCCTTGGCTTTTCCATTGCGTAACCCTATTAACCAGGCGCTGGATCGACAATCAAACGCTTGGAACGCGGGTATGACCATTGCGCTTGTCCCCCAGACCCAGGTGGGCTACAATATCAGTTTGGTAGATACCCAATCTGCCGGCATTGAGGTAAGCACCAATACCTTGAAAGGCTCGGGAGGTACCTCAAAGTTGCACTGGGGTACGGGATTCCGCTACCGCCAACTTTCAGTGGGAGCGGATATCGGCTTCCTGTTCGGTAACTTGATCAATAGCCGGCTAGTTGATTTTGATTCGCTTTCGGGTTCTTTGAACACGGAGTTTCAGGATGAACTGAGCGTGCGGGGAACAACCTGGAATTTTGGCGCCCAATATGCATTCGATTTTAAGGAAACGAATAAAGATGGAGAACAAGTTCCTAGCGGAAAAAAACTTGTTGTAGGTGCTACCCTTGGTAACGAAACTACACTCGATCTGGAGGGGACACAGTTCACCCGTCGCTTTCTTTCTACGGTGGTTTCCGATACCATTTTCTTTTCAGAGGATGTGGTCGGAGAAGGAGTATTGCCAACTAGCTATTCTTTTGGCGTGCATTTTCAAGACCTGAACCGCCTGAGTTTAGGTATTGAATATGGTGCTGCAGCTTGGGGGGATTATCGCAATGATGTGAAACAAGATGAGGAGCCACTGCGAGATAATTATTACGTGGCTGTAGGAGGTGAATACATCCCCAATTTTAACTCCTACAATAACTATTGGGAGAAAATCCGCTATCGACTCGGCTTTCGTTATGGTACCGACCCTCGCACGATAAATGGGCAACAGGTAGATGGCTATTCCGTCACCTTTGGCTTCGGACTTCCGGTGATTTTACCGCGCCAACAGGTTTCATTTATCAATACGGCTTTCGAATTTGGTCGAGTCGGTGTTGATGGGGAGTTAGAAGAAAATTTTGTGAGGCTCACTTTTGGCTTTACATTGAATGATAATTCGTGGTTCTTTAAACGCAAATTCAATTAACATGAGTATTAAGAAAAATCTGGCTGTTGTAGGTGCCCTACTGTTCATGGGTACTGCCACGCTCTCAGCACAGTGTACGAGCTGGGAGGGCATCGCCGAAAAAGAGGAGGCTGAAAATGCCCACGTAGTATACCGCCCCTACTTGAAGAACAAGACAGAGGCTGATGTACAAGCGCTAGCCGACGAAGACTTCAACCTGGCACTAACCAACTGGGAGAAGGCTTACAGCTTGGCTCCTGCTGCTGACGGTAATCGTCCAACTCACTATATCGACGGTATTCTTCTGCACAAGGCACTAACTGCCAAGACCGATGATACTGCTCAAAAAGGCGAGTACGCTAAGACCATCGTGCGTTTGTACGATGAGTACCTGGAGTGCTACCCAGATGATCGTAAGCTGATCTTGGGCCGTAAGGCATTCGATATGTTCTACTCTTACGGTTATGGTTATTCCTTGGAGACTTTGGAGGCACTGCAGTTGGCCGTAGCCGAAGCAGGTAACGAATCAGAGTACATCCTGCTGGATCCAATTGGTCAGACACTGGTATACCTGTACGAGAACGAAAAGATTGATAAGCAGACTGTGCGTGATCTATATGTAGCTGCCGTAGCATTTGCTGATCACAATATTGAGAATGAACATGCTTACAAAGATTACTACGTATCTGGTAAGGCCAACATGGAAGCTAAAATTGCAGAAATTGCTTCTGATGTATTCGACTGTGATTACTTCAAAGGTGATCTTCTGCCAAAATTCGCGGATGCGAAGGAGGATTGGGAGTCAGTAAACTACATCTGGCAAAAGCTGATCGCCCAGGGTTGTGATGAAAACGATCCTGACCTAGCTGAGCTGAAGACAGTATATGAGGCACTAGCCTTCGAGCGGCGCATGCAAGATCCTTGTTTTGCTGGGTCTGTTTACCAAAAAGATGGTAAATATGATGAAGCTTTGGCGAGCTATCAGGAGTGTATTGACGCTTCAGAGGATGCTGAGGTAAGAGCTCAAATCCTGTTCTCTATGGCGTCTATCCTCACTTGGCAGAAAGGTCGCTACGGTGAGGCTAACGCCAAAGCACGTGAAGCTGCTAGCCTGAAGAGCAACTGGGGTAAGCCTTACATGCTAATGGGGGATATCATCTCTAAGCGTGCAACCGGTTGTGATGACTGGAACCGCCGTTTGGCTGCCATCGCTGCTATCGACAAGTATAGCTATGCTCGCTCTATCGACCCAGAGGTTTCTGGCGATGCCGGTTCACGTATTGGTCGTTTGACTGCTGCTCTACCAGGTCGTGAAGATGGTTTCATGCGTAAGGTGAGCGAAGGACAAACCGTAACGGTGAGCTGTATTGGCGAGACCGTGAAGGTGCGCTTCCGCGACTAAGGAACGAATAAGTACGAAGGTTGAAAGGTTCAGCCTTGGTATGGTCCCCTGCTATTGACAACGGTTCAGTGGCAGGGGATTTTTTATTGACGTAATTGCTGAATTTGTATTTCTAACCAAGCTCGCGCTTCGATGGTAAGGCTCTAAAGGGCCCGATACGGAGTAACTTGTGATAAGGTTGAGCCTCCAGGATGGCACTATTGGCTAAAATTACAGCTGTGCGTTTTTCAAAACTGAGTTGCCATAAATACGGTGGCTCTTAGTAGCGCGTAAAGAAAGCTTGTGCTGCTTCTTCAAAATGAGGATAATCCTGGGCAATGGAAGGGTAGCTAACAGTATGTAGGATGTATCCAAGAAGCAGGAAGCGGAGTATAAGAAGGTGTTTGGTTTACAATATTAGCAGCAAAAAAGTAGTTTGCAAAAAGCACGCACTGAACTGATTTAGATTTTTGTGGTGCTGATGAGCCTAAGTTATTGCAGGTTCTGGTGAAGAGGCTTTCCTCCCGCATACTTGGAAAGTACGCGGGAGGAAAACGCTGAAGCCAGGTTCTGTAAGAGCTTAAGGCGTAATCCATCAGATAGGTCTAAATCAGTTCACTAATACATCATCATGAAAAGTTCAAGTATTATTATCACGGTCCTATCCGTTTTGACCCTGGCGGGGATAGGATCCTTCTTCTGGCAAAACAGCAAAGTGAAAGAAGCTAAAGCTGAGCTAGTGGGAAAAGAGGAGCAGCTGGCCTTACTGGAGCAAGAGGTAACTCACCTGCGCTCTACTAATGGAAGTTTACTCGAAAGCATGGCCGACCTATCAGTCGTTAGTAAAACAGGTGCAGAGAGTATCAAGCAGTCACTTGAAAACTTAGGCGATCAGTATGACTTTATTCAAGACCTTACTAGAAAGGTACAAGCCAAAGACTCGCTGAATCTGGCCTTGGTTATGAATCTCAAGCGATCTTTAGGAAATATCTCTGACGATGATATTAAGGTCGAGGTTCGCGGAGGGAAAGTCCACGTATCAATTGCTGATCGACTACTATTCTCATCGGGAAGTGCTCGATTGGGCGATCAATCGCAAGATATCCTCAATAAGATTGCCTTGGTACTGAATGATCATCACGAATTGGATGTAATGGTAGAGGGCCACACTGACGACGTTCCGATTGATGGAAGCTGTGTGAAGGACAACTGGGATCTTTCTGTACGCCGAGCCACTACCGTAGTACGTACGCTACAAGACGAATACCTGGTAGCACCTGAGCGCTTGACTGCAGCGGGACGTGGGGAGTTTGCTCCGGTAGCCGGAAACGACTCGGAAAGTGGGCGTCAAACCAATCGCCGGACCGAGATTGTCATCACGCCTCAGCTCGATCAGTTCTTCAATTTGCTAGATTCACCAGCTTTGGCGAACTAGCTTTGAAATAATTGCGGAGAAAGTGAAAAAAAATTTTCCCGCCTGTGGCCGGATTTTGCCGGTACATTTAGCCCCTGGATGAATTGCTAAACCAAGCAAAATTATCCAGGGGCTTTCTCTTGCCAATAATTATATTTTATCAATTCTTAGATACATACCAGAGGGGTATGTTTTTTTGCTTTAGCTCTTGCGTGAACCGGATATTGCTTCTACATTTGCAGCCGCCTTTTGAGGGACGCAGCTAAAGAGCA
This sequence comes from Bacteroidota bacterium, assembly GCA_038528965.1. Taxonomy (GTDB): domain Bacteria; phylum Bacteroidota; class Bacteroidia; order Chitinophagales; family Saprospiraceae; genus Lewinella. Next base: position 220 of record JBCBEC010000079.1, on the reverse strand, counting down.
GCGCTAATCGTGGAGAAAGGCACTTGAGATGTTGAAAGGTTGTTAGGAAGCGGAGATAGCTTGTGGAAAAAATGATTTTGCAGATTGATTTGAATCGCCTATCTTTGTCATCCTTTCGCTTTTAAAGAAAGGTGTGAAAAAAGTTTCAATTTTTTCCTGAATAATTTGGTTGGAATTGAAAATGCTTTTACCTTTGCAGCCGCTTCGGGAGGGAGTGATT
>JBCBEC010000078.1:0-25409 GCA_038528965.1 Bacteroidota bacterium | reverse complement strand
GGTACTGCCATCTGGGCAGATAGTCAGATCTCCAGTAATGGTTGGTTCTGGGGCCTGCACTTCACCTACCGTAAACTCGGCCAAGCTTTCACACCCATCCGAATCAGTACCCACCACAAAGTAGATACCCGGATTTGTGACGGTAATACTTTGCTCCGTGGCGGAGGTGGACCAGGCATAGGATTCGAACCCGCCTGAAGCAGTCAGCATACCATCACCGTCGGAACATATCTGCGCATCGCCGGTAATATCTATCGGTTCAGCTTGTCCTTCGGGTACGGTAATAGAAGCCGAACCCGGACAGCCATTCATATCCACTACATCTACATCGTAGGTACCAGGACCAACAATGTTGTAAATATTCGTTCCACTCGGCCCGTCCGTCCATTGGACATCCATAAAGCTGCCAACGATGGAAAGTTCACCAATCGCATTAGGACACAGTTCATCAGGTCCGGCAATGGTTATATCTGGAAGATCATTGACAACGACGTCGACACTCGTTTCACCCTCACAACCGTTGTCATCCGTGACGGTAACAGAGTAGGTATCCGTTTCGTCTACCGTAATTTCAAAGTCCGTTTCCGTATTCGACCAAGAATAGGTAGCATACGTACCATCCACCACAAGGTCCGTCGTTTCACCATCACAGATAGCCAGATCACCTAAGATCATCGGATCCGGAGGAGTCAACTCAAAAACGGAAAAATCTAAGATTTGCTCACAACCATCTACACTAGTAACTGTAACCAGATAGTCACCTTCTATACTGATGGTATTTTCTTCGCCCGTAAGGCTATTGGACCACTGATAGGAGTCGTAGCCCGGAGTAATGGAAATATCAGTACTTCCGTCCGGACAGAAGAATAAGTCCCCCTGAATTTCAGCATCTACAGATTCGCCAGCAATGACCTCAAAGTCTGTTTCCCCTTCACAACCGTTGCCATCCGTCACGGTGACGGTATAAATACCGGCTGCATCTACGGGTGTGTTCTGTGTCGTAAAAGAGGTGGACCAAGAGTAAGATTGGAAGTTTTCTGTCACCTCTAGCGTAATGGTTTCTCCGTCGCACACAGCCTCGGGGCCATCGATCATCGGTTCTGGCAGTGGGTTCTCTTCCACTTCGATTTCTGCTTCTCCTTCACAGCCCAAACCGTTAGTTACCGTCACGGAATAAGGACCAGGTTCAGTGACAAATATATCGGAGAACGGTTCCCCGTTGGACCACTCATAGGTTACAAAGCCAGGACCTGCACTAATTTCCGTACCGTCTCCTTCACAATAAAAGGGATCTCCCGTAATGTTTACTTCTACGGGTGGTGCAATATTCAAGGTGAATACGGCAGTACCCATACAGCCCTCAAAATCATAAACAGTCACCTCATATCCTCCACCATCGGTAACAACGATCGAGGGGCTGGTCTCCGTAGTGGACCAAAGGTATTCAGAATAAGTATCACTCAATTCGAGTAGCGCCTCCGCACCATCGCAGATTTCATCTGGACCGATGATCTCTGGCTCTGGACTGGGTAGTGCTTCGACCGTGAATTCGGCTACGCTTTCACAACCAGCCGCATCTTCGACAGTGACCATATAGGTACCAGGGCCTACATTAATATTATCGGTTGCTGCACCGGTACTCCATTCAATGTCAAAGAATGGCCCACCAATGAGTTCTAAAGTTGAACTTCCTTCTACACAGATAGACTCTTCTCCGGTAATTTCTACATCTGGCCCTTCGCCTACCAATACTTCCACTTCCACGAAATCGGTACAACCAAATTCGTCGGTCACGGTGAGCGTGTAGAGAATATCCCCCACAAAGTCAGGTGGAATGTTTACACCCGTAGTCAAGGCAAATGGGTTATCTATAAATGCATCTCCGCCATTGGTAGCTGTCCATTCGTAGGTGGCCCCGCTTGCTCCCGGTGCGGTAGCGATCATGGTGAAGCTGTTGTCGCCCGCACAGAATTCGTACGACTCCTGATTGATAGTCATCATGAAATCTGGACAGTCGTAAATACAAGAACCATCATCTACTTCTGCATCAGGATCGAAGTTGATGGCGGTAGGGTCGGTACAACCACAGTCCACCGGATTGGGAAAGAGATAGGTAATATCAGCGGCCACCCCTGTATCCGCAAAGGCGTGATCCGAAATACAAATATTCGTAGTGATCTGTCCACTGGGTGGAAACAGCGACCATAAATCAGCGAAGGAAGTAACTCCTGGTGTACCCAAATTACAGGCATCATCGGTGGTAATACCATAGTCACCACCGCCCTGGGCCATACCATCTTCCGGGTCAGGTCCACCTCCATCAGAGAATGTATAGGTAGAAGGATTTCCTACTGAGCCTAAATCAGCACTATTCCCGCAAGGACAACCGCCAGTACAACTACCAATTACTCCCGGGCGCTGAAAAATATTTAGGTATACCCCGTCGATTTCAATCCATAAGGCGAGGTCTCCCTGCCAGGTATGCTGGATATCCATTTGCAAACCAGTGGGAAATCCGGTTACCGCCGGATCGAAGGAAATGGTCACACAGTAAGCATTTGCCAAGTCGCCATCAACAGGATGCGAGGCATCGGGCAGGTTAACAGTTGGATTTTCGCACTGTGCCTGCGCATTCTCACTATGAAGCAGTAGCGCAAATATCAGGAGAGTGAAAGTACAATAAGAGAGTAAAATTTTGCTCATAGTCGTTTTTTTCGGGCCATTAATAACAATGCCAACAGGGCGTACATTCATAAGAACGTTGCCAGCTGTCGTCAAAGAGAGTGCCGAAGAGAACGCTAATTCAACATTAGGGTATTACAGAAAACACGGAACCAGTAACTCAAAAGAGTACTAGTAAAATATAATTTGGTGAAAGGGGTAGTAGCGCTTAAAATGATGTGTTTGCGCTGTAAATGGGTCACTTAAGCCAAAGCTTAAAATTTCCTCAATGTTTACAAAAGTAGTTTTTTCTTTGGGGAAGTCGAAGCCAACCCAACGAAATATAGTCCAAGTTCGGACATTTCTTGTCTTGGCAAGTATTTTTAAATCCGCAGATTATCACCCGCAAAATGCAGTACGTGGGCCTTCGTTGACCGGCTAGAACACCTCCGCCAATCGGGCATAGCGGAACACAATGCACTAAGGCAAAAGCTGTAATATACCAAGTTGCTTTACTCCACTAAGGTCACATCACCTTTCAGCAAGCGCTTTTCACCACTACGCATTTTGATTTCTGCGTACCAAACGAAAACCGCGGGATTAGGATCCATGCCCCCTACCCTTCCGTCCCAGCCCTGGGTGGGATCGTTGGGTTGGAAATTGGTGTTCTCCCACACAAATTCGCCCCAGCGATTGAAGATGCGAAGCACTTCGATTTCTTCCACACTATTGGGATCGGTGAAGATGTAGAAACGATCATTGCGACCATCTCCGTTAGGTGAGAACCCATTGGGTACGTAGATATTCTCCTTTTTTTCAATGAGGACAAGTACATTATCTTCTGCAGAACAGCCGTTTTCGTCGGTAATCTTCAAGAAGAAGCGCGTGGCCTGATTCAAATAGAGATCCTCTTGAATCAAGCAGTCCGGACAAGGCAGATCGAAGGCTACATTCCAATCCAAGCGGCTAATCATAAGCGGATCAATACTTACCTGGGGGTAAATGCTTACCGGGTCACCCTCTTGAATGGTTTGGTCAGGTCCTAAATCTACGTTGACGTTATTACCGTCCGGTATTTCCACAATACTGGTGAGCTGGCACCCATTGGCATCCTCTACAGTTAGTTCGTAGGTACCCGCGAATAGATCGCTGTAGTTGGTAGAGGCAGAAAAGCCCTGCCCGTTGAAGCTATACATGTAGGGCGACATTCCTCCGACAATATTGCTGACCCACAGGCTGGCATCCCGATCCCCTTCACAGGTGGGCGGATCAAAGGATAATTCGAATACTTGTGGGGCGTTAGGATCAAGACTTACGTCCAAAGCGCTATTGGCAACACAGCCGTTAGTGTTATTGGTGACGACCAGGGTGTAAGCGCCCGGTTCTGTAGCAGCATACTGTAGATTAGTTGCATTACTGATGGATACACCATTGAACAGCCACTGGTAGCTTACCGTGCCACCATTGCTACTACCTTGCCCATTCAGCGTGACGCTCTCATCGTTACAAAACAGCATCTGATCTCCGTTCGTAACCGCATTTGGTGGTGTGACATCCTGGAAAACCTGCACCGAATCAAGGCTTACGCAACCATTGCTTGGATCGGTTACTTCCAGCAAGTACCAGCCAGGAGTATTAACATTGATGTCCTCGGCATTGGGAGATGAGATAATACTGGCACCGTGGCCTGGTGTCCACAGAATTTCTGGCGTACCAGACGAGGCCGTTATCGTAGCAGAAACCGTTGTTTCATCAACAACGCAAGTGAGCTCCGCAGGATTGGCGAAACTAATTACGGGTTGGTTGGTATCTATAGTCACCAAATCTGAATCTTGACCGGTACAGGCGGTCTCCGTATCGATAACTACCAGCGTGTAGAGTTGTGCTTCGTTGACGTCCAACTGCAAGTCTGTGGCACCCGGAATGACGTCTCCATTTTCGTCCAACCACTCGTATACGTACTGCGGGCCAGTATCAGAACCAGTTCCATCTACCGTAACGAGTGAGGTGACGCAATCCAATTGATCCGTCACGTTCACCACTGCTATTGGTGTGTAGCTCAGATCATTCACCTCAACGGTGCTCGCCGTACTTTGACAGTTGTAAACCAGATCAGTAATCAGCAGGGTATAGGTACCATCTTCAGTCACCACTGGAAACTCATCATTCTGATTTCCGGCATTGATTCCTGGTCCTGTCCAAGTATAGAAGAAAGTAGAACCATTACTAGAGCCATCTCCGCCCAAGATCACCGAATCGGTATCACAATCTAAATCCTGTGGATCACCGGCGTCGGCTACGGGTAGTACTATTTCACTCACGGCCGCGCTTTCAATTGCACTACAGCCGTTGTCATCCGTCACGGTAACACTTACATCTGTACTGGCAGACAAAGTGATACTCGCCTCCGAACTACCAGAGCTCCAGTTATAGGTTGGAAAAGCAGGGGTTGTACTGAGGGTAGTATTCAGACCCGCACAGAAAGTGGTATCTCCTTGTAGATCGAAGGTTGGAAGAGGTAATTCAGTAAGCGTAATCTGGTCGGTAGCGGGGCAGCCGTTGCCGTCTATCAATGACAAGGCATATACACCTGGCTCGTCTACCGTGATCTCAGTATCGGTACTCGTTGTACTCCACATTAGATCACCGGTATCACCATTTGCGCTAAGCGTGACCGCCTCCCCCGCGCAGAAACGCTCTTGTCCGACGATGGAAAGTTCAGGCGCATCGAAAGCGATTACCTGAACGCTCGTCTCACCAGTACAACCACCCGCAGCAGTCACACTTACGCTGAAAGTGCCCGGTGTATTAACTGAAATGGAAGATTCGTCTCCTCCATTAGACCATTCGTAAGTGAGATAGGGCTCGTCTACAATCAGTTCAACTGATTCCCCAGGACAGAAACCACCTGGGCCGAGGATCAATGGATCTAAATCAGTAACCGTTTCCAATTCGGCACTAGTGCTACCAATACAACCGTTGCTGTCGGTAACCGTAACACTTACTATTCCGGCAGTACCGATGGTAATCTCCGGTGTACTGCTATTCTCCGACCATTCGTAGGACACGAAATTTTCGGTAGTGCTTAAGGTGGTATTGAAGCCATCACAGAAACTCAGGAGGCCCTCAATTTCTGGTTCTGGTAGCGCAAATTCCACAGCGGAGCCCTCCGCCACCACGGTACAACCATTGGCATCCGTAGCCGTGACCACATACACACCAGGTTCAGAAATAGTGATCGTAGCAGTACTGTCCTGGCTGGACCACTCGTAGGAAATGAAGTTTCCAGCGGCAGTCAAATCAGCAGATTCACCGGCGCAGAAAGTGGCGGCGGGAATGACATTCAGTGGCTCAATTGGATAATTATTCAGCAACGCCTGGCGCTCTGTCACACAACCATTGCCGTCCACTACCGTGAGGGTTACGGAACCAGCATTATCAAAGGTAGCCTGTGGACCACTCTGTCCGTCGGACCATTCGTAGCTGGCAAAACCGGGGTCTGCCGTTAAGGTGGTCGTTCCGTTCAGACACAAGTTTAAGTCGCCTGAGATCTGTGGGGTGTTGACCGGGAAGAAATCAGGTTGAGCAGATACGGTGGCTGCGCATGTATTCTCGTCTACTACCGTTAAACTTATGGGCTCATCCGTACTGACGGTCGTACTTTGTTCCATACCGCCGTTACTCCACAGGTAGGACTGGTACACTTCTGTACTACTCAATTCCGTCTCAGCACCCTGGCAGAAGACCAAGTCGCCGTCAATCTGTGGATTCGGCAAAGGATTCACTTCGGTGCTCACTACAGCACTTCCGATACAACCATTATTATCAATAACCGTGACGCTAAAGTTGTCAGCAGTCGTTACATCTAAAAACTGAGTGGTATTACCGGGTACGCTCCATTCGTAAGATTGAAAACCCGCACCAGCATCCAGCATAGTAGACTCGCCGAAGCAAAATTCTGGATTCCCACCAATGACGGGTTCCGGAAGTGCATTTTCTGCTACCGCAATAGTGGCCGTACCGCTGCAACCTAAGGCATCCGTAACGACCAGAGTATAGTCACCCGGTGAATCTACCGTTAGGGTACTGGAAGAAGAGGTTCCTCCCCCACTCCACTGGTAGGTGGCAAAGGTATCCGCTACCATTAAGACCGTGGACTCACCCAGGCAATAGTCGTCATCACCCAAGATTTGCGGTACGGGAATAGAAAGACCAACCATAGCTGAAGCTGAAGCCTGACAACCATTATCATCAATAACTGTAACAGAATAAGCGCCAGGAGTATCAATGCTCAAGTTTTCCGTCGTTTGGCCTGGTACTGACCAGGTGTAAGCATCCAAATCTGAGACCGAGCTAACCTGTAGGGCCCCAGTTCCATTTTCGCAAATGAGCGCGTCGCCAACGATTTCCACTTGTGGAGCTGGCAGTGCTGCCACATCATAACTTGCTGCTACGGCACAGCCGTTGGAATCAATCGCGCTAAGCGTATAGATTCCGGCAATATCAACTTGAAGTTGATCACCGGTGGTACCATCGCCCCATACATAATTACTGTAGCCGGCAGCTGCTTCTAAAACCGTCGTCTCATCTGGACACAAATCGCTGTCTCCCGTAATTTCCGGCGGTACAATGGGGTACGGGCTAATACTGAAATTAGCGCTTTGCACACAGCCCTCCGGGCTAGTTGCTGTTACTTGGTAATCACCAGGGCCGGGTACGGATATCACAAGGGTAGAATCACCGGTACTCCATTCGTAAGTCTCAAAGCCGGTAGAGGCCTCAATGCTCGCGGGGGCTTCCGGGCAAATCTCATCCGGAAAATCCAGATCTAGATCCAGCTGCGGAGCATCCACTAGTTGATAGGAAGCAGTTCCTATACAACCAAATTCATCCGTAACACTCACCGAATAGGTGCCTACCTGATCGGTAATAAGGATGCTATCCTGTTCGTTATCCGACCATTCGTAGGTAGCGTAGGGTACAGCCGTTATCAACTCCACTGTTTGATCCGGGCAGATCGCCGGCGGTCCAATGATTTGGGGCTGGGGAGCGGCTAAGGCCTCAATTTGCACCTCTTGAGTGAGATTGCAACCGCTGCTATCCACTGCCGTCAGGGACAGTAAGCCAGGCGTGGTGGTAGTGGTCTGAACAGTAGTATCACCATTGGACCACAAATAAGAAACCAGATCAGCTGGTGCTGCTAAGGTCACTTCATCACCGGGGCAAAAGGCTGCTGTTTCCGGTAGTAATAACTGTAGGCTATCAAAATGAGTTAATTGGAAGGTGTCTACCCCCATGCAACCATTCGAATCTACAACCATCAGTGCGTAGGAAATAGGTTGATTGGCCTGGATAGTGGATAGCGTATCTCCGGTAGACCATGTGTAGGAAACAAAATTGGTATCTACGGTCAACTGTATGGTGTCCGTGTAACAAATGGTGTCTGGCCCCGCAATGATGGGGTCCGGAGTGATGAAGGCAATGACATCAATGATATCAGTTGCCGGGCAAAGACCATCAGCCGTTACAGTTACTTCGTAAGAGCCTGCAGCTACGCGGATATTATCGGTCTGCGCACCGGTGCTCCATTGTATACTAGTAAAAGGGCCACCGCTCAAGACCAAATTGGTGGAGTCGGTACCGCAAATGGTAGTAGGACCGCCAATATCGACAGTCGCTGCCGGACTCACCGTAATGCTTATAGCTTCACTTTGTGGACAGAGGTACTCGTCCATTGCCGTGACCGTATATATAATGGTGCCGGTAAAATCTTCAGGAATGTAAACGGCAGTCTGCGCGCTTTCGGCGTTTTCCAGGAAGGAATTGCTATTGCCAGTACCGACCCACTCGAAGGTTGGGTTATCAGCTTCCGGTGCGGTGGCCGAAAGCATCAGCGTATCTGCGCCCTGGCACAAATCAATGGTAGTAGTGGGTACTTCAACGATCCAGTCTTGGCATTCGTAGATACAGTCGCCGCTGCTCACACTGGCGTCTTCGTCGTAGTTGAGTGCATCCTCATCCAGACAGCCACAGGTATAGGGGTTGGGAAAGATGAAGTTGAGATTGGATACAAAGCCACGGTGAAGAGAGGCGTGGTCTGCGAAACAAATCTCGGCTTCCACTAGACCTTCGGGGCAACCGCTCCACAATTCAGCAAAACTGGTTACGGTACCTACACCACAGACATCATCTTGGGTAAGGCCAAAAGTACCGCCCATGGCAATGCCATCATCTGGCTCGGTGCCAGTATCGAAAAAGGTAACGATTTCGGGATTGCCTTCACTGCCGATCTCATCGGAGCTACCGCAATCACCATCGGGAATATTAAAGGCACATTCGGGGTCACAGTTACCCACGGCGCCGGGGCGCTGCAGCACATTGAGGCGCTCCCCACAGGCTTCGATGAAAATACCCAGGTCGCCCTCGTATTCATGCCAGAGATCCATGGTGATCCCCGTGGGCCAACCAGTAATATCGCTATCGAAACGAAAATAGAAGCAGGTTACCTCAGGGTTACCGGCAACACTACCATCACCACCGACCTCCACTGGAGTATCTGGTAACGCACCTTCTTGGCCATCACAGGCTTGTCCGAAGACTGTCAGAGGCGACAATCCCAGGCAAAGACAAGCGAACAATAACCCCTTTTTTTGTAGATAGTTGAACATACACATCGTCCTTTGCACTTCCTAAATCGGGGTCAAATCGAGCATCATTGCGCGATCTGACAGAAAAGGCTGAATGCATGTTCATGAGATTATAAAACAACGTAAGGCATCACCCAGACAAACTGGTTTCAACCTGACGCAAAAGTAGCGAAGAAGCTCTTCGTCTGACTCTTCATTCCATAACGAACTCAGTCGTTACAGTAGATCAGGCAAAAAGATTCACTAAAGTCAATACTCCTGTGTTGTGCAATTGTTTGGGTCGAAAAAACAGGAGTCGATCCAATTCCAAATTAACTGAGGCAAATAGATTGAGGCACTATGAGAACTGTGGGAACAGCCTCATCACCTTTTTTAAGGCGAGTGTAGAATAAACATAGCATGTATTACAAACCAACGCAAGAAGGGCGTTCTGGTTTGTTCATTGTACTTGTAAAGGTTGAACAAATATAGTTTTTACCCATTAGAAAAAGAAAATATTCTAAAATTAAAAAATATAAGCTCGCTCTAATGTGTGCCTGCTGACTTATACAACGGTGTTGTTTTAACGGTGTCCGGTAGACAAAGTCATGAATACCGTCATTTGTTCAGTCAAGTATTAAGTTTTAATTCCCCTACGTCGGAGTTCCTTCAATACCAAGCCGTACTCGCGGGTCATATCCCCCGTAACCGAACTGTTTTCTTGCGCCCTGCGAATCAAGTAGGGTACCACCTCGCGAACCTGCCCGTAAGGTACATACTTAGCCACATTGAAGCCCGCCTGTGCTAGGTTAAAAGTGAGGTTATCACTCATTCCGTAGAGTTGGCAGAAATTCAAATGCGGATGTCGCCGTTCAATCCCTTTTTCCACGATCAATTCCGCCTGCAGTCTAGCACTATCGGCATTGTGCGAGGCATTACAAGAAGCTATCTCTTCATAGTGATCTACACAAAAGCGAATCGCAGTGTTAAAGGCATCGTCCGTCGCCTCTTTATTGGGTTGGATAGGAGAATCATAACCCATTTCCGCTGCTCTTTCGCGCTCCTTTTCCATATAAGCGCCACGCACCAATTTGGCACCTAGCATATAACCACCACGGGTAGCCAGATTATAAGAATCGAACAGAAACTGCAGGCGATCATGGCGATACAACTGGATGGTATTATACACCACTACCTTACCGCGATTGTAGCGCCGCATCATAACCGTTACCAAGTGATCAATGCTGTCTTGGATCCAACTTTCCTCCGCATCAAAAAATACGCCTACCCCTTGTGTAGAGGCCACGTGGCAGATCGAATCCAGGCGCTTCAGTATACTTTTATATTCTACCCGTGTTGTGCGCGTTAGCGGAATACCCTGCTGCAAGCTTTCCAGCAAACCAAAGCGGGCCATGCCGGTAATCTTGGTACTCACCACCGGTACAGCATCCGAATGTTTGGCAAATTCGATCGCTCGGATGGTCTCTTTCATCGTATGATTAAAGTCCTCCTCGCTGATCTTAGCCTCCGCACCGTAATCCAGAATGGTATAGGTCTTGTGCTTCTCTAACTGATCAATTGCGGGCTGACTCTCCAACAAAGTAGTGCCGCCGCAGAATTGTTCAAAAATAGTAGCCTTGACAATACTTTCCACAAATGGAAGGCGCAAGCGAATTGCGGTCAAGCCCAAGCTAGAGCCGATACCAACCAACCAGTGTTTGTTCATCAAACCAAACAACCAAGCCGCTTTTCGCAACTGATCGTTAGTCTTATGAGCAAACGCAATTTCGGTGTTAGCGAAGTCGAGTTCCAGGGTCTTTTTACCTGTAATCCCTTCCGCTATTGTTTTCAGCTTATCCAGATGTTTCGGTACAGGCTTCCCTAATTCGTTCATAATTTGATCTCGTGATGATGAAAGAACTTATTCTCTAACAGCGTTCCAGATGTTCCAGGCGGCTTCTGCCTGAGCGTGTAACATAGGCAAACCGTTCATTGTCGCTGCACCTTGCGCTTTACCCTGAGCAAGAAACCGAGTCTCTTCAGGATTGTAAACGAGATCGTACAGCCGATGTTGCGGCTGCAAACAATGATAAGGAATATTCGGAAAAGTATCAACGTTCGGGCTGGTGCCAAGTGGTGTTGTATTGATGATTAGATCTACGCTGGCCATGCGTTCTTCTGATAATTCTTCGTAGGTCAGCACGCCTTCGCGAATGCGTCGTGATACGTAGTGAAAAGGGATCAACTGTTGTTCCAGGACCCAGGCAATGGCTTTAGCCGCACCACCTGTTCCTAAGATTAAGGCTCCCTTGGATGGACCGCCGGTGACCGCTAGAAATTCCTTGAGGGTATCCCCAAAACCAATCACGTCCGTATTGTAGCCAATTCGTTTTCCTTCCGTAAAGACAATAGTATTCACTGCTCCAATAGAATTGGCGCCGGGGCTCAATCCATCTAAATACGGGATGACTGCTTGCTTGTAGGGTATGGTAACATTCAGTCCTGTTAGTTGAGGATGTTGCTGCAGTAGCGCTGGAAAATCGTCAATACTGGGCAAAGAAAAGTTCTCGTAGGAATGCGTAGCGGACAATCCTAACTGCTCGAATTTTTCACCAAAATATCCCTTGGAAAAACTATGCGACAAGGGATAACCTATTAATCCTAACTGCATCAGTCTACGTCCTTTTTGCTTCCCGCACGTTCGATCACAAATATTAAGGCAAAACCCACTACCATAGCCGCAATTACAGTAAGTAAACGCGGATCTGTGCCGTAGAGAAAGTTTTCCTCCAGGCCCGCAAGGGTATTGGGCAGCACGCTCTTAGAAAACATCACTTGTTCTTCACCTTTGCTACTAATACGAGTGGCCACTACCTCTTGCCAGGGCCAAACCTTATTGAGGCTACCAATCATAAAGCCGGTCAGGCCAGCCAGCGTCAAATCGCGCTGATGATCAAATAGCCAGGATAGTACACGCGCAAAGGTGAGTACTCCAAGCAAACAGCCTAAACCAAATACGCCTAGGGTTACTACCGCTCCTAAATCTTGCTGTTCTAGAACACCATCTTTCAAAGTATCGTGCAAGATAAACTGGTACATCCCCAATAACAAGAGCATAAAGCTCCCGGAAAGACCGGGTAACATGAGCGCCGAAATAGCGATGACCCCACACATAAACACATAGAGTAAACTCTCGCTCCCCTGCGCCGGTGTGGCAATCGTCACCCAATACGCTAGCGCAATACTGAGTAATAGGATAATAATCGAAACCGCCGACCAGTGCTCTACCTGCTTACCAATGTATATAGCCGAGGCGACGATAAGTCCGAAGAAGAAACCCCAGACTTCCAGGGGAAAGTTCTCCAGCAAGTAAGCCATGCCAAAGACGCCAACCAAGATTCCCAGTACCATACCGCCGAAAAGACGCAACAGGAAAAAACCGTCCACCGCGCGCCAGACACCGCCTAGTCCCTCCTGTTTCCAAGCCGTAATAGCCGCAGGACCAAAACTGCGGATGCTCTTCAACAGGCGTTCATAAATACCGGTAATAAACGCAATGGTTCCACCCGATACGCCGGGTATAGTTTCCGCAATTCCCATGGCCGCCCCCTTCAAAATCAGCAGGGGCTGAAGTCCGTTGTTTTTCATGGGGCGAAAATACGATAACAATCAAAAGGGAATTAGAATTAGCGTGAGAATTAGAATTGGAAGTGAAAGTAACAGTACGAGAACTACCTAAAAGATATCTACTGTACTAACACTTTCACTTTCATTGTCACTTTCACTTACACCGCACTTTCATTGTCATTTTGATTTTAATTGCAATTGATATTGCTAAAACCCGCCCCCAACGCCAGTCAGCGCTTTCATGATATATACCAGGGCAATACTGATCACCAAACCGAAGGTGACTTTGGCCAAATCACTGCCAACCATTCGGAAGGTGGGTTTCATATCAATCTGCTTGCGTTGAGAGGTGAGATAGAGGACACCTGCCCGCACCGCAATCAAAATAGCGAAGAGTAGAATTTGGCTATTCTCCACGGCATCGCGCAGGTAGATGACGTAGCCAATCACCGCAATTAAGGCCACGTTGAGTACTTGGCCCAAACGGTCGAGGCTGTCTGGATCTTCTTCGGGCCTTTCGTCTTGAGCGAGTTGGTAGCGGATGGCAATTTCACGACCGGCCAGCAAGCCCAAGAATACCCAGGTGGTGGACATGGGAACATTACTAAACTCTTTGAAAAAGAGCAGAATTAAGGCGTACAGAAAATCAATGATCGTAGCCGAGCGGATATCAACGGTATTGGTTTTAGCCTTGACGATCTCCTGGATACTACCACCACGAGAATAGAAGATGTAGGCCAGCATACTTAGCAGTACTACTAAGGAGATAGCTAGTTCACTTCCACTCAGACTCCGTGGTAAATAGACATAGATATTGGCAAAGTCTTGAATTAGCCACATGCCCCAAAGGAAACCGGTGGAAGACCATTGCAAGATACTCCAGGTCGTCCGCTCGCGTTTGGTCATCGGGTTTTGAATAAAACGCTTATCCAGCAGGCGAGTGATTAACTGCCAAACGAGGATGGCCAAAGCAAATGCGAGAACGTAACCCAATAGAGACTTCATAGTCATACCCAGGAGTCCCTTAGGTTTAAAGAACGTGAGAATCAAGAAACTTGTACTCACCGGAATACCCGTTCGCGTGAGGACCATCAATACCAAAGGTGGTAATAGGTACGGCCAGGAGATATCTTCAATAAAAGGGTATTTCGACAGACGCTCGTAGCTCACGTCACCGCCGTACTGGTACCAGCCGTACACGAGGGTGAAAGTGAGTATCCCCCCCGCAAACAACCACAGGATGTACCAGGGCCGTTCTTCGTTGGAGGATAAAAAGGTACCGAGCGTTTGGATAGAGTCGTTACCGACAACAGAGTAACCGGCCAGGATAAAGCCGAACCACATGATAAGAAAGGTGGGGTCCATTCGTTGGTTTCGTTAGATAGATATTATTGGGAGTAAGATAAAAAGAAAACGCCTTCCGAAAGAACTTATCGGAAGGCGTTTTCTAATTTGCTAACTAGTTAGAATTCTATCGTTACAATTATGCAAGTGCGCTTTGTTTAAGTCAGAGATTTCGAGGTAAAAATACGGTAATTAAAAAACTGATAATCAAATAATTAAATCAAATCAGATGGTATCTATCACCACTTATTTTTAAGGCTAACGGATACCACCTGCTACCAGAGCTGCTATCGAATTTTAGCTACCAACAAATCCTCATTTTAGTGAGCTACACAGCTAAGATTGACAGCTTGTTGGGATTAGTCCTTACAGCGAGCACGCAATTGGATTCTGAAGCGGTCAATTTCACCGTCGTTTAGAGTAAAGTCACGTAATTCAGCAACTGCTTCAAGTTCCAGGCCATCGCCAAAATCATCTGGGTCACACGAGAGTGGGGCGCCATTGTTTTCGTCAATCGAGATTTGGCGGGTCACAATGCCAGTAGCGCTTCCACCACCTGCAGCTTGCTTGGAGATCAGGCCAGTTGCACCTAGGAAAAACAGCGTCTCTCTGGTACCTTCAAAGACGCTAGCTCTAGCACGTACTTCAACATTAACTTCGAGTACTTCGGTATCACCTTCAAAGTTGCTGAAGGTTTCAAGAATATAGAACATGAATACAGTGGCATTTAAGTCCGTATCATCACAAGTAATAGAACCCCGCGTTTCAATGCCAATTGCGGTTCCCGTGTTGAAAGGGTTGTCAGAAGTGATGTTCCCACACGTCGGGTCTTTAGCTTCATCATAGCCTTTTGTCATTTCCTCAATATTGGAAATGCCCAGCTTTTTCATTACAACAGTATTAACCTGCTGATACTTGAGCGCGTAGTCTGATTCTACAAAACCAAACTCATCTGTAATCATGGCGTCAATCTGTGCCTTGTTAAACTTATACTGCTCGCCCGGTAAAAAGCGATCAGGTACCTGCACTTCACTTACTTGATCATCTTGTACATTTTCTTTTTCACATGCGGTAAAAGAGAAAGCGGTGAACAGCGCAACACAAACCAATACAATAAATCTAAGTTTACTCATGACTAAAATTTGAAACATATAACTATCAATATTGACAGCACCGGATAAACGCCAAGTGCCCACTTGAGTTCAAGCATCAACGTTAACTAAACTTTAAATTTAAAATCTTATAAAAAATAAAACAAATCACAAACTTTAGTCTACGACCGTAAGTTTAACAAAAAGGCCAAATTTAAAAACAGACAACATCAAGTCATAACTCTGACATGAGGTTGTACATCGTATCGCTGCGTATCCATCTTCCAGTTTCCCGTATAAAATTTTGAGCCGCACCAGACAACTCTGATGCGGCTCAATTTGAAGGATCACCCGTTAAAGGCAGTCACTCCATATTTTGAAGCTTATTACTTATATCTGCTTTTTATTAAAAGTGTAAGAAACACCGAAAGTGAAGTCCACACCACGGCGGAAGTCACTAAAGATATAATCGCGCCCTTTATAATCAGCACCAATTACGTAGGGGTCGTTAGTGATATTGCGAATTGAGAATCGGAGATTAAGATCATCAATTTTCTTGATGATATTGAAATCCAATTGTACGCGACCACGATCATATAAATCAGGATTGCTCTCACGACCAATGGTACGCAGGCGGTCACCTACATAGTTCAAAGCCAAAGTAGCATCCCAACCGTTTTCTAGGTTGACGTAATTCAGAGCCGCGTTTACAATTGCCGTAGGCTGACCTTCGAACGGACGCTCGGTGATCAACTCAGAACCACGCTGCTCCCCGACATCACTAGAAGAATTAATGAAGGAAACATTGGTATTGAAGCGGAAGTCACGCAGAATTGGAGAAATGAACTCCAGGTTTTTGCGTAATTCAAACTCGATACCATAAAGCTCTGCTTGCGGTACGTTGACGAACTGAATCTCCAAGTTAGCAGAAGGAATGAACTGCTGTACAATTGGATTTTCGAAGTCTTTGTAATAACCACTTACAGCAACTACTTCGCCAGCGCCAAAGAAGTATTCCCAACGCAGGTCAAGATTGGTGATATCGGTCTTCTGTAGTGCAGTATTACCCCGGAAGAAAGCATTCTGGATTGGATCAAACGAAGCATAAGGAGAAACCTCCCTCATATTTGGACGAGCCAGGGTACGAGAGAAAGACGCCCGTACATTCATCTTTTCAACAACTTCCCAAATCAGGTTAGCTGACGGCAGAACATTAACATCATCTAACTGCCCCTGACGTAATGAATCAGGCTGCGACTCCGCAGAGCTTTCGGTAAAGATATCCGTTGTTTCAACACGTGCACCACCAACAAATTTTAGGTTTGGCGTCAAGCCGTAGGTAAGCATACCGTAAGCGGCATTCACATCATCAAAACCGTTGTAGGTGTTGTTCGGGTTGCGGAAATCCTCTACGTAGTTACCAGAGAAGTAGCGAATACGATCTGGATTATCTTCGTCTACTTCAATAATACCAGTATTTGCTTCCAACCATGGGTTGGTGTCGCCATCATAAGAAGGCACCGAACGGCTGGTAGTGCTTAGGCGGTATTCCAATTCCGAGAAGAAGCGGTCTTTGCGGCTCATGAAACCACCGACCTTAACCTTATTACTACCTCCATCACCAAGTGGCAAGGTCAGGTCAACCTTCGCAGAAAATTGTTCGTCCTCCAGTGTACGCCAGAAAATGAACGGATTCAAGAGTTCTGCTCCACCCACAAAGAAGTTATCCGTTTCCACGTTAATACCATCCTGCCAATAGCGGGTCTGTGGCTCCAATTGAGAAGAATTCACCAAGCTAGCACGCCAATCAATACGGAAGTTATTCAGGTTAGGGAAAACGTGCTTACCACCAGCCTGGTAGTTGATCAATTCTCGCTCCTGGAAAGAAAGGATGTAACCATTCAAAAATAGCGGGTCGATCAGGTTATCAGGACGCTCACCAAAGGCGTCGCTGGAACGCTTTTCAGCCGAGTGGTTATAGATGAAATTGAAGTTAATCTCATTGTTCTTTGAGAATCGTACGGCAGCCCCCACTAAACCGTTCACGGTAGGATTAGTAATCGACTCAGTCGTGGTGAAATCACCAATATTCATCAAAGTATCCAGGTTAATATCCATGATCTGGTAGTTAGCGATCAGGAAATTATCCAGGTGCTGGTAATCTTGCTTGAAAGACGCAGAGGCAATCAAGCCAAGCTTACTTTCATCTCCTAAAGCAAACTGATTGCCGTAAGTAAAACCAAAGCTGTGATCGAGCGGAGAATCGGTAACCAGTGGGCGCATTTCGTCGATCAATGCATCTGCACCACGTTGCAACGCCTGGCTGGCTTCCAGTGCGTTTTCACGTCCCTGGCGCGCCTCGCGCTCTCCTGCTTGGTTCAACCACACGGTGGTTTTATCATCCGTTAAGTCTGGGCTAATCGCCCGGAAACCACCATCGTATCCCCAGTAATCATTCTCTCCGCCAGTATGAGTCAGGTAATTGTCGATCAGGTTAACCTGCTGGTTGTAACCCGCAGAAACCGAGATACTAAAAGTCCGATTCTCTGGAAAGCTCCTAGTTTCAATATTTACATTACCTCCAGTAAAGGTACCTGGTTGATCAGGTGTAAACGTCTTCGTCGTAGTGATGTTTTCCAGAAGGTTGGTCGGAATCAAGTCCAGCTGAGCACTATTGCGGTAAGGATCAGTAGAAGGAATGATCAGCCCGTTCAATTGTGATAGTGAGTAACGGTCACCCAATCCACGAATGTAGATGTACTTCCCACCTTGTACAGTGGCGCCAGTCACTTTTTTCAATGCTCCAGCGGCGTTACTCACAGCGTAGCGTGCCATTTCCTGGGCACCGATGTTGTCTTGTACTACCTCTGCTTTTTGGCGAACCAGAAGCAGTGCATTTTCTGAGCGGTTAACCGCGCGAGCAGTAACAACTACCTCTTCGAGGGCCTGCACGTCATCAGTCATAGAGTAGTCCAGGTAAGTTGTTTCCCCTCCTTTGACATCAACTTCGGTAATGGTGGCTGTAGAATAGCCGATGTAGGATATTTCCAGCGTATACATACCTGCTGGCAAATCCAAAATTTGGTACTTACCGTCAAAGTCGGTTACAGTACCTCCACCCGTTTCCTTTACGAAAATGGTGGCACCGATGAGTACATCACCGGTGGATTCTTCAAGAATAGTTCCGCTGATTGCGCCCTGGGCAAATACCCCAACTGAAAACAGCAAGAGCGCAACGCTAGTGAGTAAAAATCGCATGGCGAAAAATTAGATGATTGTTTTAAAGCCAAATGCCGCCCTGCTCGTTGGCAGGGCGGCAACTTATCCTTCGCACAAAGATAGCCCGAAAACGGCCAGACCCTGTGCGTACTGTATATTATTTATTATTTAACAACTGTCATTTTCTGACTCACACCACCTGCATTCGTCATCACTGCAACTATGTATTGACCTGACGCCAATCCTGTAGTATCAAGGGTGTAGTTGTTAGCACCTTCAGTAAGGCGACCTAACTTCTCAATTACAACTGCTTTACCTTCCATTGTGTAAACGTAAACGATTACATCAGAGGTAGTTGGCAAGTTAAATGCCAATTGTGCAACATTGTTCACTGGGTTAGGAGCAATAGCGTTCAGTGCCAAGCCTTGATCGTTGCTACCTAATTCAACAGTCTCAACCAAGTCACCGAAGTAACCTAGCTCATCCATGTGTGACCAACCGATTGCCCAGTTGTCAACATTATCAAATGCACCGCGGTAATCAACAGTTTCGAAGAATGCATCACTTGGAGTAGCTACGTTTTCAAAGGCTAATGATGGCTGATTTGGACGTGGGTCCAAAAGACCAATAGGCTCACGGCTGATGCTATTGATGATGTCACCAAATTCTGCATCTGGCACCAATTGGTTACCTTCAGAAGCCAACTTAGCGATCACTTCAGCTTGCGTACCACCGTCGTCTACACGGATGATGTCTTCCAAAGTCTCACCGTCACCGAACAAACTCCAGATGTTGCTCTCCAAAGCAAAGTCACCGTTCAGGTAACGCTCAGTAGAAGGAGACTGGAAACGGATAGCTTGCTCACCGAAGTCAGCGAAGATAGAGTTGTTATAAGAGATACCTACGTCGTTACGAATACGCAATGCAGTATTACCAGCTGCGTTACCAGTACCATCACCCATACCAAAGTAAGTAGCATTGTAGATGGTGTGAACGGTGCGTGGCTCCAAGTCATCAGCTTCAGAACCATCGTGCTCACCACCAAACTGCTGGTTACCAGATGGGTCATTCTCCGCTTGAATACCAAACCAGAACTGACCACGGCCAGCCCAAGACTCGTCGGTGTCGAACATTTCGTCACCACAGAACGCAACGATGCCGTGCGTGATATCCACCGCACCACCGAAGATTTCAATACCATCATCAGCATTACCGAATACCTCTACAAAATCGATCTCCGTACCAGAACCAACACCACCAAGGGTCAAACCATTAATTTCGTTGTCACCAGACAGTACAGCACCACCGTAGCGGATAGATACGTAGCGGAGGATACCAGAGTTATCAGCGTTGTCATTACCACCGTAAGTAGTACGATCTTCTTCAGGGATACCTTCAATATTCTCTTCACCACCGTCTTCACCGATGACAGCGTTTCCGAGGATCAAAAGACCACCCCAACTACCACGGTCATCCGTAGCACTGAATGTACCGTCTTCACCTTCCGCAGTGAATACGATTGGGTCAGTAGCAGTACCCTCCGCCTTGATTTGAGCATCGCGAGTGATGATCAAAGCAGAAGTACCGTCCACACCGTTGGTTGGGTCTGGGGTAAACTCTACGCGGGTACCAGGAGCAATGTTCAAACAACCACCAGCTTCCAGATAAACGTAACCGTCAAGAACGTATACATTGTCAGGAGTCCAGTTGTACTCCGTGTCAGCTACCAAGTCAGCATCGGTGATGAACTCCACACCAGCCTCGTCAGTCAAGTCACCGAAGTAACCTTGCTCGTCCATGTGTGTCCAGTTCAGCGCCCAGTTGTTCAAGAAGTCGAATGCACCACGGTAAGAAGTAGACTCAAACCATTCGTCGGTAGCGTCAGCAGCACCAGAAAGTGCAGGAGAACCTACGTTTGGACGTGGGTCCAAACCACCGTCAGCGATACGGCTGATACCAGCCAAAATAGGATCATCCAAGCTGTTGCCTTCCGCAACCAACTTAGCGATTACGTCAGCTTGTGTACCACCATCATCAACACGGATGATGTCAGTAATAGCAGAACCTTCACCGTAACCGAACCATAAGTTGCTCTCTAATTTGAAGTCGTCGTTCAAATAACGCTCTGTAGATGGAGACTGGAAGCGAATTGCACGGTCACCAAAGTCAGTGAAGATTGAGTTGTTGTAAGAGATACCTACGTCGTTGCGGATACGTAGCGCAGTGTTACCAGCTGCGTTACCTGTACCGGCACCCATACCAATGAAAGTAGCATTGTAGATTGTATGAACGGTCTTTGGTTCCAGATCGTCCGCTTCAGACCCATCATGCTCACCACCAAACTGTTGGTTACCAGATGGGTCATTTTCCGCCTGGATACCGAACCAGAACTGACCGCGGCCAGCCCAAGACTCGTCGGTGTCGTACATTTCGTCACCACAGAAAGCTACCACAGCGTGCTTGATATCTACCGCACCACCAAAGATTTCGATACCATCATCTTGGTTACCGAATACCTCTACGAAGTCGATCTCCGTACCTGAACCAACACCACCAAGGGTCAAACCATTGATTTCGTTGTCGCCAGATAGTACCGCACCACCGTAGCGGATAGATACGAAACGCATGATACCAGAGCTTTCTCCGTTATCACTACCACCGTAAGTAGTACGATCTTCTTCAGGAATACCTTCGATATTTTCTTCACCACCATCTTCACCAATTACAGCGTTACCGAGGATCAAGATACCACCCCAGCTACCGCGGTCATCAAGTGGGTCGAAAGAACCATCCTCACCTTCCGCAGTGAAGATGATAGGAGCTTGCTCTGTACCTACAGCTTTGATTTGTGCACCACGCGTGATAATCAAGGCAGAAGTACCGTCAACACCATTAGTTGGGTTAGATGCACCTTCGATACGAGTACCAGCTTCGATGTTCAAGCAAGAACCAGCTTCCAAGAATACGTAACCGTCAAGGATATATACATTGTCGTTGGTCCAGTTGTAATCAGTGTCGCCAACCAAGTCAGCATCAGTGATTACGATTGTACCAGTTTCGTTCAGGTCACCAAAGTAACCCTGCTCGTCCATATGTGTCCACCCTAGTGCCCAGTTGTTACTGAAAGAGAAAGCACCGCGGTAGTTGGTCTCGTCGAACCAGCTATCAGCAGGAGTAGCAGCTCCGCTCAAAGCAGGAGAACCAGCGTTTGGACGTGGGTCCAAACCACCGTCAGCGATCCGGCTGATACCAGCTAACATTGGATCATCCAGGCTATTACCTTCAGCAACCAACTTAGCAATTACGTCAGCTTGTGTACCACCATCATCAACACGAATGATGTCAGTAATAGCAGAACCTTCACCGTAACCGAACCACAGGTTGCTTTCCAAAGCGAAGTCACCAGTGAGGTAACGCTCCGTAGAAGGAGACTGGAAGCGAATTGCGCGATCACCGAAATCAGTGAAGATAGAGTTGTTGTAAGAGATACCTACATCGTTACGGATACGCAGTGCAGTGTTACCAGCAGCATTGCCAGTACCGGCACCCATACCGATGAAAGTAGCATTATAGATAGTATGAACGGTCTTTGGCTCCAAGTTATCCGCCTCAGAACCATCGTGCTCACCACCAAACTGCTGGTTACCAGAAGGATCATTTTCGGCCTGGATACCGAACCAGTACTGGCCACGACCAGCCCAAGACTCGTCGGTGTCGTACATTTCGTCACCGCAGAAAGCCACAACAGCGTGCTTGATGTCTACCGCACCACCAAAAATTTCGATACCATCATCTTGATTTCCGAAAATCTCTACAAAATCAATGGTAGTTCCAGAACCAACACCACCAAGGGTCAGACCATTAATCTCATTGTCACCAGATAGTACTGCACCACCATAACGAATAGAAACATAGCGAAGAACGCCTGAGCTTTCTTCGTTATCGCTACCACCATAAGTAGTACGGTCTTCCTCTGGAATACCTTCGATGTTTTCTTCACCACCATCTTCACCGATTACAGCGTTACCGAGGATCAAAAGACCTCCCCAGCTACCGCGATCGTCAAGAGCGTCGAAAGAACCATCTTCACCTTCAGCAGTGAATACAATTGGAGCATCAGCAGTACCGGCAGCGTTAATCTGCGCACCGCGGGCGATGATAAGAGCGGAAGTACCGTCAACACCATTAGTTGGGTTAGCACGGCCTTCAATGCGAGTACCAGGTTCGATGTTTAAAACACCGCCTGCTTCGAGGAAAACATAACCATCAAGAATGTACGTGTTATTGTTTGTCCAAGTAGTAGTGCCACTTCCCAGATCCGCATCTGTTACGACTACGGTCTGTGCAGATAGTGCACCGACTGACAACATAAGTGCCAGAATAAAAAGGGTGTAAAGCTTACCGTTCATTAGAGCAGCTAGATTGGTTATAAAATCGCCGCAAACGTACAGCTACATCCTTAACTGACTTTTAAGATCAATTTAAGTTATTGTAAAGAACAGATTAAACTAAGTGTAAAGTCTACCCAAGAAATGATACAAGAAACTGATAATCAAACAGTAAAACTGTAAACACAAGGTTAACTAAACATCAACCTCCATAATGTTCCAGTATCCATCGATGAGAAAGAAAAGGGCAACTACCCCCAGGGCACTGGCGGTAAGAAAGGCGGCAACAATATCCAACCAGACCCAGCCGGTCAAGTGAGTGATCAATAATACCAGGGAAAGTACGCCCGAAAGCTTGGGTAGTATAGAAGAGGTGAGACGGTGAGTAGAGAGATGTTCAGGACCTTCGCTGAGCCGATTTAGTAAGTGGCAAAGTAAAACCAGCGCACCAAAGCCCAGCAGCGTAGTTATTAGCGCAGCAGAAGTGACGACCGTCCCGCCTTCCTGCCAGCGGATATAAGACTCATTAATTAATAAGCCACAAAGTAGAAAAACGAAAAAGCTGTTAAGGAACTGGGCCAAGAGCTGCCATTTACGCGCGGGCTTGATCCAAAGTACCAATAACAACATGGCCACAATTAATTGCAAAACTCCTTGCCCGAAAACCAGCATACACCCTGTGTACTGCGCAAACTGCCAATAAGTAACGGCCGAAAGCACAGAAGCAATCATAAATACGATGAGCAATATGTAAGAAGAGCGTGAGATAGTGGGCGAAAGAAGAGTAGAATTCACAATCTGGCCAGGTTTTTGGATGAGGTTTTAGGTAGCGGGTATCATTTACTTTATACCCGCTACCCAGTAGATATTACCCGGTAAGAAGAAAAATTTTCCCTCAGCAAGCAATTACCGACCTGACAAAAATCAATAATTGCTGTGAACTGGAGGTTAATAATCCTACTTTTCGTCTTTCGACCGCCGAATTTGGACATTCGCGGTCCCCAGTGCACTTTTCGGCTTATTACCGTAGTAGTGCTCTTTATCCAAAGTCATATTCGGTCCGCCAAACAGAATTCTCCACCAGGCACGTGGTGTGCGGTAAGTTGCCAAATCCTTGAAGATATCCACCCACTCGTGGAATACCAACCACACTGGATTGTAGCTGTCAACTGGCTTCAAAATACCGTAATTCACCTTTTCTTGCTCCTCTTGGAAGGTGCCAAACATCCGGTCCCAGATAATGAAGGTAGAACCGTAGTTTTTATCCAGGTACTTGTCATTGGTACCGTGGTGCACGCGGTGGTGACTCGGAGTAGTAAAGATGTACTCGATTGGTGCAGGAAGCTTCTTCACCAATTCGGTGTGTAACAAGAACTGGTACAATACCTCAATCTGGTTCGCGATAAAGAAAACCACCGGGTGGAAACCCATGAGCGCGATCGGAATGAAGAAAATAATTTTGATGTGCTGGGTCCACGATAGGCGGAAGCCCACCGTAAAGTTGTATTGCTCTGAGTTGTGGTGTGTCACGTGGGTAGCCCACCAGAAGCGCTGTTCGTGAGAAATACGGTGCGACCAGTAGCGACAAAAGTCGATAGCAATTACACAAAGTACATAAGACCACCACTCTGGCGGAATGAACCAAGGCACCATATTATAGAAGAACAAAATGATGGTAAACAAAGCCACCTTTACTAGTGCACTAACGGCAATATTCCCAAGCCCAATGATCAGGGCAGAGAAACCGTCTTTCTTGTCGTAATGCTCGTGCAATTCTCTGGTGCGGATGTACCACTCAATCAGCACCATAATAAACATAACCGGCGCTGCGTAAATAATAATCGGAGGCAAATCCATACTCAGGATTTGCTCAATCGTAAAAGTTGGTTTCTCCATGATTAGTTGATGATAGTTGCAGTCTTATTGTTTAGAATAGCTAGCGCAATGGCAATACCACCGCGCAGCAATTGCTCGTTCAGGTTTTCGGTGTGGACTTGTAGTAATTACAGCTTTTTCGAGGTTGGAGCGCCAAGATAAGCCCTCCGTGCGAATATTCGCTTATTTCTCTTGTTAATCTACTGTCATTTGGCAAGTATCTTACAGTGGCTAAACCTGGTCTTTAGTCTAAATATCGCTTCGTCAAGCCGTGATAAGCATCAATTCTACGGTCCCGGAAAAAGGGCCAGATACGGCGTATCTCCTCAGTCCACTGCCGGTCAATGCTAACAACTTGCGTGGCTTCCTCTTGTGCTGGTGCAGTGTACAGCAATTCACCTTGTGGGCCAGCCACAAAACTTTGTCCCCAGAATTGAATTCCACCGGTATGTCCACTAGGGTCTGCTTCGTAACCAGTACGATTGACAGAGATGACTGGCAATCCATTAGCCACTGCGTGCCCGCGCTGAATGGTCAGCCAGGCCTCATACTGGCGCTGCTGTTCCTCCGGAGGATCG
>JBCBEC010000077.1:0-25635 GCA_038528965.1 Bacteroidota bacterium | reverse complement strand
TCCTCAAGTACCGGTCTGGCTGGTGCTTGGGGATTTTTTTATTGACGCGATGAATCGCGTCGGTACGATTTTCTGTAGTTCTCCGAGAACCTATCTACTTTTTCGAAGCCATACCTTCTGCGGAACGGTAGCGCGCGACTGCCCCGGCAGGAGCCCGGCGCCGGGACGGCGCAAGGGCTAGGGATGGGAAGGGTACTGGCCGTAGCGCTAGCGGAGGCAAGTGAGACTGGACAGCCCGACGCGAGCCCACGCCATGCGTGGGGCGAAGCGGAGCCCCCAAAGACAACTGATTAATTCTTGCTCAAATAGACCCCGGCCAGAATAAGTCCCATGCCCGCAAAATGGACCAGTGCAATGACCTCGCCATCTAGTGCGCCCCAACCCATAGCAACTGCTGGCACCAGATAACTGACGGTGCTGCCGAATACGGGGCTGGTCCACTGGATGAGTTGAAAGAAGATAATGCCGGCTAGTACGGTACTGAACAAGGCCAGTACAGTGATATAACCTACGCCTTTCCAGGCTTCGGGCTGAGCTTGTAGTGTATTGATAAAGTCTGTGCCTAAAAGCAGGTAAAGCAGGACGGGTATACCCACCAGGGAAAAGGAGACCGCGCTAATGGTGAGGCCATTTAAGCTGCGTAGCTTGAAGCCCACAATATTGCTGCTGGAGGCGTAGCACAAGCAAGCTAAAACAATGAGTAGGCCGTAGGTCCATTTGCCGCCTAAGCCCGCATCTTCCCCGAAGGCGAACAGGAAGATGGCTCCGACTAGTCCGATGAGGATGCCGAGGGTTTTGGTCCACGTAAAACTGGTATTGAAAAAGACGATACCCAAGGACAGGGTGAAGAGCGGGGTGAGCGAATTGAGGATACCGGCCAATGAACTACTCACATATTCCTGGGCTGCAGGAAATAGAAAAGCGGGTAGGCCCGTACCCATAATACCCACTAGGAACAAAAGTGGAAGCTGCTCTCGCTTGATCTTACGCAGCTCGCGGACGAGGATGGGAGAAAATGCCAGGGCCGAAACGCCCAGGCGAATGCCGGCTACTTGAACGGGTGGAAAATAGAGGAGTCCCCACTTGATGAGTACGTAGGAGGTACCCCAGATTAGGCTCAATAAGCCCAATATGCCCCAGGCTTGCCAAGCCGCCAAACGGCCTTGCTGAGTGCTATCCATTGCCTTTCTGATCCCGTTTCTAAATGAAGTCGTACGCAAGATACTGGTTTTTTACAGTTGAGGAGCGGCGGCCAAACCCTTCTAGCCATCAGTAGCGTCTTTCCAAAAGATGGCGTCTACGCGATCCTTTGCACGCTGTGATCTTCGTATATTGAGTAGTACCACCAGCTACAGCGTATTGAAAACCCAAATACCACCATTATGTTGACTCGCTGCCTCCTATACTTCCTATTATGCACTGCTGTACTTCAAGGGCAGGGCACTGGACATTGGCAAACTTATTTTCAAAATTATCGTCTCCTCGGAGGTGCTGAAGCGGATGGAGCGCTATGGTTAGCTGGGCAGAATTCTATACTCAAGATTAATCAGGCAGATAGCAGTGAAGAGTTACTTCATTTTCGCAACAGCCCATTATCCCCGGACATCTACGCCATTCATGATCTCCCCGGTAATCGGTTTGTCTTGCTTGAGCCGGACAATCGCCTGCTGTACTATAATGACGGTACCTGGGAACGGCAGACACTGAATGTTTCCAGCAACGAAATCCTCAATCGGATTGTAGGTGTTGATCTTCAGGGGCAGCTACTAGTGGCCTCTTCCCAAAGGGTTTATCGAATAGATATTGATGGTACTACTCACTATTTGCCCTACGACCAATTTCTCGAAAACAACTTTGTCCATCTAACCGCAGTAGATCAGCAGGGGCATTTTTGGTTAGCAGCCTATCCCAATTTGCTTTGCTTCAATAATGATTCGGAGCTGGTCTTCAGTTTTGCACTAGATACCCACTCCCCCTATGACCTCGAAGTAGATGGTAGCGATAATGCTTGGCTCTTAACTCAACTGGGCTTGTACGTCTGGGATAGCAACGCAGCAATGCTCTACCTAGTAGATGGTATTGGTACGGAGTTTCCAGCGGGTGGAGACATCGTTGCCACCTTAGACAATGGCATAATTGTGAGTACACAGCAACGTCTATTCGAGATAAAACACCTGGAGGGAACAACTTGGCAGACCAGTGAAATAACAGGAGCATTTACGTACGCATCCATTCCAGCTCGCTGGACTTATCATGATCAAAACGGTGTACTTTGGTATCTGGATGCCCTGAATCGCCTACAGTACTGGCACCCCAACCAGCAAAACCCAGCTCGTGTTTGGCCCACTGTTTCTTGGTTGCCGATGGGAGAAATAGAAGGCCTCAGCCTTGATCCACAGGGTAAGCTCTGGATCGGTGGTTTCAATCAGGTATCCTACCTCCAGGGCGGCCGCTGGCATAACTTACCCATTGATTCTGTGAGTTTTAGTATTCCCAAAACGTTCAGTATTGCCTTTAATGAGCGGGAGCGGCCGATTGTAGGCAACACCAGTTTTGCTTTTTTCGGATTTCCTGAGACCGATCTTAGAGAGTGGAATGGCACCAGCTGGGACACGCTCGAACAAGCAGTAGTGGCCAATCTGGCCAACCCGATAAGTGATTTAATCAACGATCGGGATGGAAACTTGTGGGTATTGCAAGAGTTTACGGAGCTGTTTTCCGTGCGTAGTGAAGGGCAATGGTTTCGTTTTAAGGCTTCCGACTTCAATGGCGATATTAATGTCTTTAATTGTTTGTACGAAGACCCAAAAGGGGGAATGTGGATTGGTACCGATAATGGCCTCCTGTTCTACGATGGGTTCCAATTTGAGCATACGACGGCAGCAGAAATGGGCATTGGTGATGCACCTGTAAGCGGTATTACCATTGACGAGCAAGGTGAGATGTGGGTTACTGGTAGCTTTTATGGCATATGGCGCCAGCAGGGCGACAGTTGGATCGCCCAATCACTTCCGTGGGAAATAGGTAGTACGGCCCATATCCATAAGATCGTTAATGGCACTTATCCTGAACTTTGGGCTGCCTTGAGCTACAACGGAGCTTTGCATTATGACGGTCAGGAATGGACCTACTTAAACGCTGAGAATTCGGGTTTGGTAGGCAACGGCGTCACCAATATTCTCCACGATCATCGGGGGCGTACTTGGTTTTCTAGTACGAATAGTTTAAGTGTATTTCATAGCAATACGGAACCCATCGGTCCCTATAAGCTACCGTCTGAGCAAACAGTAGCGGTCTTCCCAAATCCTAGCTGTTGTCAATTCAGTGTTTTCTGGCAAGCGCAGCAGCCAGGAACCTTCGATCTAGCCCTGCATGATATTAAGGGACGGATGGTTCGCGAATGGTCTACCATTATTGGCCAAGCTCAGGAATATACTTTTCAATTTCAGGATTATGACTTAGTACCGGGGACTTATTCCTTGAGTGTAAGTCAAGATGGTGTACTGATCGGGACCAGCTTGCTTGTTGTGATTCGATAAAAGCAAGTATTTTTGGCAGCAGAACGATCGTGACCCCATGCCAGCAAGCCGCTTTTTAAATTTTTATCGCTTACCCGCCAACTTTCTGAGCCTACGCTTGGCGGTTGTGCTCTTGGCGAGTGAGGTGTTATTGGGCTCGTTAGGGTACATGTATTTAGAGGGTTTCAGTGGACTCGACGCCTTCTATATGGTGGTGATTACGATATCTACTGTTGGCTTTTCCGAGGTTCAGGCCTTGAGTGATACGGGCCGCATCTTCACCACTATTCTCATCTTTATCAACTTTGGCGTCTTTGCCTACTTCTTAGCCGTTCTGAGTTATTTCATTGTCGAGGGAGAAATTTTCAAGATCATGCACATCAACCAAATCACCTCACGTATCCAAAAACTAGAGCAACACGTTATCCTTTGCGGTTTTGGGAAATACGGTAAAGAGATTGCCAATAATTTGCTGGAACACCAAACGCCTTTTGTCATTATCGAAAATGACCCAGAAAAAATTCAACTGATCCAGGAAATGGATAAGGATATCCTTTATCTGGCGGGGGATGCCACGCATGATGACACGCTGATGGAGGCTGGCATTCAGCAGGCCAGGGGGTTGATTGCGGCTTTGGGAGAAGACAGTGAAAACCTCTTCATTGTGCTTTCGTCCCGTCAACTTAGTCCCAAACTTACCATTGTGAGTAGGGCAATTGAAGAACGTTCCCAGGCCAAATTGATCAAAGCTGGTGCTAATCACGTGGTGATGCCCGAAAATATTGGCGGCTTCTACATGGCCATGCTCATTAATAAACCCGGGGCCGTAGAGTTCTTCTCCTTCATTACGAGCGAGTATCATTCTGACATGGGTTTTGAGGAGCTTCATTATCGCGACTTACCCCAAGCATTCCAAGGGCGTCAAATTAGTGATATGGCACTGCGGGGCCAAACCGGAGCCAATATCATTGGCTACCGCAACCAACGTGGTAATTATCAGGTGAATCCCAAGCCTGATGTGGTTCTACAACCGGGCGAAGCTTTCATTGTGCTGGGCAACGAGGAGCAGCTACGCAAGCTCCGGGCCATCTGTAAAAATGGCCAAGTATGAAAAACTGGCTTTGGCAACTCGTAGATATAGCTAGTCTGGTCTATTTCCGTATCATTTTCGGCATCCTGGGTTTTGCGGACTTGGTTGGTGGTTTTGCATACTACCATTTGTGGGTTGACGCATTTAATCCCGATAATTTTCAGTTTCGTTACTACGGCTTTGAATGGTTGCCTTCGCTACCCGAACCCTTCATGAGTCTGTATTTTATTGCTGGAATGGGGTTGGCACTAGCCGTAGCTGCCGGCTGGCGCTACCGTTGGACGGCACCGCTTTTTGCACTCTGCTTTACCTATTATTTCCTGCTGGAAAAGGCGCATTACCTGAACCATGGCTATTTGTTTTGCTGGCTCTGTTGGGTTATGGCATTGCTCCCGGCCTGGCGAGCATTTTCTATAGATGTATGGCTACGCCCGCAAGATCGGAGTCCCGTAGTTCCACGTTGGAGTTTTGTGATTCTACCTTTCCTGATGGGAGTGGTGTACTTCTTTGGCGGTATTGCTAAAATGAACGCCGACTGGCTATTTAACGCTATGCCACTCAAATTATGGATGAAGGCGAAGGCTGATCTATTCCTCATTGGCCCCATCGTGGCCCAAGAATGGGTAGCCTGGTTAATGGCCTGGGGCGGCGCGCTTTTAGACTTGACAATTGTCTTTTTCTTACTAGCAAAGAGAACACGTAAAGCCGCTTTCATCTTTGTGGTCCTCTTCCATTTGACGAATCATTTGATTTTCAATATTGGTATTTTTCCTTATTTATCAGTAGCGATCACGGCTTTGTATTTTGGTCCGTGCTGGCCCCGGCAGTTCGTGGCCTACTTACAGCAGCGTTGGTGGCGAGTAGATAATTGGGTAGCTCAATGGCAGTCGCTAGTAGCAACAGCCCCCGCCACTCGTTTCGACTTCTGGCAGGCACGTCCCAGCTCGCGGCCCATACTGCGTTTGAGTTTTGTTTTACTCATCTTAATCCATAGTTTCTTACCGCTGCGGCACTGGCTGTTTCCGGGTGATGTGGCCTGGACAGAAGAAGGCCACCGCTATGCCTGGCGCATGATGCTACGCTCGAAGCGCGGGCGGGGACATTTTATGGTGAAGAACCTCCAAACCGGAGAAGAGCAACGCATCCGCCCACAATCTGAACTCCTACCTAAACAAGCCCGCAAGCTGTGGACCCATCCGGATATGATTCTGCAGTACGCCCATCACCTCCGAGACCGCGAGCTCGCACAAGGCAACGAAGTAGCCGTCTACGCCCACATCAAAGTGAAACTCAACGACGGAACCTACCACCCCTACGTAGATAAAGAACGCGATCTGGCGCAGGAGGAATGGTCGTTTGTCAGGGCTACGGATTGGTTGTTGATGGAGGGGGAGTAGGTCTGATATGAAATGGTGATAGATAGGTGTGCTATTAGGGTTTATTATTCACTTTAATGCTATTCCAACTCCGCCCGCAACCACTCCAAAACCACCTGCATCTCCTCTTTCAGTTCGCTGATCTTATCTGGATAATTGTTGTGCATGAAACTAAAAATATAGGTCTTGCCTGAAGAGGACACCAAGTAGCCGCTGAGGCAATGCACATGTCGTAGTGTTCCGGTTTTAGCGAATATATACGGGCGGTCATCTTCCCCCTCGTACCAGCTTTTGATCGTGCCAGATACACCACCAGCGGGGAACAGTTGAAAGAGGCGCTCTTGAGGAATTTGCTGTTGTAGCTGATCTAGAACGGTTACGGCACTTTGCGGAGTGAGCTTGTTATAACGCGAAAGACCAGAACCGTCCACCCACTCCAGGGGTTGTGGGGTACGGGCCAGTAAGGTGTCCGTTAA
Organism: Bacteroidota bacterium; assembly: GCA_038528965.1. Taxonomy (GTDB): domain Bacteria; phylum Bacteroidota; class Bacteroidia; order Chitinophagales; family Saprospiraceae; genus Lewinella. Next base: position 19,175 of record JBCBEC010000077.1, on the reverse strand, counting down.
GAAGCGGAGAATGCGGCCGGTGTGAATGTAGCCGTAGCGTTGAGCACTAGTCATTTGCAGCAATTGCTCGGCGATGAAATTATCGCTATCGTGCAGGAGGAGCTGAAAGACGGTGTCAGGAATCGGCGCGTATAGCGTTTTGCGCCCCTGTACACGAGGTAAAGTATCAGACGTAAATTGAACGGTTCGATGAAAGGTGTCCTTTAGTAGACTTGCCACTACGGGTAGCTCGTAGCGAAATGAGATGGAACGATCCAACTCTTCTGCTGCTAATGCACGATCACCAAAGGTGAAGAGGTTCCGATCTTCATAGCGACTAATGGTGTACGGATTCTCATAAATGAATTGATCTTCAAAATATTCCGGCTGAACTTCAATTGGTGCCAAATGACCATGCTTAGTGAAGTTGACTGCGTTTCCATAAACCGGTAGCGCCGCCTTTTCCATTTGGTAGCCATAGGGGTAATCATCCCATGACCAACCCTCACCGTAGCGTTGATCATAGAAATGGCCGTTGGCAATCAGCCAGGTTTTCTCCGGTCTTTGGGCTAACCAGTGACCAAGGGTATCAAAACCGACAAAGTCTGGGTGAAGTAATAATGGATAACCCGTTCCCCAGAGCATGAGCGTATCACCCATCGCATTGTAGTGGATGACTGGCCACTCACTTCGCAGTAGAGTCTGAGCGGCCATGAACGTTAAGATCTTGGTGTTGGAAGCAGGGGTAAAATACTTATCTGCCTGATGCGTGCATATGTACTTGCGTTCCTCTGGATCGAAGAGGGCAAAACCGGTGAAACCCTTATTAAAAACGTCCGAATTCGTAATCTTTTCCAGTAGCTGCGTCCGGATCCGATTGGGGGCATGCTCTTGCCCAACTGCACTACTTGGAATTAAAAAATAGCAGCAGAATAATAGGAGAATGTAATTACTGAAATAACAGCTGGGGCGTTTGATAGAGAGCACAGTTCTTTGGGGATTCATAGTTGTACGTTGAAAGCAAACCCTAATATAAGATAATGCCTAACATACTGGAAGACTCGTAGAGCAGCAATGGCTTGCTCGTCTCACCCAACGGAAATAGAGCAAAAAAAATGCTAGTCTTCAACGCAAAAGCGATAACCTACACCTTTCAAAGTAAGAATGCTTACTTGCTCATCCGCGGCCAAATAACTACGAAGCTTACGGATGTACACATCAAGATTACGAGAGTTGAAAAAAGAATCGTCCCCCCATACTTCCAAGAGCAGTTTTTTACGCTCTAACACCTGGTTGATATGCTCACAGAGCAGGTTCAGTATTTGGACTTCCCGGTAGGATAATTGAATGGTTTTTTTGGTGGGATGAGCCAGTTCCAGTTTGGTAGGTGAAAAGGTAAATTGCCCTAAGGTAATTTGGGCATTAGGAGACGGTTTTGCGGGGTTTTGCTGAACGAGCTGGAGCAGGTTTTCCAAGCGCACCACTAATTCTTCCATACTGAACGGCTTGCGGATATAATCATTACCGCCGGCCTTAAATCCCTTCACGACATCCTCCGTTTCTGTTTTTGCGGTAACAAAAAGAATGGGCGTTTGACGGTCTGCCTGTCGAATCAGCTCTGCAATCTCAAAACCATCTTTTTGCGGTAGCATCACATCGAAAACACAAATGTCAGGTAGGTATTCGTGAAAAGCATCCAGCACCGCATCACCTTCCGTAACGAGGTGCACATCATACCCTCTACCCTCCAGGCCTTCTTTGACAATCTTAGCCAAGAAGACCTCATCCTCAACGTACAAAATTCTAGGTTTATTCATGAGCTTTGGGCAAGATGATTTGGAAGATGCTTCCCTGTGGCTCGTTGGACCGTAATTGGATCTGACCACCGTGCTGTTTGACAATGTCGGCCACGTAACTCAGGCCAAGGCCATAACCTTTTACATCGTGTCGATTACCAGTGCTCGGCACTCTAAAGAAGCGGTCAAAAACCTTTTTTTCGTAAGCTATTGGGATACCAATTCCCCTATCGGAAACCGTGACATAAACGAAGTCTTCCTGGTCTTCCAGAGCGAGCCTTATCTCTGGTGCGCCCGTCGTGTACTTCAAGCTATTATCGAGCAAATTAAATAGCACATTAGAGAGGTGTACGGCATCGGCAGATAGCTCAAACGATGCACCGCTACATTCAAATTCAATGACTCCACCGCTTTCTTCAATTTGCAATTTCATAGCGTCTACCACTTTCTGGCTAATGTGTTGTAAGTCTGTAGGGGCCATTTTTAATTGTGGAATACTCTCTTCAAAAAGGGTCAGCTTCAGCACTTTATCAACGAGTAAGCTCAGGCGACTCAACTCGTGCTGGGATATTTGGAGGTATTCCTCTGTTTTTTCTTGCTCATTTTGGGTTACAAACCCCTGTATGGCTTCCAACGCCAGTCCAATGGTGGTGATGGGGGTCTTGAGTTCGTGTGTCATATTGCTCATAAAGTCACTCTTGAGCTGCGTATATTGAAGTGCTTGCTGGGTGCTACGACGCAAGGACCAAAAGGCCAAGCCAGTTAAGCCTAGCAAAAATAAACTGAACAGCAACTGACCGGATATCTTTCCCAGTAAGAAAGAACCCGTTTCCGTGAAGATGACTTCCTCAGAACGAAAGGTATTGAAGTCACCAGGGAAGAAGCGTAGATCACTGGTATCCTGTTTGGCTGGGTTAAGGGCGACGGTATAAGAACTAGGAAGTTGATTGTCGACTAACTTCTGATCAAAATATTGTCGAATCTCAGCCTGGAGACTAGTGTCCCGAACGCTTAGGTCAATGTTCTCCAAGTGCTCAAATCTTTCGATAAAGACTAAGGTGTCCTTATCGGCAACTGTATCAGCGGAAACCGTCAAGTTTAATTGTCGATACCTATTCGTTCCTTCCCCAGGAAAAGTGGGCTTAGCTGTGGAATCAACCTCTTGATCAGTGCGCAGGTCAAGGTTAAATCGCGTCAAGGCAGAGGGAAAACTATCCGTTTCAAACGTACTACCCTGCTCTGCGCGTTGCACAAAAACTTTTATGAATTGGTGATATACCGAATCCTGTACCTGGCGCACAGATTCCTGGTACAATAGGTTGCCCTTTTCGGTCATTGCAGTCTCGGCTTCCAGGTATCCTTCCCGAAGCCAAAAAGCCAGGAATGATGTCAAGACCACCATGCTGCTAAGCATTAACAATAAGGTACTGCGCTCCTGTTTCATGCTCCAAAAATACAGCTTCCAAGTCCAGCTTGCCAGCCGATTAACCTTAATTAACCTTACACTAAGGTTGCTTAACCTGCTTCCTGCCAGGCTGCTCCTAGATTTGTAAAAAAAATCAGCAACCATGAAGATCACAAACTTATTCAGCAGCTTATTAGCCTTACTATTTACCACCTCCCTTTTGGCACAGACCACTTCTGGGATGGTGTACTACGAGGAGACTATTGATCTCAATATTGAGGTCAATGAAGAAACCAGTCAATTTGCCGATCTACTACCCAGTAGCCAAACCAATCATTTTATTCTCCGCTTTACACCCGAGCACGCGCATTATACAGTTGATGAAAAACCAGCTCCTCCACCTCCGCCCCAGGCTGAAGGTGAACCTGCTTTTCAAATTAAGATCATGCGCTCCAGCGATAACAGTGCCGTTTATACCAATTTGGAGGAGAAGTCTATGGTCGAACAGCGAAATATTTTTGGCCGTCCCTTCCGAATTCAACACGAGTTGGATGGTGGAGATTGGAAGTTAACGAATGAGCAGCGCACCATCCTGGGATTCACCTGCATGAAGGCCGTTACTGGCCCGGACACCTTGCAAACTGTAGCCTGGTTTACCCCACAAATTCCTGCACCAGTTGGGCCCGCTACTTACGGAGAGTTGCCCGGATTAATACTAGAACTAGAACGGGATAATATTACCCTGAAAGCAACAGAGATTGTCGCTGAAATTGAGCAGCCTGAATTGATGCAAGCCCCATCGAAAGGAAAGAAGGTAAGTGAGGAAGAGTTTGAGCGAATTCAACAAGAAAAGCTGGAAGAAATGAATCTCGGAAGCGGCAGACGAATTGAAATCCGGAGAGGCCGCTAAAGCACCGACTAACCACACAAATCACACCCGACTCTCATTTTTTTAACGACTCAATTGACCTAAGATGCAATCTTTCACTCGACTGTTGTTATTAGTGCTCTCTCTCTTTCTTTTTTCTGGATACATGCTAGCGCAGAAAAATACGGTTCAGCTCCGTGGCAGTGTACTCGATCAAGAAAAACAGCCACTAACCGGTGCTACTGTGGTAGTACTGAACCCACTTGACTCGGCGCTTATTTCTTTTGCCATTTCTGATGGAAAAGGACAATTTAATCTAAACCGCGTACCGGTTCAGCCCGCCGTTTTGCAAGTGACCTATATTGGTTACGGAACGTTCCAGCAGGATCTGGATTTACAAGAAGGACAATCGACCCTGGACTTAGGTGAGATTTGGCTTTCGCCAGAAAATCAGATGCTGGAGGAGGTAGTAGTGAAGGGCGAATACGTGCCGGTACTGATCAAAGGCGATACTATCCAATACCAAGCTGGTGCCTTTGCCACACGACCAGATGATAATGTGGAACAACTACTTCGGAAACTCCCCGGAGTTGAGGTAGAACGAGACGGAAGCATTAGAGCACAAGGTGAAGCGGTAGAAAATGTACTAATAGATGGAAAGCCTTTCTTTGGGAATAATGCTCAAGTTGCTACCCGTAATTTGCCCGCAGACGCTATTGATGCGGTAGAAGTTTACGATCAAGCCTCCGAACTCGAAGAGTTCTCTGGAATCAAGGATGGTGAAGAAGAAAAAACCATTAACCTGGTTTTGAAAGAGGATAAAAAGAGTGGCCAATTTGGCGAAATCTCGGGTGGCTACGGTACCGATGGTCGCTATCAAGGACGCGCCAGCATTAATCGATTTAGCGGGACAACACAGATGTCACTATTGGGAAGCGCGAATAATCTCAATGAGCCGGGCTTTTCTATCTTCGATTATATCGACTTCATCGGCGGTTTTGAACGCTTAGCGGCCCAAGGTGGTGGCCGGATTAGCCTTAGCGAAGATGATATTGGTATTCCCCTCAACTTTGGCAACGGCGGCGGGCTAAATACCTCCAAATCTCTGGGACTGAATTTGAACCATGATTTTGGTGAGAATACGCAGTTTAGCACCAACTATTTTGGCAGTCGGTTGGAACGAGACCTCCGTCAATCCTTTACCAGAGATAATTTTCTGACTGATGGTGTCTTTTTATCCAGTGGTCGTGAAATAGATGAAACACGCTCCGATGGGCACCGCGTCAATATGGACCTGGAGCACAATATGGGGGAACAACAACGCCTCCTTCTGCAGTCTAGCATCAGCTATAATACAAGTCAAAACTTACGAAGGCAGGAACTGGCTAACTTCAGTGACCTCGGGATTAGCACCAACGAGAGTAATTTGCTCAATAGCTATCAACCTGAAAGATGGACCGGTAGCGCTAGCCTGCAGTACCTACTTAAGTTTGATAAAGTTGGGCGACTGTTCTCTACCTCACTTTCGTGGGAAAAACAGGATGATAATGCGGAGCGTATCCTAAACAGCGAGAATCGCTTTCGGGATAATGACCTTTGGCTAATCGATTCCCTAAATCAACGTCAAAACCGTATCGATGATCTGCAATTTTGGCGGGCACGCATATCTTACACCGAACCGCTTAATGAATACTGGTATTGGCAAAACCGCTTCACCCTAAGCTTGGAACAGGAAGACCGGAATAAGGATTTCTTTGACCTAGCCGATAGTAAGGAGGTGCTCAACGATTTCCTCAGCGGTAATTTCGGACGAGACTTTGTGCAGCAGGAACTAGAAACGGGCTTACTATTCAATGGGAACAAGTCGCAAATCAGGCTGTCACTCATTGGTCAGCGGGCCTCCTTGACTAGTATCGCCGATCAAAGCGGTCCTCAGCTTGATCGGCAGTTTTACTACTTCCTACCTCAAGCCAGTTGGGAATACGAAATGAGCGGATCAAAGGATCTAGACTTACGCTATAGTACCAATGTCAATGCGCCGGCCCTGGACCAGTTGCAAACCTTAGTTGATAACTCTAACACTTTGAATATCTACCAGGGAAATCCAAATCTAGAACCAGAATACCGCCACAATCTAACGGCTGGTTTAGCGATCATTGATGCGTTTAGTTTTACCAGCTTCTTTGCTAATCTACAATCCAGTTACATTAGCAATCGAATCGTCAACAGTTTACAAATTGACTCTTTATTGCGCCAGTTCACTCAGCCCGTCAATACCCGCTATGAATGGCAAAACAACTTATTCGCTTCCTTTAGTACGCCCATTAAACCACTAGATATTGCGCTCCGCCTACGCGGAAATGTGGGTTACAGTCGGGGCTTAATTTTACTGAACAATGCGGAAGACCAGGTAGATCGCTGGGATCAGCAATGGTCGCTCAGTTTGGGCAACCGCAAGAAGGAAAAGATCGATTGGGAACTCGGAGCAAGATGGAACTATGGCCAAGCTAAATACGAGCTACAGGCCAACTTTAACCAAAATTATAACCGGCAAGATTGGTTTGGATTATTTACCTGGTTCCTGCCTAAGGATTGGGTACTAGGAACAGAGATCGAGTACCAACGATTCTCCAACGAGAACTTTGGGCAATCGGATCAATTCACCCTATGGCAAGCCAGTATCAGTAAAGGCCTGCTCCGTAACAATCGCTTACTACTCAAACTAACAGTCTTTGACCTGTTGAACCAAAATACCGGCATTCAGCGGCAGAACGCTTTCAACTACTTTGAAGAGAGTCGTGCGAATGCACTGGGGCGCTACGCGATGCTATCAGCTACCTATAAGATTGGACGAGTTGGAGGAGAAGATTGATGGTTGTTGATGTAGACGAGGGAGGGGGAGTTTTTTGTTTGGGGGCATACCGCCTGCGGCGGGTCCTGACGATTCCACTAAGATGGAATATCAGGATTCTGACATCGAATTTCTATTCGATCGTCAGAGCCCTCCCTCTCCTGGTCCAGGACATGACCACTTCCAACCCCTTGGAAGTAGCATGGGATTACTACGCTGCGCTTCGTGTACTGCGTGCTCACACTCCCGACAATGACATCTCACTGACGGGACCAACAAAATCCTATATCGAGTAGAAAAACCGGGAATGGGAAACTCTGATTATTCTTCTCCGCAGCGCTGGCTGGAGAAGGGGAATATTAGCCTATGATGAATGGCTTTTCTTTGTACTCAATATGAAGGTAAGTAGAATTGATTTAAAATAAAAAATTTATCTACAATATATTAACAAACAAAACGAATCAATTTCAACCTACCTATACCATATGATAAGAGAATCGCCACCCGCATAGCGGACATTTTCGTTTACGCCACACCTGTTGTATCTTCCGGCAGACTAACTCAGTGCTATGAAAGTTAAATTCTGCGGCGCAGCGCGTGAGGTGACAGGTAGCTCTCACCTTATTACGCTGGAAGATGGCTATACAATCCTGCTCGATTGTGGATTGTATCAAGGTAACGATAAAGAAATGAAGGATTTCAATGAGACCTTCCTCTTTGATCCAGCTACTATCGACTGCCTGATTCTCTCCCATGCGCATATTGATCATACTGGACGGGTACCTAAGTTGGTCAAGGATGGCTTTCGAGGTACCATATATGCTACCCATGCTACGCGTAGCCTTTGTGCCATCATGCTTATGGACAGCGCGATGATCCAGGAGCGGGACGCCGAGTATTACAACCGCAGAAATCCCAAAGAGCGGCGAGAGCCCTTGTATAAAACCCAGGATGTACACGAAACCATGCAGTTATTCAATGGCTGCCCGTATGATAAGTGGCTGCCTATTCGCGATAATGTAGAAATCCAATATCGCGACGCAGGGCACATCCTTGGTAGTGCTAGCGTGACTTTACGTATTCACGAAAGTAACCGCACCATTCACTTTGGCTTCACCGGAGATATTGGACGGCCTAATCGTCCCATCCTCCGTGATCCGCGCAAGATGCCCGCGGTGGACTACATGATCTGCGAATCCACTTACGGCGATCGCCTGCATGATGAGAAGCCCAAGGAAATCGAAAAGTTCTTACGCATCATTACCGAGGCCTGTTTGGAGCGCAAGGGCAAAATGCTGATCCCAGCCTTTAGTGTTGGTCGCACACAGGAGATTGTATATCTAATGGACCGACTAGAAACGGAGGGCCGGCTACCGCGAATTCCGGTGTTTGTTGATAGTCCCCTGGCGGTGAATGCCACTACTATTTTTGGGGCACACCCCGAATGCTACGATGAAGACCTCGAGCGTTATCTGCTCATAGATGACAACCCCTTTGGTTTCAATAATTTGCAATACATCAAAAGGGTGGAGGCCTCAAAGGCGTTAAATGGCATGAACGAGCCTTGCATCATTATCAGTGCTTCTGGCATGATGAACGCGGGCCGCTCCAAGCACCATTTATCCAATATGATTGAGGACCCTAAGAACACCATCCTCATTGTGGGATATGCCGCTCCAGAAACACCCGGCGGGAAAATCCGCAGCGGAGCGAAAGGCTTAAAGCTCTTTGGTGATTACAAGCAAGTACTCGCCCGAGTGGAAATGATGGACTCCTTCAGCGCCCACGCTGATCGGGAGGAAATACGAGAGTTCCTACGGGGCCAAGAGCAACACATCAAGAAGCTGTTCTTAGTGCATGGCACGCTGGATCGACAAGATAGCCTTCGCGGCTTATTGAATGATGTTGGCTTCCGCAATGTAGAAATTCCTCGTTTGGGACAAGAGTATCATCTGTAATTTCGCTATCGCAAAGACCCCGCCCGTTTATCGAACAGTACCCGGATCATACCCATTCCACTTGGCGCTGGGAAAATGGCCAATGGCGACAACTACAGGCAGATCCCATTGCTCCGGAATCTCCTTTCGCCATTCGTATTTTACACGGCCCTAAAGCAGGTCGTACTGCACTTGATTTTGCTATTGCCATGCGCACTCCAGGTAACGATCAAGATCTCATTTTGGGCTACCTTTTCAGCGAAGGTATTATCCATAGTAATACAGATGTGGATGAAATAGAATTGGTCTCTCAAGAGGCCGCTAATGTGTACTTAAATTCCCAGCTAAGCTTTGACCCCACTCAGTACCAACGGGTTGGCTACGCCAATTCCAGCTGTGGCCTCTGTGGGAAAGCCGACCTGGAACAAGTCCAGCGGACCATAGCATTTTTCCCTGCGAAGGATCACCCACTGGTTCCACCCAGTCAATTACAGCAACTACCGGAATTATTACGGGCACAGCAGAATATGTTTTCTACTACCGGTGGCATTCACGCTACGGCGCTTTTTACCGCTGAGGGCGAATTACTAAAAATAACGGAAGATGTAGGCCGCCACAATGCGCTGGATAAATTGCTCGGCTGGGCGCTACAGCATCAGCAGTTTCCCTGGCGGGATCGCGTCGTCTTGTTGAGTGGCCGCATTAGTTATGAACTAGTGCAAAAGGCAGCCATGGCTGGCACGCCCATTTTAGTAGCTATTGGAGCTCCCTCGTCGGCAGCTATCGAATTAGCAGAAGCAAGCGGTATGACTTTGGTAGGATTTGTTCGTCAGGACCGTTTGAACGTATACACTTACCCCGATCGGGTACGTGGCCCTGAAAAGCATTAAGGTTTTTTCCGCAGAAAATCAGGAAGCTGCCGCAAAGCCGCAAGCTCTCGATAAGCCATACGTGCCTCTTGGGCAGGAATACCAAAATATAGTTTCCCTCCCTCTAAGTCCTTGCTTACTCCTGCTTTAGCAGAGACAATCGCCTTATCACCGATGGTTACATTTTGTGCAATACCGGCCTGGCCGTACATCACTACTCCGTCGCCGATGGTACAGTTTCCGGCCACCCCCACTTGGGCAGCGAACAGACAGTGTTTGCCCACTTTAGTGTCGTGACCAATCTGTACCTGACAATCGAACTTTGTCCCCTCACCGATGATCGTGTCGCTGGATACGCCTTTGTTTATGGTGCAATTGGATCCAATATCGACGCGATCCTCCAAGACCACCCGCCCACCAGAACGCCATTTTTGAAATCCTTCACTCCCTTTTTTAAAGTAGAAAGCATCATTGCCAATTATGGCTCCAGCTTGAATAATAACTTCATTACCAATAATACTGTGGTCCCCGACGTAGCTATTGGCCTGGATGTAGCAATCTTTCCCAATACGGACCTGATGCCCAATTACTGCACCTGGTTCTATGATGGTGCCTTCTCCGATTATCGCATCGTTCGCAATATTTGCGGTAGCTGGTTGGAAGGGACGGTACCGCCAAACCAGGTTGTTATACGCTTCAAATGGATTATCCACGATTAAGATCGCCTTGCCCGGTGGTGGGGCGGTCTCCTTATTGATCAACACAATTGTTGCCGGAGAATTCAAGGCCTTTTGATAGTATTTTTCTACATCTACAAAAGTGATATCACCGGGGCGTAAATGGTGAACCTCATTGATACCCGTAGCCGCAAGAGTTGTATCGCCCAGTAGCTTCGCACCAATTTGGTCAGCTAGTTCTTGTACAGGTATAGGAAGGGGAAAATCCATTAGAAATACTGTTTTTAGGATTACTGAGGTTGATCTACCGTGATGATTCCCTCCACTTGCTGGATGCGAGCGTTGGAGAAATCCTGATTCGCGCGGAAGCCGTGCCCATAGATGATCTCAGTGGGGGTAGATATGCGAGCAAACTTGCGAGTGAATACTTGTTGTTCCCGTTCTTGCCAGATGAGTTCTTCCGTTTCCAGTTTTTGGTCGGTTACACTTTCCCACACTACACTATCACGAGCGATAATCTCACCGCGCCGTTCGTAACGGATAGCGTAACGGGCCACCAGTGTACTAGTAATACCACCATCCTCGGGGTCGAAAAACTCTACCAGTACACCATCCACAAACTCTTGGAAAGGCTCGGTCCGGTCCAGGTTGTTGAGCATAGTGGGGCCAGTAACCCGCACTTTTACTTGGGCGGAGTCACTGTATAGAATTTCGACTTCTTTGACGGTTTCTACCTTCACGTTGAGCCGCTTCTGGAAGGCTTCCACCTCTGCCATGTCGTTCTCACAACTCCAACTCAAAAGGAGACAAACTAAACCGAGAATGCATAGTCCTGCTCTCATGCGGCAAAAATAGGTATAAATCTATCCAATGCGAGTTCTTTTAGTTATTGGATTTAATACTTAAAATGTATTATTTTTTAAATTAAGTTTTTATTTTTGAAATAATAGCACTGACAACTTCATCGACCAGTCCGCTTACATGACACAAATACAGTGCCTTTCATACGAAAATTTGATCTATGCAAAGGTTACCTGTATTAGTATTCGCTTTACAAGAAAAGCGTTGGGTGGGGATTAACGAGGTCACTTCTGGCCTCAAATGCAACTGTAATTGTCCTAATTGTGGTGAACCACTTATCGCCAAAAAGGGGGTAAAAAATAAACACCACTTTGCTCATGCTTCGGGTCATTCCTGTACTGGTGCCTTGGAAACTGCTTTACATCAATATGCAAAGTATATAATTGCTAATACTCTACGTATCATTACCCCTCCAGTAAAGGTATACCGCGGACCGACGCTGAGGCGAGCAAAATGGGAGCAGTTTAATCATGCAGTGATAGAGTATGCTAAAAATGGCTTTCGTTATGATGTCTTACTTCAGACTAAGTCATATGATCTTGCTGTAGAAATAAAAGTTAGTCATGGTACACCAGTACAGAAGATAAAGGCCGCAGCTTACTCTAAGCTGAATGTACTAGAAATTGATGTTGGGAATATTTATCAGCAACTGATTGAAACCACGCCAACTCCTTCTCTCAAGCGACTCAACTCCATGATATTGGGAAGTTTCCAGGATCGCAAGTGGCTGGTAAACCTTTGGCAGCATCGCTACGAATTTCGCCTGTTCAAGCAGGCCGTGGAAAGGAAAGTGGTAATAAGTACCCAAAATGGTTACCGTCATTACCATGTTTACCGTTGTCCCCTGCGCAAACGCTTTGTCCGCTCTGGTTTTCGGGAGGGGCAGTCCTTCGCTCGACTCTTTCAGGATTGTCTCTATTGTCCTTGTTGTCGTAAAATCAAATATCAACAGGAGTGGGTAGGATTTCAACAACTACCAGACCTTCCAATATCCATATTTTGTAACGAAGAATGCTTGTCATTGTCCGAGTAAACTACTTGATCGTCTAGTCGAATTTAACTTTTGAAAATGATAAATTTACACCTTGTGAGACACCTATCTTTTTACTTACGTTCCTTTTCTTTCTTCCGTTATAAGGATAGGCTTCCCCCGCTTGGGACTTATTGGTTACCGACGCCCAAATTTTTACGGGTACGAAAGTGCTTAAGCAAACAGATTTAGCCGTGAAAGATGATAGGACCATAGCTGGATCGACAGCATAGTGCAACGAAAACGCTGAATGCCAATGGTAAAACATTGGTTAAGGGCTTGATGAATACACATGTGCACGTTTGGTTCCCAGCACAACTCTAAATGGCAAGCGGCTTCTTTTCTCCTTCTTCCGGGTGATCTACTGCAGAATATGGAATCCCTGTACGATTTGGAACAGGTGTGGCAAAAAGGAAACCTTATCTTTGACCACAACAAGGAGTAGCCGATCTTTATTCTTGTTACTTTCCTTGTTCTGATCGTCATAACAGCAAAGCTGTTAGCTATGAAAACTACACTTGCCCTGATGATGGGTTGCCTGTTGTCTTTCGCGCTGCAAGCCCAACAGCCTGCTGTGCAAAAGGATAGTGTGCAAACGCTACAAGTAGCTCCAGATTCTCTAGCAACGCCGCAAAATAATTGGGAAATCCGGCGCCCTCTCACCCGTGAAGAGGAACAACGCCGTGCGGATAACCGTGCAGAAGTCGAGAGCATGAAAGCCCGTTTCCGAGCCTATCACCAGACTTCTGAAGAACAACAAGCAGAAGAAACAGCCAGAGCAGAAGATGCCGACTACCTATGGTCCGGTGCCGAAACCGGTGGTGGGGCCGTCCAAACTAAGGGAACTACTCCCAATGCCGCACCTGCTACTAATCCAGAAGAGCTACGCATGGAGATTGGGCGCAACTTGCAAGAGGGACGTAGTATGTCCACTCCCGCTAGTCCGGTTCGCCCAACCTATCCTGACACCGAAATGCCGGCAAGCTATGATTATCCAGTAGCGACGCCCGCTGCCACAAATGACTGGGAGTCGGATATTCGGACCTCACTTCAGGCGGATACACCGCGGCCTAACGAACAGTGGCAAGCTCGAGCGGGCGCAGAAGGGTTCGCTTTAGTAAATCCTCAGACCGGTCAGCCACTCCAAGCCGGTCAAACATTGATCTTGCAGCAAGTGCGCTTCGCAGATTTAGATGCTGCTTTGATCCCCAGTACCCAAGATGTTTTGCATCAGTGGGCAAAGGTTTTACGTCAACACCCACAGCTAATCGTACAGGTGCGTGCACATACGCATAGCGCTGTGGCTGCCTTTGAAGCACAGCAATTAACCAATCAGCGGGCCGCCTCAATCGTCGACTTTTGGAAGCAGCAAGGGGTGCCGGAACGGCAACTAAGTTACCGGGGTTATGGTGGCTTGTCACCTTTAGTTTCTTCTGCAGATCCGCAGGCACAGCAAAAAAATGAACGAATCGAGCTGGTAATTTTGGAAATGCCCTAGTGCTGGATATCTTTGAGTTGGGCCTGTGCAAAAAAGCCCACTCTACTAGGATGATTGAAGCTTTCATTATTGATGAGGTTACAGAAGAGCTAAGTGCCTCAGCTAAGGCCATCGAACATACCATAGAACTCATGAACGAGCACCAGCCGGTGCTGTTGGGGTATCTATTCTCAGAAACATTTGAGGTGTTTACGGAGCAAGAACGGGAGTTTATTCTCTTTCTCGTTTGTGTGATTTGGAAGTCGATTTTCCGGGTATATGGCTCTCAGGACGTGATCAACGAAAGCCAAATCTCTGCTGCGGAAGAGACCAATTGGGGGCTCTTGCAAGACGTCAACACCCACCGCTTTCGCGAACGCTTGGACATTTTCTTCAAGCAACATCCCGCAGAGGAAGAACTATTAGCGCTAGTAGAAGATGCCATTCTGGATGATGATGAGTCACCGGTGACCAACGAAGGGCGTGAGCCAATTTTCGTCAGCCTTAAATCCATTATTGATTGCCTACTTCTACCAAATCTAAGCTAGAAGTACAAGCGTTCCGACTAAAGTCTTTGTAGAAAAGTAAGAGGCAGTCGAGACCACCTCTTACTAAGCTATAACACCAACTGCTGTTACACTTCCTACTTCTATTAGTAGTATTCCTGCCTATTTGTCCGTAGTTGTGGATAACTTCTGCATCATTCCCTGCCAGATGGCTGGAAAAGTGGTTAATTTTAGATATGGCATAAATATTGCCTTACAGCCCACACGATAGCTCCACGGACTTCCTGTCAGATTGACACCCGACAAGACCTCTCCCGAGGGCAATAAACACGACGAAGTAGTATGTTTGAAGAACTGCTCATGCATAGACGATTAGAAGAAGAATCCGATTTCTTGCCATTCATTTCTGTAGAAGAAGAAGTGGCGGATAAGGACGAGCATATACCGGATGAATTACCCGTTCTGGCGTTGAAAAACACGGTGTTTTTCCCCAACAATGTCATTCCCATTACGGTAGGCCGTGATAAGTCGATTAAAGCCATCAACGCAGCTTACGAAGACGGTCGTAAAGTAGCGGTCTTCTCACAGAAGGAATTAGAGATGGAAGAGCCCACGGAGGCCGACCTATATCGTGTGGGAACGGTTGCTCATATCCTTAAGCTACTCAAAATGCCCGATGGCACTCTTACGGCCATACTACAAGGACGTAAGCGCATTCGATTGGAAGAGATGATCACCGAAGCTCCCTACATGGTAGGACGTGTGAAGGTCCTTTCCCAAATTCCAGCCACTGATCCGATTGAGTTTGAAGCCTTGGTTTCTAGTATTAAGGATCTTGCCCAAAACATCATCGATCTATCTCCGAATATTCCTTCGGAAGCGGCGGTGGTACTACGGAACATTAAGAGCCCTGACTTCCTGCTTAACTTTATCGCCTCCAATATGGGTGCAAGCCTGGAGTGGAAGCAAAAGGTCCTGGAAATAGCCGATCTGCAACAAAAAGCAGAGGTCATACTAAAACAGCTCAACAGTGAGCTACAGATTCTAGAGCTGAAGGACCAGATTGAGAGTAAGGTGCGTGGCGACATTGAAAAGCAGCAACGAGACTACTACCTCAATCAACAGTTGAAGACCATTCAGGAAGAGCTAGGCAATAATCCTCAGCAGGAAGATCTGTCTAAGCTACAAGTGCGTGCAGATGCTAAAAACTGGCCGGAGGAAATTGGGGTCATCTTTCGCAAAGAGATGGATCGCCTCCAGCGCATGAATCCGCAGGTACCAGACTACAGCGTGCAGATGAACTATTTGGAGCTGATGCTTGATCTGCCCTGGAACGAAACTACCGAGGACAATTTCGATCTCAAGAATGTCCGTAAAGTACTGGATAAGGATCACTATGGTTTAGAGAAAGTAAAGGCCCGGATACTGGAGCACCTCGCTGTACTAAAGCTGAAGGGGGATATGAAGGCTCCGATCTTGTGCTTAGTGGGGCCTCCGGGAGTTGGTAAAACATCGCTCGGCCGTTCGGTAGGAGAAGCACTGAATCGAGAGTTTGTCCGTATTTCTTTAGGTGGTTTGCACGATGAGAGTGAAATTCGTGGCCATCGTCGTACCTATATTGGTGCCATGCCAGGGCGTATTATTCAGTCGCTTAAGAAGGCCGGTGCTGCCAATCCAGTCTTTATCCTGGACGAGATCGACAAAGTAGGTAAGAGTTTCCGAGGAGATCCCAGTTCAGCCCTGCTTGAGGTGTTAGATCCTGAGCAAAATGGTGCCTTCCACGATAACTATCTCGACCTAGATTATGACTTGTCGAAAGTACTCTTTATTGCTACCGCAAATTCTCTAAATACCATTCAGCCAGCCCTGCGCGACCGGATGGAGATGATCGAAATTAGTGGTTATTCTACGGAAGAGAAAGTGGAGATCAGTAAGCGCCACCTCGTGCCCAAGCAACGCAAGGCACACGGTGTAAAAGCGGCTCAGGTAAAGCTCCGTGATACGGTATTGAAGCAGATCATCAGTAGCTACACCCGGGAATCGGGGGTGCGTTCACTAGATCGACAAATTGCTAGCGTAATGCGCTTCGTAGCTAAGTCTGTAGCATTGGAAGAGGATTACAACGTAAACATTCAGGAAGACCAGCTCACGGAAATTCTTGGCCCGACCAAGTTTTCGCGTGATGCCTATCAGGCAGTTAAAGTCCCTGGGGTCACCATTGGTTTGGCGTGGACCAGCGTTGGTGGAGAAATTCTCTTTGTAGAAGGTAGCCTGAGCCCGGGCAAGGGCAAGCTTACCCTTACCGGAAACCTGGGTGACGTGATGAAGGAATCAGCCGTAACGGCTCTGAGTTTCCTGAAAGCCAACTCAGATGATTTTGGTATCGATCACGAGCTGTTCGAGAAAAATGATATCCACCTGCACGTACCGGAAGGTGCCATTCCCAAGGACGGTCCTTCCGCTGGAATAACCATGCTAACTACGTTGATGAGCCTATTCTCTGGCCGTAGAGTAAAACCCTACTTGGCCATGACCGGTGAGATCACTTTGCGTGGCAAGGTATTACCAGTGGGTGGTATCAAGGAGAAAATCTTGGCCGCTAAGCGAGCGGGTATCAAGGAGATTATCCTGTGTAAGGAGAACCAGAAGCACGTAGATCAGATTAACGATCGTTATTTAAAAGGCCTGACCTTCCACTACGTAGACCGGATGGAGCAAGTGCTGGAAATAGCCGTTCCTACAAAAGGAAAGTAAGAAAACGGCGATCGGCCTACCTTTCTATAGATGCTTGCGGGCGGACCGTTCGCATAAAAAAAGCGTAGCTTTGAGGGATCAAACAAACCAAAAGCGTTTATAGATCGTCTTAAGATAGGGTAGCGTACAAAAATTCTGCCCTGAGATTCAATTGCTATGGTACGTAAGTTGACTTTTCTCTGCTCTTTTATCACCTTGTTTGCGCTGACACCCCTGGTGGCGCAGGTAGACTCAAATTTGGTGCAGTTTTCTGGTATGATACTAGATGGTACTACCCAAGAATTAGTACCGGTGCCTTATGTGAATATCCTGGTGAAAGAAAAAGGGCGTGGGTCCTATTCTGACTTTAACGGCTTTTTCTCCATAGTGGTGGAAAAAGGTGATCAGATTGTGTTTTCCGCAGTGGGGTATCGTACAGTGGAATACACTATCCCTGACTCGCTGTCTGATAATAGGTACTCTTTAGTGCAACTTATGACTCAAGATGCCGTAAACCTCCCTGAAACCGTCGTCTTTCCCTGGCCCAGTCGCGACCATTTCAAGCTAGAATTTTTAGCGATGGACGTCACGCCGGAACTCCAGGAACGTGCCAGCCGTAACCTGGCCAATGAAACCTTGGAACGCATGCGTTCCGAAGTAGCCACAGACGGAGTCGAAAATTCCAGCTACTATCTACGGCAACAATCACGGGAGTATTATTATATCGGTCAAAGACCGCCGATGAATATATTCAGCCCTGTGGCCTGGAAGCAATTCTTTGACGCCTGGAAGAGAGGTGATTATAAACGTAAGCGCGACGACCGTTAAAAACTAGGCAAAAGCCTTATATTAGTGACTATGAAAGCAAGTCCCCGTCGTAACACAGTACTACGACAACGTAAATGCTTTCTTTTGCAAACGCTATGAGATAAACGATTTTTCCGAGAAAGCTACTTCAGAAGGATTACTGTGCTAACACTATACCCTAAATCTTTTTTAAGCACATTGAGCAACTCGAATGAAGAATCTGAAGAACAAGGTGTTTGTAGTTACCGGTGCTGGTTCTGGAATTGGTAGAGCTTTGGCTCTCCGTCTGGCTGGTACGGGTGCACATTTAGCCTTGAACGATTGGAACACAGAAACACTACACGAAACGATGAACTTGCTCCAAGAGCAGGGTCATTATGCTATTAGTCAATCCTTTGACGTCAGCGATCGTATCGCCTGGGAGCGATTTTCTACTTACGTGCAAAAGCACTACGGTCGCGTTGATGGTCTTTTCAATAATGCTGGAATTACCGCCTTCCCGGAAACGCTTCCAGAAACGGATCCCGTAGATTTCGCGAGAGTGCTAGAGGTCAACTTATGGGGCACCATTCATGGCTCCCAAGTCTTTCTACCACAACTGATGGAACAATCCGAATCTCTATTGGTCAATGTCAGTAGTGTTTTGGGATTACTGGGCTACGCTGGACAGGGACCTTACGTCACAGCGAAATTTGCCGTTCGTGGCTTTACCGAAACGCTACGGCAAGAACTAGCCGGTACTGGTGTGCAGGTAGTTGCTGCTCATCCCGGTCCTGTGCGAACCAACCTTTCCAGAAACATCCGCCACGACGACCAAGAGCTGGTTGATCGCTTATCTGAAATGTTTGACAAAGCCGTCAAAACTACTTCCGAAGAAGCCGCTGATGCCATTATTGCGGGCGTGCGTAAAGGTCGCCACCGCATTTTACTAGGTGACAAGGCACGCTTCCTAGATTGGCTATCTCGTCTTTTACCGAATAGCTACCACAAATACATGCCACGGAACTTCCGCCCGGGCCACCTGATCCGCAAGGCCCTAGCGAAGCGGTCGGGGAAGAAAGAGCTGCCGGTGGAGTAGCCACATTTCTTTTAAATATTGCTTAGTAATTGGATGAATCCCTCTGGATCATTAGCTCTACTCTGGTGTGCGTGTAGCTTGATTCCGCGCTACTTAATAGTAGTACGACGAAGTAAATGCTAGCATGATTATGGGGCTCCGCTTCGCCTCACGCAGAGCGTGGTCTAGCGTCGGGCTGTTCAGTCTCACTTACCTCCGCTAGCGCTACGGCAAGTGCCCTTTCCATCCCTCGTATGTTTGTATCAGGATCGTTTCGGATTATGTTTAGCGATATAAGACAGCGATCTTACTTCTAGCTTGA
>JBCBEC010000076.1:0-26252 GCA_038528965.1 Bacteroidota bacterium | reverse complement strand
CGAAATCTTCGATGCCTTGGGTAGCGTAGTATTCCGTATCGAAGGTGACTACGTCGAAGGACGCAACGAAGTACGAGTAGATGTTAGCCGCTACAACGACGGACTCTACTTTTGAATCATAGTGAACGAGACAATGAACACGGGCACCACTGGGATAGTAGGTGATCCATTGAAAGGCAGGTTAAAACACTTGCGTAATACCTGCAAAAGATGCGACTGATTGAAAAAGACCGACTGCTGCCTTCGGGTGGTGGCCGGTTTTTTCTTTTTGCGAAATGGTGGTGTGGAAGGGGTCAAGTTTGATAGGGTTTACAACGGATACTTGTTGGGAGTGCTCATTAGAATACAGACCCGAAACTACGATTGTCGTTGCAGTCTATTTCTAATGACGCTCATTTGTAACTATGCTACTATCATTACCTAATCAACCCATATTCAAGAAAGCACTGGTACCGCTTCTTCTTCTCGTCTTTTCTAATAGAGCTTACCTCCAGGAAAGTCAGTTATTTCTAGTAGATATGGATTTCGTGATTACCCACTCCGTGCTGGACAGCATTAGGCAAGACCTTAGGGATACATTCTATCATAAGAACTATGACCAGTTAGATGAAGAGGTGAAACAGTTTCAGCGGGAAATCAGTGACTATCATCGGCATAATTGCTGTGGTTGTACTTTGGAGGTGCAGCAGCGACAAATAGATCGACTAAAGGAAATGCAAGAACATCTTATTGAACAAGAGGCAGGCCTATTGCGGATAGATAGCCTTTTAGAGTTGCAATTCAAAGCATTCGCTTTCGAGCTTTGTGCTGAATTGATGGACCCGTATATGAAGCGGTATGCTATTAAGGGACTGGTTCTTGATGCTAGTCAGCTGGAAGTTCTTAGCTCTTTAGGCGTTGGTTATTTAACAGAAGAAGTTATTCAGCTCGTGGATACTACAGATTTGCTCAATATCCGTTTGAAAGCATTTGAGCAGTCGTTTGTGGAGGTGGTGAAGGAATACTTTAAGGAAGAATAAAGACAGCGACGTTACTGATTATCACTGAACCTTAGTTACCGCTTTGCTAAGAAACCTAACATATGCATTTGCCGTAAGAGCAATACTCTTAAAGATTTGTTAGTCCTTCTTGGGTGTGTGCTAAAGAATAGATGAGCTTGGTATATTAGGAGGAATTTAAAAAAGCACCGATGAAAAATGCATCTCTCTTTCTCATCTTAATGATCTTTGGTACTACGCTGCTCGCGCAAAGAAAAATCCAAGCTGGCCTCAATCAGAACGGTTTCGTTTATCTGCAACCCGGCTACGAAGCAGTGAATTACAAAAAAATCTTACTGGCTTACAATGCGCAATCCATGGATATAGAATGGGATGCCAAGATCAAAGCCGAGTTTATTGAAAGAAATATTGAGGTGGTCACTTTCCTCCAACTCTTTCCCCCACTACGCGAGTATTCAGCTGCGGAGATCGAGCGGGTATGCATCGAAAATGGCGTAGATGGCATTATGACGATTGTAGTATCCGGCGGCCCACAAAATTATCGACCCCAGCTGGTGGGCTATTATTTCACCGAATCCGAAGACTGGAACGCCCCCATCTACAACGAAGGCAACACCAATTTTGCCCTCACCTTATACAATGTGGCTCTCGACCAAAATGTAGCCACGATCTTCGGCCAGTTCCGGGACGAGAACTTCTCCTACGAGATAAAAGCCAAACTCCGACTCTTTGCCCGCATGGTGGCGAAGAATTTGAAGTCTGAAGGCGTGGTAGAGTAGTAGAAAATGGGAAATCAGAAGTATGAAATACGAAGGAAGTAGGAAGTCGGAATGGGAGAATTTACTTCCGATTTTCCACCTCCCATTTCCGATTTCTTATTTCTTACCTCCTATTTCTAATTTCTTACTTCAGCACCGTGTTAACCACCACATCCCCGTGTAAGGTCCGATGCACGGGGCATTTATCCGCAATTTCCACCAGGCGGGCCAGTTGCGTCTCATCCAGATCACCATCGATTTCCAGCACACGATCAAAGTGATCAATCTTACTGCTGGGTTGTTCTACGTCGGCCAGATCGGTAGCGTAGTCTTTGCGGTGGTTCAGGTGGACCCGTACTTCCTTGAGGTCCCATTTTTTGCGGCGGGCGTACATCTGTAGGGTCATGGCGGTACATGCACCCAGGCTAGCGGAAAGAAGTTCGTAGGGGGTAGGGCCAAAATCGTTACCACCAATGCTGGCGGGTTCATCCGCCGTGAGGTCGTGGTGGCGGACCATTACTTCGGAGGTAAAGCCTTCGTTGCCCAGGCGCACTACTACGTCGCGGTCACTACGCAGCTCTTCCTTTTCCGGTAGGTCCAGATAGCGTTCGGCCCAGCTGGCGATCAACTGCCCAGCGTAGCGCGAGTCGTGTTTATTGCTCATCAGGTGATCCGCTCCATCCAGAGTGACAAAACTCTTGGGGTGGCGGGCCTCGTGATAGATTTTAGCGGCATTTTCAATGGCCACGGTACGGTCCTGTGGGGAATGCAAAATGAGCAGCGCCCGATTCAGGTTTTGAATTTTCTTCTCCTGGCTGTGTTCCGCAATATCTTCCAAAAATTGCTTCTTTACCTTAAATGGTCTTCCGCCAATATTCACTTCGGCTTCTCCCTCCGTGCTGATGGCCGTTTCCAGCTCTCCAAAAAGGTGACTTACGTGCGCTGGGTCATGTGGTGCACCGATGGTCGCAATGGCTTTTACGGAGGGTAAGCGATCTGCCACGTGGATTACTGCCGCTCCACCTAACGAATGGCCCACTAATAGGGCAGGGGCCTGGTAGTGCTCCGCCAGAAAAGCGCCCGCAGCCTCCAGGTCCTCGACATTGGAGGTGAAGTTGGTATCCGCAAATTTGCCCTCACTTTCGCCCAGGCCGGTAAAATCAAAGCGCAGGACGGCCACTCCGCTCTGGTTCAATGCCCGGCTGATGTTCCGCACCGCCGTGAGGTTCTTATTACAAGTAAAGCAGTGCGCAAAAAGCGCGTAAGAGTGCGGGTGTTGATTCACCGGCAGCTCTAAGCGAGCGGATAATTCGTACCCATTTTTATTGGTGAAGGAGACTTTGGTGCTGGCCATTTGCTTTGTGTTGGTTTTACGGATTGTTGAAGGCGTATTTTAAAGGTACAGGTTTGGGGAGGGTTTTGTTGTCCTGTTGCGGATAATTACGTATTCCTCCTTAAGCTTATCCTTTTGGCATTGGCTGCCGTGCGACATATAGTTGTGCCGATTACGACGACGAAAAGTTGTATCATAAAGGGGAATCAGATCAACAACCTCATGCCTAAGCCTATTCCTTATGATGTGCGACTCAAGATCATTCGTGATCGCAAAGCTGGCAAATCGTTTGTTAAGATTGCCCAAGCGGTTAATTACTCCCTTAGTGGAGTGAAAAGAATATGGCGTCAATTCGAGGCTCAAGGTCTGGAAGATTTAGAGCTGGGATACCACCGTTGTGGACGTAGCAGTCCCTTTTCTGATGAAATACACCAACTCATTAGCTCTATAAAAGATGGTGATCAAGGAGCTCCGTTCATTCGCAGCGTCCTTGAGCACAATCATCCAGAATTAAGAATTCCGCATGAACGCACTATCCAGCGCTGGTGGAAAGCAAAAGGCGAAAATCGAGCAAAGGTCATACGCCGTCATAGTAATAAAGACTGGACTAAAGAGGTCCACCACACCTGGCAAATTGATGGTAAAGAGCAAGTGCAGTTAGCTAATAAAGAAAGGGTGAGCTGGATGAATGTGGCAGATGAGGCCAGTAGTAGTGTGTTGAGCACTACGGTTTTCCCCCCAGGCGATAATGACCAAAGTTGAGCCTAAAGCGGCTAGCCATGCGATTAATATAGCTTTTGAGCAATGGGGGCTTCCCAAGCGCATCAAGCTGGATAATGGTTGGCCCTTTGTACATCCATGTCATCGGGATACACCTAGCATGGTTCTACTATGGTGGATCGGTTTAGGGATCGAAGTCAGGCAAAATGACCCTGCTAGCCCACAGCAAAATGGGACGGTAGAGGGATTGCAAAATATCTGCTATCGGTGGGTAAATCCTGCGAAGTATGATGACATCGGAGCATTGCAAGAAGCACTGGATGAGGTAGCTCATATCCAAGTGGAATCTACAAAATGCCAGCTAAAGGCTACACTACAAGAATGAAGTTATATCCCCAATTAGAAACGAACCCGCGTGGGTACTATGGTGCAGAGCATTTTGAGTTTGAAAGAGTAAAGAGTTACCTGTCGCAGCAGGTCTGGGAGCGAGCGATTGCAAGTAGAGGAATCGTTAAATTCATGGGGCATCGCATTTACGTAGGATATCGTATGGCTCATCAAAGAGTATGCATCATTTTTGATCCCCTCGAAGAGTTGTGGCTCATCAAATCCGTTAGTGGAAAATTGTTAAAAACTTACAATCATCGCATTGTCAATCCCGACGCAATCATAGCATACGCTACCTAGGTCATTCGAAGGGTTATAACTTTTTGTCGCTTACTAGGATTACAACTATATGTCGCACGGCACATTGGCCCAAAAGAAACAAAAATCCAAGACTGTACCGGCTTCTTAACGTAAAATGTACTTTAAAAACCTAAAGACTCTAAAACTCGCCAAATCAGTAGTGGTTCCCTTCTTTTGCTTCGGCTATAATTGTGCTGAGCTCCGCCTAGCGTGCAGGGAAGCTCAAGCAGTAGAGCCTTTTTTACGGTTTTTACGGCGTACATTTTACTAAAGCCGCTAAGGTCAATGATAACCTGAACCATACTTACTATTGCGCAAATGAATCGTTGAACTACCGGATGAAGTGCTTTAAGGCCTTGGTAATCAGGTTGAGTAGGGTACAATCGCTATTAAATGTGCCAGTGATAAAAAAATGCACGCGAAAAAACGACTTTTTTCGAGAAGATTAAGCGGCTCGGAATATAGTTGCCAGAATAAATAACTGACTTTTAATTTTGATTTTGTTTTTTATTCTGATTGATCTCTTTTAAGTCCCTGTAAACCAAATAAATAGCTTGTGTGGTATGGTGAAAGTACGTAGCTTTGTGTCCGTTTTACACGAAATGCTTCGCAGTATAGAGTATAGGGTAGAAGGTATAGGGACTTTTCCCTTTTTTACTACTGACTACTGACAACTGTTTACTGTCTACTCACCAAACTGCAGTTCATTATCAAACTTTCGAGCCCATGACGGGCCAATTGACATAAACTCAAAGTCTAGTGCACGAACAGTTTACGCAATTCTATTCTCACCACCTTGGCCACAATATTGATATGTTGGTCTTTGGTGATCGTGGTTATCCGGTCGTATTGTTCCCCACCACCATGGGACGTTACTACGAGAACAAAGATTTCAAACTGGTGGAATCTGCCCGCTGGTTTGTGGAGCAAGGACTGGTGCAGATTTACTGTCCAGATAGCATCAACTCAGAGAGTTGGTACAATCGTGGTATTCACCCGGCACATAAAGTGGCTCGTCATATTCAGTATGATCGCTTCTTGAGTGAGGAGTTCATTCCTCAGCTGCAAGCAAAGAGCCACACGCACAAAGTTGCGGTAGCTGGTCCTAGCTTTGGTGGTTATCACGCGGCTAACTTTGCCTTCCGTCACCCCAGTCAGGTAAGTCACCTGTTTAGCATGAGTGGTGCTTTTGATATCAAGACCTTCATGGATGGACACTACGATGATAACGTCTACTTCAATAACCCAGTAGACTTTATGGTACACGCCAATGATCCTGCCTTGTGGGGTATGAACATCGTGCTGGGTACCTCTGAGTGGGATATCTGCCTGGAGCCGAACCAACGCATGTCCGGAATCCTTAATGGTAAGGGAATCAACCACTGGCTGGACGTCCGTGGCTGGCAGAAACACGACTGGCCGTTGTGGCGCGAGATGTTCCCACATTACCTAAGCTTATTGTAAATTTGAATGAGGCGATTGGCCTCATAGGTAGTCAGTAGAAAGTGGGCAGTAGCCAGTACGGATTACCTAGTGAAAAATACCAAGTACCTTGTACTCAGTACCAAGTACTAAAAAACCATACCAATGAAGAAAATTGGCATTCTTTACGGAAAAGAGCGCTCCTTTCCAGAGGCTTTCATTGAGCGCGTAAACAGCAAGGGCGTCAAAGGTATTATGGCGGAACCTGTGCACATTGATAAAGTAGTACAGGGCGAGCCTTCGGGTTATGCGGTAATCATTGACCGTATTTCTCAGGACGTTCCTTTTTACCGGGCTTACCTGAAGAATGCCGCGGCTACCGGTACCGCCGTCATCAACAACCCCTTCTGGTGGAGTGCGGATGAGAAATTCTTCAACAATGTACTTTCTGTAGGGCAAATGAATGTACCGGTGCCAAAGACGGTACTGCTACCTTCACAGGATCACCCGGATGATACTTCAGCGGAGTCGTTCAGCAACCTGGCGTACCCAATGGATTGGGAAAGTATCTTCGAATACATTGGTTTCCCCGCTTACATGAAGCCGCATGCAGGAGGTGGCTGGAAAAGTGTATACCGCCTGGAGAATGCTCAGGATTTCTTCGAAAAGTACGGCGAGACCGAGCAGTTGGTGATGATGCTACAGGAGGAGATTAAATTCGATTCCTACTTCCGTTGCTATGGTATCGGTGGTAAGCACGTTCGCATCATGGATTACGAGCCACGTAACCCCCACCACTTGCGCTACGCCGCTAAACACGAAGTAAGCGATGAGTTGCGCCAGCAAATGCACGATCTGGTCCTCACCATCTGCAACGGCCTCGGCTACGATTTCAATACCGTAGAATTTGCCGTACGCGACGGTGTACCTATCGCTATCGACTTCTGTAACCCTGCCCCGGACGCGGAGATCACTTCCGTTGGCGCGGAAAACTTCGAATGGGTAGTAGAAACGGCGGCTAACTACGCTATCGAAAAAGCACAAGCACAGAAGGACGGTGTCACTAACCTCACCTGGGGTAACTTCATCCGTACCTCAGTAGCGGATACGAAGCCTAAGGCCAAGCGGGCTACTCGTAAGAAAGCTACGAAGTAAAGAGATTGAGATACATCATCGTAATGGCATCGAAAAATTATTTTCGGTGCCATTTTTTTGGTGTTTTTGGTAATTACGCTGTTCTTTTGGCTTGGCCCAAAAGAACCAAAAGCCCACCGCGTGCGCTAAAGCTATAGCGGTGGCGCAAGAGCTCGTAAAGGCAGCGAACTTACTCATCGAATTGAAGAGAGCTTGGCATTTACATTTCCAAGCTAATCATCGGAGTAGGTAAACACCCTACTCTCGTAAAGATTGCCGATTCATTTGTGCAGCTTAGTCATTTTGGGATACGCTTTGATGCCTATAGCACTTGATCAATAGGGCCATAAGGCAACCTTCAAAGCCGTTTAACGGGCGTTTACTCCTGGGGCTGCTGAATACAAGCTCAATATTCAACATCTAGCACATATCATCGATTGGGATCTACGTAAAGATTTTTGCAAAAGGGGCTGATTGTGCGTTGCGGGTGGCCCGCCCCACTTTTGTCTGACTGGAAGGAGTTTCAGTGGGGCTAGCATTTTTTGCTTCTTTTTATTGCGATGATAAAAAGAAGAATGCCAAGACAATAGCGCAAAACAAAAGCTTCAATATCGAAGCTGGTAAAGAGTGGAACCTTGTTTAGCTTATCTAGCTGCCGGGTTTAATTATCAATGATATGCTGTGACTACTTCGCACAAGTTCAAGGAAATGCTTGGTTCTCTTGGGCCAAGCCAAAAGAACAGCAACTACAAACAATTGACTCACTAAAGACTACAGAAGCTATGAAACCAGAGCTAAATATTCAAGACTGGTGGTGATAAACCTCAATGACCGATTTAACACGAATTGGACCTAAATTATGCTTCTTTTTTCAGACCTTTACCCATAGAACAAACACTGGATTTTGGTGTTGTAATACGCAATCTTACAAGCAACCTCCCAGAAGCATTTCCTTGAGCCCACCGCTAGATTATCACCACCACCCGTTTAATTTACTTGAAAAAACTGCCTGCCATTTCTGCTGTACTTTAGTACTATGATTGGCGATGAAAGTAACTGGATATGCATACTACCCGATTGGCAATTCTTGATATGTACAATGGTGTTCCCAACCAAGGAATGCGTTGTATTAAGGATATCCTCTCTTCCTTTTCAGATCGTTTAGAGTACGAAATCTTTGATGTTCGGGGCAAGGCCGAAGTGCCCGACCTCAATTTTGATTGCTATATCTCAACTGGTGGCCCCGGTAACCCACTCGAAGGAGATGGCCACTGGGATGCCAAATATTACGCCTGGCTGCAAGCCGTGTGGACCTGGAACCAACGCGAAGCAGAAAAGAAGCAGGTATTCTTCATCTGCCATAGTTTTCAAATGGCAGTGAATTTCTTCAACCTGGGCTTGATCACTAAGCGCAAATCCATGTCGTTTGGTACCTTTCCCGTACACCTTACGGATGCTGGCGTGAAAGAACCTGTTTTTGCCGGCTTATCCGATCCGTTCTGGGCTGCTGACTTCCGGGACTATCAAGTCATCCAACCGGATGAGACGCGCTTCGCAGAACTAGATGCTCGACTACTGGCGCTGGAGAAGATTCGCCCCCACGTACCACTGGAACGGGCCGTTATGGCTATCCGTTTTTCCGATGATATGCTTGGCGTACAGTTTCACCCGGAGGCAGATCCCGAGGGGATGATCGCCCACTTCATTGAGCCAGAGCGCCGGGAAAATGTAATTAAGGAGCATGGTGCTGAGAAGTACCATCGCATGCTAGCCGATATGCGCCACCCACGCCGAATCATGCATACCTACAGCCGTGTGATTCCACAGTTTATTGAACAAGCGCTAAAAAAAACGACGGAGGGCATTTTGGTGGGCTAGTCGGTGTGCCGATAAGATAGAGACGCATTGGATTTGGCCGTAAAGACGCATTGCTTTTGGCCGTAAAGACGCATTGCAATGCGTCCTCTAGCAGTCAGTCGCATCCATCACCACTGGACAAAACAAACCTATGGGCACTTACGATTTCGAATCCATGCTCACCGGCGGTCACCCCAACTCCCTGGGCCGCACCGTAGAAGTAGTCGATATCATCCTAGCGGACCATAACGCTTTTGCTGAGCTATTCAATTGCTATTTCAGTGAGGATGAAGTTGTACGACTACGCGTATCCAACGCTATGAAACGGATATGCAAAGCAGCACCTCAATTGTTGGTGCCCTACCTGGATCGTTTCCTCACGGAAATTGCGGTCATCGATCAAGCTTCTACGCAATGGACTTTGGCCCAGTTGTTTCTGCAGCTCGAGGACCATATGACGGCGGACCAAAAGGTTTCCGCTAAGGAAATAATGTGCCGCAACCTGGAGCAGCATGATGATTGGATCGTTCTCAACCAAAGCATGCAGACGCTAGCGGAATGGTCTACCAAAGATGAAGCGCTTAAGCAGTGGCTCCTGCCGCAGTTGGAACGTTTGCGGACAGATCCCCGTAAGTCCGTGAATAAGCGGGCTACAAAGCTCTTGAAAAGCTTATCTTGAGCGCCCGGAAATACTATTTGTCATGCTCAGATTACTACTCTTGTCTCTGCTACTCCTCGTCAGTAGCATGAGCTTCGCTCAACGTACACCCATTGATTCTTCTTTGATTATGAACTGGGAGGACTATGATCCACCCTCAACTTTGGTCGTGCCAGAAACGCCAACGGATCACGCCAAGTTTCCTTTTATCGATGTACACAGTCATCATTGGCGCATGGCCACTCAGGACCTGGATCTGCTGATCCAGCAAATGGATAGCTTGAATATGGGTATCGTCGTGAATTTAAGTGGTCGGGGAGGAGCTGCCCTGAAGGAAATTATGGATAATGTCAATGCCTCCGGGCATCAGGACCGCATCGTGTGCTTTACCAATATTGAGTTTCGCTCCATTGATGAGGAGGATTGGCTAGAAAGCACGCTGGCCCAGTTAGAATACGATGTGAGCATTGGTGCACGAGGCCTGAAAATCTTCAAGAGCCAAGGTATGCGGCATACCGATAAGGCGGGCAATCGGATCAAGATCAATGATCCGCGCCTGGATCCTGTTTGGGCGAAGTGTGGGGAGCTAGGAATTCCCGTCTTCATCCACTCTGCTGATCCTAAGCCGTTCTGGGAGCCGCACGATGAAAACAATGAACGCTGGCTGGAACTCAAACTGCGCCCCAACCGTAAGCGGGGTCCAGATAATCCTGCCTCTTGGGAAACCATCATCGGGGAGGCGCACGATATCTTTCGCCGGCATTCCAACACCACTTT
This sequence comes from Bacteroidota bacterium, assembly GCA_038528965.1. Taxonomy (GTDB): domain Bacteria; phylum Bacteroidota; class Bacteroidia; order Chitinophagales; family Saprospiraceae; genus Lewinella. The sequence continues at coordinate 15,908 of JBCBEC010000076.1, read as the reverse complement.
TATTGCTGCACACATGGGCTGGTACGCGAATGATCTAGCACAACTGGGACAACTTCTGGATGAAATCCCCAATATGTACGTAGAAATCGGAGCGGTTATCGCCGAACTGGGACGCCAACCACGGATGGCCAACCGCTTCTTTGAAAAGTACCAGGATCGGGTTGTTTTTGGTAAAGATTCTTATCGCCCCAAGGAATACCACACCTACTTTCGGGTACTGGAAACAGACGATGAGTACTTCCCCTACTACAAGCGCTACCATGCCTTCTGGCGGATGTACGGGCTTGATTTGCCGGATGATATTCTGCGCAAGCTGTACTACGAGAATGCACTAAAGCTGATTCCAAGATTAGATCCCACCCCATTCAAGGAGTAAGCTACATGAAGGAATACGAACTTGTTAAGGGCGGGGATGTAGCAGCACTAAGAGCGGAATGCCTCGCTAGTCTGACCAGTTCACCTGATGGGATGTGGCAATCATTTCGAGACGGAGCGACGGTTTGGACCATTCGCCATCAGCAGGAAGCGGTAGGTTATGCCCTGGTAGATGATGCGCAACAGCTGCTACAGTTCTACCTACAGCCGCTGTACCTGCCGGATCGCATAACGCTCTTTGCTCACTTGTTGGAAGAAGCACAAGTAAAGGCCGGTATTGTCGGCACTCATCAACCCGTTTTCCACAGTACGGCCCTTCATTTTGTACAACATCTGCAAGTTCATACCTACTTGTTCCGTGAGTGGGTAAGGGTGGATGTACCCGCTAGGGCTGGGAGTTTACAAGAAGTGTCAGCGAGTGAGCTACCGCAAATGGTGGATTTTTGCCGGTATAGTGTAGGTGCCCCGGAGGACTGGTTGCATGCCTATTGGGGCGGGCTCATTGCTGAGCAAGAGTTGTTTTGCTTGCGCCAAAAGGATAAGATTGTCGGTACCTGTGAGGTTCGTAAAAGTAAGACTGTTCCTCATTGCGCCGACATTGGAATGATTATTTCTCCAGATTTTCGCCGCCAGGGGTATGGTACCTATTTGCTGTCCCTCGCTAAGGGCATTGCCCTAGCACGAAGCTTGCAACCGATATGCTCCTGCGAGAAGGGGAATGTGGGCTCTTTGCGGGCTATCGAAGCCAATGGGTTTAGGAGTGTCCACTCGCTTCTAGCGGTCAATTTTACTACCCAAATCAAGTAACTACAGGCCTGCAAGTACTTTAAGTCTTGTAAGTGAAGACTAACTTAACTTCCGGTCCTGCCAGAAAAACTGTACTTTAGTAAGGTTAAGGGAACTGGAACAACTCTCCGGTTTGACCGTTATAGCAATTAGCGTTCTGGATACCCGAATAAACCTAATTTCTGATGTCTACATTTAGTCGAGTTGGGTTACTCATTTTACTGCTCCTCGGTTGGGGAATGGGTGCTAGAGCACAATCTCAAAATGGCGAGGAATCGTCAGGTGTGTTTTTTTCTGGCAACAATAATGTCCCGCCGCAAGAAGTACGTACTATGGCGGAATGGGAGGAAACCCAGGGTGTAGTAATTGCCTGGCGCGGTTTCCCGGAAATCCTTTCGGAAATTGTTCGTTACGCTAAGGATGAGGGCTTGGTCTATATCGTCACTACTGATGATCAGATTGTCCGTGATGATTTGAGCGAGTTCCAAGTAAACGATCTGGAGAATATCCGCTACGTCATTGCGGGAGTCAATAGCATTTGGATTCGCGATTACGGCCCCTGGACCGTCTATCTGGATAAAGTTAGTCAGCGCGGGATTTCGGATTATCTCTACAACCGCCCGATGCGCCCCCGGGATGATATGGTCCCTTACGAGGTAGCGGACTATGTAGGTGATCCCGTCTACAACGCCGATGAAGACCCATTTAGCTGGGTGCATACCGGAGGGAATTTTCTGCGGGACGGTCTACAAACGGCCTATTCCAGTGATTTGGTGCTGCGCGAAAATTCTGGTAAGACGGGGCAGCAGATTGCAGAATATGCCAAGGTCTTTTTTGGCGTGGAAGACTACCGCATTTTATCTCGGTTAGATTATGATACCATTCATCACCTGGATATGCACATGCGTATCTTGGATGAGGAAACCATTGCGATAGGGGAGTACCCCGAAGGTGTAGCCGACGGACCCGTTATTGAGCAAAACCTAGCGTGGATTCGCAACCATTATCGTACACCCTACGGCCGGCCTTACCGAATCATGCGTTTGCCCATGCCATCCCAGTCAGGTCAGTATCCTCCTATGGCGGATTACCTGACCTATACCAATAGCGTTTTTATTAATAAGACCATTTTGGTGCCCATCTATGAGGTGCCAGAAGATGAAGCAGCTTTGCAACTCTACCGCGATTATTTTCCCGGTTACCGGGTAGTGGGCATTAATTGCAATACAATTATCAGTAGGTTGGGTGCACTGCACTGCATTACCAAACTCATTGGTGTGCGCGATCCGCTCTGGATTGCTCATCCCCGCTTGCGCGATACTTATAATTCTACCAGCTCCTATCTGGTTGAGGCTTGGCTGTATCACCAAGAGGGAATTGCTAGTGCGAGTTTACATTATCGACTGGCAGACGAAAGTGCCTACTTTACAGTACCCATGCAAGTCAATGCTGATGATCCCGATAAGTGGGAGGCTGGCATCCCTCCGCAAGAACCCGGGCGTGAGGTGCAGTACTACATTGAGGCCTGGTCTAACGATGGAAAACAACAACTACGGCCACTGCCTGCGCCCGAGGGGTATTACAATTTTAGGGTGAATAATTGGGAGGCTGCCCCCGCAGTAGACTGGGTGCAAACACTTACAGAAGTGGCTCCTGGTACCCCAATACACTTTACCGATGATAGCAAAAATGGCGCTACTAGCCGTACTTGGTCCTTCCCGGGCGGAGAGCCTCTGCAAGCAACCAGCGAAGATATTATTGTACGCTACGAAGACGCTGGAATCTACGAAGTAAGCCTGGAATTGGAAAATCCAGTGGGCGAGCGAACGCTTACACGGGAAGTGGCTGTGCAGGTGCGCGAAACGCTAGAACCCTTCAATGTAGACTTCGATGATTCTGCTGATTCACCCTGGGAGATTATCGATCCCGAAGCAGATAGTGTGCAGTGGGAATGGCGTTCTGACGTTGGTTGTAATGGTGGTTGCCTAGAGGTGGAACATCGTGAAGCCACCCAGAAACTCAATCGCGAATACCTACGCACTGGGCTGGATTTGCGGCAGTACGAACAGGCTCACTTACTCTTTAAGGTGGCGTACGCCCAACGGCACCCTGCCCATTTTGATGAATTGCGAATCAATCTGCTTGATCAGCAAGGCCAACGTCATAATATCTACAACAAAGGCGGAAATATTTTAGCAAGTGTCGACTCGTTTATATCAGATTTTGAGCCGGTAGATTGTAGTCAGTGGCGTACGGATACTGTCTCCCTGGCTACTTGGAACGGTGAACAGTTTCTCCTGGAATTTGAAAGTATTGGCGATCGTGGTAACAGTATCTTTCTGGATGAGATAGAGATTGTCGCCAATCGTTTACCGAATGCTGCGATTGTCTACCCGGAAAATGAGAGCCTCTTCCTAGGAGATGGACTGCCATTGTCCGATGTGGTTACTGTGGAAGCTACTGATTTGGATGGTACGATTGCCCAAGTCGACTTTTTCCTCGATAGTGAACTGTTAGGGAGTCAAGCAGAAGCGCCATACGAGGTACCATTTATCTTGCCTGCTGTAGGTACCTATTTTCTCCAGGCTCGGGCCAGTGATGATCGAGGAGCACAAGTATGGACGGAGCGAGTAGAGATACGTTATGATTTTGAGAGTGGTATTGCCAATCCTCAACAATTACCCCTATCTGTAAGTCTTGCTCCTAATCCTGTTAGCACGAATAGCGAATTAATTATCCAAAGTGATCAGCGTTTCCGCGCCGCGCACTTCTCTATTCTGGATGCCCGTGGTCGACTCTTGCAGGAATGGTCAGCGGATATTCTGGAAGGAGAAAACCGGATGATATTTGCACCGGGCTCTATCGCTGCGGGTTCCTATCAGTTAGTACTCAAATATGGTGATCAGTATTATCAGTTTCCCTGGATCAAGATATAAGTACGATACAATACACCCAACTTATTCAAGAGGCGCTACTTGAGCAAAAGTTTTTCCCATTAACCTTACACGGACTAACGATGACCCGATCCGCCATTATGGCTCAAGGTTTATTTCGTGCCGGAACACTGGATCATATCCGAGACCGCCTCCGTGCTGCTTTTCGTGTTAGTGGTTTGCATCATACCATCGATCAGCGCTATGTTTTGGAAACCGCTCACGCTACGCTTATTCGCTTCACGCAACCCCTTGCGGAAATACGATATTTACTAGCCAAATTGAGTCAGCTGCGCCGTGTTGAGCTCGGTACTTTTGAGGCAGAGAAAATAGAGTTGGTTACCAATGATTGGTACCAGAGAAAGAAGAATACGCGTTTGCTGCAATCTTATCCGCTTATTCCCAAACCAAATGTCCTGAGGCCATCCTAACTCCGGTAAAGGCGCTCTACACCGTACATTCCACACCGTACACCGTACATTCCATATCGTACATCGTACACCGTACATCATACACCGTACACCCCACACCGTACATCGTACACCGTACATCATACACCATACATCGTACATCATACACCATACACCGTACACCGTACATCGTACATCGTACATCGTACATCGTACATAAAGAAAAGTCAGCCCCTCACGGAACTGACTTTCTAAACAACTATCATTAACATTCACTATAGTTAACGTGAGGTTGGGCTCCGACAATTGCGTAAAGTGTTGTTAGTCAAAGCCCACCTCCCAGTAGAGGGTATAAGGACGCCATATTGTCTTTCTACCTTCTACCTTCTTCCTTTTACAACGTGAGGTTGTGATAATCAGTAACTTAGCAAGTAGTTCAACCCCCAACCTCACGTTATAGTTAAGACTTGGCGGCGAAGATGTCGCGCAACTGATCTAGTACTTGACCACCGCCAGATAGACTGAGGCTGTTCACCTTGTCGGCGATCCGCTCCAGGTATTCCATCTCCTTAAGCCGCAGAAGCATTGGGTTTTCTTCCATTAGCTTAGCAGAGTTCAGGAGGGTACGAGTAGCAGCGGTTTCCTCACGACGGAGGATGGTGTTAGCCTGGGCTGTCTTTTCAGCGATCAGTACTTGATTCATGATATCCTTTACCTCACCCGGTAGGATGATGTCCCGGATACCAGCGCTGTACAGCTTCAGTCCCAGCTGGTTGGCTTGTTCCTTAACTTGGTCCAAGACCTGAACTTCTACTTGCTCCTTGTTAGCTAGAAGTTCGTCCAGGCTGCGGGTACCTACGTACTCCCGTAGGGCGAGCTGTAGCTTCAGGTAAAGCTGTTGACGACTGTCCCGGTTTTCCAACAGCGCCTTACGGATATCGGTAACCTGGTATTGAGCCAGGAAGTTGATTCGCAAGGCAGCCTTGTCCCGGGTCAGGATTTCCTGACCAGAGACTTCCAACTGCTGAACCCGTAGGTCAGTCTTGAGCATAGTCAAAGACTGGCCGTTGCGCCAGAAGTAGTGGTAACCAGGACCTAGTTCCTGACGGAATTCACCGTCTACAAAAAGCAGTCCGCGTTCGTGGTTCTCCACTATGAATTCCCAACGGTGCCGAAGCAGAGCGCTGGTTTTCAAAAGCCGCTTGCTCAGACTTTGTATACTCTCGAGCTCGTCGGTATTGTAGTGTTCGAAACGGTGTTCGATAACACTGTTCCAAAATGCGTAACGACCGGCTGGTAGAACGTTATGGAAATTACCATTTTGGTAGTGGAGGCATTTTTCGTTGTCCTTCACATCTACGACTTGTGCTTCTTGTTCGAAGGCTTCATCTTCCAGCAAAATACCCAAGTCGAAAGGCATAGTCACGGGCTGGGTACGGTTGTAAAGGCGAAGCTGTTCGCCCCACCTTAGCCAGTGTTTACCGGTACTCAGTAAACGCTGGTACTGACCATCCCGCAAGACGATACCGACCAGGTTTGGGTATATGGTTACGCGTTGCATGATTAAAAAGGTTTTAAGGTTTATGAAAAAGAGTGCGTTTTTAAAGTGGCCACCACACGAGTGACCTAAGGGTTTTAACTGTTTAGGTCAAAAATCAGAATAGGAGTTTTCCTTTTGAACCATGTAAGGCATTGGAGATCATAATTGGAGATCATATAAGAAACCTAATATGTCCTTCTATGCCTAATATGGTTTATCTATTTATTGATGACGTCTACCTGAAGCTTCTAAGATTCAATCGTGCAGAGACATAACTCCTTGATAGCTATCGGGAACGTCTCTTCAGCAGTATTAAATCAACTAACCAATGCCGAAGGCATAACCAATCCAACTAAATTCATTTTATCCGCCGGAGTCTTATGACGAAGGAGGACTAACTCAACCAAATTAACCAACCCAAAAATCGCATGACCTCCTCAGCCAAAGGCGGAACCCTGAGGGTAGCCCAGGCTTCTCCTGCCAGTTCGTCCATTTTTCCGCTACAGTAGTTCCGAAGAGCTAGTGTTGCTTGCCAATGGAGGAAGTAACAGCTTTGGCAAAATCTGCCGTAGCAGATGATCCGGGGTAGCAATCACCAATGAAATGTACCCCAGCAAGGCTACGACTCCTGATCCGGCCCAGAGCCGAGTGTCAACTCCCGAAGGAAACTGACTGAAGTCATACGAAATGTCAATTACACCACACGAGCCAGGGCCCGCGTAGCATCGTTAAATGGATTCAGAGTCCATCCCCTAAAATGGGAGAGGTACAGGTTTTGAGCCTGTGAATTGGTCTGATGCTCTAACCAAACTGAGCTATAATACGCGCTGGTATTAAGAGGATTCGAACCTCCGTCCTTCAGAATGCAATGGTAGTTCTGCGCTACATTCCATCAGTACATTCCACTCCAGTGGAGCGAATACTACGGTGCCATACAGAAACACCTGTCTGGGATGCAAAATCCAACGTCAAAACTCTCTTTCAGGCAGCTTTCTGCCCGATATCTTTACAGCTATTGCTGTTTTTGTTCTTGTTGACACAAAGTTTCTATACTACTGCGCAGTCGTTTTGCGTAGTAAAAAGAATCTTGCAAAAAAAATAATGGATTCGTGCTGCGTGCCGCTTCATTATACACGTGGGAGGCTCAAAAAATTCCGCAGGTCTACACTTTTTTATAAGTCAAAGTAGCGACTTGGCCACTTGCTATTTGGGGCTGAATACGTAATTTAGACAGCGTATAGGATTAAAAAGCACATGGCACAGTATACCATTTGTACTGCCGCTGACCTACAGCGTATCGCTAAAAAGTACGCTTTGGGGCAGGTGGTTTCGTCGAGCATTTTGGAAGGAGGGTCGCAGAATACCAATTATCTTTTGCAAACGGATAAGGGTAAGTTTGTCCTCAGTATTGTGGAGCAACGCCGCCGTAAGGAGGTGAGGAAATTAGTTCGTCTGTTGCGGCATTTGCGTAAACACGACTTTATTAGTTCCAAGGTGGTAGCCAGTACTTCCGGCAAGTATGTGACCAAATATGCCAGTAAGCCTATTATCGTCAAGAAGTTTATTAAGGGCGAAATAATCGAGGATTTCCCCCCTTTGCTCATGGAGCGCTTGGGGGCTACCCTGGCCCGTTTGCACAAAGTACCTTCGCCCGCTTACCTTCCGGAAAACCTAAACTTTGGGATGGAGTATTTTTCTCAAGTGACCGCTTATGCCGCAGGTTCAGATTTCCATCATTGGCTCCAAGAACAAACCGCCTATTTTCAACCCTTTCTTAGCCCAGACCTACCTAAGGCGATTGTCCATGGCGATGTCTTTGATAATAATGTAATCGTTAAGCCACGCAAAGGGCGGGTGGTGATCATGGATTTTGAGGAAGCAGCTCATTACTACCGAGCCTTTGATATTGGTATGACGATAATTGGAGTCTGCTTGAAGGGCCAGGAGATCAATATTGGTAAGGTGCATCAGTTGCTTGCTGGTTATCAATCTGAGTTAGAACTAACCGTTGCGGAGCGTTCATCCTTGCAGGCCTTTGTGGTATACGCAGCAACGGCCATGTCTTTTTGGCGGCACCGCCAGTTCAATTACCTTAACCCTACACCGAAACGTTTTGAGCATTACCGGGCACTACAGGCGGTGGCGAACTATGCCCGCACCTTGCCCGTAGGAGTTTTTCTACCGAATGAGGCAACGACTGTTGCTTAAAGCAAAACAACTGTGGTTGGTAGCTAATTCCGGCCACTAATGAACGATTCTTTAGCTCGCTAGTTCCAATGACAAATAGCATTTGTATGAAAAAAAGCTTACTAACTGTACTGGCCGTCCTTCTGATGGTTGGTACCAGCCTCCACGCCCAGGAGGGAGAGGCCGCCAAGGGCAAACGCAGTAAAGGGCCAAAATCTTTTTCTGAGGTCGTAACCGCGGATGCCGAAATGGACGAGGGCCTGTTCACCGTTCACAAAGTAGACGGTAATTACTACTTCGAGATTCCTTTTGATTTGCTAGAGGAGGAAATTCTGGTCGTCAGCCGGATTTCTGGCCACGTTAAAGGCCTGAACTTCGGAGGTGCGGGCATGAAGTCGCGCCCCCAGCAGGTGATCCGCTGGCAGCGCCTGGATAATCAATTGATGCTCCGCTCGGTGAGTTACAATGATGTAGCCAACTACGAAGATCCCGTCTACCGTTCGGTCCAAAACAACAACTTTGAGCCGATCATCAAGGTGTTCCCGATCGCGGCGTTCAATGCGGATAGTACGGGGGCGTTAATTGATGTAGGAAGTCTCTTTACCACGGACGTACCGATGATTGGTGCGCTGCGCAGCCAGGAGCGAGAGCGCTTCAAAGTGAAAAATCTAGATAAGAGCCGGAGTATCATCAGTTGGATGAAGAGCTTTCCGCAGAATACCGAAGTACGGCACGTACTGACGTATAATGGTGGAAATAAATTGCCGGATAATCGTTTGACGGGGACGCTTTCCATTGAGATGAACCAGTCCTTCATCCGCCTACCGGAAGAGCCCATGCAACCTCGCTTGTACGATGAGCGGGTGGGGTATTTTTCTCTTCAGCAAACCAATTATAGCCTGGATGCGCAGCGGGCAGAAGCCCGGCGGTACATCACGCGTTGGCGCTTGGAGCCGAAAGACCCTGAAGCTTGGGCGCGTGGCGAATTGGTAGAACCAGTTAAGCCCATTGTGTACTACGTGGATCCAGCTACCCCCGAAAAATGGAAGCCGTACATTCTGCAAGGGGTTAACGACTGGCAGGAGGCGTTCGAGGCAGCTGGTTTCAAGAACGCCATTTTTGGCCGGGAGGCACCTACCCCAGAAGAAAATCCTGATTGGCATCCAGAGGATGTCCGCTACAGTGTGATCCGCTACATCACCACGGATATCCAGAACGCCCAGGGGCCACACGTACACGATCCGCGGACGGGTGAGATTTTGGAAAGTGATATCCTTTGGTACCACAATGTGATGAACCTACTACGCAACTGGTACATGATGCAAACCGCAGCGGTTAACCCAGAGGCTCGCGGGGTGAAGTTTAAGGAGGAAGTGATGGGAGAGTTGATCCGTTTCGTTTCTGCACACGAGGTGGGCCACACTTTGGGCTTGCCGCACAATATGGGTTCCAGTGTGGCTTATCCGGTAGATAGCCTCCGGAGTGCTGGTTTTGTGCAGCGTATGGGTACCGCTCCGTCCATTATGGACTATGCGCGCTTCAATTACGTTGCCCAGCCCAAGGATGAAGGCGCAGGTTTGCATCCACGTATAGGCCCTTATGATAGGTGGTCAATTATGTACGGTTATCGCCCTATTCCAGAGGCCGCTGATGCCGAAGCTGAGCGTCCAATCTTGAACGCTTGGATCAAGGAACGTGCGGATGATCCAATTTACCGTTACGGCCGCCAGTTGCGCGATCCCCATGACCCCACTGCTCAGACGGAAGATGTTGGTGATGATGCCATTTACGCTAGCTCGTTAGGCATCAATAATCTCAAGAAGATCGTTCCAGAGCTCCGAGATTGGACACAACAGGAAGGGATGCCGTATAAGGATTTGGAGGAACTGTACGGAAATGTCTATACCCAGCTGGGGCGCTACGCACGGCACGTGGCAACTAACGTTGGCGGTATTTACGACTACCGTAAATCAACCGATCAGGAAGGACAAGTTTTCTGGCCAGTAGAATATGACCGACAGAAGAGATCAGTACGTTGGTTGAATAATCAAATCTTTCGTACACCAGAGTGGTTGTTAGATGAGGGAATTCTCAGTAGAATTTCGCCCACCAGTGCGATGGATCGCATCGGGAGATTGCAGCTGTCGGTACTCAATCGCTTAATGACAACTTCACGTCTACAGCGCTTGGCGGAATCCGAAGCGCGGGCTTCAGTCACGGTTTATTCTTTAGATGAGCTCTTTTCCGATCTAACGCAAGGTATATTCTTTGAGGTTAGCGGTAAGCTGGTACCTGACCCTTATCGTCGCAATCTTCAACGCGTCTATTTGGATCGCTTAATAGCGCTAATGCATTCGGAGGATAAGGATATTACTAGCATGGATATTCCTGGTCTGGCGAAGCGTGAGTTGGTACAATTGTACGAACCTATTCGCAGTTTAGGACGCGGAAAAAGAGGAGAACCACACTACAAGGAGTTAACGGGCGTAATTGCCAGGGCACTCAACTTGCGACCTCGACGTAGGGTAGGGGTGCACTAGTCGATAGCATTCTTCTTCAGAAAGGGTAGATGAGCTGTGGTGAAATGCGGTTCTTCTACCCTAGTTCCCCAGCGTCTCCCAACGCGGTAACTCATCCAGTCCGCTTGTTCCAGCCGCTACGTCCGGTGTTAGCGTTTCTCAAATCGGTAAATCAATCATACGCAGTAGCCTAATCACCCTCCCCCTCCACATACAAAAACACATACGCCGCCACCGCAGCTGTGACGAAATTGGTAAGCAGATAAATCCAGATATTACTCCAAGCAAATACTCCTGATAGGCAGGCGCCAAAGGCTACGGCCGGATTAAACGCTCCGCCACTGATGCTGCCAAAAGCGTAGGCACAACCAACAACGATCGCTCCAATGGCCAGGCCGTAGAACTGGTTTCCTTCAGTGCCTTTTGAAATAGCCACGTTGAGTATTACAAAGACCAGCGCAAAGGTGCCTAGCACCTCACCTAGAATAGCTGGGCCAGTAGCTAGAAGTTGGGTACCTGTTCCGCCTTTATCCATTTGAACTGCAATCACTGCGGCTAAAGCGGCAGCCAGTAGTTGGGCAATAAGGTAGGGTAGCACATCCTTATTCTCTATTTTCCGACACAACCAGAACGCCAAGGTGACGGCGGGATTATAGTGTGCCTTAGAGATATGCCCTCCCGCATAAATCACACCAATAAGCATGGCGCCGACGCCAAAGGGCGTGGCGGCAAAGAACACGGCAATGAGGAGGAAAAAGGTGCCAATAAACTCGACGAGATACTTTTGCATGTGGCAAGTTTAGGGTGGTAGGAATAGGTTAAATTGCCGCGAATATAATGTCAATTAAAACGGTTAGGCGATAGATTGCCATTAAGGATTTGTAAAGAACCAACTAGGCTTTGGGACTGGCAGCGTTGAAGGTTCCTCTTGGACTATATCTATTAGTAGGGGTTTTCACCAAACGCTAAAGTTTACCATATAAGACATAAAAGGATATTTAAGTATGGTTCTACAATGCCCTTCAATGCCTTATATGGTTCCAAACACAGCGCCGTTTATTCCAACTTAAACCGCACCGGCAAATTAAACTGCACCCGCACCGGACGCCCACGCTGCTTACCTGGCGTCCATTTTGCGCCCTCGGTAGCCATAAGTTGCACTACGCGTAAGGCTTCATCTCCCAAGCCTGTCCCAGGGTCCCGTACTACCTCTATGTTGGAGAGTGTACCATCACGTTCGACCACAAAACGAATGACTGCATTACCCGAAATTCCATTCTCTTTTGCGATAGCAGGGTAACGGATACGCTTACCAATAAAGGTCATGATGGCCCGGTCAGAACACTGTTTTCGCAGGGCCTTATCTGCTTCATTTAAGCAATCGCCAAAAATGGGCATTTGTTCCGCAATGACTACGATGTTGGGTTCATCTTGAGGGATAGGAGGCGGCGGTGGGATATATTTGGGTTTCACAGGCTCCGTGATTACGGGGGGAGCTACTGAAGCAGTATCCGTGATGTCCATACTTTGAAAGGTAATGGTGTCTGGTAAATTCAAGTCATCCACCGCTTGGAACTGTGGTGGAGGCGGTGGTGGAGGCGGATGCGTGGTAATTGGGGGTTCGGTGAGAATGAAAATATCTTCATCATCTTCTCCTAACTCTATGAAGTCGGCCGTAGTAGCATACTCCGTGAAGTTAAACGCCAAGACCACGAATGCCAATGAACAAATTAAGCCCACTCTGAGGAAAGTGGGTTGATGACGAAAAACATCCACGCGTTGGTATTTTGTACGCGAACTTTCCGCAGCGACAGCGGTGTCTTTGGCGGAAAGGCGGAAATATCTTTTTCCCCACCACCCAATACCGAATAAGAGGAGCACCAGCATAGCGGCTCCAATCAGTACTTGCGTACTGCTAAAGGTTAAATCTAGCATGATAATTTATTTAGAAATTATAGAATGGCCGCGCGCGAAAAAAAGACCATTAATGTTCTGGTAGGAGCCTCATCCCAAGCAGCAAACTCAGTAGTCAGCCTATTAGTATAGATGCCTGTTCCTTCCAAATTGGTGGGTTTAGAACGAGATTATTTCAATAACTTTAGTGGCATAAAACCACCTATAATGAGACACGCGACTCTTTACTTACTCTCACTGCTGTTTGTGCTGCAGTGGGCAACTCCAACACTTAAGGCCCAATGTGATCCTGGTCATAGCGAATTTGTGATTCTTCTGGAGCCCGACGAAAGTGCGGCAGTAGACAATACCCGCTGGGAAATCAGAGACACTGACAACCATGTGGTGCACAGCGGAACAGAGGCTACCACGCTTTGCCTAGCTTGGGGCGAATGCTATGAGTTTTTTATTTACGATGATTTTGGCAATGGTCTTTGGAACGCTGAGCAGTCAGGTTTCTTCTCCATTTCTTATGAAGGAGAACTAGTAGCCAGCGGAGTAGACTTTGGCTTTGAGCTATCCGCCACCTTTGGTGATGGCTGCGTACCGGGGAGCACCTGCTTTACTCCCATCGAAGCCGCAATAGGGAATACCTATACCGTGCTCGATGGCGAGGCATGGTACCGTTTTGTTCCTGATCAGCAGGGCTTCTATGAGATATCCGCTTGCGATTTAGGAAATAGCTGTAACACCTCCATTTGGGTGTACGACCGCTGTGTTGGCCTAACGGGAGACGATAGCCAGGAAGAAGCCATTCTCTACGGTAATGATGAATGTGACGGAAATCAAGCCTCCATCAACGCTATTTTCCTGCCGGGGCAAACCTACTATATCCGAGCGGGTGACCAGGGCGATGATTGTGTGGGCGAGAGTTTTCAGTTTAGCCTGGCTTTCAATGGCCTGGTTTACGGCTGTACCGATGCCTTAGCCTGTAATTTTGATCCCTTAGCCACTGAAGATGATGGATCTTGTATCTATAACCCTAGCACAGACTGTCCACCAGGACCAGACCTTACCGTTCGCCCAGGCGTATTGGAAAGCAGTCTTTATGCCACTACCGTAAACGGCAACGACGGCTGTTACGTGCGCGAGGGCTGCCTGCAGGGTTATGGTACCCGGCAAGTGGCTCGTTTTACTACCTACATTGAGAATATTGGTACGGAGGATTACGTCATTGGCTCTCCGGATCCTGATAACGAACAGTTCGAGTTTGATGAGTGCCACGGGCACTGGCATCAAGAAGGATACGCTGAATATAGACTATACGACGCCGACGGTGTTGCCTTGCCGGTAGGCTTTAAGAATGGTTTCTGTGTGCTGGATCTCTCCTGTACTACGGGTACTCGCACCTACAGTTGCAGCTATATGGGCATCTCAGCGGGTTGTGCAGATATTTACAGCTCGAGCTTGGCTTGCCAATGGGTAGACCTCACCGATTTGCCGGATGGCCAATATACTTTGGTAGTCGTGGTGAACTGGGAAAATAATCCAGACCTCTTCGGCCGCGAAGAAGTGAGCTACGAAAATAATTGGGATCAGGTTTGCTTTGAGCTCTCTCGTAATGCAAACGGAGACCATGACATTACCGTCATACCAGCTTGTCCTACTTACGAAGATTGCAATGGCTTATCACAAGGTGATGCCCAACCCGATTGCAATGGCGTTTGTGGCGGAGAAAGTCTGCATGGTGATGTAAATAGTAATCTGCTGTATGATTACGGCGATGTCTCCATGTACATTAATGGGATCCTAGATGGTACGCTCCCCAGTAATAGCTGTACCGAACTAACCGGTGATGATCAAATCGATTTAGAAGATCCAGTGTGGCTCAATGACTGCATCCTGGTAGAAAACGATACCGACGGGCACTCTTCCCACGCGCACTCCTGCCAGCTACCCACCATTGGTATTGATAATCCGAATCAATCGGTCAGTCTTTCGCTAGTGGGCCACAATGAGGAGGAGCAATACGTAACGGTGGCTCTACAAAATCCGGGTGCTGAAATAGTAGCAACGCATTTGAGCCTCAGCGGAGCGGTTGTCAGTAATGTCGAATTAGTCACCCCAGATGATAACCTGGATGCGGAGGTCTTCTACCGGCCAGACGGGCAAATTATTGTGTTCTCCTACGGCTTTGACAGTCCTACTCGCTTCAATAATTTCGAACCCTTCCTTCGGGTGTCCTACTCCAGTATGAGTGAGGGGGGGATTTGTTTGGACGAAGTGCACACCACTATCAATAGTAGACTAGAGCGCATTGAGAATCTACTGGGAACAGTAACCTGTACGAGCCAGATTATCCCCTGCGGTGGAGATGTGGCTATAGACTCTGACGGCGACGGTGTTTGCGATAGCGATGACCTCTGCCAGGGATCTGATGATAGTGTAGATAGTGACGAAGACGGAATACCCGACGGTTGTGATAACTGTATTGGGCTTGATGATTCGGATGGGGATGGCGTTTGTGATGACGAAGATATTTGCCAGGGAGCAGACGACGCACTCTTCTGTGATTCACTCGTGCTGACCCTCTTGCTGGATAATTATGCGGTGGAAACCTCCATTTTGATTACCAACTTCGCTGGTGATATCGTCTGGCAAATTGGTGGCTTCGGAGGAGCAGATAATGGCGAACTTAAGGAGTATGGTATCTGCCTCCCTGGAAATGATTATGACTTTACCATCTTTGACAGCTTCGGCGATGGCATTTGCTGCGGCTATGGAGAGGGCTATTACGAACTCAAGCGGGTAGAGGATGATGCGATTCTGGCTTCTGGAGGTGAATTCAATAGTGAAGAAACAACCTCCTTTACCATTACTACCACCGCAGAGGATGAAGACGAAGATGGTGTGTGTGATTTAGCCGACCAGTGCCCCGGTCAGGATGATAGTCTGGATGAAGATGAAGACGGCGTGCCGGATGGCTGTGATGTCTGCCCTGGTGGCGATGACACTGTTGATCTGGACATGAATGGCGTGCCTGATGCCTGTGAAGTGAGCTGTACTCCGGAGGGGAGTACCACCATTGTCCTATCGCCGGAACCAGTTGATGGCGTATACGATTCTGGTCAGGAAGTTGAAGTTTGCGTGACCTTGAATATTTGGGAAGGTAACTTAGCAGGTGCCATTGAGTGGTTGCACGCGCTGACTTTTGATTTGGGCACTGGTCGGCTAAATCACACACACCATCTTCGTCTTCATCCTC
>JBCBEC010000075.1:0-26525 GCA_038528965.1 Bacteroidota bacterium | reverse complement strand
GGTCTAGAGGCCTACTTCTTCAATAGCCGGATTCACCTGGAAGGTACCTACTATGATCGTACTACGGATGATCAGATTTTCCAGGCCCCGGTAGCTGGTTCTTCTGGTGCGGTTTCACGCCTGGTTAATGCCGGTTCTATGCAAAACGAAGGGGTAGAGTTCTTATTGGAGGTCACTCCGATTAAGACCCGCAACTTCCAGTGGGATATTGGTGGTACGTTCACTAAGAATACCAATCGTGTTGTAGCGCTTACCGATGGGGTAGACAATATCCGCTTGGGTGGATTTACCAACCCTGGTATCTATATCGTGCGTGATCAGGGCTACGGTGTTATCTGGGGCTCGCAGTATGAGCGCAATGATGAGGGGCAAGTACTGATTGATGATAATCCAGAATCAGGTACTTATGGCCTGCCGCTACGTGCCGCTGCCAACCTGGGCGTGATCGGTAATACTCAACCAGACTGGTTTGCTGGCCTTCGCACAACGTTCACCTTTGGTAACGAGAAAACAGGTCGCTTCACTCTCTTTGGCCTATTGGATATCCGCGAAGGAGGAGACATCCTGAACTTGGATAACTTCTACCTCAATTTCTACGGTGTAACCAAGCAAACAGAGGATCGTACGGGGGAAAACAGCTTCGTCTTCCCGAACGGCGTACTCTCTGATGGATCTGCTAACAATATTGAGGTGCCTTTCGATGAGGCCTACTGGCGAATCAACTTTGGCCGTGCCATGGAGGATTTGGTAGAAGACGGTTCTTTCGTCCGCTTGCGCGAAGTCACTTTGTCCTACGCGCTACCTCGTACACTGCTGCAAAATACCGTGTTTGAAGATATCAGTGTAGCCATGACTGGCCGGAACCTATACCTGAACGCACCGAACTTCACAGGTTCTGATCCGGAATCAAGCCTGTACGGCTCGGCCAACGGTCAAGGGTTCTACAACTTCATTACGCCGGGTACTGTAGGCTATAACTTCTCATTGAACGTGACCTTTTAGGAGCTGATGGTTAAGGTGTCGAGCTGTGTAGCAGTACTCGGCACCTGGCTTCAGACTCGATCAACAAAACAACTCAATTAATGCGATACCTATCATATATTTTCATTCTGGCCCTCAGCGTTGGTTTGGTGGCTTGTGATGATTACCTCGATATCAATACCAATCCGAACCAACCGGAGAGCCCGGGAGATTTGGATCTTCTACTAGCCGATATGACGGCCACTACCGCCTACAATTTGGTGGGTGGCGGTAACTGGTCGCGCTACGGAGCGCAGTGGATGCAGAACATTGCTAATAATGCTGCTCCACCGAACAATGATACTTACCGGATCAACACTTCTGACTGCAACAACGAATGGGCTTTCTATTCCTACGCCGGCGTACTCATTAACGCCAAGAAGATGATAGAAATAGGCGAAGAAGCGGGGCAAGAGCACCATGTAGGGGTGGCCAAGATTTTGATGGCACACAATTACGCTTTGTTGGCCGACTGGTGGGGCGATATTCCATTTTCGGATGCCTTGCTACGTGAAAATAACGGCCGACCGCTATTTGACCAGCAGGAGTTGGTGTACACCGGCATTCAGGATATGCTCGATGAAGGCATTGCTGCATTAGGTAAAGAATCACCTATCAGTCTAGGTGGAGGAGACTTGCTCCTAGGCGGTGACATTGCAGCCTGGACCCATTTTGGCTATGCTTTGAAGGCCCGCTACTACATGCGCTTAACGAACGCTCCTGGTAGTGATGATCAACAGCTGTCTACATTAGCTTTATCCGCCATTGATCAAGCAATGACCAGCGCTGCGGATGAGGCTACCTTCGCTTACACCAGCGATCCCGGCCAGGAAAACCCCTGGAACCAGTGGGTAGTTAAGTTTGCCAATACGATGCAGATGAGTGCTTTTTTCGTTGATAAGCTGCAAACTTTGAATGATCCACGTTTGCCGATTATGGCCGATACTTCTGTCACTTTTGGTGGTTACCTGGGTCATGCGAACGGTGGGACACCATCTAACCTTTTGGCTGATATCTCCAACATCGGTGCCTATTACATGGATGCGGATTTGGATATTCCAATGATGACTTATGTAGAGCAGCTTTTCCTCAAAGCAGAAGCCCACTGGCGCCTAGGCCAAACAGCTGATGCGGAGATGGCTTACGCAGACGCGATCCGTACGCATATGGAACAGCTCTCTGGCAACGGCGAGTTGGGCACGGTAATCAGTGATACCGAAATCACTGACTATATCGCAGCGAACCCGCTGGGAGGTCTTGGTGACCTGATTGAGCAAAAGTATATCGCAGGATTTCTGTTGAGTGCTTTTGAAAGCTACAATGATTATCGCCGTACCGGCTTTCCAGATGATATTCAGCCTGCACAAAACGCTGATGTTCCGGTCATTCCAACGCGGATGATTTATACGGATACGGAAATCAATAACAACGCTGCCAATGTACCTGCCGGCATCACGCTAGAGTCGAAAGTCTGGTGGGACGGTGATTAAGACTTAGCTGTTTGGTACCTAGCGAATTTAGACTAGGTACCAAGTAGAATCTAAGTATGTTTTTGCCAATAAAATGGCATATGGTGAATAGGACGTCGCCCCACTTGCGGGGCGACCTTTTTTTTGGGTGGCTGCTTTTTTAACGGGGGCTCATCGAAAAAATTAAATAAGTGGTTGTGTTTGTTAAGTATTTGATTGTGAGGGATTTGTGTTTTGTATTAGGCGAGTGGGGGCGCTACAAAAATCGAGTTATTTAATTTTTTCGATGGAGATTTTGCGAGCACCTAGAATTGATTAATAAACGTCAACTTACTAATGAATTGCTGCTCTTGAATTGGGTTGTCTAAATCGTCGATAAGCCTGCTGTTGAATACCAGATAGACAAAGGACAACGGACGATATTCCCAACTTCCCCGAATGTTCCAGCGGCCTTGTTCATCAAAGGAATTGTACTGGTAAAAGGCCGACAGCTGTACGCGAGGGTTGAGTGCAAAGCGTGAACCGATAGTGGTGAGGTGGGTTTCCAGCTTTCGGTTTTCCAAGCCTATTTCCGTGAGGCGGTTGTACTCGTAATCTAGTGTTAAGGCAGCGTGGGGAATAGGGGCTAATCGTATACTCCCTTGCACACTATTTCGTTGACCATCGTAGAACTTTCCTCCGTTTAGACGAAGGTCTAATGACCATTTCTTGGAGCGATCGGTATTGTACCGTAGCACGTAGCGGGTGTAAAAGTAGCGGTCTTGCTCGATCTCTAAACCAAGTGGAGCGAAATCGAAGTTGATATTTTGCCAGGTGGGAGTTAGAGAAAACTCTAGGAAGCTGTTGTCTTTAAACCACACGTAGACCGGAAAGATATAGATTGAAGCCAGCTGAAAACGGGAAGGATCTGTTGCGTCATGCTGGTAATTGAGAAAGAAGCCGGGATCCCATCTCCGAATTTTGTCGATATTTTTGGGCCGCCAAATGTAGTAACCACCGGGGTTGTGACGAATCACGTCTGTCTGGCGGACAAAACCCACACCGGGCTTGTAGTTGGCATCAGTAAATTCGGTGACCCAGCCGTAATACCACTTGTTGGTACTGTTGCCAGCGAAAATGCGTCCGGCAAAGCCTGTTTCACCGCTTTGTTCATCAAGGGAAGTACTAGCCATGTATTGGATATCCCATTCACTGCTGGGGCGAATTTGACCATCTACGGTTACGGTGGTATTGTTGTTTTGTCCGAGGTTAAGCAGATCGCTTTCCGTGTCAACGCGTTGGGTCAACATAATACCTACATTATTCTCCCGTCCGTAGTTTCGTAGATAGCGCAAAACACCAAAGTGAGCTGCTTGTGAATCTTCAGTTTCGCCTTGTTGTACGTAGAGTCCTGCCAGGGCTTGTTTTTCGGTGCGCTGCGTATAGCGTGCGCCCACATTAATGGGGGCAGGTATTGCGTTGAAGTTTCCCCGAAGGCCAATTCTACGACTAAAAAATGGGCGTATAGACTGTTGTTGACTACCTGACCAAATACCGGAGTTTTCCAGAAAAAACTGTCGTTGCTCTGGGAAGAAGATATTAAAGCGCTCCAGGTTGTTGACGGCCCGATCTACATCTGCTTGCGCAAAATCGGTATTGATGGTAAGATCTAAAACTGCTTTAGGGCTAACGGCCCATTTCAAATCACCCCCAATTTTGAAGGTGTTGTCGCGCATGGAGGTGGGCGGCGTGTCCAGGTTTTCGTACTGGTACAAGGCGTAGGGTTCTATCCGCACATTGGCCGAAGGTGGGGGCAGCTCAATACCCCTTAGCTTGGCCGCGTAGGTCATTCGGTACGAGTTAAAGGACTGCGGTATGGCGGGAAAGGTAGAGACTTCAATATCACGGCGAGCGTAGCGGACCATGGTCACGCCCCATTCATTGGGCCCGCTGGTGGTAGGGCGTTCGTAGCGTAGGGTTTTGAACGGAATGGCAAATTCGGCAGTATAGCCATTGTCGGTGCGCTGGGTACGTACCCTCCAGAGGGTATTCCAGCCCGTATCAAAGGTGTTGCCGTTGAAGTTTTGGAAATCGCGCTGGTTGCCATAGGGGGTAGTCTGAAAAGCTTGGGCGTACTGCTTCAGGTTTTGTGGATCGAGGGCGATACCAAAAATATCGTTTTCGCCCCACCTGAAGTCTCGGCGCAGGTCCTGTACGCGCACTCCAGCCCGGCCAACGGAATCTTCGCAGATCGCGCTTACGTACAAGTACTTTTCATCATACAAAAATCGCACCGTGGTCTTGTAGCGAATAGGGCCGCCTTGCCGGGGTTCCTGGCGAAAAAAATCGGAAACTGGCGTGGCAAGGTTCCAAGCCGTCTCATCTAGTTTACCATCAATATTGATGCTGGTTCTAGCTTCGGCGGCTTGTATGACTATGGGGGTATCAGGAGGTGGAAAATTGTTATCGGTCTGACCCGCTAGACTATAGCAACCTAAGATCAAAACAAGAATTGTAAGATAGGTGTGGTGAGTCGGGCGGGTCAAGGAATTCATGAATTGATCAATTGGGCATCCTTGAGGATGTAGTAGAACTGGTTAGGATCATCGTAGTTAAGCTTCAAGCGCCCTCTAACCGTTCTGTAATCATCCGTTCGTAGCTTACGCTTAGGTTTATCGAATTGTACACTCATGACCGAAGCAGGGCTGGCTTTACCACAGAAAAAGCAAGCCGCGTAGGGATTGGCAGACAGGGCAATTTCTCTACCATCATCCACTACAGGTATCACGTAGCCGGTAATTTCTATAAGCCGCCCGTCCAGTGCTTTAAGCTTATCGCTAAAGATGGGTGCATACATCTCCATGTCCATCTCTGCGAAGTACTCAGAGCGGTACTCTATATTGGTTAATATTTCCCAATCCACAATGGTAGGAGGGCGGTCCTGGCCCGTAGAAGTGGCCACGAGTATCGGCTTTTGAAGATCCTCCTCGGGGTTAATGAGCCGTTGGGCAACCCAATCAAATAAGGTGTCATTCCAGGCATAAACTGAATCTAAAGCAACGGCAGGCAAGCTAGCCAGCGTTCCCTCAGGAGCAGGACTTGGCTCCTCTACGGGGCTTGTGGGAGTAGCGTCAGTTGTGGACTCGCTTTCTTGGTTATTATTGGATAAAACAAAGCCAACAATCAGTATACCAGCTAGCAGAATTGAAACCAGATGAATAGGTCGAAGCATAAAAAATAAGTACAGGTGAAAAAAATTATGGAGATAAATGCAATATTGTTGCAAAAATAGAATGTTTGCTTATATTTGCAACAATATTGCATTTAAGTAATCTGAGTAAAGCAACCGCACCAGCTGATCCGGAATGCTGGTGCGGTCATGCAAAAACGGCAAAAAGAAATTTTTCAAGACACTTTTTTTATACCAGAATGCTTGATCGGCTGCTACACTTGTTCGTAGCAGCCTTTTTTTATTTCACAAAAATCGTGTTTACTCATCGAAAAAATTAAATAAGTCGAAGGATTTTTTAAGATTTTGATTTTTAACGACTTATCGATGATGTCGGGTGGAGGAATTACAGCTAGAAAACGAGTCATTTAATTTTTTCGATGGGGGTTTCTCACTAGCACAGATCGTTTCCCAATCGCTCCCTTTTCGTGAGGATATGCGGCGGGAAAAGTGCTTCCGCAAATAGTCCATAACGTCGTCTAGTGCACTGTTATTTCTGATGAAACCCGATTACGCCTCCTTGTTGACATTGCTATGCATCGCTCTAATTTCCTCCATGCTATCAAATTTTAACTCTTTTAGGATTTTTTTGTTGAGCACCTTGTTTTCTATTAGGATTTCCAGAACATTCGTAGTCATCTTGGCGGCTTTTGGCAAAACGCTCATAAATGGCGGGTAGTGCTTCAGGGTATCCATCCCTATGTATGAGAACGGCTAGGTCAAAAAGTTGGTAAAGCCCCCAATCATCCTCTTGATGGTAAAGTAATCGCTCTAGGACTTCTATAATGAGTAAGTCTGTGGTCGCTGAACGCTTAATTAATCCGTAAATGTAATCGGCTCGACTTCCTTCTGATTGTGCATCTAATGCGAAGTTCTGCACGGCACCGGCGATGATCTCTCTCGAGAAGTCAACCTCCGGGTGTTCTTGCATGAGCAGATACGCTTCTCCTATGCCCAACTTCAGAGCATGAAGGAACCGATTCCTAATAGTCAGCGAATCTATCATATGCGTCCCCCTTGGTCTCTATGCTTCATCTTCTACCTTCTTGATGAACGCCTTATTTCGGGACAGAATGAACATTGCTACTGCCAGAATAGTATTGCTCAAAGTCAGGATCAGTTGAGCAACGTCTTCTTCGGCTCGGTCACCAGTAAAGTAGGTGTAGCCAAAATAAGCTGCTAGTAACAGGAAGAATCCCGATAGGATTTGGAAAACGGTGGCCATATTCATAATCGTCTGCTGTGTATGGTGATTAATATCTTAAGTGTTCCAGATGAGATTCCTCCTGTTGTTGTCTTACCATTCAGGGGCTTGGGGAGTCTGCATTTTAATATGACATCAGTGTTCTTTTATAGGCTAAATCCAACGAAAACTTACCATTGCTTTCTTGATTAGTTAGATATAGCCTTAGATGATCGTTTACTTGTACTAGCAGGTCGGGTCTATTGTCATTATTCAGGTCTCCCGTCCAAATTAAGTGTAAACCTACTGGGTTGGGATTATTCGTGTAAACGAAGCAGGCAGTGGACTCAAATATCGTTTGCTCAGTAATAACCTCCTTGACCGATGACCTCATTGAGACACGGTAATCCTCGATGAAGCTAAATGGTCTATCACTATTTGCCTCATCTCTTTTGGGGACTCCACTCGCGAATAAAAGAACATCATTGTCTAGACGAACTACTTCACCCGGATAAAGAAACTTGCCATCGTATTGATTCCCTAAGGTTGATTCTTGATCGAATGCTAGTCCCGAAATTACAAACAGCACATCATCCTCATATATCTTGCGATGATCTAAGCTCAGGCTATCATTTGCTATGTACTTCTTCTGGTCAAAGACCGCAATTTCATACTTAGAAAAGTATCCTCTTTTTTCAACATACCTCACTGAATAGTATTTGTCTGCACTAGCGCGATCCTTGCTTTGAATATATTCACCAACTAGCTCTACCGAGATAGCTGTTGGTTTCAAATACCCATTAAACAGGTACCCGTTTATTCCTCTAAACTGTGCCATCACCCAACACCCTTCTACGCCATTAATCAAAGACAATACTTCTTCGCAAGGACAAACTTCAACATAGGCTTGGGGTGGTACAAGGGTGATTACTTTTGAACTCAGACCATTTGATGCTCTTAATTTGAGTCCTGAGGAGGTATCAACTTGATAAATTTTACTGTCTGGGCAAGGCATTTCCTGCGCAGATAATGCAGTCATGCTAGCAAGAGTTAGGGTAAGTAATCTAAGGATCATCGGAAACAATTTTCTGGTTCCTCCTAAATTATGCTAAGTCCACGTTCTCTTGACAGTTGAATAAGTATCTGTGCTAGATCCGTTAGGATTTGTTACGCACCTCAGCTCATTAGTATAATCTTTAGGTCTGTAACCAATACTCAGCTAGCGCCTTGCTTATTTTGGGTTCGTAATAGGAAGAAACTCCCCCTTCAAACTTTCGCCAGTAAATCAGGAAGGCAATGATCGCCCCTCTTTGCTCATCGTTTAGGGTACTGAAGCGTTCCTGGTTGTATTTGTCATAAGAGGTGAGTGTGAATATCAGTCCTTCGGTGACATCCTCATACTGCGAATTCAACGCTAAACACATGTAGGCGGGTAGATAAAATCGTAAACCCTCGGCGTCAAAAAAGGAAATCCCACCGATACCATACACCGACTTCAATTTGGGATCATCAACGAGCTTGGTCCAGTCCATTTTCTCATCTCCAGCCCGTGCTTGCTGGCGGGCCTTTATTCCTCCGTAATCGTCAATGATAATCGTTTCGTGCAAACTTACTCCTTGCCCTAATTTAACTCCGGCAAAGGCCTTGTGTATCTGTTGGATAGTTTTTGCCTTTTCAGCAGCTGCGTTAGACATGTCAATGGGTTTTAGTAGGTGAAAGGTAGAGTTAGTCTATTTGGTTCCGGCTTGCCGGATTAAAATCGGAGAACTTCTTTGAACCGAAAGAACACGGTATCCCCACGAGCAAGGGCTTCCCCTATCTCTTTTCGACCGCCAAAAATTCTACCAATGGTGGTGTTCGGACCCACCTCTACAGGATAGAAGGTACCCAGTACTTCTTCGCGGAGGAATTGCTCTCCTAAGGCCCGGTACGATTTGTAGGTATAGGCCTCAAGCGGATAACCGCGGCTGATACCGAAATCTGCTCCCGCATCAATCTTAACCTTTTTGGGTTTCTTGGCACTTCCATCCACTACGCTGAGGATGTGGATGGGGCTAGGGAATATCTTCGTGAGCGTCTCTTGCCATCTGGCCGGGAACTCATCCAAGGCCTTGCGCAAAAGTTTGTTTTTCTCTTCCAGAATGATCTGCGACTCCATCTCTGGCGAAGTGGGGAAAGGGTAGCGGTTAGTATTGGATCGCCAATCTACGGTAGCGCCATAGGCAAACACCATTTGTCTGCTGGCAAAATACTTGCGCCCCCGAGCAGACTTGATACTCTCCACATCCTGGCTGTATTTCAACTCACCAGTAACGATATCGGTAATCCGCAGATTGAGGCGGATACCTTCGGAGATAAAGTAGTTGGTTCGTGTAAGTACCCCATTGGTATCGCGCGAATCGTTCTGACTCAGGCTCTCCACTAGCGGTTGTAAGCTAAGTTGAAAGATGTACTCTGGATCAACCTCGCCAGTATTCTCTTCCGTAGAACTGTTTATTACCTGAAAATGCCAATGCCGTTCCAGGGCTGTGTAGGCTACAAGCTGTATCCGTTCCACCATGGCGGGTGGTAAATCAGCGGGTATTTTCATTGGTTCCACCAGTACGGGTATTTTATCCCTACTGAAGGTGTCAATTGTTACCGCTTCCCCCTGGGCTTGGGTTCCGAGGACGGCTAATAGGCAAAACAGGAAAATTGCCAAACGGAAAGTCCACTTCGTGCAGTTCATTTCTCGAGTTATAACTTAATGATTGCCACTTCTACTTCTTGCCCGTTATTAATGGCTGCAGCTATGGCTCGACCACCAGAGATTACGCGGCAGCGGCTGAAAAACTCACCCTCTACTACCTCAACAACAATACTGCCAACCACATCACCGCCAACACTCACACTCAGCTCCTGGTGTTGGCGCAGCCCCTGACTATCGCCCCCCGCTACCAATACTTTACGTGCTTTGCCACCGCCCGCCAGGACCTTCACCACGGGGATTTTCGCTCGGAAAAAGTCGGTCAACAGGATGCTAATACCCTGCTCAACCAGGGCTTTTTGCTCAGACGCCGGTGCCATTAGGCCTATTTTAAAGGACTGCGTATGCGCTGTGACCACAGATCGGTCGGTTACTCTATGAATTTGTAATACCAACTGTTTGCTGCCCGGCAGTACTTGTCCGGTGAGCAGGTATTCGGCTCCTTGCTGACTCCATTGGTCTACTACATAACCCGCTAGGAAGTCTTCGTCTTTCTGCAACTCCCGTTCCGCTTCCACCGCTGGGGTTATTTCCGGAACCACAATAGTAATGCGGCTATCATCGTACAAGGCATCCATTGCCATAGACTTCACACTTTGGCAATCTTCCCGATCGGTACTGGCATTACGACCCAGTAAAAAATCTGCTAAAGTCAGGCGACTATTGCCACAATCGAAGTCCAATACCGCAATGGGCGTTTGAGCACTAAGCGGCAGGTAAGTGATGAAAATTAGGAGTAAAGATGAGCAAGAGCGTAGAACAGAGCGTGGCGCAGCGTAAAAAGCGTCTAACAAGGCAATCTATATTTGGTGATCATTTTCTACGACCAAAGATAGCCAAAATCCCAAGTAAGAGTAGGCCGCCCAGTATCCAAATGTAGCGGTTTGAACTGCTACTGAAGGTATTATCAGGACCAACCAAAACAAAGCCGGCCCAGTAATGCGGGTGCGCGGTGAGGCGATCCTGCGTGCTCAAAAACGACAGTTGGGCACTACGTAGGGCTTCACCCGTACTGGCTCCAGCGGCCAGCTGTTCGTAGAATAAAGGCATCAGCTCTGCTGTGGCCGCATCGGATACCGGCCATAAACTACCGATGAGCGCTTGTGCTCCTGCTTGGAGGAATGCCCGGCCAATCGTTAGCACGCCCTCTCCCGGTCGATAAGGCCCGGACTGGGTTTCGCAAGCACTCAGTACAACTAGTTGTAGCTGTAGAGGAAGTTGAGCAATTTGGGCTGCGGTAAGGGCACCATCCTGAAGAAATACTGCCGATTGGGAGGGGTTCTCAGGGTCGCGACAAGCATGAGTAGCTAGATGCCAAACGGTGAATTCATTACTAGCTCCCTGTAAAGTTCTTAAGGCCGCATCGGTGCCAATGAAGGCCTCGCCGGGTACTTGTTCCGTAATCGTTTGTACCTCTACGGAGCTATTGGGCAAGGCTGGTAAGGGACTGGCGCAAGCCTCCCGCACCGCTACGGCGTCTCCACCAAAATCAGGTGCCAGTGCTGCTACAGACAAGCCCGCAGACGCTGTTTTTCCCAATTCGTACCAGGCTTGTACGGATGGGGCAAAGCCCAGGCTATATTGATTGACGAGATACGCCATTTGATCACTGTGGTAGGACAGTTGGCCCGTTGTTGGAGCTTCGGTAATTAAAGCACTAAAAGGGATGTCCCAGAGGGCAGCATCAGGCAGTAGCAAAAGCTTTTGTGGGGCGGCTTTATAGTGCCGTAAAACGGGTCTTTGCAAGAGCCCTTCGTATAACCAGAGCGCAGACTCGCTGTAAACCTTATGTGCCTGGGTAGGTTCGCTGAGGAATTGATCTGTAATGAGCTGTTGGCGCAGCTTCCGCCAGGCATCTTTGGTTTCCTGGTTCCAGTAAAAGTGGTCAACCTGGAGCTGGTTGCCATCCAAATGAAAGACGACACCTTCCTGCCCTAAGAGGAAATAGCTAATCAGCAATTGCTCCTGCACTTGTAGCTGTGCTTGTATTTCTGCTACGGATAGGGTGGCGGTGGAGCGCGGCGGCCAATGTTCAAGTTCAGGGAGTTGGTTGGCGATCAGATCACGTAGGCGCTGGGGTGCGGCGAAAAACTCACCGGATTGCGTACTGAGGTGTCTGGCGAGACGGAGTTGTTGTTCCAACTTAGGCCAACTCAAGTCTTCACGATCAGCAGAATAACCTTGTAGTTGGTCTGCAAGAAGGGTGGCCTTAGCTTGTTCGGCAATTAAAAAGGCTTGCTCTCGCCAACTCCCTTGCGGTTCTTGCCGGTCCAGTTGCAGCGCAATCACCAGGGCCCGGTGTGCCAGTGGGGGTACCGTGGCTGCTAAGGCCAAGCGATCCGTTTCTTTACTACGCGAACGGCGCAATTCATGAAGGAGGCTCAGGCAGTGCTGTAGTCCATCAAGTCGGTTCATTAAATCCTCCACTGGAGCACCTTTGGGGAGCGGGGCCCGGTATCTCCGGAGCAGGGCCTCCAAAGCCAGGTCAGGATCAATCCAATCCAGCGGATCAGCAAGCTGAGTAGTGTCTGGGGCACCTAGTAATTCAAAGAAAGTACCGTCTAGCACGGCCTCTTCCTCTTGCATTCGATCATAATCTAGTAGCACGCTCGCCAATAGTCGGTTGAGTGTATCAGATTTTGGCAGGCTTTTTAGTTTTAGAATGAGCGCTTG
The DNA here is from genome assembly GCA_038528965.1 of Bacteroidota bacterium. Taxonomy (GTDB): domain Bacteria; phylum Bacteroidota; class Bacteroidia; order Chitinophagales; family Saprospiraceae; genus Lewinella. The sequence goes on along the minus strand of JBCBEC010000075.1, from coordinate 14,226 downwards.
TATTTGAGCAATGGGGCGATACTGCCGCTGGGCCAGTTGGGTAGCCGCTCGGGCAATTTCCTCTGGGTTGTCGCTTTGTAGGGCTTGTTCGTATACCTGATCTGCTTGCTGTATTACTTCATACTCTGGATAAACATCCCCCAGAATTTCGTAGCCCAATGCCTCATCAAAACCGTCGGCTTGCATGATCCGGTCGTAGAGTTCGTCGGCGCGTTCGGAGCTGGTTTGGCTGTGGCCAAATGTGCTGAAGTAGAGACTCAGTGCCAGGAGCAGGAAGACGGTGAAAAATGGTTTAAATACTTGCATTATGGATTGGGCTTAATCTCAATTGGACGTGAAGATTGTTTTTTTGCATTATTACCAGTTCTGCAGCCTTTCCTGGTTCCGCGGAATTTATCCCGCCGTTAATTAACATGGCGGGATAAGTCCCGCGGAACCAATTAATCGGATATTATCAATTATGATGACAATGATCATTTCTGTACGCCTTCTGATCTAGCTTAATTCAATTGTTTCAGTAAAGCTTTATTTCAGACCCAACTCAAAGGTAACCGCTAACTTTGGTAATCCTTCTTGCTGCTTAAGTGTTATCTTTTAAAGAAATAAAGCTTGAGCTTCGCTGAAGGCGAAGATAATTGAGCTTATCTTCCAAGAATCTGAGGGCATTATGGCTAAAACCAGCGATCCATCAGCAATCTTACTCTTTGATGGAGTCTGCAATTTGTGCAACGGCTTTGTGCAGTTTATCCTGCTGCGCGATAAGGCAGGTTATTTCCAATTTGCCAGCTTGCAGTCCGAGGCCGGGCAAGAACTCTTGGAAGAGTACGGTTTGGAGAAAGATGCCTTAAATACGGTAGTACTCATTGAAAATGGGCAGGCCTATACCCATTCTGCAGTAGCACTGCGCATTGCGCCCCAACTCGATGGTTTTTGGTCCTGGGCCAAGGTTTTTTGGCTTATTCCCGCAGGTATTCGTGATGGAATCTACAACTGGGTGGCCCGTAATCGGTATCGCTGGTTTGGTAAAGAAGAGGCTTGTATGCTGCCACGACCAGAGTGGCAAGGGCGGTTTTTAGGGTAATCCAGCAGTCATTCACTTGTTCTTAATCTTGCAACTGGTATCTTGTGTAGACGATGGCGGCTTCAAAAAGCGTTTAGTGCTGGTGTTCGAAGCTTTCTATGAACTAAACCGCAATCCTTGTACATGATTCACCTCCCCCTTCGCCTTACGCTTCTCCGTATTTTGTGTTGTTGGTGTTTGTGGACTTTCTGCTCAAATTCCACTGTCGCGCAGCGGTCTGATAACGCCATCCGCATTGATAGCTTACTCGCCATTTTGGAAGAGTATAAAACACTGGATGAGCAAAAGGTGGATATGCTTAACCAGCTGGGATTTGAGTATTGGATTGTGGATCCTAATAAATCCGAAGTTTATGCGGAACAAGCGCTGGAGATTGCCAAAATTCTTCCTTACGATAGGGGGTTAGCTTTCGCGAATCGGATCATTGGTGTAGCGCACTGGGTACGGGGTAATCCCGATCTATCCTTCCGTTTTCTGATGGATGCTGAACGGGGCTACCGCAATATCAACGACTCCCTGGGCCTAGCCAACAGTATGTTGAACTTAGGTATGGCCTATGCGGATCAGCTCAATTACAAAGCGGCTCTAGCTAAATACCAGCAGGCATTGCAGCTTTTTAATGAACTAGCGCAGTCGTCTCGGGTTGCCACTACCTACACTAAGATGGGTGAGTTGCTCACCCGGCAAGGGGATTACGATGAAGCCTATACTTATTTGACCGATGCGCTGGAAATTCACCGGAGCAATAAGTTCCTTTACGGTATTGCGGAGACTAACAGTAAGCTGGGAAAGCTTTTCATCGCTAGAGAGGATTACGCAGGGGCAATTTCTTACTTGTTACTTGCGATCGAAGCCAGCCGCGAGCGGAATGATCATGTGGGAATGGCCGAGGCCTACCACGAAATTGCGGTATGTTTCTTTCGCCGAAATGACTTATCACAAGCGGAGTATTACCTGGATTTAAGTATGCGCCTGGCGGAAGACTTTGACTTAAATAAAGCGCGTCGTAATGCCTATCAAACCGCCAAGGACATCGCCGTGCGTAAAGGCAACTACCAACAAGCAGTGACGTATTACGATCAATACCTCAACGTGCGGGATAGCTTGTTCAATGAAGAGAAGTCGAACATCATCGCCAATATGCAGGCACAGCAGGCCTACGAAGATAAGGAGCAAGAGCTGACGATGGCCCAACAACGCCTGGACCTCCTGGTAGCGGAAAAGAAGACGGGCCGGCTCACGGTATTAGCACTTATTTTGGGGTTGTTTACGATTCTGGCCCTCACTTGGGGCATTATCCAGCGCAAGAATAAAGTCCTATCTCGGCAACAGCAAGACCTAGATCAGGCGCGTGATCGAAATGATGATTTGCATACCCAGATTCAGAATAAGGAAAAACAACTTACCTCCTATACACTCAACTTCGTGCAGAAGAACGAGCTGATCACTGAACTCAAACAGTCGATCAATAGCCTGAAGAAGAATCTTACGGGTACCCATCGTACGCAATTAGATGGAGTGGTGCGGCAGTTGGATGGCGTTTTGCGCGTGGATGAGGATTGGGCGGATTTCCGCAAGCACTTCGAAGCGGTACACCCCCAATTGATGCAACAGCTCAATCAAGATTATCCGAGCCTCACCAAAAATGAGTTTCGTTTGATTGCCTTATTGCGCCTCAACCTGAATTCGAAAGAGATGAGCGCCGTCTTAGGTATCTCTCCGGACAGTGTAAAGACGGCCCGTTATCGGCTCCGTAAGAAGTTGGGGCTGGAAAGTCAAGAAGAACTCTTCGATTTTCTGCTGCGTTACGAAGAAAAAAGCGTCAATTCTTAGCACTCCTGCTCATGTACTTGTTTACCTCCCATCTGTTGTCAAGTCATTGATATTGAATTTGTTATTGCAATTGCTACTGCCCCCTGTCTACCTGTGGGGAACTAATGTTTACCTCTTGTCTTAGCCATTTTTAAGGGTGTTCACACGGTGTTGCCTCGAGTAAATTGACTTCGAGTGCTACCGCCTGCACATTTGTGTCATGAGCAACATGCTGGTGTCAAATTATTGAATGACCCTTACGGTACTATAGTCTAGAATTTGCTTTAGGTTGAATCTTTGGGTACTGAAATATTCTTGGGAATCAGCAAACTCAAAAAGTATAAGGTAGGACGAATTAGTATTCTGTCTACTGCCTACTTTTCACTGCCTACTGGAAGGTTGATCGGTACTTGTCGAGACTAATTTTGACAAGCTAAAATCAACCTGATATTACCATTATCCATTCCCAAATACAAAACTAAATGCTTAGACACAGTTTAAAAGCATCTTCCTTTTCGCTCTTGCTTGCACTATTTATAATCCCTGCCTGTACTTACGACAGTTTGGAGTTTCAACCGGATTGTACGGGGGTACTCGCACTAGAGCTTGTCGAAGTGCAGGCTTCTACTTGTGATCAGGATGTAGGGAGCATTGAGGTCCGCCTAACGGGTGAGCCCAATCCTTCCGCCCGCTTCTCCATCGATGGTCAGAACTTCCAGGAGGATGGCCGATTTGAGAATCTGGCGGCTGGTAATTATACCGTGATGGTTGAAGGCGATGGCTGTTCTGCCAGCTTGGATGCTCAAGTAGAAAACGCCGCAGGTTTGAACGCCGTGGCCAATAGTACGGCTTCTGATTGCGGAGATAACAATGGTACCATTGCGGTAGCAGTGGAGAATGCAAATGGAGCGGTAGCCTACAAGATCAACGGTGGGCCCGAGCAGACCGGTGAGGTGTTCAACAATCTTGCCCCGGGTGAATACATGATCACGGTCAGTGATGCCACTGGTTGTGAGGTGAGTCTGGAAGCTACCGTTAACTCTAATATTGCCTACGCAGCAATTGAGACCATTATCAACTCTTCCTGCGCAGTAAGTGGTTGCCACGCCGGCAACGTATCACCTGACTTTCGTGATAAGAACAACGTTTTGAATAATGCCTCACGGATTAAGTCCCGTACCGCAGCCCAGAGCATGCCTCCTAGTAGTAGTGGTATCAGCCTCACCCCAGACCAAATTGAAGCCATCTCCTGTTGGGTCGACGATGGTGCACAGGGCTAATCAACAACTTGTCTAAAATTTCAACCAATGAAGAACTCAATTAAGATCATTATCGGTCTGGCACTAGTGGGTGTCGCAGTAGCTTACATGCTACTTACGCCGAAAGGAGAAATCAACGTAGCCAAAGCAGATACCGCACACGAACTCAATGCTGGGGCACTCTACGCGGCCTTCAGCGAAGATGAAACGGCGGCCAATGCGGAGTACGCAGGTACCGTGATAGAAGTGAAAGGTATACTGAAAGCTGTGGAAAAAAATGATACGAATCAGTTCCAACTTAGCCTGGACGCTGAGGATGACTTAGGAGCAGTCGTATGCACCCTAACCCAAGCTCCGGCTGACTTGACCAATCTAGAAATTGGCAGTTCTGTCACTGTAAAAGGAATCTGTACAGGTTACCTATTTGATGTAGTCATTGATCAAGCTGTTCTCCTCTAGAAACCGATTTTAAAACCTTCGTGTGCTGGAGTGGATTCGCTCCATTCAAGCATCCCCAAAATCAAAATTACATGTCCAAGTTGCTTTTGCTACCACTGGTAGCCCTAACCTTTGCGTGCTCATTGAATGCACAAGAAACCTTAGTGTCTCGTACCAGTACAACCACATTCTACTCTCACGCTCCCCTAGAGGATATTGAGGCTGTTAACAACCGGACAACGGCTGCCCTTAATTTGGAAAAAGGAGAGATTGTAGTGAAGATGCTGATCAAGCATTTCGAATTTGAAAATGCCTTGATGCAGGAGCACTTCAATGAAAACTACATGGAGTCGGAAACCTATCCTTCGGCGCTGTTTAAAGGCACCATTGCTACGGAAAATCCCATTGACATTAATGTTGATGGCGACTATGAAGTAGAAGTGAAAGGTACCTTGACTATTCACGGCGTGGAGCAAGCACATACTGGTGTAGCTACGATTACCGTGGCGGATCGCCAGGTCTCCGGTAAGACCGTCTTTATCGCTCGCCCTAAGGACTTCGATATTGAAATTCCTACTGTGGTGGTACGCAATATTGCCGAAGAGATTGAGGTCACAACTACCTTAGACTTCAGTTCGAAATAAGGAGCGTTTATGACACTGGTAGGGGGGGGCTGTAGGCCCGATCTACAGCTTAAACTGCCAGTGTATTTTGCTCTTAGTACGTGGAATATTAGTGACTTTTTGACTTTGTGGGCCTTACCTGCGGATTTGGTTTTTACTAGTAATTCGAGTTAGTTGCAGGTAGCCCATAAAGTCTGTTTCACAGTAGAAAGTTCAACCCCAGTACAGATAACTCTCAGTTAATCCGTTCACCGTTTCAACCATAACCTTCCCGGAAAAAATTATTGTATGAAAGCTATTATGAGCTTGGTTTTGCTACTGCTGAGCCTACCCTTTGTAAGCCTGGCCCAAGATGACCTTCTGGCCCTTTTGGAGGAGGGGGAAGCACCTGAGGCCAATATAACTCCAGCCACCTTTAAAGGAAGTCGACTCATCAACGGACATACCGTGATGACCCGCCGGGCCGGTACCCTGGAATTCTTAATTGCCCACCGCTTTGGGCGGCTTAATTCTGGTGCCTACGAACTGTTTGGCCTCGATAATGCCAATGTCCGCTTTGGTATCGATTATGGTGTGACGGACCTGGTAACGGTAGGCTTTGGTCGTAACTCATTTGAGAAGACCTATGATGCCTTCGCTAAAGTGGCCATCCTCCGTCAGCAGACGGGAAAACAGGACGTACCCGTTTCGGTTACGGGCTTTTTCAGCATAGCTGCCAAAACCTTAAGGAGCACTATCCCAGAGGTGGAATTTTCCTTCAGTGATCGCCTGACTTATACTTATCAGGTGCTGGCGGCACGTAAGTTCAATGAGTCTTTTTCGTTGCAAGTGATGCCTACCTACATCCATTACAATCTGACAGAACGCCCCGATCAGGACAATGATCTCCTGGCGCTCGGGATAGGTGGACGGATGAAAGTATCCAAACGCATGTCCATCAATGCCGAGTACTACCATCGCTTCGGGGATGACGAGCAGGATGATCTGCATAACACCCTGGCCATCGGTATCGACCTAGAGACGGGCGGGCACGTCTTCCAATTCCAATTTACCAATAGCCGTGCGATGATCGAAAAAGGGTTCATCCGCGAAACTACTGGCGACTTTTTCTCTGGAGATATCCACCTGGGCTTTAATATTACCCGGACGTTTTAAGATTTCTTTGGAAGGATTGCTTCAAGCAAAAGACCAAATGTATCCCATATGAGATAGCAACCCTTCCAGTAAAGAGTAGAAGGTATAAAGTAGAGGGACACCGAATTCTCTCTACCTACTACCTTCTACCCTATACCGCGTGAGGCTTTTGGCATCACGCCTATCTAATCACCCCAATAAACCACTTTTTTAATGCCAAACCCGATTGAAATTTTGTTGGATCCAATTTCCTTGATTTTCCTGTCGATGTACGCAGGCTTAATGATCTGGGAAGCTTTATTTCCGGCACGCCAGTTGCCACAAGTCAAAAACTGGTACTTGAAAGGCATGACGGCCTTTGTGGTCTTCTTCTACCTATCGAGTTATTTACCCATGTTTATCGATCCTATCATGGAACCCTACCGCCTGTTTGACCTCAGTGCTTGGGGAGCCATTGGCGGTGCTACCGTTGGATTGCTGGTCTACGAGCTGGTGCTGTACGTATGGCATCGCAGTATGCATAGCTCTGATTTCTTGTGGAAGACTTTCCACCAGATGCACCATAGTGCCGAGCGGATTGATACTGTGGGCGCCTTTTTCTTTAGTCCAATGGATATGATAGGCTTTACCGTTATGGGAAGCGTCTGTTTTGCACTCATTGTAGGACTGAGTCCGGAGGCGATTACCGTTGTGCTATTGGCTACGAATTTCTTTGCCATTTTTCAGCACGCCAATATTCGCACGCCGCAATGGGTGGGTTATTTCGTGCAACGTCCAGAAGCACATACCATCCATCACGGCACAGGAATACACCGGAATAACTATTCCGATCTGCCCATTTTTGATATGCTATTTGGCACCTTTCACAATCCGAAGGGCTATGAAGTTGAAACTGGTTTTTACCAGGGAGCATCTGATAAAGTAAGCGAAATGCTACTGTTTCAGGATATCAACGCAGCGCAAAAATAGGTTGAATACGTATTTTAAGTGTAAGGCACCATCTTCGTGAGGAGGTGGTGCCTTCCTTTGTTTAGCTCACAAGGATTCCACTACGTTGAAATTGCCCCATCAGATTGGAGTACTCGTTAGGGGAGCGGAGCGCGAGTAATTTAACTTCTTCTCCCTTGGTCATGACCGTGATTCGATAAACGGATGGAAAGAGAAAGCTCTCATAAGGTCGTCCCATCAGTCGGTCAATATTGTCGAAATCGATGGTGCGTTGGGGGGCATCTAGAATATCTGCTGTGGTGTCTTTACCGTATATTTTTAGGATGGTGATTTGCCTTTCGGCGAAATCAAAAGCAACCTCTTTTTTCCAGGTGTAGGGGTGATCACTAATGATTTGATAACTGTAATAAGTAACGACGGAGAGGGCCACTAGAAACAGCAAGTAGAATAGGGTAGGAGTGGTCACTAACCAACCCACAACGATTACAAACCAATACCCTCCAAACCAGTAACTAAAAAGCTGGGTAATCATCCGAGCCCAAAGTCCGGTAGTGGCCGATTCCAGTACTGTTTTTTCTCTAGACATAGCGCGAGTGTGACAAGTGCATCAAAACTAAACTATTTTTTTGCTGTTGCAAAAGCATAAGTAGCTGGATTACAATTTCAAATGGCTGCTTGTTTTCCTTAACGTGCACTTGCTAAATCTCCTAGTATGAAACGAAGAACCTTCCTCCAATCGGCCGGTGTTTTTGCTGGCGCTAGCTTACTACCTCAACAGGCCTGGTTACGCCCCTTTCTGTTTCCTGCCGGGCAAATGACGGCCCTGCGCCGGAATATCAATATCTATACAGAGCGTGGTGGTACGATTGCCTGCCTGCTTAGTCCAGAACATAGTGTAGTAGTGGATACCCAATTTCCCGAACAAGCGGGTAATCTCATTGCGCTCCTAAAAGAGCAAAATGCTAAGCCCCTTGATTTGCTCATCAATACCCATCATCACGGTGATCATACCTCAGGGAATATCGCTTTCAAGGGTATGGTAAATGCTCATGTAGCGCACGTCAACTCTAAAGCGAATCAGGAAAGAGTAGCTCGTGAACGCGATCGCATGGATACTACCTTACTACCAGAAACAACTTACACCGATAATTTTAGCCAGAAGGTAGGTGATGAAACGGTCACGCTGCACTACTTCGGTGCAGGGCACACCAACGGCGACTCTATGGTACACTTTGAGGAAGCAAATGTGGTGCATATGGGAGATTTGATGTTTAATCGTCGTTTCCCATTCATCGATAAGAGTGCGGGAGCTGATATTGGTAATTGGATTGACGTTTTGCGCAAAGCTCGCCGCACTTTTGATAAAGATACCCTCTACGTATTTGGCCATGCGGGCCCGGGATACGAGGTGACTGGAACCGGAAGGGACTTAAAGGCGATGGGGCATTTTCTGAAGATGGCGTTGCGCTACGGTAAAAAAGCCAAGAAGCGCGGTGAAACGCTAGAAGAGTTAGTTTCCAAAACCACTGAAATCCCGGGAGCTCCGGAATTTCAGGGTGATGAGCGCGGTGCTCGACGTGTGCTGAGTGCCGTCTACGCAGAGTTGGACGAACAAAAAGCCTAGGCTCTCGGTAGAAGGTAGAAGGTAGAAGGTAGAAGGTAGAAGGAATATAATCGTCTTTCTACTTTCTACTCTTTACCCTATACAAGGTGAGGTATTTCTGCTCAATTATTTAAGGCGTAATTCAGAACTACCTCACGTTAAGACACTACACTATTGCTCTGGTAACACACTTGCGGCTAGTGGGAAGAGGTTGACGGCTAGTTGGCTGGCATCCTGCAAAGCCCGCGAGGTATTGGCCATGACAATTACTACAACCTTGGTTTCCGGCATCAGAAACAGATGTCCGGAAGCCCCGGTTTGTCCACCTGTATGTCCGATAACTGGTCCAAAAGTGGGATTATCCCCGTAGTGCAATAGGCCCATTCCGTAGGGATTATTGCTGCCGCGTTCTACATCTGGTGCCGTATACATGAGCAGGAGGCTTTCTTCACTGAGTAGCTTCCCGTTGAGCAGCGCTTGTCCGAATTTCAAGATATCGGGAACGGTAGAGAACACGCCGCCACCAGGAATACGGTTACTCAAATTATTAGCTTCGGCGACTTTGAGTTTTCCTTTGCGCGTACGGGTGAACAGTGCTGATTTATTCGCATAGTCAGCTCCAAATCGTTCAACGCCTGTATTGGGCATATCCACTACATCCCAGATGTTTTCTTGTAGGTACTGCGTAAAGTTTTGTTCGGCCACTACTTCAATAATAGCTCCTAGTACAACATAGCCGTAGGTTGTGTATTGGTAGCGCGTGCCAGGCTCAAACAGCAGTTCACGGTCTTGAAATAATGCACAGGCGGCTTGTAGGGTTGGATACTCTTCTTGCGTTTCTGCTTCCTTACCATTGGCGTAGCCACCAATGCCAGAGGTATGCTGGAGCAGCATTCTGGTCGTTATTTTGCTCGCTGCTGTTTTGGGGTAGTTAGGCAGATAAGTGTCAATGGTTGCATCCAAATCCAATTGACCTTTCTCCACCAACTGCAGGGCGGCTACGGCAGTCATGGTCTTGGTGATAGAGGCTGTTCGGTTAATCGTTTCCTGTTCACAGGGGGTATCTCGATCTTCATTACATGTGCCGGCGCTACCCGCCCAGATGATGTTCTCACCCACGGCAAATCCGGCAGTGACGCCAACGAATTTTCCCTCTTGAATTGCGGTAGTTAGTAGTTCGTTAGCCTGCTCCGCAATCATGGGGGGAGTAGGTTCTTGTGCCAGTAGATTTAGGCTGAATAGAGCGGTGATGATTAGGGTTAAGCGCATGATTTCAAGTTTTGTATAGTTGTTTTCAACGGATGATTATCGAACTCAAATCTAGGAGGGTAAACCCCAGCAGGCAAGTAAAATAAAGGCTTAGGGGTGAAAGCATCTTATTTAGGGACGAAAATGCCGTCCGCTTCCAGCCGTGTTTTAAACGTCTTGGAGACTGGGAGTTCAATTGGTCCAATCAGCAGGGTGCCGCTGTCCTTCCATTTTCGAAAATGAATTGGGTTGACGAGGTGAGAACGATGAATCTGCACCAGCTTAGGCATAGCGTTCTGAAGTTTTTTGAGCGTAGTGCGTAAGAGCTGCTTTTGCACATCCTGGTCTTCCAGATAGTAGACCATTACGTAATTGTTCGCGGCCGAGACGGCTAGCAAGTCTTTTTCTGGTAGTTGCAAAATATCATGTCGGTTTTCACCCTGTAGCTGCAAGAGTGTTGGGCGGGACTCCTCGCCGCTCTCACGGGCTATTTTTTCCTGTCGCCATCTCGCCACCAGCCATCGGATTACTATTAGAACAGGAATGATGACAACTAAGGTAGGTAGATAGATTTCTAAGGAGAAGCGAGTAAAGCCCCAATCGCCATTGACAATTTCGGTAATGTAGTAGCGGTAGGAAGCCGGCAGGGTAATAAAACAAAACCAAACTAACAAGAGCCCTTCTCTAGCCCAATTCCAGTCTTGGGCTCTCTTGTACCACCAATTTTGCAGTGGGATGCAGGTCAAATACATCAGAAAGAACACCAGTCCGTAACCCACCATAATGATCATGCGAATCCATAAGGCTAGTGGAGCCGCATCAAAAGGACCAATGATTGCCAGGAATAGGTAGAGCCATAAACCCAGGGCAAAGCCAATCAAGAGATGATCACGATAATGAGTAGTAATAGCTACTGGCATGACAGAGCAGGCGCTTATCCCTCTTGGTTAGGGAAGTGTGGATTGTAAATCAGGCCAATGACATTACCCCAAGGGTCACGTACACTCGCTACCATAAGAGGGCCGCCCACATTGTAAGGTGCTTCGTGGGCAGTAGCCTGCAAAGACAAAAGGTGATCATAAGTGGCTTGAATATCTTCTACGCCCCAGTAGGACATAATGTTATCTGCTGTGGCGAGCTGCGCATCCTCTTGCGGCATCAAACCTAGTTCGAAACCGCCAATGTTATAGCCCACGTAAAAGGGCTCATCAAAGTAGGGCGCTTTGCTAAAGGTTTGTGTATACCAGTTCTTGGCTTGAGCCAAATCAGGAACGCGATAAATGGTGGTACGTAAGCCGAGCATAGGTGATGGTTTTGCTTGGGAGCTAAAATACAAAGAGGAATAGAAAGCAAGCGGAATACTTGTGGATTAGGTACATGCTGGAGCCTGCTTCGTGTCTACGGAAATGTTATTTCAAAATAATCCCAAAATCTTTCAATGCTAAGCTATTGATAATCAAGAATGGTCATCATTTTGTGACTTAATGATCTTGAAATGACTACTTGATTATCAAGTCTAATTGCCGAAGATTTGCCGGAGAATCAAATAGCGATCCTCATGCAAACAAGACTTGATCAGGCTTTTACGCTACCAACTTGGTGGTTCATCTTACCGGCCTACCTAACGCTGTGGACCTTGACTTTTAGTACCTACAGTTACTTTGATGGAAATGGCATGATGGAGGCCTTTGGAATTGACACGGGAGGTGCCAGCGACTTTATCATGCTGAATTCTGCCGGGAGATACCTGGCTTTAGCAGCGGCAATGCTCTTTGGCATCTGGATCTTACGGACATTCAGCTCGATTCTCACCGCCCTACTAGCCAGACTTGTAATGGATGTATTTGACCTCATAGCCGGGCTTCAGGCTGGAATTATTATTGACGCCACTGGCGTTATCCAATCGCTGCTGATGTTCTTAGTACCGAACCTGATCTCTATTTGGTTGCTGTTTCGTTTTCGGAAACGACAAATTGCTACATGACGAGGACGATGGGGAAAAGGAGCTGAATGATCACTAATTAGTCAGTGTAGACCACCCACAAGTGGGTGGGTTTCCCACCCTGCCGACCTGCTCACCAGGGAATCCTTTTCATTCAGTGTATAGCTTCCCCCACCCAAATCAAAGTTATCGCATAGCATAAAGCTAATTAAGACTTCCATTGGAAAGCATCCGAAAGAAAAGGCAGTCACTAAATTGACCTATATGTTGTCGTTGGAAACTGTTCAGGTTGGTGTGAAAGACTGGTATACTAACACTTGCTAAGATTTTCTGAACAGTGGCATTTGTCGTCGTACGACTTGAATCAAATACAAGGTCGCTTATTTTGTTTGCTTCTCCAAGAAAAACAAAAGGAAAGTGTTTTTTATTGTAGTTTACTACAAATAGCAGTATGGTTTTGGTCTAGAACATGTCCAACAATAACTGCGCCTCCTCACTCATGCGACTCTTGTCCCACGGAGGGTCAAATACCACTCGTAAGTCAATATCGGTGACGCCGTCTACAGCGATAACCTTCTCCTGAACCTCCATTGGCATAGAATCTGCCACGGGGCACATTGGGCTAGTCAGGGTCATTTCCACAAGTAGCTTGCCATCGTCCTCCAGCTCCAGTTTATAGATAAGCCCCAGCTCGTAGATGTCGGCTGGAATTTCAGGGTCCATGACGGTTTTGATTGCGGCGACGATATCCGCCATAACTGCGTCCTTATCCATTGTGCTGTTCATTTTGGGCGGTCATGGCCAGGCCGTACAATTTCATTTGTTTCACCATGCTACGCAGGCCGTTAGATCGAGTGGGGGAGAGGTGTTCGTGTAAGCCAATCTTATCTACGAAGTATAGATCAGAATGTGCCACATCTGTTGAAGGTTGGTCCGAAAGTACACGTACTAGCAAGGCGATAATGCCTTTCGTAATAATTGCGTCGCTATCAGCGGTGAAAACCACATTGCTGTCCTTCGAACCGGCGTGTAGCCACACCCGACTTTGGCAACCTTTGATCAGGTGTTGCTCATCCTTATACTGATCATCAATTAACGGGAGTTCTTTACCCAGGCTGATCAAGTATTCGTACTTATCCATCCAATCATCGAAAAAGGAAAACTCATCGATGATCTCGTCTTGGATTTCGTTTATCGTCATAATAGCACTCAAGTCTTCTGCTGCAAAAATAGTAAATCCGCTACATCATACCGATGCGGGGCCGGACCTTCCGTCTTCTTGGCCCAGCACTTTCTCGCTTCTTTCATACTCCGCTTCGGATTCGCCGCGAAGAAGTCACGCAAGTATTGGTTATACTGATTGCTAGCTGGAATTTTGCTTTTAAATCCTGCTGTTTTTTGCTCTTGCTCAATGGCTTCCCAAGCATCCACTGCATTAGCCAGTGTTTTGCCCACATTGGTTTTCATCCATTGCATAAAAGCTATGTTAAAACGAAATCGAGGCCCAATATGTTCGCTGAAAAATCGACGTACGTTGGGTCCGTTGCGGTAGCTGTCGGTAATCACCGTATCTGGCCGCAATTCCGCTTTCGCCCAATTGAAACTAGACTGTGCTCGCCGACGTTTTGGCGCGGTAATTTTACCTGTATCAAGAAAGTGGGCAAGCCGTACTGTAATAGTGGCCTTGCTCCCCGTATACGGAATTGCTAATGCTTGACAATGAGCCACCAATTCGGCCTTTAGCCAGTACCAACGCTGCAACTCCTTACCAGACTTTATGTCGTAAATATCAGGTCGCTGTTCATGCGGCATTGCCAGGTGTGATTAAGTACGCAGACCTAACTGTCAGGACATAAAATAGTTGAATGTGGGGGGGAGAATCGGAATTAGAATTTGGCATTCCAGGCTTTTCTTTAGGTATTATAGTATCGTAGAGCCCTTCTCTGATACCACTTTAACTGTCACTCTCATTTTCATTCTCATATCCAGCACAACAATCAAGGCATCGTCAAATCATTCCACCTTTAAGCCCTCTGCTCCATTCTAATTCTAATTCCCATTCTAATTCCCATTCTAATCGTACATTGATCTGATGTAAAAGATGCCATCAACAAGTGAATAGAATATCTTGCTTATGC
>JBCBEC010000074.1:0-29287 GCA_038528965.1 Bacteroidota bacterium | reverse complement strand
GTAGCTGCGCTCAAAACAGAACCCGCCACCAAAGCAATGAGTGCAAATACATAGATTATGTAGTTGCGCTTGACAAAGCTCCTTCTGTCTTGGGCTTCAGCTATGGCTCGTTGCCTTTCTTTAGTTAAAATTGTATCTTTGCTAGACATAACACAAGTAGTTTTGTACTCAAGCCTGGTGCCGCAAACACCGGGCTTTCATTTTTTATGAATTATTGAAGTTGAATTGTACTAGGGGAGAAGAAAGCCGCAGGCACTGGTGGTATCTGGCCCGCGGCCCTTTTGAATCATGTCCAACCAACCATTGTTAGACACCCATTTATTTTTTTCTGGGAAAAGAGCCGGGGCTTATTCTGCCCGGCTCGGTACTTTGCTTTGCAACAAATATGTAATCCCATGATTCTTATAATTCACTGACCATGTAGTCAGGCACGTATTCATTAAAGGAGTCCAGAGGTATCTCAGCCAGCTGGCTGAATTTTTCACACTCTTCTTTTGTCCACCTTCTTGTTAGGTTGATCCTGGCGGTCCAGGTATAATCCCCCCAGCCGAGTTCCTGCTTGTATTTCTCTATTTTCGCACCAGGTAGGTTTTGAAAAACCCACTCCGCAAGTGGAGACATTTTTGGTTTTCCTGTATTTTGCATTTGAAAATTCGTTTTGACAAATATAATTCGATTTAAGCAATTTATCAATGCTTAAGGCGAAAAAATTCGATTTAACCAAAATGGGACTAGAGGATAACCTTAAATGGTTGCGACAAAAAGCAGGCTTAAAGCAAAAGGAACTCGCTGCGGCAATTGGTGTGGTTCCTAGTCAGATTAGTGCATATGAGAAAGGGACAGGCAGACCTAGTTATGAAGTAATAATTAAGCTGATTGAATATTATGAAATTAGGGCTGATGACCTGATCTCTAGAGACTTACCTACGCAAGGATTAAGTGCGGACGAAGCAGCGCAAACTGCCACCTTGGAAAAAGTAGTATGGGAAACAAAGGAGGAGGTTGAACAATTAGTAAAGGAACTAGGTGACAAAGTAACAAAAGATCAACTTGCAGATTTGATCACGGACTTAGAGCGCGTAGCACCTGATCAAATAAAATCTTTCAGAGAAAAACATGACATATAAAATTGAACCATTATATTTAATCAATACTTAATTGAGAGAGCCTCTTTGAAATGTGCAATCTGATTTTTCATTTATTATATCCCTTTGATTATGCAGCAAGAGACGACAGACCTGCTGCTGGAATTGACGGAGCTCTCCACCCAATTGTCAGTAGCCGTGCAGTTAGAGTATCACCTCATAATTATGCGGCATTTGAGACCCATCAATGAACAAACAAAGTAGGGTAACTACTGTCCCCAGTAGAATGTAAAATCGCTGGCCCGGCTGCGTAAGTAGTCGGGCCTATTTATTTAATCAATATTGTATAAGATGAAGACTATACTGAAATTAATTGGGTATGCCTTAGTCGGCATTATCGTTTTATCCGTAGTGGCTAATATGTGTAACCGTACTAACCAATCTGTTATCGATAAACAGGAAGCAGCCATAATGGCATCAATTGACCAAGACTCATTGTTTTTTGCACAGATGAATGAAACCTTGTCAGAGCTAGAGAATGGATTCGATAGAGAACCATATAAAGGCAATACAGAAGCAGTGGCCGAGGGGTTAAATATGCTTTCTAAGGCCAGCGGTCAAATCATAAAAGGAGAAGCTAGTGAAGTAGAAGAAATATCAGCATTAGCTGGAAATATGAAAGGTTTACTACCAGCTGCTCAAAAGAAAGCTTATCCAGTGCTAAGAAAGAACTTTGTGGAGGCCATCAAACATACCTATTGGCGGGAAAACGTAGAGGTGGTCTTAAAGGGGAATAGAAACACAACAATAGAGTTCACTGGAGGGGCATTTGCGAACAACGCCACCACCGAGGATACTTTTAAGAGCCTACAACCTGTGCTTAAGCGCTTACGGTTTAAACGTGCTAACTTTAAGTGGTACGATTATGATGATGAGTACACCTACTATACACTTGATGTACTGGAAGACTCTGAATTATAAGAACTTACAATCAGACTATACGAATGAAAGATCAGCAACACCACATCTTCAGCATCCTTCGCGGCCCTGCTTACCTACACCGCAAAACACAGTTTTTTTCCAGACTTCCCGCTAGACACCAGACTGTCTAGAAATTTTTCAATCTCTTGAAAATCAAGGAGTTCTGGAGAGAAGTTCGGAGTCCTGTTCTGGGCACATCTAAGAACCGGCGCTTTTCGATTATCGAAGAGCGCCGGTTTTGTTTTAGTCTTGTCCTTCTCGTACAATCGGAAGCCTGTCTTTTCAAGAAGTACTGCAAGCTTCCCATGATAGCTTGATCTTTACTTGACAAGCTCAAGCCTTGGCTAAATGACAGTACGCTCTTTTCGGTCTTATTGAAATTGCTTTGTAGCTTTATCACATTACAATGCAAACTAGATGAAACTAGAGGATATAAGCCAAGAAGAAGTTATTGAAATCATCAAGCAGGGGGCGGAGGCATGGGCGGCGTGGTTGGAGGAGAATGGTTTGTCGCCAGAGGATTGGGAGAAAAGGAGGTACGCTAGATGGAATAGAAAACTCCCTCTCTACAAAATTGACCTTAGTGGATTTAATTTAGGTTCTTTCGATTTGGCCTGGTTTCATCTAGAAGATGCAAACATTAGAGGTTCTAATCTCAGAAACGCTGATCTCCTTGGCACTAATCTTCTCGGAGCCAATCTCAATGGAGTAGATCTAAGAAATGCTAATCTCAAGAGAACTACACTCAGATGGGCAGATCTCAGAGAAGTGAATCTTAATAATACAGACGTTAGCAGAGTAAACTTCAACTCTGTAAATCTTAGCGGTACAGATCTTAGAGGAGTAAATTTTCACAGAGTATATCTTCGTGGCACAAATCTGGGTAGCTCAAACCTGAGAGGGGTAAATCTGAGTGGTGCGAATCTCCAAGAGGTGGATTTTAGCGGTGCTGATCTTAAGGAAGCAAATCTTAAAAATGCTGACCTTCGTGAAGCGAATCTTAGAGAGGCCGACTTAAGGAAAGCAGACCTAAGAGAAGTCAGACTTACTCGGAGCAATTTAGGCGGCGCAAATCTTAGTAAAGCTAACCTAAGTGATGTTGATCTTTATGACGTTGATCTAAGTAAAGTAAATCTTAGTAATGCAATTCTTAGCAGGATAGATTTTAGTAATATAAACCAAAGAAGTCAAGGTCAGAGAGTAATGAATCTTAACAAGGCGATCACTGATGAAATAGGCTTTCGTCAGATAAATTTTAGCGGAAGAGATCTCAAGAAATCTGACCTTCGCGAAGCCAATCTTCGTGGAATAAACCTTCATGGAGCCAATCTCAGTGAAGCTGATCTTACGGGAGCTGATCTCAGGGATGCCAACCTCAGTAAAGCAAACTTATCTAGAGCAAACCTAAGTAAAGCACTCCTTAGCATGACAAACCTTCGTGAGGCTGATCTCCGTAGAACGCAACTTCAAGCGGCAGATCTTACCAATGCAGATCTCTACAAAGCAGATCTTCGAGGCGCAGATCTCCTACACGCAGATTTAAGCGAGGCGGATCTCATTAGTGCAGTCCTATACAAGGCTAATCTAGAAGAGGCAAGCTTGCACGAAGCGAATCTGGGAGAGGCAATTCTTATCAAAGCAAATCTACACACAGTATATCTTGGTGGAGCGGATCTTGGTCAGGCTCATCTTCGAGAGGCAAATCTAAAGAAAGCAAACCTCATCGCCGCAAACCTGAATGGAGCTGACCTGAGCGGAGCAAATTTACAAGAGGCAAACCTACAAGATGCTGATTTACGTGAAGCAAAACTTAGGGGAGCAAATCTAAAGAGGGCCTTTTTGGCAGAGGCGTTAATGAACTATACTGACCTCTCTGAGGCAGATTTTACTAATGCTAATCTAACTAAAGCTAGTCTCATTGATGCCAAAATTACCGGGACAACTTTCGACAGCTGCATTATCTATGGCGTCTCCGCCTGGGACTTAATTGGCGAACCCACTTCCCAAAAAGACCTTATTATCACAGATCAAAGTAAGCGTAACAAGAATCTCATTATCACCGTAGACGACCTAGAAGTTGCCCAGTTTATTTACCTCATGCTGAATAACAGCAAGATTCGTAAGGTACTCACTACAATGACTGGCAAAGGCGTCCTCATCCTGGGTCGCTTCGAAACGGAGCGAAAGAAAGTGCTAGACGCTATTCGTGAAAAACTCCGGGAAATGGACTACCTCCCGATCATGTTCGACTTTGACAAAGTAGATTCCAGGAATTACACGGAGACCGTGCGGATATTAGCCGGGCTTTCCAAGTTTGTGATCGCGGACCTGACGGGTCCGAAGAGTATTCCGCTGGAGCTGCAGGCTATTGTACCCATCTTTAAAATTCCCGTGGTGCCAATCATTCATGCTTCGGAAGAATCGTTTAGTATGTCTGGTGATCTAAGGATGTACCCCTGGGTTTTGGATGAGGTCACTTATGAGGATCAGGAACGTTTACTGGAAGGCTTCCAGAAGGACATCATCAGTCCGGCACTTGAAAGGGCCCAGCAATTATTAGACAGCAATAAAGAATAGCGCGAAGCTCACCCGGGCGGGGTCAGTTTAGAACCAGCAAAAAACGGCGCTTTTCGGTAATTAAAAATCGCTGTTTTTGATTTCTGGTTTATCCCTTGCTATAAATCAAAACCAATATCCCGCCGGAAGTACGCTCCCTCAAAACTGACCTTCTCCGCATTCGCTAGCGACTTCGCTACAGCATCTTGAAAAGTATCGGCGTAAGAAGTGATGGCCAGTACCCGACCACCATTCGTCAGTAAGGCACCATCTTCTCCGAGTTTGGTGCCTGCGTGGAAGATGAGGCTTCCTTCTACTTGATCCAGCCCCGTAATCGCTTTTCCTTTTTCGTAGCTGCCAGGGTAGCCTCCCGAAACGAGGATCACACTAGCTACGGACTGCTCTTCTAGTTCTACCACAACCTTGGCTACTTCGCCCATTGCGGTAGCGCGACATAGTTCTACCAGATCGGATTTAAGGCGCGGGAAAACCGATTGGGTTTCTGGATCACCCATACGGCAATTGTATTCTATGACGAAAGGATCGTCCTCTACACTAATGAGGCCAAAAAAGATGGCACCACGGTAGTCCATTTCTCGTCGCTGCAAGCCCTCTATCGTAGGCCGGATAATACGTTCTTCTACTTTTTGCATCATGGCGGCATCCACAAAAGGTGGGTGTGATACCGAGCCCATACCACCAGTATTCAAACCGGTATCTCCTTCACCTATGCGCTTGTAGTCCTTGGCAACGGGCAACAACTTATAATCCTTGCCGTCGGTAAATACGAAGACCGAAAACTCAATGCCAGATAGGAATTCTTCTACTACCACGGTAGCCGATGCATCCCCAAATTTACCTTCCAGCATAGCACGGAATTCTTGTTGTGCTTCGCGAAGGTCGTCAAGGATCAATACACCTTTTCCTGCCGCTAGGCCATCCGCTTTGAGTACAATTGGGGGTTGCTGTTCTTCCAAATACTTGAGCCCGTCTTCCAATTGATCAATGCTGAATTCGCGGTAAGCGGCGGTAGGAATATCCAGCTCCTCCATAAAGGCTTTGGCGAAAGCCTTACTGCCTTCCAGGCGAGCACCTTCCTGGCTAGGCCCAACAAAAAGTACCTCCCGTAGCTGTTCATCTGCAGAGAAGAAATCTTGCAAACCCCGCACCAGTGGTTCCTCGGGACCACAAATGACCATATCGATTTGATGCTCCAAAGCGACGGCCTTCACCGCTGGAAAATCATTGGGGTTTAAGCTGATATTAGTCCCGTGTTGGCGGGTACCGGCATTACCCGGGGCAATGAATAAAGCTTCACATTGAGGGCTTTGGCTGAGCTTCCAGGCAAAGGTGTGCTCACGGCCACCACTGCCCAACAAAAGAATCCGCATACTGCTGCATAATTGATTGGGCCACAAAGGTAGACAAGCAGCGGAGCAACAATAAACATTATTTAAAACAAATAATTTAAAAAACTATTTTTATTTCAAACATTTTGACTTAAATTTGTAAAACCTAGTCACACCTCTATCCTGCAGGTACGCCAAGAGCGAATCAAGTTTTAAAAAGAAATCAGCCATGAAAAATGAATCACGTAAGCTCGTGCTGGGGCGTTTATGGCCCTTACTCAACCAACACTGGTTTAAAATCGGTTTGGTATTACTGGTGCTTTACGCCGTACTCAGCAAAGATCTTTCCTTCAACATTAGTATAGAGGAACCAGAAACACCAGCGGTGCAACCGCAGGAGGAACTGCAAAGTACCCGCCAGAGTCGTAGAGAGACGCTCACTGACAATGGCGCGAATACCGCTCAGACCACCAGTCGTTTTGATTTACTACCCTCCTGGGGTGACAATCCAGATGCCAAGCTCATTTTGTTGCTGGAACGAACGGATGCCGAGGATATTCGCAAATTCATTAATCGCTTTTCCCACGTGGCGGAGGCCGAACAAGAAAAATATGGCATACCAGCTAGCATTATTCTGGCGCAAGGATTACTCCAGAGCATGGCGGGCCAACATCCCGCAGCGGACCGAGGTAACAATTACTTCTTGCTGGAGTGTACCGATGACTGGCAAGGCCAAACTCAGGATGGCGAAAAAAGTCAGTGCCTGCGCCGTTATGACAATGCCTGGATAAGCTTCCGCGATCACAGCTTGTTTCTTACCACGGGTAGCAATGGCCAGCTGCGCCGCCTCAAAGGAGCCTCCTACGAGCGCTGGGCCGAGGGTATACAGGAAAGCGATTACCAGGACAACGAGGAATTGGGTAAACAATTGATCCGTGTCATTCGTGAGTTTAACCTGGATCAATTTGATGGCTAGCGGAGCGATGTCGTAAACGCTTGCTTCTTTACCAGCTCACTCTAATGCTTCTACCCAGGACATCACCGCCAATTGGTAATGTCGTCCAGCCAAACTCTGGATTGTACAATTCAACGACTACACCAATTTCTGAGTCGGATGAGAGTACATTTTTGGGTACCCGGAAGCGGTGGTTGGTATGAGCAACACCAGCGTTCTCAGTCGTAGAAAAGAGGGTTTCTCCGGTAATATCATCGGAGAAAGTACAAGCCGTGGTACTATTATCCGTAAGTAGTAATGCCCGGCAGATACGGCCATCGGACAGTGGACTAAACAACATATCGACATTGGCATCAATGATCTTATTATTGTTGTAGTCTACGTAAACGCGGTAGATGTCGCTATCAGGGAAGGTTCCCCTGCTATCGTCGGTGGTATCGATGATCACATCGAGGAAAAATTCGATATCATCGCCTACACACGTAGCCTGGAGTAAATACTCACCACTATCGTAAAACACAATGGGGTCGAGTTGAACTACGGTATCATCATCGCCGCAAGCGAACAGAAAGAGAATCGAACAAAATAAGGTGAGAAAGCACAATTTTTTCATATTTGATGGTTGTTGTAGCACCTACAGATCATCTGCAATGCCTTGTCTTTTAAAGTACAACAACTCACGAATGCTTTTGCTCACCCTGCTTGTTGACCGGCACGAATGATGTGATCAAAGGGTAGTCTACTGTGATTTGGCGGAGTTAGATTGGGAAAAATCTAGCTCAACCCAGCTGCAGAGGATACACCTACAGAAGAAGCCGCAACCCAAAGCTCCATGGCAGGAATAAAAGCACCTATTCCACTCCTTGTAGTTTGTGTTTGTAATAATCTACACCGGCGCCATATACCCAGCCATCACGTCCTTTACGACTGCGCACCTTAACCCAAGGCTCAGTGGTAGTAATTTGCCCCAGTTTGATCGTATAAGCCGAGTCACTCACCTCGTTTAGGAAACTGACTTCTTCGTAGAGTTTAAAACGGTCGACAATCTCATAGTTGAGGCCCGGCCCCTTTCGCAAGGCTAGGTTTTCGATCGTGATGTAAAGCGGCGTGATGCGATCACGAATAATTTGCATCTGGCCACCGCGGATGGTATCACGGCGTGTGGCTTCATTGGACGGAGATATTGGGCGTGTAGCGGGAGGAGTTGCTTCAGCTTGCCGAGCTTGTGTCAGGCTATCACTCATCTGCTGATACTGTTCTTCCAGTGCCTCTATCTCATTTTGGGTTTGGCTACGGGTGCATTTTCGATTGGCCCAAATAAAAAACACGAAAAGTAATACGCCAAATAGGATAAACTGCGCTTTGACAAATCCGGATGCTTTTTCCTTCGCCATTTTACAACTTTTAGGACGTGATTTGGTGCACTTTATACCAAAATTAGTAAATTTACGATGGCTTCGATATCAAGAGCCAGATTAACTAACGCGCCGAACGGGATTATCATCGTCCACAAGAAGCAACTTGTTCCGTTGTTTCTCTTCCTACAATCAGAGTTTCCTTTCCCCCTTTCTGGCATTAATGGTACAAGATCATGGACGATCTTCTGTATAAGCTCGCCTTACACAGTGTGGAAGGAGTGGGAAGTGTAACTGCACGCCAATTATTGCAAACCTTTGGCGATGCGCGCAGTATTTTCGAAGCTCGCCCTAAAGAATTGGAAGGAGAAGTAGGTTTACACCAAAAACTCATCCAACAAATTACGGGAGGAGAAGCATTGCTCCGAGCCGAACAAGAGATGCGTTGGATCGAACGCTACGATATTCAGACTTTCTTTATTCAAGATGATAATTACCCACAACGCTTACGGCAGATTCCCAAGCCCCCTACCCTACTTTTCTACAAGGGGCAAGCTTCGTTGAACAGTTTGCGCACAGTTGGCATTATTGGTACTCGAAAGCCTTCTAAGGCCGGGCTGTGGCAAGTAGAAAAACTAGTAGAAGAGTTACAGGTATACCAGCCGTTGATCCTCTCGGGACTCGCCTACGGCATTGATATTGCGGCGCATCAAGCAGCCTTACATCTTGGATTGCCTACGGTAGGCGTACTGGGGCACGGCCTAGAGCACCTGTATCCTGCTAGCCACCGACGTACCGCGCAGGAGATGATTGAGAACGGGGGATTACTGACCGAATACAGTTTCCACACCGAACCTGACCCTCGTCATTTCCCTATGCGCAACCGAATTGTTGCAGCGCTTTCCGATGCCCTTATTGTAGTAGAAACGGCCCAAAAGGGAGGTTCAATCATAACTGCTAACTACGCTAACACTTATAATCGTGACGTATTTGCCGTTCCCGGCCGGCCGGGTGATCCTACCGCTGAGGGCTGCAATTGGCTGATAAAATCTCATCGGGCGGCATTATTAGAATCCGCTACTGACCTGGCTTATGTAATGCACTGGGAACAAACGGGTAAGAATGTACAAGAGCAACTCAAACTCTTTGACGAACTGGAACCGGAAGAGAAAATAGTCGTAGATTTGTTGCGTACGGAGGAAGCACTACACATCGATCGCCTTGGCCTGGAAAGTCAGCTTCCGCATGGTTTACTTGCTATGGTCCTACTGGAAATGGAATGCAAAGGACTCATACGAACGCTACCTGGTAAACGCTATGTACTGAAAAGATAGAAGCTTCTTTTATCAACCTTACTCAGAATTACGTTATGGTAAAGTTTCTTCCTGGCTTACTTTTGCTCTCTATTTTAGCCGCGTGCAATACTCCACAGAATAGCTCCTCTAACTCTAAGCAGATTCCGCAAGAAATGTCAGAGTACAGTCCCCCAATTGAATTGGAGGAAACGGAGCGCCCCAAGAATATCATTCTGATGATTGGTGACGGAATGGGGCTTACCCAAATCACCGCAGGTATGTACGTGAACGGCAATAAGCTTCATCTTGAAGAGTTTCCGGTAGTAGGCCTACACAAAAGCCATAGCTCTGACAATCTTGTTACCGATTCAGCCGCCGGTGCAACTGCTTTCAGCGCTGGGCGCAAAACCTACAA
The DNA here is from genome assembly GCA_038528965.1 of Bacteroidota bacterium. Classification (GTDB taxonomy): domain Bacteria; phylum Bacteroidota; class Bacteroidia; order Chitinophagales; family Saprospiraceae; genus Lewinella. The sequence goes on along the minus strand of JBCBEC010000074.1, from coordinate 19,296 downwards.
TGGTGCTATTGGGGTAGATCCGGATACAACTAGTTTGTATACTATCCTAGAAGAAGCAGAAGATCAGGGCATGGCCACAGGCCTGGTTTCTACCTCCACAATTGTACACGCTACACCAGCTTCCTTCATTGCGCACCAGCCACAACGGAGTATGTACGAAGCCATCGCTGCCGATTTTCTGGATACAGAAATCGACCTCTTCATCGGTGGTGGAAAAAAATACTTTGATCGCCGGAAAGATAACCGCGATCTTCTCAAAGAGCTGTCCAATAAGGGCTATTACGTAAGCAGCTATTTTGAGCAAAAGCTCACCGATCTTAGACCTAATCCCAATAAAAACCTAGCCTTCCTTACCGCAGATAGTGACCCGCTAACTTATGAGCAGGGACGAACCTATCTAAAGCCAGCCAGTGAAATCGCTTGTGATTTTCTAGATAAGAGAGGCGCTCAGGGTGGGTTCTTCCTAATGATTGAGGGCTCCCAGATAGACTGGGGTGGCCATGCTAATAATACCAACTACATTATCACTGAAATGATCGACTTTGATAATAGTATTGGTGCAGTACTAGACTTCGCCAGGGCCGATGGCAATACATTAGTCATTGTTACCGCTGATCACGAGACAGGTGGCTTTGCGATCAATCCTGGATCCACGCAGGATAGCATCATTGGCGCTTTCACTAGTGATTATCATACTGCGGCACTCATTCCGGTATTTGCCTACGGTCCCGGGGCACAACTATTTTCTGGCATTTATGAGAATACCGCAATCTACCACAGGATGCGCCAGGCATTTGGGTTTGGAGAAATAGCAGAAGGCGAGTAATGCGAATTACTCTTTATTCGTGCGGCCTTTGCTGTAATCAGTGAAGACTTGATCTACGGGTTCCCAGAGTTCCACCTTGTTTCCTTCCGGGTCTAAGAAATGGACGAACTTACCGTAATCATAGGTAGCGATTTCATCTAAAACAGTAACGCCAGCAGACTTTAGTTGCTCGACCAGGTCTTCGATATACTCTACCCGGTAGTTGATCATAAAACCACTCTTACTGGGTTTAAAGTGATCTGAATCGCGTGACATGGTACTCCATTGCAAGTAGGCAGGTTGCTCGGGCTTAGAGGCTTTGCGCATTTCAAAGAGTGCGCCGTACTCATCGGTGAGCAGGCCGAAATGCTTACTGTACCATTCGCGCATGGCTTTGGGATCATCGCATTGAAAGAATACTCCACCAATACCCGTGATTCTGCCTTTACTCATAACAGGTGGTTTTTATGATAGGAACATATTAGTCACTAACTTCAACGTCCTGAATTTGGCCGTCGTTTAAGATTGTTAATTTTCCTTCTAGCTCGCCCTCCTTTTCTACCACAATACCTTGCCAGAGGCCACCACAATCTTGGTGCAGTAGACCGCCATCAATAATCAATTCTCCTCCCGACTGAATAGTAATAGTACCATTTTCTGGCACGGAGGTACGGCAACGAATCGTTAGACGGCCACCATTTGCAATAGTAAGATTGCCGTGTAAATCGCGCATACAGGACCAGTCTACCTCTCCCTCAACTGTTATGTCCAACTCAGGATTAAGGGTGCACCAACGTGGCTCCAAAAATTTGCGCTGTAGGTATTTGGGATTAGAGAAGCGCCGGTGGACTTTCGAAATTTGACAGGGTGTCCAGGCTAGTTGTAGCGAACTATAGTCCATGAGATTATTACTCATGAGCGTATCACAACCAGGTCCGGAAGTGCGACCGAAACAGCGATTGGAATGCACAGGTGTATCGTCACATCCATCCCCCCTACCCCAGGCATGAGCCAAACTTAAAATATGGCCAACCTCGTGATTAATAACCCCGCGGTACCCCCAGTGACAGTTTTTGGAGTCAGCCTCAAAGTCCTCTTTGAAGGTAGCCGCCACTTTCACGGCATTTCGTAGCGCCACCCCTACATTACCGGCTGAATAGGTTCTCGATTTCACGCTGTCGGGTTGATGTGGCAGCATGAATAAGTTAAGTACCGTGTCTAGTTGAACACCATATTTTTTAAAGGCCGTCCGGTCATACAGATTCGAATCCTTTTTACGGTAGTGCACGTAATAGTAGAGCGAATCATCGTAGTGATAGTATACCCCCTCATCGGTAGGATCCTCAGGGCGCCCGGTCAGGACATAGCGAAAGTTGACTGGATGTACCGGCGTATCGTTCCCTCTGGGCAAAAACATCTTAGGGTTTTTTCTCAGCGCATAATTCATCGCCTCTACGATACGCTTCGAATGCGCCACTGCTTCTTCCTCAGGAATATTCTGCGAGCCATCCTCGCTATTCATCCAATGCATATTGATCCGGAGATAGCGCATGGGATAGTCCTGTAGGCGAGACGTATCAATTTCGTAATTTACCTGATCGTTACAGACGTTTCTACCCCTAGGTACATCTCTGGTAGTTACGCCAAAGGCACTGGGCAAAATCCCCATTTCTTCATCTGATAAATAACGAGTCTCTACCTGTCCTAAGCGTGGTGAACAAGCTACCAATGCCAGGAATAATAAGAAAACAAGACTGGCGTAGGTAAATATTTTTCTGTGATTATTCATGCGCGTCACTAAGTGCTAATTCTGAAAATTATTACCAACTCCCGCCAGCTCCACCGCCGCCGAAACTGCCACCACCAAAGCCGCCGAAACCACCGCCGCCAAAGCCGCCAAAGCCATCCATTCCTCCTCCGCCACCACCGCCACCGCCGCGGCTCCAGCCTCCGCCAGGGAAGATAACAGTTCTACCTCTGCGATTACGGCGCGTTGGCATATCATACCGCCCGCCTCGATAGTAGCCACCATCGTCGTCGTCATTATGATTAGACATACGCGACAGGATGATAATTAGGAGAATGATAAAAAGGATAATTACCCAATCGGGAATTTGATTACTTCCATTACCGCTCAGGTCATCTCCTTCGTACTCTCCGCGCCCCAAGTCCATGATAGCATCCGTAGCCCGGTCCAGCCCTTGATAGTAATTCCCGGAGCGGAACTGAGGTACAATGATATTTTCAATGATTCTTTTGGCGGTAACGTCCGGGAGGAAACCCTCGGTACCCCGCCCAGTTTGAATGCGTACTTGCCGCTCTTGCTGTGCTACAAAAATGAGTATACCATTATCGTTTGCGCCACCGCCAATGCCCCAAGCGGAGGCGAGGCGTTGGGCATAAGCAAAGGGGTCATCTCCCTCCAAAGACCTTTCTGTCACCACCACTATTTGAGTGGAAGTTTCGCCAACGTAGTCGCGTAGTTTACGTCCTAGAGCAATTACCTCAGAACGACCAAGTAGCCCTGCGTAATCGTTAACCAAAAATTCTGTAGGCTCAGGTATTGTCTTCTGGGCAGTGAGTAGAGTAGGTAGGATCACTAGCGCAAATCCCAAAAACAAGAGACGCCAAGGAAAGAACACGCAATTACAGATCAGATTATTCATGGACTGGAGGTACCGCAATTCAAATTTTTTAATGTAAAAATTTAAAAAATAAAACAAAAATAACTACATTTACTATTGAGCGTTCTGAAAAGCCATTAATCATAGGCTCCCTTTCCCTTCGCTATTAGGAGCTCCGATAGCGATAATGATCATAGTTTCTTACTCCCGGTTTTTCTGCTCGAATAGGATTTTGTGTGCCTGAATTGTGTAATAGCACAATTCAGGGTGTGAATCCCATGCTCATACTCGCGAGGCGAGTTTTGGGTCATGTCTGGCTCGGGTGAGGGTGGGCCCGCCGCAGGCGGTCTGTCCAATTACCTCACTTACACCTTTACCTTTAGACGCATCCCTCCTCAAAGTGTAACACTCCCCCTTACTCAAACATCCTTCGCACCGTATGAAATATCATCCGGCAGCTCGTTCTCATCATCCTTTTGGATCGGGAAAAAGGTCCGTAGTTTTTCTCCGATGATATCCACTGCAGCTACGATACCCGCGCAGAAGTGGCCATCTCGGAAGTAGCGTTGTAGTAAATCACGCTCGCTCTGCCAAAAATCACCTTCCACCACTTTATCGATCCCTTCATCACCGATTATCGCAAATTCCTTCTTCTCTGGCGCCAGCAAGATCAATACTCCATTGCGGTCTACCGTCTTGTGCATGTTCAATTTACGGAAGATTCGCTTAGCCTCAGCCAGGGCATCCGAGCGTGGATTTTCCTCTAGATGGACCCGAATTTCACCAGAAGTAGAACGCTCCGCTCTACGGATTGCGGCAATGATCAGTTCCTCTTCCTCCGGCTTAAAGAATTTAATCATAATTTGAAAGCGTGATCTAGGGTAAAGATACTACTTTTACCAGCATGAATTTGGAGCGGCTCAAAATCATATCTGCCGGTGCTGGCAGTGGAAAAACCTATCGACTAACCCAGGAAATGGTTGGTCTATTGAGCAGTGGCCAAGTTCGGCCCAACGGTATTATTGCCACTACGTTTACACGCAAAGCAGCGGCTGAGTTGCAGGAAAGGGTTCGCGTTAAGCTCTTGAGTAGTGGCCTCACAGAACAGGCTGATGAGTTAACCAATGCCCTCATTGGCACGGTGCACGGGTTAGGCGTCAAACTCCTTCGGCGCTTCGCCTTTGAAGCTGGCGTTTCACCACAAGCCGATATTCTTCCCGAAGGTGAACAACAGCATATGTTCAACCAGGCCTTAGCTGCCACCTTGAAACTGGAGCTAATCGAAGAAATGGACGAACTGTCCGATCGACTTGGCCTCACAAAACGCAGCAGTTTCTTTGATTGGCGTCAGGAGGTGCGACGTTTAGTGGATATTGCTCGTGCCAATGATTTCTCACTAGATGATCTACACAATAGTAGCCAGCAATCGTGGGAGAGTTTTGCTGCTTTTCTCCCTGATGAAAAGACCATTACATCCGAACAACTACATCAGGATCTAAAAACGCAAATTTCCACAACGATTGAGGAACTAGAGGCGGGTGAAGACCAGACCAAGAAAACCAGTACCGTCATCGACCGATTGCGTACTTTCCGTCGGGAGATGCAACTGCGTGGGTACCTCTACTGGCACCAGTGGGCTACCGTCGGCAAACTGGATACCGGGGCCAAGAGCCGCGATGTCATTGCCCCACTTAAGGAGTTTGCCTGGCAGCACCAAGCCCTGCCCGAATTCCGGTCAGACATCAAATCCTTTATCCAAAACCTCTTCCATACGGCCATCGCCGCCCTACAAGAGTATGATGACTACAAAAAACGCCGTGGTCTCATTGACTACACCGACATGGAGGTCTTGGTAAGCAAGCTTTTGGATAATCCAGCGGTAAAAGCCGTACTGCAAGATGAGCTCGACCTCCTGATGGTAGATGAATTTCAAGATACCAACCCCATCCAATTGGCCATCTTCCTTAAGCTATCGCAATTGGCTAAACACTCCGTTTGGGTCGGCGATCCCAAGCAGTCTATATACGGATTCCGGGGTGCTGAGCCTCGCCTGATGCAGGCCATTATAGAGGCTGCTGGTGGGATCAAAGCAGATAACATTCAAATCCAATCGTGGCGCTCGCGGGCCGACTTGGTCTATATGGTGAATTCGCTCTTTTGCCGTGCCTTTCCGGAACTGCCCCAGGAGCAGGTTGCCTTGGACCCCGTACGTGTACCTGAGGGTAACGAATTCAGCGCAGCAGAGCCAGAAACGATGGAAGAAGGGATTATCCACTGGCATTTTCAACCCGATGAAGGTCGCCGTGCGCCCGCCAAACCCTGGATGGAAGAGTCAATTGCCCACAGCCTGAAAGAATGGTTGGCGGCTAAAGTCTACATCATGCCTAAAGGTGAGGCCACCGCAAGGCCCGCAAAACCCGGCGATGTAGCGATTCTGTGCCGCAGTAATCGAGACTGCGCTACCATGGCTCAATCGCTTCAGCGTGCTGGTCTGAAAGCGGCTATTGCAACCGCAGGTTTGCTAGCCACGGCCGAAATAAGGCTAGTATTAGCCTGCCTGAAATACATCCTCAATCAGGAAGATTCCCTTTCAGCAGCTGAGATTTTAGTTTTGGCGGCACGTCTCTCCGTGGAAGAAGTCATTGAAGATCGCTTAGGTTACCTGGAAGAGTACGATGACACCCCTTCATACAAACGCCCTGCCTGGGCAGTTGAGCACGACTTTGTGAATGATCTTGATCGTTTACGCCCCACCCTAGATGAAACATCCGGCGCTGAGACGCTCAATCAGGTTTTGGAGGAGCTGGACCTAAGACGATGTATTGTAGCCTGGGGAAAAAGCGAGCAGCGACTTTCTAACATTGATCAACTTCGCCGCCTGGCGCTAGAATACGAGGCTAATTGCAACAACACGCAGAGTGCCGCCAGTCTCAGTGGATTTCTATTATGGCTTAGCCAGCTGGCAGCATCTGAGCAGGATATGCAAGGTGCAGCGGAGGACCCACAAGCCGTAAACGTCCTCACCTATCACCGCAGTAAGGGTTTGGAATGGCCAGTCGTTATATGCCACAACCTGGAACAAAAGTTACGAGCGGATTTATGGGGCATTGACCTGGTCCCTGAAAGAGAAAAAGTCGATCTAAACGAAGTACTCAAAGGGCGCTGGCTACGCTATTGGGTCAATCCCTACGCCGATCAAGGGGGCAAAACGCCACTGGCTGAGCAAATGGCCACCAGCCCTGCTCAAGAGCGAAAAACAGCGCATGCCCTGGCTGAAGAGGCTCGTCTATTGTACGTAGGCCTTACCAGGGCCCGCGACTATCTCATCTTTCCCACCCAAGAAGGGCGACCAACCAAGTGGCTAAATCGCTGCTGGAGCCAAGGTGATGAGAGTATCCCTACCCTAGACGCTAACACCTCCGATAGCCCCTGGGAATGGAACGGGCGCTTCTTGAACAAGCACACTCGAACGTATACCTACCCACGTCAGTTTACAGTTGCGGAAGCTCAACATAGTAGTACGCCATTTTTGGCTAAGGTCAGCGGAACAGAGCAGCATCCGGATGCCAAGCTGAGTGGGCCAGAAATACTACAAGGAAAAACACTGGAAAAAGGAAAATCCGTCCAGTACTATAATTATCAAATACCAGAGGAGATCGACAGTGAGAAGCTCTATCGGGTAGAGGTTGATTTTCTGAGGGCCTTATTCCACAATTCACCGCAAGATCATGGGCGAGCGATGGCTACCGCAATGTGTGTACGCTACGCTGTACCTGAGGAAACACTAAACGATCTACTGATCTCCCAAGGACAAGCCTGGCGTAGGTGGCTTCAACAAGAATTACCAAATGCCAAAGGGCAAACCCTTGTCCCCTTCTACTGGCCCAAAAGTCAGCAGTACTTTGCAACTACAGTGGATTGGGTATTGCAGGATGGTGAGCAAACCGTCTTTATTCAAAACAGCTCTTACAGTGGTAGCGCCCCCAAACGCCAGGCAGTTCAAGTAGGCGCAGACCTATTAGCTGCGGGCGAAGCATGGCGTGCCAGCGGACGGGCGAACGTTTCTGCGTACTGGGTACACTTTCCCTTGCTGGGAAAACTAATTGAGGTTCGTTTCACAACAGGTCAAAAGAAGAAACCGCAGATTATACAAGGTGATCTATTTGCTCAGTAGCTAGAGCTAAAGCTTTAAGCGCTTAAAGAGCGACTCTTTATAGGACTTACTCACCCGGAACGTCTTTCCGTCCTTCATCTTTGTAACGACATCCCCCGCACCGGTGTGCTGAATTTCGGAAAGAAAGTCAGTATTAATGATGGTTGAACGATGAATGCGAATGAAGTTAGGCTTGTGCAGCTGCTCCAACATATTGGTCATAGATTCCCGCAGCAAAAGACGCTTACTCTCACTGGTGTAGACCTCGATATAATAACCCGAAGCTTCGATGTAGCGGATATCATCCATCTGCACCAGACTTATCTTACTGCCTTGTTTCAGGGCCAGCGGTTCCTCTTTCGTTTGCTTCTGTAGATAATCCACCAATTCCTTCAGTTGATCTACGCGCTCGCCCTCAGCTTGCTGCTGGAGTGTATCAACCGCCTTATCCAGAGAAATATAGAAACGCTCATTCTTAAAAGGCTTCAACAGATAGTCAAAGGCAAATATATCGAAGGCTTGAATCGCGTATTCGTCATAGGCCGTGACAAAGATGGTGAGCGGCCACTGTTCCTTTGGTAAAGCGCGCAGAACATCAAAACCTGTCATGTCCTTCATTTGGATATCCAGGAAGATGAGATCAGGCTTCTTTTCTGAAATAGCCTCAATAGCCTCTGTACCATTGCGGCATTCCTGAGTAATGGTCACATCAGAACGATCTTCCAATAACTTCCTCACCCGCTGGCGAGCCAATGCCTCGTCATCAATAATAAGTACGCTGATCATCTATCCTTGCTTTAACGGGATTGCCACTTCGCTGACTACCCCCGGATGAGTATTAATAACGGAGAAACGGTAAGCATCGCCGTACATGGTAGCTAGGCGTTCTTTGGTATTCTGTAAACCGGTTCCCAAATCGAATATTTGTGCCTGGTCCTCCTCTCGGAACCCCTGACCATTATCACTGACTCGCAGTAGCAGGTGCCCATTCTCTCGTTGAGCTTCGATCGTAATTTCCAAGTGCAAATGAGCGGAGGAAAATCCGTGGTGGATCGCATTTTCCACTAGCGGCTGCAATAACAGCGCCGGCACCTTCACATCTTGTACATCTTTAGCGATAGACCAGTTCACACTCAAATCTTCACTAAAGCGCATCTTCTCGATATCCACGTAACGCTGCAATAACTGTAGTTCATCCTTTAGCGGCACCTTCTGGGTATCCTTCCAATCCAGCACCTTACGCAACAGGTCCGCCAAGTCTACAATCATTACCTGTGCCTTCTTCACATCAATATCCATTAAGCTATTGATACTATTCAAGGTATTGAACAAAAAGTGAGGATGCAACTGCGACCGGAGCATCTTCATACGTGCCTGCAATACCTTAGTTTCCAATTGCGATTGTTGCAGCTGATGCTCATTATCACGGCGGACATAATAATAGGTATAGGTTACTGCTACAATAAGCAGGTAGATAGGTACTAAAGTATTGGCGTTGATCAAGTAGGCGTAGAGGTGCTCTTCTTCCGTCAGTTTACAGTCCCCAAAAATCTGACAAAGCATCAGGGCAAAAAACGCGAAGGTGCGATACCAAAGGAACGTCACCGGAAAGATGAGCAGCACATGCGACAATATCACCCGGTAGGCAGGTGTGCCTCGCTTGAGCAAATAACGCGTAAAGGTGATAATGCCCATTATAAAGACCAAGCCAATGACTGTGCCCAGTAAACGATCGCGAAACATTTCGCCAATCGACATATTAAGGTCATCCAAGTAGTTTACACCGTAAATCCTCGCAGCTGTGGTTAGCTGTAGAAAAACGTAAAGGATGACTATACCAATTACCAGTTGCTTACCGGACCATGTCCTTGATTGCGGAGCTTTTATAGACAAATTCGTTGTGGTTTGGGCGGACAATTATCTCCTCAAAAATACAGCATTTACACCTATCCGGACATTTTGCCACTGCGAGCAGGTCCGTTTTGGCTGCACTGGGTATCCGATTCGCAGCATCGGCAGTGCTTCCGTCATTTATTATCCTACATTTAAAGTGAAAATGGAAGTGCACCAGTAAAATAAAAGGTGTACAAATGTGTGGCTAAATTGCCGAAATCACCCGGCAATGATTATCTAAAACTGTTCGGTATCTAATATCGACAGTATATTGGAACCAGGCAAGCGACCCGTAATTGTTACGAGGTCGCTTGTTTTTTTTTATTCGCAAAATTTGTCTCGCTCCGTCGTCAGGCCCTTCTAATGCGAGATATCCTCCAGGCTTGCGTAGTATTCTTCCCAATTTTACCGCTAATACTATTACCGATTACCACATGCTTCCGTTTATCGGTAAAAAAATATCGTTTATCGATTTCGCCTTCCGTTCACTCCAGATTTTTGCCTTTTCGTCGCGAATTTCAGGTGGTTCAGGCAATAAAATTGGGGGTAAGGGGTCTTTAGGTGCATCTTTGTTGCAACCAATCGGATATAAGCCTCGTCTTTAGAGCGTAACCCGATTGAAACCCGCACAACCCGACGTTATTATGAAATCCCGACTGTTGTATGCAGCAGTACTGACCGTACTGTTAGGTGGACTTCTTATGTCTGCCGCACCCGAACCAAGTTTGACCTTAAAAAGCCAGCAGAGCTTTTTTGACCGCCTGGTAACCCCAGAAATCACTCAGTTCACACTGACCTTTGACGTAGATAACCTATCGGCAATGAAGCGCTCAGATGAGTACTTCCCCGCTACTTTCTCTCACCAGGGGGAAAATTGGGACGCTAAGGTTAAAGTACGTGGCCGCTACCGCCGCCGTGTTTGTGACTTTCCTCCATTGAAGTTGAAACTCAACAAAGACATGTTGGAAGCCGCTGGTCTTCAGCGCCACAACAAATTTAAGTTGGTCACCCACTGTTCTGACAATTTCGACAATGCTGACAACGTATTGCGCGAGCATTTGGCCTACGAATTGTACAACCTTATGACCGGTGAAGGCTACCGCACTCAATTAGTACAGGTAACCTACCGCAACGCTGCAACTGGCGAAACCACCAAGCGTTTTGGTATCATCATTGAAGATACCACCGAGATGGCACACGCTAACGGTGGCGAAGAGTGTGAGGATTGCTACAATATCGATTACAATCGCTACGAGAGTGGTAACCCTGAGCAAGTTGCATTGTTCCAGTACATGATCGGTAACAGCGACTACGGTTTCACTACCCCACGCAACATCAAGCATGTTCAGCAGCAAGCTGGAGGCGCATTCAAAGTAGTTCCTTACGACTTTGATTTCTCTGGCCTGGTTGACTCAGAATACGCTATTCCTAATCCTAACTTAAACCAAACCAGTATCAAGGAACGGATTTTCGTCTGGGACTTTGCTCAAGCGCCACAATTGGACAATACGATTGCTCAGTTCCTGGCGAAGGAAAACGAAGCAATGGATTTGGTGGCTAACTTCCCGCACTTGAGTCGCGGTAGCAAGCGCCAAATTACAAAGTACCTTGACGTTTTCTTCACCAGCTTGCGCGACGGCACCTTCACCACTGGTGCTTAAGCTTAGCAGCTGTAAGAGATAACGTCTGGGGAAAAGCATAAGCTAGAGAACCACCTATATAAAGAGCCACCGTGCCGGTCTGAGGATAACTCGGGCCGGTACGACTCTTTTTTATGTACTACATTTTTTGAGCGAGTATTGGTCCATTCGGGTGGTTGTTCTATCTTTGCGCATGGAAACAATACAAGCAAATAGCAACAAGTTCATCGGTGAAGGATTAACCTTCGATGATGTACTTCTCGTCCCCGCATACAGCGAAGTCCTCCCCCGCGAAGTAGACATTTCTACACAGCTGACCCGCAACCTCCGCCTTAACGCTCCTATCGTTTCTGCAGCTATGGATACGGTTACCGATAATAAACTAGCCATCGCAATTGCGCGTATGGGTGGTATCGGTATGATCCATAAGAACATGACCATTGAAGAACAAGCTGAGATGGTTAGAAGCGTGAAACGGAGTGAAAGTGGGATGATTGTGGATCCTGTAACCTTGCCAGCTACCGCAACGGTAGGCGATGCTGAGGCACTTATGCGCCGCTTCAAGATTGGCGGTATTCCGATTGTTGATGATCAAAATCGACTGATTGGTATTCTTACAAACCGCGATTTGCGTTTTGAGGAGAATATGCAAGCTCCCATCGCTGAGCTGATGACCTCAAGCAATCTGGTCATTGCTCCAGTTGGTACCACCTTAGATCAGGCGCGTGATATTCTGCAAAAGCACAAGATTGAAAAGCTTCCTGTAGTGGAGAACGGCAAATTAGTCGGCCTGATCACTTACAAGGATATCATGAAAGTGCAGGACTACCCTAATGCCTGCAAAGATGCCCTTGGGCGCCTGGTAGTAGGCGCAGCCGTAGGTGTTACCCATGATATGATGGACCGGGTGGAAGCATTAGTCAAGGTTAATGCAGATGTAATTTGCGTTGATACCGCCCACGGTCATTCACGTGGTGTACTGGAAGCCGTACGCCGGGTGAAGGATGCGTATCCAGAACTACAGGTCATTGGTGGTAACGTAGCTACCGGAGCAGCCGCACTGGCGCTGGCCGATGCTGGTGTAGATGGTGTAAAGGTGGGTGTGGGACCAGGTTCTATCTGTACTACTCGTATTGTGGCTGGTGTAGGTGTACCGCAGCTAAGCGCCATCAACCAAGCGGCTATTGCACTAGAAGGCACTGGTGTTCCCATTATCGGGGATGGCGGTATCCGCTATTCTGGTGATATTGTTAAAGCTCTGGCTGCTGGTGCTAGCACTATTATGGCGGGAAGCCTATTTGCCGGTGTGGAAGAAGCCCCTGGTGAAACGATCATCTTCGATGGACGTAAGTTTAAAGTTTACCGTGGAATGGGCTCTCTTGGAGCAATGAAGCAAGGGTCAAAGGATCGCTATTTCCAGGATGTGGAGGATGATATTAAGAAACTCGTGCCGGAAGGAATTGAGGGTCGGGTACCTTACAAGGGAACGCTGGCAGAAGTAGTGAATCAGTACCTGGGTGGCCTACGGGCGGGGATGGGATATTGTGGTGCAGGTAATATTTCTAGCCTACAAGAGGCCCGCTTTGTTCGCATTTCTAACGCCGGTATGACCGAAAGTCACCCACACAATATTACCATTACGAAGGAAGCGCCGAATTACTCGCGCCGCTAGACGCAGAAGGTATGATAAGTTCTCGGAGAATTGCGAGTTCTCCGAGAACTCAATAGGATATTTATTCCAGAACTACGCTCTGATTCCGAGCCTCTGAATTTACGGTAGCACCATCACTATTAATGTTCGCTACCGACTGGTGGTCTGCGCTCACCTTAATCTGAGCCGAATTCAACCCTTCCGCATTAGCTACCGATTGTGTATCCACCGATAGCCTAAAATCATCAGCATTACCAGAAAGATTGAGGATACTTTGCGCTTTGGCGCTAGCCACTAATATTTCTGTGTCAACATCCAAGCTGACAATTGATTGCGAACCGGCCTGAACTTGCATACGGCGGGTAGCAAATTCTCCCTGGCCCTCCAATACAACGGAGCCTGTGGTAGCCAAAGCTTCCAACTCTTTAATACTGATTTCAATTTCAGGGGTATCGCGGCGTTTCTGGTAACGAGCAATTACCACCAGCGCATTTCCATTTACCTCCCAGCTCACTAGATCGGCCTCCTTTGTTGCTCTGATGTTTGTTTCTGATCCAGAGATCAATTTAACCACAACCGGACCGTCAATTTCAATATCCGTGACGTTAGCCATGTTATTTTGCGCGCTCAGAGAGAAAGTAGCAACCAGTGCCAGGTTCAACAACCAAATTTTCAGATTCATGTTTCGCTTATTTATTTTTGCGTTAGCATAATTGCTTCAACGAAAAGACAGCAGTCTACCGCATAAGTTGCACTACGAGAAATTGTTCGATATGCCTCAACTCACTGCCGATTTCTACCGTCGTGAAGATACGGTACAAATTGCAAAGGACCTGCTGGGAAAGATCTTGGTCACCAATTTTGCTGGTCAACGTACTGCCGGCCGCATTGTGGAAACCGAAGCGTATAAGGCACCGGAAGACAAAGCCTGTCACGCGTATCTGAATCGAAATACCAACCGGACCAAGACCATGTTCCTACCAGGTGGTGTAGCTTATATTTACCTTTGCTACGGCATTCACCATTTATTCAATGTAGTGACTGGCCCAGAGGGAGCTGCCCATGCGGTACTGGTGCGAGGTTTAGAACCGTTGGAAGGAGAAGATCTCATGCTGGAACGCAGGGGATTCGATCGCCTTAAGCCACAATTAACGGCAGGCCCTGGCGTTATGTCAAAAGCGATGGGCATCCACAAACAATATGATAGCGTAAGCCTTGTGGAACAAAATAGCCCCATCTGGATTGAAGATGCCCCACCTTTAGCCCCCGAAAATATGCTAGCAGGCCCGCGTATCGGTATCGACTACGCCGAAGAATGCGCAGCCTGGCCCTGGCGTTTCTACCAAAAAGAATGCCGGTGGGTAAGCCGCCCCCGTTAACTCAAACTGACAATGCTACACATTCGCTTTGCCATTACTCTCCAACTTTTCTTATTCATCAGTGGTGCGATGCTTTTGCAAGCACAAAGCACCTACATGTTCACCAATAATACCTACGTAGATCATCTACGTACGGTCAATTTTGGCCCTACCGGCTTCGAGCACCTCTTTCCCATGTTGGAACTTGGTGGCAGTCAAAGCCTGACCTTATCCTTTGATGATGTGCAGAGTGAGGTCAAAAACTACGTATACACCATTATCCATTGCGATCGCAACTGGGAGCCCTCAGGCCTGGCCCCCTTGGAGTATATTGATGGCTTTGAAGAGGAAAACATCCAGAACTTTGACTTCTCTTTTCGCGCCTTACAGACGTATACGCACTACGATTTGCAAATTCCAAACCGGAACATGGGGATAACCAAGTCGGGTAACTATTTACTGGTAGTTTACGAAGACGAGGAGGAAAAGCAGGTGGTGATCACGCGCCGTTTCATTGTCGTGGATCGCCAAATTGGGATTTCAGCTGAAATGGTTCGGCCGGTCGAAGTTAGAAAAATTCACACCCACCAAGAGATTGACTTTGATGTCAACTTCTTACGCCTAAATGTGCGCAACCCCATGCTGGAAATTAGCGCTACGGTCTTGCAAAACCAGCGTTGGGACAATGGTATTTACGGTCTATCGCCAAAATTCCTAAACGCCGATAAAGCCATTTTCGATTACCAGGGCAAAGTGGTATTCCCTGGCGGCTCCGAGTTTAGGCTCATCGATTTACGGAGCTTACGCATTCCACACCGGGATGTGGTCTTCATTGATGTCAACATGGACAATCAAATGGAAGCAGAGTTGGCTCCGATTGCCAGCAGAAGCAAAGCACCACACCTTTCCTTCATTGACTTCAACGGGCGGTACGTCATTGAAAACCAAGACAACTCACCGGCGGAAGTAGCTAGTGATTATGTCTACACCATGATCACTTACAAGGTTGATCAGCCTTATATGGATGATCACGTCTACCTCTTTGGTGATATTACCGAGTGGCAAGTAAAGGATGAGTATCAGTTGCGGTACAATCCTGCCATTTCTGCCTATGTAGGTCGCTTTCCATTGAAGCAGGGTTACTACAATTATTATCTGGCCACCTCACCTTCGGATGCCGACCCCAAGGCCCCGCGGGTACCAAGCCTCCTGAAGACGGAAGGCAGTCATGCCGATACTGAGAATGATTACTACATCCTGCTCTACTACCGGCCCTTTGGCACCCGCTACGACCAGATTGTGGGGTATATCCAAGTCAATACTTTACAGACTCGTTAAACTCTACGCTTACCAAACACTCTTTCTACGCAAGTAGAACCAAAGCGATAGTAAGACCAGCGGCCAAATGCTGAGTAAACCTAGTAGGATTTCCTTACCTACGGCTATACTGTAGGATAAACGGTCTACTGCCTGGCCCCGAAATTCTTGCCAACCACTTACTTCTACCTGAGCCACCACCACTTCCACTTTTTCGTATAACTCTAGGGTGATAGTACTCATAACTGCTCGCTGGGAGAGATAGCGCAGGCGCCCTTCTTTGGCTTCAATTTCTTCCTGAATTTGTAGGAGCTGTTTTTCCGTCTGCAAAATTTCGTCTATCGTCTTAGCCCGTCCGCGTAGTATGGCTTCGTAACGGTCACGGACCACTTTTTTAGTGTCCAGTCGATTTTGAATGTCAACGTATTCTTCGGTTACATCCTGGGTATTGATATCCTGTGAATCGATCACCTTCCCAAGTTTCGTCAGAGTATCGAGCGTCCAGCTGAAATGTTGGGCGGGTACTCGTAGCGTTAGCGTGGCCTCGCGTTGCTGCGTTGAATTGCGCCAAGTGAGATTTGCGATGTAGCCCTGCCTTGGAGTAAGCAAATGTTCAACTTGGTCAATTTCGCTTTCTATATTTTCTACCTCCATGCGGCAGTTGGCAGTGCGAATCAGAACAGGTTCCACCATCTCTGACTCATCCAGTAAAGTGGAAGGCACTGCTGGGTCTGGCACCTCTTGCGCTAGCACTTGTTGATGAGTTGAGCTACCAGTAGTCGGGTCTGAATTTTGGGGATATGGGGATGCTTCACCGGCTTCACAGGCAAAAAAGAGCAATTGGCTAGCTAGTAGCACGAAGAGAATGTATTTGGTGTACATGGTGTAATGAGATTTATTTGTTCAGATAGATGCAATCCAGCCAGCCTTTTCATTCGCTTGTTTGTTAATAAGATGTCAAACCCTTCTGCACCTTTTTATACCTTTGCGCAGGATTTTTGAAACCAATAAGATTTTTTCAAATTATGCAGTACCGCACCGAACACGATAGCATAGGCCCCGTTGAAGTACCCGCTGATAAGTACTGGGCGGCCCAGACCCAACGCTCTATCCAAAACTTTAAGATTGGTGGCCAAAAAATGCCCCTTGAGGTCATCCGCGCTTTTGCCATTTTGAAAAAAGCTGCTGCCCAAACCAATCAGGAATTGGGCGTATTAGCTGCGGAGAAGGCAGATCTTATTGGTAAAGTCTGTGATGAAATCCTTGCGGGTGAGTTGGATGATCAATTCCCGCTTGTGGTATGGCAAACCGGTTCTGGTACGCAGAGCAACATGAACGTCAATGAAGTAGTAGCCAACCGCGGACACGTGGTCCAGGGTGGACAATTGACCGACAGTGAAAAGGCATTGCACCCGAATGATGATGTCAATAAGAGCCAGAGCTCTAACGATACCTTCCCAACAGCTATGCACATTGCGGCTTTTCAAATCTTGATGGAAGTGACCCTCCCGGGACTAAAGAAGTTGCGCGACACGCTGGATGCTAAATCCAAAGCTTTTAAGGATGTCGTGAAGATTGGTCGTACGCACTTTATGGATGCGACACCACTGACCCTGGGTCAGGAGTTTAGTGGATATACCAGCCAGTTGGATCATGGTATTCGGGCCATCAACAACAGCTTGGCACACCTGGCAGAACTAGCACTGGGTGGTACTGCCGTAGGTACGGGCTTGAACACCCCAAAAGGTTACGCCGAGCTAGTAGCCAAGAAGATCGCTGACCTGAGTGGTCTACCATTCGTTACAGCCGAGAATAAGTTTGAGGCCCTGGCCGCACACGACGCTATTGTGGAAGCACACGGTGCGCTGAAAACAGTGGCGTGCTCCTTGATGAAGATCGGTAACGACATCCGGATGATTTCATCTGGACCACGTTCGGGCATTGGTGAGATCGTTATCCCAGCCAACGAACCTGGCTCTTCCATCATGCCTGGAAAGGTAAATCCTACCCAATCAGAGGCTTTGACCATGGCCATGGCTCAAGTTGTAGGTAATGATGTAGCCATCAACGTGGGGGGCATGACGGGTCACTTTGAGCTAAACGTTTTCAAACCCATGATGATCTATAACTTCCTCATGTCAGCACGATTGATTGGGGAGGCCGCGGTGAGTTTCAATGATAATTGTGCCGCAGGTATTGAGCCTAATAACAAGCGTATTCAAGAACACTTGAATAACAGCTTAATGTTGGTGACCGCCTTGAACACCAAGATTGGTTATGACAAGGCCGCGAAGATCGCCAAGAAAGCTTACGCCGAAGATACGACGCTCAAAGTAGCAGCCATTGAGTTGGGCTACCTCACTGCTGAGCAATTTGACGAGTGGGTACGTCCGGAAGATATGATTGGGAGCTTGTAGGCAAGCTACCTTGCGACGTCGGGAGACGTCTTCGAGCGCTAGTCAGCGGGCTTGTCCGGCGCTGGTGCACTAGCGTGGAATTCATTGAAGACCCGTTCGGCGTACTGGTCCAATAATTCAGTCACCCGATCACGATCGGTAGACTTAACGATGAAGCCAACGTGGTGGGGCTTATCAATACGCCAAACAATTTCAGGATCCTGGAAACCGCTGGTATCGGGATTCTCAAAACGAGCCAAAGAAATGAGGATGCCTGCGTGTTCTTTACGAACCGTAGGCAACTCATAGGCTTCTTCTCGGGCAACTGCTGATTCTAAGCGAGCCCACTCTGCCCAGAGGTTAATGCCCGATGCGTACTCCACCATTTCAGCTAGGTGCGCACCCCCCACACGGGAAGAGGTTTCTAAGAAATAAAAGTGTCCATCAGCATGGGAGCGAATAAATTCGGTATGGCTGGCGCTAAACTGCATGCCAAATGCTTTCATAACCTGATTCGTTAGATTACGCAAAGCCTCATCTTCCACACCATTATAGGGTACTGTCTGAGAACGGAAAATACCGCCACCGTGGGCCACTTCGAATGGCGTGTTCAAGTATTTGGAAGCTTGGCAGAACACCAGTTCCCCATCTTGCGAGATGACGTCCACATGGTACACATCACCGGGCAGGAACTGTTCCACCAAATACTGCGGCCGTTTTTCCTCAAGGGCGTGAATGGCTACCCACAGATCGTCGATATTATGAACCTTCTGAATGCCCGTAGCACTGGCCTCAGCGCGTGGTTTCACCACCCAAGGCGGAGCTACTGTATTCGCAAAGTGGTTGATCTCATCATTATTGAATAGCCCAGTGAAAGGTGGCACTGGAATGCCGGCCTCTTGCGCCTTCATACGCATCGCCAACTTATCTCTGAAATAGCGCGCCGTCGTTTGCCCCATGCCTGGGATACGGAATTCTTCGCGCAAGTACGCGGCCTTTTCTACGTCAAAGTCATCCAGCGCTACAATACGATCAACCTTTTTCTCCCGCAACAACCAGGCTACCCCTTTGCGCATTTCTTCAAAATTAGCAGGGGTATTCTCATCGTCCTCCAAATAGAAAGTATCCGTCAGGGAAGACCAGGGCCAGGGTTTTGTTTCCAACGATTTTTTAGTGAGTAAGTACACATCGTTTCCCGCCGCAGCACAGGCTTCCAGAAAGGCTGTTCCTTTGAAATAAAAAGAGATACACAAAAATGTCATAGCACCATGGGTTATTCAGGGGGAAGATAAGGTGTATTACGGTGAAATTCCTGTTAGGGCAAGGGGAAGTTCTGAAGGGGCAGTGAAAATTTTAGTGTAAATACGTTGATGCGTTGTTGTATTTTTGACTTTGAAAAAATAATCGTTCCATGTAAATTAGATCAAAAAGTTGGTCTATGAAAAAGTTGACAATTGAA
>JBCBEC010000073.1:0-29894 GCA_038528965.1 Bacteroidota bacterium | reverse complement strand
ACTCGTCCAACCTTGTTCCGCATATTTTTCAATGAACTTCTTCTGTGCAAAGCTTAAAGGCTGTTGCATGTCTTTTTGTCTATCAAGTTAACACGACTTAATGAGACAAGGCTTGACACGACTTAATGAGAGACAACAAGTCTTAGATCATTGCACCTCTTAAGCCACGCAAGGCTCGGAAGGCTTATCTTAGGGCTTGTTTGTGCTTTTGACAGAACCGAAAAATGAACACCATGAAACTCTTATTAACCTTCACATTTTCTTTTAGCCTGCTTTGCTCTTTTGCTCAAAACACCGCTCTTGAGCAGGCTAAAGTCTTGATAGAAGATAAAAAATACGAATCTGCCTACAACCTGCTAGATAGTGCAGACCCAGAGAATAAAGAGCCGGAAATAGTGATCGCCAAAACCGATTTACTGCTTGAGTATTTCGTTTCGAGCATCATGCATCAAATGTTTGCGGTAACGGATCTACAGCCCGAACAAGATATCTTGGATTTGCGCGGTAGCGAAGGTAGTTTCACTATGGTATCCTTTACTCCAGATTCCGTCTTGCTCGATTTAATCGAGGCCTACCCGGAAAATTATGAGCTACGGAGAACCTTGGGAGCATATTACCACGATGTTTACATCAGGTATGCAGGAAGGTGGTTTATTTCTGGTGAGGAACTAGTGGGGAAATTTAATGCCAACTACCTGTTAGCCTACGAGAATGGGCTGATGGATTATCGCTCTACCTTCGGTATCGGTTTTGCTTATTTAGTTGTGGAACAATACGCAAAAGCTATCCCGTTCCTGGAAGAATCAACGGTTTTAAACCCAGATTATCCTACCAGCCATTACAATCTCGCCTACGCCTATATGCAAATGGATCGGCGAGAAGATGGTATTGCTAGTGCCCAAAAAGCGCTAGGTCTATACGATGATCTTATATACAAGGCCGATGCAGCACAACTAATTGCGGTGCTGTATAATGAACTGGATAATTCTGAAAAGGCCATTGAGTATTACCGAATTGCCAACGAAATTGATGCCGGCGATTATTCTGTGATGTATGCGCTACTCAATCTGGAAGTTACTGCTGGTAAGGACGGGTACCAAGATCGCACCAGCGAGTTCTTCACCTCCGACCCGGAAAATCCTACTATTTATCAAGACCTTCTTCGGATTTACCTGAGTAACGATAAGGGAGATGAACTCTTGTCGTTTTTGACCACTCAGCTACCTACTTCTGAGGAGAACGATCTGGTAAGCGCCAACCTACAGTTCTATCTGGGCGTGACGTATTTTGAGCTAAAAGACCTTGCTAATGCCAAATCTGCCTTCGAGCAGGCCAGCCAGGTTTTTGGCCGTGTATTCGAGCCGGATCATCCGGTCTTTGAGGTCATCAACTCTTACCTAGAGCAGATGGAGTAGAAAGGGGGTGTGTTTCATAAGACTTATATTTAGGAATGCCCAATCCTGATAATGTGTATAAAAAAAGATCTACCTGCTGGCGTGAGAATAAGCTAGCTGTTTCCATCCTTCTGCTATTGCTAGTAAGTATATTCTCTTGCACTGGGTCGCAAGATCAGAATCCGCGCGAAGCTAGTCTCAGTGCCACGGAAGTGGCGTTGCGGGATACCATTACGCCTCCCGCCGATCCTTTCTTCTACATCGAAGGTCAGCTTTGTCAACACGCCCGTACCATCTATCAAGATCGCAATGATAATCTTTGGATCGGCACCAATGTCTACGGGCTCATGTGGTACGATGGTGACACCCTACGCTATCTGGATGAAAAGGACGGTATTGGCGGCGGCCGTATCACTGCTATTTTGGAAGATGAAGCAGGTAATGTGTGGTTTGGTTCTTATCGTGGACTCACCAAATATGACGGTACGGCCTTCACGCATTACAAGGCTGATAATGAAGCCATCTCCAATTCTATCTGGAGTATCCATTTAGATCAAAATGGCGAATTTTGGTTAGGAACGGACGAGGGAGTAGTACGTTTTGATGGCGAACAATTTACTGCTTTCCCTATTCCCCAAATTGCGGTAGAAGATACCAATACCATCCTTTCTTACCGTCGGGTGACGAGTGTTATTGAAGATGGAAATGGCAGCCTGTGGTTTGGTACCGATGGCTTTGGAGTTTGCACTTACGATGGCGACTCTTTCGGACGGTTTACTACGAAGAATGGCTTGCCTGATAATAATGTCGGCGACCTCATGAAAGACCGCCAGGGGAATATTTGGATAGGTACGATGTTCGGTGGTATCAGCCGGTATTCTGATGGCGAGTTTGTCAATCTAACGCAGGAAGGGGTGGTAGATGGGATAGAAGCCGGACAGTTCTACGAAGGTCCAGATGGCAATATTTGGTTGGCGGCCGAACACGTGGGCGTGTACCGCTACGATGGTACCACTTTCACCAAATTCGATCAGGAGGACGGTCTCAATTCCAGCGGGATCCTAAGCTTTTACAAGGATCGCGAAGACCGCTTCTGGCTTGGTGGCTGGGGTGGACTCTTCCGTATGCTGAGCAATTCTACTTTCGTCAGCGTGACGAAGGAAGGCCCCTGGGAGTAAGACTTAATGTTCGCAAACTAATACCTGGAGCGTATTGGAAAGTACATTGGGTTACCGACCCCCACCTTCTACCTTCTACGATGTGAGCCTGTAACAAGTAATGCTGAGGTAATAGCCTAACCCTAAGCTCACATCAACCCAACAACCACGCCCGAAACGCCCTTGATTTCATCTCCGCTATATTGTTAATGGATATCCCCTCGGGGCATTCTACTTCACAAGCGCCGGTGAAGGTGCAGTGCCCAAAGCCTTCTTCGGCCATCTGCGCAGTCATGTCTTTTACGCGTCGGTGGGCTTCGGGCTGGCCCTGCGGCAGAGCATTGAGATGATTGATCTTGGCGGCGGTGAATAAGGCCGCCGATGAATTCTTGCAAGTCGCCACACACGCTCCGCAACCAATGCAGGCCGCAGCGTCCATGGCTCGATCCGCCACTTCTTTGCCAATGGGAATAGCATTAGCTTCGGGAGCAGTCCCCGTCTTGGCACTGATGTATCCACCCTGTTCTACAATGCGATCAAAAGCGGACCGATCGACAATGAGATCCTTGATCACTGGGAATGCTTCTGCCCGCCAAGGTTCAATCACTATGGTGTCACCATCCTGAAAGCTACGCATATGCAGTTGGCAAGTCGTCATATTGGCGTGTGGGCCGTGCGCGCGGCCATTGATGAAGATGCCACACTGGCCACAGATTCCCTCCCGACAATCATATTCAAAAGCTACGACCTTTTCGCCGCGCAGGACCAGGCCTTCATTCAGGTGATCGAGTGCTTCCAAAAATGACATATCCTTGTTTAGGCCACTCACGGGGTAATCCACGAATTGCCCTTTTTCGCTAGGGTTATCTTGCCGCCAAATTCGAAATGTAACTTTCATGGTCTTCTTATTTGAGCAGATGCTTTTGTGTTTAGAAGTTTCGGTGGTCAGTGGTCAGTGGTCAGTGATCAGTGTGAGCTTCCCTAAATAAGGTTGAGTTTACCAATTACTAAGTACCCCATACCAAGTACCAACTTATTTATAGCTTCGCACCGTCGGTTGCACATATTCAAACTTGAGTGCTTCCTTATGTAAATGGAAGCCATCATCGGTGTATTCCCAGGCGGACACGTAGGCGTAGTCTTCATCTACTCGTACGGCTTCGCCCTCTTCAGTTTGGTATTCTTCGCGGAAGTGAGCTCCGCAAGATTCTTCGCGCTGTAGTGCATCAGTACACATGAGTAGGCCTAGTTCAATGAAATCGGCCAGACGTAAGGCCTTCTCCAGTTCGGTATTGAGTTCCTGACTGTTGCCGGTAACTTTCACCTCTTGCCAAAAGTCATGCTGGATTTGCTCAATTTGTGCCAGCGCCTTTACCAGCCCCACTTTATTGCGACTCATGGCGCATTCCTGCCACATGATTTTACCCAGTTCCCGGTGGAAGTGGTCCACGGTTTTGGTGCCTTGCACTGCCAGCAAGCGTTCAATATGAGTGCTTACCGCAGTTTCTGCTTCCGCGAAGGCGGGATGCTCCGTACCTATTACACCGTTCTTCATTTCGGTAGCCAGGTAGTTGTTGATGGTATTCGGCAAAATGAAGTAGCCGTCTACACTAGCTTGTAGCAAAGAGTTTGCGCCTAAACGGTTGGCACCGTGGTCGGAGAAGTTGCACTCGCCGACGGCGTATAGGCCGGGTATAGTAGTCATGAGTTCGTAATCGACCCAGAGGCCACCCATGGAGAAGTGGGCTGCCGGTGAAATTTGCATGGGTTCCTGATAGGCGTCTACCCCGGTAATCTTTTTGTACATATTGAAGAGGTTGCCGTAGCGGTCTTTGATCGTTGCTGCCCCCAGGCGCTCGATGGCGTGCTTAAAGTCCAGGTAGACGGCGTTGCGTAAACGACCTACGCCGTGGCCGGCATCAATCCGCTCTTTTGCTGCCCGTGAAGCGATGTCGCGCGGAGCCAGGTTGCCGAAGCTCGGGTAGCGGCGTTCCAGGTAGTAATCGCGTTCGTCTTCGGGTATATCATTGGCTTTGCGCGTATCACCTGCTTGCTTAGGTACCCAGATGCGCCCGTCATTCCGCAAGGATTCTGACATCAAGGTGAGTTTAGACTGCGCCTCGCTGGATTGTGGCAGTGCTGTTGGGTGAATTTGGGTAAAGCTAGGTGCGGCAAATAACGCCCCCTTTTTGTGCGCCTTCCAAATAGCCGACCCGTTGCAACCAATCGCTAAAGTGGATAGACGAAAGACCCGTGAATAGCCACCGGTAGCTAGTACCACCGCATCGGCGGCGTAGCGTTCTATGGCTCCTGTAACCAGGTTGCGAGCAATGATGCCTTTGGCCTTGCCATCTACTACGACCAGGTCTAGCATCTCTGTACGCGTATGCATACTGACTTTCTTTGCCCGGATCATTTTGTACAGCTGCGAATAAGCGGCTAGTAGGAGTTGTTGCCCGGTTTGGCCGCGGGCGTAGAAGGTTCTTTGAACCTGTACGCCACCAAAGCTGCGGTTCACGAGTACACCACCGTACTCCCGCGCAAAGGGGACGCCTTGTTGCGTAAAGTGGTCAATAAGTGGTGCTGATAATTCTGCCAGCCGGTAAGTATTGGCCTCGCGTGAACGAAAATCGCCACCTTTCAATGTGTCGTAAAACATCCGCCACACGCTATCACCATCCTGCTGGTAATTCTTGGCAGCGTTGATACCTCCCTGGGCGGCCACTGAGTGAGCCCGGCGCGCAGAGTCCTGATAACAGAAGCATTGCACATCATAGCCTAGTTCGGCTAAGGTAGCTGCTGCTCCGGCCCCGGATAAACCTGAGCCTACTACAATTACGTTTAGCTTCTTCTTGTTAGCAGGGTTGATCAATTGACTTTTGATCTGGTAATTGCGCCACTTTTCTTCGAGTTTCCCTGCTGGGATTTTCGCATCGAGTTTCATAGTTCAGCAGCTATTTGAAGTAAACGATAAAGGGGATCAGGCCAAAACCGATGGACATCACCAGGGCGTAAATAACCGACACCTTGGCCAGCACTTGTAGCCCCGCTTTATGGTAGAAGCCCAGTGTTTTGAAAGCACTCTTCAATCCATGTTGTAGGTGAAAGCCTAGCGGTATTACTAGTACAGAGTAGAAAATCACGTAGTAAATATTCTGAAACAGGCTATAGGTCACCTCGTACACATCCAGATGGCCGGCGGCGTCCATTCCTACGGCTTCTCCCATCCCCAGTTTGATCCGCGCCCAGAAGTTGGCCAGGTGGACGACCAGGAACAGCAAAATGGAAATACCAATCAGCATCATGTTCTGTGAGGCCCAGCTACTATTTTCTTTGCTGTGGTTCACAGCGTACGAAACAGGCTTCGCTTTACGATTTCGAAGCGTTACCAACACTGCGTACACGATGTGCAAAAGGATGGATAGGTAGAGCAAATAGGCCACGATTTTGATGAGTGGGCTTTCCCGTAAAGTGGTCGAGTAGGAATTGTACAACCCCCGGGCTATATCCTCTGGCAAAAGCAAAATGCAATTGGCGGAGAGGTGCACGATTAAGAAGATGCAAAGGAACAAACCGGTGAGAGCGATAATGCTCTTCCTGAAAAATAATTCCATGCTGACGAGGTTTGGCGGCAGTGAGCTTGGTTTCCGGCAGGAAAATTAAAGCAATGCCTTACGGACCGGGGTGATAAATGTCATCTAAGCGGGAGCATTTTGTTAGCAGAAAGGTGACTTGGGCTATTGTTCTTCGCTGTAATTAGACGTACGCTTAATTGGGTATCGTAGAAAACCGCTGAAAAAAAGCACTTTAGATAGTAAGTGTTCAGTAGACACTAATTATATTTACTTACCCCAAAAATCCGCGCACGCGATTTCCTAAACTTCAATGTGTAGTCTGTTCACAAATGAAAGCTATGCCAGTAACATGCTGGCATCAGTAAGGACTTCGCTTTGAACTTGGGAAATCGTTTTTTAACCTATCTTATTAAAGCTTAATTGTTATGAAAAAAGTTTACACTTTATTCGTTTGTTTATTTTCAATGACTTTGGCCTTTGGGCAATTGGAAGGCGTTTGGGAGCTTGCTCCTACTGGTACTTCATTGGCTGTTGGTCCTGGTTTGAATGATTTTTCTTGGTGGTCAATTGGTGATAATCCTGCGGCGGCACGCCCTTGTATTTACGATGATCAATTCGTATTCAATGCGGATGGTACTTTCGAAAATGTTCAGGATGGTTCTACCTGGCTAGAGGCTTGGCAAGGAGTTTCAGAAGATCAGTGCGGTGCTCCTGTAGCTCCACACGATGGCTCTAATGCTGCTACCTGGGTAGATAATGGCGATGGTACCTTTACCTTAACCGGAACCGGTGCGCATGTGGGGCTTGCGAAAGTCCACAATGGCGGAGAACTTGCTAATCCTGCTGATGCTCCGTCTTCTGTCACTTATGAATACGCTATTAATGGTGATAACCTGACTGTTGATATCAACTTCGGTGCTGGTTACTGGCACTATGAGTTCGTAAGAGGCGTTTCTAGCGTTGACGAGGTAGTAGCTGATCAGTTCCGCCTGTATCCTAACCCTGCTACCAGCCAGGTTCAGATTTCTTCTGACGAGCAGTTGGATCAGATCACTATTCGTGACATCACTGGTAAGGTGGTTTTGGTAGAGATGAACCCAGATATGAATCACACACTAGATGTTTCTAATCTGGCTAGCGGTATGTACATCGTAGAGTCTCGTATCGACAACTTGATCTCTGTTGAGAAGTTAGCTATTCAGTAAGATTTATGGCCGTCGTAGGGACGCATTGCAATACGTCCCTACACAACCAATAACAAACGCAGTAGAGGCTCCGATGGGACCTCTACTGTGTTTTTAGGGAATAGGTGCTATCGTTTGCTTGTGGGAGACTAGAATCACAAGTCATCACTCTGCTACCTTAACCTGATACCGTGAAAGCATATTTGTATGAACAATACGGCTCACCTGAAGTCTTAAAGTTACAGAAAGTAGAAGTGCCGGAACTACCCGCTAGCTTTAGATATGCTCCTGAATAAACGACATTACACGCGGTAATTCCTCTAATACCCACTCTTTTAGCGGCTTAAAGGGTGTACCGTCAAAATAACGCGCATCAGTGCCGGGGCCTTCCGGGCTACCGTGGTCGGCCTGGATAGATTGGCGCCAGAGTTCGGCGTGGTCTTCCCACTCCTCGGTATCTACCAATTCAGGTGCGGTAAACCATACATTCCAGCTCAGGATATTACCTTTCTTAAGCATGTTGCCCGAGGCCGTATTGAAAGTGTCCAGTACAAATTGGTTGAACTTATCGGCCTTGTCATCCCCAGTTTTTCGAATACCACCAATCTCTACATCCAGGTGGGCAACGTTCCAGGATATCTCTTCGTGTTTGGCAAAGTCGGGCATCGGGAAACGATCGGTCAAGCCTTTCGTCAGGGGAAAGAGGGCTTGATCTGGATGACCGGGCTTAAACGTTTCCACTACAATAGCGTCCGCTTTGCTGCCGGGGAAGTTCATTTTGTTCTTGGTGAAAATTTTGATGAGCTGCTTCACCAATTTGTGCTCGTGTGAGCTAGGGCTAAACCAGATCTTACCCACCACCGACATATCAGCCGCCAATTCTTTATTGGCTTCGTTGGCCCAGCCGCGATTTCCGGTAACGGTAACCTCCACATTCATACTACCCAGGTGAGGCGAGGTAGTGCCTTGCTGTGGGCAAATGATGGAAAATACGCGCCCTTCGTCCGTATAACCCAAGCGAGAAATATCGGGTGCAAACATCTGGTAGCAGCGCTTCGGATCAGCTTCTCCGGGTTCGGTTTCCCAGCTGAACTCTGGCCATACTACCTTCTGCTGTCGCTGTAACTTGGGGATGTTGTCAAGATTGTCCAGCACCGGTAGCGAACTCAAGTCCGGATCTGGATAGCCAAATGCTGGATTCGATTCTACAAAGCCACCCACCCAACCATCAACGGGCGTTTTGTTGATCAGCTTGCGCAGATCGTCGTTGGTGGTATTTACCGTTAGATTAATGGGCGGAGTAGCTGTCCCGGCATCGGTGATGATATTGTCCTTGGTGCTCAGTAGTTCTAGTCCACCATCTTTTACAATGAAGTAAAGATCGGGTTCGCGCTCGAAAAATTTACTGAACTTAGAACGGTCAAAGCTGATGCTAAAGGCACCTGTCGCATCAGTGACTCCTATGCCCAGGAAGTCATCTTTTACCCGGTCGTCATCATACAATAGCACGTGTAGGTCTTGAATGCCTTCGTTGGTGCTCTGGTGTTTTACGGTTCCTCTTACGGTATACACAGAGCCAGCAATAGTAATGGCGTTACTCATACAATCAATTGAATTTGGGTTTAGTGAATGGGCCGGCTACCATGTACCTTTGTACCTGATACCTAGCTTGCAATGCGAAGTGAAACCTGTTCTATCTTAGAAGGTACCGCAATATCTATGCGGAACGGATGGGTATTGAATATGGATGTTTAGGTTTCTGCTCCGGGGCACTACAATGATAGTGATTATCTGCGGCTTTCTTTTGTATTTTAGCCTGGATCAAGTTCTCGGATATTTCCGAAATATCCGAGAACTACACTAGTTTGATTCAAAACCGTGCTATTATGAACTTCAAGCCAGCCGTCCTATTTCTCTTAACTGCCAGCATTTTTGCCTGCTCTGCGGAGCAACCCACTTCCACCACGCCTAATCAGGAAACTGAAATGTCATCAGCTACTCCTAGCAAGTCTTACCTCGGTAAAGAATCTATCATTTATACCACCGCCAAGGATACCGAGCTTCGGCTCGACGAAAGCGGTAAAGCAACTTTCGAAACTGCTGCGCAGCCTTTGGAAAACGAAGTTTCCGTGTTTGTTAATCCTCAGAAATCTTTCCAAACGTTTCTGGGTATTGGCGGAGCCGTGACGGATGCCTCAGCTGAAGTGTTTGCCAAGTTGCCCTCCGGCAAACAGAAGGAGTTTCTGACCGCTTATTACGATCAGGAGGCCGGAATTGGTTATTCCCTGTGCCGTACGCCCATTCATTCTTGCGACTTCAGTAGTGCCAGCTACACTTATATCGAAGAGGGTGATGCCGATTTGGAAACCTTTAGCATTGAGCACGATCAGGAGTTCAAGATTCCGCTCATCAAAAAAGCAATACAAGCGGCAGGTGGCACCTTGATGCTGTACGCCAGCCCCTGGAGCCCGCCCGCCTTTATGAAGGACAATAAAAATATGCTCCAGGGTGGAAAACTGCTACCCGAGTACTTCGATACCTGGGCGCGCTACTACACCAAGTTTATCAAGGCCTACGAAGCTGATGGTATGCCCATTTGGGGAATTACCATCCAAAACGAACCGATGGCTGTCCAGCGCTGGGAGTCCTGCATTTATAGCGCCGAAGAGGAGCGCGATTTCCTCAAAAATCACTTGGGCCCCATTATGGAGCAGGAAGGTTTAGGTGATAAGAAGATTGTCGTCTGGGATCACAACCGCGATCTCATCAACCACCGTGCTAATACCATTTTCGAAGATCCTGAGGCGGCCAAGTACGCCTGGGGTATCGGTTTCCACTGGTACGAAACCTGGGCGGGTGGTGATCCGATGTTTACCAATTTGGGGAATATCCAACAGTCCTTCCCAGAGAAGAACCTGCTTTTCACCGAAGGTTGTCAGGAAGGGTTCCGTACGGATCGCTATCAATATTGGCCCCACGCCGAACGCTACGGTCGCTCTATGATCAATGACTTCAACAACGGCACAGTCGGCTGGACGGATTGGAACATCTTACTCGACCAGGGCGGTGGCCCTAATCACGTAGGTAATTTCTGCTTCGCGCCTATCCACGGTGATACCGAAAATGGTGAGCTGATCTACACGCCTACTTATTACTACATTGGCCACTTCTCTAAGTTTATTCGCCCGGGTGCCAAACGAATTAGTACGGTGAGCAGCCGCAGTCACTTACTCAGCACTTCTTTCCAAAACGAAGACGGTAGCCTGGTCAACGTCATCATGAACCAGAGCGATGAGGCAATTGATTACCGACTGTACATTGGTCCGAATGAGGCGATTACCTTGAGCATTCCCGCGCGGGCTATGCAGAGTGTGGTGACGAAGTAGGGAGATTCGATTGCGATGCCGCACAAATGGAAGAAAAAGAAAAACCAAGGCTGGCCCGCTTAACGGCAATCCTCACGCAGCTGCAATCCAAAAGGATGGTGACGGCCAAATATTTGGCAGAGCGGCACGCTGTAAGCATCCGTACCATCTACCGGGATATTCGCACCCTGGAACAATCCGGCGTACCCATCATCACCGAGGAAGGCAAGGGCTATTCCATTATGGAGGGCTATCACCTGCCACCAGTGTTGTTTACGGAAATGGAAGCCAATGCATTGATTACCCTGGAAAGGTTGGCCGCCAAAAACAAGGATCAGTCGCTAAGTGAAAACGTGGCTAGTGCCATGGAGAAGATCAAGGCTATCCTGCGCTATTCGCAAAAAGGCAATGCTGATCTATTGGCCGAGCGCGTCTTTTTTGGTGGCAACCATTATGAGGAAAGAACTAGTAACAACCTCATGGAGATCCAATTGGCCATTATCCATTTTCGGGTGCTGAAGATTGATTATTGCTCCTCCCAACAAAAACGTACCACTCGCGAGATCGAACCTTTCGCCATTTACAGCATCAACGGTAATTTTCTCTTGGTAGCCTTTTGCCGCCTGCGAGATGACTTTCGAGCCTTTAGGATTGACTACATCGAGAAGCTGTTTACCAAAAACGAGACTTTTCCGCCGCACAATATGACCATGCAAAAGTACTTTGCAGAATACGTGCAATGAACTGATTTATGCTTTTGTGGTGTTGGTGAGCCCAATGCATTTTAGGTTCTGGCAAAGAGGCTTCCTGAGTTCATACCTGCCTGCCCGCCCTACAAGACTTTGGCAGGCGGGGAAGGTATCCCGCAACAAGTGCGGGAAAGGAAACGCTGAAGTCAGGTTCTGTAAGGCAGTGAGGCGTAGGCCACTAGAAAAGTTTAAAACAGTTCAATAACACCCCTGACATAAGGCTGTCACAACCCCCATCTAAGTTTGCTGCAGATTCATCAAAAAGCAAGCAAAAATGGAGATTTTCAAAATCGTTACGCTGTCCTTATCTGGCCTTTTGTTAACCTTGGTTGGCCTTATGAGACTCCTGAATCCGAAACAAGCTTACGCAAAAAACTCAGGGATCCAATTAGCAGATGATGTCAACTTACTGAATGAGATGAGAGGGGTGAGTGCCGTCCAATTAATGGGAGGCATTATCACGTTGCTAGGAACAATTATTGCCCCGCTAACTGTGGTTGCATTCGCGCTAGCTAGTCTAATTTTCCTTGGTTTTGCCGTAGGGCGTTTCTTTAGCATTGCTGTGGATGGGAAGCCGAATAACCAGATTCGTCAAGGAATTATGTTTGAGCTGGTGCTTGGTGCCGCTAGCCTGTTTTTTCTGCTTACGAGCTTACTTTAGACGGTGAAACCACGCAATTCTCGTACCGTTATGACTTTTTAACACGCCATGCACGCGGGTTTAACCTTTTGATAAAATAATACAATGACCTGGGTGGATATCTTGAGAGGTGTCAGATTTTACCTCTCAAGAAACACCTAGTTTATGCGCGCAATTTTTACGCTGTTCCTGACTGTACTTTTAGCAAGTAGTTGTGTAAATCCGCTCAAACTTTTGGATGCCGAGGATTATGAGCGCGCCTACAAAGTGAGCAAGCGCCAACTCGCTCAACGCATTCGCCGCAATAAACCAGCTTCTACTGGTGAGCTGGTCACCTTACACGACAGCTACTTCAAACTCCAAGATCGCACCATACAGCAAATTACCGACTTGCACGAAGAAGGGCAGCCCAGTCGTTGGCTCCGCATATATCCCTTGTATATCGAACTCTTGGAGCGGCATATGGAAGTTCAAACCTACACGCACCTCTATACCCATTTTACCTTTCGCTACGATCGGTCTTCTTTGGAGCGACTGATAGAGCAATCGCGCCTCAATGCTGGAGCTTATTGTTTTGATCAGGCGGCTACTTCCTTTCCCGCAGCTAGAGTTAATGAAAAGATTGCTGCCCGCACGGCTTATCGTTGGTTGTTGCGGGCACTGAAATACGTGCCGGAAGATAACAGTTACCAAGATCACTTGGCCGAAATGTACGACTGGGGTACTGTACGAATTTTTGTCCAAGGTTTGTCGTATTTCAACCCGGCTTGGTTCCCACTAGAAACGACTTTTGCAAGTTCGGGCTTACTACTGCACCACAGGGATTGGATCGAGGTTCACTACAATAATGCGGTGCAGCGACGTATTGATTACGAGGCTATCGTTGATGTTACCGAGGTCTATGTAGGCAGAAATGAAGAGGTCGAAAGCACAGAATGTTTTAGCGCGGAAGTGATTACGGGTTACCGTACAGAAACTAAAAAGGTTTGGCAGGATTCGGTTTGGGTGGAAAAGAAGGAAGAGGTTCCCATTTACACTACCGTAACGGCGACCATTACAACAGTGGAGCAGTATAAAGAAGCCTGGAGTAGAGCCCAAATCCAGTTGATTCCCGTTGCGGGGCTCAGACCTGGCACCTGGTGGAATACCGCTCCGAGTGTGGATTGGTCAAACACGTACGAAGTTTGCTCTGGTGATGATCGTGCGCTACCTTCTTCCTGTAGCGGTTCCTGTGCCTTTTATCCCAGCGATATGTCAATGGTTAGGGACTTGGGGCGAGCTATTCGCAGAAACCTGCTTGGTCAGTTGTGCCACTATTTTCCGGATACGCATTTACGAAGGAGGGATCGCAAAGCACTGGGCTGGTAGGTCCCCAGTGGGGTAAGAATAAGCCTGCTGGCGGTATCTACAATAAACACCTCAGCATGCAGGAAGTATTAGATGATCAGAGATCGGATGCGCAAGCGCTGGAAGCACCTCAGTTGCAATTTAAATTGATCTCCGTTGGCATTTTATTGGGTCTATCTATCAGTAGATGTTACAAGTTACTCAAAGGTGCTTTGGAGGCGCTTGGCTTTAAGTTAGAAGTATTTGGTCTGCTCAGTCGCTTTCTATCCGAGGCCCTGGCTATTTTTATGGTCCTCCTGTTGGTCGTATTTGTATTCAAGAAGCTGAGGAAGGGTTTAGCTGTTGGAAGCTATACCGTCAATCGCTTATTCGTCCATGCCGTTATTCTATATTTACTTACACTAGTGCTGCAGATAGTCAGCCCGCTCCTGTTTATGGGGGCTACCAATTACTATCAAGACTACCAGATGAGTATAGAGCAGATCGGAGAGTATGAGTTGGTCGCCGGGATCATGAGTTTCGTCGGATATCTAGTCTTAATGATTGGAACGGTTATCTATATTAATAAAATTGGACGGGGAAAGCACAATGCGCCCCAAGAATAGCTTGATTTAGACCATCTTCCACCTTGGATACTATTACCAGAAATTCCCTACTTGTACTTGGATTAATCGCACTAACCATAGTGCTATATCGATCTTGTAATCGCTGTGAATGTGAAGCCAGGGTCTCTTATGACAATGTCAATTTGAATCAATACATAGATCTTGATCGCCTGTTCCAGCCCGCTGCTACGAATGAGTTGAACACGGTGCGTCAAGTTTGGCGCGATATTGATTTGCGCAGCGATAGCTTCCGTATTGTCACTGAGTTTAGGTTCGCTGGTGGGCGAGATGTGCAGGTCATCGAACAGTATAAAGAAGGTGCCAAACACTACGGTGCCATATTGTCGCCAGTTGATTACGATGCCCAAAAGAAGTATCCACTGCTCGTCTGGGCAAACGGTTTAGACCAGACGAATCCTAGTGTGAACTTGTACGGAGGTTCCGTCAAAAAAATCATGCAGGAGTTACCGGATCATTTTATCGTCATTCCCTCTTACCGCGGGCAGGCACTGGTTTTACGGCAAGACCGATTCTGCTCGGATGGTTTCTTCGGCGATGCTTATGATGGCGCGGCAACGGATGCGCTCCGGCTTTTGACCTTGGCCAAGCAAGAATTTTCGAGTATAGATCACGAAAATATCTCCGTCTTCGGCCTCAGCAGAGGCGGAACGGTGGCTTTGTTAATGGCCGTGCGCGACAGCACCCTGAAGAACATCGTATCCGCAGCGGGACCCACCAACTTCTTCCTGCAAGAAGTATATCAACGATACGGTCAGCAATACAAATACCAGTTTTTGAGTAAGGAGACGTCCCTTGATAAAATCCGAGAGAAGATGATGGCCTGTTCTCCCGAATTTTTCATCGATGATTTTCCCAATGCAATACTCTTGGTACACGGAAGGAATGATCGTGTCGTTCCGGTCTCCAACGCTACTAAAGTGGCTGCCCTGCTGGAGGGGCGAGATAACTTTGAAATCATTATTAATGATGGTGGCCATTCCTTCCATGCTTGGGATCAAGTATTGGAATGGATTGCGATACAGCTGCTGAATAGCGAAGCTGAATAAGTATCTTGTAGCTCACTAGTGGAACAAGCTTTAGTAAACGATGAGAAACAAGAGAATCTGTTGGTACATAGCCACGCTATTTCTACTATCAAATGGCCTGCTGGCACAACCATTCCTCGCCAGGACTTTCACTTACGAGGGTAATACCAGGGAATACAACATCTATCTACCTGACTCCTACGACGGTAGCGTGGCTTTTCCATTACTCTTTAACTTTCATGGTGGCGGCGGTGATATTGCCTCCCAAATTGCTATTGCAGATATGAGGTCAATTGCTGATACAGCTGATTTCATTCTCGTATATCCACAAGCACTGCCCGACCCCAATGATGACGGCTCTACTAATTGGTTGCATAAAGAACCTACTGAGGTGGATGATGTGTTTTTTATTGATGCCTTAATTGTGAGCCTGTCTGCCGAATACGAAATCGATCAGACCAGAATTTATGCCTGCGGCTACTCTTTGGGTGGAGAGTTTACCTACGAATTAGCCTGCCGGTTGAACGAACAAATTGCTGCCGTGGGCGTCGTAGCTCGAACCATGTTTGTTGGCACTCTTGACAATTGCGCACCCAGCCATCCAACGGGTGTCCTAACGATACTTGGAACTGACGATTCAATTTCACCTTACGATGGTCTGGAGTGGGGCGGTATTCAATATTACCATTCTGCGGAGGAGGTACACAATTACTGGGTGGATCATAATAATGCCTCCACTGTTCCTACAGTTACTCAATTACCAGACCTTGAACCCACTGATGGTAGCACGGTAGAACGCTACGTTTGGGCGGATGGTGATGCTTGTGTATCGATAGAACACTTGAAAGTGAACGGGGGAGGCCACGACTGGCCAGGTAGCTTTGGCAACAAGGATATCGACGCTTCCGTAGCGATCTGGAATTTTGTATCCCAATATGATCTCGATGGCAGGATCAACTGTGGTGTGACCTCAAGCCAGGAAGTAGAAATGGAAGATGAAGTGCTCATTTATCCTAACCCTGTTGCTGATCAGCTTCGCCTTCAGGTAAAATTCGAAGTCGATCAAACGTATCAAATATACTCACCCACCGGACAGTTAATTGTTTCCGGAGAACTGGATGCGGGGAGCAGTACCATTGATCTATCAAATATCCCCCCTGGAACCTACGTACTAAAAATTACCGGAAGCGGATTTCGGTTTGTGAAGCTGTAAGTGCAGCTCCTGGTATTAATCAATTTTTCAGGCCTTTGACATGAAAGGTAAAAAGCGACAAGAATGGATTGAGCAGGGCTATCAGGTAGCCGCTACTGAAGGCTTCGGTGGTCTTAGTGTAGAATCTATCGGCCGCGCCATCAACAAAAATAAATCTTCCTTCTACCACTATTTTGGCGACTGGGATGGCTTTGAAGATGCACTCCTGGCGTACCACCTGGAATTATCCAAACAGTTCGCTCGCGCGGCCAATCAGTGCCAGAACATCATCCCAGATATGCTGGACCTCTTCGTAGCGCACGAAACAGATATCTTCTTTCACAAGCAGCTCCGCATCAACCGCAAGAAGCCCCAGTACAAGAAGTGCTTTGAAGAAGTATACAGCATGTACGAAGAGGCTATCCTCAATAGATGGACGCACTACCTCCAGCTGGATGATCAACCCCTGTTGGCCCGCAAAATTCTCAATCTCGTTAGCGAGAACTTCCTACTGCAAATTACGCCCGATAACTTCAATGCGGAATGGATGAAAAACTACCTCGCGGATATCACGCACCTACTCGTAGCTATGGGTAAACCAGCCAAAAAGTAACGTTTTGCACGCCCCCGTCTAATTTTCCTTCCACCTTCCCCTTAGCTTAGCAGATGTAGGAATGTAAGGGATGACTGATGTTGTAATTTGAATCATTCCCTACCTCCGCGAAATTTATTCCGCCGTAAAAAAAAGAGACATCCATACAACCAAAAGCCATGAGTGTAACTAACAATCTAAAAGTCCGGGAAGTAATCAACCAGGTCGTCAATGACCCTGAGTACAAACGCGTAGCCGCCGTACCGCTCTTTTCTGGCCACCAACTTGGGCTCATCGCCCTCGCCTACGGGGGCGTATTTGGCGGTATGGCACTGTACTGGTTCGCCGGCGTATCGCTGTGGATCGTTTACCCTATCATGGCTTTTTGCTTTTACACGGCTTTCACGCCTTTGCACGATGCTACCCACCGCGCAGTATCCTCCAATAACCGCTTAAACGACTTTCTGGGCACCCTTTCCGGCACCTTGCTTTTCCCTTTTGCCAATACCACCGGCTATCGTTACCTACACCTAGCTCACCATCGCTACGTAGGCGATAAAGAACTTGATCCAGATGAGCCCATGGTGGCTATTCCTACCCTCTATTTTCCCTTTGGTTATTTGGTTCTCCTGTTTCCAGATTTTCTCTGGGCGTATTGGTTACTGGTGAAAGCTTGGAAAAGAACCCCCGTGCAAACTCGTTTTAGCGTATTGGTTATGATTCTTGGCAATGTGCTTTTTCATGTGGCTTGGTTTCTAAGCCCTTTTGCCTACGAGTATCTTATTTTGTTCTTTATCCCCAACCGGATTGCCATTGCCTACACGGCACTCACTTTCGCTCATACTCCCCACCCGGAGGGCTTATCGTGGAATGATCATCCTTTTCAGGCCACCTTCCAGCTCAAGGTAGACGATCACTTCGGCTGGTCTTTGTACGGGCAGCGGCACCACGCCATGCACCACTTTTTGCCACACGTGCCCTGGTATAACTATTTTAAAGTTTGGGACTTGGCCAACGGCGCTTTCCGGCGGCAAGAGATTCCAGAGAAGGAGCTATTCGCCAAGCCCGACCCCCATTTTAAGGACCAGGTACTACAAGAAAAAGTAGCAGCAGCGGATACCATATTGTTGGCCCAAGTCACAGCTATTCACGAAGCTGCGCCGGGTATCAAAACCTTTTACTTCACCGCTCCTCCGTCTGCTCCACCTTTACCACCCTTTACGGCCGGGGCGCACATCAATATCACCCTGCCTAGCGGTAAAGTGCGGTCGTATTCTTGTTTAAATGCTCCTTACGAAGAGCACTGCTACCAAATTGCGGTCAAGCTCGAGGCCAATGGTCAGGGCGGCTCCAGAGAAATGCACGAGCAGGTGCAGGTGGGAGACGTGCTGGAGATTTCTCACCCCCAAAACAACTTTGTCCTTTATGAGAATGTCAAGCAGTATATTCTCATTTCCGGGGGTATTGGCATCACTCCCCTGCTCTCGATGGCCCACCGCTTAACCGAAATCGAAAAGCACTTTGAACTACATGTCTGTGCGAAATTGGCAGAGGAGATTCCTTTTCGATTTGAACTCCAAAACTGGACCTTTGCGCCTAACGTAGAGATACACCTGGATGAGGCTGGTAAGTCGTCTATTGATCTGAGTAAAGTGCTGGCCAGTCCGGAGCAGGATACCTTGGTCTACGTTTGCGGTCCTGCTGGTTTCAATAAGTGGATCAAGGAGCAGGCGCTTACATTAGGTTGGACTAAAGATCAGATCAAACAAGAGGTCTTTTCTAGAACCACCCCTGCGGTTACGGACTCACAACCGTTTGAGCTCGTACTCAACAAGAGTGGGAAAACTATTGCGGTCCAAGCCGAGGAGACCATCATCGATGCCCTGCACCACCACAATATTGAAGTGGCTTACTCTTGCCTCCAGGGTACCTGTGGTACCTGTGTTTCACCAGTCTTAGCCGGCGCAATAGATCACCGAGATGCCGTGCTGAGCGAGGAGGAAAAACAGGAGGGACAAAAAATGTGCCTCTGCGTTTCACGAGCACTGGGTGGTCAAGTTGTTCTTGATCTATAATTTGAATTTTACAGCGCTGTAGAGAAGCGTTTGGGAATACGGAGATATTGAAAAAAAGGAAGCGGATAAAACCGATCGTAAGGTGAATTTGTCTTACATTAGAAGCGATCTTAAAAACCGTGTTTTATGCCGAACCCAATCCCTACACTGCACCTCGATAAGGTCTTACAAGACCACGCTCAAGATATGACCGGCAAGGTGGTTGCTGTTACGGGCACCACCAGTGGTACAGGTTTTATCTGCGCCAGAGAAGTGGCTAAGAAAGGAGCTACTGTCATCCTACTTAATCGTCGTAGTGCCAGAGCGGAAAAAGCACTGCGTGATCTACAAGAACAAGTTCCGGCCGGCAAGTTTGATTGGATCGAATGTGATCTCCAAAGTTTTGCCAGTGTTCGTGAGGCTACCCAAGTCATTCAAAATAACTATGATGTACTTGATGTACTGGTTAATAATGCCGGGGTGATGGCCTTAAAAGATTACGGCACTGCCGATGGCTACGATGTGCAAATGCAGACCAATGTTCTTTCGCATTTTCTGTTGACCAAAGATCTATTTCCACTCCTGCGCAAGAGCGAACAGGCTCGTATCGTCAACCATTCCTCCATGGCGCGTTTGGGTGGCCCATTGGAGGCACAGTATTTTGGTCCCAACGGTGGCAATCTTGGCGGTGACGGCACCGAAGTAGAAAATACCAGCTTCCAGGGCCCTCGCTGGGCGCGCTATCATCAAACCAAGCTGGCCAACGCCGCTTTCACTTACGGTTTGAAAAAGAAATTGGAAGAAGCCAGTATCACCAATGTACTTCCCCTACTCGCTCACCCGGGCTTAGCACTGACCCAGCTCCAGGTGACTACCGCTGCTGATGGTGGTATGGAGAGCAATAGCGATCTAATGACCCGTGCCCAATCTGCTGAAGATGGGGCCACCGGCATCATTCGCGCCGCCATGGATCCCGCCGCCGAATCGGGGCATTTTTATGGTCCCACCGCGGGCTGGAAAGGCTTCCCGGATATCCTGCCTCCCGAAGAGTTGTTGTACGACGAATCAAATGTCAAGATCAATTGGGAAGGTTGCGAACAGGCAGTAGGGACTTTCGTGATCGCGTAAGCATACCCAGACCTATTTTTGGGGCCATGCCCCACCTACGCTTTGGGCTTCGGTGGTTCACCGGGTCATCCGCTCTTATACCTCCGCAATGGCTTCGGTATACCGCTACTACCCCTTGTCCGATGGTAGTGTACTCTAGGTGGAGCAGGTTATTATCCGGAGAAATTCAGAACTACCAGTGTAGTACATCCTAAAGTTATACCTGCACGGACTTTCCGCCACTCGTTGAAAACTACTGCCACTCGTTCCCGCAGCCTAACACAAAATTGGGTGAATACCGAGCTCTACCTCCCCAATAGTATGCAAGGCCTTAGCATAGCTACGCAGTATTTCTATGCCATTGGCCAAACTCAAGATGAAGCAGGGGATAAGAATTGGAGCTTCCTTGGAGTGGACTGGAACACGGGAGAAGAAAAGATCAGGGTAGACCTGGCACCTCATGCAGATTCGCGCTTTAATACTAAAGGGAGTGGTATCCAAATTGGCCCCTTCGGCGATGTAATCACTATGTCGCCAGATATGATATTGAGGTTTCGTAAGTGGGCTCCTGTTGTTGGTGTGCAGGCCCCGGCATCCACTGAGGATAAGCTAAAAATATTTCCCAACCCAACTCATGATGTCCTAAATGTTCGTCTGGATGGCGAGTGCTTTGATTTTGATTTGTTCGATCTTAACGGGAGAAATCTTCTGCACTATGGAGAAATTGATGTTACCGTGCAGATCGATGTCAGTACACTTTCTGCTGGTAGCTACTGGGGGCGCATTCGCATACCAAAAACCGGGGTGGTAATCATGCGTTCATTAGTGAAAATATAAGAGCTTGGGTTACCTTTAAACCGTTGTTGGATTTAACCTAGTGCTATTGAATATCCTTTTCATTTGTAGCAAAAACGAATGGCGTAGCCGTACCGCCGAAATGATCTTCCGTAAGGAAACCCGGTTTGTGGCCAAATCAGCTGGTACCTCCAAGACGGCCCGCATCCGCGTATCTCGTAAACTCATCGACTGGGCCGACCTCATCTTTGTTATGGAGAATCATCACAAAGCACGTTTGCCGGAACTGTACGGTGGTTCGGTGGAGAAGGAGGTTGTGGTATTGGATATTCCAGACGAGTACCAGTATATGGATGAGGAGTTGATCTGTGAGTTGCAAGATGCTGTATCTTATTATACGGAAGAACGAAACGAATAAGGGGTGCCTAGGGGGATATAACTACCAAATATGAACATCCAAATCTGCTCTGACCTTCATCTTGAGTTTGCTAGTAATCGGGCCTGGCTAACAGAACACCCTTTAATTCCCAAAGGGGATATCCTGCTGATTGCCGGGGATACCTATCACTTAGATCGGGATTATGGCGCATTGGATTTTATCCAGAAAGCAGCCAATAGTTTCGAGCGGGTCTACCTCATTCCTGGCAATCACGAATACTACGGTGGTTTTGATGTAGCCACCGCGCTACAACCAACCTACAGGACTTTGCTGGAAAACGTATTTATCGTCAATAATCATGTAGAAGAGATTGGAGACGTCAAATTCATCTTTTCCACAATGTAGTCTAAGGTTGAAAGGAATATTGCGGAGGTCTTCCGCGGTATGACGGACTTTCGTCGGATTAAGTTTAATGGTGCCCCTTTCACAATTAATCACTACAATGAAATACACGATTTTGCAACCGCATTCTTGGAGGAAGCAGCTAAGTTAGAAGGGAAAAAGGTGGTAGTTACTCATCACTTGCCCAGTAGCTTTTGCAACATTGAACGCTTCAGAAACAGTCCCCTGAACGAGGCGTTTTGCGCAGAAAAAACGGATTTCATCGCTGGAACAGATATTAACTACTGGATTTACGGGCACAGCCACGGCAATAAAGAAGACTTTGAAATTAAGGGGACGCGCCTGGTCACAAATCAGTTAGGCTATGTAGACTACGGGGAACATCTCGCCTTCCAGCGGGATCGAATTATCGAGATCTAGGCTCAAGGAAACTGCTGCGAATCAACAACTTGTCCGTATCTTTTCCTTTGGAAAAAACACCTCATCCTATTATGAAAAGCACCCCCAATCTTTTCTGCCGAGTTTGGCTCCCCTTGCTTACGCTTCTTATTACTGCCTGTAACATCACCGAAGATGTTGCGAAAGTGCCTCCTCCTCAAACTACACCGCAGATTTCAGCGGATAAAATGGGCGGCGGCTCCAGTGGTATGGTGCAACTCACGGATAGTACCTACCTCTTGGTGTACGACTTAAAAATCTTTGAGGAAGGGCCACGTCTGGCTACACTCACTGCTTCTGATGAAGCCATTAAGGTCAGTCCAATATCCGTTGATAACTGGGGTGAAGATGGCCCGGCGAGTGACCTGGAAAGTGTCTGTGCTATTCCTGGCCGTCCGAACGAATTTCTCGCCTCAGAGTCCGGTAACTGGCAGGGGAAATTGGGCCGGATCTTTCATCTCAAATTAGATCCAGCTAAGCTCGAAGCCAAAGTACTAGGCAGCAGCATTATTCCTATGCTGAGACGCAATGATTTAGATGTCACCGGTGACCAGTACGAAGCTATTTATTGCTTGCCTTCCAACAGGCCCCAAAGATTAGTATTACTAGGTGAGCGGGGTGGCTCACCAGCCAATCCACACGGCGTCATGCGTTGGGGAGTACTGGATTTAGAGCAGCACTCCTTTACCTTCACCGATGCCGGGCTGGCTGGTTTGTCAGTTAACGCCCCTGGCCACTGGCAAGACGAACAAACAAAAAGAAGTATCACCGATATCCACGTAGATGCTAAGGGGACTATCTGGGCTGCCGCCTCAGAAGATCAAGGTGATTCTGGGCCATTTTACTCCGTTATTTATCGGCTAGGGCAGTTGGGTAATAATCAACCGGGCGTACCTCTCACCATCGCCGAAGAGCTTACGGAATTCAAAGAAATTGATGGCTTTAAGCTAGAAGCACTGGCGGGGCCTCGGGGAGGTATTAAATGTACCCACTCTTTCGGCACCGAAGACGAAATCTACGGGGGTATCTGGCGCCCCATTCAAATTGACTTTAAGGAATAGTCCGGCAGCTCGCCTATATCCTTCTTCGTTCCGCGAGATTTTTGGGGTTGATTTATTACCTGCCCCACGTCACGTGGTACACATTATTTTTGGCGGGAGGCCTGCCCCGGTACTGTTTGAGCGGAGCGAGTTTACCTTCGGTGATCGTCGCAAGCTCCTCGGAGTTAGCGGGGCGAGCATTCCTGCCTGCCGAAACGGCAGTACAGGCAGGTTTTGGTTCGTTTTTTTGCGATTGAAAAAATGAACAATGCCATGAGTGAAACGTGGTACGATAGCTCCGGTTTTACGGCAGTTTCGTCGTGAAAAACCTTACTTCGCCCAATAGACGTTAGTGGGCCGAATTAAATTTCAAAGTCAAAAATTTCGTCGTAAATACTAATCGCGGATTGAATAAAACTCAATATTACCTGAGCCCCCACTACCACTCCATCACTTCCACATTCCAAGGTGCAATAGCCCGCTGCGTACCTTCCCAATCCTGCGTCAAGCCCAAACAATATCCACCACCACCAGCACCGCAGACCTTAAGCAAATACGTGCCGCTGTTAAAGCCCGCGCGCCATACCGCGTGTAGGCTTGGGAGTACCATCGGCGGAAGTTCGTCAAGTTGGAATTGACTGATCTGCCGAAAGGCATTCCATAACTCAGCCTCGTCAGACTGGAGCAAAGCGGCGATTGCTGCGTCGGTCGCCGGAGTCCACTGCCCATCCGTAGCAGTGCGAAACTGCTCATCCGTATCGTAGCGGTGTGTGAAGTAGTTGACGATCGGTCCCGTTTCCCGGGCTTGTTGAGTATCGAGTAGAAATAAGTGCCAGCCATCTTTCAAGGGCGGGATTTCCACAAATTCAAACTGCCCACCAGGGCTTAATGCTACACTTTGGCGTTCGTAAATGATTAGAGGGTCAGTCCCCGAGCTAGTGCCGTGAAAATGGCTTTCCATTTGGGCGAAATAAGCTTTTGGTCCAATTTCTGCCAGTGTCTTTTTCCCGTAAGGGGTCGCGTAGCGTTCAAAAATAGCAACGCACACACTGGCTGAGCTCCCAAGTCCATAGCCCACTGGAATATCGGATGCGAGATACCAGCCTTTATCTAGATCAGTGATATAGCGTGCCAGGTCAAAATGGTAAGTGAAGTTCTTTTCCAGGAAAGGATAAAGCGGTCGTAGTCCTTTTTGTTGGGCCGACGAGCCCCCTTGATGCCAGGAACACGATCTACTCCAGAGCGGCATCGCCAGTGCCCGCGAACCACGCAAGATGGTGTGCTCCCCAAAGAGCAGAATTTTGGCCGGTATTGGCTTTGGCAGGCTAGTACGCATTAATGGAGTGATTACTATTGGAGTTCTAACAGCATATCACTGTAAGAGTTGTCGAGCAGATCCGTAGCTTGAATGTCGAAAAGTTGTAGGTAGTGGTCGCATTGTTCTTTGAGTCGCTCGCGTCCAATGCTACCGTCGCTATCAATGGCTTCAATCTCCACAAAAGTCCCCAGGTGAGCTACCTGGTCCAGGTGAAACTTCACATTGTCGATGAAGTAAATCTCCCGTTGTTTGTCCACTACTACTTTCACCGAAAGTGCTGCCTTTAGCAGTGCTTTTAGCTCTTCATCTTTGGGTGTGGCGTACAGGTGTACCTCCGAAGCTTTGGGCCCAGCCTGATCTGGCCGCAGGTAGTGAATAAGATTCTTCTCAATCGTGCCTTGTCTTAGTTTTAGCCGGCCGTTGGGCACCTCAAAGTAAGTGTCAATCTGATGGTCGGTGCCACGAAAGTCAGCGCCGCCTTCCTGTAGCAACTTGCGAATTTTGTCTTGCTGCGTACAGCGAGCTTTAATCTCAATGTTGAGATGCATACCTGGTAAGTTGATTCGCTACTAAGGTAGTGGAATTCTGGAATGCAAACTTGGAAGCGGGCTCTGCTTAGCTGGTAGCTACCGCCTCAGCCACTGGAATGTGATAAGTACGTACTCCGGCACCGTCCATCTCGGTTTGGTAGAAGTAGTTGTCCATTGCTTGTACGGGTGTAGGAAGCGCTTTACGGTGCAACAACTCGTAAGTTTTGTAGTCAATGACCTTGCGTTGCTCTAAGCGCTCTGAAAGGCCAAACTTGCCTACTACGTCTTGCCAGTCTGCTTGCAGGTGAGCCTGAAACACTTTA
The DNA here is from genome assembly GCA_038528965.1 of Bacteroidota bacterium. Lineage (GTDB taxonomy): Bacteria > Bacteroidota > Bacteroidia > Chitinophagales > Saprospiraceae > Lewinella. Next base: position 4,662 of record JBCBEC010000073.1, on the reverse strand, counting down.
CTCTTGGACCCACTACCGTAGGCAAAGAAACCCAGTGTAGCACCTTCCTCCAGGCTGTAATGATGTAGGGCATTCTCTAGCGTACCCATTAGTGCCAAAAATAGTGACCCAGCGTATACATTACCAACCAAGCCAGATACTTCTTCCGCAGGAGCAATACGCTCACTCACAAAGCTGCAGTAAAGTGGTGTCTTCGTTACGGCCCGCCAGAAGCCGGTTAAGGCTTTTTGGTAAGTTTTCTGGTCTTCAAAGTCGGCTTCTTGGGGTAGCTCCAGGCCAATTTGCTGGGCTAGTTCCGCTTGTTGTTCGCTGTGTTGCATCTCTTGCCAGAAAATCTCACCAAACATGCGGCGTGCCTGGAAGGCATACGGCAGGTGGAACACGAGCCGATCCCATTGGGTGGCAATCTGTGCTTCACCTTCAGTTTGGCGGCGGTAGTGGGCGAGTGCCTCCTTGATCCGCTCCTGATAACAACGGTTAGAGTAGGGACCATCAAACACCGGTGTATCCTTGTATAAGGTGATCTGAGCCTCGTTACTATCTAGGACGCCGTTCACCTCAATACCCTGTTGTAGTTGCTGGCTTAGTTTACCTATATCCACATGGTTGCGGTTGGCCAGGTGCAGGGCTTCTGAGATTAGATCGGCCTTTTGCACTTTGCGGAGTGGCTTGTAGAAATCGTATACGGCACGGGTACCTACCCCCCAATCTGGATCAATGACCAGTAGGCGCGGGTTGGCCATTACCAGACTGGCAATGGCGCCAGCTCCCTGTGTGTACTCTCCAGTGGAGCCCAGTTCGTATTTAGCGTTGTCGGCCGCTACAATAATTCCAATTCGGCTAGTCTTGGCGCGTACCCAGTCTAAAGTATTCTGTAGTGCATCTACTGCTCCGATGCAGGCGAAAGTCATATCTACCACATCGCAGTTCAAGAAGCAATCTTTACCGTATACGGGCTCAAAGTAAGCTTGCAGCATCTGTAGCGCGTAAGTAGCGGTCGGTTTGGCACCGTCAATCGCACTTTCTGTACCCAGGTACAAACGACCAATCCTACTAGGGTCTAAATTATTTTTCTCAATCAGTTCGCGCACCGCATTGGCCATCATAGTGGCAGCATCCTCTCCGGCATCCGGAACAGCCATGGCACTCAGGCCAAGCCCTTTATTGAGCTTTGCGTATTCGATATTACGCTCTTCCGCTAGGGTTTCAATAGGGAGATACAATTGCGGGAAATAAGCCGCCATATCATCGATACCTACTGTTGCTGGGGTGAACTGTTCCATCTTTCGGATTGCTTGGTAACGCCAAAAAATCTGAGAAGAAAAATTCAGCGTTGTTCTTGAAATTTAAATGCTAGTCGAATAATTAATTTCTGCCTGTCAATCGAGTCGGCGAGCAGGCAGGTTTGACGAGAACTTTATCATCAAAATTAATAGCATTCCAACAGTAACTTAGCCATTGGGTTCACAAATATCGTTGAAGTAGGGTACGGAATTACGATTCCTAATTTCAGATTACTTGCTTTATGTGTGTGGTAATCAGCATTTTGTAAAATGCTCCTCGTCCGATCTAACTCGGGTTTTGAAATGCGCACCAAGCTGGCGGGGTATTCAGAATATCTGGCGATTAATTGGTCCCTTGGCTAAAGGAAATAAAAAAATCCCGAACGCTCAAGAGCGTCCGGGACCATTGGTTTAATGATCTTAATTCTATTGTTTCACGAAGCGTTGTGGCTTTAGTTCGCCATCTACTTCAATGAGTAAGTAATACAAGCCTGGCGTCAAATTACTGATGTCCAGTGCGTGCTGATCATTGTCTAAGTTGTTGATCAGGCGCAGCTGCTGACCGGTAGCTGTCATCACGCGGATCGACTGCATCTCTGCACCAGAGCGTACGTTCAACATTTCTGTTGCTGGATTCGGGAACAGACGTACTTCGTTTACGTCAAGGTTCTCAAAGTCGGCTTCAAATTGTACGTCGTCAGCGTCCACTTCATTGTCTTCAATTACTACACCATCCTCTAGTTCGGTAGTGGTTACAATTGGTTCTCCGCCTTCATTCAGTGAGCCGCTGTTGGCAACTACAGTAACTGCATCAATGTATACACGGTCGGCGTTTGCACTGGCATCACACTGGAAGCGGATCCGTGAGTTGCTGGCAAAGTTGTAACTGGCAGAGCTGATCGTTACCGTAGTAGTATAGAAGGTATTGTTGTTGAAGTTTGTACCGCTAGCCCAAGCTGCAACGGTGCTCCAGCTAGAGCCGTCGTAGAAACGAAGCCAGAAGTCTTCACCGTTCTCCATGCTGTTAGGATAGAAGAAGAAGGTGACATCGATCGAGCCGTAGCCGGTGAGATCAAGGACTGGAGAAGTCATTGCCGAAGCTGTACCAGAGTTGTCGCGGATGCGGATAGAGTAGTTACCCTCGTAGGAGCGAGAGCCAGCGTAACGGTAGCAGTCGCTACCACCATCTTGCCAGCCATCCCAGCCAGTCTCGAAGTAAGAACCTAAAATCTCTCCGCCAGCGGGTGGGCAAGCAGGACAGCTGCTACCACCACAGTCTACACCAGTTTCGTCGCCGTTCTGGATGCCGTCATCACAAGTTGGGCCACCCTCTCCACCTAGGCAGAAGTTAGTGGTTTCGCTAGAGCCAAACGCACCACCAGAGGCCAAAGTGCTACCACCAGATGTTACAGTGTAACTGCCGTTACCATAGCTACAGCAGATACCGTCACCGTAGGAGTCAAAAATGGTGAAGTCATAACATCCGTCTACCAGACATTCGTCGATAACCACAGTTGAACCATCAGGCTGCGAACCGTAAGTACCACCGCTAGCCACTACTGAACCACCAGAGTTGGTGATCTGCCAGCTGGTTTCTTCTGGATAGTTGTCTAGATTAATCGTAACAGTAACTTCATTGTCGGTGCATGGAGTAGGACAAGCCGGACAACTGCTACCACCACAGTCTACACCAGTTTCATCACCGTTCTGAATGCCGTCAGAACAAGTTGGGCCACCACCACCGCAGTTTGCTGGTAGGCAAGATGCATTGGCAACGGTGTTGCGAATTACGTTACCTGGCTGAGGGCCAAATCCTTGGGTAAAGTCGATTCCAGTAGCTACGTGGCAATAGCTCATGATGGTACCTCCGTTTGGAGGGCTACCAGGTAGGGCACAACTTCCTTCCACGAAACCTGCACAACCGTCAATGGCAGTACCATTTCCGTTCCATACACAAGCGTGCGTGTGGCGCGAGCCAATCAAGTGACCCATCTCGTGGGTGATCACCATGATCGTGTAGGAGTAGTTAGGTACAGTGGCGTAACTAGCGTCAATGCTACTGAAGCACTTAGAGTTGTCTGGGTTAGAGTTACAAATACCGGAGAAGCCGGCGGCAACACCACCACTAGCCTGATAAGATACCAGGTGGCTTAGGTCGCCGTTGAATGAACCGGTGTTAGATTGGTAAGAACTCAACATTGCGCCGGAGCTGCTGCCAGAATAAGGAGCGGGTGTATCCCAGGCCTTAATCTCAGAGATACCCATTTCGAGACTCTCATTAGCGTACAAAGTGATCGACTCATTAAAGGCACCGGTAATGTAATTGGTAGCACCCGTTACACCACCTTTGTTGCTTACGATGTCGTCATCAATTTCGATGTACACGCGGATACAATCACCAACCGCGCGGTCGTGGCTAGGCTCGTATTCCAGCTCACTGGGGTGATACACGCGGCCATCATCAGGAGTACCACAGTCCAGTTCACGAGTACTCAAAAGCTCACGGTCGTTGTAGATCACGTGGGCATTGTTGGTGGCTCCATCAATTTTACCAATTACGTAGTTGCCATACTCTGTACTAATGATACCGTGAATTTCTTTGTCGAATACACTGATAGCTACCAAGGACGTAGGATCGCCATTAAGGGTACCGTGGTAGTATAGGCCTGGTTCCCAGTCGATACTACGACCACTGCTGGTGGTTAAGACGAAGTCATCCTCGATGATTTTACTTGGAATCAAGCTCACCGTCTGCATGCCAAGCTCGGCCAGCGGAAAGCGCATTTCCAATACCTCAGGCTTTCTTTGTTGAAGGCTTTGAATGGCATCTTCTTCCAACGTCACAATTACGCCTGCTGTGAGCTCCGTTTCAGCGATGCCGGCGTCTTTAAGGTCCATGTCTATAGCCTGTACAAGCCTGTATGTTTGTACAGTGCCTTTATCCAGGGCCTTTTCTACACGTTGGGAAATAATGTCTTGCCCAAAGGAAAGGGCAGGGAGTAGCAGTAATGCTACTAGATAGTTAGCGATTTTCATACCAGAATGTTTAGATAGATAGAATGATGAATGCTTGAAAAAAAATATCGTACCAGGTACAGCTTTGGTCAACTCCAAATCTGTACATCATTAGCAAAACAAAAAAGTAAAATTTTGAGTGTTTTTTACGCGCAGTCTCTCAATGTCAGAAGCAATATAGGGTTTTTATTTGTTTGTTTAAACATTGAATACGCAATACATATGTTGGTGTATTTTTCGCACTAAGTACTTAATATTCTAGGATTTGGTTAAATAAGAGAAGCCCCTTTGGTCGTAAAACCAAAGGGGCTTCTTTATGGAATGTGGATGCTTTAGAAGTTGATTCGCCCGTAGCGAATTCCGT
>JBCBEC010000072.1:0-29976 GCA_038528965.1 Bacteroidota bacterium | reverse complement strand
TGAGGGCTACGTTTAGCAAGCACAAGTCTGGTCGTCATAAGGGCAAAAACAAGTGGGAGCAAGTCGCTTGGCGAAAACCAGTTTTCCCGCTTATCCAAAATGGGATTTTTAAAGATCAGATTGAGAATTATTGGGAGCATCGTCCAATACGTTTTGCTGCCTTAAATAATTGCGTTGGGTGCTTCCATCGCAATCCCATCCTATTACGGAAAATGTACGACCATCACCCTGAAAAAATGCAGTGGTTTGCAGATCAAGAAGGCGGTGCCAATGGCACTTGGCGTAGCGATATGGACTACAAAACAATTTTTCAACATCACTTACAATACGAATTGAGCTTCGCTGAGTTCAGCGAGTGCGATTCAGGACTGTGCGGTGTTTAATAATACCAAGAGTGAAGGCTACGATGACTAAAAACGAGCAAAAAATATACGACCTACTAGTCGAAAAAGGCCACACAGTATCCGACGTTGGTTATTGGGCGAGTTTTTACAATCGCGGATGGTACGCTACAGTGGATGGTGTAGACGAGTGGCTCGGTTACGACTTAATAGAAGCGCTGGGAAACATCGAGAACGACGAAATCGAGTTCGAAGGATCAATTAATTCATAAATCTCTAAGAGAATGGATTATCACTTAATCGGATTCATGGTCATGTCCTCGGCATTACTGCTCAGGGAAGTACAACTTAGAAGGTTGATCGAACAAGGCAAACTGGAGGAAAGTCTAGTATATCCCGTTACTCCAAGAGACCTCCTCGCCGGGGCTGTTTTGTTGCATATTACAGCCATTACCTTTTCCATTCTCTATTACTTTCTAGCATAGCCAGTCTGTTCATCTTCGTCTTAAGAAAAAGATTTTCCGTCCATGCGTAAAATAAAGCTAAAAGCCAGCCCTCAGGATGTACATGACTTACACGATTTCCTTCTTAAGAGTATAACCTACATCGAACGAGAGTTTCCCTACAATTTGCACTACAAACTACAGGCAGCAGTACTTAAGCAGCTCGTGCACAAGAAAATCAATCCGAAATTGGTGGCATTGATCGGGCGGCAGGCGTCTGATAGGGTTAAAATTAGCCTGGACGAGCCCGAAACAGTGGCTTTGCAGCTGGCGTTAAACAATGGTTGGTACACTTTGATCAACAGCTTCAGCGGGCAGAATTACTTACGGGGCTTAAGCTTGAACGAACTAAAATGCCCGGTAAGAGATAACAAAGATCTCCTACCGGGCGAGGAATGGGAGGCGGGGACAGCCTCCTACTGAATTTCTACCTTGTCCCAGCCATCTCCGTCCTGATCCAGTGCAAACTGCACGAAAAAGGCTTCGCTTTTTCCGGTCTTCCGCCTAAGGAAATCCATGGTTTCATTCCAGGCTGCTTTCTCCGCATTGTACTTGCGCTCCTCCCAGTCTTCGTCACTCTCATGGTAGTAGGGGGGCTCACCCCGAATCAAACGCACCACCTTAAGGCCAACTTGATTGCCACTCTTTTCCACCATTGCCAGTTCTTCCTGGTAGCGACGGTCCACGGTCTTATCACCAGGGTAGTCGCTGGCAACGATGATGGGGTCTTTCCGGTTGGTATAAGTTAGTATCTTGATTGTTCGTTGGACAAAACGGATGACAGCACGAATGACAACTAGAATGACAATACCTACAGCAAGCTGGACAATCAGTAGGAAGGAAACATCTAGGGTCAACATTGCTAAGACTGACAATATGCTGTAAAGAATCGCTGATTGAACGTAGACAGATTTCATGACGGCAGTTTGATTTTAATGGTTTGCGTTTGTGTGATGACAATCTCGGGCTGCTGACGTGACCTTCTCTTCCGTGTTGGCTGACACGCCTCCATTTGGGCTGATCTAGCTTTTTGTCGAATCATCCTTATGCGGTTGGCTTTCACCTGCCGGTCTCTTATTCTCTTGCGGGTATGCTGAAGCTGCTGGCTTGCTTTATTTGCCGCCAATTGCAGTAAGCTGGTCACAATGGCTCCACCCATTACTAGAATGATCTTAAGAGTATCTACATTCAGGAAGCTGGACTCTACTGGCTCATAGCTAATGGTCTCTGCGTCGTTGATGTATTGTGTGAATCCCACAAGCTCACCCTGGGCGTTGTAGGTTATTTGGTCGAGCTTCTTAAGGGTTGCTATACGCTCGTTTTTCATATCGAGAGGGGTTGAATGAATTAATCGTACCAATTCGTACTAATTTTGCTTCATCCCTTTATTTACGGGGCCTGCGCGTTGGTATGCCGCGTACCAAAAGCGTACCAATGCGTATCAATTGGGCGTACCAATTAGTGCTCTAGTAGGGTATAGGCCTTGCTGTAGGCTGCTACAACTGTCTTGCTATTGCCTTTAGATACCTGCTGATGCCGTTTGCTGATATTCACAATGCTGTGGCCCAGATAGAAGCCCCGACGATACTTAAGATACTTCTCTACCGTGATCTTAATGTTGCCGATTTTGCCAATACTCAGGATAGCTTCCTCACTCGGTGGCGGAGGTATGTTGGAAGAGGTGACTTGCTCCTTATCTTTCCACAAAATTGCACCACTTCCTTCTTCTGTTACCGTAATCAGCTTATCAGTCACCTTACATACCTCCAGTTGCCCCTCATTATTGTCGTCAACTGCTGTTGTCACTTGGGGCATCCGCTTTCTTGTCACTGGCCTGGTTCCACTCGGAGGTATGACCTGTATTTTGTCGATAATCCTTGTCCGTATTTTGTCACCGATGCTTGTCGGTAGAGTTGTCATGCTGGTCAGGATTATTTTTGTCGGTGAAGTTTATAGGTTGTCAGTACACTATTGAAGGAAAGTGCTGATACGAAGGTGGCCGGTATAAAAGCGGCTGCTACTTTGGCGGTCCACCAAACAACTTCCTGTAGCTCTTTACCATTGGCGGTGGCTTCCACGGGGATTTCAATCGGCCAAGCGTTCCAGAAGGTGATAAAGTGCAAGAAGAAACTAGCGATACTCATCCACTTCACCACCTCAATGCTGCGCTCGTTGGCATCACGTAGCTTTGGGTTCTTGGCCGTCATTTGGGCTTTCCAGAGCGTAATGCAAACCATCGTGGCCAGGAACACTCCCGCCCACTGGTACAGGATCGTGAGACCGTAAACGACCAGTCCCATTTCGATGATGTTGTTGAAATCCAGCAGGTCTAGCTTAAGGCGTCTCCAGAGCGATGGCCGGGCCTTGGTTTTAGCTTTGCTAGTGTTGGAGGGGGTGCGATCTGGCCTTCCTTTGCGGACCTTAGTGTCCGCGTATTTCTTAAGGTAGTAATTAGCAACTTCCGGATGCAGTGTGTCATCGGCGGAAGAAACCGACAAGTCGTCTTCCTTAAATCTTTCCTGCTTATCCATGCGATTGGCCTGTCGCTGGATCGAAGGGGCGTCTATCCCAATCTCTACGGAAAGGGTGCTCGCAGTCCATTCTTTCATAGTGGATTTATTAAGCGTTGCGGTCATGTTTTCGATTTTAGATTCTATACAAATATAGTAAATTAAATACTATATTTGGATTAAAAAAATAACCTTGGTAAAGAAAAGTGTAAATTCATGGAGGAGAAACCAAAGATCTATCTGATGACACTTTTCGAAGTAGCAGCCGCTTATCAGACGGCCATGAAGGCCAAAGGCATTAGGAGTAATGCAGAACTAGCCCGTCAGCTTAAACTAAGCTACAGTACCATTACCAAACTAATGGCTGGGGAAACCTCCGTTGGCCAGGAGGTTCATGATGCTGTCTGTGAGCATTTAGATATAGTGGTGTACATTAGGTACCCTAGAATAGGTAAGAAGAGGGAAGTGGTTAGTAAGAAGGAGTAGTATTTATTTTACTATATTTTAAACATAGTATGTCGTGCTAGTTCTTGGGCGGAGCATGAAGGAAAGCTCGAGAGTCAAGTACCTGTACCGGTTTAAGCGTATTTCGAATCGTATTATCATAAAGGTATACTAAAGAACCAGGGTTAATAGTGATGCCATAGTCTTGGCCGTATTCTCCAGCGATTCCACAAAAGTCAAGGCTGTTCCCGAAAATCACGGCGAATTTCGAGTTTCCAACCTGGATACCGTCCCAACCACAGTTGCGAATCTTATTCTGAGTAATAAATACGCCTGTTAAATGCTGCGGTGTGTCTTTGCTCACACCAAGATAGATGCCCTCGTGTGTGGCATTGGAGATAGACCACCCCTCAATGGTAATATTAGAATGAGGCAAATCTTTTGTAGCTCGAATCCCAGTGTGGGTACTATCAACCGTACCTGCTTGTACAGAAACGTTTGTCAACTGATCCCAAAAGGTAAGTCCGCCTTGTTTTAAGATTAGCCCCTTAGCATCTATTGTGGTGTTCAGGACTGGCCCTTGAAAAACGAGAGCATCTTCCGGATGACTACTGCGTATGAGGCAATTCCTGAATTGGATTACCATTTGCTCCGCATCCCTTAGAACAATGCGGTCACCTTCGTGAACACCACCAATGATGACTGTATCATTTTGATAAGCCTTAAGACTGATGTAAGTGTGATTTAGATTGCTTAAGTCAAGGTCGTATTCCTCATAACTCGGTGGATCCACTTGACCTGGTTGGCAGGTACTTGTATCAGTAATGAAGTTGAAGGCCAAAAGGCATAGTACATGAAGTTGGAGCATCAGTTTCATACGAGCGTGACTTTATTACTAAGAAGATTAAAACGTTTAAGTATTGACTTTAATGAAGAGTCCATAATGACTATTATCCTGTCGAGCTTTTGCCTTTCTAAAGGCTAGATTGACCCGCTTCTGGGCTTCAATGATCCGTTCCAGGCTGTCGGTCGTAATTTGCCGTTTACTGGCTAGTGAATCTGTAGCACCCACAAATACAGTAGAGGTGAAACCCCAAACCCGTGGGGGCACGTCGCTGGGAGTATGTACGACGAAGTAGGGATCCAGCATTAAGTGACGAAAGTCCAAAATGAGCTGTCGAAACCAGCGATCATTATCAACATTGCTACCAATATAACCTCGGCAATCATCAAAGATGACTGGCCCGTTACGGTAGTTCTTGTAGATATGCTCGAATACGGTATTCTTGTTCCGGCTTTCTTCGTAGCGTGCAGCGATCACTTGTCGGATACCGCTTTTCCAGGCACCCATTACCTTTGGGTCAGTCACATCTATCTCTGCATAATCGCGCCAGATTTTGGGTGCACCATTGTAGGTAATGACCAGGGCTTTCTTGTAAACAGCCTTAACAATTCGCTCACTAAACGTACTCTTACCAGTACCATTCCTGCCAATAATGACGGTGATCTGCGCGTCACGATGCGATCGTGCAGGGGCTTCACGTTTTCTCTTGCTGGCTGACTTTTTTCGGCTCTTAGCCATCGGTACTTTTACTTTCCTTTTGCTCTTTCGCCTTTTGACTCCGGATTACCGCCGCACCGAACAAGTTCGGACCGTACATGGCAATTACAATCATGATCAGCTGGTGTTCCAGTTTGAAATTAAGGGAGTACTTCTTAAGCAGGGCTGCTGTAATCCGGATCGCTCGCTTACTCGGTGGATTGTCTTCTGTAATTTTCTGAAAACGTTCCATGGGCTCTCTGGCTAGCACCGCACAGGCGAAAGCTTGTCCCCGGTCGAACAACTCCCATATACCGTAAGCAGCTTCTTCGTCTTCCCGGTCATAATCGTAGAAATCATCACTTTGCTTTTGCTCACTACCTGGATTCTCCTGGGATGCTTCTTCCGTGTCCTCTGTCCCCATGATATCAGCAATGTCAAATTCTGTTTCTTCGACCGGCGTGCTCATGTTGTTGATGAAGTCATTGACATCATCATTGACTTGCGTACCTACATCTGCCTTTGCTGCGAGATCCTGCTCATTCTGCTCGTTCGTCTCCATCGTTCTCTTCTTGGATTTGTGGCTGCGGGTTCATGGCTTCACTCAGGTTAAGGATCCGGGCGATGTATAGCTGCTTATTCTGTTGATCAAAAGCCATACAGGCAATGCTGAGCTGGGGACCATTGCCGGAGTCCATGAGTAGGTAGGAAGCCTTATTCTCACCTTTCTGAAGGACACCACCTTCTGCTTCCGGTCGATCCAGTTGGCTAAGCTGCTGGGATAGACCTGGTAGAATAGCCTGCATGGCATCTTCAAGGTTGCCGCTAAAGAGCTTAGTGAGGTCTATTCCACTTAAGGCTTCGGCCATTGGTCCACCTAAGAGTTTTCCGAACATGATTGCTGAATTTGATAAATGTGTTCTACGACATTCTTCACATGACGTGAGGACTTAAGCGCTTGCTGGTGTGCCGCTAAATCATTTAGCGACCTTCTTACTCTGCGGACCAGGTTCTTTTGTTGGATGGCAGGCAAGTCAGCCAACTGCGACGCAACCTCTTTAGCAGACATCGGTTGTTGGGGATGTTCCTTAAGGATATTGCTGACCAGAACAGAGAGATGAGTCCCGTAAAGAATTGTCATTTATAAGTTTATGATATTACAAAAATACGCAAATAAGTTATATTTTTGAATCAAAATAGAAACAGTGAGTGTAGGACTGGACAATCTGAAGTGGAGCGAGACCGGTAAGCGATTTGATGTTTCCGTCGAGTACGAAGAAGGAGATGGCTTCTTTGTGTCGCTTACGCGAATCAGTTTTCGCATGTACATGGTAGCCAACGGTGACATCAGCAGGATGAAGGGAAAGGAGAGGGACTATATTAAACAGCTCATTGAGGAGCGTAAAGAATGGCGGCCCTCCAAGACCCGCTTCTCATATAAACTACAATTAGAAGGTATTGATTGTGATGTCACTGCCTTCATCTACCGCAATTCCTACCAAGAATCTTAAGCAATGCGCAAAGGACAGAAGAACCTGGGGGGATACCTTCCGATTGAGCTGTATCAGGCATTCCGAAACCAGGCGGAACAGTTAGGTCTGACGAATACGGAGCTTCTCAAGCAAGTGGTTACCACTCACCTGGAGCAGATCTCTCATTCCCAACCAGCAAGGCCAAAAGCAAGCTTAAGTGGTCAGCAATTTGCGGATATGTATAACAAAATTTTCTTCCAGGAAGATAGCGATAAGGAAAAAGAAGTTGTCCTGGAAGTTCGACTCCGATCTGATGAGGGAGAATTAATCGTTCCCAGTATAAAAATTAAATCAAATACCAGCATTGCGCGTATTTGCCACAGCTACGCCGCTTACCTGGCTGATGAGGAAAATGAAAGCGAAGCAGAGGGTAAATCAGCGGCGGAGCCCCAGGTGGTGGAAAGTATGCAGATCGAGTATAAGGATGAAGTTTTTCTTTACAAAAGGTATCAAAATGACTACATCGAGCTACTGTCAAATGCTGGTGAAGTAATAGATACTAAAGATGAAAGGTACGAGCTTCTCATTCAGCTATATGAGAAGAGTACGAAAGATTAAGTGCATTTTGATTTTAGATTTCTCGAAGCGTTGGTGCCCTACCAGCGCTTTTTTTATGCTGTCAGGTAGCGCTACCGCGAACGGTTACGTAGCTGAAAATCGTACCATAACGCTTTGTAGTATAGGCTTTTGTCATATTGTACGTACGCTTATCATTGTGGCTATCAATTATAAGTTATAAACGATTCGCAATCAAAATAAGAAATCATGCGACGTACCCCTCGTAAGCGGAGATTGTTCGAGAAGCCAGGTAACATGGTCTACAGTCCGACTGTAGTACCCACTCAAGGACCAAATGCGAGTCAGAGCCTCTCTGGCTCTGCCCCGTACTTTACCATGTCTGTCGATACCACGGCCGCATCCTTGGCGGAAGAAACAAGAATTGTCTTGTTTGACAGTTCACAAGGCTACCAGTTACTAACGGGTTATGCTATGCCTGTCGGTGTGCTTATCAATAGCGACAGTAATGCGCAGTTCTTGTTGAACGATCTGGCGCATGTGGCGGCTACTATTGGTACGATTAAGATGGAATTATCTGGCGATGCTACGAAATACAGTCAGCAGTTTGCCCGCCGTATTGATCTGTACGAATGCAAGCGTGGTCAGGCTCCGAGTGTTGTAAAGAGCCTGTACCCATCCATGGGTATTAGCGAAGCACAATTTCGTAGTGACCTTACTCACTTCTTTGCGGATATCGTTATTACCAACCGCCATTCTTTAGTCTACACGCAGCTAAAAGGCTTGAATACTACCTTCGGCTTCTTCCAGGATGCAGAAGTAGGGCGTAAGCTCTAAGCAGATCGTTTTCTCAATCCTTTTGACTTAGCATACCATCATGTCGTACCGCATTCACGTCAATCCAGCCTTAGCCAATGTCAACCCTATTTGGGCAAGCTTCGGTCCGGATGTTGAGGGGAGTTATCCCACCAGCAATGGTAATGCTGGCGGTACCGGCTGGGATCGAACGATTGATCGGGCACAGGATGGTATTGGTGTAGTCAATAGCCTCTGGTGTTTGCTCAAGCCTAATCGACCAGGCTGCAATCCAAACATTACTAGTAATAGTCAGGGGGCTCAACCGCCCGTAGCTACCAATACGGTGCCCCAATGGGTATGGATTATGGTAGCATTGATGTTTTTCGTGTTGCTAGTCATACTGATCAAAAAATAGTGTCCGATGGGAAATGCCCTGTTCTACAAAAATGATGCGCTGAGCCAGGTTCATCTCCATACTCCTTTCGTGGGACCGCTAAACACCGTGCCTACTCCGGTAGAGGTTGCGGCGAAGAATCACAAGCGTACGGATAGCAGTTATGCTGTTGCTGAGCAAATTCAGCAAACGGCGCAAGCTCGTGATCGTAAGATCATTTTAATCAGTGCGGCAATTGCCGTTGGATTAATCCTACTGTTTATTGTCGCCATCCGCATGGGATGGCTGAAATTATAATTAACTCTAAAACCTTTCGATAAACTATGACTATCGCAGGTGCAAAAGCGTATCAGTTCTTCCTGGTTATGATGTTGGCCGTTTGGCTTGCCATCATTCTCGCAGAAGTGACGATCACGCGAATGATTCCAGAGTCGACCACTACTGCTTAGTGGCTGCCTCATTTGACCACTAATGCTGGGGTTTCCGGCAAAAAAGAAACACAATTATGCTGAAGTATTGGAAGTTCATCCTGCTTTTGGCTGTGGTGCTCTACCTCGGCTACTACTGGGGTAAGAATAGCATTGAAACCGCAGAATAATGCCAAACTCATTTACCAGTGATATTCCGCTCGGTGACTACGTGTTTGGCGAAGATGGCTTTAAGACGAAAGTAAATGTTGCGACTGATCTGCCAACTGCGCTCTACCTGGGATTAGCCATATTCGTGGGTATCACGCTGGCCCTGGTGATTTACGCAAAACTCCTTCGCTAATGAAAAAGCAACTGCTCATAGCTGGCGTAGTCGTGCTGGTTTTATTGGCCGCTTACTGGATTTGGTTGAAGTACCTACCCAGTTGCCCTCCAGCCCGTAACCCTAAGAAATTTTCGGAAGGGTGGCTTGACCATGCCGTACCGAGCGGTGATTTATACGCGATCGCTGAGAAATATGCCAAGCCGGTTATCGGTGGGGATTCACAGAAGAATGGCTCTGTCGTTGGGGGCTTTTTTAAGGGGATTGATGTCTATCCGAGTGAATCAGCAGCTAAGTACTACAAGACTTACCTCATTAAATATTTAAAAAGTAATCAAGCGCTCCCACATTGGCATGTTCAGCGAGGGGAGTTGCTTTGTAAAAACTAAAACACCAGCAATATGGCGACGACTGGAATTATTCGTGGCGCTTACGCTACTATGGTCAAAGTTAGCGATGGCTCAAATGAGAAAATTATTCCGTTGACGGAATACCAGGCCAATCCTGACGGCTTGACTATCACTGGTAGTATTTCTGGAGGCTACGAAGAGATTATCGAAAACAGCAACGGTGAATTAAAGCCATTATCTGATCATTTGCGAGATCCTGGTGGACATACCGTGGCGAAGGCAATCAGGACTGGCTACGAGTCAGTGATTGAAAACGACGGTACAACAGTAAGTAGTATTACAGCTGCAGTTGCTGCGCAAGAAGCAGCAGCGGTGTAAGTCACGGTTTTATCGAAAAAATTCAACTTCAGAAGAATCACTAAATAACCATAATTATGGGTAAAACCTTCCTTAAGGTGCTTCCCTTTTTGTTTCTGGCTCTTGCGCTCTTATCGCTCTATTTTCAGGTAGAAACCTGGAAGGCCAGCAGGCACGAATGTACTTGCGGCGAGGAGCACGATGACGACTCTGCTGGAGCATTATTAGGACGCATAAATTACTAGTAATCGAAATAGGGTGCTGCGCCAGGATGATGAGTGGCACCCTGTTTTCATTAAAGGCAATGACTAAAGCTCACATCTACATCATTGTATTCCTGTTTGTGCTGTTCTTGATCGGCTATAAGTGGACCAAGATTGCTGCTTGGCTTTTGCCTAAAAGTGGATACGGCTTAGTCAGTAGAGATTTTAGAGCTAGTGACGCTTTTGCTAATCATCGAGGTATCCGGAACAATAACCCAGGCAACCTAAAGCAATCCAACCCCCGCCAGGGCTGGATTGGTGCGGTTCGCAATCCTTCCGATGCTACATTCGAGCAGTTCGAATTATACGTTTACGGCGTTCGAGCGATGGTTAAGTTGATTCGCAACAAAGTGCAGAATGGTCTTAATACGCCGGAAAAGTTAATTGGTGATCCACAACAAGGTTGGGCACCTGCCCAAGTGGACAACAATAGCACGGAGGCCTATATAGATTTTGTCGCTGATGAGGCGGGTATGCAGCCTGATAGTTTGATTGATGCAAGTGATAAGCAACTGCTGTGGCGAATTTCTTCCGCTGTGGAGCAGTTTGAGAATGGAGTGAAAGTGATGACCTACCAAGAGTTTGAAAACGCCTGGAGGCTCCTTTAAAAGCGCGCTAGTATGAAAGAGTTTTTGATCATTTTCGAAAGTAAACCAGTCCAGTTTCTGTTGCTCCTATTGGTGCTTATGCTGTTCGTAGGCTGGCTGGGGCGAAAGTGTGATATCTGATGAACAAGTGGTGGATCATGCTACTGGTTTTGGCGCTTGTCTTACTGCTAAGTATATCTGGCCTAGGTGTACCGGTGCGAGATATCCGTCAAAAGTTGCCTAAGCATCCCACTAAGCGTTTTGGACGCCGTAAGAAGTCAAAAATTACAGGTATCGTCCTTCATCATTCAGCCGGTGGAATACATGATACACCCTGGGATATTGCGGACTATCACGTTGGTCCTAATCATATCTCTGATACAGGAACACCAGGAGTCAATTACACCGTAATCATTGATCGGAAAGCGAAAATTTACTGGTGCAATGATTTAGAAGCGATTACTTGGCATGTGTCAGGACAGAATACCGAGAATGCGAGTATCTGCGTGATTGGTGACTACGAGATGGATGAGCCTACCAAGGCCCAGTTGAGAGCGGTTAAAAGTGCTAAGCGCTGGTTGGAATGGAGGGTGGGCAAGCGTCTGCCAATGCAAGGGCACGATCAAGCCTGCGGAGGCTGCAAGGACTGCCCAGGAAAGAACTTAAAGACAGCAATGGGTTATGCTTAAACTGACATTTTACTTCTTTACCCCCAAGTGGGAGTCGGCGGTTGAGCAAGCGTTCAATCAGCCCTATTTCCGTTTGGCTTACGAAGGCATATATGCTGCTGAAGAAGTGCTGTTTGGTGCATCGGATACCGATAATTGGGATGACTTTTACTCTGCTAATCCCAACGATGAAAGCTTTGCCGAAGCGGTGCAAACAATGGGGATTACGCGATTTCCTGCGCTGATCATCTACGATGCTGAACGCGAATTGGCACTGTTCAAGCTGGAAGCTAAAGAAATCACCAGAAATGCGGTGCGGGATGCCTGTGTATTTGCTTGGCAATTGAAGCCCGGTGAAATGGCCACGGATACTTACGTCTTGCCAAACGGTAAAGAAGTTAGTAGCGAAGCACTATTGGAGAGTTCGGATTGCCCTGATTGGGTGAGCTACCTACCAGAAGCTGTACGGGGAGCATTCTGTAACAAGTTTGGCTTAGCGGAAGAAAAAAATGATGGCGGACCACCTATTTGGGTCTGGGTGCTCTTATTGTTTTTGGTGATTATAATTATTTCAAAAAGTAGTTAAGCATGGGGTTGTTCTGCGGTAAGACATGCAAGTGCAAACGACGCTGTAAGAGCTGGTTTTCTGGGATGGATAGCCTCCTGGATAGCTGTAAAGCTGCCTGTAAAGGAAACAGTAGACTTACTAAAGACAACTTCCTGTGTAGTGGAAATTACGTAGACCAACAGAATATCATCTTGCAGTATGGATATGATCCTTGTTTAGATGATGCCATCACTCCAGAAAGCACATTAGGCATTGAAGATCAATGGGCTAAGATGCAGCCGGTCTTAATCATTTTGGGGCTCATATTGATCGGAGCACTCGTCATTTTGTACATCAAAAACAATAAATGATACAGGGAGGAGCAGATCCGGTAAGTGCTATAGCTGGTGCTATTTCGTCAGTATCAGACTTGGCCAACAACAGTATAGACTTGCTTTTTGGTGGCCGCCGTCGTCGGGAAGCTAAGTTACCGCAGTGGTTAAGTCGCAGGGACTTTCAACAGACGGATAATACGCCGCTTTTTGTGGCGCTGGGATTAATGATTTTGATAGTCGTGATCCTCTTATTGATTGCAAGAAAAAATTAGGATTTTATGCCAACCTTAGAACGCATTATCCGGGGTGCTTACATTAATGACAGATACGTTATTGATGGTATAGATTATACTCATCCTGAGCTAATCCAATACATCCTCAATAACCTCGGCGGAGAAGGTACTAACGACATCATCGAGGCCCCTACTGATCCTTTGACCCCACCAGCTAGTGGAGAACCTGCTGTTTATCAAAATACCTCCACCGGGGTGCTGTTTGTTTGGAATGGCAGTCAGTGGAACAAAGTCGGCACCGGTAGCGGCGAGGATGATGTAACCGAAGGCAGCGGCACGCCTTCTGCTGCACCTGGCACCGGTGAACCACAACTCTATCAAAATACGGATAATGGCAGTCTGTACATCTGGAATGGCAGTACCTGGATCCAGATTAGTGGTGAAGATGACATCACCGAAGGTAGTGGTTCTCCCTCAGGAGCACCTGGCGCGGGTGAGCCCGTGATTTATCAAGATACGGACTCTGGAAATGTCTACACCTGGGATGGTAGTCAGTGGAATCTGCTGGCAGTCGTGGCCAGCAATGGTTTAACCAAGATCGCTGATGATATTGAACTGGGTGGCACCCTGGAAAAAGCCACCGACGTAGAGGTGAGTAGCTTCATCTTACGCATGGGGCGCTTGGTTGGCTCTTTGCTTGCCTATTGGCGTATCGTACCAGCTACTGGCTTGATCAATCTCTTTAGCCGGGATAATACTGCCGGCACCGAGGCGGGGCTGAACATCCAACCTGGATCTGCCATTCTGGAAGTGGATAACGCTACCCAAGTCACGCAACTGGCACTAGCTCCCGATAGCATTAGTTTGATTGCTAATGAAAGCTCAGCCCTCCAGAACCGGCTACAGATTACCAATGAACGAATAGAACTCCAGGCAGAACGTTTGGAGCTCAAAACACCCGATGCCGCAGCAGCTAATGTCGGTGATGTGATGACCTTACTGGATCCGGTAAGTGGCCAGTCCGATTTCCGTCCACAGGCTGGTGCTGGTGCTCAACTCACCCAAACGACGGCTGGGATGACGATTAATCTGGAATACTTCGGCTCCAATGCGCCGGTATTTACCAATCCAGGAGCTGGTATCTATTTGCTCACTATTCCTGCGGGAACCCGCTGTAGCTGGATTAATCTAAGAGGAAATAATTCCACGCTTAACGGTTCAAATGAGCTCCTTTTTCGCTTCGCTAATGCAGCCAATTCACAAGATCGTCAGTTTGCCCTTTCCATGTACAACGCCGGTAATGGTGCCTTACATAATATGTTCGCTACTGGTCAGAATCCTTCCAGAAGTATTGCTGCTAACCAAACCGAACTCAACTTTCCGGGCATGGACTTTTTCGGTGCCAGCGGTTTTGAAATTGCTCTTTCGTAAGAAAATACTTGCGCTTACCATGAAAAAACTACTGTTTCTCGTTTCCCTTTTGTTAGTGGGCTGGGCTGGTCAGGCTCAGCAGTTTCGCCTGTCTAGTCAGGGTGGCGTTTCTTTACTCAACACCCTGAACGATAGTACCTACGTGGTACAGGTTCTCTTTGATGCTGATTTAACCGGCAACTCTTTCTTTCCCACCAACATTCAAATTGGTCACAGGCTCTTTTCTCAACGTGAACAGCTGTATATCATCACAAGCGTCGCTAATGCCAATGCTGCACAGGCCGACCTGACCATTGTCGAAACGGATAATGCGGCAGTAGATACAGAGGGCAGTCCCACTGGTGAGGTTATGATTTTTGATCCGGGAAACACTGAGAAAATTCCTCAGGTTCCTTTTGGAAGTAATGGCGCCGGAAGTAATTTGCAGGCGGCAGTGGTGTCTTACAACAGTCGTATAAGTCTGAACTCCAGCGCCGTTGGGAGTGGTTTTAAGTACAGCTACGTGGAGTACCGGGCCTCGGTTGATTCAGCCCTGATAAACAGTCTCATACTGGATACCATCTACCCTTCCATTCATGTAGTTGAAACCGATACGACAACCCAGCATTTGGTAGTCCAACTACCGGTAGCTGGAAATCATGCGGGGAAAGAACTGCGAATCACTGCTACCCGAAAAACGGACTCAATTGATATTTATTTAGATCCCGCTGAAGGGTATTTCCTTTTTAATGACCAATATCCATACCGCTACTATCTGAATAACAACGAGTTGCTTGTCCTCTACAGTAATGGCCGGGCCTGGAACTTGAGTACTGCTTATAAAACGCCTTTCGATTGGAGTGAACAAGGCCAGCTATTACCCAATATTGAGTTAGATGGTTTTTTAGTACGCAGCCTACCGACAACGGCCAACGATGTTGCTGATGGTCATGTAACCAGAGCTTTTAAAAACAAGGTTCCCTTTGGTGAAAACCTGGTTAAGCGCTCGTCGCGAATCATTCATTTCCCATTTTGGAATAATAACAGTGGCCAGGTAGTACTGAAAACAGGTGTCGGCACTGCGCCAGATGGAACCCAGACACTGTCCAGAGCCGTATATAACTCTGGTAATGGTAACATCGGCTACTTACCCGGAAACGGCGGTAGTGGCAGCACCGCCTTTAACCTGTGGGAAGAAAACACGGAGTACACCTTAAGCATTTGGGCCTCGGTGGAATTGGGAGACAGTAGTAGTATATTCCCAATCCTAAACAATAGCAATCTGTCAGCTACACCGCAGCCTGTCAACCATACTGATTTGCGCCGCTACTCCTGGACCTTTACCACTGATGCAGGAATATCCCCTACCCGTGCTTTTAACCTAAGGATTGGTGCTTTAGATAGTATCAACTTATGGAACCTTCAGGTCGAGCGCGGGGTGGCGGCAAGTCCTGATATTGTAACTGGTCTGGATTCCCGAGCATTTAGAGACTCGGTATATGTTCAACAAATGCCCACGGCCGGATTCCTTGAATACAGTAAAGCCCGACGCATTTTTTCGCAGGATGAACCCCACGAAATCATTACCAAATTGTTGGCTCATCACGAAGAAAACCCAAATACGAAGGGAATACTTATTGACGAACCGATCACCCTCACCGCAGGAATTACGATTCCGGAAAACACCGTTTTTAAGGGATTAAAAGATAAGTCACTCATCACCCTGGACCTAAATGATCCTAATGCCTATGGCATTACCATCGGAGATCAAACAGACACTTATAATTCCGGTATTTCCTTAAGAGATCTGAGGATTCAAGCTATCAGCCCTGCTAAGGCTGCTATTTATGCCTTAACCTCCTTAGAGGAGGAGTGGATAAACATTAGCATCATTAGTGAAGAAGCTGAACAAAATCTGGTCTACGGAATCTATGAACCGCTTTTCAACTTTCGCAGTATTCAACGTGAGATCAGCAACTTGTACATATCAGGTGCCCAGACGGGTTGGTTTACTACTTGTCAGTCTACCACCAGACTGGAGAACGTCAGTTTCCGTAGGAATATAAACAAGGGGATTGAATGCTATGGCTGTGGTTTCTCTGCTGATAACCTGTTATTTGAGCAGATCGCAGGTCCCGCAATTTCGGCCTTTAACGCCGGACGTATAGATCTGCATAAAGTCCGCATTGAAGATGTACCGAATACCAATTTAAATGAAGACCCCACATTCCTCATTAGTGGAGCTGAGCAATTTACAGTTTCAAACTCCGACCTTGGTCCCGTCCACGCCTTTAATACAGGCAATGAAGTTCTAAGATTGGATAGTGTGGGATTAGCAATAGTTCGAGCGGTGTTCATGCAAACGATCGGTGATGGCTGCCCAA
The DNA here is from genome assembly GCA_038528965.1 of Bacteroidota bacterium. GTDB lineage: Bacteria > Bacteroidota > Bacteroidia > Chitinophagales > Saprospiraceae > Lewinella. The sequence goes on along the minus strand of JBCBEC010000072.1, from coordinate 13,514 downwards.
TATCCACTACTGCTAATACTAATGTCTTAGTCTGGGAATACAATAGGGGTGTTGCCCAAACCCTGTGTGCTGATGAAATAGATCAGGCAACGGTAGTATACGAGTTCAGAGCTCAAAACGGAGAAACTCATATCCCTAATCTGGCGGTAGAAAATATGCAGTCGGAGACGATGTATGCAAATGATCTTTCAATCGACGGCAAATCGTCTGTTCTGGCTGATACCATTTCACTTATTGGGCCGCACAACTTGCTCCGGCGGAGTAACAATATCAGTCAGTTTCCTTATTGGAACGAAAACTCTTCCAGCGTTGATCTCCAGAACGGAGAAACCGATCCGGAGGGTGGCACCACAGCCACAAAGGTGATTCCTCAAGGGGGTACCTATTCTTTTAGTTTTATTCCAACATCAGGCTCAAACTACAGTGTTTTTGAGCCAAGTACCTGGTATAACTTAAGCTTCAGTGGCCGCTTGTACAATGCCGCTGATACAGCTTATCTGTTTCCCGTTGTGAATGACATCATCGCTGCGTATGACACCGCATTTATCACAACTACCAGCTATAACAGGTATGACTTTGCCTTTAGAACTACCGCTAATGTTTCGCCAACTGCGACCATTCAATTTTATACCGCTGACCAGGATAGTTTCTTGTTTGCCTATCCGCAGCTGTCAAAAGGCAAGTATCCTAAGGCCTATCAGGAAACAACAGCAACGGATGAAGTGAGGGCTACCGGCAGTGTTTTTGCCGGGCGATTAAGCATCCCCGATGGAATCAATATCAGTAGGGCATATATGTCCGTAAGCGGAGGAAGTACCAGCTTTTTATCGGGCTCGCCCGAGCGTCTGGATGAAGACACTCCTGGCACCACCGAAGACTTATTCAGTACTGATGACTGGTCACTTTCCGGATCAGTCGCAACTTACATCGGAACAGAAACCAAAACTTTTTTCGCACAGGCTGAAATAAGTAACGCCTTATCACCTACGGGAGATGCCACTTACTATCTGGCTAAAAACTCCACAGTCCTAACCCCCGGTATTGCTCGAGATCATGTAAACGACGATCTCGATACCATTGCGGTGTCCTGGGTGGTGACCATGAATACTAATGACACTTTGGAGGTGCAAATAGACGCCGCCACCGATGGAACATGTAATGTATCTGCCTATAGTCTCAGAGTAGAACAATGGTGATTAAGCATAGCAAAATGGGCTCTTGACGCTTACCAAAAACCCAATAAATGTTACACGCCTCTAGCATACGAAACATGAAAACTAACATTCTGGATACTACAATACTAGGCACTTCCTGTATAGCTGGGCTTACGCACTTTCTCGATAGCTACGCGGGCTTCTTACTAACTGCCAGTAGTGCTATTCTGGTTGGATATATCCGCTTTCAGGAACACAAGAAAAACATGGACATCATGGAGCTTGATCGAAAAATTAAGCAAAAGATGCTTGAGGAATAATTAATCAAATAACGCGTAAATATGAAAAAATATCTCTCTTTACTCACCCTCTACCTGGGCCTTCTACTTCAATTATTCGCTCAACCAGCAGTTGAATATCCCGAGCAGTACGAAGCCCTTTACAGCTATTACGAAGAATTTGTGCGCCTGCAAATGCAGGAGTACGCCTATGATTACGGTATTCCGGCCGGCGAACGAATCCGCTTTGCCGCCAGTGCTGAAAGCCTAAGCGAAGGCAGTTGGCCCACTGACTTTCATCAAACTAAACAAAATGCTGCCTGGATCTCCGAAAACGGCCAGCGTAAAGTAGTGGTCTTTGTCCTGGATACCGGAGCTGGCTTTTCGAATAGTCGCCTGGCCAGAGCCTGGTGGAAGGGAAAAGAACAGGTCTTTACCGGAGAGGCTACCCGCATTGATGTGCAAGGCCATTCTACCCACTGTGCTGGCATCATCGCCGGAGTGGACCCGGATAAACCCATTGGGCTAGCTGAAGAGCTGGTCAAGAAAGATCTACTCAAAATCATTCCTTACAAAGTGCTCAATGACAACGGTTTTGCTTATACCAACTGGATAGTGGCGGGTGTAGAAGCGGCTATTGAAGAAAGTAAGAGCTTACAGCCCCAAGGCTGGCTCTGTGAGATCAGCCTATCGCTGGGTGGCCGAGGGCAAAGCCCCGCCATGGATGAAGTTATTAACCGGGCCGAAGCAGCCGGGATCCTCGTCTTTGCCGCCGCTGGTAATGATGGTTCTTCCCAGGTCGGCACGCCAGCTAATGGTCCGGGCGCCATCGCAGTAGCTGCTCATGATCGGGATGGTAATCGAGCCAGCTTTAGCAATTACGGTCCACAAATTGAAACAGCAGCCGGTGGTGTTCGAGTACTAAGCCTACTTCCCAATGAGCAGGAAGATGAATATTCTGGCACCAGTATGGCCACCCCGGCAGCAGCGGCTTGTGCCGCCATCATTGGCAGTGCTTATCCGGAGCTGGATGCTCAAGGCATTAAGAAGGTGCTCTATACGCGAGTCTATGATCCGGCCCCCGAGGGACGCGATGATTTTACCGGCCACGGTAGTTTTCAACTCAGTCGCCTAGTTGCTAATCCAGTAGATGGTAATCCGGAGGAACCAGAACAGCCCAGTGAACCAGAAGAGCCAGAGCAGCCAGATTTCTCTTCAACGGTCACCTATGAGATCTCCGGGGAAAAGCTGCGCTACCGTTCCACCAGCGAACGGCGCTATCATAAGTTATCCGTGGAGCCAATGGAAGTAACCCTCAGTGGTAAAGGAAACTCTAATGTGGTATACGATCAAAATGACCATTGGACCAAAGATTACTTCCGCCGCGTCACCATGGTCGTTCCAGACACCCCAGAGTGGGGTCACTGTGATAATACCTACTGGTGCGGGCAGTTCTACGAATACATTAGTCGCAATCAGGGTATTGGTGCCCAGGTCAGTAAACACAAAGGTATCGATGAAGATGATCGCAACTGTATACAGTACACTTTTGATCGGGCGGATATCACAAGCTATCAGCACCAAAGTGGGAAACTGGTCCTCCAAGCACTAACTGACTCCGGCCCGGTAACACTAATCTATCACCCCAAACGTCGCAGTTTTTTCCGGCGACTATTCGGGCATTAATAACTCATTCTATAAAAACGCGCTTTTATGAAAATTCAAGAGTATGGCATCCAGCAAACTGAAGAAATGTTTGATGCCGTGGTGGCCGTCAAAGAGGCTATCCAACTCAGTAAGAAAGATGATGGTAAAGTCACCTTTCCCGGAGATATGGTCAACTTTGTGGCTCCTATCCCTCGTATCATTACCGGCTTCACCGGTGCTAACCAAATTCCCCGTGAACTCACCGATCTGGATACCCTGGAGCTGGATCGCTTACGCGACCGTTTCGGCGATATCGTGGACGATGAGCGCTTCCAGCGCGCCTTCTACGGACTGGCGATCGCTGGGGATGCGATTTATGAGATTATAAGTGAGGAGCAGGCCGCTTAGCGGCAGGATACAACACATTATTTTTTTCAAACCGGCCTGTTGTGCACACCGCACGACTGGCCGGTTTATGTTTTGAGCTATGAGCAAACGAAGCTATCTACTTAATCAGGAAATCGCTGCTTTCGTGCGCGACAAAGCGCACAGCGGACTACCCTACACCCAGGATGATATTGCATTTATCAATCAATACACCGGCTATGGTGGGATGTGGAACTACGATGAGCACCTAACTAAAGAGCGTGGTCTGTACGAGTACTATACCCCCATCGAGATTGTAAAAGCAATGATCGGCCTGGCTTATCAGCACGGCTACACTGGCGGTCCGGTCCTGGAGCCCAGTTGCGGTACCGGTCGCTTTTTGCACTATTTCTCTCCCGATACACTGCTCACTGCCATTGAGCTGGATGAAATCAGCTATCTGATTGCCAAAGTCAATTTCCCAAGCTTTGATATTCGCCATCAATCCTTCAATTCTCTTTTTGTTGATCGGCGAGGTAGAACACAAGATTTTAAGCCCTCTTATCAACTCATCATTGGTAATCCTCCCTACGGTGAATTTGCCGGACGTGGCACCCAGGTCGAAAAGCGGATTACCAAAGCCAATACTTACGTAGACTACTTTATTACCCGTGGGCTGGATCTGCTCTACAGCGGAGGCTTACTGATTTACATCGTTCCTTCTGCTTTTCTGGATGGCCGGCCAACGACTGTCAAGAAGCAAATTCTCAGCAAAGCGGTTTTGGTGGATGCCTACCGTCTACCTAAAGCAGTGTTTGAGCAGACGGATATCCAAACGGACCTAGTCGTATTCAAAAAGAAATAAGTGCAATGGAAGAACTCAAAGCAATCATCGTCCAAATTACGGGTGATCTGATTTGTGAGACGCATCCCGAGGTGTGCAAACTACGCGATAGTAACTACCCGCATCTGGAAAGCCTGCTCCAGGAGCGCCTACTGACCGATGAAGCGGTCGTATCCGTACAAACGGCGATCGCAGAACTGGAAACGGAATTAGGTCATCTATAAAGTCCACTTCATGATTTTCTCAGGAGCATATTTCGCAGAACACCAGCAAAAAATATTGGGTGAAGTTGTAACGCATAACCCGAATACAGGACGTGAGCTGACCGATCAATTTGGAAGACCCCGCCCGGAGGTGAGCGGAAATCTGCTGGAGGCTATTGCCCGAATTCCGGTTGATTTGACAAAAGTCAAACGCTATGATCACTTCCATGCCAGTACTACCGAAAGGCCAGGCCAGCACAGCTTGAAAGCTAAAAGTAAAGCGACTGCTGTTATCGCCAAGAGCAAGGCAGAACGTCAGCAACGCAGCAGCAGTCGGTATACTTGCCAAACGGGGCTGCAATGCCTGGAAGATACCATTGTTAAGTACAACGCTGATTTAAGCCCGCAAGAGATCAAAGTTTGGGTGACCTACCAGGTACAGCAAGGGCTTTACGATAAAGATGTTATTCAGCGTAATGAGTGGTCAAAATACTATCTGGCGGAGCCGGATTTTGCAGCCTGGCACCAGGAAGGCCTCGTCGCCTTTGATGGAGAGCAGTATGTACCACAAATGCTCTTCTATTCGGGTAATATTTATGATAAGATCGTGGCCCTCAAGCAGCAGGAAACTGCGATAGTAGCAGTGATTGGCCAGCAAGGCTATCAGCAGCAATTGGAGCGCTTGGAAGGGGTCAAACCAAAGCAGCTCTTCCTAACCGAAGATGAAGCCCAAAAGCTCTACTTAAGCCCCTTTGATCGCATCTGGGATGAAATCGACATTACCGAAATGGCCGATGGAACGCCAGTGGATCCGCAAAGCTCGATCGGCAGTCTTTTTTATACAGAATACCTTAAAGATCTCAGCCGGGAAGATTTAACTATTGACAATAAGTCAACTACGGCTTATGAGATCTATTACTACTACATCCGCAAAGAGCGCCGTCCCCGAGGAAAGACGGACAGTGAATGGGCCAGTATTCGGCGCAATGTGACTTTGATCGGCACCCACCATTTTGATCGCTTTTTACTTACCGCTATTAGTGAGCAGGACAAAGCCCGGATTGCCTATCTGTGGAATCGCAAGAGCAATAACTATCGCGACATTGATTACAGCCGCATTCCGGTAGGCTTTGATATTTCTAAGAAGTTCAAAGGTGGTGATTTGGATATTCGCCCGGCTCAACGCGAAGGAGTAGCCTTTTGCAATTACCGGGGAACCGGGATTATTGCCTACGATGTGGGGGTAGGTAAGACCATGACCGCCATTCTGGGAATTGCCGATGGTTTTAGCAAAGGACTTTTCAAACGCCCACTCATTGTGGTGCCGCAGAAGGTCTACCGCAAATGGATAGCAGAGATTAATGGGGTGTACGCCGAAAAGACGATCCGTAAGAACGGGAAGATCATTGCTAAGAAAGGGGACCTGATTGCCGAAGGTATCCTGCCGCATATCCCCGTGAATGATTACGACAACCTGGGCGTCAATTACATCGGTCGGGCAGTAGATGAAAATGGGGTGGCCATCACCGTTGCGGAATATTCCATTACCATGGTCACTTATGAAGGCCTAATGCGAATTGGCTTCAATGCCGATACCGAAAAAGGACTGGCTGATCGACTCAAAGCCATGCTATCCCAGGGAGAATCGGGGCGGGCAGCAGCCATTGTGGAGCAGAAAGCCGAAGAGTGGGTCGATAAGGCCCTGAGTCAAACGGAAATCGACATCGAGGAGATGGGAATTGATGCCATCATCGTAGATGAAGCACACAATTTTCGCAATCTGTTTATGGAAGTCAAGGGGGATGTTGGTGAAGATGGGGAGCGCCAATCCCGACATCACTTTGCCGGTGGTAGTGGCCAGCCTTCCAGTCGCGCCTTGAAACTGTTTATGCTCAACGCTTTCATTCACGATAACAATGGACAGCGTAATACTTTCGGACTGACCGCAACGCCTTTTACCAATCGAGCTACGGAGATTTATTCGATGCTGGCTCATTATGATTATCAGGGACTCAAGGATTTTGATGTTTACAACATCGCTCAGTTCTGCGTCAAGTTCATTGACGAGACCCTGGAAAGCACCTGGACTGCTGCTGGTAAGTTCCAGATCAATGCGGTCATTCGCGGCTATAACAACTTACCCTCTCTGCAATCCATGATCTTCCGCTCCATCAACTACAAGACCGGAGAAGATGCCAATATCCAGCGACCAGAAAAGGTGATCCTGCCGCTACTGCGAGATGAAAATGGGGTGCCACTGGAAGCGAAGTATATGGTAGATACGAAACTGGTGCCCAGTACTAAGCAAGACTACTGGCTGCAACAAGTGCGCCTGTTTGCCTCCAAAGATGCTCGTGTCCGGCAGGAAAGCGTGCTAAGTGACTTTTACAAAGAAGATAAACAAGGAAATATACCTGGTCAGGTACTCATTGCGCTAAATGCTTCGCGAACGGTGACCTTTTCGCCCTATGCTTTACGTCTGGGCGGAGATGCTCAGTACGATTTAACCAAAGTAACACCCGAAGAATTTGTCAATGGCTCACCAAAAATCAAGTACGCGTGTGAGTGTATTCGCACGGTCCAGCAATATCACAAAGCACAAGGCACTCCCGTTTCCGGCCAGGTGATCTACGCTGATCGGGGTACGGAGTGGTTTGGTCATATTCGGCAGTATCTTCTGCAAGACGTTGGTTATGCGGAAAAAGAGGTGGCCATCTTTCACGGTGGAGTAAGGAAGGGTCGGCGAGAGAAGATTAAGGAAGGTTTTCTGGATGGTAGTATTAAGGTAATTATTGGTTCTTCTACTATGCGCGAAGGAGTAGATCTACAAAAGCATGGCTCAGTGATTTACAATTGCTATTTGGACTGGAACCCAACGGATCACCATCAGCTGATGGGCCGTATCTGGCGCTTTGGAAATAAGTTTAGCCACGTACGCATCGTAGTACCACTCATGGAGAACAGCTCGGATATTTTCACCTGGCAGAAGCTCAGCGAAAAGATGAGCCGCTTAAACTCGATTTGGACCCGCTCTGGAAAATCCAAACTATTTGAAGAAAAAGAACTCGATGCCGAAGAACTTAAACGCGGATTAATCAATGATCCGGAAGAAATTGTACGCTGGGACTTAGCTGAAGAACTGTCCGCCCTGAAAAGTGAGCTGGAGATCGCTAAAAGTAATCACGAAGCCCTGGAAGATGTGGAGCGACTCAAAGCCGCTTATCTGGAACAGCAATCACAGTTGGAGGGCCTACTCAATCAGGTGGTCACCGCACCGCGAGTGGCCTACAATACCGATCCGGATAAAGTAGCCAAGCTTCAGGCTATGGGCAGAGGAGACATCAAAGCCACCTACCGCATTCTGTCTACCTATGCTCGCCTGCAAAGCACCTATGATCGCTATCGCACTAAAGCTATCCTGGATCAGCATAAGAAGTACGCCAAGCGTCTGCAACGAGTAGAGGATAAGATTCTGGCTAAAGAGCAGTTGACCATCCACGATGATTTTGCTCCCTTGCTGAGTCGCTACGCCAAACGTATTCAAGAACTGCTCAGTGAAATCAATCGGGTGCAGTCTGATGAATACCAGCAAATCTTGCTGGAAAAGGCGATCCAGGAGAAAGAAGCCCAGGAAGCAGGCCGCAGGCCAGTGGAGGAACGCATCAATGAGTTTCAGCGGCTCAACTACCTACTAGACTGTCATCACAAGATTCATTCCTGTAATATCTACGGTCGCATTGAGGAGATAGGCAGTAGTAAGAAGCTACCTAAAGTGGAACAGCCCAAACGAGTACTGAAAACCCAGGCCGCGTTTCGCTATCGCTGGCCCAAGTTGTTGAGGGCTTTTATGCCCACAGCACAGCAGGCACACGTGCGAGAGATCTTGAAGACCTCAGAAAGTCCGCAAGACTATGCGAAAAGCGTACTGGATCCACTCCTTAGTCAGATAAAGTCGATTCCCAAACTGTATGCGACCGAAAGCGTGCCGGCCGCTGAAAAGATCATCTATGCTCACTTTTTCTACGCCCAGTCCGACTGGTATATCGCAGAGTATGATCCTAAAAATAACCGAGCCTTCGGCTATGCGATTCTCAATGGCGATGAGCAAATGGCCGAGTGGCGCTATATCGCAATCGAAGAATTAAGCCAGGCTAAACGCGTAGAGTTGGACTTCAACTGGGAGCCTAAACCCTTTGCTGAAATAGTAAAACTGCCTACCCAGGAAAAACGGGACACGCAGACCACCATCAGTGAGGCCATTGAGGCCCTGCAAACAGCAGCCGAATTCGCCGCTGGAAAAGCTCAACAAGAATTATCATCGGCAATTGAGGCCCTGCAAGTGGCTTTGGAATTTGCCTAAAATATCGCGCTATGAACAAATCTGAATTACAGGCAAAAATCACCAAGATGGAAAAAGGGCTGGGTAATCCCAATATTCAGGGAACGGCTCGTGAAGCGCTACAAACTTCTTTAGAAAAAGCGCGGGCTCAGTTGGCAAACCTGGAACAGGTAAAGCCTCCCGCCAAAGCCACAAAAGCTAAACCTATTACAAAAAAGACTGCTACACCTAATACAGTCTACTCCTGGCGCAAAAAAACGGATGTGGCTCAACTGAGTCCCGTTCAGATTAAATGCCGGCACTATCATCTTAAGGTCGAAAAATCAACTAAAGTAAGTCTGAAACGGACGGGTAAAAGTAGCATGGTGGTCACTGCGCAAGTTGGCGATCATATCATCTTTGATAATGAGGGTTATGCCGTCTACATCATGGAGGGTAATAGCTTTAGTAAAAAGTGTAGCAGTGGAGCCAAGACTGCTAAACCTAAGGCCGGTACTAATGGAAATACTAGGCACAAGAAAAAGACTCAGCCCAAGAAGACGCAAAGTAACTACTCCAAATCAATTCGAGCTTTCAACAGTGAAGTGGAACAGATCCGCAAAAACTACAAACAGCCCGAAGCGGATCAGGCCAAAGTGAAAAAGGATCTCAAAGAACTAGCCGGAAAGGCTGAGCAGAAAAATTATGTGGCCTTTGTCGAGCGGAAGATTAAGCGTCTGCAAAGTGATAAAGTGCGTGCTACTAAAGCTGAAATTATCCGGATTGGTGTTGCGCTGCGCCCGCTGGTGCAGACTTTACGTGGTATCTTACAGGATGCCGCTTCTGAGAATCGTAAAGTGCTGGAGCCCAACTATGAGAATCTGATTCGTTGGGCGAAAGCTCCGGGGCAGTATGACCTGGCGGGGGTGGACGCAGCGGCTACGCGGAAAGCTACGACGAAAGCAAAAGTCAGCCAGAAGGAGGAGCAAGGTTTTCTGGCGTGGCTTTTTGGTAATTAGCATTGTTTGTTTAAAGATTGAAAGTAATCTGTAGTATTTTCAATATTTTAGCTCAAGTCCCATAACTGTACTAAGGGCAAATAGACGATGCAGGAAAATAAGAAAGTCAAACATATCCTCACGGGGCTCCCTGCTCCGCTTAGAGAAGAAGAATTCATTGGGCGCCAACAGGATCTGGAACGATTAGAAAAAGCGCTGGAAGAAAGTAAGCGCGTGGTCCTGGTCAACGGCATGGGGGGTATTGGCAAAACGACGCTAGCCACAGCTTATGCTCAACGACATAAGGCTAATTTTCAGCACGTGGCCTGGCTGGAAATTACCGAAGATGTAACCACCAGTATTTTATCTGACAAAGTCCTGATGAAGAATTTAGGACTATCCTCAAGTGGTGATGCGGAGCAGGATGTGAAGATGATCTTTAACGAACTTAACAACCTGCCCGGACCATCCTTGTTGATTATTGATAATGCTGATGAAAAACTTAGTGGCTACCGCAATTACCTACCTCAATCTCCCTGGCAGGTACTCATCACCTCCCGCGAGAATTTGAACTTCGCCCAAAAAGTAGCCTTGGATATATTGACACCGGAAGCTGCCCGAGAACTCTTCTACACCCATTATCATCTGGATCGAAATGATACTGTTTTAGAAGAAATACTACTAGCTGTAGAATATCATACGCTCACCATTGAGCTACTAGCTAAAATTGCTCAGGATTGTAATATTCGCCCTCTGCATAAGATTAAAAAGCTCCTGCAAGAACGTGGGCTAGCTATTGGCAGGCAAGCCAGTGTGACTACTGCCCATAGTGGAGATGAGCGTATCGAATACCTATTCCCGTACCTCCAGGCAATTTTTGAAATTGGTGAAGACTATACCAAATCGCAAATCCAACTACTACAGCAGTTTGTGGGGCTACCACCAATTCCAATTGAAGGAGCTTTCTTACTTGGTTTGCTCGTCGACAATCAGATATACGAAGAGGATAGTGATCAATCGCGGGTTGATCTTCGCACGCTGGCCAGAAAAGGACTATTGATACATGATCAGGTCAACGATACTTACAAGATACACCGGGTTATTCAAGAAGTAGTTCGGCTGAAATATGTCCCAAACTACGAAGTTCTTGGGGGATTAATCCATGTCGTGACCGAGCTATTATCAATCGATGAGACGATCGACAACCCTGTGAGTAAATTCCCACTTGTTCCTTACGCTGAGCATCTTCTCGGACTACCAAATCTTGATCAAACTATACCAGAATATGCACAGTTACAAAATAATTCAGCCTTGGTGTATAAAAATTTAGGGCGCTACGCTGAGGCCGCCGAACTGCTCGAAAAAGCCCTCCAAGCCGATCTCAACCATTTTGGAAAAGACCATCCAAATATCGCGGTCCGTCAATCCAATTTAGCTACCGTTTACGGAGATTTAGGACGCTACAATGAGGCCGCCGAACTGTTCCAACAAGCCCTCGAATTCGATCTCACCAATTTTGGGCCAACACATCCAACTGTCGCGCTCCGCCAGTCGAATTTGGCGGGGATGTACCATGCCTTAGGGCGCTACGCTGAGGCCGCCGAACTGCTCGAACAAGCCCTCCAAGCTGCGATCACCCATTTTGAGCGAGACCATCCAAACGTCGCGGGTAGCCAGTCGAATTTAGCGGGGGTGTATCATGCCTTAGGGCGCTACGCTGAGGCCGCCGAACTGCTCGAACAAGCCCTCCAAGCCGAACTCAAATGTTTTGGGCAAGACCATCCAAACGTCGCGGGCAGCCAGTCGAATTTAGCTTTAGTGTATGAGGCATTAGGGCGCTACAATGAGGCCGCCGAACTGCTCGAACAAGCCCTCCAATCTGATCTCACCCATTTTGGACAAGACCATCCAAACGTCGCGATCCGCCAATGGAATTTAGCTACAGTATATGTTAATATTGATAGAGAGTACGACGCAGTTGCACTGTTGCAATCTGCCCAAGCTATTTTTGAAGCGAGTTTAAGTATAAATCACCCTCATGCAAAAGGAGTTCAGAAATTGCTTGATAAGTATGGATAAGTTATTTAAAGTATTCACTTTGAGCCGCTAATTTGGCGCTATCTAGATCATTACATCGTAAATAGATTTGTAGAGTCTTTACATCTTTCCAGCCTCCTAAATCTGCAATAGTTTTTAGACTAAACTGTCCGGATAAATAGAGATTAGTAGCCCCGCTGCGGCGAGCTGTATGCATGGTAACGAGAGCGCTTTTAGGTAGTGGAAAATCACCATCTTGTTCAATCATGTCGTTAAGCCCCACAGCGGCAATGGCCATTTTCACTTGGCGATTGGCTTGTTGGTTGGTTCCCCAACTGAAATCAAAATTGTATTTCTGGAGTAGTTCAGCAGCCTTGCTCCGAACTGGAACCATCGCTTGCTTATTGGTTTTGATGCTTCGGTACTGGAGGAAAGACCGGCCATTCATTTCCTGGAACTTCTCAGGTCCGATAGCTTGTAAGTCAGAGAAACGGAGCATAAAGTAATAGGCGATGAGCCAACGGTCTAGTTCTCGTTGTAGATGAGGTTGTCGAGACAAGTTTGCTGTTTCCAAGGCAGCAATGTCTTGCTCATTTAGGAAAATCTTGTTCGACTTTTTGCTTCGTGGTCTACTGAAGCCTTTTTGCTGATGGATCGTATTCTGGTGCAGCCCACGTTCAAGCCCCATATTCATGAGGCGTTTGATGATTTTGATGTGCTTATTGATTCCAGGTAGCTGACAATTGCCTTCGCTGGCTAAAAAACCAACGAAGGTATGATAGAAGGTCATATTTAATGCTTGCATACTGGGGGCTGATTTGCTGTGGAATATTTCATACTGCCGGAGTCTGGTCAGGCTGCTCCGATAATTGTTCAGTGTACCGCTAGTCAGTGGTAGTGTACCAGCCTCGCCTTCTTTAATAATCTGCTGTAGGAATTCAGTAATGCTGGCGTGGCATTCTTTCTTGAAAAGGGTCTCCCAGCTATATCCATCTAAGAAATGCCGCTCAATGTCCAGCCGCAATCTGGTGATCTTTGCGTTATAACGCTTCGCTAGTGGGTGTGTGCTTTTAACCTCTTGTCCTTTCTCATCCCAGAACTTCGGCAGAATTTTTATACCTGTTGATACGTATCGTTTTTTACTATCGCTGCTGAAGTAGACTTTAATGTCACAGGTGCCGTCTTTTTTTGGGGCATACGTCCAGAGTATATTTCTAAAATTCATGGGTCTGCTTTTTCCTCAGAAATAGATTAGAAATCTGAACGTTAAAATACGTACTTATTTACAAATAAATTGTATTTAAATTAATTATAAACAAAATGTATTTAAATAAAGGTGTGATCTATCAATAGTCCGTGGCGATTCAGGCAGCCATTCTACCGAAATTGGTGACTGCATCACGTAAGGCTTTAATTTTTGACATGTTGGGGTTGATTCCAAACGTGGAAATAAATCGTTCCAACAAGAGTTCATTGGCATATCGGGTTTTGATGTCGGTTAGTGAGAAGGCTTGATATTGTTTGCCATCTTCTAGGTGGTGAGCGGCTTTCGCTAGGGATACCGCTGTCAAGCTAGCATTAAGATGAAAGTGGATTTTCTTCTCACTGCGTGCCTGGCAATGTGTTAGACCTAGGTGTTGTTTGGCATCTCGATAGAGTATTTCGATTT
>JBCBEC010000071.1:0-30493 GCA_038528965.1 Bacteroidota bacterium | reverse complement strand
TATCACATTGCATAAGCAAGATATTCTATTCACTTGTTGATGGCATCTTTTACATCAGATCAATGTACGATTAGAATAAGAATGGTGGAGTCGTCATGTCCTTATCCTAATTCTCATCGATCCCCCCTAGGCGTTTCTTGTCATAACTTTGAAGACCAGCTTGTTTAGCATTCGCTCTATCAAGCATGGTTTAAGTAATTAGTGCTAGAATTAAGATTGGAATTAGAATGAAAATGGCTTCTACACTTTATTCTAACTCTAACTCTAATTCTCATTCTAATTTAGGCCTCCGGCCTCACTTAGAAACCGTAAGACCGCCAGACTTTGCCGCCACGCTCATCGCATTATTCTCAGATATTCTTACCTTGCGGCGTTTTTTTAATGATCCTAAGTTACTAGAGCAATCATGTCAAAAATTCGTGCCGCAATCACTGGCGTACAGGGCTATGTGCCCGATTATGTGCTGACTAACGCCGAACTAGAAACGATGGTAGATACCAATGATGAGTGGATCACCACACGTACGGGTATCAAGGAAAGAAGAATCCTGAAAGGAGAAAATCAGGGAACTTCGGTAATGGGTATTGAGGCTGTAAAAGGCTTGCTGGAAAAGACGAATACCAGTCCTGATGAAATCGAGCTCGTGATCTGCGCTACCGTAACTGCCGATATGCCTTTCCCCGATACGGCAAATTTGATTTCGGATGCGGTAGGGATGAAAAATGCCTTCTGTTTTGATGTAAACGCTGCTTGTTCGGGCTTTCTGTATGCATTAACCGTTGGTGCACAGTTTATCAATAGTGGAATGCACAAGAAGGTGATCGTGGTAGGGGCAGATAAAATGTCATCTATCATCGACTATACGGACCGTGCCACCTGCATTATTTTTGGTGATGGCGCTGGTGCCGTAATGTTGGAGCCGGATACTTCTGGACACGGGATCATTGACTACGTACACAAGAGCGACGGCTCGGGCGCAGAGTTTCTACACCTAAAGGCAGGGGGATCGCGTAAGCCTCCTTCCGTTGAAACGGTGATGGCCCGCGAGCACTTTGCTTTCCAGAATGGCCGCCCGGTGTTTAAAGCTGCGGTAAGTGGTATGAGCGAGGTGGTCACACAGATCATGAAGCGCAACGAATTGGCCACGGATGATGTTCGTTGGCTGGTTCCTCACCAAGCTAATATCCGTATCATCGAGACCGTCTCTCGTATGGCAGACTTCCCGATCGAACGGGTGATGATCAATATTCAGAAATACGGCAATACGACTGCTGCTACCCTGCCACTGTGCTTGTGGGACTACGAGGATCAGCTCAATAAAGGAGATAACGTTATCCTAACGGCCTTCGGTGGAGGTTTCACTTGGGGCGCTATCTACCTGAAGTGGGCAATCTAAGATTAGGTATTAGGTCATTAAGTTTGTTATCGTTGCAGACGGTATTCTATTCCAAGATAAAGGGCAGGTAGAAAACCGAAGTCTTCCCAAGCCAGGCGATTAATTTGTATGTCAATAAGATAGGTCTTCTCTCGTTGGACGAGTAAAGAAACGGCCGGGACTATTCGGCCAATCGGATAGCGATTGTTTTTGTTTAGGTTAGCCTCGTGCCGTTCAAAGTTGAGCGGCTGGTAGTATAGTTTCGCTCCCCAAGTAAAAGAATGTTGAGCTGAGACGAACGATAAGCATAGAAAATAGAACAAAAAGAATAAGTAAGCGCGTAACATTAGCAGAGCGTTTTTGACAGTGTTTAGCTGGCACTAGCCCAGTAATTATCTAAGTTACAGATTCTATTCCAACATGCTAGTAAGTGCCAAAGATAAACGTCTATTCCATTTTTGGCACACCTTTTGCTTTACGACATATAGAAGAAAAATTTAAGGCGAAGTGCAATGAGTATTTGCCTGACTACGAGCGTGATATGCGCACAGTAGCGGCTGGCGGCGCTTTGCCAACACATAAGTCATTTCTATTAAAGGAAGAGGTAGGCCCCGGCTTGCCGTAAACGCAATTACGCATGAAAAGCATACTAGAAAAGTGTGGTAGCCAGCCCCACTTGGAACCGGGGGCTACTGAAAAACGGCAGAAGATGAAACGACCCAAAACACAAGACCAAAAGCTCAGGGTGGTGCACAAGGACCCCGTCACTGAGTCTTCTTTGCGTTGGCCCGTAGTGCAGCGCTTACTCCTTATCCCTTGCCTGTTGATCCTAATGCTTAGTCAATTATCGGCTCAGGATATCTTCTTGGGAGATGATATGGCCACAGGACCACAGTGTCACTGTTTGAATAATTCTACGACACTCACGGATGGCCAGTTCCTAGATACCATTACGGTAGTAAGCGGACTAACTGGCGAAACCTGGACGGTGGAAAACACCAGTACCGGTGCCTACAGTAATACCAGCCCCGCGCCACCAGCCGCGCCAATATCGGCGAACGGGCAAACCTTGGCGGAAGTGTCTAATGGTGTGTACCAAATCATTATTCGGCATGTAGATGCAGATGGCTTTACCGTGGACGTATCAAACGGGACGGATGATTTATCCATCAGTAATACCTGTTACTATCCGAATGTCAGTTTTCTGGGCCTTCCGGATACGGTTTGTGTAACCAGCAATCCGGTCATGCTCCTTGCTGATAATGGCGGTGTAGCTGGAATTGGAAGCTTTGCTATTGACGGGCAAGTGGCTACGGTCTTTAGCGCACAAGTGTTGGGCGAAGGCACCTATGAGGTGACCTACACCTTTGATGCCTTTACGGGCACGCCAAATAATCCAAACGATCCGGGCTGTATAACTACCATATCTAAGGAAGTTATTGTGCCAGAACAACCTAATACAGCAGTCATTGCCTTAGTCAATGTGACTTTGGGTTTTGACGATTGCCAGGCCGTAATTACCCCCCAAATGGTGATGGCAGGTGATTATCCCTGTATCGATGATTTTATCGTGACGGTCTTTGACGAAAATGGTTTTCCTATCGGGAATACCGTAAATGGTACGCACGCCGGACAGCGCCTTAATGTAATGGTGATGTCGGAAGCGGGGCAGTTTATCGGTGACGGGCAAATTGATATTACTGATGTGGATGCGCCTACCATTGAGTGTCCTCCGGGAAATAATATGCCAACTATCACGAATGAAGTGCAGCTGCTAGACGGTAGTATTCCGAATACTGCTCCCAACTTCATTCCGAATAATTTTGCCTGCTACAATCCGGCGGTGGCTCCCTTAAGTGGACAGCATTATTACACCTTAACCGAAATTACGGTAACGGAAACGGATGTCTTTACCATTGAGCTCAGCATGGATTTGGCCAATGGTGGTGTCTTTGGCATTTATCAGGGAGAATTCAACACCTTCCAAGGCATTTGTCAGGGGCTGGTAGGAGTGTCAGAGCCACTACCTGCGGGTGAAGGCTACTACACTACGGCTCCGAATAACGTGACGCGTTTGCACGTCATGCTCATGCCGGGCATGCCTTATACCCTACTTACAACTGCTTTTGATGGCAATCAAATAGCCAACTATCAGTATGCTTTCTACAGTGTAGGTAATAGTCGGATAAACGGACTAACGGGCGTAACTGCGGATATTCAGTTGCCGCTTTACTGTAGCAGCATTCCAGATTTAATTAATAATTCTGCCAGTGTAGATATTCTTGGTTCACCAATTGTGAGTGATGCTTGTATGCTCAATCCACCAGTGACCTTTACAGATGAGTTTATCAATGGTGGCAATTGTGGTATTTCCACTATTTCGCGCACGTTTACCGTAACGGATCAGTCGGGCAACAGCAGTCAATGTGTGCAGGAAACAAGCTTCCCACCCATCACTATGGAGGAGGTAAACCTGCCGCCGAAAACGGTGAATATCAACTGCGATGCCGTTTTTACCCCAAATGAAGATGGCAATCCACTACCAGATCTGACGGGCTACCCCTTCGTAATTACAGCAGGTGGAGCATTTGACATTGCGCCAGTCTATTGCAATATGCTAGCCAGTTACGAAGACCTGCCACGGATTCAAGTGTGTACTGGCACGGAGCAGTTTGTACGTCGCTGGACGATCTTTGATGATTGTGGAGCAACGGACCTTCAGCAGTTTGATCAGCTCATAATTATCGGTGACCGCACAGGACCAATGCTTTCGTGTCCGGCACCGGATAACGACTTGGATGGTCTGCCGGATACCCTGGTCTATGCAACTCAGGGGAGCATCTGTACGGCCACTTTGGAAGTGCCTTTACCGAGCGTAACCGACGACTGCAGTGGCTGGACCGTTACCACAGAAGTAGTTACTCAAATCCAAGTGCCGATTCTTAATCCCCTGGGGCAAATTATCGGTTTTGAAACACAAGCAAATATACACGCCACTATTCAGCCGAATGCTAGTCGTATTGTGACTAATATTCCGGTAGGAATCCACTTCTTCCGCTTTATTGCACGGGATGACTGTGGCAACTCCAATAGCATAGAGTGCCCGTTCCGAGTAGAAGATTTTGCTATCCCCACCGCAGTCTGCGATGATCTTATTCATGTGGCTTTGGGAGGTGATGGTGTTGGAACCCTGGCGGCTAGCTTTGTAGACGAAGGTAGCTCCGATAACTGTGGACCAGTGAGTTTGCAAATACGGCGAGATATTGATTTCAACCCTACGGATTGCAGTGATACTCAACTGATCACTACCCCTTGGGGGCCTTCGGTAGATTTCTACTGCTGTGAGGCTGGCGATACGGTTGGTGTACAGTTATTGGTAACAGATGTAGTAGGCAACTTCAATACTTGTAATTCCAACGTCGTCATCATGGACAATACGGCTCCTATTTGTCTGGCACCGCAGCCAGTTATTATTAGCTGTGCGGATTTGCCGCAAGATGAGGATTTAGAAGACCCTGCGGTACTGCAAGGCATCTTTGGAATGGCGCAGGGAATTGACGCTTGCGACGGAACACTGCTTACGGAACTAGATCCACAAGTGACGATGCAAAGCTGTGGCTTGGGTACGATTCTACGTCGTTTTGAGGCATCAGATCCAGTAGGAAATACCAGTAGCTGTCAGCAGTTGATTAATATTACGACCAGTAGTCAATACGAAATTAAGTTTCCGAAGGATGTAGTGGGCGATTGTGCTGAACCAGGAGCAGATACGCTTGTGATCAACAACTTCGGTTGTGATGACTTTGCAGTCAATGTTACCGAGCAGCGCTACGATGTAGTGCAGGGAGCTTGTTACAAGATTATGCGGACGTACTCCGTCATCAACTGGTGCGAATACGATGGGTTCTCTCCAGCGATTGAAGTGCCACGAAATGCCGGTTGTTTTGAGGAAGGTGGCACACAGGATGTTTGGTTGATCCGCGAAGCGGATGGCGACACCTTCCTGGATATTGATAACGATCCAACGAATGGCTTCCCGCTCGCGGGTACACGGGGTACTGATTGCGATGGCGTATCTAACCCTGCGGGGTATTGGAGTACAATTGATGGTAATGGTTCCTGGACTTATCTGCAGGTTATTAAGGTAATCGATACCACAGCACCTACGATTGCGATCACGAATCCAGATCCTGTTTGTACTACGCCGAATAACTGTGAAGCCACCGCAGTAGTAGACTTCAGTTTAACTGACGGTTGTGCCGCTGATCCACCCGTTTTGACCATTGCTATTGATGAACTGAACACAGGTACGTTTGTGCTAGGTGGTACCCTTACGGGAACATACCCTAATTATCAGGTAAGTGTAGATTTACCTATCGGAACCCACCGTTTGCGCGTCGCTGCGGATGATCAATGCGGCAATAGTACCGCCGAAACCATTGAGTTTAGCGTAGTAGATTGTCAGGCGGCAGGCTTGATCTGTAACGACCAAATGGCGGTAGTGCTAATGGCCCAAGACCCTGGTATTGATGCCGACGGAGACGGCGATTTTGATATGGGTGCCGTGGCGGTAAATGCCGAAATGTTTGTGAATAGCGCTGGTACGGATTGTAGTGGCCCACTTCGGTACACCATCCATCGAATTGACCAGATTGATAGCGGAGCGGATGTTCCATTTCCGAACCGTCCGGCACTCGTAGTAACCTGTGACGAAATTGGTTTTGTTCCGGTACGTATCTACCAGTGGGATTCTGCTTTCAATCCATTAGCCGTACAACCAGACGGTACGACGGGTGGACCTAATTACACTACTTGTGATGCCACCCTGGTCGTACAGGATAACCAGAATGTCTGTACCACAGTAACTGCCATGGGCAATGTGTCTGGACTCATCATTACCGAAGAAGGGGTACCTGTAGCCGGTGTAGAAGTGAGTCCTCGTGATGATATGATGGAGGATATGATGATGACGGAAAACGATGGCCTCTACGAGTTTGACTTGCACACAGAGGAAGAATACGAGATTACCCCTTACAGTCCAGCAGATTATCTAAATGGGGTGTCTACTATCGATATCATCTTTATCAGTAAGCACATTCTCGGGATTCAGCCCTTGGACTCACCGTACAAGCTATTGGCAGCGGATGTCAATAAGTCCAATACCGTGAGTACGCTAGATCTAATTCATCTGCGGAAGGTTATCCTGGGTGTGAGCCAGGAGTTCCCGAACAACGGAAGTTGGCGCTATATCGATGCTGCCTACAACTTCTCGAATCCTACTGATCCTTGGCAAGAGGAGTTTCCAGAAAGTTTAGAGATTCCGATGCTAACGCACGACTTATTCGGTGCTGATTTTATAGCCGTTAAGGTTGGTGATGTAAATGGTAATGCTCAAGCTAGTAATCTTGATGACGATGAAGGCCGCGCCTTAGGTGAAAACTATTACCTCCGTACGGAAGAACGCAGCTTTAAAGCCGGCGAAACGCTGGAGGCTTTATTCACTGCTGCCGATGCTGACGACCTTATTCAAGGTTTCCAGATGACCCTACAATTTGATCCAGCGCTTGTGGAGGTGACGAATATCGAGTGGGGCCTGATCCAGCCAGAGCACGTGAACCAGAGTCAACTGGATCGCGGCTTGCTCACCATTAGCTGGAACGCCGCTACGGATATCTATGACTTGAGTATGGAGGAAATGAACTTCTTTGGCCTGCAGTTCTACGCAGTAGGGGAGGGGCGCCTCAGCGAAAGTATCGGTATTACTTCGCGCTTGATTAAGGCAGAAGCCTACGGGATAGCGGATGAGATAAGAGGCTTAGGTCTAAACTTCGTGCCGGCAAGTAAAACGGAAGACGGTTTCTTCCTGGAGCAAAACCGCCCGAACCCCTTCGGAGATCAAACGATCATTGGCTTCCAGATTCCCGAAGCCGGGCAGGTGTACCTGACCATTTACGATACCAATGGCAAGGTGGTGCAGCAATATCAACAGTATTTTGCTGCCGGCTACAACCAACTATTAGTGGACGCACAAGATATTGCAGCGCGTGGTCTACTCTACTATAAACTGGAAACAGACCAATATGCTGCCACCAAGAAAATGGTGATCCTGACAACCGATTAGGAAAAGTCATTTTCATCTGTACATCACGTACAATTTTGCGGAAGAACCGATGTGGAATGGGTTATTTCCGCCGGCCGGCCTCCTTGTGAGGCCGGCTTTTATTCAATATCCACTACTCACTACGTAGGCTTTTAATGGGGTTGCTCATCGCAGCCCTGATGCTTTGCGCCGTAATAGTGAAGACGGCAAGGAATAGCGAGAGCATTACCGCTAGTGCTAATGTCCACCAGGATATGTTGATGCGATAAGAAAAATCCTGAAGCCAATGGTTCATCGCGTAGTAGCTTAGTGGAAGAGCGATTACAACAGCAAGAGCAATCCAGCGAAAAAACTGGGCCGAGAGTACGTAAATAATCTGGCTGGTACTAGCGCCTAACACCCGACGAATGCCCACCTCCTTAATGCGACGTTCTACATTAAACGCCATTAAGCCGAACAGGCCAAGACTAGCAATGAAAATGGATAAGCCCGTAAATAGTGTGAAGATTCGTCCCAACTTGAGTTCCGATCTGTACGTTTGGTTAAAAGCCTCATCCACGAAATGATAGTTCAGCGGATAAGCAGGAGCGAGTGTTTCCCAGATATCCTGGGTAGTCGCAATGGCCGATTCAATACCGCCGGCCTCAATTCTTGCAACCAGGCGCCGGGGATCGGTTCCTAATTTTAAACTCAGGGCATCAATATCGCTGTGGAGGGACTCAAAGTGGAAATTCTTTACTACTCCAATCACCGTTACGTATTCCATGTTTTCTTTGTCCTCCCGGTGGAAATCAGCGGTTAGCCGGGTGCCCAAAATGTCCTCGGGTGAAGCTCCGAGTATTTGCGCCGCAGATTCGTTGATGACTATAGCAGATGAGTCCGTCGGGAAACTTCGGTCAAATCCTCTTCCGGCTACGAGTTCAAGACCCAAGGTGTTAATGTAGTCATGATCGATGTTCCAGTCTTGCCAGATGACGGCATGGTCACCACCAATTTTCCCTTCCTTCATATAGGTTCGACTACTCCGAGCAGAATTTACCGGTAGGTAGCTGCTCAGTGAAACGGCTTCTACCGTGGTAATGCTTCCCATCCGCTCTTTTAGAATAGTGAGCTTTTCTGGTGCAACGGCATCAATATCTTCAATGATTAGGAGTTGCTCTTTGTGATAACCCAAATCTTTGTTTTTAATGAAGTTGAGTTGTTGAAAAACAACCAGAGTGGCTACGATAAGACCAACTGAGATACTAAACTGCACTACCAATAGCGAACCACTAAATCTTTGCCCCATTCCTTGTTCACGACCACTCCCTTTTAGGGCCCTATTAGGCTCAAAGCGAGACATAAATGCTGCGGGGTACCAACCTGATAATAAACTCAGGGCGGTCGTTGTAGTTAGCAACAGAAAATAGAAATAGGGCTCCCCCAGAGGTAGTTGTAGCGACTTTCCGGTGAACTGGTTGAAGAAAGGCAAGACTGAGGCAGACAATAGAATAGCCGCCAGCAAGGAAAGCCCCATGTTTAATGCTGACTGTGTCAGAAACTGGCGTACCAAGCTAAACCGACTAGACCCTAGTACTTTTCGAATCCCAACTTCTTGTTCCCGCTTTATTGCCTGTACCGTCGATAGGTTGGTGAAGTTGATGCAGGCCAATAGCAATAAGAAAACACCAATAGAAGCCAGAATATAAACACTCTGAATGCTACTATTGGGGTTGAATTCCCCTTCTCTATTAGGGGAATGGAGGTGAATGTCAAGTAAGGCGGTTGCTCCAAATCGCATGTAGTCACCGGTAGCTTTTTCCTGTTCCCGTGAGCTTTCGACCGTGAGGCCTGGGATGAAGGTCATGGCCCAAGGAATAATGTAACGGTCTTTTACCGCTGAGAGAAAAGACAGGAAGTGATCAATGTCTGCCCCTTCTTGCACCTTGACGAAGGTGGGGAAGTTCCAGGTGTTCCAGGCAACTGTTTGAGCATCTTCAAAGCTGTTGAGGGATAGGAAGACGGAGTAGTTGCGCAAAAAGCTATTATGAGGTGGATCGGCCATTACGCCGGTAACCCGGTAGAGTTGTTCGTCGTCAATACGCACCATCTGACCAATAGGTGATCCGCTTCCGAAGTACTTTTTCGCAGTGCTCTCGGCCAGGACTAAAGTGTTGGGGTCTTGAAATGCGGTGGAAGCATCGCCAACAATTAATTCCAAGCCAAAAAGCGCTAAAAACGAGGTGTCGACGGCTACCGTATGTTCCTCCTTGGTGTTTTGTTTTGAAGCTTCTGTGCGAAGCATAATTTCACCTACGCTGCGGCAGCGACTTACCATTTCTAACTGCGGGTAATCTGCGGCTAGTGCCTCAGCTAATGGCGCCGAGACCGAGGCATATAAGGTAGTTTCACCATTGAGGCGATTGTCAATATCCATGCGATATATTCGATTTGCGTCGGCGAACATGGTATTGAAACTGAACTCATCCTTAATGTAAAGTCCAATGAGTAAGCAACCCGCAAGCCCAATGGATAAGCCTATCAGGTTGAGCAGGGAGAAGAAGGGCTGCTTGCGCTGGTTGCGCCAAGCAAGTTTTAGATCATTTTTAAACATTGCAGTCGGGTATATGGGGCCAATTCGTAACGGCCTGATAAAGTCTCTACGGAAATAGCGAATAACGCTGAAGGCAAACTGCCAGTGAGCTTTGACCGGTGTGGTGTCGTGCTGTTCTTCAAAAATCTCAACGAGATCTCCTTCGATTTCTTCGAGGTAATCTTCACGGCAAAACCACCGCAGAAAACGGAGCGGATATTTAGGGGGTGAAGTTTGCACTAGTTGAAGGATATGTTTGGAATGCCTTGGTACATGCGAGTGCGTAGCTCGTACTGTTCGTCTAGTATCCGTTTTCCCAATGCAGTGACCAGATAAAATTTCTTTCGCCGCCCTCCACGCTCGTTGGTGATGCCGCCGTAGGCTGATTTAACAAACCCCTTCTCCTCCATCCGCTTTAAGGCTACGTGGACGGCACTAACGTTGAATTTTTTTCCGGTTTCGGTTTGCAGTTTCTTGAGTATGGCTACACCGTAGGCCTCCCCGTGGAGTACGGCTACGCAAAGCAAGACCAGTTCTTGGAACTCTCCTAAAGAGTGCTGCGACATGCTGATTTATTTACTTAACAAAAGTAAAAGTAATAATTTATTTCACTTTTGGTAAGTAAATGATAGGGGAATCGCGAATATTGCTTGGTTGAATTAGTGATTCTATAAAGAATGATTGAAAATAAATCTCCTGTCGAAGAGACGTATTGCAATGCATCTCTTCGACTTTAAATATCCGCTAGCGTTTTACGCAACCATTCCCGTTCTACCATTGGGCTCAGCTCGTCGATTTGGGTGCTGATTTTGCTTAACTCCGCCGCTGGTTTAGTGAATCGGTTTTTAAGTAAAAGATTCACAATGCGCAGGAAGTTGAGATACTGCTGCTTAGCGTTTTGGGTAAGTTTTGAGCGGCGCACTTTACGGCTAAGGGCGGCAATGCGGTTCTCTAAAAGTACATGGTCAGTGGTATAGTAGATCTTAATCAGAAGAATGTCAGCTAAAATGCTGTAGTTGACGTTTTCAAAATTGCGGTAGGTTAGGCATTGAGAAGCCTTTTCGTAGTCGCCTTCGGCAAAGAAGACATCCGCTTCGCATAAGCTGTGCGCTTCTGCCGGGTAACGCGTTCCCGCAATTTTCGCAGGGGGATATTTTTTAAGTAACTGCTTGGCCCAGTCAGTAGCGCCAACTTTAATGGCAATATTCGTCATTAACTTTAGAGAACCCGGCATGAGATGCTTCTTGTAACGAAGGTGAAAAAAACCTTGCTCCAGGTGCTCTTTGTAAAGCTCGAATAACTGGCGCAGCTTTTCATCGCTAGGTGCCAGTTGGTATTTTCTGCCGATGAAATACCGATAGTAAGCCATCAGATTACGATACCTCCAAATGGGCATTTCTGCCCGGTGTTTTTTCGCCTTTTGAATGAACTCATGGAGTAAGTCGTCATCGTCAGGCGATTTCAAGATGCGCATTAAAAGATAGTTGCCTTCGGAGAGGGGTGTGTGTATTTCCTCGTAGTCCTGGAAGATTTCCACAAGGAATTCACTCAACAGCAAGGAATTCTTAGCTTCTATACGGCCTAAGTTTTTTTGAAAGAGAAGTGCGGCGGCTTTTTCGAACTTTGCTACGGTGTAGAATCTATCAAGCGCGTTATTGGTATTAACTAAGTTTGAATCATCATTATAGGTGTTGAAAATGCTTTGGAATGCTCCTATTTCTTCTTCCAGAAGCCACATCTTAAAAAAAATGCTCCTGTCTTTTCTCTTTTGCTTGACTAAAAAATCACGAGCCTGTTTGATCATTTGCCAGAAACGGGATTCTCTATTATTCCGCCGAAAAAAGTGCGCCATGGCCAATGCCTCCGTTCCCTTATCCCAATCCTCTGATTCCTTCTCCAGGAGAATAAATCTGCATACCAAGCTATATAAATCCGAGGCCAGTGAGTCAATAGGGTTTTTCTCGTTTTCACGGAAGGGTTTTTCGGGAAAGAACAAATGATTTAGCGCCTGCTTATCAAAAGATAAATCTTCACTTAGGTCAATACTAAGGAGGTGATCTAAAAGGCCTGTTACTTTTGTGCGATTGTACTTCTTATTGTGGTAGGCTGAGGCGACAAATAATTTTAAACGTTTTTGCTCCTCAGCCGTAAAACACTGAAGTACTTCCAGTAATCTTTGATTAGGCATAGTGTATTTCCTTGTTCACTGAGGCCTGCTGATAGGCCCACTACAATTAGGCTAATGCTGAGCGTGCTGAGAGGGTTCCTGACTTACTCTGGTGACTGTAAGTCTTGTTTATCCCTAAAAGTTTTACGGAAAAATGCGCTTAATGATACTACGGAAAAATGAAAAAAGGTGTCCAAGGTGTTTTTAAACCTCTGGACTACTTTTGTCGATATTGTTAAACATTTAAAGATTACCACACTAATGAACGCGAAGTATTTCTTTCTCATTGTCCTTTTTTTATGTTCTGTTTTAACTCTTCAAGCAACTAGTCGCTGTGCAGCTCCAGCGCCCAGATCGGCAA
This sequence comes from Bacteroidota bacterium, assembly GCA_038528965.1. Lineage (GTDB taxonomy): Bacteria > Bacteroidota > Bacteroidia > Chitinophagales > Saprospiraceae > Lewinella. The sequence continues at coordinate 17,918 of JBCBEC010000071.1, read as the reverse complement.
GTATTGATCATCAGGAGCAAACCTCAACTACAATCAGTTGGTCTAATGTTCCTAATGCACGCAGCTATCAAATAGTAATGTCGGAGCTATACTCACGTACGGTGCTTGAAACGGTCCAGATTTCCGCTCAAACGACTTATACGTTTGCTAGGCAAACGCCAGGCGTTGTGTACCACTATGAAATTAGCGCATCCTACTGCAACGGAGGTACTTACGGATTTGCTACTGATATAATATCGGGTACTGCCATTGTGGATATTATCATTCAACTCGTCACGCAAGGGCACGGAGCACAATTTAATGCTGCCCTCCCAAGTGGGATCGGATTTCCATTTAATTTTAGCCCAAGTGCTCCCCTGTGCTATATAGTAAATGGAGTAACTACTGCTGAGTCACCTAATGTAGCATTTAATTTCGCGCTCCGTGCTGGGAACGAAGAGCCGATAAGAATTGGAGATCTAGGTCCTGGTATATCTAATTTTTGGATGACGGGAGCTAATCCGATTGAGGCACATAGTGGTAGCATCAATCTGTTTTGGCTACATGCTACTAACTTTGAGGATGGACCAGACCTAATACTCACGCCCCATACACCTTTGGATTTAGCGATTACACTCTATGATGACTGTGAGTTTCTCGATGGCATGACTGAATTACAGGGGCACGATGACGTAGCCCGTCCAGAACAAGCCATTGATATTTACCCTAATCCCGTACAGGATTTACTCCAAGTCCAAATTCCGGAAACAGGCACAGTAGAAATCTGGGACTTTGCCGGGCGTCAATGGTATAGCCGCGAGGCTACTGAATCGGTAACCAAGCAAGAAGTTGATGTGGAGGCGTGGCCAACTGGTACTTACATGCTCCGCTGGTACCCTCCTAATAAGCAGGAGCCCGTTGTCCAGTACTTTATGAAGCACTAGGATAACATTTTGATGTTCTTCTACTTGGAAATCAAGTAGTCGGTATTATTTAAGTAGATACAGGAAAACGGCTTCTTTAAGAAACGCGCTCTAAATCCATTCCTCCTGTATCATCGAAGTATTTACCCGTAAAAACTGAATAATTCTTGGCCATCTCGAATTTTGGCGATCTAGCGGCATTTCTTTGCCACCGGCCCGCCAGAAATTCGGGATGGCTTTTTTATTGTAGGAATGCAACACTACCCTTTTTATTCTGCAGTCTTATTTTGATCACCCATTCATTCTGCTGCGTGTTGCTCAGGCAGAATGAAACGTCAGAGAAATATGCATAACCATTGGGATGAAAAGCCCATTCCTTAGCTGCCAAAATTCGAGCTTCTCAACAGCATTAAAAAAGTTCAAATCGATCCTACGGAAAATGGCCAAAAGGTGGTCTTTTAAATTGCTACTGCCGGGACGACCTTTGTACAAAGCGAAACAAAGAAAGAAACGCGCTCTCAATTTTTTATCAGTTGCATTGACCAAGAGGTAATCAAGAAGGTTCTGTATTTGGGGAGCACGGAGGTGCTCCAAATGATGTGGTAATCATAAATGTTGCAGCTTTCCAGAATTGCCATCTATGCAACCTAAAAGGGCAGGTCGGAATTTTTCGGCCTGCTCCTATTTCTACTTCTGTAGTACGGATTTATGCCGTCCAATAGGAGTGATTTTTTGAATTTCTGATACAAAACGTTCATCTCTCTAAACTCACCCTGAAATGACATTAATGGAAGAACTCCGTCTCCTGCAAAACATTCATCGATTAATTGCAATAAAAGGCACAGGATCTGTTGTCGAATTGACAAGACGATATAGAATATCAAGAGCTACCGTCCTGAGAAAGATTAATCTTCTTCGGAGTATGGGGGCCAATGTTTACTTCTGTCGACAACGAAATTCCTACTGTTATCGAGAAAAATTTGAGTTAAATTTTGAAAGTATCATTCTTTGATACCGAGGCCTCATATCTTGCTCGCAGAAATTAAATGTAGTCATGAATAGACGGTTATTTATAAATCGAATATTAGGATCGACATCTATTGAAACTAAAATTCACTCTTCTACTAGGAAGAATGAAAGTACACAATATGACCACATTAGTTTTTTAGCTGAAAGTGGCATTGTAGGGGTGAGTGATGTGACTGCTATTGGTATTATTTCTTTGAGCCCTACAAAAGCTAATCAGTTGTCTTCTTATATCACACAACTTAGGGATGATCACAGCTTTAGAAACAGAGTGTCTTATAAGTCCAATAACAGACGAAAAGAATCTTTTGCAATTGATCTAATTGGCACTTTTATATCGCATCCTGGTTTAGCTGAAGTTGCATTGAAAATTCATCTTATAGAAAATACAGGAACACCAGAGGGCTACAACTTAGGTGCGAAACTTGAGGCTAGAAAGCTGGCTACGGGCTTGCTGTTAAGTGACCTTCCGGGTGATACAAGGGTTTTGATGAAAGCAGAATCTTACTATGGCCCCTCAGCTAATTATAAAGCAGAAATGGCAGAGGTGATTTCCTCACCGCCGGATTCGACACTTGATAGTTTTACAGCTACGGATGTCCGAGATGATGAAATTATTCAATTGACAGATTTATTGGTTGGCACCGTTGCTTCGGAAATACGTGGAGGAAGTAAAAGCCCTACTAAGGTTGCTATTACTCAAGCACTAAAAGATGCGCTAGGAGTGGATAGTCTCTCCCCACAGGCACTAAGTGGAAATAGCAAAATTCAGTTTTTATAATTAGCTCTACAATGAAAAATAAAGGAAAACATATTGTATCTACTGGATTGAATAGAATCTTTAGAAGAGAATTTCTTGGACTAAGTATTTTCTCTCTAGGATCAGCAATGCTATCCCCAGTTTTTGCAGAAGGAGATGATGTTTCGAGTATGTTGAATACTCAAAAAACAGGCTTCATTGTAGAAAGTGGACAATTGAAAAAAGAAGGACTTCTTTTTATTGGACTTTTAAAAATTGATGTCAATAAAATAAACGCTTTACGAAATGCAATTACGGCTGTTAAACAGACACACAATTATCGGTCGGCTATTTCTTATAAGAGTACAGATGGGTACAAACTATTACCGGCAAAAGAAGCAATAGATGCTTTTTTTGATGAAAGTTCAGCGTACTTCTATGTAAAAGTGTTTAAGCTTTCAGATTTTCCCACTGCTGTCTCTAGGGACTTTTTGCAGGATTGGAAATATTCAAGAGGCTACGATCAATTTTTAGCTGACCGTGGGGTCACTACTAATCGAGCTTTTATCAAGAAGGAGGCGGCTTTTGGGCCTAATAGGTTTTACACGGAAAAGTTCAACGCTTCACCAACGTACTCCTATAATTTAAGGTCTCTGGATTTTCATACGAATGTCCTTCTACAGCTTACGGATCTTTTAGTGGGCTCCATTAGCGCTGAGAATTTTGGGTTTATGGATAAGCCCCAAAAAAATGCAGTAAAGGCAGAATTGATTCAATACCTCCGAGAGAGATTAAATGTGTCGCGTTTAGACCTCACAAATTTGAGTGCACATCCTAAAATACAGCTCTTCGAATAAAAAACATGGATGCTACCTTGATCTACACTATCGTGTGGAATGAAGTAGCAACTGGCAACAACAACACAGGTAGCATCCTTTCAAAACATAAAAGCCGCCCCTTGATCTACACTATCGTGTGGAATGAAGTAGCAACTGGCAACAACAACAAAGGGGTGGCTTTCTCTTTCTTCTCTGAAAATGTGAAAAATCATTATTCATGACACGCGTCTCTTTAATACTTGTTCTTTGCTTTTTCACAAGCTTACTTTCAGCACAAAGTCCTTGTGATGATATAGATGGAGGCCCAGGGCTCATTATTAATGAACTGGGCAATACAGTTCCTTTCTCAGGGGCAGAGTATATTGAGTTATTAGTGCTGGGTGGCGCTGATGAACCTGAAGAAGGAGTGGATTTGTTTAACTGGATTATAGATGATAATAATTCTGGATTGACAGATATAGGCCACCAACCTGGGCATATTCGCTTAGGTCAATGTTTTAATAATGTACCTCCAGGAACGCTTATCTTAATTTATAATGATTCCGAAACAATTCCTGGCATAAGCAAATCGAATGATGGGATGCCAAATGCGCTGGGTTTTTGGCAAGTTCCTTTTAGCAGTAGTTGTCTTATTGGTTGTGAAGGGCCATTGCATCAAACTATAAATCACATATGTAACGAACCTGCCTCTGAAAGTGGTTCTTGGTCAGAATATATTCCAATGAGGAATAGAGGAGATGTGATGCAGATCAGAAAACCGGAAGGCGAGCTCTTTCATGCCCTGTTTTGGGGAACCTTCTCTCAGACTGGACAGCCAGAAGATGGAGAGACTTTTTTTATTGACTCAAGTCATCCCGCTGCAGTGAATTTGGGCGTGAAAAGCTTGTCAGAGACTAGTGTGCAGCTTATTGGTTCCGATTATTTAAATGATAATCAATTTTTGGTTAAAGGAGATACTGGGACGCCGGGTACCTACAACTCTGATGAGAATGAAGTCTTTATCAATTCCATATTAACGGGGAGTGATTATTTTGATATTGACATGCCAGTAATTGTACATCATTACATACAAAGAGAATATAAGTCTGTAGATGGTTTAGTAGACTTAGCTGATATATGGGTAGAAGTATTTGGTCCGAAAGAGCAAAATATTTCTGAGTTTACATTGGAAGATTTTGAATTTCCTTCCGAAAATGTTGGAACAGATCAATGGCTAATTACAGGGCTTCCTCCAGGAGTTTATGAGCTTTCTATGATTGATTATTGTGGGCTTGAACACCCTCTTGTAATTGTTCTTGGAAATAAGGAAGTTGTTAGTTTGTGTGGAGGGAATTGTGATTTGATAGGCGAAGATAGAGGACCCGATTTTTGCTATTCTTGGGAGCCTGCAATTTGGTTTACAGAAGAAGATCGTTATTTGCCTCAAGTTAACTATTGCCCTTCCGCGGGGCAAGAAGTTGTGAAACAGGTTATTACAGATACTTATGGTAGCCAATATGTAAATGAATATATCTTTAATGTAAAAACAGGAGATGACTTAATTTCACCTACTCCGGCTATTGTTTGTGAAGGTGGAAATGTTACTCTATCTGTAGCAGATAATTACACGTCTTATCATTGGTCTCACTCCGATTTAGAGATAAGTAATACAACTGTAGTATCAAGTGATGATTTGTTAGAGAGTAGTACTATAACTGTTACTGTTGAAGATGAAAACGGATGTATTCTTTCAGATGAAGTTGATATATATGATGGAGATGAACTAGAGGATGTATTTTCCTACTTCAGAGAAAAAGGCTTTCTAATTATTCCTGGAGTCTATAACATTACAAATGGTTTTACATCAGGAGGAGGGAATCTTACATCTACAGCGTCAGGAGGAGGAAGTTGCCCCACCGATTACACTAATGGCATTGCCTTTACTGTAAATGTAGGTGAGGAACCTACTTTTATCGACCTATATCAAATACTGAGTGAGGCTTGTGATTTAGGAGAAAACGAATACAAGTTTTACATTTCTGATAATGAATCTTTCTGTTCTGCACTAGGAGAAATAACTGAAAGTTTTTTATCAGAAACGCCTACGAACTGGTATCATGTTATGGAAGGATTTAATGATGAGAATTACTTGATTCTAGGGAGTAATTCAATAGATTTTATAGAAGATTTTAGTTTTTTCTCAAATCCCTTTTCCGATTATATTGATGAAGCAATCGAAACACTAGATGGAGGTCAAAATGGGGAAGTTTGGACCCCTTTAGATTGGGTCGCATTGGAAGATTTAGGGAACGAATTTGCGGACCTATATAATAAAGCATTAAATAGATTTCCTCCCTCAAAGTACCACGGGAAAACAGAAACAGCATATTGGAAGATGAAAATGAGGCTGGGCTTGATAATGGAGTATGCAGCTTTAGCTGCGTTGAGAGTAAAGAAAGGCGGATCTTTGAGATATCTTGATGCAGCTCCGGTCACAGGAGGGAAACAAAGAAAGCCTGATGGTATCGCTTCTCAAACAGAGGTGCTTAGGCGATATGATGCAATTCCTGACGAAGATGGGTTAGTCGTATATTGGGATCGCAATGAACAAGTATTATTACACGAAGTCAAAATAGCGAAAGGAAATTCTATTCTATTTGAACCAGAATATAGATCGGACCCTAGGCAACTTTCTGACTTTACATTGTCTTTTGCGCAACCAAGACCTTCTACTGAATATCCAGGTATAATTGAATATTTCTTGGGGGTTTCACGATACAGTGAGGAATTTGTTCGCAGTCCACTGGAAACATATGCTGCTGGTTTGCATATGATCACACTATCTCATAATGTTCTTGATCATAGGCTCATTACTGCAGCTTTTACTAATAATGTTCAATTACCACATTCTTATTTTGAGTATAGAAGGAATACAGATTTCTGGGGGAGGCCTATTGTTGAAATTAGATTAAAATATAGAATTAACCACACCTTTTTTACGCCACTGGTTTTCCGAGAGTTTCTAGCAACTGGCAATATAGGAATGAGGAATAATTTCTATGGACGTTTAAATACTACTAAGAAAGCTGTATCCATAGATTGGACAAGGGGAGCTACAGATTGGTGATTTCAAAATGCCTCCTTGGTTTGTGAAAAGTGATAGATACACGTTCTTTCTAAGAAAAAGTATCTGAACAATAATCTTAAAAGGTAACTGTAGTCAACAGCAAACAAGGCCTTAATCTTCCATTACAAAGCACCAAAAAGATTGTATCATGCAAGCTTCCTACATGTTAGCTATACTAAGCCTTTCTCTATTATCAGGTCTTACGGTACAGGCCGGTAATATTGAACTACTCAATGTCACCAACACCACCTCAGGAGCCTGCACTGGAATCATCGAAATCCTCGCAGATGGTAGCGCCTCTCCTTTTGACTTGCAGCTTTCAACATTAGATGGCACTACAATAGCAATCCAAGAAAATACATCAGGTGTCATAGTCTTTGATGAGCTATGCGCAGATGACTATTTAGTCTATGTATCCTCTTCCGCTACTAATGGTAATTGTGTAGCTACTCTTTTTGCCGAAATAGAAGGTTGTGACATTACCATTAATAATGAGATAACAACAGTATGCACAGGAAATGACGGAGCAGTAGACATAGCAGTGGAGGGAGGAACCCCTCCTTATACGTATGAATGGAGTACTGGTAGTAATGAAGAAGATGAAACTTTTTCGACGGGTTATGAACACTTCCCAACTTACGTAAATGCCAATATTCTTCACAGTGTTACCGTCACAGATAGCAAAGGTTGTGAAGAGGAGGCCCAATTTACAGTAGGTAGTAATATTGAATATTATCACCCTATCGTACAGTTTTATGGGTGTGAGTCACCTTTTACCAGAGTTGAGTTTCGTCCTCTGGTATTTGCGGGAGCAGATGGTTCTTCTATCACAGCCGTACTTAAAAGAGATGGCGAGTTGATTGAAGAACAGACGCGGCCTTCGGAAAATGGCTTAGCTCCGATATTTATATTCCCATCTGTTGAAGCTGATAATGTGTATACGCTTCAAGCCATTGATGAAACCAATGGTTGTGAATCACAAATCTTTACATTAGATATCGCAGATGTTCAATTAACAAGTACCGCTGTTGCTACCTCAGATACAGATTGTAATACTACCAGCCCCCCAGGTTATTTAGAAATCTTCATTAATGGAGGACTTGGTCTTTATCGCGTCTCTCTTTTAGATGAAAACATGGAAACGGTATTCTTTACCCAGGATGTTGTTTCGGAAGGATCAGAAGCACGTGCCGAGTTTTTCAACTTGCCTACTGGTCGAATTTGTTATCAGGTCGAAGGGGAAGGAATTGGAGATTGCTCGACAACCGCAACTGGTTGCGTAGATATTATTGGTAAAGTTTCCATTGATCAGGCAGATATCAGGCAAATTTGCTCTGAGTCTGCTCAAAATGGGAGTATTGAAGTTTTTGTGAGTGGAGGTAAAGCTCCTTACAGTTATATATGGAGTAATGGCGCCTCAACTAAGAAAATAGAAAATCTTGGCGTAGGCGAATATTGTGTCACTGTCGTAGACTTTCAAGCTTGTCAGGAAGTACAATGTTTTGAGATGGAAGCCTTGGGGGAGATAGAGCTTCTGAGCTTGGCAAAAGCCGAAAATGGAAGATATGAGGTTATCTTTAGTACCCCTTTTCCCGAAGAGTACACTTACGCCGTAGACGATAATGCAGGGAACGAAATTTTGTCAGGAAGTGCTGAGGAGGAAACGTTAATCATTAACCACTCATTTAATGCAGAAGAGTTATACAGATTGAAAATAGAGATTAATGGTTGTTTATTTACCACTCTGTTTGAATTTCCTGATTGCCTATCTGAAGAAGGGAACCAATTGGCCCTGCGTGCTGTCGCTAACCCCTTATCGGCAGATGGTGCGAATGACGGGGCTATAGATTTAACAGTTAACCTGGAAAATGAAAATGGAGATGTAATAGATGTCGATATTGATGAAGACGAGTTGGTGATTTCCTGGGAAGGGCCCAATGGCTTTACCTCAATGAATGCTGATATCACAAACCTTATCGGAGGCCTATATACCGCAACTGTTTCTGATGGTTGTGCTCTAGCGACAATATCTAGGCTGGTTACTCATTGTGATAATTACGAAATTGCCGTTTCTGTTGAGACAGAAGGACCTTGCCAGGTTAACCACGAATTAATTACCCCTGATCTGATTAGAGGTAATATTGATCTCTATTTCGTAGCCAATCAAGGATCTGTTAATGTTACTTGGGAGCAAGCACAAGGAGGAGGCGAGTGGTCAATGTTAAATGAAACAAGCCCATCTATAGAACCGACAAGCACAGGCTTGTTTAGGTATACAATAGGCGATGATACAGGTTGTAGTCAAAGTGATGAAGTAGTATTACAGTCAGGTCTATGGACTCAAGCTGGCTTTTGCTATATCCGACAGTTTTGCAACGATTTCAAATACTTTGAAGATAGGCCTACTCCTACAATTGATATTCTACAAGCAGAAGCCTATTCCAGTAATCCTTGTAAAGGAACTCTATCGTGCCCTGCTGTGCTGGGCGATGGGCAAAATATTCCCATTGTTCTTGAAGGAATGATGAATGGGTATGAAGAGTTTTTGGGAGTTACGCCTGAAGGAGACTGCGGTTATAAAGTAGGATGCAGTTTTGTGATACCAGATGAGGTTAGAGATTTGATTACAGCAGATTTGGAAGGAAATGTTATTGAAGTCATAGAAACGGCCGCTTTCCATTATCGATCGTCAACTGAGTGTGAAAGTACAGAGCCTCATATTCCGCCTGATCCCTGTGATACACCTTGGGAGTTTACAGCAGAGGAGATTGATTGGGATAATGATGGAGATGGTATCTTAAATGGGTGCGATAATTGTCCTGAAGTTGAGAATTCTAATCAAGAAGACTCTGACGGAGATGGTGTAGGTAATGCTTGTGATTTATGCTTTACTCCTTTAGATGAAGGGGAACATCCGGAAGGTGAATTAGAAGATTCTGATGGAGATTTCTCTCCTGATAATTGTGATAATTGTGGTACTGATCAAGAGATTGGACAGCAATACAATCCTGCTCAGTGTGATATCGATAATGATGGCCTTGGCGATGCTTGTGATGTATGCCTTTTTTGTGAAGACCTGACTGTATCATTAGGGTTTGACTGCTACGAAGCAGCAGGATGCGTGATACCGCAAGGCGGATCCTGTGATGGGACGCCGCTTATTGGAAACCCCAATGTGTTTTCCTCATTTCCGGACGCCAGCATAAACGATGAAAATAAGTCAGAAGCTAAGAAAGAAAATCTGGGGCCAGATTTTAGAGTTTTAAACCTTTTTCCTAACCCCACCAAGGGAGCGGTTAATATAGCTTACGCAAGCAGTGCTGTTCAGCAAGTACAGGTTTCCGTTTTTAATGCCTTAGGGCAAACTGTTCTGGTGGATGTCGAAGAGGTAATCATAGGTGGAAGCTACATCCCACTTGATTTGTCGAATTACTCACTTACAACAGGGAATTACTTGATTAGAGTAGAGGATGAAACAGGAAATTTCTCAGTTTGGAAATTACTGTATATCAAGTAACACGAGGCAGGAAATTTTCTAACATATAATAGTTGCGATTATGAGGTATGCATTCTATTTGGCATTGCTCCTTTTTAGTATACTAATACTTAATAGTGACACTAGTCATTATTTAAAACTCAATAATACAAGGACAACGGGAACGGTACCCGTTCAATTAACGATTGATGCTAACGGTCTAAGAGTTAATTGTATCGATCAACTAATAACAATCAGTGTTGCGGATCAAACGCTGGATATTGAAAGTTTTCAGTGGTTTGAAAATGGAGTAGCATCTTCGAATGTTTCGGAACATCAATATTTTGCTGCAACAAGTGGAGCTGTCTTGTTTAGCTTTGTCGGTTTGGGGGGTAATGATTGTGTTTATCTAGGGGAGATAGAAGTAGACTTTTCGCCTTGTGATTGTAATTGTGATAAGGCTATAGTTCCCAATGTCCTAAGCCCAAATGGAGACGGAGTTAATGATAGATTTAGGCTGTTCTATGAAGCTTCATGCCCAATTAGTAACTATCAGATGGTCATTACTAAAATAAATACGCCAGCAGTAGAATATTTTTCTTCAGGAGATATTAATACAGGCTGGGACGGGACTGATGGAGCAGGTGATTTATTGCCTACTTTAACGCCTTTTAGTTACGGTGTGATTTTTACTATTGGTGATGAAAACTGCCATTTTACTGGAGATGCATTAGTTGCTTATTAGTATGAATCGTTTAAAAAATCAACTTAAGGAGCTAGAAGTCAACTTTGGTTAGATATCTATTGATTGGTACAAGGAGATGAATACGGTTAATCTTTGTATAAATAGTCGAAGGTTTAATCCATTGCCTTTTGGTAATGCTGGTTTATAAGCTCAATGTAGACCTTGGTGTAATTGGGCGAAGCTTTGCTTTAAACCTGGTGTGAAGAATACGATTGAATAAGAGCCACCCTTTATCTTGTTTTAATCCCTACCTTTGCTCCAAATTTCGGATATCCCTCCAGATGAGCGAGCAAATCAAACACGAATGCGGGATCGCGATGATCCGACTCCGCAAACCGCTTAATTATTACCAGGATAAGTACGGCACACCCCTCTACGGCCTCAATAAGCTGAAACTGCTGATGCAGAAGATGCGTAACCGGGGTCAGGATGGTGCCGGTATGGCTACGCTGAAACTGAACGTGGAACCAGGCCATAAATATATCAGCCGGAAGCGGAGTAATGCCTCCAATTATCTGGATGATCTCTTCGCCCAGGTGTTTCGGCGCTTCAAAGAGTTGACACCTGAGCAACTAGTGGATGGTGACTGGCTTAAAGAAAACTTGCCTTACACGGGTGAGTTGCTCATGGGGCACCTCCGCTACGGCACGCACGGTGATAACAGCATTGAGACTTGTCACCCTTTCCTTCGCCAAAACAACTGGAAACCACGGAACCTCATCCTGGCCGGTAACTTTAACCTGACCAATGTTGATGAACTCTTTGCGGAGTTGGTGGAGCTTGGGCAGTATCCGAAAGAAATCAGTGATACGGTTACGGTTCTGGAAAAGATTGGGCATTTCCTGGACGATGAGGTACAGCGCCTTTTTAATTGGTTCAAACCCGATGGCTATTCCAACCGGGAGATCAATGATCTGATCTTTGATAAATTAGACTTACAGCGCCTGCTACGGCGCGCCAGCAAGAAATTTGACGGCGGTTACGTCATGGCCGGCCTCATTGGGCACGGTGACGCCTTCATGATGCGCGACCCCAACGGTATCCGCCCAGCCTTCTATTATGCCGACGAGGAGATTGTGGTAGCCGCCAGCGAACGTCCGGCTATCCAGACTGCCTTAAACGTTCACATTAGCAAGGTCCACGAGATTCCGCGCGGCCACACCCTGATCGTGAAACGTAATGGCAGCTCGGCTGTTTTGCCTTACACCGACCCCTCGCCCAGAGCGGCGTGTTCGTTTGAACGAATTTACTTCAGCCGTGGAAACGACCGTGATATTTACCTGGAGCGCAAGGAGCTAGGACGTCGTCTGGCTCGCCCCATTTTGGATTTGGTAAAAAATAATTTCCGCCGCACCGTTTTTTCTTTCGTGCCTAATACCGCGGAGACTGCCTTCTACGGAATGGTGAAAGGCCTGGAGGATGAACTGAATATCATCAAGCAAGAAAAGCTGCTTTCGCTGGGCGAAAAGAGTACGCCAGCCAAGATTAAGAAGGTCTTGGAAATGCGTCCGCGGGTGGAAAAGATTGTAGTGAAGGATGCCAAGGTGAGAACGTTTATTGCGGATACAACTTCCCGCGGAGCGATGGTCTCACACGTCTACGACGTGACTTATGGTATTGTGGAAAACGAAAAAGACACGCTGGTCCTCATGGATGATTCTATTGTGCGCGGTACCACCATGCGCGACAGCATTATCCAGATTGTCTCGCGTTTGCGACCCAAGAAGATTATTGTGGTTTCTTCTGCGCCGCAGATTAGGTATCCGGATTGTTACGGTATTGATATGTCTAAGATGGGCGAGTTTGTGGCTTTCCGAGCGCTCGTTGGTCTACTAAAAGATAACGGCAAAGAACATCTTTTGCAGGAATGCTACGAGCGATGTAAAGCACAGGAGCACTTGCCTAAGGAAGAAATTACCAACGAAGTGAAGGCGCTTTACGATGAGTTCTCCTACGAGGAAGTATCGAATAAGATTGCCGAAATCATTACTCCACCCAACATCAAACCTAAGGTGGAAGTAATCTATCAAACAATTGAAGACCTGCGAGCTTCTTGCCCCGAAAACAACGGTGATTGGTACTTTTCCGGTAATTATCCTACGCCTGGCGGGAACCGCGTGGTCAATAAATCGTTTATATATTTCATGGAGGGTAAGAACATACGGGCGTATTAAGAGCGGATAATTTGAGCCCAATAACAGCAAAAACATTATCTTTTATCAAACGTAAGTGTTTGTAGCGGGATAAGCTGTTTAAACCTTCCTCAATAGAATGCCTTCTCAAGGACTGGCATCTTCGGTGTCAGCAGAGTCCGCCTCACCACATAAATGTCTAAGTATATGGAACAGGGCTGGAATGTAGGAACGACCGGTCAGAAAAAAGGTCTGGCCCAAAAAATAGAAGACGTGATTCTCGTCGGCTTGGTGCAACGTAACCAAACGGAGGAGATGATTACAGAATACCTGGATGAACTGGAGTTTCTGGCGCTCACTGCTGGAGCCAAGGCGGTCAAGCGCTTTACCCAGAAAATGGATAGTCCGAACCGGAGAACCTTTGTTGGTAAAGGTAAGCTGGAGGAAATTGGACAATACCTGGAAGACCACGAGAACATCACGGCGGTGATTTTCGATGATGATCTTTCGGGTAAGCAGACCAATATCTTGGAGGAAGAACTGAAGGTGAAAATCATTGATCGTTCTTCCTTGATCCTGGATATCTTTGCTGGCAGAGCCCAAACGGCCCAGGCGAAGACGCAGGTAGAGCTAGCGCAAATGCAGTACCTCTTACCCCGCCTCCGAGGCCTCTGGACGCACTTGGAACGCCAGCGAGGGGGTATCGGTATGCGTGGACCGGGTGAGCAAGAAATCGAGACGGACCGTCGTATTGTCCGGGATAAAATCTCTCGCCTCAAGAAGCGTTTGGAAAAAATTGACCAGCAGAATATGACGCGTCGTAAAACACGTGGGCAGTTGATCCGCGTGGCGCTGGTAGGGTACACCAACGTAGGCAAGAGCACCCTCATGAACTTGCTGACCAAATCTGAAGTATTCGCGGAGAACAAACTCTTTGCTACTTTGGATACCACTGTTCGTAAGGTGGCATTTGATCGCACCCCTTTCTTGTTGTCAGATACGGTAGGTTTTATTCGTAAACTTCCTCACCACTTAGTGGAAAGCTTCAAATCTACACTAGATGAGGTGCGGGAAAGCGACATCCTACTACACGTAGTGGATTTGGCACATCCGCAGCACGAAGATCATATTCGCACGGTTAATCAAACCTTAAAAGAGCTGGAGGCAATTGATAAGCCCACGCTGATGGTCTATAATAAGATTGACCTCTACCGCGAACGCAATTATGATCTTTACCTGGATGAAGAGGCCAAAGAGGAGATTGAAACTGGCTTGCAGCAGCGCCTAGAAGGGCAGTTTGGGCAGGAAAGTGTATTCATTTCTGCTCTGAGCAAAGAAAATGTGGACACCCTGCGGCAAAAGATGATGGAGATGATCAAGAAGCAGTATCATCATCGTTATCCTTATGTGGCAAAGCAGTGGTAAATTGGCAGCAGAGACGCATTGCAGTATGGCTGTAAAGACGCATTGCAATGCGTCTCTACAAGAAAACGCTTGGCGTTCAACGCAACTTTTCCGGTAAAGCCTCAGTTAAACTAGTATATATCTGAAAAAACCAACTTCGGCTTCGCCATATCATCAAATAGATCGCCCCTTTTCACATGATAACCAATCCCCTACAAGCCTACGCACGCCTTTTAGTTAATTATTGTCTGGAGCTAAAAGCAGGAGAGCGCTTGTACGTACGTACGACTACTCTGGCTGAGGACCTGGTACGTGAGGTCTATCGGGAAGCCATGAAGGTGGGCGCTCACATGGAGTACAACCTGGAGTTTCGCGAGCGGGAGCGCATTTTCTTCAATCACGCCAATCAAGAGCAGCTTAGCTACGTATCACCTTTGTACCGCCAGGCACTAGAGGAATACGATGCCTATCTCTATATCCGTGCCCCTTTCAACTTGCGGGAAGGACAACAAATAGATAAACAAAAGCGGGAGGAACGCTCGGCCGCCCTCGCGGATCTGAATAAGACCTATTTTGCCCGTACTGGGGACCGTTCTCTGAAGCGGAATTTGTGCCAATTTCCTACCCAGGCCTCTGCGCAAGAAGCAGGACTTTCACTCGAAGAATACCAGGATTTTATCTACAGCGCTTGCCGCCTTTACGATGAAGATCCCATTGAGAGTTGGCTAGGTGTACGCAAGAGCCAGCAACGCATTGTAGATCACCTCAACAGCTGCCAAACCATTCGCTACCGCTCCGATGCCTTTGATATTTCCTATCGCACGGAAGGCCGTACTTGGATTAATTCAGACGGCCAGACCAATATGCCAAGTGGTGAGGTGTACACTTCGCCGGTAGAGGATTCCGTTAACGGTATGGTGTATTTTGATTATCCCGCCATTTACCAGGGAGAAGAAGTGCAGGGCGTGAGGCTTTGGGTGCGGGATGGTTATGTTGATCGCTGGGAGGCTAACCAGGGGCAGCAAGTACTGGACCGGGTATTCCAAATTCCCGGTACACGGCGCTTTGGTGAGGCCGCAATCGGTACCAACTATGGGATCAACCGGTTTACCAAAAATATACTCTTCGATGAGAAGATCGGTGGTACCATTCACATGGCTATTGGGCAGTCTTACTTGCAGGCTGGAGGTAAAAATGAATCAACCGTACACTGGGATATGATCGCTGATATGACGAAGACTGGCGAGATATATGCCAATGACGAAAAAATATATGAAAAAGGCCGGTTTTTGCTCTAAGCCTACCGTTTAAGGGCTAAAGGGGGCTGATTCCGGGCTAGTTTTCGACAAAAAGTGTTAAAAGGATTTAAATTTTCTGGCTACCTTGCGTATCCATTACCAAATGAACGACGAAAAGAACACCCGAAAACAATTCAAGTTAAACTGAAATACAACCTCAAACCGTGAACAGGAACATTGCATTTTTGGAATTAAAGTATGGCAATATTTACGGAGGATACCCAAACTTCTACGCCATCAGTGAAATCGCCTTATTGGTTTTTGAACAAGGCAGCAATCGTATCTTTATTGAAAGCTGGGTAAACAGCGCCGATGTCGACGTGGTGAATGTGTATGCACAGACCAACGAACTAGGACACACTATCGGTCGTGGAAAAGAAGTGATTAACATGCGCACGCGGCGCCGCAGTCGTTTCGACGAGGAATTCCGCCTGGAAGAGCACGAGTTGTCTTTCGCATTTAAGCGCTTGCGTTCTACCAAGATGGCAATTAAGAGTTTCTTGCTGCGCAACTTCAAAAAGTACCGCTTCGAAGATATTGTTGTTTTTGACGGCCGCCGGGATATCTTCCTGTGCGAACGCTCCGGCGTCAACTTCAGCCGCCATCGCATTATCGATATCCAAAAGGATCTTAATCGCGAGACCGATTATCTCTTTAGTTTGAATAAGCTGGCCGTAGTAATCGGCTTCGAGATGGACCGCTCTTACTTACGGGCCAATAACTTGGAGTACTGGTTGCACCCCATAGCTGCTCGTCAATTGATGCCAAAGTCAGCTGCTTTTGATGCTGCTCGCTTAATGATGGTATTCAATGAATATACCGAGCATCATGATGACTTTATGATGAAAGCGGCTTTGCTACTCAACAAGATTCAAAACGCTAAGGAAGAGGAAGAGAAGAAGAAAGAAGAAGAAAGTGAAGGTGAGGGTTAAGCTCATCTTCCAATTCATCATAACAAGCCCGGATAGCAGTAAATTACCTGCTGTTCGGGCTTGTAGTATCTAGACTAATGGGGAAAGGAAAAATTCTTGTAACCGGCGGTTGCGGTTATATTGGTAGCCACACAATTATCGATTTGTTAGAGAATGGCTATGAGGTAGTATCTGTAGATAATCTCAGCAATGCCGATGAATCTGCTCTAGCGGGTATCGCCCAAATAACTGGCACAGCGGTGCGCAACCATGTCATTGACCTGGCTGACCGTAATCTCACGCTACGCCTATTCCAGGAGGAGCAATTTAACGGGGTTATTCATTTTGCGGCTTTGAAGCACGTTGGGGAATCGGTTCATCAGCCGGTGCGCTATTACCAGAATAACCTTAATTCCTTGCTCAACGTCATAGAAGGAATGACGGCTACGGGCTGTCAACAACTGATATTTTCCTCCTCGTGCTCCGTCTACGGGAATAGTGAAGAACTACCAGTAACGGAAAAAACGGCCCGACAAGAAGCAGAGTCACCCTATGCACGCACCAAGCAGATGGGGGAGGATATTCTTTTTGATTACTGTCGGGTACACCCAGAGTTTAAAGCTGTTCTACTGCGTTATTTCAATCCTGCAGGTGCTCACCCTTCCGCCTTATTAGGCGAGGCTTCCAGCAATCCGGCCAGTAATTTGGTACCAGTCATTACCGAAACCGCCATTGGGAAGCGCCAGGAAATGACCGTCTTTGGTTCTGATTATAATACCCGCGACGGCAGCTGTATTCGTGACTACATCCACATCGTGGACCTCGCACGTGCCCATACCCAGGCCCTGGATTACCTTTTAGAGAACCGTCAAGCCAGTAATTGCGAAATATTTAATCTGGGCACTGGAGCCGGTGTAAGCGTCTTAGAGGCCATCTACGCCTTTGAGATGGTCAGTGAGCAAAAGCTTAACTATCGCCTCGGAGATCGCCGCATTGGGGATGTGGTGTCCATTTACGCCAACAATGATAAGGCCGAGCAAGAGTTGGGCTGGCAGCCCCAGTACGATATTAAAGATATTATGCGTACGGCTTGGGCTTGGGAGAAAGTGAGAGGGTAGGAGGTATAAAGTAAAAAGTAAGAAATTAGAAATTGGAAGGTCGGAAATCGGAAGTGGGAAGTCGGAATTTCGAGGTATAAGTTATCCGTTTTTGAGTTCGTAGCGGCGCGATTATTGGGTTTGTTTTATTACCCGTTCCATGCTAAAATGTACACGTTATGAAGGGCGGGAGGCCTGCCCCGGTACTGTTTGAGCGGAGCGAGTTTAGCGGGGCGAGCATTTT
>JBCBEC010000070.1:0-32079 GCA_038528965.1 Bacteroidota bacterium | reverse complement strand
CACATTGCATAAGCAAGATATTCTATTCACTTGTTGATGGCATCTTTTACATCAGATCAATGTACGATTAGAATGGGGTGGTCCGCTTGTGCCTTCGGCTTTCATGGACAGGGAAGATGGGGATAATTCCTTAAAAGATCAACTGTTTTAGAAAGTCAAGATACCTAGGCGGTAGGTTCGACCGTCCTCTCCGTAGACTAGCATCCGACGAGCAGAAATTTGTCGGCAGCGACGAGGGCAGGCTTTAACGCCGGCATCACTATTGATGTAGAGCGGCTCTTTGGCAACTTGACCAGCGCGTGTAATCTCGCTAATGGAGATAACTGTATTTTGAGCTTCTAAGCTACGGCTGCGATTTCTTTCCGGGCGGTATTCATCGGGATGGTCGTTGTACAAAAAGAAGAAACGATCCTGCACTGTAGCTTGAGCAAAAGAAGAAAAACGCCCCCCATCGTTAGAGGTTACCTGCTCTTTGGGAATGCGGCGCAACCAGGTGTACGTACCATCCGGCGCTACGTTGGCCACCATGATATCATTGTAGTGAAACAAAGTGCTGGGCACTACTCCCATTCCTTGTGATACAAAAGGAGCCTCCGAACGGTAGGATTGCTCACCAGTCAGAACGATACCACCATCGGAGCGCAGTACCAGTTCTCGTAGCTTATAAGAACGGGTAGCGCTCACCAAGGCGTTTTCGTTTTCGGTAGTACTATTGGTCAGAAAAGCATCTGTAAAAGGCAGTAGGTCTACCTTAAATGCTTCTTGCGTAAGGGGATTAATGCGAATATGACAAACACCCAAATTGCTCCTCTGCCCTGGCACTCCGTAAAGGCCACCGCAAACCATATCTCCATTTCCAGCAACCCGTAGGAGCAATCTATTCAGCTGTACGCCCTCTATGTCTAGTTGATAGGCGGTCTCTTGCTGGCCGTCACGCGTATAAGCGTAGATGAAGTATTGCGGTACTTCGTCACTATCCTTGCGGGCTTCTTTACGTCCCAGCAAAAATACGTTCCCCCCTTGATCCACTTGATAAGAGCGGACACTGAATCCACGATCCGGGTGAGGTAATTCAACTTGACGTGTCCAGATCATTTGGAAGTTATCATCAAAAACGCGCAAGGTGAAGCGCTCTGGTCCACCTTCTTCGGGTGGGAGTTGATTGTACATCAACAGGAAGGAGCTATCTCGACTGAACTCTAAATCATATTGGCGGCGGCGAAACTTATCATCAAAAGGCAAGCTCGCCATTAAGCGCTCAGCTTCAATCACCTCGCCCCGGGGACTAAACGGGCGCAACCACAGTTGGCTATTTTCTTTCTGAGCATCCGGGCGGCTTGTAACGAGATAAAGCTTATTGCGTAGGTTAATGATATCCTCTAAATCTACTTTGCCCTCACCGGGTAGCTCAAACTCAAAACGCCCTGTCATGTCCATTTGAGCATTGTAATGCTCAATCCAGTAGCGCTCACTCGACAACGCCTGCTGAGGACGAAAACGCAGGATATACGCTCCCCAGCTACCGGCCTGGATGATCCGGACAAACTGGCTATTGTTTGGTGCCTTTTGCCGGTCTCCCCACTGGAGAGACGCATCAATATTAGCTAAAGATTGTGCCTGGAGCCCCTCCATAGAAAAGAAGACCAAGCATAAAAACAGGGTAATAAGGAGAGTAAAGCGCGACACAGGAATAAAAGTTAGAGGCTACGATAATCTGCCCCATTGGCGGGGTCAACTCGGGTCATTACTTGCCGCACAGCGCTTCGTTCCGCATTTGTTCCACGCTTGAAAATTTCGAGAATTTCCTGGCGCTTTGCGTTGAGAAACAACTGAGTCAGGATAGCATTAGGATAGGATTGATCTACCTGGCCCAAAGTAGTAATCACCTCCGAGATGGCTGCACGGGCAGCTGGGATATCCGCTGTCATCATATCCAAGCCCAAACGGTGGTACTGGTACATTCCCAAACGCAGTGGTTTGAAACGAGGAGAAAGCAAATTTTCAATAACCCAGAAGCGGTTTCTACTACCACGGCTGTTACTACCATCAGTAGAAGACCATCCCAAGTAGGTACCATATAATCCTGCCGGTACGTTATTCACAATTTCTTGCGCTTTCTGGAAATACTGATCACCGCCGGTGGGTGAGAAGGTATCATAATCCAAGCCCAGGATGATATTCACGTAGAATGCCAGGATGGAAGTTAAATTATTCTCAAAGCGGTTTTCGCTGAACTGTAGTGGCTGAAATTGCTCGTACTCAAAGGAGACGTAATTGTCGATCGTATTGAGAATGGGCGTACTCTGGTCCGTTCCGAAGATGGGGCGAGATGATTGTACCGCCAGGGTCATTTCAAAACTAGTAGCAGAAACTTCCTTTTGCAGGGTAAAAATGAAGTTGCAATCGATGCGCTCCTCCGGATCAAAAATATCGTTGGTCCACTTCTGATTCAAGAACTCCGTGATGCCCTGCTCCAAAGTGGTAAATACTGCTGGGTCTACCAGCTGCAACTGCTGGGTATTCACTTTACAGGTCACGTTGAATTCCTGGCCAATCGCCACGTTTAACAATCCCAACAGGCCAAAGAGTAGTATTCCTTTTCTCATATTCAAATATTGGTTCAAAATAACTTTTCGATATCATTCTGGTGAATATTCCAAAAGCGCTCACTTCACATTCGCTTAGTTTGTCATGTGCACCAGAAATCGAAAACCTATTTTTTCACTAATGTCTATTCTTCATCAAGGCAGTAGCTACAATATCCCGTGCTACTTCATCCTTGCTTTTTAACTCAAAATGAACAACTTTATTGTCTGCCGCAAAGATACTGACCTTGTTGGTATCTGTACCAAAGCCCGCCCCAGTATCCCGCAGTGAATTCAAGACGATATAATCGAGGTTCTTGCGCTCCAACTTACCTTGAGCATTAGCCTCGGCATTCTCCGTTTCCAAAGCAAAGCCGATTAAGAGCTGTCCCGCTTGCTTTTGTTGCCCCAGCGTAGCTGCGATATCCGGATTCTTGACCAATTCGATGGTCATATGTTCTCCCTTCTTTTTGATCTTCTCCGTAGCAGCATTTACCGGCCGGTAGTCAGCTACTGCTGCTGCCATAATAGCTACCTGACAAGTGGGGAAATGCCGCAAGGCTGCCTCGTACATTTCCTGCGCACTCTGCACGCGTTCCACCGTAAGCCCTTCCATCTCTGGCCGGAGACTAGAAGGCCCCAAAACGAGTATAACTTCACCTCCCTGTTCCGTTATAGCTTTCGCTAAAGACACTCCCATTTTACCCGAAGAGCGGTTACCAATAAAGCGTACTGGGTCGATGGCCTCATAAGTAGGTCCAGCTGTGACCAACACTTTTGTACCCACTAGTGCTTGACTCCGAGAGAAGAAATCGGATAGAAATTCAACAATATTTTCTGGCTCCGCTAAACGCCCTTCTCCCTTTAAACCACTCGCCAACTCGCCACTCTCTACAGGTATCAGGTGATTACCATAGCTATGCAAGCATTCGATATTAGCCTGCGTACTTGCGTGGTGCCACATGTCAACATCCATCGCCGGGGCAACGAAAACGGGGCAACGAGCAGACAGGTACACCGCCGCAATGATATTATCGCAAATGCCATTGGCCAGCCGGGCCAATGTGTTAGCAGTAGCAGGGGCCACTAACATAGCATCCGCCCAAAGTCCTAGCTCTACGTGATTATTCCAGGCATCTTCCGCCGTCACCTCCGTAAAAACAGGACGTTTACTGAGGGTAGAAAAGGTCAATGGTTGCACAAACTTAGTGGCTGCGGGAGTCATTAACACCTGCACTTCGGCACCAGCCTTCACCAGTAGGCGAGTCAGGAATACGGCCTTATAAGCAGCAATGCTACCAGTAACACCCAAGATGATTTTTTTACCCGCAATGGCATCCATACAATTGCTTTTAATGAATAACAACCTGCTTAGTCTCCTCCTGCCCTTCGGCGGAAAGAATAAGATAGTAAGTGCCGGGGAGAAGATCGTAGAGGAACAGCTGATTATCGTGATTTTCCAGCTGCTGCTCATAAACAACCTGCCCTTTTATATTGACGACTCTCAGGCCAAATGGGTCACTCCAGTTTGGATTCACTTTAACATTTAGCATACCGTAGCTGGGGTTTGGAAAGACAATACTGCTTTCTACTTGAGTCTGCTCCAAGGTGAGTTTACCAATCCATTCAGCCAGGGCATTTATGTAATCCTCATCTACAATGCTGCGGGCCAGGGGAGGCATCTGATTTTCACTGGTACTGGCATCTCGGACCCACAATTCAGAACCTTCAAAATCACCGGGCTCCACAATGGTGTTGTCTCCAGATGAGTTAATGCTGAGCGTTGGCGCCTGGATAATATTTTTCATTTTCACCGGTGTCTCAAAACGCAGATCCAACTCCACACCATTTACTCCACCCGGGCGGTGACAAGGGGCACAGTTGCTATCCCAGTAAGAACGAATACGCGTTTCCAATGAAATTTCCTCGTCGTGTAGGGGATAAGAGCGATGATATTGCTTTCCCTGGCCAATGTCTTCCTTGAATATTCCCAGTTGATTGAGGTAGTCCAGCTGATTTTGGGTTCTACCCGTATTGGGGTACGTCATGTCTCCGTTCAGCTGGTGCGTCTTCACCCCAAGTACCAGACCCGCCTGCTGGTTGTGACAACTCAAGCACTGTTCCCGGCTAGGAAAGCTCCACTGCTGTTCAAAAACTAAGGTATTATCCTCATAATGCGTTACCTCACGTGAGGTACCACCTCCCAAAAGGAAAGCTTCGGTTCCTTCTTCATTCCATTTATAAGTGAGGCCGTAGGCTCGTCCTTCTGCTCCCAAAATAAAGAAGCGCGTTTCCAATCTTACGGTAGGTCCGTTGGCCGTAGTAGGAAGATTGAACTGTTTTACGAAGACGGTTCCTTCCGGAAACTGCCAGTTACCCGTGGGTTTAAAACCAATTTGTTCCCACTCATCATCGTAAGTTCCGTCATTGGGAAGAGCCATCCACCGTTGCTTCTCCGCTCGATCCGACCAAAGTGGCGCATTAACTTGATAGGGAATCAAGCCTGGTACCGGCTCTAGACTTGCCAGATCGGTGAAAGCCCCCAGTTCCGAAAGGCGGCTTGGTGGTTCGGGCACATCCACCCGGCGCTTTAAGCGCAGAATTTTTCCGGGATCTAAACCATGACCATCGCCTCCCATGATGGTAAAGAGCACGTGCCCATCAGAAAGGGCATGAATTCCGGTAACGGCCGCATTTTCCAAATCACCTACTGGCTGTCCATTAAAACTACCAATGAGTACTTCCATCGTGGTAGACTCGTTCGGAGTGGTATTCGTCAGGGCCATTACTTTATCAGCGGTCCAATCTGCCAGCAAGTATTTCCCATTCAGCTCAGGATAGCGGCTGCCGCGATAGACATTTCCGCCGATCATACAGAAACCAACAGAACGATCGTATTCGAAGAACGGACCTTTATCCTGGCCAATAAGCGCTGCTGGCTTATCGTGTACATCCGACGGACGCGTACCTTCCCGGTAGGGCCACTGAAGGTTGTCTCCTCTTTCTACGATATTGAGTTCTTCCCGTTTATCACTACCTACATCTACCAACCAAATGCGATCGGTTTCTGTATCCAGTGTCATACTGTAGGGGCTGCGTACCCCAAGGGCATAGAACTCTTCCAGTAGACCACCGTCTGGGTCTTGCCAGGGGTTATCGTTGGGAATGCTATACCCCTGGCTAAAGGTAGCCGGCCAGGAAGAAGGAGGATTCGCATTTGGCAAAGGTTGACGCCGAATGGGATGACTGCGACTTGGGTCATTATCTACATCAATGCGAAGTACGCAGCTGAAGAACCCTCGAGAAAGTGATTGGGTACTGACTTCTTCAAACTCACCGGCTCCTTCATCGCCCAGTGAGAGGTACAGGAAACCGTCTTTACCAAAAAACATGCCGCCCCCACCGTGCCACGACCAGCGGTCGTACTGCTGAATTAGGATTTCTTCCGAAGCGGGGTCGAAAGTACCAGACCCTTCGTCCCAACTAAAAGCGGATAAACGATTGTACCCACGCTCGGAAAATACTGTCGGGTTGGGTTTTGTGCGGTAGAATAGGTACACCTTCTGCTGCTCTGGCGAAGCCGGATCACCAAAAGATGGGTGTAGTGCTACCCCAATAGCGCCTGGCTCTCCCTTGGCAAAGGTGATGTCTTTTATATCTAGTACTAATTCGCGGGTTTGTTGCTCAAGTGATACGCGCCAAACCTCACCGGGCTTACAAAGTACCAACAGATCATCGCTACCTGGCCATTCTAAAATCCGGGTGGGGTCGAAAAAGTAGGTGCCGGGCATTACCTCTTCCAGCTCCCAGGCACTGCCGGGGGCCTCTGCCGGAAAGGCTCCGTTGAGGTAAGGGCCGATCGCCCCTGGGGGTGGAGGCGTTTCTTCTGAACTATTGGTAAAAACAAGAGCTACGCTCAAGAAGCAAAAGAGATAAAGCCAATGTACATTTTTCATCACGCGGGAAAGTTTACAACCACTTGCCTCAAAGATAAGGCCATGATTAGTTGTGGTAGCAGTACTTTGTGTCTTAGCCTCAACGAAAAAAGGCGAAAGTGGTAAATTTCTTACCCACTTTCGCCTTTTTCGTGCATCACTACTAGTAGCAAGTACTAGTCGTCAAGACGCTTTCGCTCGTTGTAACGGTGGTAGAGCTCACCGCCAATATATTCTTCCGTAGCGATGATCACCGGATTGGGAAGACGCTCGTAGAACTTAGAGATTTCGATTTGCTCTTTGTTCTCGGTGATTTCTTCGATCGTATCTGAAGATACTGCAAACTCTTCGAGCTTGTTGTTAAGCTCGTGCTTTAAGTCAACAGAGAGTTGGCGGGCACGCTTAGAGATGATCGCCAAAGTTTCGTAGATGTTTTCGGTTTCGTTAGACAAGCCGTGTACGTCACGTGCGCGCACGTTAGGGTCTAGTCCTTGCACCTTATTTTTGATATCTGACATCTTGCAATTGTTTTAGTCGTTTTTGAGCATCAGTGAGCATCTCTTGCACCTCAATGATGTATTCGCCACCCCGGTATCTGCTGATGAAGGCATCCGCCCGTTTTAGCATATCCTCGTAGCGTTCTTCTTGTCTTTCCACGAAGCTATTTTCAGCTAGCAGAAAAGCAGATTCTATCGTTCGGTAGCGAATTTCTTCCGCCCGCTTAGTATCCGGATACTCAATCAGCAAGTTCTCATAAGAACGGATAGCTGATTGATATTGTTGCAAATCAAAATAGAGGTTAGAGGCCTCAAAGTCCTTCAATTCCAGTTTCTGCCGCATTTCATCAATCAACTGGTTGCATTCGGTCACCCGATCACTAGTAGGATGTTGATTGGCAAATTCTTCCAAGGCTTCAATTGCCTTGAGTGTGTACGTTTGATCCAAGCGATACACCGGAGACAGCTGATAATTACTGTAAGCGTTCATAAACTCAGCCTCTTCCTGGTACTGACTGGCTCCGTAAGTTTTGGCAAAATTATCGAAGTAATACGCAGCCAAAATATACTGCTCGAGATTGTAGTAGGTGTAAGCGTAATTGTAAGCGATCTTTTCCGCTTCCGGACGACCGCGATAGCTGCTCACAATGAGCTCGTACAAGGTCTGTGCCTTGAGGTACTCCTCACCATCATAGTAAGCATGGGCTTTCTCCAGAATACTTTCTGGATCTCCACTGGTTCGAATACGTTCAAACTCGCTTTTGCAAGACGTATTGAGCAGGAGCAAACCTAAACCCAGCAAACTGATCAACAAGCTATTTTTCATAGAAGCGCAAAATTACGGATTTTCAAGGAATTAGCCAGTCTTCCTTCAAGAAATTAATACGGCTACGTACCTCAAAGAGGAGCCAGATGGTACAAATGGTTGTTTGGGGTGCAGAATAAGGCAATTATCCTTAATTTGGCTGGCTATGGAGTTGATGCACATTGATGCCTTTCGGCGCTACTACAATACGCACATTTATCCGGAGCTGCGCCGCACCGAACGTTTGCGCAAGCGCTTGTTAGGGCTCATCTTTTTCTCCTTATTGGTCATCTTCCTGATCCTCACGATCTCTGCCTATCTCGGAGTAGTGCTATTGTCACTTTTCTTGATCCTCCCCATCACTTTCTACATTTTCTACCTGGGGTATCGCATCCAACGTTTCCGACAAGAATTCAAGCCCCGAATTGTGGGCCTGATTCTGGACTTTATGAACGAGCAACTCAACTTCTCCAACCTTAGCTACAATGCTCAAGGGATGATACCCAAATTGCTCTTTCAGCAAAGCGACATCTTCGCCACTAAGGCTGATTACTACCAGGGGGAAGACTTTATCAAGGGCATGGTAGGCGAGATGCCTTTTGCCCTATCGGAACTCGTGGTGCGGGAGCTTTCGCCAATGACCAATAAACTGCAAGAGGTGTTCGAAGGCGTTTTCCTGCACGCTATTTTCGCGGAAGAGGACACCCGTGGGCAGATTGTCGTATGGCCCCGCCGTCGCAAGCAATACCTGACTCGCAGCATCAAGGAGTTTAACTTTAAAGGTGGTATGAATCAGGATTATGAGATCAACGATCCTGATTTTCAGGAGTATTTCCTGGTGTACGCCAGCCAGGATACCCACGTACAAGGTATTCTATCTGAACCGATGCAGGAAGCCTTGGTACGCTACGTAGAACTTACGGGTAAGGACATCTACATGTCGTTCATTGACCGGCACATCTTTACCGCAATTAGCGAAGAACGTGACCTACTAGAGCCCAGCATTTTCACCTCCAATATCCATTTCGACCTCATCCGAGAGTTTTATTTCGATATCATGTTGGTATTGAAAATTGTGGAGGATTTTGATCAGACGCATTGATTAATAGTTGGGCCTCCTACGTCGTCTGTAGTTAGTGAATTTAGTTGGGTTAGTCCTCCTTCGTCATAAGGCTCCGGCGGATAAAATGAATTTGGTGGGTTTAGTTGGGCCTGCGGACCTAAATGGTTAGATAGTTCGAAGATTAGACCGTTGGAGTGTCCGCTTCGTTTAGAGACGTATTCCAATGCGTATTTACAGCTTGAATCATTTCATTGCCGTCACTGTTTCACCACCGTCAACTGCCGGGTGTAGCCGCCGACATCATCCACCATCCAATAGACACCAGGGGACAGGACGGTCAGATCCGTTCTGAAGCAAGAACCAACGGGCTCAAAATCCAAGTGGACGAGCCGCCCGCTTGCATCGTAGACTGAGATATTTGGCGCACTTGAGAATTCGCCGGGGCAAACAAAAAAGGGCCCGTGACTAGGATTTGGAAAACCCTCAATATCTATTCTGACAGGAGGACTTTCCTGCGTGTTCGTTACCAACAAGGCATCTCCTTCGACTTCTAAATCAATTACTTGCTCATTGAGGTTGATCATGACCTGATCTTCGATCGTAAACCCGGGATCGCCTTCCAGAAAGATCATGTCTTCGATCACGATGATCATTTGGCCAATTGGCCTCGACAACGCTAAAGCTCCCATTCCGCGCCCTCCACAGGCAAACTCGATAGTACCGGAAGTGACAGAACGACCAAAATCTACCGTATTGACGTTCGCCGCTACGTACATCAAGTCAGCAGCACTAGGGTCTGGCTCATAAAAGATCGCTTCTTCATTGATATAAGTTGGATCGAATGTAATCCGGCACGCTAACGCAGTGGGTGGATTGCTAGTTGGAAAAACATCGGGATTTGGGATGTCCAGAAAGATACTTACGATGATGGTATCATTGGCGCTCACTTCATCACGATTGATACTGAGGCTCAGACGTGGCCGTTCTTCTACCGGAAAGGTATCTGGTAAAATATAGGGCATTGGTGGTGGAAAAGCATCCGTTTGCGTACTATCGTAATTAATGGCAATAGCATCCAGATCTAGCGAATCCAGAAAGCCATTCCCATCCGCATCAACAAAAGAAAGGTCGATGCCCGTAACCGGGAGACCAATATCCCAGGGAGTCGATTTTTGAGGAAACCAATCAAAACTTGCCGCAGGACGAGGGGGGCCTTCGGTACCATACGCTATCGCTAATGGCAGTAAATCGAGGTGGTTGGCGATGCCATCATTATTCATATCACCCGGAAAAAGCAATTGGGCATCCAGAGACAATGGCCAGGCCAGTAGGAGGACAAATAGGATTTTAAATTGCATTTTTGTAAGGTTTAGGCTACAGATTACACCATGCAACAGAGTAAGCTAATTGACCTGATGCGCAAGCTTAGCAAAGCTCAAGTCCGCTATTTCGAGCGGCTGCTACCAGCTTTGGTGCCTACTCAAAATAACGAAATTCAGCGACTGTATCAATTCCTAGCCCGCTTTGCGCCGAAGTATAGTAGCCCAAACCTAAGTCGCGAAAAAGTGCAAGCAACCCTTAATTGGAAGCCCAAACAACTGACGGATAGAAGTAGTCAGCTATTACAATTGTTAGGGCAATGTTTGGTAATTGAACAAGTCATGCAAAATCCTACGGAGCAGCAGCTTCGTCTGATGAACATCTTTGCGAGCCTGGGGCTGGACAAACATTATCAATCTGCCAAGCGACAAGCTCAGCGGTCATTAGACGTTCAAAATCAGCGCGGGCCCACCCACCTTTTACAGACGTATCGACTCCACGAATTGGAAGCGCTAGCCCAGGAAACCTATCAACGGCGGCACAAGCCAAGTCTACAGTTGGCAACCGATGCCCTGGACACCTTCTATCTGGCTACCAAGCTGGGCTACCTGCTAGAGATGACCAGTGCTGGCCAGGTATTAGACATCCCTTACGATCTACGCCTTACAGCAGCCGTGAAGGAGTGGGCCAGACAGGCCCCTTTTGCCAATCACGCACTCATTGCCCTGTACAGAACAACGCTCCAACTAATAGAAAAACCACAGGAGGAAGAATCCTTTTCTGAGCTTCAGGATCTGCTCATTAAGCACCGGCAGGACATACCAGAAGTGATTCTCAAAAACCTGTATACCTACTTGCTCAATTACTGCACAAAAAAGATCACGCAAGATCACGACACTCACTATTATGAGCACTACTTAAACATCAACACAAAGCTTATTGACGAAGGCTTGATTTTGGAAAACGGCCGTTTACTCCCCTGGCGTTTTAGCAACCTGATCACAGTAAGCCTCCGCACTGGTCGATTAGAATGGGCACGCCAGTTTTTGGAGCGTTATCGCACTTATCTGCCACCGGAGGACAACGAGAATACTTACAATTACAACTTAGCTAATTGCCTGTATTACGAAGGGCAACCCGATGATGCCTTACTGCTTTTGCTCCAGCTAGATCTCCGCGATCCGCTTTTGGCGATAGCCGCTAAAAACCTCACCGTTAAAATCCATTGGGAGACCGACCAAATAGAACTCCTCCTCACTTTCTTGGAAAATTATCGTCTCTACATCTACCGTCAGCAGCTGGCCAAAGCTCATCTTAAGCAACAAGTCAAGCGCTTTATTGATTTTACGAGGCGCATGGCAAAAATTCCGGCCTTTGCTCCGGAGAAATTCGCAGACCTATTAGAAAAGCTCCCCGCTGCGGGTGAAATTATGGAATACGATTGGTTGCGGGCGCAGGTACAGGATGCCCTGCGCCGCAAGTAATCAGTTCAAAGAAATGTTATAGTTTTTCGAGCATCATTTCTGCCGTTTGCAACGCACCTTCTACCCAAGCCTGCGCATCAGAATAGGCTTCCCCACAAATGAAAAGCAGGGTGTCTCCCCTATCTCGAAAGGTTGCCTTTGTTGGTTAGGGGTACGGCTAGTTGTCCGTCTTACAGTGAGCCCTTCGGCTAAACGTATCTAACCGCCAATCATAACAGTGGGAAGACCCGCTACAATACTCCCTCCGTGGGCGGTCATATCACCCATGCGGGCCGCGGGTTTACCATTAATCATCACAGTGGTCGACCCTTGGACAATACTGTCTGGTGGACCTACACAAGTACACATATCGCCCATTAGCGCGGCGGGCATGCTACCAATTAAGACGGTGGGTGCGCCGGGGCCTATAATTGGCCCGCCCACATGTGGAATCGGAGGAAGGCCCGGTGTTACCATCGGACAGGTATGCATATCGGTTAATCTTGCTGCTGGAGGCATAGTTTAGGTGTTTTTTAGTTAATCATTACCATTGCTCCCTTCACGATAGTGGTTCCTACAGCTGAAAGTTCGGCCGTAGCATTGCCCGTTGCCTTAAAGGAGGTTTCAGCAGAGAGGGTTACTTGTTGGCCATGGCCAATCAGATTACCCGTAGCCTGGGCGTCAATCTTGCCTCCGGCATTGAGCAAAATATTTCCCGAGGCTTCCAAATGTAAATCAGATTCACTCTTGATAGAAATCCCATCACTGGATAATACGATCTCGTTTTGGTGCGGATCCTTAATGGTGAGGGTTTCGGTCTCCTCATCGTAGGTGACATATTCCAGTACTGGAGCTTCGCTGGCCTGCGTCCCTTCATTTGCAGTACGGGCTTCCTCTTCTTCCAACTCCAAATAGCGGAGGATATCCAAGCCAATCTCTACCGTTGTGGTCCAATTTCCTGCCACAATACTATGGTACACGCCGGAGATCAATTGTTTACCCTTGTAGTTATCACCAAAGCCTGCTAATTCAATTGGCGTATTCAGTCGAGCCAGAACACTTCCCTGAAACTCAAGCGTTCCGGTGGGAGGTACGGTCTTCTGACCACGTTTGTCTTTATGAACCTTGGTTTTCAATTTTGCCGACTTTGATCGACCTCCACCCAGTTGGCTTGCCTGATCCAGTGTTAGATCAAACGAATTCACATCTCTACCAAAAGTAAGTTTAAGATCCGCTGCCGCGCCCAAATTCTTCTTCTTGGCCAAGACCTTATCATCCTTACAAACAATCAACAAATTGCTGAGGAACGCGCGCTGCACAATGAAATCCCAATCCGTCTTTTTATGCTGAAATACATTCTCATACATCTGATCGCTGTCATCCGTTTCTACCTCGATTCCGTTTTCTCCACAGATCTGAGCTATGATTTCAGAATTCTTCTTGTCGCTAAAGGTTGCGGACTCTTTATTAATATCCATTTTAGCAGCCTCATGCTGACAATAAACCGTTAGCGTTACCATGCTACCACTACCGCTAACGCTTTGCCCCGACACTACACCTTTAAATATGGTGGCTTCTCGACTATGATAACCGGCATTAATCGTAATTGACTTATTGGGAGCGAAGGCCGCGTTCTCGCTCAGTGCGAATGGGTCACGATCACGCAGTGGTAAGGCAATTTCAATGATCGCTTGCGGTACCGAATACAGTAGGTGCTCTACTTTTATGGATATGACTTCGACACTATCAGGTATAATAGTGCCATCTGATAAAATTTGGTAAGTAACGACGTCTCTGGCGCCGTGTAAGGGTGAAATGGCCATAGTGTAATCTGAGATTTTAGGTTTATGAATCCCTAAAGATAAGAAGTTCAAAAACAGACCCGAATACCCTCCTTCGAAGCAGATTGCACCCACGTGAACACAATTTATACGCCAGCAGAGAAGTTGTAAAAACCACAATGCTCAATTAGTAAACTATCACACTATGTCTAAGCACTTCTTCACGTTGAGCCTGCTCTGCTGTGCTCAATTTCTCCTTGCTCAAGTTAGCCCTTTCATTCACCTTGATCAGTTTGGCTACTGGCCCGATGCAGAAAAAGTAGCGGTACTCAGTGACCCACAAGTGGGTTTTAATGCTGCGGATAGTTATAGCCCGGCTAGCACTTTAGAACTCCGTTCTGCCAGTACAGATAACGTCATTTATAGTGGCTCACCACAGACCTTCAATGGTGGTCAAACCGATGCCTCATCGGGCGATCGGGGCTGGTGGTTTGACTTCTCTAGTGTCAGTACTCCTGGCAGCTATTACGTGTATGACCCGATCAACGATGAACGTTCGGCGGTTTTCGAAATTAGAGATAACCCTTATCATGATGTTCTCGTTGCAGCTGGGCGTATGTATTTCTACAATCGTTGTAACGCCCCCAAGGCAGCACCCTACGCCGAAGCCAACTGGACGGATGGAAACAACTTTCTAAATCCACTACAGGACGCCAATTGCCGCTACATTTTTGACCCAGGAAATGCAGCACTCGAAAAAGACCTGCGTGGTGGCTGGTTTGATGCTGGTGACTACAATAAGTACGTCACCTTTACCGAAGAAACACTCCATAATCTGCTGGCCGCCTACGAAGAAAACCCTGGTGCCTTTGGCGATAATTGGAATATTCCCGAAAGCGGTAATGGTATTCCAGATCTCCTGGATGAAATTAAATGGGAACTGGATTGGATGCTAAAAATGATCAACTCAGACGGCAGTGTACACATTAAAATGGGGAGTCAAAACTTCTCAGAAAACAGTGCCTCTCCACCCAGTAATAATTTTGACCAGCGTTTCTATGGCCCTACCTGCAGCTCCGCCTCAGCAGCTAGCGCTAGTGTGTTATCGCACACCGCTGTTGTCCTACAGGGCATTGAAGGGCTAGAAGGCTATGCTGCTACCCTAAGAGATAATGCCGTTAGCACTTTTGCCTACGCGCTGGACCGTTTCGAATCTGGCACCCTCGAAACCAATTGTGACGATGGCAGCATCGTAGCTGGTGATGCCGACCGCAACGAACAACAACAACTAGAATCCCTCTTAGCTGCTTCCTTTTACCTTCGTGCGCTTACGGCGGAGGGCAGCTACGAACAGTTCTTCCAAGCACAATACGCCAACACCACACCCATGATCAACAACTTTTGGGGTGGCGACCAACTTTTTGTGCAAGACGCACTTATCAATTACCTCCAACTTAATAGTGGATCCCCAACGGTACAGCAAGCGATCCAAACCTCGGTCAGTAATGCCGTCAACAACAACTGGAATGGCTTCTTTGGTTGGACCGAAAATGATCTCTACCGTAGCTTCGCCCCCAACTGGACCTACAACTGGGGCAGTAATCGCCCCAAGGCCAACTACGGCTCGCTCAACTTTCAGATGATCGCTAACCAACTAGGGAATAATCCCGCCACCTTGGAGCGCAAGGCCACGGAGCATCTGCACTACTTCCACGGTGTAAACCCGCTCGGGATGGTCATGCTATCTAATATGTACGGCTACGGCGGCGATCGTTGTGTGAATGAAATCTACCACGCCTGGTTTGCCGATGGTACGGACTATGATCATGCTTTGAATTCTCCTAAAGGTCCGGCTCCTGGCTTCGTTACCGGTGGACCCAATGCGGCCTTCTCCGTCACCACACTTTCGCCACCAGCAAATCAACCCGACCAGAAAAGCTACCTGGACTTTAACGATAGTTGGCCCAATTCATCCTGGGAAATCACCGAACCTGCCATCTATTATCAAGCCAGTTACATTCGTTTTCTCGCTCATTTTGTAGACGCCGAAGAGGTAGTCAACACCGAGAGTGCTCCTGCTAGTACCGTAGTCAGCACGTTCCCAAATCCAACTCGGGCTCAAACTCAGCTCAATGTACCGAGCGGCCTCTACCAACTACGTATCATGGATTTGCAGGGTAGAATACTCCAACAATACGAGTGGCAATCTAGTACAACTGTCGACCTGCAACAACTCCCCGCGGGCACCTACGTATTGGAAGCTACTTCCGAAGACCAAAGTGCTGTATACCAAGCTAAAGTAGCCAAGCAGTAAGCAAGCGAGGACTTACTTCATATTATTGTCATCCCAGCTTTTGCACGAAGTCAAAAGTTGGGATGACTCCTTTATGGTCCCTATATTCGCGCAAATTATAGCGATCGACGCTTTTGGGGATAATCCCTGATGGTATAAGATCCTCATATAAACGAGATAGATCATGACAGCCTCCCGTTCACTCATTGAAGCCGCCTGGGAAGACCGCAGCCTGTTGAAGGATACAGAAGTACAAAACGCAGTGCGTGGGGTACTTGACCAGTTAGACCAGGGTTTGCTACGCGTAGCAGAGCCCATGGCTACACCTAACAATCCGGAAACGGACGGTCAATGGCAGGTCAACGATTGGGTAAAAAAGGCCGTCATCCTATACTTTCCTATTGCGCAAATGGAAACAATTGAGGTTGGGCCTTTTGAGTTTCATGACAAGATTCCGCTGAAGAAAAACTTCGCCGAAAAGGGTGTGCGGGTAGTACCTCAAGCATTAGCGCGCTATGGTTCTTTTCTGGAGCCAGGCGTGATCATGATGCCCAGCTACGTCAATATCGGTGCCTACGTGGGCAGCGGCTCTATGGTCGACACCTGGGCAACCGTAGGTAGCTGTGCCCAGATTGGGCAGAACGTACACCTGAGTGGTGGCGTGGGCATTGGTGGTGTATTGGAGCCACCACAGGCAACGCCTACCATCATTGAAGACAATGCCTTTATTGGATCGCGATCTATCGTTGTGGAGGGTGTACACATTGAAAAAGAAGCAGTATTAGGCGCTAATGTTGTACTTACCCAAAGCACACGCATTATTGACGTTTCCGGGCCAGAACCGGTGACTTACAGAGGTCGTATCCCAGCTCGCTCCGTGGTCATTCCTGGTTCTTATACTAAATCATTCCCCGCTGGTGACTATCAGGTTTCTTGCGCACTCATCATTGGACAACGCAAAGAAAGCACCGATAAAAAGACCAGCCTCAACAGTGCATTGCGCGAATTTAATGTGGCGGTCTAAGATTAGATGGAGCAATTGACCAAAAGGCAGCAACAAGCTAAAATATTAAGAGCAGTACGCAAGATTCACCGCTGGATGGGGGCTACGCTCTTTGTACTTTTTCTTTTCATTTCTATCACGGGCTTACTCCTGGGTTGGAAGAAAGACAGCAAGGGTTACCTGCTGCCCAATACTCAAAAGGGCGTTTCTGCAGATGCTTCCGATTGGCTCCTCCTTTCTCAATTGCAAGACCAAGCTGTTTATTATCTAGACTCTCTAAACAGAGATTTGGACACCACCATCGACCGCATGGATGTACGACCATCAAAAGGTGTCGTAAAGTTCACTTTCAAGCAGCATTACCACGAGTTGCAGTTAGACCTTAGTAACGGAGAGTTACTCAGTTTTGGCAAGCGCCGCTCTGACCTCCTGGAGCAAATACACGACGGCTCCATTATCGACCGCCGTCTGGGTTGGTCCTTTTTCAAGTTGCTTTATACCACTATTTCGGGACTGGCTCTATTCCTCTTTACGGTCACTGGCTTTTGGCTGTGGTACGGCCCTAAGCGGATGCGACAGCAGTAGCATAAATTCTTCGTTCCATTAATGTTATCACCAAGTTAAAAAGGTAGCATTAAGAACTAGATGCTTGTTCATTCATTATTTTTAAGAGCTTACTGCTGATCTTACTTGGTATTCTAAGTCGTAATTTTTCTCCTTCATTGCGCTCAAACCTACACAGGATGCCCACAAAACTGCTGCTCTCTACGCTTAATATAGTGTTCTGCATAAGCCTGGCACAAGCCCAAGTACCCTTTGCCTGTGACGGAAGTGCCTATCTAGTGATTTCTCCCGATGATCTCACCAAGGTGTACCGGGTGAACAGTGATTTGGCGAGCGGTGCAGTAACTTATGATTTGCTATCTGAAACACCGGGCATTGAACTCAATGCCATTGGCTTTCGCAAAACAGATAACCTAATTTACGGTATCAATAGGTTGGACAACAGCCTCCACCGCATCGATGCCACCGGCAACATTGAATTTGTAACCTTCCCTCCCTTTCCTACCGATGCATCCTACATTGCAGGAGACATCTCACCCGATGGTAACTCTTTAGTCCTTTTAACTACCGTAAACGCAGTACCTGTATTGCGGTATATAAACCTTGCGGATGGATTATATACCGTAACCGATAAAGAATTACTTACCCTAAATGGAGATCCACTCTTCTGCACCGATATCGCATTTGAACCTAATACAGAGCTTGTGTATGGCTACGATGCCTCTTCCGATCGCTTAGCCATCATTAATCCGCTATCAGGCATCGCGGATAACACTTTCTTTCCACAGAATGATGTTGTAGCCAACACCCCTTCCTTGTTTTTCGACAGTTTTGGCAACCTCTTCGGTTTAGGAGCTGGAGACCTGCAAACAACTGATGTAAATTTGTTCAAATTTAACATCAACACGGGTGAAGCCGAGCTGTTTGCTCCCGCTGAAGATTTGAACGGCAATAGCGATGGCTGTTCCTGCCCTTTCAATCTCGCGTTGAACCAATCCTTTAACCCTTCAACGACCTTCTCCTGCACCCGAACGCGACTTACAATTAGGCTCGCCAACTTAACCAGTTCGATTTTAAACAATGCAAACTTATCAGAAACACTAGACCCTGCTTTTAGTGTGGAGGAATTTATCTACAACCCTTTCGGGGGTACCATTGAAAGTATGCTGGGGACCAATGAGATTGAGATAAGTGGTTTGAACATCCCGATAGGTGTGGACAGCATCGTGGTCATGGTCGATGTGGGGGATGCTCCGGTTGGACTATACCAACAGCAAGCGAGTCTAGATATTATAAACCCAAATCTGGGCACCATTGATACGACCATTGTTTCCGACAATCCATTTACGCCCATTCCCAACGATTCTTCTACGCTCGAGATCGTTCCGCTGTCGGTGGACCTTAGTGACAATCCAACTATTTTTTGTGTGGGGGATGAACTGGTCCTGCGCGCAACCGCGGGCTTAGGCTTGGAATACGAATGGAATGATGACTCTACGGCGCCACAACTACTGGTTGATCGTCCTGACCTGTACTCGGTAACCGTCAGTACAGCATGCGAAGTAGCTAGTGATTCCATAAATATTGAACAAGCCGTTATCGAAATCGATTTGGGAGAAGATATGAGTATCACGCTCGGAGATGAAGTTCAATTGAACCCATCTATTTTCGCGTTTGGAGAACTCGTGGAATACATCTGGTACCAGGGCAGCCCACCCGAACTTATTGATTGCCCTAATTGCACTTCCTATTCGGAAACACCTCTCGCAAGCACCAGCTACACCCTTTTGCTCCGCGACGAATACGACTGCGAAGCAGAAGACACCAAGAATGTAGAGGTGCTCAAGGATTATGACCTTTTTGCACCCAACGCCTTTTCTCCTAATCGCGATGGTCAGAATGATTTCTTCTACCTGCAAACCAAGGAAGTCCTTATCATCGAGGAGTTTCGTGTATTTGACCGCTGGGGTGGTCTTGTTTTTGAGGTAAAGGACAGAATGACCAATCTCCCTTCAGACGGCTGGAATGGTTTGACGGGCGGGCAAGCGGCACCGGAGGGCCTATACGTCTGGACTGCCGAGGTCAAATGGATAGACGGCGTAGTGCAAGCCTATGCCGGCGAGATTTTACTGCTTCACTGATGCAGTAAAGTTTGGTAGAGTGCCTTTAGCTCCCACACACTGCGATCTACTGAATAATTGGCCTCGATATATTCTTTCCCCGCCGCTCCTATTTGGGTTCGAAACGCTGTGTCCGCCGCCAAGCGCTGAATGGCATCTGCCATTGCTTGAGGGTCTCTTGGTGGAATCACTAAACCGGTCTCATTATCAACCGCCAAACCACGATTCCCACCAATATTGGTCATGATGGTAGGCTTCCCCAGAAATAGACTTTCGAGCAATACCTTGGAAAGCCCTTCCCCCTTCACCGAAGGTAGTAGACTAAAATCACAGGCCTTGACCAAGGAAAGCACATCCTTGCGGAAACCCGCAAAGACAAAACGGTCTTGAATACTTTTTCTCCGAAGGGCTTGTACCGTTTCTTTACTATCTAACCCCCTACCGATCAGCAAGAACCGCACGGGGCTATCTGGCGGTAATAAACTAGCCGCTTCTAATAGATAAGGAATCCCTTTCATGCGGCGGGCATTGGCTACCACGCTAACAATAATTGCATCTTCAGGGAAGGCAAATTCACTCAAATCACCTGTTTCCACATCTTGGTACCAAGCCGGATTATGACCTTTACTGACAGTAACAGCTTTTCCTTTCGGGAAAAATAATTGTCGATCAAACACCTCCTTTACCGCATCCGACACACAGGTAATTGCGTCAATTCGTGGATTTAAATGGGTAAGGTAGTTAGTAGGATCCCACCAATGTATGTTCCCGGTATAGCCCCGGTAAGTAACCACCTTTACTGGCAAATCCCAGGCCGCTCGTACCCCATTGATAATCGCTTTATTGTTGAACAAGTGAATGATCTGTCGATCTTGCTCCAATAGTTCCTGCCGAATTCGCGCTACAGATTCTGCACTGAACTTCTTATCAGGATGATAGTCGATCACCCGCATTCCCGCTTTGCGAAATTCATCGGCAAATGGCGTATGCCCGTAGGTCATAACCTGCACGTCTACTCCCGCCCGATGAAGGCCAATAAACAGCTCCCCTTCAGGACGAACGGCATTATAGTTATCATCGTAGTTACTGACAACGAGTACGCGCATGCAAGCGTGGATTAGTGGGTTGGGTAGATGGACTCATCTGGTGGGTTACCTAGCACTACATCGGTTGTATCAGATGTTTCGTAGGGCTCATAAGTCGCGTCGTCATTGATAAGTTTGACGAAAGAAACATGCTCTCGCTCCACGTATACATTAAGCGCAGCTGAGGCAGCTTTCAACATCGCGTAATTCCCTCCCCGAATGGTAGCCAGTCCTAAAGCTTCGTAAGTGCGCGGGTTGCTCTGATTTTCCACATTAGCTAAGAAATCGACCATCTCAGAGAAGACCCCACGGCGCTGGTAATCAGGGTGAATACCAAATGCGACACCTTTAACAATTTTGGGTTCCCCGTACTTCAAATTATACAGAAAACGAGGAAGCTTCCACCACTTAAGGCGCCCTTTGGCAAACTTCAAAGACTGATTAATATCTGGCATCAAAGCACAGAACCCTACCGGCTCATCACCCGCAAAGGAAATACAAGTGAGATACGGGTCCATCACGGGCTTCATTTGCTTGAGCAAACCATAGACCTGCTCTCCATCTAGTGGTTTAAAGTGGGGCATAGTAGAGAAGGCCGCATTGTATACTGTGGCAATATGATCACCTTCTGAACGAAGATTTTTGATGTCAATACTCCTAGACTGAACGTTGTATCGTTCACGAATGCGCGAGGAAATTTGAGTCAAGCGTTCGTAGGAGATATTATTCACTTTTCCGCCGAAGGTGAAAACCTGTTCCTGAAATTGGTAGCCACGTTGGTCTAAAAAGCGCTGATAATAGGTTGGGTTATAATTCTCGTGATAGAGCGGTGCAAACCAGCCTTTGGTAAGCAAACCCCAGAACTTATCGCGTTCTCCGAAGTTGATTGGGGCGTGGAAGTAGTTCATCCCTTCCTCTGTCAAGTACGCCTCAGCGGCATCAAACAGAAGCTTAGCGGCCTCATCGTTATTTACACATTCAAAAAAGCCGATACCGCCTTCCTTCTTTCCGCGCTGCCGATTGCGTTTACCATCAATAAAAGCAGCAATACGACCAATACCCTGGCCTTGCTCATTGAGCAACACCCAAAGCTTGGCCTTACCTTCTTTAAAGTTGGCATTCTTTGCTGGATTAAAAACCGTTTCAACATCACCTTCCAGAGGAGCGATCCATAAGGGATCGTTTTGGTAAACATAGTGCGGAACCTGATGAAAGATTTTCCAGTCTTGCGGTGGGTTGATTTCCCGTATTTGCATAAGTAATAGTGGCATTGAACGCTGCAAAAATAGTTATCTTTATGATAGTAATTAAGCAAGCATTTTATGCAGGCCCACTCGTTGGAAGAAGCACTGGAAAATCCGCAGCAGGTTACAAGTTTGGTTCTCTCTCGCCAAGAACTCACTCGGGTTCCAGCAAAAGTATGGAAGAAGCTACCGCAACTGGAAAGTTTAGACCTTAGTCATAATAAGATCAAGAAACTACCAAAAGGCTTAGACAATCTCACTCAATTGCGGCGGCTACAGTTGAGTTTCAACAACATTACTCGCATTGAAGAAAATCTATTGGGTCTTTTGCCAAAGCTGAAGCACCTGGATTTGCGCAAGAACAAGCTCCGACAACTGTCTCTGGCATCTACTAGCTTGGAGACTTTAGATCTGAGCGAAAACCGCTTAGAGGGCGTGGCACCGGTACAGCTTTTTTGTCCAGAGCTACTTCATTTGAATCTTTCTTCCAATAAACTCAGCATGCTCTCCTTTGAAGAAGCTGATTTTCCGTCTTTGCAATATCTCAACCTTTCGCGTAACAAACTACCGGAACTCCCCATTGTACCAGCCCATTTGTACGCCTTGGTCATCAATCACAATCGACTTAAAAAACTCAATATTAGAGGGCGCATCTTGCCAAATCTGCAACGCCTGGAAGTTGCGCATAACCCGCTCGAATTAGAAGTGCAAAACTTGAGCAGCTTTCCCCACCTTAGCTATTTGGATGTGCGCTACACACCTACCACCTGGCCGGGTTTGAGTGCGCTATTGCACCGCCTGCCCAAGCTGCGACACCTGTACGGAGGGCTGAGTCGTAAGCTGCAAGACCAGGTGGCTGGCTTTCTGGCCGAAATACCGGCCTCTATTTCTACCCCTCAAAAAGAAGTATTCTTTAAACTTTGGCAAGGTTTTGCTGCCGGTCCGGTGCCGCCAGAAATACTGTGGTCTGGCCTCAACGAACGCTGGCACCCCACGATCCAAATTGGAGCCTATTATGAACTGCTCCGTAAGTATCCCGCACGCCCCGGACAATTGCGCAGCCGCCTTTGGTACATCTACGGAAAGCCAGCCTCTCCGCAGCTGATAGAGCGCTTACAAAATGTGGGTGTACAGCTCACCCAAGAGGTGGAAGAAGCAACGGGTATTCTGTTGGGTTCGGCATTCAATGGAAATATCTCTACGCCTAAAGCGGCTCTCCTCGTAATGGAAGAGCGCATGCTGACCCACTGGCTTGATCGGCAACAATCTCGTTTCCTCACTCACAGCCGTGAGCGGCCACAAATTGCTAATATGCACCGCCTGCTGACCGCCAACGATGAAGCTTCTTTTCAGTTAGGTGTCCAAATGCTACGCGCACAGGGAACGCCGGACGACCTGATTGAGGAACTACTCAAAAAGTGGCTACAACAAGACTCAAATAAATGCGCTGAATGGGAGGAGGTATTACTGCCCTATCTGCCCGGTGATCTACAGCTTGCCCTGCGTGATCGGCAACGCATCAGAATATTCCCGGCTAGGAGAGGTAAAGCTGGGGGCTGGTGGAAGATTCTACAGAAAGCGTAATAGGTTAGAAGATCGACATCCCGGACTTGGAGGTTAACAATTCAAGCGTCTTCATACCAAGCACAGAATTTCCCTTTTTATTTAAACGGGGACTCCATACTGCTACGCTATATTGCTCTGGGTGAACCGCTACAATCCCACCTCCTACACCACTCTTTCCCGGTAGCCCAACGGAGAAGGAAAATTCGCCGGACTCATCGTAAAAACCACAAGTCTGCATTAGTGCGTTGAGGCGTTTTAGCCGACTAGTGGAGAGATCTGGAATTTGACAATCTAACTTATTACGCCGCGCGAACAAGTGGCAGGCCCGGGCCAGTTCCGTACAACTCATCTCGATGGAGCAGTAGTGAAAGTAAAGATCCAGTACATCCTTGGGGCTGTTGTCTAGATTGTCGAAAGACTTCAGTAGAAAGGCCAGCGAGGCGTTGCGATAGCCGGTATCAAATTCTGAGGCGGCCACCTGTTCATTATAGTTGATGTCATCACAGCGGCTGAGTTCTCGTACGTAATCAAGCATCTCCGCGTAGGGGTCATCTAATTCACTCAGTAGTACATCAGCCACAACCAGGGCACCAGCATTGATGAAAGGATTTCGAGGTTTACCCTCTTCATATTCCAACTGTACCAGGGAATTAAAAGGTGTCCCAGAGGGCTCCACGCCTACCCGTTTCCACAGCTCATTCCCCTTAATACTAAAGGCGGCAGCAGTGGTAAAAATCTTAGAGATACTCTGAATGGAAAAGCGTTCCTCGCTGTCTCCGTAGGTGTAATCATGGCCATCTAGAAAAGACCAACAAATACCGTATTTATCCGGATTCCGGTTGGCCAGTTCAGGAATATAAGTTGCTTGTTCCCCCTTACCATAATAGGGCTTGAGCTCATGGGCGATGTTGGTTAATAGTTGGGCGTAATCGATATCAGGTGTGGTCATAATTTGGCAGGCTTGGATCAACAAATGTAGCAGCTTTGCACCAGCAGAATTGTATCTTGGCGGATAAATCAACACCGCAGGATGACCAGTCAGTACCACCAGTGCTTTCGAGAAGAGCTTGGGCGCCTCAATCCCGCCCAAAAAAAAGCTGTGGAACAAACGGAGGGCCCGGTATTGGTAGTGGCGGGCCCAGGTACAGGCAAGACACACATTTTGGCGGCACGAATTGGTCAAATCCTTTTATCCACAGATACCTCCGCACAGAGTATTCTTTGCCTCACTTTCACGGATGCAGGGGTACGCGCTATGCGTGAGCGGTTGTTGCAGCTTATTGGCCCGGAAGCGCACCGGGTGCACATCTACACTTTCCATTCGTTTTGCAATACGGTTATTCAGGATAACCTCGCTTACTTTGGCCGGCAAGGATTGGAACCCGTAAGTGAATTGGAACAAATTGAACTGACTCGTCAAATTCTGGACGGACTTCCAATTACCCATCCACTACGCAGGGGCAAGATCAGTGCCTACTTCTACGAGAAACATCTCCGCGATTTATTTCAGCTGATGAAAACGGAGGGCTGGACACCAAGTTTTCTACAACAAGCCATCAAGGACTATTTGGAAGACTTGCCACAACGGGAAGCCTTCCGCTACAAACGCAAGCATGGGCCTTATCAGGCCGGTGACGTAAAAGAAAGCAAGCTAGCAACCGAGCGCGACCGCATGACTATTTTGGAAGCGGCCGTGGAGCTCTTTCCCGCTTATGAGCGTGGGCTAGCGCAATTGGGTCGCTACGACTACGCCGATATGATCCTGTGGGTTCTGAAGGCCTTTCGGGAAAACGAACAATTGCTGCGCAACTACCAAGAGCAGTACCTCTATTTCCTAGTCGATGAATACCAAGACACCAATGGTGCCCAAAACGAACTGCTGCACTTAATGGCTGATTTTTGGGATAGCCCCAATCTCTTTATCGTAGGCGACGATGATCAGTCCATATTTGAATTCCAAGGGGCGCGACTAAAAAACCTGGTTGACTATTACCACAAATATGAAGATGAAATTACGGTAGTATTGCTACAGCAAAATTATCGTTCTACCCAGGCGGTACTGGACGCCGCCGGAGGGCTGATCCAGCATAATGAACAACGCCTGACGAAGCAGTTGGAACGCCTAGGTATTGAAAAAGAGTTGGAGGCAAGCCTACCAGAACGCAAAGCCTCTACGATACAACCCGAACTACGGGTTTATCCGAATACTTTTCAGGAAGAAGTAGCCATTATTCAGGAGATTGAACGCCTACACGAAGCAGGTGTACCCTGGCAGGAAATGGCAGTGATATACGCTCGTCATCAACAGGTGAAATCGCTCCAAAATTTAATGGACAAGCATGGTATTCCCTACCAAACACGGCGCAAGACCAATGTACTAGACACCATACTGATCCGGCAGCTGAGGGAAATGCTCATCTACCTTAAGGACGAGCAAACCAGAAGTTTTAGTGGAGATCATCGCCTGTTCAAAATATTGCATTACCCCTGCTTTGGTATCGAACCACTGAGTATTGCGCGGCTGGCCGCCAAGAGAGCAAGCCTGGCGTACGAAGAACGGCCAACCTGGCGAGAATGGATACAAACAGCCCAACACTGGCCCGATAACTTACCTGATCAGGAAAAGATTTTAGCGGTAGCACAATGGTGGGAAAAAACCCACGCACAGTTCCCCAACATGAGTCTACCAGCTCTGGTGGAGCACTTATTAAGTGGTAGTGGCTTATTGACTGGCGCCTTGAAAGCACCAGATCGCTTGTGGCAGGTACAGTTGGCGAAGACGTTTTTGGATGTAGTACGAGAGGAAGTAGCTCGCCGGCCACGCTTAAGCTTAAATGACCTGCTGCGTATTCTTGACCAGATGGATACCAACCGGCTAAGCATGCCCATGCGCAAAGATATTGAGCTGGAGGATGGGGTCCAT
The DNA here is from genome assembly GCA_038528965.1 of Bacteroidota bacterium. Taxonomy (GTDB): domain Bacteria; phylum Bacteroidota; class Bacteroidia; order Chitinophagales; family Saprospiraceae; genus Lewinella. The sequence goes on along the minus strand of JBCBEC010000070.1, from coordinate 5,832 downwards.
TTGGTAACTGCACACAGCTCAAAGGGCCTGGAGTTTAATACCGTCTTCCTGCTTGATGCTACTAAGAATTCCTGGGAAGGCAACCAACGTCGCAATCAACGCTTTGCCCTACCAGACACCCTTACCTTGTCTGGTGAGTCCTTTGTGGACGAAACACGGCGGCGCCTTTTCTACGTAGCCGTTACTCGAGCTAAGGAACGATTATTTATTTCCTATGGTCAGCAAAATCATAAGGGTAAAGAACAACTAGCCTGCCAGTTTGTGGATGAACTGAGCGAAGCCGGCGGTTGGATAGGAGAAACCTTATCACTCAGCAGTGCAGAACTACTCCGCTACGAAATCACGGCCCTACAAAACCAGGAGCGCCCACAACTACCTGCGATGGAGCAATCCGCCATCGCCAAGTTATTGACCGACTTCCAGCTGAGCCCCTCTTCCTGGCAGCGCTACTTGGATTGCCCACTCCGTTTTTTCTACGAAGTAGTTTTGCAGGTGCCTCAAATCCAGCGACCAGCAGCATCCTACGGTAATGCACTGCACAATGCTTTGCAGAAATACTTCAATTTGATGCTGGCGCATCCGGAACGCATCTTCCCGGAGCAAGAAATCTTGCTAGAGCTATTCAATGAAGAAATGGAAAGAGCCCGGTCTTTCTTTAGCCCGGAAGAGTACATAGCGCGCCTTGCCCAAGGAAAGAATAACCTCAGCATGTACCACACCCAATACCGTAGTACATGGACTACCCAATGCCGTACCGAACTTCGACTCCAACAAGTGGAAGTAGAAGGCGTACCTATCAAAGGTGTAATTGATCGCATCGACTTCTTGAACGAACAGGAAATTGGTATCCTCGATTATAAATCTGGCAGCCACAACAACGCCAAACTTCGCGCCCCAACGGAATCCAAACCTAATGGCGGCAACTATTGGCGGCAGCTGGCTTTTTACAAAATGCTCTGGGAAAATCGCACTGGTGAAAGTCGGCGGGTCCGCAAGACTGCCATTTCCTACTTAGACCTGAACAAAGCCGGCGAGCTAACTATTGAACCTTTAGAACTATCAACAGGTGAAATGCAGCGCGCCAAAGCCATGCTAAAAGATTCCTACCAGCGAATCAAAGCACAAGACTTCTACACCGGCTGCGGAGAAGAATCTTGCGAGTGGTGTGCCTTCGTTCGAGAAGACATGCAGACACCCAGCCACACCGCGATAGAAGTGGAAGAACTGGATGATAAATAGTTTTTAATTTGAAAAAAGAAAACATTTTTGTATCTTCACAGCGAGTTTCTAGGAAAACCTTTAATCATAGGTTCTATTCCCTTCGTCTGGCTTTAAGCAGAACATGGCGTTTCTGCGAGCGCTCGCTGGGCGGTATAATTCGGTGTTTCTTTTTCCCTGGTTTTTCTGCTCAGATAAGGATTTTGTTGGTCCCGACATTGACATCTCAATGTCGGGAGTGTGAGCACGCAGTACACGAAGCGCAGCGTAGTAATCCCATGCTTCTATCCGCAGGGCGGATGGAGGTCATGTCCCGGACCAGGAGAGGGTGGGCCCGCCAAAGGCGGTCTGTCCCAATATCACCTCTTCCCTTTCAAACTCTTATCCCCTGACCTCACTATGAACCCCTCCCTCTACCAAATCAATACTCGCGTTTGGCGCCATCGTTTTGGCTCCGACACCCAACTCCTGGACATCCCGGATGCTTACTGGGAACAACTTGCCCAACTAGGTATCGAATACGTGTGGCTCATGGGTGTTTGGCAAACCGGGCCTAATGTGTTGCAGTATGCTTTGGAGCCTGGATTAAAGGAATCCTATACCCGGGTATTACCCGACTGGACGGAAGATGACGTCATTGGGTCGCCTTATGCTATTGATCGGTATATCCTACATAAAGACTTAGGTAAGCCGGAGGATTTGAAAACTATTAAGCAAAGAATAAACCGGTATGGACTGAAGTTGATCTTAGATTTTGTCCCCAATCACTTCCACGCTGAGTCGAGCTGGATCAGTGAACGGCCTGATGTATTTCTGGAAGTTGCGCCTCCTCAACAGCAACTTGATGGTCATACTTTTTACCGCTCACCAAAGGCTCCTGATCGAGTGTTGGCACACGGCAAGGATCCTTATTTTGCAGCTTGGCAGGATACCGCCCAAGTAAATTATGCTGCTAAGAGCGCCCAGGATTTCATGCAAGAGCAGTTACTGGAAGTTGCAACGCTATGCGATGGTGTACGCTGCGACATGGCTATGCTCCCGGTACCACACGTTTTTAGCAGAACCTGGGGACACGCATTAGGTGCACATGCGCACGACATAAAGCCTTTCTGGGCAGCGGCCATTCAAAGCGTTCGTAACCAATCTCCTGCGTTTATTTTTATTGCTGAGGTGTATTGGGACATGGAATGGAAGCTTCAACAATTAGGCTTCGATTATACCTATGATAAACGCCTGCGGGACCGGCTTATAGAGCTAAACACAATGGGTGTAAAGGCACACCTACAAGCCGAACTGGCATTTCAGCGAGCCTCAGTACGCTTTCTTGAAAACCACGATGAAGATCGGATCCTGTCAGAACTGGATCATGCCCAGGCACAAGCCGCAGCCCTGATTACCTACACTACACCAGGTATGCGATTTTTCTACGAAGGGCAATGGGAAGGGCGGCGCAAAAGGCTACCAGTACAACTGGGACGACTACCGCTAGAGGTAGACTTTGCCCCCTCTGCGTCCAGCGCTCCAGCAAGTATTTTTCAAGATTTAGCTGGATTTACTCCGCTTAATGCACGGGAGCCTGCTTTCTATCAGTACTTGTTAGCACTTATCCACAAGCCCATTTTACAACAGGGTTCCTGGCGTTTAATTCAACTACCAGACTACCCCAATTTGGTTTGTTCGGAATGGACATTGGATCAAGATAAGGTGTGCATCCTGGTCAATTATCAGCAACAAGCTTTGGTTATTCCTTCACAACTCTGGCCAGACGATTGGGAATACCTTACTACTGAAGATGCTACCCATACTGTACAATTTCCACTGAGCCTCGCTCCCTTTCAGTGGGTGGTTATGAAAAAGCGAAATTGAGTTATCTTGAGGTTTATCACCAACACCTCCTATCATGAGACTTCTGCTGCTGGTTCTGTGCTGCCTGGGTATCCTATCTCTTGAAGCACAACGTAACGTCTTAGAAAAGATCATTAAAGACCAGCGAGAAGATTTTGGTGTCTGGGTTGACAATCCCACCGGGTACGAAATCCAGATATTGTATACACAAATTGATCGCGATGCTCAGGGCCGCCCTCAATTTACCTCTCATCGTTACGGTGGTGACCCCAACCAATATTTCTACCCTGCCAGTACGGTGAAGATGCCCGCTGCTTTCATGGCTTTGGAGAAAATAAATGAGCTGGGTGTTGATGGCTTAGATAAGCATACCGTGTTACAGCACTTTGTGGGACACGAACCCCAAACCGCAGCCCTGGCTGACCCTTCCGCAATTTCCGGTTTACCATCGGTGGCGCATTACTTGCGCAAGATTTTTCTACTCAGTGATAATGATGCCTATAATCGCTTGTACGAGTTTCTGGGACAAGCCTATTTCAACGAAAATTTACGTGCTAAAGGCTTCACCGATACCCGAATTATCCATCGCCTCTCCGTAAGTGGTTTTGACACACTCGGGAATCGTTATACCAATCCGCTGCAGTTTATCAACGACCAAGGTGTGCTTTATCAGCAGGGAGAAGTTTACAGTAGCTTTTACGATGATTTTGGTTTAAGCACGCAAGTACGTGGAGTAGCCTATATGGATAACAGTGGTGAAATCATTAATGAGCCTTTTGATTTTCGCTATAAGAACTATGTGTCTATCCAAGATTTACACGATATGTTGAAGGCCGTCATCTTTCCAGAGAGTGTGGGCGAACGAGAACGCTTCAATCTTACCTCAGATGATTACCGGGCTATCTATCAGGCTATGGCAGAATTTCCACAGGAAAGTAAGTCGCCACAGTACGACGAGCCAGACAATTACGTAAAGTTCTGGATGTACGGCGACCAGGATTCAACCTTTCAAATCCCTGATCACATACGCATCCTCAACAAGGTGGGGTGGGCTTATGGTTACCTTACAGACGTGGCCTACATCGTAGACACCAAGCGTGGAATTGAGTTTTTCCTAGTGGGAACCATCCATGTTAATAAAAACCAAACTTACAATGATGGCGTATACGAGTACGAAACGGAGGGTCTTCCGTTTTTCGCTGAATTAGGTCGGGCAATCTATGAGCATGAGCGAGAACGTAAACGTAAGTACCCCGCTGATCTAAGCTGGATTAATGAATTGCTAAATACAGAGTGATGGACTTAGATAACGTCAAAGATGAGCTGAAGTCGAGGATAGCTAAAGGACTGAACTTCGGTGTAGAAGCTGTTGAGGAAGTTTTGCAATCAGACTCTGATTTATACAATCCTTTCATCCTGCTCAAGAGCAAGTACAACGACTTACTCTACATGTCGAGTTTGAATACCTTAAGCTATGAACAGTTGTCTCTTGGACTAGATCGGCTGAGAAATAATTTGATCCAAATCATTGACCAGCTCGAAGCACAACACTTGGGGAAGGAGACGGTAGAACAGAGTTTTAATATTAGCGCTCTACCTACCCGGCGCGCCAATTTTTTCAAACTCTTGGACATCCACTATCTCAACCTGAACGCCATTTCCTTTGTGGAGCATATCGGTTCAGAAATCACCAATCGGCAGCATGGTCGAAAGGCAGTATTCGAATTACTGCAAGGACATCGTCGCCGTTTTCGGAATCGCCAGGAATTCGCCAGTGAGCAAGCAACGCAAGCCATCAAAGAGCACTTTTCTTCCTGGTTTCAACACGAAATAACGGGTTTGGAGGTTTACCTGAAGAATATCAAGCATATGCTAGAATACGCGTTGGCAAGTGAGATTGAACAAGAGTTCTTCCTCGCTACCTTACGCTCCCTTTTCTCACGCTCCGAACAAGCGTTCATCCTCTACTATGCGCTATCCGATCTAGACCCCAGCTTTAGAGACTTGGTCGTGAACGGCAAAATTGTAGAAGAAAGTGCGAAAGCACTCCTCATTAGAGAAGAGGATTACAAATCGCTTTTTGGGTAAAACTTAAACGCCAGCCATTTCGTCCAACACCTGTGCCGCGTGGTCTTTGGTCTTTACCTTTTTGATCACCTTGGCGATCTTACCTTCCTCGTCAATAACGAAAGTAATACGGTGTACCCCATCGTAAGTGCGTCCCATAAATTTCTTTGGGCCCCATACACCATAGGCGTTCATAACCGCCTTATCCTCGTCGGCAATTAGATCAAATGGGAGGTCGTATTTATTGATAAACTTCTGGTGCTTAGCCACACCATCCGGGCTAACGCCAAGAATTTCGTATCCCAGACCGCGTAGCTCACCATAACCATCGCGTAGGCTGCAAGCCTCGGCCGTACAGCCAGGCGTATTATCCTTAGGGTAGAAATAGAGGATGAGCTTTTTGCCAGCGTAATCGCCTAAAGAAACTGTTTCACCAGTGTTGAGGGTAGCCGTAAAGTCAGGAGCTGCGTCGCCTTCATTCAGGTGTGTCATAGATATAATGCTTTTGCAAAGGTAAAATTCAAGAGTCCAACACAGAGCTGGTTGGATTTGTTGATAACCGGAGGGTAATTATTGGTATTGCGGAGGTTTTTAGGAGAATGGTGCTTTAGTTTCCGACGCGATGTTTGACTTTGAAAAAATAATCGTTCCATGTAAATTAGATCAAAAAGTTGGTCTATGAAAAAGTTGACAATTGAACTG
>JBCBEC010000069.1:0-33403 GCA_038528965.1 Bacteroidota bacterium | reverse complement strand
TTATGAATTTCTTCAAACGAAATATCAAAAGCAACTTTCTAGACTAGGGGCTGGCCTAAACTCCCTTCCCGAAGTTCATAGAAGGCTGTTCGGTTTAACTCTTCATTTATATTTCTAATTAGTTTCCTTATCTGTCCTTCCCTAAACCCCTGGTTAGACTTTGTTATTTCGCGCGGTAAATAATGTAACCTCGCAGATAGAGTAACTACTTGTTGCCTATGGTCGTAGATTTTAACTCCTTGTAACCCATGCAAGTCAATGCTCCCAACTGGTTCATTTTCTGCATAATTAAAAGGACTCACCCAGGCAAACTGATCTGCGATCGGATCAACCCCAGTAAAACGCCCGATCGCTGGATCAAACCACCTGAAGCCATATTCATACAGCCCCGTCGCCTCATCCAACTCCTTGCCATTATACCGGTAGGCCGAATTCGGATCGGTAACGGCCTGTCCAATTCCCTCCATTTGCATCCCAAAGGGGTAGTACCACAGCCGCTGTTTAACTTCGAGGCTATCAGGATTGGTTGTCTGTTCTTCCGAAATCACCAATCCATTTTCATCTTTATCTTCAAAGAACACCATCGAATTTCCTAGATGATCCGTAATTCGGTATTGTGGCCAGGCTTGTAAGGTATCGTCTTTCAATTCCCAAACAATTCGCCCATCTCCAAAGAAATAGCTTTGCGGAATACTATCTACCCATTCCACTCCTGATAAATAATAACGTACTTCTTGCCCACCAGTGGTTTGATCATCAACAATTTTTCGATACTTATGCCCTGAAGATACATATTCCTGCTGGACGGCGGCATTAGCGGCTGCCATTTCCTCTGGCAAATTCAAGAAATTATACGCTGTAACGCCATTACCCAGCGCATTCCCATTTCCATCATACCCTAGGTTGATGGGTTGTGTTGCGGGTGCATTAACGCCAAAGGGTGAATGATCCTCGTTTGGTAAGGAATCAACTACAGTAGTCAAAATAGATGATATGCCGCCAGAATAGGAATACGACAACATATCGACAGGTTCAAAGATTAAATCTCCACTAATACTATCAATCCCGACAAATCCATTTCTGTTCAAAGTCTTGATATTACCCGCTTTATCGTAGGTATAATGGGTTGAAAACGCATCGGCATAAGGGTCAGGAGTAAAAAGGATATTATCCATTTTTATTACCCGGTGAAGTGGATCATAGGTGTAATTATTAATCATACGACCATACGTACACTCTGATCCAATTTCAATCTGGCTGATATCTAGACCATTATAGGTCATGTGTTGATAGTATAAGTCAGGGTTATCTGTGACATGACCAACGAGGCCGTAATTTTCCCCAATACCAGCGCCGGGGCCAGGAACAGTGCAACAGTCGGTAGCAGAGAAGGTGAAATCAGTCCGGCAATTTTTAAATATTAGCTCTAAACTTACAACATCTGTATTTTGCACTGTTACTGCGAAAAAATAACCAGATGCTGTTAATTCTGTTTCAACATTTGTTGTCCCGTGCTTACCGAATAGATCAAGAACAATGTCGATTGACTCTGCCAGATTTTCTGAGAAGTCATCAGGATCAAATATGGTAATGGGTGAATTGAATGCATAGACTTGTCCATCTACCTCTATGCTTTCTAAGTTAACACATTCAAAGTTCTCAACTTCATCATCCGTTAAATAAAACTCCAAACCAAGTTCACAGACAGTATTGCCTACCTCACATTCATAACCCGCGAAGGAATTGATAGCAATTATACGTCCAATGTCATCGTAGTAGTAATCAACCTGTTGCAGGTATAAGCTATCTTGCTTACCAAGTAACTTGACAACTAACTGATCCTCATTATTGTAAACTAGTCGCGAAAGCTCATCTGTAGAATCACCATATGCAATACTATGTGTCGAAGGCCGCAAAACCTCATCAAAGGTGAAGGTTTCGAGTATATCTAGAGTATCACCAAAGTGAAAAATAGATTTACCTATGCCAGTAACCTGCATGGCGTTGTTGTAGGAAATTGTTTCCACAATTTGAGCATCTGGATAAGTAAGTGTAGTCTGTAGTGGACGCCCCAAATCATCGACAGTATCGAATAAAGCGAAAACAAAAGAGGTATCACTTCCTGGAACCAAGAGAATATCCTCTCGGCTTGCCAAGAATGTTCCTGAATCATTTAAATATACCTGACTAGCAATTCGTTCCTCTGGATCGAGCGCGCCTGAAATAGTTGAATAATCAACAATTCCGTTTGTACTAAGACTTAACGAGTTAGCCAGATAGGTATTAGCTAGTCGATCATACTGATCATATTCGTAAAGAAACAAATGACCATTACCATCCTCCATAGCTACTTGTCGATACTTCTCATCGTACCAAGTAGTCTTAGGGCTGGCTCCTGGAACATCGGTCTGATAAAGCTTACCCATTGCGTTGTAATCGTAATCATACAATTCACCAATAGGATTCAGTATACTACTAAGGCGTAATAGGTTATCATAATTGTAACTTGTCAAACTTCCTTCTTGAGAGCGAGACAACATCATTTCCAAGGCATTATAAGAAGTTGCTATAGAGTGGCCATTTGGGTCCGTAACTTCGCTAACATTGAAAGCACCACCGCCAGCTGAATAGCTATATTGAAATACATTATCCTCATCATCAGTAGTTTGCAGAAGAAGGCTTAAAGGAGAAGATTCATAGATATTTTCAAGTCCTCCTCGTCCCAGTGCAGTAGTATAGACTTGTCGCCAGAAGAAATCGTATTGCGCTGAACTCAGTAAAGCACCATCATTTTCCCGAACAATGCTTTTAACCTTTCCAAAACCGTCGATATTTTGAGTAGTAACCTGAGTTGGAGCACTCCCTAATGCCATAGAAGCTTTCATCCAATTTTCCCCCGGAGCAATATTGTACTCATAGCTTGTGATCTGCCGGTCATTAAATGCCCGTTGTTCTTCTAAGCGGGCCCGTTTATCATATGCGTATGAAGTAGTTACACCATTCATATCTGTAGTTCCAGCATACTGGTAGAATGGCGAATAGGTATTAGTTGTGATGTAATTCAAGTATTGCTTCGTAGCTAACTGTCTTTGACTAGTCCATGTTAATATTACTGGAGCAAAGAAACTACTTGCACTGCTGCTTATGGTAGCGCCAAATTTGGCTAGATAGTAGTTTTCGGGAAGGGCATCTCCATTATCTCCTTCAAAATATCCTCTTAAGGTGAGTACTCCATCTTGCAGAGAATAATTTGCCTCGGGAAGAATTCTATCCCCACTGCTTCCTAATGTTATAGTCGTAAAGCTATGGCTAGTAAGGATAAAGTTTTGGCCGGCACTTAAGCGTGTAGAGTCTTTTTGATGCATTGGCATTAAATATCCCGCATCTCGCAAGTGTGTAATAGCAGCGGGATCGAAATACGTATTTATAGTTGAATCAGTATCCTGAAAAGCATAGCCTAGGGTAGATTTTACTGCGACACCATCGGAGAAGTTGGTTTCAGTATAATCAATAGTTTTTTCGAGCCCCGTTGACTCAAAGTAAGAATAGGAACTAACACTTACATTGCTTCCCCCACCACTTGGATAGTTGGTTGTACTTTGCTGGGTAAGCCGAATAATAGGGCTCGGATAATCATTGACCAAGGTTTGGTAATATCGATCAATGCGTCGGTAAGGGTGTTGTATCGCATTTCCGGTAAGCAGATTCAACAAGGTAGATAGAAGGTCTCCAATAGCGCTACGTGAAAAAGGCAGAAACTGTGGAATTTGTCGATAGGCGAACTGCTCCCCAAAAGTACCGGGATGATTGTACTGATTCATGCTTGAATTGAAGAGCGTAATCTTCGGCTGTGTTCCCTTATTATAATGTTGATAGGTATTATGTATTTCTTGAATTAATCCTCCACCAGCATTGTTGGTCTGTTTCCAAAGTTCAAGACCAAAAAAGCTTCCACACTGTCTTAAAGCACTTGGAATTTGTAGCGCTGGATCAAGGATGGTTTCACAAGTACTCGCATTGGTAGTCGTTATAGTATTATCGTTTATGGATCGACGTTCTTCCTCAAAGCAATCGTAGGATAATGATCCATCCTCTGCTATGGCTAGTGAATCTAAAAAGTTATCCGGTGTTGAAAAATGGTGCACTACACTGCCGATTCCATCCCAAGACTCTGTTACTTGCCCGTAGCCGATGAAGCCATTTCCATTTGGCATCAATGAATTTTGGATGCTGGATGTGGTGACTACCTTTTGTTCTAGACTCTCAAAATAGCGATCAGTAGTTTTTTGAAACACCCTTATTGGGGCATTATTAAAAGAAGGGTAAGCATATGCATAATTGGTAACTCTTGCAGGGGTATCACCTGGGTCTTCGGTTCTACTAAGCACACGTATACCCGCCCCCTGAGTACTATCTGGTAATGTATTCAGTTCATAGTCAAAACTTATACTCGCACCAGAAGCCATTTCCAAACGACTGAGTGCCCCCTTTGCTACATCAGAGAAATTGATGGCTTGATCTTGGCCAAGATGCATTTGACTTCCAGGTAGAGACGGATTGGAAAAGGGGAAATGCAACTCTACTCCGTTTGCCAAACTACTTACCGTGTGGCCGCTTATATCGGTATAAGTAACAGAAGGCAAAGGAGAGCCCGATGCACTATTGTCATTGTGATACCCAAATACATCTTGATGAATACTAAACCGTTTGGGTAGTACTCCATCACCAACATAATCAATAGTAGTTATGAACTCAAAGTTATTACCATCTTGATCTATCCCCTTAATTTCGCGTAGATAACTTCGAGTTCCTTCGGCGGTGAAAATAGCCTGTTCCAGAAGAGGGTCGAAATTGTATCGTTCTTCTTCAAAGGGATCAGGATAAGCCTTTATTTCCATCAAAGAGCCAAATTCCGACATTTGCGTTCTATAGCCAAAATTATCAATGCCAGTAGAAATCACATTGGGTAACCGGATCGGGATAGTAAAGCACGATATCCGCATATTAAAGAAAAAGTAGCTGTAATACTCGTACCAATGAGGTGTATATAAGGCTCCCAGGTCAAATACTGTTTCAGATGCTGCCGCAATAGGCGATGCACCGGTTAAAACATAAGGATCACAGTCAAAGGTTGGGGTTGATTCAATTTGGTAATCGTAAGTAAGATCCCAACCTTTAAAAAGTGAACTATTGCGCATAATTTCAACCCGCGAACATAGATAGTCACCTGCTATTTCACCTCTTTGTTGACCATATGTAAAAACAGCTTGTTCTCCTCGGCTAGTTTCTATCGATGCTAAATCCCATCTATTCAAGCGTGTTTGAACAGCATTATAAGAAAACTCAGCCCTCCCATTTTCCCACTTTGTTTCATCTACATGCGGAAAATTAAGACTTGAGTTAGCTGTAGTTTGTAAAATTCTTTGGGTAGCATCACCTCCAATGGTAAAGTTTGGAAAGGTGTGGTTGTAGCTCTTATTGGCGTAATAAGTCAAACTATCACGAAGCTGATATGTGAAGTTCACTTCCTCCTGAGTTACCATAGAGTGGATTGACACCAAATGCCAAGCAGAGGCATATTCAGGGGCATCCATAATCTTATAATTCCGATGATAAGTGTTCCCGTAGGTTATGAATTTCTTAGGCCCAACATGCGGGCTTTGAGTAAGTACACTTACGGCAACTTCTGCTTCCAAGAAGTCTGCACGACTAGGATTTTCTTCTGGATAAGTATAAAAATTGGGTAAATTATAGTTCGTGTTTTGAGTAAAATCAACCGCGTACAAGTCACCCCTACCGTAAGTATAAGTCAGGCCTTCTGGGGTAGATATTTCGAAGCTCGCGATATCCTCACCATTCATGATTACCGTATCTACACTAAGACCAGGAACTGGCGGAGCAAGAATTGGTTCTCCTTGTAGGTTCAGATAAAATTTACCTGAATAACCTCCGGCAGTGAAATAGAATTCATCAGCTTGAACGTCAATTTTTCTGGTGTTATAAACTGGCACTTGATCATTCAGCCATCTATCAATAGCCTCCAACCAGCGGTCAAAATCACCTTGAAAGTTGTTCAAAAAACGATCATCTTCAAATCTTCTATTGGGATGAATTGCTCGCAAGTAAGCCAGTTTTTCTTCATCCGTTAAACCATCTATAAAGTCTTCAGTCAACCCTGGAAAGCTGGACGGATTATCGACTCCGAGAAACTGTCCTACTTGACTACCATCATCTATCTGCAGGTAACCCAATCCAAATTCCTGATACTCAATATTACTAAGTACTTCATTCAAGGCGACACCGAACTTCATCCCAATTTCCATTTTGATCGTAAACCCAAATATCTTGGCAATCGGAAATGATAGGTTGAGATTTACATTACTAATTTCTAGTGGGGACCATCTAATGTCAAGTTGCACAGGGCCACTTGCTCCGCCAGGAACGTCAATATTTCCTATCAGTTCAATTCTATGTCCAAATCCTGTTTGAACCAAATGGAGAGAATCGCATAAAACACCGAACATGCTATTCGCACCTGGGAAATCTATTATAAAACCGAGATTAGATGGAATCTCAAAACGTCCCCTTAGCTTGTATGATCTTCCAACTCCCATCCCACCAACTGATCCACTATATTCATCTGGAAGACCATTGACCATCCGAGTGACCATACCAGCCGCATTTAAAGCCCAATTTTGACCGACAATCGAACCTAGCTCATTTACTTTCAGTCCATTATTTGAAGAGCTTAATCCAATTGGAATGGAGATGTCATTCGCTATGATGTTATGTAAAGGAATACTGGTACTTTGGGAGCCATTATATAAATTGACGCCACTTTTTACACTCTGAATTAAATCAAGAGCTGAGGGAGATGGTGCAGAAGAGGAGGGGTCTCCTTCACCGAGCCCAGGTATTGCCTCGGTGAAAAAATCCAGACTGGCTTCTGTTCCGTCTACACCGCCAGTAGATTTCAATAAATCCCTGAATTTGTCGTTTGGTTTAGCAGCTCCTTCGTTTGGATTACCTACAAGATTTCCACTCCCACCCGGACAAGGATCATCAGGGAAACCGAAGCCAAAAAGGCTATTCACGTAACTGGCCAGACTGCCATATTGCTGATCAATGCTGTCTAAAGCTGCATTGGTAGCAGCAAGAATTTCGGCCTCAAGATCAGTTCCTGCTGGAATGTCCAACCCTGAATTATCGGACATTAAACTATCGTAGACTGGTTGCCAGCTTTCATCAGACAACTGGTTAAGTAGATCATCTCTTAGGCAATTAATATTCTCACAACCTGCTCCTAGTTGTAAAGCATTGCTTGAGATTAGGCCATTCAGCATATTGCCAACGGTGTTTACCGGTGGCCCTGCCCAAGTACTGGTATCGATATCTCCGACTATGTCATTCGTAGTAAATACCCCCACGGTACCATCAATAAAGGTAGAATCCCCAGGTGCTGTATTACTAAGCATCTCTTCGGGATTCGGGGCTATGAAAGGGCAATCATTCGTTGTGATCACCTCGGGACTGATGCCAATTTTGTCATACGTAATGCACTCTTCAAAGGTAAGTTCGCCAAAGCTTGGGATGGTATCGAGGTTATTCGTACAGATTTGATAAGTGCCTGTATTTAAGGAGAATGAAATTCCATTGACGCCATTATTAATAAGGATTTGATTGAGTGAATCGGCAATATTATCCAAACCTGAAGTGGTTAAACTTCCCTGCCAAATTCCTCCTGGGTATTCAAAAAGTCGAATACTATAATTATTTCCAGAGCAGGGGTAAATAGTTAGTGTATCTACTGTATAACAGACCTGATGGCTTACAAAGGCTCCACAACATGGGTCCTCATCGAGTAGGTAGTCAACAAGTGGGTCAACCAGAGTACTGCAATCGTTAGACTGTGAGTTAAGCGTTTGCACAGAAAGGATAATGGCAATAATCATTATCAAATTAGAAGCGCGAGTATATGAGAACATAATAATATGCTGATTTAGAGAAGAAGAAATAAAGTCAGGCAAGGCGGAAATTACTTTCGGATATGGACAATCCGCCGCCATTGACTTCGGCCATCTGGAAAAGCCATATGGAGTAGGTAAACTCCGGAAGGGCTATCGGCTAATGCGCTGATCGTTTCTCGATTTCCACCGGAAGCAGTTGGAAGAGCAGTCTGAAATACTATGTCTCCAGCAAAACCAAGAATCTTCAAGTCGCAAACTCCGGGCTGTTCCGATAAAAACACTATATCAAAGCTAGATTTGAAAGGATTGGGAAACACAGAGAGATTATTTGGCGGCTCAATCTGGTCATCAGGTTCACCTAAATTTTCATCACCAATAAATGCCTTGGTTGTATCACACTCTAATAGAGCTAGAATAAAGTCTTGGTTCTGCACAGAATTAGGTAATCCTGGTGTACTAATTGTATCTTGATCAAGGACAATATTAAAATGGCTATGATTCCAGTAATCTGTTTGGACAAATTGATAGTTCACACTTTGTATTGACGCAAAATCAAGATGAAGATCAAATGTATCCAAGCCTCCGTAAGGCGTCGAGCCAAAACTTATGCCGTGACTCAACATATGGGTCGCATCTCTGACCTGCCAACCATCTGCAGCGTAATCACCATGAACTAAAGTCCAAGCTGGTGACATAATCCCGCCTTCGTAGTCAAATACTCCTTTTTCGGCCTGCCATTGTCCTTCTTGTCCAAAGAGATAGGCACTATTGGAGGCAGAAAGCACATAAACACCATCACCGTTTAAGTCCTCTGGATCATCCGATGGAAAACTATTATTTGGATGATCTTGATAGATCAAAATTAGACTCCCATGTGGAACCTTTTCCCAGTTAGGATGGTGCTTGAATACAAGAAAGCCAGGGTTAATGCCAAGATTATTCACATTGGACTCGAAGATTAATTCACCAGCTGAAATAAGCCGACCATTATTATCATCAAGGATATACCCACGCATATCCAAAGAATCTTCGCAATTACCATTTCCAAGAACTAGCAGCTCGACAAACTGCCCTTTGCTATCACTTTTAGTACTAGCCTCATTAACAATTACGGAGGACTCCTTTTCACTGATACAATCATCAGGATTACCAGGAATAAAGACATAGTTTGCTGCGTAACAACAGGTCTCACCGTCGGGCCCGTTGGCATAAACAATATACCCATATGTCACAGTATTTGCATACTGCTGAACAGTCCGTGTAAATCCTGCCTCAGGGTCGTCAAACCACTCTATAGTGAAATAACTGGTATCATAGAGCTCACCTGTAATTGGGTTGCTGATTTCTATTTCAATATCCTTCCTGCACTTCAGAACATTATCCGTTATTATCTCAGCAACGGTACAATCATTAAGAGCGATTATTTCAACGTTATAAACTTCTTCACACCCATAAAAATCGATAACATGAAGCGTATAAGTACCTGCTGCAAGTCCTGTCAAATGCAACTCTGTAGGCCCATGCTCCCAGTAATAGGTGTAAAGAGAAGGGTCTCCATTAATTTCGTAAATAACCTCGCCACCAGAGCCACAATCGACACCAACATAAACGAGAGTGGCCGTTGGTGCGGCACTAACAAAATTTAAAAAAACAAGTGTAAAAAAAGAACTCAAAAGCGCGTGTGCGTTCTTCATAAGCAAAAGAGGTATTATCTCTAGGAAGGAACAAGTCTTCTTAAAGGAAATGAAAAATCTGTCTGAATTGGATTCAGATTTATCCTATGCCGTCTTAATCATTTCAAAAACGCGAAACCATGTGGGTTCTCAGAAGAGAACGGTTTACAATTGCTGGTAGAGTTAATTAAAGAAGTCAGAAAAAGCTTGCCAACTAACTAATTAAAATTTAGTGGTTTTTATTATAACGCGCAAGTGCAGTCTAAAATTTAACATATTTTAGAAGACGATACAACCCGTGTATCAGCAGTAACAATACCTCTTGTGTATTATCCACGGATCGAACTTTTATAACTTAAAAATTAATAACTTAGATCAAAGCCCTATGTTTCAGCACACACGTCAAGCGACCTTACTTTTAAGATTAATACTTCGGCAACGAAGTCGATCATTCAGGAAATGGCACCACCTCATTCCAAACATAGTTTTCTTTCAAATTTCACTTACTACTTGGGCTTCATTCTTATCCCTAAACCACTGCCGCTCATTCTAATAAAGAAGTGCTTTACCTACCCCGCCCCACAACAACTCCCTATTTTTGCCCCCTATGAACGAATACTTCAAATCGATCATTCTGCAATGCACAGGAGCTTCTGCTTTAGCAGAAAAAGAGGTCATCCAAGAACTGTGGAGTGGGTACGGTACAATTATGCGTATAGGCCTGGAGGGTGCCGCCACGGAAAGCGTAGTGGTGAAGCACGTACAGCTGCTCATCAACAGCAAGCACCCGCGGGGCTGGAATACGGATATTGGACATCAGCGCAAAGTGAGGTCCTATCAGGTGGAGACAAGCTGGTATAAAAACTACAGTAAGGACAGCGCCGCTCGCCTACCAAATTGCCTGGCCGTAGAGACCCAAGACGACGAGGTACTGATGGTGCTGGAAGACCTAGATGCTGCTGGTTACCTCTTGCGCAAACAGATGTTGGAATGGAGAGAAATTGAATCTTGCCTGGCCTGGCTAGCTCATTTTCACGCCAGCTATCTCGGTAAATCGCCAGACGGTTTGTGGGAAGTAGGCACGTATTGGCATCTTGAGACCAGGCCCCATGAGTTAAAGGTCTTAGCTGATCAACGCTTGAAGGAGGCGGCGCCACTCATTGATAAGAAGCTGAATGACTGTATTTACCAAACCTTCGTGCACGGCGATGCCAAACTGGCCAATTTCTGCTTCGCGCCGGGTGGGCAAGTAGCCGGCGTAGACTTTCAGTACGTCGGTGGTGGCTGTGGCATGAAAGATGTGGCCTATTTCGTCGGCAGCTGCCTAAACGAACGAGATTGCGAACGGCTAGAAGTGAAAATCCTCGACACTTATTTTAAGCATCTACAAGCAGCGCTCCCAGAAAAAAATGAAGCCTTGGAAAAAGAGTGGCGCTCCCTGTACCGCGTAGCCTGGGCCGACTTCCACCGCTTCCTGAAAGGCTGGAGCCCTGGCCATTGGAAACTCAGTAGCTACAGTGGGCGGGTCACTACTGAAGTCATCCAAAACCTATAGGCATGGATCTTATACACCTCAAAGACATCGCCATACAAGCCGCCCTTTCCGCTGGCAAAGTCATCCAGCAAAATCTGCATACAGCGGTCTCCGTGGAGAAAAAAGCAAGCGGGACCAGCCACGCCTCACAGGTAGTTACGGAGGTGGATCGTGCTTGCGAAGCCGCTATTCTGGCACTGCTGCTGCCCATCTGTAACACCTTTGACTTAGCTCTACTCTCCGAAGAAACAGAAGATGACGGCAGCCGCTTGCACAAAGATTTTTTCTGGTGCATCGATCCTATGGATGGGACACTGCCCTTCATCAATAAGCAACCTGGCTTTTCCGTATCCATTGCCTTGGTTGCCAAGGATGGCACTCCGCATATTGGTGTGGTATACGATCCCAGCACAGATACTTTGTACCACGCCAGCAAGGGAAATGGTGCTTACAAAAATGACCAGCCCTGGGAAATAGCGAACACAAATAAGCATTTGACTTACGTAACGGATCGCAAGCTAGCGGATACCCCACGCGCGGACGAGATTACGAACTTATTGCGGGAACAGCTAGTGAAATTAGGCCTAAGCGGAATACAAGAAATAGACGGAGCGGGCTCGGTACTCAATGGTATCCTGGTTTTGGAAAATGGCCCGGCCTGCATGCTCAAACTCCCCAAAAAAGAACGCGGTGGCGGAAGCATTTGGGACTTCGCTGCTATTGCTTGCCTTTACCAGGAACTAGGATTACCCGCTACCAACTTCAACGGAGGCCCACTGGATTTGAATCGCAAAGACAGTACCTTCATGAATGACCAGGGCGTATTTTTTGCTAATTTAACGTGAGGTTGGGGGTTGAATTACTTACTAAGTTACTGATTATCACAACCTCACGTTGTAAAAAGAAGAAGGTAGAAGGTAGAAAGACAATATGGCGTCCTTATACCCTCTACTTTCTACCCTCTACTGGGAGGTGGGCTTTGACTAACAACACTTTACGCAATTGTCGGAGCCCAACCTCACGTTAATTTGATTTTGGAGGGGTAACCTCCTTATTAGATCATCAAGATGTATGGCTGCAGCCAGTTCAGCCCCCTCTTAATCGCTTAATCACCCAGCCATGAAAGCCACCTGCCTGCTTACAATTCTATCCTGCTTTACTTTCCAGCTTGGCCTCACCCAAGAATTTGACGTACGCATCAGCGGCCGCCTGATTCTGGGCATACACGAAGAGCGAACAGCCTCCGTAGCCAGCGGTGATATCGACGGAGATGGAGATAACGACATCATGGTAGCCAACGGCAGACACTGGCCCGGGCAAAACAAGATCTTCATCAATAATGGCCAGGGACTTTTCACTATTGAGAAAGACCTCGGTGAGCAACGCGCCACCAGCTACGCAGCCGAATTAGCAGACCTGGATGGTGATGGTGACCTCGACGTAGCAGTGGGTAACGATATGGCGCCCAACCTCATCTATCTCAACGATGGCCAGGACAATTTTCAACAAGGCTCAAGCTTTGGAGCGACGTACACGCCTACCAGAAACCTGACCCTCGCAGATTTGGATCTGGACGGTGACGTAGACATCCTTATTACCAATCGAGGGCAAGCCAATGAAATATGCCTCAACGATGGCGCTGGCAGCTTTACCGAAAGCCTCACCTTCGGCACCGAGGATGATTCCACCATCGACGTAGAAGTTGCTGATATGGACAGCGATGGCGACTTGGATTTAGTCCTTGCAAATCGTGACGCTCAGCCCAATCATGTCTATCTGAACAATGGCAATTTGGAATTCACCGAAAAGATCGTCTTTGGTACGGGGGCTGATCACACCCGCTCGATAGGTGTAGGTGACCTGAACCAGGATGGATTATTGGACATTATCTGCGCCAACGTCAACCAAGAAAATGTGATTTACTTTGGCAGCAAAGAGGCCCCCTATTCCCAGTCCGTCCCACTCGATTCTATTAAGGTGAGGAGCTTTGCTATATCTGTCACAGATTTAGATCTGGATAATGATCTTGACATCGTAATTGGCAATTCGGGTAGCCCCAATGAAGTGTATCTCAATGCAGGAGCTGGTAAAAGCTGGAAGCGGACGATACTCGCCGAAGAGGACTTTAACACCTACGATATCATCACTGCGGATCTCAACGGCGACGGTTTGCCGGATATCATCGAAGCGAATTCTGATAAAATCAATCGCTACTATTTTAACCGTACCAAGCGCTAGCTCAATCAAAATGATGCACTAAGGGTCATCCCAATCATCGCTTACCTTTTATACCTTTGCGCCACTATCGATTTTTACAGATATGGCTAGAAGAGCACGCAACAAATTTGTACGACGAGGAGAGATCCTGGAGCTCCGCATCGAAGACTACGCATTCGGGGGGAAAGGTATAGCCAGAATCCGCAACGAACACGGGGATTTTGTGGTCTTTGTCAACAATACCCTACCGGGCCAATTAGTCAAGGCACAGGTAAAGAAGAGTGGCAAAAATCACGCGGAGTGCAAACTCTATGAGGTCTTAGAACGATCAGCAGATGAGGTTGAGCTGCCGTATCAGGAAATTCCCGGCGCGCCCTACATTAGACTCCCGCTAGAAAAACAACACGCTTACAAAAAGCAAAGCACCCTAGAGCTGTTTAAGCGCATTGGCAAAGCAGAAGATATAGCCGAGAAATTTGATGAATTCATCGTTTCGCCGAATGCCTTCCATTACCGGAATAAAATGGAGTATGGCTTTTCGGCTATTGGCTACGACCACGACAAGAAGACCGACGTAGACGAATTCACACTGGGCTTTAAAAAAAGAGGTACCTGGTGGTGCGGCGATAACCTGAACGCTGACTCTGGCCTTTTTGACGAAGCGGTAGAAAACCAGCTCAAGGTCATTCGAGCCTATTGCGAAAAAACGGGCTTAGCCCCCTGGCACGCTCCCCGCAAGGAAGGCTTTTTCCGTTACCTGGTGGTGCGTAAATCTTACCAGACCAACCGCTTACTATTCAACCTGGTTACCACTTCTTACGACCTCCCTAAGTTTGATCTTCAAAAATTTTCCGATCTACTACACGAGTTATTTGGTGATCGGGTAGCCGGTTTCTTGCATACCATTAATGACGAAGTCGGCGATCGCACCATTGCCACAGCCGGACGCATCCAGCTTATCTCCGGCGAAGACAAGATCATTGAAGAGCTGCATGGCTTGCATTTTGAGATCAGCATGCAATCGTTTTTCCAAACTAACCCCCGTGCCGCAGAGCGGCTTTACGCCAAGGTAATCGAATACGCCCTGGAGCGGAAAGATACTATCGACAACAGTGTGGTAATGGACCTCTTCTGCGGTACCGGCACGATAGGGCAATTGCTGGCCGCCAGAAGCGAGCAAGCAGAAATTATTGGTGTCGACATTGTAGAGTCGGCCATTATAGACGCCAGAGAAAATGCCAAGCGGAATGGAGTTGATGGCATCACCTTTTTCGCTGCTGATGTCGGTAAGTTCCTCCGGGAACACCCTGAGTACCAGGGTAAAATCCGGACCATCATCCTTGATCCGGCCCGCGCTGGAGTAGCTCCGAAAACGCTACAAAAAATTATCAATCTCAAAGCCGAACGCCTGGTCTACGTATCCTGCAACCCTGCTACCCAAGCTAGGGATACTGAGCAACTAGCGTTGGCGGGTTATGCCATCAAAAAAATGAGTCTGGTGGACCAGTTCCCGCATACTTCGCACATCGAAACGGTGGTGCTGTTTGAGAAGGAATGACGATTATGAACAAGAATTTCGTGTTTTCGCTCTGTTGTGTTTTATCACTCCCATTATCTGGTCAAGTAGAATGGGGATCCGTTGGCACCAAGTACCGCTACGACCGGGAAAGAGCGAATGGCAACGAAATAGTATTCAGCATACGGACGATGACCGTTGATAGATATACCTCATTGAAATAGAAACTACTGGACAGGTCTTTTACAAGAAAGTGATCAAAAATTGATCGCTAACTAGTATGCTGTACGAGTATGCAATCCGTTATGAATTGACGTTGTTTGCTCTTATTTTGTGGTTTATACGCAATAAGCCGTAGGTCACCACACAGGACTTAGTTGTCACGGAGTACCTAGTAAGATTTCCATCATGACCAAACCAGCAAGCAACCTATCCGCCCGGGGTACTTCCCTGGCCACTAATCCAGCGAGAATAGATTTCGAGATCTTCATGGAGGCCAGCCAAAACCTCTACTGCCCTGAACACAATCCTACGGGAGCGTTCCCGCTAAACGTAGCCGAGAATCATCTTTCTGCACCGGTCATTAAGGAGCAACTCATGGCTGTCCTCAGAGAAAATGACATTCCTGATTGGGTGCTCGGCTATACGAGCTTATTGGGGCACCCGGAAGTAAGAGAAGAGATTGCTAGATTCATGGAACAGCAGCTCTGCGGCTGTCCCATTGATCCGGACACTATTGGCCTTTCCGCCGGAGCCTCGGCCACCATTGAGGTGAGTTCTTTCGTACTCGCTAACCCTGGTGATGTAGTCGTCATTCCTGCGCCCTCCTACCCTATGTATACCAACGATTTGGGCCTACGGAGCGGCATGCAGCGCTATGATCTACAGACGCACTATGAGCTAGAAGAAATTGGAGCAAGCGCACCGGTCACCGTTGAACACTTGAACCGAGCCCTGGCGGATTTGAATGCGCAGGAACAAACTTTCAAATTACTACTGATCACCTCACCGGATAATCCCACGGGCTGCAGGTACACCGAAGCACAGCTGAGGGAACTGGCCCACTGGTGTATCCAACATCAGGTGCATATGGTGGTCAACGAGATTTACGGATTATCTCTGATTGGTGAAGAGGAAAATGGCGAGCTCAGCTATTGCTCTTTTGCTAAAATCATGCACGATATGCAGAGTGATTACCTGCACCTCTGGTACGCCTTCTCCAAGGACTTTGCCATGTCGGGGCTGCGGGTGGGTGTAGTCCATTCCCTCAACCAGGCCTTCATGACGGGCATGGCCAACGCCAATGTACCGCACTTGGTTTCCAATCTTACTCAATGGGCCATTGCCGAGCTCTTGAAAAAGCCAGGGTTTCTAAAGCCATACGTGGTCAACAATAAAGCGCGCATTAATCAGAGTTATCAGTTGGTAGTAAAGACCTTGCGGCAGCTCGATATCCCTTTCATTCCCGCTAAGGGCAGCTTCTTCATTTGGGCTGATTTTTCAAAATACCTGGCAACCGAAACGGACAAAGCTGAGGAACAACTTTGGCTAGACATCTACCAAAACACCGGGGTCCTCCTGACACCAGGCATGGGCTTTATGCACCAGAAAAGAGGATTATTCAGAATGGTCTTCACGGCTGTCCCCTTTGCACATCTTCAGATGGCTATGGAGCGCCTACGTGCCTATCTGCTGGGGCGTACTGCTTAAGGAGCTTCTGTTAGGCAGTGGCCGCGCTGATACAAAGTGAACTAAAATAGAATAAAGTACTAATGCAGCAATTAGTTTTCATTTCCGGTTTGCACAGAAGTGGCACCTCCATCTTACATCGGACCTTAAGTGCCTCCAATCAGATTTCAGGCTTTAGCGGCACTGGAGTCCCGGAAGATGAAGGTCAACACCTCCAGAGTGTATTCCCACCAGCCAGAGCCTTCGGCGGCGCAGGCAAATTTGCTTTCGCTAAAGAGGCCAGACTAGATGAAAACAGTACGCTGATTAGCCCGGAAAACCGGGCCAAACTACTCAACGAATGGAAAATACACTGGGATGAAAGCAAACCCATTTGGATTGAAAAATCACCACCCAATATCATCAGAACACGGTTCCTGCAGGCGCTCTTCCCCGAGGCCTTTTTTATCACCATCGTTCGCCACCCCGTGGCGGTATCGTTAGCCACCCAAAAATGGAGTAAAACTGCATTACCAGAACTAATTCGCCACTGGATTGCCGCTCACAACATCTACCAGGAAGACCGAACGCATTTAAAAAATGAGCTTTTCTTTAGCTACGAGTATATGGTGCAAAACCCACTAGAACTAATTACGGCTTTGGAAGAATTTTTAGGCACTACCTTACCTTATGATCACAACATTAGAAATACCAGCAACAAGTATTTTGAAAAATGGGAAACCGAAAAGCCCTGGGAATTGAAGAAAAAGCTGGTCAAATCCAAGTGCATCAAGCTGTTTGAAAGTTCAGTGAATGACCTGGGTTACAGCTTGACTGATTTAACAAGGTATCCCAACCTGGGAAGGAACGGATCAGTAGCTAGCTGATGAGCCCAGCACCTACTGCCGCAAAATGATCCACACTATTAACCACCTGAGATAAAACATCCTACCATGCAATCTACCATTCTCTTCTTGAAGAAAAATTTACTCTGGGGCATCTTTATCGTCTTTGCAATCATAGGAATAATCACTAAAGAAGACAGCTCAATCTTCCTCAGCCAAGGCCCGTACAGCAGCGGAAAGTATATCATCTGGCTGCTGTTTTTCGGCTTCTTCGGCTTTACGCTGTACTGCAACAACCGGGAAAGCTTCTTCAAAAGCCTTAAGCGGACCAGTGAAATGTATTGGGGCTGGCAGATTGGATTGGACCTGTACATCGGCTTGCTTCTACCACTTTTAATCATCTACCTGCACGGTGGGGCCTTCGTCTTTTTGCTGTGGATCGTACCGGTATTGATCAACGCCAATCTCTTCACGCTACTGTACCTTGCGCTGAATTATGACTCCCTAGTAGCGCATTTTTTGCTGTAGTAGCGGAACGTATTTGGAACTGAACCCCAAGATCATGACCTGTATTTATACGGCGGTCTCGACAAGAGACACCGTGTTTAGTAATTCTTAGTTTAGTTTCTTGCTATTTTAGAGGCTATGAACGAAATAGGTTCAGACGGTTAACCGTAACCAGAAAGAAATAACGAATGGGACAATCCGAAACAAAAGAAAATCCAGCCTTCTTAAAATACGTCTACGAGCTAAATGAGGGCAAAGACCTCACTGAAGCGCTCAACCTTAGCTTACAAGCCATTGATGATCTTGATATCGCTCAATTCAACAGAATTGGATTGAAGACCTACGCCGAAGGGAAATGGACCATCCACACCATCTTGCAGCATCTCATTGACTGGGAACGAATTTGGTGCTTCCGAGCGGTCATCTTCGCGCGCCAGGAAGGCACCATCCCCGTCGCTCATGACCAAGAGATAATGGGCAGCAACTCCAACGCCAATGAAATACCGATTGAGCAGTTGATCGAGGAGATGCGTATTGTGCGGCAATCCACTATAATGATGTTCCGATCTTTCAACCCCCAAATACTAGAAATGACTTGTCGGTTTTTTGAATACCAAATGCCGCTATCCGCCATTGGATTCACCATTACGGCCCACCAGATACATCACTTCAATGTGATCAAAGAAAGATACCTTCCACTGGACCAGTAATGTAAGATTGTCTAATTTTAAACGCGCTCAACAAGAAAGACTATGAAGGAGACTATCACGCAATTCGTCCTAATCGTATTCAGTGTCGTATTGGGTTTATACCTCAGCGAAAGAATTGAAGAAGGAAAGAAAAAACGAGAGTCAGAAGAGTTATTGGCTACTATCAAATCTGAATTAAAGGACAACATCAGTCTGATGGAAGACTGGGTCCCCTATCATATCAGGATCAATAAGAATCTAGACAGCCTCTCCAAAGAACCCGTATTCATCGAAGCATTTATAGAGAATAAATATATCATGCTAGAGCAACTCATGACGAGAGGGTCCTTTATGAAATCTTTCCCTACAAATGATGCCTGGGACATTGCCAAATCTCATCCGCTCATTGTGAATATTGATTATGACAAATTATTAATTCTTTCCAGGGTCTATAGTCATCAAGAAAATGCCTTTGAACCTGGATTCAAGATGTTCGAACTGTTTGAATCAAAAGATGTAAACACGCCAGAGGATGCGGCAATAAATCTGGAACTCATGTCAAACCACCTGCATGAGCTCGTGGCCCGAGAAAGAGACGTAATCTACTTTTACAGAAAGGCCGCAGAGATACTTGACTTAAGTGATGAGGAAGAAAATGAGGAGTAGACGCCATCTGGCTTAGCGCAAAATGGACCACAAACGCAGAAAAGAAACCGGTTTACGCAAAAGATATACCGATATTGGGTATTTAAAACTTAAGCTGTGGCTAATGGTGATCGGAATATTGATCTACCTAGTCGTTGAATTTTTATTCTAAGTAACCTTACCGGAACCCTAACCGTACTAACCACCAATCTATACTAAACATGAAAGTAACACCAGAACACAACGAACGCATTGCCAAACTCACCTTCGCCTCCGTCTATCCCCACTACGTAACCAAAGTGGAGAAGAAGGGCCGTACCAAAGAAGAACTGCACCAGGTGATAGAGTGGCTCACCGGTTATGGCGATGCACGCATCCAGGCGTTTATTGATAACAAAGCTACCTTCAAGGACTTCTTTGCGGAAGCCACAATCCACCCCAATGCGCATATGATCAAAGGCGTCATTTGCGGTTATCGCATCGAGGAAATTGACAACACCCTCACCCGCCAAGCCCGGTATTTAGATAAGCTAGTAGATGAACTAGCCAAGGGCCGAAAGATGGATAAAATCCTGCGGAAGGAGAAAGTGAGCTAGTAGCTTAAGGCAGTTACTCATCGTCTTACCAGTGGCAAAGTATAAGCCCTCTCTGGCAATACTACTCGCACGTAATACAGGCCACCAGGCAAGGTGGCGAGTTCGAGCACTGGCACATGATTGGGTTTTAACAAAACCCTTCCATTGACGTCTAGCATTTCAATCTGAAATTGATGCTCCTCTTCCAGTCCTCGGATAAAGACCCTGCCGTTGGTGGGATTGGGGTATAATTGAACGGAATGTTCTATTTCCCCAACAGGGATCTTATTAATGATGGGTTGTGTCAGATGGCTTTTGAAGAATTCCCAAATCTCTACTGCTGCCACGATATCGTAATTCGTATACCCTACAATAGGTCTCGGATTCATATTGGCTGCCATCCCGGGGATGGTGTGTCCGGCACCTTCAATTCGATACAGCACCACCTCACTAGAATCACTACAGTTGTCGTATTTGGTATAGTGCACCGTACTGCCATCAGAAAGATCCGTATTATCGAAATCCAGCATTTGGTTATCGGTAGTGCAGCCGTTATTGTCTCTCCAAAAATCTATAGTAGCATCCGTACCTAACACACTTCCTCCGTCCGTTAATGGATGCAGTGAACCGCCTTCGTAGGGCACCAGGATGTCCTCCGTACCGTTCATGAGTAGCATATTAACCGCGGTGCCCTGAGCACAGCTTGCGTGAACCGGATCGGGCATACTGGCAATCATCGTGGCGTAGGCTCGAAACGTATTAGGCGTTTCACAAGCCAGGCGTTGAGCCATCATTCCACCGTTGGATCCGCCGGTTACAAATACATTAGCTGCATCAAAAGGATAATGTTGCGCCACACTGTCCAAAAGGTCATTAAGAAACTGTACGTCATCAATTCCTGCTAAGTCAGGAGTAGTGACTCCACGGCCATCTGCCCATTGATTGCCAAAGCCGTTCGGGTACAGGCAAAGAAAGTTGGCGGTATCAGCCACTTCGTGGAATTGTAACTGCTCAAGCAGACTTTCCCCATTGCCTTGTCCACCACCGTGTAGCGCGATCACGAGTGGCCAGTTTTCACTAGCTTGGTAATTACTCGGCACATACAAAATATAGCTACGATCCAGATCATTATGCCGGATGGTATCCCGAATGATGTCTTGCCCAAATACCAGGCAGGGCCAGCCCATAAAACTCAGCAAAAAAGGTAAAGACAGTCTCATAGATGGGTTCCTTTTCATTTGCACTCTTTTGACCAGCTTTCGCTATAGAAGTTTAACGCGGGACTCATACGCTATAGATAGCCTACGTAAAACTTGACTTTCAGCGTAGAAAACTGTTCATTTATGAACAAAAGCTGTTCATCCTGAGACAATTATAAAGGTACTCTCTTCTAAAAACAAAACACAACAAGCTGATAATGAAAGCATTGGCTTTTTGGTACAGATATTGGAGCAAAGTAAGCAACACCTCACCATCTTACCGTATCCAAGACTAGAAAACGCCCACTTTATGTTAAAGAACTATTTCAAATTAGCATACCGAAGTTTACTGAAGAACAAGCTAGTTGCCTCCATTAACATCTTGGGCTTGTCCGTGGCCGTAGCGGCTGCCATCACCACCTTCCTGTACCTACAAAACGAGTGGAGCAGGGATCATTTCCACGAAAATGGGGAACGCATTTTCATGCTGGAATACGCCGTTGACTACAATGAAGAAACACAGATAGTAGGCAATGTACCCATGCCTTTAGGGCAGGCCCTGGCCAATGATTTTCCACAAGTGGAGCAATTTGCCCGTATTGATAACTGGAGCAGTAGCGTTTATGTAGAAGATCAAGTATTCTACGAATCTGTTTCCTTTGTCGATCCCAGCTTTTTTGATCTGTTCTCCTTCCCCCTGGATAAAGGCACTCCTCAAGTATTGAACACCCCTGATGCTGTAATTATAAGTACCAAACTAGCGGAGAAGTACTTCCAAGATCAAGACCCCATTGACCAAGACCTAACGATCGTTTTCAGTAATAAGGAGAAGAGAATATTTACCATCAAGGGGGTAGCCGCGCCGTTTCCTGACAACGCAGGGCTCCGGTTTAGCATCGCTGCTGGAATGAATGCTTACTCCAGTCTGAACGGCGTGAAAATAAATGATTGGGGCGATCACGCAAGCGGCACCTTTATCCAATTGCAGGAAGCTGCCGACGCGGACATCATTGCCGCAAAAATGGATAACTATGTAGCACTGCAAAACGAAGCTAATGAAAACGTAAAAGCAAAGTCTTTCGTATTAGACAATCTCGTGCACCCTAACCCCAAAGCGCACGAGGTAGTCAATCGGCCATCTAGCGTAACCCACCCGCTGGTGGTGTTCCTGGCGGCCTTACTGGCCCCCTTAATGATGGCGTTATCCTGCTTCAACTACATCAACATTTCCTTGGGCGTAGCAGGAAAACGCTTGAAGGAAATAGGCATCCGCAAAGTCATTGGTGGCAAAAAAATGCAACTGGTTGGCCAGTTTATGACGGAGAACTTATTGCTCTGCTTTTTAGCTTTAGGCTTCGGCCTAATTTTTGCCCACCAGGCCTTGATCCCACTGTTTAATGCCAGTCAGTCGCAGCAAATTTCGTTGTCTCTGCTTGGTACGCCCAACTTGTGGCTTTTCCTAGTCGCTTTGTTAGCCTTTGTTGCAGTAGCCTCTGGTGCTTATCCCGCATTCTACATCAGCGCTTTTCAACCGACAGCCATCTTTAAAGGCAGCCAAACCATTATCAAAAAGAACAAGTTGACTCAACTCTTTTTAGGTATACAATTTGTGCTAGCCTTCGGCATCGTCATAACGGCTGTTTTGCTGTTGTCAATGGGCAAAAAATGGATGAACCTGGATTGGGGATATGAGCCAGATTCCACTTTCGTTGTTCGTTTAGACAATGCCGAACAATATGCCATTCTAAAAAATGAGTTGGAGGGTATTCCCTACGTGCAGCAAGTGGCAGGCAGTACCAATCATATTGGTCACCTTAACCAAAGAGAACAACTCAAAATAGGCGAAAGAGTAACCGAGGCTATCCAATTTCAGGTGGGTGCAGATTACCTCACGGCTATGGGTTTACAACTCCACGCAGGGCGTTTTTTCGACCCCAACCGCCCGGTAGCAGACTCCCAGACAGTAGTAGTCAATCAAATCTTTGCGGAGCAACAAGAATGGAGCAATCCAATTGGAAAGAGCCTGATACGCGGAGACCAACGCTATAAAGTGATTGGAGTGGCCAAAAACTTTAAAACTACGGGTCAATCCGACCAACTCGCCGTAACTATTTTCCCCAGTAAGGAGGACGCCTACAACTATCTGACGATTCGACATACCGCAGGAGCAGGAGATCAAGTGGAAAAGCTTGTTCGGGATAAATGGGCAGCTTTGTATCCGGATGTTCCACTCAATTGTTTCCCCCAAGCATTGGTGTTTGATGGCTTCTATCAAAGTGTTGCTAGCGGCTACACCAACCTCAGCTACATAGCAGGTTTAGCATTGCTCATTGCTTGTATGGGACTCTTGGGACTCTCTATTCAGAATTATACTCGCTTTCTCAAGGAGGCCAGTATTCGCAAAGTGTTTGGTGCCTCCGTTGGGCAGGTGCTACTGCTAGCCAATAAAAACTTCATCCTTCTGCTCGCTATTGCCAGCGGTATTGCTACCGGTCTTTGTTGGTTGGGAATGGAAACATTATTGCATACTTCCAGAGAACACTTAGGAGATATCCAGTTTGGTGTGATGCCCTATTTATGTGCTAATTTGCTCGTCTTTCTCACGGCTTGTATAGCAGTAAGTCAGCAATCCTACAAGATTGCTACCGTTAATCCGGCGATTTCTTTGAAGGAGGAGTAGTTGGCGGAAACATGATAGATAGTAGAAAGTCCCACTGTACTCCTTCTACCTTCTACTCTTTCCCCTCTACCAGAAATTTACACCTTAGCTTGCCTCTATCCACTTCCGAAACGTCGCCGTCTTAGCACTGCTCGTGATCATCGGCTTTTGGGCTCCCGGCACAAATACCGCCAGCCGGTTATTGAAGTAAGACTCGATTTTTTCAATAAAATCAACGTGCACAATTTCGCTGCGATTCAAGCGGAAAAACACACTGGGGTCTAGTAGCTCTTCCAGCTCGCTCATTTTGTGGTTGACAATATGCTTCTTGCCCTTTCGGTCAAAGGCGAAGACGATATTATTGTCGGCCTGAAAATGGCTGATATCTTCAGTCTTCAGTAGTACGATCCCCTTGGCTTTCTTGATCGTAAACCGCCGTTTGTAGGATTGGGTGGAACGATCCAGCGCCGTCTTCAACTGTTCCAGCACACCGGCCTGTAGTCCAAAATTGTCTTGCTGCTGAAATAAGGTTTCGTACTTATTCAGGGCCGCATACAGGTCTTGTTCGTCAATCGGCTTGAGCAAGTAGGCTATACCATTGGTCCGGAAAGCATCCAGCAGGTATTGATCGTAAGCAGTAGTAAAGATGATCGGTGACTTGATCTCTATATGTTCATAAATAATAAACGCCCGGCCATCCAACAGCTCGATATCAGAAAGAATAAGATCAGGTGAATTCTCTTGCAAATACCGAATGCCCTCCCCTACACTTTGTACCCAGGTAATCTCTACTGCCTCCTCGTAAAAGCGCTGGAGATGAGCTTTCATCTTGTTCGCGGCCAGTTCCTCATCTTCGAGGATGAGTACTTGCCGTTTAGAATCTGTTGCTGTTTTTCTTTTCATTTTAGAGCTGCTTTACGAGTGGAAGTCGTACCACGAATTGCCCACCTTGTTCTCCGTACGTAATTTCTTGATCCGTCAATAGAGCTACTCTGGCAGCCAGATTCTGCAGCCCGGTCCCGCTACTATCTTCCGGATCTACTTTTGGACGAAAGTCATTACGCATTACCAGATATTCATTGGCTATCTCGATAGTAATCTGTATCGGTTTTTGGGGCAAGGCCACATTGTGTTTGGTCACATTCTCCAGCAAAGTCTGTACGGATGCCGGTGGTACCAGGTATTGCTCAAGCTGCTCTATCGCAAACTCGGTTTGCACCGGAAACAAACCATTAAAACGCTGGCTGATCAAGTAGATATAATCCTGGCAAAATTCCCATTCCGTACTTAGCGGTACAATATCATCATCCTTATGGCGAGTCATATAGCGGTACAGAGAGGAAAGCTTACGCGTAAACACCCTGGCTTTATCCGGATTCTGTTCAATGAGAATATCCAGAATATTCAGGTTATTAAACAAGAAATGAGGATCTACCTGCGCCTGCAAGACCCGCAGGGCCGTCTCCTTCTGTTCTTTCTGCAAGGCTACCACAGCTAGCTGCGACTGGTAAAAGGACTTCGCTAAAAGCAAAAAACACGGAAAACTGATAGCTTCCCCATTTTCGAGCACGCCCCAAAAAAGCTTGGCCCCCAAATCCGGTTGCAAGGGTTCAGAGGTGTAAGGTAAAATGTAGGGATCAATAATTCTGGCAATCAGTAAGATGAGAACAATGAGGCCAAAAGAGAGCAGGTACTTTTTCTTGTTGAAAAAGGTAGGCACTACGTAAAATACAATCAGGATCATCATCGTGAGCTGCTTCACCACCTCCACTACACTGATATTGAAAAACAGGTAGCGTGAGTCTTTACTCCACAGGCTCCAATCCTCCTCCAGCCACTCTCCCCAAAACATCAAATTGAGGAGCAGGGCACCGTAGATACCAATGATGATCCAGTCGGATCGTTTTATGTTTTGCAGCCAATTCATACATCTAATCTAGCACAATACTTCAGCTGTAGCGTGTTTAGTCTGGTAAACTCAAGTACCTGCAGGGTGAATCCACCGAAAATTCTTGTGAACTAAACCTGCTGCCTTGGGATATGGTCTTGCAGTCCGAGTTTAGCAAAATCTACCCCTCTTCATAATTCACCAGCCTTTTGCCCCAACTCACAATTATGTCCTTTTGCCCAGCCCCAAGCTCCTCTACATTTATGGCATCATTCGACAATTAGTAACCATCAATACCCACGTCATGAATACCTCTCTTAAAAATTTCACCCTATTCTGTTTCATTCTCTCTGTTTCCTCAGTATTTGGCCAAGTAGATCAGCGTGTATACACCGTCGCAGAATTACACGAGGACTGGGATATCTTCCGTCACGAGCTAGAGACCATGCACCCGGGCCTTAACCTCTACACTTCCAAAACAGCAATGGACGCCACCTTTGATCGCGTAAAAGCATCCATCAACCACCCCATGACTGCGGCTGAATTTTACCCTTACTTGGCTCAGATGAATCCCTACATTAAAAATGGACATACCGTTATTCGGCCCAGTGCCGCCTTTGATGAGTACGTGGCAACAAAAGCTCCTATCCTCCCCCTAGACGTACATTGGCACGGAGATAGCTTGTTCGTGCTTCGAAATATGACGAATAAAATGGCACTTGAGCCAGGTACCTACCTTCGTTCTATTAATGGCAAAGATGCCTGGACCGAGTTTATGGATATAGCTGGTAATTGGAACCGGGATGGTGAGAACACCTCTTTTCCCAAAGGTATCGTAGCGCGGGCTTTCGCCGAAATTTATGCCAACTTCCGTGGTTTCCCCGAACAGTTTGACTTGGAAATAGTGGATGCGCAGGGGCAGACTCAGCAGCTCAATATCGCTCCGATGCCGGCGGATGAACGTGCAGCGATCAGAACCGAACGCTACGGCGAAGTCTATCACTACTGGGATAAATCGCAAGGCGATGCGCTTACCCTACACTTTGAGGAAAACCTGGCGATCATCACCTTACGCCATTGTGGTAATACCGACGTACGCGAATTTATGAAGACGATCAAAGGTCAGTATCGCCGCATTTTCAAAGAGATCATTGCTTCTGGGGTACAGAATCTGGTGATTGATATTCGCAATAATCCCGGTGGTAATCAATGGCCTACCATTTACCTCATGCGCCATTTGGCCAAGCAGCCCTTTTACCTCTACCAACAGGATTACCTCATTGGCAGAACACTGAGCGAATATTACGATGCACCCAGGTTTTGGTACAATACCTTGGGCAGTATTATCCTAAGCAAAAACGAAGATGGCACCTACTATGCCAACTGGTTGGCCGGTGTACTGTACGGTAAGCATCGTCCCAAGCTACGCCAACCTTCCGATCTACAATTTAATGGGCAAGTATATACACTTACCAACTACGCGACCTTTTCCGCCGGTGGTTACCTGGCCGGTATGCTAGAGCAGCATACCAATAGCATCTTCATCGGAGAAGAACCCGGTGGAAATGCCAATGAATGTATTGCGGGGGAATCGTTTGACCTCGTGCTTCCCAATACTAAGAATAGAGTGTTGATGCAAATTGTCCACAGCAAGATTGTGGTAGATCGCGAAAACAATGGGCACGGCGTGGAGCCGGATTATCCAGTTCGTCCTACCGCAACTCAGCTGCACAGTGGCGTAGATCCCGAGATGGACTTAGTGCGAAGCCTGATTCAACTACCCCAGCAGCAGCAAACTATGGACAACACCGTGGCAGGAAAGAAGTAAGTCGGGTTACTATTTGCAAGTAGCGTTGCATTGAACGGGCTGTAAGGTTAATCCAAATCTTCCATTGCTAAACTTGCTGAATCGTCGGGTAAATTAACGCAGCAGCTTATACTGATGGAGACGATGGTTGGAATTTCCTTGCAGTCCTCGATGCTTTAGGCTTAGGAGTTGCCCACTAATATGTATGTTCGTAACGCCATTGATAAGATCACCGCCTATTCGATCCCGACTATGAAAAAAATTTTATTTCTACTAACATTTTTAGCTGCAGGACTCTACTCTTGCGGGCAAAACAATCAGGTCGCACAAGATACCACTAGCAGCCAAACAGCGACTCCTGATTCCACCTCACTCACCGACGAATGGCTTGGCTCACCAAAGGATAATCCCAGTAATTATATCTACTCGGATACAACCTATACAGATACCTTGGGTAGAAGCATACGTATCCAAAACAGTTTCCCAAAAGGAGGAGGCGTTCTTGACCTCAACAGCTTTAGTATTGGCTTCCAACCCTTTGACACCATCCCGTACGGACATGCTATCCTCTGGACCAGGATTATCAATGAATCCAACACTCCATTGGCGCTAAATGTCAACTTCCCAGCTGATTCACTAGCCATCTTCCCGGCTTCACCGGAATCACATCTCAAACTATTTCTTCCACCTGGCACTATGACACTGGATAAAGTGGGAGCGTACAGCTACGGCATAGCAGGTTTGGAGTCCTTTCTAGTAGTTAACTTTTATCAGCCAGGCATTATAGAACGCACTATTGGTCCTGGAGAGGATTTGCTATTCTACGTAGCGCTGCTCAGTCATATTCCTAACCCCGGAGTAGATACCAGCCCCCGCCGTACGGCACTGGTACTAGACGGAGGGTCACTCTATTACCGGATTAGCACTACCTTGCCATCAACCTACCCCATGCCTTGTGGGGAATTGGTTTTTAAGGAATAGCTTATCTATGCAATAAGGGAGCCGAATCATACCTGTGATAGTTGTAATGCCTTCATGATTGGAACAGAGTTTGCCCATTTTCATCCTCATCCGGACTACAGCATGCATTTAGGGCTACCGCAAAAAGAGGCTACAACCATTATTGAGAAAGGCTGGGGAGAGTGGCATCCATTGATCAAAAGAGGATTTCTGCCGCCGAACATCATTATGATGTATGCGCCACGTACGCAAGAAGAATTAGAGGTTGCCAAATTCATCCTTGGTCTGTCCTACGCTTACGCAAAAGGAGCATAGTCTGAATAAACAGAGAGCGGCTAGATCACCAACACATAACTGTAGTGATCTAGCCGCTCAGTAGATTGTCCTAAGCAACAGCGGAATTTATCGCTGCCCTACCCGCACAATAGGATAAGAAAGCAATTCATCACCCTGCTCCGAAGCCAACCAGTATTGCCCTGCTGGCAACTGCCGCAGGTCGAGCTGGTACTGTCCCGTCTCGAATATCGTTACCGGAGCTGACACCTCTTGTCCCAGGGCATTATACAGGCGCATATCTTCCGGGCGTAGATCACCGTCAGAAGTGCTTAGATTCACGAAATCTACGGTGGGGTTTGGAAATACGGACAAGGCAGTACGCGGTACTGTGCCATCGGTAGGTAAACCGGTGAGTTCGTAGGGCAATCTTACAGCGGCCAGTGCCAAACTAGGCTCTAATAAGCTCAATCCGCCAGTCGCGCCAATGGTATCGAGTGGCCCCACTAGCTCCGTGTAGAGTAGGAATTGCTGTCCCTCTAGTGGTAATAGCATAGCGAAACTACCGTTTTCAATCTCATCTCGCAACTGAAACGTCCTTTCCGCTAGGATTTGATCTTGCTCATTATAAATCGTCATAAAGGCCTCTTGCCTCCGATTACCGAAGGGTCGATGACTGAAACCTAGATAATCCTCTGCACTATCCAACGCACGATAACCAGTGAGCACGTAGGTACCATCATCTTGGGTCAGCATCTGATCGGGGCGGCGGCCGTCTTCTAAAATACGAGCCGTACGTATCATTCCGCTAGGATCCATTTTCGCCAGGAAACCCGTGAGCGTACAATTCTCCGTTTTGTGCGAGAGCTTCCGGCCATCCATTTCCAAGTCACCTCTAAACTTACCCGACAAATAGACATTACCCCGGCTACTGAGTGCCAGGTCGGTAATGTACCAGGCATCATTGCCCAAAAATTCGCGGCGCCAAATCGTTTCTCCGGTAGGGCTCAGTTTGATTACCGTAGAGGGCATATCACCAAAGTTGCAAGAAACGGTATAGTTCTTGCTGATACTATTGAGTACCAGATAGGCATTGCCATCGTCATCAAAAGTGAGTCCGCGTGCACCGCCGCGGCTAACCCAATTTTCAGTGGCATCCAGAGCACGAAAGAAGCGTAACTCCCCCGCGGGATCGAGGCTCAAGGCAAAAAATGCTACACCTAAAGCTGCCTCAATCCTTTGCCCTTGGTAGGAAAGGCTATTCTCGAACCAACCGGTGAGGAGCAGGTTCCCCTCGGCGTCAGCGGCCATATCGTAGAGGTAACCACGATTGCTAAGACTAAACTGGCGCAACCAGTTGACACTCCCATTCTCATCCAGCCTGGTAATGAAAGCAGAGCCCGCTTGTGGGTTAAAAGGCGTATCGCGGATGAAACCGTCATTGTTACTTCGACTAGCTGCGTAAACACCACCCTCCGGTGCTGTTGCCAGTATTGGGCGATCAGCAGAGTAAGCGTATCCCGGGAGTCCCAGTTGCCAGAGTGGTTGACCGTCTTCCTGGTATTTAACCACAAAACAAGGCATGCCCAAATCGCCATAAAGCTCTTCTGGAGCAGTAGGGGCATAGCGTAAATTTTGCGAATAGCCCGTGATGGAACCACCCACAAAAAAGCCATTATCTGATGCTGGTTCCAGGTCCGTGCCGTACATGTAGCCAGAGGAAGCATCAAAATTAGGCGCGGTGCGGATGGTCTGTACCCAATCGATGCCTTCATTGACGATATCCGGCATGCTGACCGCTTGGGAAAGATCTAGGCCATAGAAGTGGTAACCGTCATCAACATTACCCGCCAATAAATAAACACGCTCATCGTACTCGCCCAGCCAGATGATCTCACTCCAGGCCGCTCCGGGGCTTAAGTCGCCTAATGGCCAGGTTTCACCCTCGGCGGTAAGTAGGAAAGGTTCTTCTCCGTGCTGGGCACTCATAGCCCCCACTACGACGCGATCCCCGGAGAGTTCAAGAACCGGGGAAAGATAGAAGTCATCGGTGAAACTATCACCCGGGCCAGGATTGGTATCATGGCCTCGTACCCCTCCTTTAAAGATCATCGCCTCCGTACCATTTTGGGGTCCTTCAGCAATCAACTGGTAACCACCCGATGCTAGCGTTTGCTGCGTGCTAATGCGTTTCCAGTTTCGCTCAACGGTGAGTTCCTCCCGCAGGATTGTCCCTGCGACCGTACCATCCGTGGTCCAATATTGTCGTTGGAAGCTGGCATCAAAGGCCAAAAAATGAATCAGACCATCGTGCAGGTGCAAATAGGCCGGAAAACTGCTAGCTGGGCTACCGTTACTATAGGTACCGGTTGTTATATCTTTAAGTATTCCGGTGCCCGGACCAAAGCCATTCGTGATCCAAAGCTCCTGACCATTATTAGATGAAGGAGCAGAGAAGACGAAACGAGCGCCACTTAGAAGTACTCCTCCTTCCAGGTTTATTTCACGGAAGTCATCGGCAGGAAACTCATAAAAAGGTCGCGGAGCCTCCTCCCCATCGTAGCGGTACAGGTGCACACTATCCTGCCAGATCAGAGCACCAGCCATGGCCGTTAGACCCTTAGGCCACCAGTCCGATTGGTACAAGATCGAAAATCCACCTTCTCGGCCAAGTCGGTACAAAAAACCGTCACGCGTCCAATAAAAGGCCTCTTGCCAGTAGACCGCATCTTCCAGAAAGTCATTGTAATCGGCAACTGGTGAAATAGCAGCCGTGGCTTCCTCCAACCAGTATACTTTTCCGCGCGCTCGGAAGAGAATATGCCCTTCTCCGCTGGCCAGGAATTCCAGGTCATAAGCCATCAGCGTACTCAACCGCTGTGGATTGCCATCACCAACTTTATACAGATCAATAGGAGCCAGCTCGAACTGTTGGTCTTTGGCTTTTTCGGCGTAGTAAAAACCATCTTCACCCAGAAGTTCGTCTTCCAATACTGCATCATCAGAAGTGAGCGGAAGTAGATCATTAGTAGCGGGCAAATAACGCCACACACTATAATTGAGTGGACTACCGTGCCGAAAGAAAAAAGCATCTTCGTACTGCCCAATGGTGCGCAGATCGAAGGTTTCGGTAGGTAAGGGAAATTCCAACAAAGCTTGTTGGGAAAGGAGCGTGCTAAAGGAGCAAAAAAAGAATAGAAAAAGGTAAGAGTAGCGCTTCATCATAAGTTGTGGGTTTTATTCAATTTACAATCAAGTACTGCCTATGGGGCATGGTCACGGGGTTTTTAACAGAAGATTAACCCACTTAGTTAGTACCACTACTTCTTTTCAGTCCAGTTTGGAATATATTAGTCATAATGATCTTATAGCCTATTGGTCTATAAGAGATTATGTCAACTTAACTGTTTTCACTTCCAAGCTTTTCTTGGCGCGCCAAACATCCCTCTTAAATGAAATACAGCTGGTTATTATTAGCTCTACTTGCTTATGCACAACAAGACATCACCAACAGCGAATGGGAAATTCATTATCTGGTTTCGACCTATGTAGCCAGTGACCATTCCGAACTCGCTGAAATGCTCTTTCACGAGGACAGCACCGTTGTGAGTATCCTAGCATCAGATACCATTAAACGTTACCATTACCAGCCTGGAGATAGCGTAGTGCAAAGAGTGTACTACCTGACCGAAGGGGAAGACATTAGGATAGATCCTCAAAGCCTGCAGCCGATACCCAATCCAGTCAAGATTAATCCAAACTATTCCATTGACTGGGATGCGGTGATCAAAAAGACAGGCAACACGAAATACATCGCCGGTTTCAAGTGCGAGGAATACGCTGGAGGGGCCATTCAAGGAGACCCCGGACACGAAGTAGACTCCTATTCCCGATTTTGGATACTAGCACTACCAGACAAACACCGACGTAAACTTCGGCCGCAGTATTACCTACAAGGAGGAATTGTACTTGAAAAAGAGACGACTATTACTTCTTTAGCTACGGAAAGCACCTTGATGTATACGATGCGAGCCATCGCTGTGAAACAGTTACGGGTTGCTGTTAATGAGCAGAAATGAGTGTTGTTGGGAGAGAGAAGGGGGAACTGTGGTGGTTCGCATAGCTAGGTTGTCGAAAGACTATCTGCTCTTAATTTTTCGTAGACGATAACTGAAAGCTTAGCAAAGGATGGTAGCCCTCTGAGACTGTTCAGTAAACTGTGTCTACTATCTTTAAAGATATGAGCAAAAAGAAGGAAGTAGAAGATTTAGTTGGCGACAAGGAGCTGTATGAGCGAATGAAGGCGCACTTGTACAGTAAGTCTCCAGTTTTAGGACAGGGTAGTCCATTCAGCGAACTGTTACAGAACATGGTCAACGAGATGCTGGAAGGCGAGATGGATGTCTTTCTGGATGAAGAGAAGACCGAAGGCAAAAAGAACAAGCGTAATGGTCATAGTTCGAAGCGGGTGATCTCAGATAGCGGAGCCCTAGACATTCGTACGCCACGGGATCGTCGTAGTGATTTTGAGCCACAGATTATCGGTAAGCGGGAGCGGGAGTTAAGTAGTGGTCTGGACGATCAAATAATTGCCTTGTACGCCCAGGGTAACTCGATTGAGGATGTGCGTCGGCTGTTGATGAAGTTGTACGGTGTAAGTATTTCAGCGGGTAAGATATCACAGATTACCGATAAGGTTTGGCCGCAGATACAGACTTGGCGGACCCGGCGATTACAGTCTTTCTACTCAATCATCTATCTGGATGCGATCCACTTCAAGG
>JBCBEC010000068.1:0-36437 GCA_038528965.1 Bacteroidota bacterium | reverse complement strand
TCTTCACTACTTGCAATTCAAAGCACAATCATAATAGTCACTCTTTTGCTTGCATTTTTACACAGTTCATTCTAATTATACTCCACTTCCATTTTAACTAAAATATCGAAAAGGTTAATCTAGCTTCATACGGAGATAGAATAGGGTTCAAAATAACTTTGGTGGTTCATTTAAAAATTAGGGTTGCGTGGATGGTAGGGAAGTCCTAATTTTCGGAGCATGAAACTCTTAACCTATCTATTACGCTTTCTCCTGGCGCTGGTTCTAATTGTTGCGGTACTGCTAAATTGGCCGAAGGGCAGCTGGGAACAACAACTCAAAAACAATCATGTACCGGCTCTAGCCTACGGCATTATTGAGAATGGCCAGCTTACGGAAGTAAAGGTCATGGGAGAACTCATCACAGGGCAAGCAGCACCGGAAAATGCCATTTTCAATGTGGCTTCTGTTACCAAACCAGTATTTGCGCTGAGTGTCTTGAAGCTCATCGCGGCGGGAAATCTTGAACTAGATGAACCACTCCACCCTTACTGGGTTGATCCGGATCTAATAGCCGATCCCCGGCATAAAAGCCTGACCCCAAGAATTCTACTTAGTCATCAGAGTGGCTTTCCCAACTGGCGCTGGCTTACGCAGGATGGGAAACTGGCCTTCCAATTCGACCCCGGCACCGGCT
Organism: Bacteroidota bacterium; assembly: GCA_038528965.1. GTDB lineage: Bacteria > Bacteroidota > Bacteroidia > Chitinophagales > Saprospiraceae > Lewinella. The sequence goes on along the minus strand of JBCBEC010000068.1, from coordinate 35,761 downwards.
ATCAGTACGCCGGCGAGGGTTACGAATACTTGCGGCTAGCCATCCAAGAAAAACTAGGCTTGAGCTGGGAACAGCTCGCTGATTCTCTGATCTTTCAGCCATTAGGCATGCCGGATAGTCGGCTAATCTGGGATAGTCTTATGCCAGAGGAACGTTTCGCTCGCTGGCACAATTCTGAAGGCGAATTGTACGAAACCAACAAACGAGAACACGCCGTAGCCTCTGATGACTTGATGACCACCGTGCAGGACTACGCCAACTTTATCGAGCACGTCATTCAAGGCGCTGATCTACCAGAAGACCTATTCCAGGAAATGACCACTGAGCAGATTCGAGTCAACAAACGCATGGGCTTTGGATTAGGCTGGGAAGTTGTACCGGACCTACCCTCGGGTGAATACGCCTTGGTGCACGGAGGTTCAGACATGGGCGTACGGGCAAGAGCAGTAGTGCTTCCGGAATCTGGACAAGGTTTTATCGCTTTTGCGAATGGAGATAACGCGCAAAAGCTCATTGACCGAGTAATGGTAAAGGAATTCGGTCCTGGCAAGGCTTTAATTAGTCGAATGTATGCTCCCTTTATCTGGCGTATTATTCATCTTCCGTTCAATCTATTCTAGGCATGAAAATACTTGTTACTGGCAGCAGCGGGTTCCTCGGAGAAGCCCTCATGATTCGTTTCAAGGAATTGCAAACCGCAGTCATTGGTACGGATATCCTTCCGGGGCCTCATACTGATCAGGTAGGGGATTTACGCGACCGGTCTTTCGTAGACCAGCTCATGCCAGGCGTGACGGCCATCATTCACACCGCCACGCTGCACAAACCCCATATTGTTACCCATACCAAAGCGGACTTCATTAGTACCAATATCACGGCCACGCTGCATCTCCTGGAAGCTGCGGTTGCTCATCACATCAAGACGTTTGTCTTCACCAGCACGACCAGCACATTTGGCGATTCCATGGTACCGGCCACCGGTGAGCCTGCAGTGATGGTTACTGAAGACTTGGTTCCTCGACCCAAAAATATCTACGGCGCCACCAAAACTGCTGCGGAAGATGTGTGCCAAATCTTTCATCGCAACTACGGAATCAATTGCCTGATCTTACGTACTTCCCGTTTTTTCCGCGAGGAAGATGACAATCCCAAACTTCGTGGCCATTATCAGGATGACAATATCAAAGTCAACGAGTTGCTGTACCGCCGGGCCGATATAGAAGATATTGTCGACGCGCACCTATTGGCCTTGGACAAAGCAGCTGGGATCGGTTTCAGCAAGTTTATCATTAGCGCTACCAGCCCGTTTCAAGTAGAGGATTTACCGCAACTCAACCTCGACACAAGCACTGTAGTAGAAAAGTATGTCCCGGGGTTTCGCAGCTTATACGCAAAACTAGATTGGCAGATGTTTCCGAAAATCACCAGGGTTTACGACAATACCAAGGCGCGCCAACTATTGGGTTGGGAACCAAAGTATGACTTTCGTTCGGCATTAGCAGCCCTGTCCAAAGGAACCGATTATCGCAGTCCCCTAACTTATCAGGTAGCTCCTAAACGCTATCATCAAGAAACCTTCGACGATGGGCCGTATCCCGTTTAAACCAACATCTGCCCCATAGGGGTGGCCTCCAATTCTTCCATCTTTACAGAAAACACCCACATGCAAGACCACCAACGACCTCAACTTTTTTGGCAGGGCCTTTTAGCTATAGCATCCGCCAAGCTCCTCGTGCACCTCTACGCGCACAACATCTATGGTTTGCATCGTGATGAATACCTCTACATCGCCGAAGGCGATCATTTGAGTTGGGGCTATATGGAGGTTCCGCCAATGATAGCAGTGCTAGCTAAAGTAGCTACGGGCATTTTTGGCAATACACCATTTGCCGTAAGGCTCTTTCCCATGCTTATTGGTGCAATCTCCATCTTTATAGTTGGCATGATGGTCCGTGAATTTGGTGGTAAACGCATGGCCCAAATGCTTGCCGCGGGTGCATTCCTTTTATCACCAGCTTATTTGGGCAGTAATAATCTCTTCCAACCCGTCAGCTTCAATCAGTTTTGCTGGTTGCTATCGGCCTACTGGGTCGTGCGAATTATCAATACGGAACAGCCACCTTACTGGTATTTTCTGGGGATTACCGCCGGCTTAGGTTTTCTGACCAAATACTCCATTGTCTTTTTCTTACTGGCAGTGGCGGGTGGCTTTTTACTAACACCGCAACGTAAGCTACTGGCCAACAAGCATCCCTACCTGGCAGTCGGTTTAGCACTACTCATTGCAGCGCCTAACCTATATTGGCAATACAGCTACGACTGGCCGGTCATGCGGCATATGGCTGATCTGGCTCAGACCCAGTTGGTCTATATGACCCCTACAGATTTTCTGCTACCGCAATTCCTTTTCCACTGGAGTGGAACGCTGATCTGGTTAGCCGGACTTTGGGGCCTTTTCCGACTAGCCAAATTAAAAACCTTTCGAGTTCTGGGCTGGGCATATGTGCTGGTACTTTTATTGCTTTTAGCCCTAAGTGGCAAGGCTTACTATACGCTGGGAGCTTACGCCATGCTACTGGCTGCCGGAGGGGTAATGTGGGAACACTGGCTCAAGCAGCGCACTTGGATTTTACTGCCCGCCATGCTGGTTTTGAATGCCGGTATCATTCCTTATGGTCTGCCACTGATGTCTGTAGAAAAGATGCAGCAATATTGTGCCTACATGCGTGATAATTTTGGTCTTTCCACTCCATTGCGTTGGGAGGACGGCCAATTCCGCACGATCCCTCAAGATTTTGCCGATATGCACGGCTGGGATGAGCTACCGCAAAAAGTAGCTGACTTCTACCATGGTCTACCCGAGGATGTACGAGAAAAAACCCTGCTCTACGGTGGCAGCTATGGTCATGCCGGTGTACTGAACTTCTATCGCGAAAAATATGAATTACCGGAGTGTCATAGCTTCAATAGCAGCTTTGCCATGTGGGTTCCAGAGGATGTGGAATTTGAATACCAAATTCAACTAGATGACCGCTGGCAAGCAGACTCGCCTTACTTCGAGGAAGTGCAATTCATTGATAGTATCGCCCATCCGCTGGCGCGAGATCCTGGCTATATTTTCTTTAAGACTGGCGCTAAAGAAGCCTTGCCACCGGTTTGGAAGGAGATTGTGATCGAACAGAAGAAGGAGGCAGGGCTCTACCCAGAATAAACATTAAGGTCCACTGCTGATCGGTGTAGCAAGAATTATAACACTTGTGGGAACTTACCTGTCACCTTAAGTTTTTCTAGAATTGGTTAATCTACTTACCTTCCACAAGCTAAAACCATCTAAACATATGGCCAATGTCTTTGACCTCAACCGACAGTTTTGGAATCACCGCGCCGAACAACATTACGACTCTAAGTTCTATGACAATGACTCCTTCCTGGCGGGCCGCAATCCGCTCAACGCCATCGAAATGGCTATTCTAGGAGATGATCTGAGCGGACAAAAAGCCTTGCATTTAATGTGCCATTTTGGGCAGGACACCCTGGCACTAGAACGCCTGGGCGCAGAAGCAACCGGGCTTGACCTCTCCGACACGGCCATAGAAAAAGCGAGAGAGCTACGCGAGCGTGCAGGTTTGAACGCCCGCTTCATCCGTGGTAACGTCCTGGAAGCAGACCAACACATCAACGAGCAATTCGATCTAGTATTCTCCTCCTACGGTGCCATTGGTTGGCTACCACAACTCGGTTATTGGGGGGAATTGATTAACAAGTTTTTGAAACCGGGCGGGCGCTTTGTATTTGCCGAATTCCACCCCGTGGTCTGGATGTACGATGACGACTTCACTCACTTCAAATATCCCTACTTCAACCTGGAGAGCTTCGTAGAAGAAAGTCAAGGTTCCTACGCGGCGCCAGAAGATAAAAAATCACACAGCTCTGCATATTGGAATCATAGCCTAGCGGATGTATTTCAGGCCCTAATGAATGCGGGTTTAACCATCACCCACTTTTCAGAATACGACTACTCCCCCTACGATTGTTTCAACCAGACGGTCCCTTGCCCCGGCGGATACCAGATCAAAGGACACGAAGGTAAAATGCCGATGGTTTTTGCCCTTGAGGCCAAGAAATTGTAAGACCCATGCTTCGCGCAGCATGATAAGATCCTCAACGAGGAGGATGAATTAGAGACGCCGGTGGCGATGGCGTGGAAGAATTCTAAGTCGGAAATTGGAGGTAGAAAATCGGAAGTATAAAGCAGGGTGTTTCCCATTTCCGATCTCCCACTTCCGATTTCCCACCTCCGACCTCCTTCCCTTCTAACTTCCTACCTCTTATTTCTAACCTCCCTACTCCGTCTTAATCGCCTCCACCGGGTTCGCCAAGGCCGCCCGGATCGACTGTGTACCGATGGTTAGAAAAGCAATCAACAGGGTGACGCCACCCACCAGAATGAATACCCAGGGCTTGATTTCAATGTGGTAAGCGAAGTTCTGCAACCAACGCTGCATGGCCCACCAAGCAATAGGTGCGGCGATCAAGGACGCTAGAAAAACCTGACGCAAGAAAGCGCTCGAAAGTAGCGCTACCAAACTAGGTACAGAAGCTCCCAATACTTTACGAATCCCAATTTCCTTGGTGCGGTGCAATACCTGGTGGGTAACCAGTCCCAGTAGGCCTAAGCAGGCAATAAATAGCGCCAAGCCGGTGAATAAGGTAAAAGCCTCGCCAAAGCGAGTTTCGGTGATGTAAAGTTGGTTGTAGGACTCATCCAAGAAACGCAGATCATAGGGAATAAGTGGCAAGACTTCCTGCATCGTTGCCGCAATGTGCGCAATGGCTTCCGACTGCTGGTCACCACGGATTTTAGCGATGATATTTCCGTAACGAGCAGTGTACTGACTGCGCGGCCGCATAAACATGGGCTCTATAGCCAGATTAAACGGTTGGAAATGAAAATCAGCTACCACACCTACTATTTTACCTTCCTCAAAGGTCTTACCAATTGCGTTCTCATTGGTCCAGCCCAGTGCTTTTACGGCCGACTCGTTGAGGATATAAGCCCCATCCCGGTCCGTAGGAAAATCGGGCGAAAAGTTACGCCCAGTGAGCAGTTCGATTTCGAATAAATCAAGGAAGTGATAATCGATGTAATTCCGGTAAATGGGTAGTTCAGCACCTTCGGGATGCCCTTCCCATTCATCGGCAATACCTTGGTTTTCGGTTTCTAGCGGCACCTGGCTACCAAAGGCGAGTTTCTCAATTCCAGGGTGTTGCAAAATCTGTTCCCGGAAGGTTTCTCCATTCGTCAGCACATCTTGATCAATGTAGGGGATGTGCACAATGTGGTCCCGTTCGTAGCCCAGATTCTTATCCTGAATGTACTGCAACTGCTGGTAGATAATAATGCTTCCTAATGCTAGAACAATAGCTGCCGCAAACTGAGCAATGACCAATCCTTGACCCAGCCATCTACGCTTTCCATGTCCTGTGAAACGAGTACTGCGAATAGCATCTACAGGCTGAGCTAAAGCCGAGATGATAGCGGGATATAAACCAGAGATAAATATAAGTAGGAATAATACCCCAATTGCCCCGAGAAATAGCTGGGTCGAACCCAACCACTGCCAACTAATGTTTAAGTCTAGCAATCCGTTAAAAGCGGGTAGTAACAAGACCGCCATTGTAGCAGCGAGTAGCACACTAATACCAACAACGATGAGCGACTCTACAAAAAATTGCCCCACTACTTGTCGCTGAGCTGCGCCCAAAACTTTACGCACGCCTACCTCGCGGACCCGCTGCGTAGCTCTGGCAGTGGTTAGATTGACATAATTGATGAGTGCCAAAAGCAAGATTACAATGGCAATTCCACCTGCTAGGTAGAGTCGCAAGATATCGCCATTACTCTTCGACTCCATATTCAGATGCGAATGCAAGTGAATGTCTTCCAATGGTTGCAGAAAATACGAAGGCGAAAAGGACCACTCCTCATAGAATGGTTGAGCTACATCACGCAATACCTCCATTTTCTGGGTCAGGCGTTGGTAGTCATATTCCGGTGGTAAGACAATATAGGCTCGGTAATTATTGCTTCCCCACTTCCAGCGGCTGACGTCTTGTTCGTAGTATTCGTAATTATAGAGTTGGGTGATAAAATCAAAATCAAAATGTTGATTATCCAAAGGATCAGCAATTACAGCTTGTACCGTCATCAATGTTTCGTTATCCAGCTGCAGTGTTTGCCCAGTGGGGTCCGTATTCCCGAAGTACTTACTAGCCATACTAGCAGTAAGTATTAGCGCATTTGGATCACGCAGGGCATCTTCCGCATTACCGTAAATGAGCGGAAAGTCAAAAACCTCAAAAAAGGCAGAATCAGCATAAAGCCCCTGCTCGTATTGTGTTGATTGTTCGTGAGAAAAAAGGGTATTAGAAAAGGAGATCGTAGTGCCGGTTTCCACCTCAGGAAAGTCTTCCAATAGTTTAGGAACCATCACACAAGGCGCAAGGGCAAACATATCTGTCCCTTTAAACACATTACCTTCCTGGCGCTGTACTACTCGGTAGATACGATCAGATTTTGTGTGCTGCTGGTCATAACTACTCTCGTATTGGATGTACATCGTTAATAGGAAAAAGCAGGTCAAACCTACCGTCATCCCAGCTAGATTGAGCAAGGCGTACTGTTTCTGCTTGAGCAAACTACGCCAAGCAATTTTCCAATGGCTGCGAAACATAAAAAACGGATTTAAGTCGGTGATTAAGTCATTACGGATGGCAAAGGGGCGCAGGTAATTCAAAACCTGTAGCCAATACTGCCAGTCGGCTTGCCGCTTACTGTTTCCTTCCAGCAGTAGCTCGTACTTCTCCTCCAGGTCGCCAATGACTTCTTCGAGGAGTTCACGCTTTAAAAACCAACTGAGGAAACGTAGCGCCAGCCGTGGTGGGTGATGTTGTTCAGACATGTGGTGGATGCACTTTAGATAATATCAAGAGAAAAGCCGGGGAAGCGTTGCCATAGGGCGATCCGCAGGTCGCGCGCGTCACGCAGTGCTTGTTCGCCGTAAGCGGTAATTTCATAGATACGCTTGCGGCGCCCTCCCCTACTGGCGGTAGGTTGGCCCATACTGGAGGTGAGAAACCCCTTATCCGCCATCCGGCTCAGGGCGGAGTGCACTGAACCAATGGAAGCCGAACGCCCCGTCTGTTCGGCAAACTCCTCTGCTATCTTGAATGCGTAGGCTTCCGCGCCTAAAATTCCTACTAGCAAAAGGATGACTTCCTCAAACTCTCCTAACTTCGTCTCTTTCATAGCTAATCACTATATCTTACTAAAATGCAGAACAAATATAAGCGTATTTATTCTACAATCCAGAAACTAATCAGTTTTTCATACTATTCCACCATATTTAAGCTTCTTTGCCAGTAGGATTTTCGACAACAGTCAGCCATTGGCATACTCACACAGCTACTAAAGTGTATCTTAAATTCAAATACTTGAACGCTATGCGCTTTTCAATTCTACTTTCACTTCTCCTGCTAGCTAGTTTTGGCTACAGCCAGGAAAACTACGCACTATTTCGGCCGGGCGTACAGTATGTTTATGATCATCCCCTCCCGGAAACAGCAGCCACTTCCCCCTTGCTGGGCATTCAAATAGAAGACGTGCCTTGCCAGTTTACTTATGAGTCTTTGCAGACAAATGCCCCCGAGAACGATGAATTCTGCTTGGTAAGAGTCCCCGCCTTTATCGGTAGCGAAATCTGCCGGGATGGCGGCCTGACTCAACTCAACCTGGGATCGGATGAATCGCCCATTTGGTTGGAGCTACGCACCGCTGCAACAGTTGGTACCCAATGGTTAGCAGGGCTTACACCTGACTCGGTTTTCGCACGCGTGGATGATCTTTACTTAGGCGAAGTACTAGGCATGGCAGATAGCATAAAGGCAATTGGCCTGTATCAAAAAAACGAAACAGGTCAACTCATTCCACTATACGAAGAAGCGCCACTTTTGGTGAGCCAAAACTACGGACTGGTCAGAGCGGTTTTTCTCCACTGGTTGGGCGAAGATGTCGGCACTATCGACCTCGTTGGCATGAGCGATCCAATGGTCGGTTTACAAAATCCTACTCGCACTTCCGTTTTTGACTTGACCCCGGGAGATGAACTACACTGGAGTAGCTCCATATCGGGCATGTCGCAAGATGGTTTTTTTATGGTTACCAATAAGCGAGAGCGGGCTACCTACGAAGACCGATTCTGGACAAGTGACAATACCCTCCTTAATCTCGTATTCTCCGTGGATCGTATCACTTTTTTTGGCGGCACCCCTCCGCCCACAACAGATACCATCTACGAAGCAAGCGTGCTGGATACCATTCGCTATGATTGGGAGTACCTCTCATTTCTAGATGAACAGCCGGGGGCTTTAATTTTTGATACAACTACTACGGATATTTGGCGTACCGTCATGCTGGGGTACAATTATGAGTGCGAACGCCCGGCGAAGCAATTCAGTACAGAAGTCAAGATTTATGAGAATTGCGGACAAACCAGTTTCGAAGCTATTACAGGAGATGAGTTCTACCGAGGCCTTGCCGGCCCTTATTTTGCCTATTCAGATGTGAGTGGTTTCAATTTCCGCTTTCGCAATGTACGGTATGCTGCTCTGGCGGACGGAACTATCTGTGGCGAGCCACTGGATTTCATTGTGAGCACCGATTCCCCCCTGGCTAATGATCTGATTAGCATTTGGCCAAACCCTGCGCAGGATGCTCTATTTTGGTCGGGGCCAGATCAGGACAAGGCCATGAACCTCATTATTACCAACACCCTGGGACAGCAATTTCCGTTCGGGCAGGTGTGGCCGGGTCAGTCAATTGATGTGTCGTCTCTACAAACTGGCTTATATTGGATACTACTAAGGGATTTCTCAGGCAAGTATCATCACAAGACTGCCTTCATCAAACTGTAACATTCATGCTCAAAAAGCTCCTACTGCTAGTAGCCATCGTCCTTCTGGCCTACCTTGGTTTAGCCTACTACTTCTCCAATCTCGTGATTCACCCACCGCGTCGGACTAACCCCGAGGTGAAGGGCCTAATGCAAGTAAGAGCAGGTATAGACATTGACACTTTTCGGCAAAAAATGCCAGCGGGCGAGACCTTCATTGCCAACTCTCTGGCCGATGAAACAGAGCTAATCGGCACCTACTTCGCTCAGGACAGTAGCCAGTGCGCAGTTATCATCTCTCACGGTTACGGTAGTACGAGGCTGAGTATGATGAAGTACGCCCCCATCTGGTACGACTGTGGCTGTGATGTGGTCGTCTACGATCATCGCGCGCACGGCGAAAGTGCGGGTAGGTTTGGAACCGGTGGCACTCTGGAAGCACTGGACCTACACGGTGTGACCGATTGGACAGTAGAGAAAACGGGGCTAACCCGTCAGCAGATCGGCTGGATGGGTGAATCCTGGGGTGGGTCAGCAGTGCTGCAGGCCGGGGCTACCGGAGAAGACGTGGCTTTTATAATAGCTGAATCTGCTTTTCAAGACTGGGAAACCGCCGTCTTTGAAAGAGCTCAGATCACTTACGGTGGCTGGATCGCCTGGATGAAGCCCGCCGTTTTCACCATCGCAAGTTGGCGTATCGGAACGGATGCCTGGGAGGCCAGCCCACTCAAAAAGGCGCCATCCATAGAGGAACCTACCCTCGTTCTACACAGTCAAGCAGACGCAGAAACCGCCTCCGAGCAATCAGTCAATGTTGCGGCAGCCCTTCCTCAAGAGAGCAGTCGCTTTCACCATTTAGATTGGGGAGCTAAACACGGTAATAACGTATTTACCAAGCCCGCTGAATACGAGGAATTATTGATGGACTTTGTCGCCGATTATGTACCGGACTGGCTGGTGTGTTCAGCCGGAGAGGAAGACAGCATGGAGAGTCTACCTACGCTGGAAGCTACGGTGGACCAAGGGCTTGAATGGGAGTAGAAAAACAAGTAACTTAAAGGAAAACAGCGCCTCTGAAAGTTGAACATGAATAACTACCAATTTTTTCGAAACCCAGAGCTACGCTTCATCCTCAGGGGCTGGGCTGGGGTATCCCAACGATCCATTGAGGACATAGAAACGTATTGCCTAAGAAAACGCATCAATACCAGTAAATGGACCGAGAGTGCGGAGATGTGGAATGCGAGGGAACCAAGACTTAAACTAGAAAACACCTCGGGTGCACTTTCCCTAACCAAGCTCAGATCGGCTAAAAGCAGCGATGAAATAAGCCTAATGTTCCTACTGATCGGGTTAGTTATACCGTTACTAGCGTCAATCTATTATTACTTCTTTACTACCGCAAATAAGCTGGGGCCTGTGCTAACGCTAATAAGCTGCTCCATTCTAGTCTTTTTGATATATAAAGTATTCGAGCGACTAGGAGAAATCAAAAAGGAAAACATTCCCCAAAAAGAACTTATCATCCGCGATACCACAATCTCCTTAAGAGTTGACAATGAAGGATTGCTGGGTAGCTCCCTACAAAGCATCAATTTTTATTGGCAAGACGGGGAAAGCAGTCCGAAGGTAACCCTGGACCTGCTCCTAAATGGAGGAAAAACGATTCGACTTGATAATAACGGAGACTACCGAGAACTCTTCCTTATTGGGGATACCATTCAAGAGCGTACAGGAGTAGCAATGCATATAATGCAAAGTAATTCGCCCTTCTTTTATACGCACGCTTTATAGCGCTTCACCTCTTCGTAAATGCCATGTTGCGCGGTATATCCCAGAGTGAGTCTAATTAGCCAAAACCGTGAGCGACAGCGAACTTCCCCGCGAGTGTAACGAGCCTAAACCGCGAACGCAGTGAGCTTCAACCATGAGCGATAGCGAATTCCCCCCGCGATCCCGATTTTTAATCGGGAGAGCTTTAGTTACACCCTAAATCCTCCTGCGAGATCGGATCATTATTTGGGAAACAGTTACCAGATAGCACACTTTCCGGTACGTAGCGGTCAAAGTTAGGATCGTACAAACCGTGCGTGATGAATTCGGTAAGATCAGTCACTTCCTGGTCGGACAGGTTAAGTGGATGGAAAAATGGAGAGATGTTATCCGGGTTCACCCGTGGATTTTCCGGAACACCGGCATTGAAGTATTCCACCACATCGCCCAGAGACTGACGGCTACTGCCGTGGAAATAAAAGCCTGCATTTTTCAGATTATACAACTGTGGCACCTTAAAGGCGAACATATCTTCTTCGCGTTGGGTAAAGCCACCACGGCCAAGGTTACGCTCATCATTCTCACCCGTAGCCAAGCCGCCCACATCACAGAGGTCATTTACCCCAATAGCGTGGAACGTATTGCCATTAAGTGCTGGGCCATTGTGGCAGCGGTAACAACCGGCATCACTAAAGAACAGTAAAGCGCCGCGCTTCATCTGCTCGGTCATCGCCTCTTCGTTGCCACGTAACCATTCTTGGTAAGGAGCATCATACGGCATGATACTGCGGATATAAGCCGACAAAGCAAAGCTCATCGCCTCCCGGCCGTAACGAGCGTTCTCGGGCCAATCGTAGAAAGCTGCATCAAACAGTTCGCGGTAGCCCATATTATCAAGCAGGTCTTCGTCTACCCGCATCCGGTGCACCTCGGTTCCTTCAATATTTTGTGCTTCCAAGCCATCAAGGCCGGTATGATTCACTTCCGTAGCGTGGTCCACCACACCCCAAAGGTGTTCCGTTCCTTCATTATTAAAACGAGCACCGAAGCGGCCCGCCCACATGGAATTTTGTACGTAAGCCACGCCCACCATACTTAGAGGACGAGCACCCTGGGCATCAATTTCCTCTTCGGTATAGTCATCGCGCATATTCCGGTCTTCACCGTTTATACCAAATCCTTCTGCGCCGTCAGCAATACCTTGTGAATTTCCGGGAGTAAAACCGGCAGATGGTATATGACAGGTAGCACAAGAGAAGGTGCGCATACCCGTTTCGTTTACCGCATCAATTCCAAGAGCAGTCTCGAAAAAGAGCATTTTACCCAACTCTACTTTTTCGGCGGTAAGCGGATTACCAATACCCGCGGGGATATTGGCCAGATCTTCGTGATGAGGAACTTGATAGTAATCGAGGGTGCCATCGGGAGCCAAACGGCGCATGGTACGCTGCAAGGTAACATCCAATGGATCGGTAGTTTGATCACTCGAACAACCGGTGATCAAAAGGGCGGTGAATACTAATAAGTGTACAGTTCGTCTTAACATGGGATCAAACATTCTCAAACTCAATGAGGCCCGAAGGTATACCGGCCCTCTAATTCATGACCTAATTAAAGGATTCGTTACTCCTATTCAAGGACGCACTTTTCACACGGAAAGTCACTAATTGCTTGACGCATTTAGGGGGCAGGGGGTAATCCATTACCTAAGCGGTCATCACCATTCTGTGGTATTACGGCACCTTGGATGGTGAGTTTACTGTCCTTGAAGCGTTTAAAAGTCCTCTTCGGTTCAGTAAAATGTAGGAGCGTCCGACTATAAGATTTTAGTGGACGCTCCGTAACCTCTCAAAGCTCAAGTAGGGTTGTTGCTCTTGCGAGAGTATACGGCACATACCCTTTAGGGTTACGACAAAGGTAATTTTTTTTAATACATTCTGCGGTGACATTTGTCAACGCAAACTGCCTTACCTTTGTTACCACAGAGTCGAATTTAGCTTGAGATACCAAACCTTATTCGCCTCAACAAAAAATCCGCTCGAAATGGCTCAGCTGGGCTGGAACGATTTCAGCAGCGGTGTGGTACAAAACGCGATTAACCCCTATTTCGGTATAAAGACAACTCTCAAGGATTAAAGGTACAAATTATCATTGTTTCAAGGAGATGAAAGCACTAGCAGATTTACTGAAAGAACGCATTCTGGTCTTAGATGGCGCCATGGGAACCATGATCCAGCGCTACAAACTGGACGAAGCTGGTTACCGGGGCGAACGCTTCGCCGACTGGCATCAGGACATGAAGGGTAATAATGATATCCTGTGTCTGACACAGCCCAAAATTGTGGAGGATATTCACCGAGAATACCTTGCTGCCGGTGCTGACATCATAGAAACGAATACCTTCAACGCTACCAGCATTTCGCAAGCGGACTACGCCATGGAGGAAATCGTTTACGAACTCAATAAGGCTGCGGCTAGCATCGCCCGCCGTGCTACTATCGATTTCAACGCACAAAATCCTGACAAGCCACGCTTTGTGGCTGGCGCGATTGGGCCACTCAACAAGACGCTTTCCCTCTCTCCTGATGTCAACGATCCCGGTTATCGGGCAGTCACCTTTGATGAGGTAGTGGAGAGTTACAGCGAGCAAATCAATGGCCTTTTGGATGGAGGGGCAGATCTACTGCTGGTTGAGACTATTTTTGATACCCTCAACGCCAAAGCTGCCCTTTTTGCCATCGAAACGATCTACGCTGAACGGGGTCGACGCTGGCCCATTATCATATCCGGCACCATCACGGACGCCAGTGGCCGGACGCTATCCGGGCAAACGGTAGAATCGTTCTGGATTTCGGTCATGCACTCTCAACCACTTTGTATTGGGCTTAATTGTGCTTTGGGTGCAGAAGAGATGCGCCCCCACTTGCAGGCCTTGTCTAAAGTAGCCTCCTGCTTTGTGCATGCGTATCCGAATGCCGGTCTGCCCAATGAATTTGGGGAATACGATCAGGATCCGGAGATCATGCAGGCCTTTATCCGAGATTTTGCAGCCAGCGGTTTTGTAAACTTGATTGGGGGCTGTTGTGGTACCACACCCGAGCACATTGCTGCTATGGCCAAGGCCGTAGAAGATTTACCGATCCGGAAACCAGCTCAACTCTCAGAATATACGATGCTGAGTGGTTTAGAGCCATTGATCATTCGCCCGGAGACTAATTTTGTCAATGTAGGTGAGCGCACCAATGTGACGGGTTCTCGTAAGTTTGCTCGTCTCATCAAAAACGGCGACCTATCCGAAGCACTAGATGTAGCTCGCCACCAAGTGGAAGGCGGCGCCCAGATCATTGATGTGAACATGGACGAAGGCCTACTGGATAGTAAGGCCGCCATGGTTAACTTTCTCAATCTAGTAATGGCGGAGCCAGATATTGCTAAGCTGCCCATTATGATCGATTCCTCCAAGTGGGAAGTGATTGAGGCTGGCTTGAAAACCGTACAGGGTAAATGCGTGGTGAATTCGATTAGTCTCAAGGAAGGGGAAGAAGAGTTCATTCGCCAGGCCAGCCTGGTACGCCGCTACGGAGCTGCCGCCATCGTCATGGCCTTCGATGAACAAGGCCAAGCAGATACCATCGAACGGAAAGTGGAAATTTGTGAACGCGCCTACCGTACGCTCGTGGATCGGGTGGGTTTTCCTCCCCAGGATATCATCTTCGATCCAAACATCTTTGCGGTAGCAACGGGTATTGAAGAGCATAACGAATACGCCATCAACTTCATTGAAGCGACTCGCCAGATTAAGGAGCGTTGTCCCGGTGCTAAGATCAGCGGCGGGGTAAGTAATGTGTCGTTCTCTTACCGCGGCAATAACGTTGTCCGAGAAGCCATGCACGCCGCTTTCTTGTACCACGCCATCCGTGCCGGCATGGATATGGGTATTGTGAATGCTGGCATGATTGAGGTATACGAAGAGATTCCGGAGGAACTGCTCAAGCGTGTAGAAGACGTCCTCTTCAACCGCCGTGAAGACGCTACTGAGCGCTTAACCGAATTTGCCGAGCAAGTAAAAGGAGACGGCGGCCGCCAGATTAAGCGCGACCTGAGCTGGCGGGAAGGCACCGTGCAGGAGCGGCTCTCCCACTCCCTGGTAAAAGGAATTACCGAATACATTGTAGAAGACACCGAAGAAGCGCGCCAAGCCTATGATCGTCCCTTGCAGGTCATCGAGGGCCCTTTGATGGATGGAATGAACGTGGTAGGTGATCTATTTGGCGCTGGTAAAATGTTCTTACCCCAAGTGGTAAAGAGTGCCAGGGTGATGAAAAAATCCGTAGCCTACCTTACCCCTTACATAGAAGAAGAAAAAGCGGAAGGTGCCGGTGGTTCCAAAGGAAAAATCCTGATGGCCACGGTGAAGGGAGACGTGCACGATATCGGTAAAAACATTGTGGGCGTGGTGCTGGCCTGCAACAACTACGAGATCGTTGATATAGGGGTAATGGTGCCCGCCAACAAGATTCTGGAAGCCGCCCGGGAGCACAATGTGGATATTATCGGGTTGAGTGGCTTGATTACCCCCAGCCTGGACGAAATGGTCTTTATGGCACAGGAAATGCAGCGCCAGGGCTTTACCATCCCACTCCTTATCGGTGGAGCAACAACTTCTAAGACGCACACTGCCGTAAAGATTGAGCCCGAATACAAAGGTCCTGTAATCCACGTCCTGGATGCATCACGCGCCGTTGCGGTAGCCAGTTCGCTCTTGGGAGAAGATGAGGATCAACGCAGCAACTTTGTGTTGGATACTCAAGCTAGCTACAAGCGCATTCGCGATCAGCGTGCGGGCCGTACCAGCCATAAAAAATACCATAGCATTGCTGATGCCCGAGCTAATAAGTTGCAACTGGATTGGGAGAGTTACACCCCACCAGTGCCACAACAACTGGGCGTACAAGTTATTGACCAAGTAGACTTGGAAGTCTTGACCGACTATATCGACTGGACGCCCTTCTTCAGCTCCTGGCAGTTGGCCGGTAAGTTCCCCGCCATACTCAAAGACGAAATCGTGGGAGAGGAAGCGCAGAAGCTCTACAATGATGCCCGCTCTATGCTGCGGCAGATCATTGATGAGAAGTGGTTGCAAGCCAAGGCCGTCATTGGCGTTTTCCCAGCGAACACGGTAGCTGATGATGACATCGCCATCTACACCGATGATGAGCGCAGCGCCACCCAGCTCACGCTCCACCATCTGCGTCAGCAAGCACAAAAAGCCGTTGGGCGCCCCAACTTATGCCTGACTGACTATCTCGCTCCTGCCGACAGTGGTAAGGGCGACTATCTAGGCGCATTTGCGGTAACTGCCGGCATTGGTATAGAAGAACACATTGCCCGCTTTGAAGCGCAGCAAGATGATTACAATGCCATCCTCCTCAAAGCACTCGCCGACCGTTTGGCGGAGGCCATGGCCGAATACATGCACGCGCAAGTACGCACCCAGCACTGGGGTTACGCCACTGATGAAGGCCTGGACAATGACGCACTGATCGCCGAGCAGTACCAAGGTATCCGCCCCGCTCCAGGCTACCCGGCCTGTCCTGAGCATACAGAAAAGGGTTTGCTCTGGGAGTTGCTTGACGTGGAGAATCACATCGGTATTAGCTTAACGGAAAGCTACGCTATGTACCCAGCGGCTAGTGTAAGTGGTTGGTACTTTGCTCATCCGGAAGCCCGCTACTTTGCGGTACGTGGTGTACAGGATGATCAGGTAGCGGATTATGCGGACCGAAAGGGTATGAGTGTGAAGGATGCGGAACGGTGGTTGGCGCCGATTAGGGAGTGAGGGTAGAATTGGAATTGGAATTAGAATAAGGGTTAGAGTTAGAATAAGAATTGGAATTACCTATTCTAAACCATCTGAGACAGCTGAGAGCACCAAGTTTCTTTTGGCTTAGGTGACCTTTGGTGTCTCAGGTGATTATAAGGTAATCATTCCTTACTCATCAAGTGTATCATGAAAGAATGACGTTCTAGCACCTTGACTCCAGCATATTTTCAAGTAACTTACAGTGGAAATTTTGAATTTATAAGACCTACTCAGCTCTCAATCTTTTCACATGCGCTACTTCTCCACTTTACTGCTAATGGGACTGCTATGCGTAGTCTTACCGGCACAGATTAACACCTTAACACTGCAACCAGATCAGGATTGTGCTAAGGAAACCTTCATTTGGCGGCTAACCACTCAGACGGGGCGTTTTGGCACCACTGAAGACAACACCTACAACGGCGTCACCTATTTGCCCATTATGAACTGGACCTGGGATGGTGCTTACGGACAACGGATGGTGCTTATCGACTTCCTGCACAATGTTGATATTCCTTCTGGCACAGAGATTATCGAGGCTCGTTTATCTCTTTTCGCACCAGAAGAACCAACTCCCGATGCCTTTCACTCCCTAGAAAGCATTACCGGTCTACCTGCTAACGGCCTTATCCAAAGCGTGACTAGTCCCTGGGAGGATGCCACGGTGACCTGGAACACCCGCCCCACTACCAGTTCGCAGAATGAATTTGTTATTCCTGCTCCAAGTTCAGAAACTCAAAACTATGTAGACCTGGACATCACCGATTTGATACAGGATCAGGTTACGAATCAGAGCTATGGCCAGTTGATAACACTGCAGGAGCCAGACTTTTATCGCAAATTGATTTTTGCCGGTAGCGGCAACCCCAACCCCGATATACGACCGCGCCTAGTCATTACTTACAGTGGGCCCCTCATTACACCACCTCTACAGGAAGGTTGCATTCAGCCAGAAGAATGCGAGCTGGTTTTTCCGGATATATTCTCACCCAATCAAGATGGCGTCAACGATGAATTTCGCGCCTTTTTTGATGAAAATTGCACGGTGGAAGAGTTCTCTCTTCTGGTCTATAACCGCTGGGGACAAAAAGTCTACGAGAGCAGCAATCCAGCGGAAGCTTGGATCGGCAATCTCAATGATAAAGCTGCTGGATCAGACCTCTATATCTATCAGGCTCAGTATCGCATTGAGGGTATTGAGGGCGTCAGGACGAAGACGGGGCAATTGACTTTGGTACGGTAGTGAATTGGAATTAGAATTAGTATGAGAATTAGAATTACCTATTCTAAACCACCGGAGACAGCCGAGAGTACCAAGATTTTTTGGCTTTGGTGATCTTGGGTGCCTCAGGTGGTTTTATAATTAAAATGATGCGCTAGAGAATGTTGAAGCAGACTGGCAAAGATCACTAGACGCTAAGAAAAATACTCCGATATTTCGGCCCTAATCAAAACCCGAGTGAACTGCCCATGAGCACCATCACAAAGACAATTCTTGGCCTGATACTACTCGTTTTACTAGGCGTAGCTTGTACCGCAGAACAAGCCGAAAGCCCCAAGGTGGCAAAAGGTATCCAGCACCCCATCAATCCGAACGGGGATAGTGAATTAGCCCTGCTGATGCGAGCCATGTACGACGAAGCTCGAATAATGAAGAAGCAACTGGCTAATGGCGAACCGATCACCATGACGCTGGATCACGAAGCTATCCTTACGGCTCATGCTACTGAGCCCGATAAAGCTGCCTCTGAGACCTTTAAGTCATTTGCGAGTGCCTATCTACAAGCAGTTGAAGAACTGAAAATTGCTCCTCCAGAACGGCGAGTCAACATCTATGACCAGATGGTCAGCACTTGTATGGGTTGTCACCAAATGCTATGCCCGGGGCCGATGGCTAGGATTAGGCATCTGCAGTAGGGCAGGAATGATCCGACTACGCTGAAGCTTCGTCGGACATCGGATTTAGAATGAGAATTAGAGGTAGAATTTTTGAACCACCTTAGGCACCCGAGAACACCTAAGTTATTTTGAACCACATAAGACACATAAGAGCACATTAGCCTTATTATGTGTCTTATGTAATTCCTCAAAATAGCTACTGCTAATCCTCAGAATAGAAGTGAAGGTGGGAAGTAAATTATAGTTAGAACTCCACCCCTTAACGCTCAAACCCTCTTACATTCGCCCCCTCTAACTAACCTAACCAATACAACTAATTTAAACTCCATGAATCGACTTTTCACACACAAATACGAAGGTGTAAAAATCAATAACTACAGCCAGGGACGTACAGACGCATTGCAATGCGTCTCTTCAGCAGGATATTTGCACATGACTATTTTAGACAGAAGAACAAACTAAGACCGACGTAGGAGGTCGAACTAAATCAACCAATTCAACTAACTACAGCCGACGTTAGGAGGCTGAACCAAATTCAACTCCCCCCTTACTTCTCACTCACAAAATGAAACTGAATCTCCGGGTGGTTATCCTGGGCCATCTTCAAACTCCAGGCGCTTTCGGCCAGGTAGACAATCTCTCCGGCCTTATCTCGGCCTAGATCGCGTTTGCGGCGTTGGAGGAATTCTTTCATAGCGGCCTCATCATCACTGGTGACCCAGCAGGCTTTGTATAAATTGAGGTGATCGTAGCGGCACTTAGCCCCGTATTCGTGCTGGAGGCGATACTGAATCACATCAAACTGTAGCGCTCCTACCGTGCCGATGATCTTCGCATTGTCAAAATCCCGGATGAACAGCTGAGCAACACCCTCGTCCATGAGTTGATCTAAGCCCTTATTGAGCTGCTTGGTTTTCATAGGGTCCGCATTGATCACGACCCGGAACTGCTCCGGGCTGAAACGTGGGATGCCTTTGAAGTGTAGCTCCTCCCCTTCCGTGAGGGTATCACCGATTTTAAAGTTGCCAGAATCATACAAACCAACCACATCGCCGGGGTAAGCTTCCTCTACCACGGTCTTCTTCGAAGCCATAAAGCTGGTAGGGTTGCTAAACTTGATCTTCTTGCCTTGGCGCACGTGTAGGTAGTTGGTATTGCGCTCGAAGGTACCAGAGCAGATGCGCAAAAAGGCGATCCGATCGCGGTGGCGAGGATCCATATTGGCGTGGATCTTGAAGACAAAACCCGTAAACTGATCCTCTTCCGGACGCACTAGACGTTCTTCAGTAGGACGAGGAAGTGGTGTCGGCGCAATGTCAACGAAGCAATCTAACAATTCTTTTACGCCAAAATTATTGACCGCTGAGCCGAAAAAGACCGGGCTCAAATCACCATCCAAGTACTCCTGTTTTTCAAAGGGCGGGTACACTTCATTGATCATGTTCACTTCGCCGCGCAACTCCTCCGCAGCATCTTCCCCTACCATTTCATCTAGTTCTGGATCATCCAGATTATCAAATTCGATGACTTCCTCTGGGCGGCCTTGTTTATTGTCCGGACGGAACAAAATGAGGCGTTGCTCAAAGAGATTATATACTCCCTTAAAGCGATCCCCCATACCAATTGGCCAACTCAGCGGGCGCGCATTAAGGTGCAGTTTCTGCTCAATTTCATCGATCAGATCAAAGGCCTCTTTACCAGGGCGGTCCAGTTTGTTGACAAAAACGATAACCGGCGTTTTGCGCATGCGGCATACCTCTACCAGCTTCTCCGTTTGTTCCTCCACACCTTTCGCAACATCGATCACAACAATCACGGAATCCACTGCGGTGAGCGTACGGTAGGTATCTTCCGCAAAGTCTTTGTGACCAGGCGTATCCAGGATATTGATCTGGAGGTCGCGGTATTCAAAGGCCATGACCGAAGTAGCCACCGAGATACCACGCTGGCGCTCGATTTCCATAAAGTCGGAAGTGGTGCTCTTCTTGATCTTATTGCTCTTTACGGCACCGGCTGTCTGGATGGCTCCACCAAAAAGGAGGAGCTTCTCCGTAAGGGTGGTTTTACCGGCATCCGGGTGAGCCACAATTCCGAAAGTGCGGCGCTTACTTAATTCTTTAGAAAACTTACTCATCTGAACTGAAACTGATCGTTTGGCCCTCGGGCTGCTTTTGCGGCCGCAAAGATACAGGAATCATAGGAGGATCAATAGTTTGGAAAACTAAACCTCAAAAGTAGGATTGCACTATTCAGGTAATGACGGTTACCTTTCACGAAAAAGCGCAATAAAGGATGAGTATATAGGTAAGATTCTTGCTATTTTACAATCTAAATGCAATAGGGTATGCTTAAGGCATGCTCAAAAAACAACCTAAACTAAACTCCACCTATGCGTTCTTTACATTTACGCGCGCTACTCGTAGCCTGCCTTTTACCGCTATTAGTACAGGCTCAACTTCTGACCGGAGAAAAAGCTAAAAGTCAATTCCCCGGCACCATCACGGTCCGTCTAGACGACGGTAATCCCGTGCCGCAATTTGTTCGTTTTTCCGTCCAGCAACACTTTGATACGGAAGCTGTATTTCACTGGTTACGGAAAACCACTCAACTGGATGAACGAACCACTTTTGAGTACCTTAATACCGAGCGTGATCAGCTGGGTATGAAGCACCACCGCTACCAACAGCTATTCGAAGGTATTCCCGTACACGCAGGAATCGTAGTGCTGCACGAACAAGACGGACGAGTGCTCTCCATCAATGGCGAGCTATTCGCTTTGGATGCTCGCTCAGTTAGTACAGGGATCAATGCTCAGGACATTGTCGAAAAAGCACTGCACCACTACCCCGCCCAACAATATGCCTGGGAAGTAGGTACGGCCCACCGGGCAGGGCCACTGGCTACGCCGCCAGAGGGTAAACTGGTTTGGGTATCACAAGGATTGTCCTTCGACACGGAGGATTTCCAGTTGGCCTACGAATTGGATATTTATGCTATCCGCCCACACCTCCACCGCCGTATTTGGCTAGACGTCAACACCGGAATGGAAATTGCGGGTGAACACCGTAGTTGCCACACCGATACCCCCGGTACCGCACAGACCATGTTTAGCGGTGCACGCCCCATCACTGCTTTTCAGAATACGAGTGGTGTGTTTGAAAGTAGAGAGACGGGGCGCGGCAATGGCATCTCCACCTATAATACCAACTACACCGGCGACTACGCCTCGGCTTATCTATGGACCGACGATGACAACAACTGGGAAGTAAACGACGGCTCGGATGAAGGCATGGAATGCCATTGGGCGACGGAAGCTTTCTACGATTTACTACTGGATGAATTTGGCCGCAACAGCTTAGACGATGCTGGTTTCGAGCTAATTAGCTATACCCGCTACACCCCCGAATTCGCCAATGCCTTCTGGAATGGCCAGTTCGCTACTTTTGGCTCCGGAGCAACTGGCTCCGTCTTGGACCGTTCGCTTGCCTCCGTTGAAGTTACCTCGCACGAATTCACACACGGCCTCACCGAATTTACGGCGGGCTTAATTTATGCAGATGAATCAGGTGCCTTAAACGAATCCTTCAGTGATATTTTCGGCTTATACCTCGACTTTAAGCTGCGCCCCGAAGCCGGCAACTGGACTATGGGTGAAGAGTCTACCTCCTCCGGTGAAGGTATCCGCTCAGCGGAGAATCCTAATTTCCACGGCAACCCCGATTGTTACGGTGGAGAATTTTGGTTTCCCGGTGGTGGTGTACACACCAATAGTGGCGTGAGCAACCACTGGTACTACCTTCTTTCTGAAGGCGGCGAGGGGACCAACGACCTGGGTGATGATTACGATGTAGAAGGGGTTGGCATTGATGTTGCCGCACAGATTGCCTACCGGAATTTGGTGGTTTATCTAACTCCTTCTTCCAACTACGCTGATGCTGCTTTCTATGCCCAACTAGCCGCGACCGATTTATACGGCCGTTGCTCCAGCATTTTTGCTAGTGTTGCCAACGCCTGGTTTGCCGTAGGCGTGGGTGTACCCGTAAGTGAAGAACTGGAAGCTGATTTTACCGCGCAGCAAGTGCACTGCGAAGTGCCCGCCGAAATACAATTTCTGAATCGTAGTTCGTTTAGCGAAAGCGCCGTTTGGGATTTTGGTGACGGCAATACCAGCACCGACTATTCTCCAATTCATACTTACACCAGTGCGGGCATTTACGATGTACAGCTGATTTCGACCGGCTGTGAAATGGGATCAGATACGATTCTCCGTGAGCAATATATTGTGGTTGACCCCGAAGCGGATGCTTGTGATACGATTGTCATGGTGCAAACCGGGCAAACAACGATCGAGGCGTGTAGCGGTATCATTTTAGATCCGGGTGGTGATGGTCCTTACCAGAACAATGTCAACTCCACGCTGACGGTAGAAGCTCCTGGCGATAGCCCATTCACCATCAATCTGATTTCGGCAGCAATTGAATCTGGTTGGGATTATCTCTACATCTACGATGGCCCCAATACCAGCGCACCGCTACTGGATCAACTCAGCGGCAACTTTAGTGATCTGACCTACGTAACAACTGGCGGCAGTTTCACGCTAGTCTTCACCACAGATGGCTCGGTTGTTAGAGATGGGTTCTTGATTCAGTTTGAAAGTGAGGGTGGCTCAGCACCACCTACTGCCGGCTTTGACGTGAGCACGCCCGTTGCGCTGGTAAGTGAACCAATTCAGCTATCCAGTACGGCCATAAATGCCAGTTCAACTTGGTATGATATGGGTGACGGAACGATTCTTTACGAAGAGAGTCCTACTCACCGTTACACTAGTGAAGGCACCTACAGCATTATGCAAGTGGTAAGTAGTTGTTCTACGTTGGATACCGCTTACCAGGACGTTACAATTGCGGGCAGTAGTACCCTGACGCTCGAACCAGACTCCATTTGTGTAACACTCATTTCCGGCGAAAGCCTGGATACTACCCTAAGCCTGACGAATACCGGCGACGGTTCCCTTTTCTATGAATGGGAAGCCCCCACTGGAGATTGGGCCACTTTGAGCGGCACAATTGGGGTATTAGCGGCAGGAGATAATACCACTACCGGATTGAACATTCAGACGGGCGACCTGCTAGAAGGAATATATGATCAAGTACTGACGCTCTACGCGGGCGACGAAAATAACCCCGTACGGCAAGTGTATGTCAAGCTCACCGTTATTGGTGTACCACAAATTATTACCACCCCCAACCCAACGGACTTTGGGGATGTGTTTAGCACGCTGAGCTACGAGCAGTCCTTTACGATTGAGAATAACGGTACGGGAACACTAGTGGTAGAAAGCTGGTCTAATGGCCTAAGCGATTACAGCATAGACCTACCTCCTTCTTTTGAGCTTCCAGCCCTGGCCACTGCTACTGTAACGGTAACACTAGACCCTTCAATGACTGGAAACTTGGATGACATCCTCAATTTCCAGACCAATGCGGGCAGCTACGATCATCAGCTGCTGGCCAATAGCGTACCGGCCCCAATAGCCGGTGTAGATCCTACCATGATTTGCGTAACCTTGGAGGCTGGGCAAAGCACCATTGAAGGGGTAACCATCAGTAACACCGGTGGCTCTGAGCTTAACTACGAATGGGGTGCTACCGGAAGTATTCTGGTTTGGATGCACGGTGTAGACCTATTTGGTGAAGGACAGGCCGTATTGAATATTCTTGACGCTTATCTACCGGATGTAGAAGTTGTCGTGTACGAAGGAGATAATGCAACCGAATTAGCTGCCTTGCTGGCGGAGGCCAGGGTGCTCATTATGCCAGAGTCTGAGTTTGGCTCTGCTACCGTATTCAGCGCAGCAGCACCAGCCATTCAGGATTTTGTTTCCTCCGGTGGCGGCTTAATTCACGCTATGGGTGGCATTGGCGAACCCGTCTTGAATACGGGCGTTTTTGAAGGCGTAGAATCGCTAGGCTCTTCTTCCGAATCGCTGATCGTTATTGAACCCGATCACCCGCTGATGGCGGATGTGACCGGCCCACTAACGGCACTTAACTTTACCCAGGGGTATAACTTTTCTTCGCCTGAACGCACTGATGTTCTAGGGATGTTTAACGAAGAAAACTCTGTTTTGAGCGCCCAAGAATACGGAGCAGGACGAGCCGTGTTTATCGGCTTTGACTACTTCTCCGTAACCCCTTACGCGGAGCAGATCATGGCCAATGCAGTCAACTGGGTATCCACCGCCGGCGTTGGCGGCCTACCTAGTTGGTTAAATATCGATCCGATTAGCGGCACGGTAGAGGCAGGCAGCAGTGAGACCGGCGACTTTGAATTTGATGCCACCGGCCTTTCTACTGGCACTTACGAAGCAAATGTCTTCTTGATTTCCAATGACCCCGCCAACCCAGAAATTCTGGTTAATGTAAAGCTGATCGTGGTAGCACTGCCAGAGGTCGATTTCATTGGTGATCCGCTCGTAAGCTGTGATGGCCTGGTGAACTTTACGGACTTAAGTCAGAACGAGCCCGCTAGCTGGGAATGGGACTTTGGCGACGGAAATACTTCGACGGACCAAAACCCTTCGCACTTGTACACTGATAATGGTCTGTACACAGTCAGTCTCACCGCTTGTAACGATCTGGGTTGCGAGGTAGAGGAAAAAATCGCCTATGTACAAATAGACCTGGAAGGCAGCTTCTGTGACACCCTGGTGATGCAGGACGATCAGATAGAAACCCTCACGGGTTGTACGGGCTACATTCTTGACGATGGTGGTATTGATGGCAACTATACCAACAATTTCTTCTCTACAGTATACCTACTTCCGGAAGGAGCAGATGGTATCACCCTGCACGTAGAAGACTTCCGCCTGGAAGGTTGTTGCGACTACGTTTACGTATACGATGGTCCTACTACTGGTAGCCCACTCATTGGGCAATACAATGGTACCGACCTGGTGGCTGGTGATATGATTTCTTCCACCGGCGGCGCCATGACGATTGTCTTTGATACCGACGGTAGCGTGACCTACAGTGGTTTTGTATTCCGCTACGAGTGTAGCGGTGTGGCCCCCGTTGCTGGTTTCAGTCATGATACCGATATGGACTGTTTAAACACCGTCAACTTTACCAATGCGAGTCTACACGGTGAGTCGTACCTCTGGAACTTTGGTGATGGTGTCACCTCTGAGGAGGAGCATCCAACGCACCATTTCAGTACCGCTGGCAACCAGACCGTGAGCTTGACGGTAAGCAATGACTTCGGCACCAGCGTACACGAAGAAATAGTCAACATCAGCAGTGTACCGTTCGATCTGGATATTGATATGCCTGCGGAGGAAAACACCAACAACCTGGTGACTTTCCGCCCAGCAAGCTCTACCGATTTGGTGGCCTTTGAATGGGAACTGGGTCCTGGAAACTATACGGATGTAGAGGAAGCGCTATTTGTCTACCTCATACCCGGTACTTACCCCATTACCCTTACCGCAACGGATGCCAACGGTTGCTCCGTAACGGTGACTCGTGAAATCGTAATCAACGTGATCAATAGTGTGAACGGATTGCAGGAAGGAGAGCACTTGGCTTTCTACCCGAATCCTACACAAGGTGACCTGACGATTGACTTGATGCTGCGCGAAAGCTCAGAGCTGAAGTTCTTGCTGTTCAATGCACTAGGACAAGTTGTACGGGAATTCCCGCTGGGTAAAGTACGCGAGTTCCGGGGTGGTATGGACTTATCCGGTATTCCTGCCGGCACCTACTACCTACAGCTGTTGACCAATGATGGTCGGATGGTAGTTGGTAAGGTGCAGAAGATTTAAATGATGATGAGTTTCGGTCTAAGGTTGCGGGCAAGTAGCGATCTTCACTGACCGAAACTCATCGTACTTGGTACTTGGTACGAGGTACTTGGATTTTAGTATCGCAAGTTTAGCCTCGTGCTAAAAATCCATTCCTAATCAAGGAGGCTCCTCCTAAGTTTAGCGTTTTCGCAGAACTCAGGAGGGGCCTTTCTGTTTTTATGTAAAGACCTCTTCCACCTTAATTAAACAGAGATGCAGCACCGTATTTCCTACCAAGACTACCAAATAGCTGCCTACTCACAAGGTGAAGGCGAAACGATCATTTTCCTCCACGGCTGGCCCACTAATGCCGAACTCTGGCGATCACAAGTGGAGGCACTCCAAGCCAACTATCGGGTTATAGCTTTCGACTGGCTCGGCTTTGGCGCTTCTGATAAACCGACCCAGCACACCTACACTTTTACGGCCCAAAAGGAGATACTAGATACCGTCATAAGCGAGTTGGTGCCACCAGACGAAAAGATCACTTTAGTCGGGCACGATATTGGTGGCCCACCCACTATTCTCTGGGCCAGTGAAAACCCGGAGCGGGTAGCACGTCTCATTCTGCTGAATACTATACTGTACACCCTCAAAACCCCACTGGACGCCTTTAGTGAGGTGCTGCTCAGTTTACCCATCACCCGCGACTTATTTGTGAGCAACTGGGGCCTCAATTCTGTTTTTGGAGTCAATACCAAGAGTGGTAGTGCGGCTACCAAGGCCCATATTAAAGAACTCGTTGCAGCTTATGCCAATGCCCCAGCCGCGCTCAAACGGCAGACGCTAGTACAACCCATGCACCATGGCCGGCAGAATGAGCTAAAAACGCTGAGTCAGCAATTCGCACAACTGCCAGTAGATAAGCACCTGATCATTGCCAAAAAAGACCCACTCTGCTACGCGCATATCAGGCGCTTGAGTGAGGAGAATCCGGATGTACCGGTTCACTATCTTGATAAGTGCGGGCATTTTATGCCGATTGATCGGGCGGAGGAGTTGAATGGGGTTTTGAGGGGAATTTTGGTGGGAGGGTAGAAAGGAGGTGATAACGCTGAGGGGAAATGAAGAATTTTTAATGTTTCTTATCACTAGGTGTTGCTGTATTCAAATACCCGGAGAGCAAAACACATTAAAAATATAATCATGTGGATTATTTCAACAAGAAACCGGTAGCCTAAGAGCAATTTTCGGTTATTTTTTAATCAAAATTTGCATTATTAAAAAAAGCTATATATCATTGTAATATTAAATTTCAAAGCAGCTTTCAACGGCGGCTCTCTGACAATTGTAAACGCGCTCCTTACCACTGTTTTTTTTTAAAAGGAGAATTTCATAAGGCTGGTTAGTGTCAATGACACGTTTGGATTACTCCCGCAGTGAGTAATTGGTAAGTCGTATTTACCAGTTATTACTCCTGCTGATATCTGATTCTAAACAGTGATACTAATGTCTCTTCATTCATTTGACTTAACAACTCTCTCCTCATATCTGGGTTCTTAAAATTCAAATTTGGGGAGAAACTAACAGTTGTGCCATTGATGCATTAACTGAAGGTGTTTTTATTCTTGTGCACTTCCTAGTGTTGGCACTAGGTTTAAAATTATTTGTATGCGTCCTCTGAAATTACTTAAGCACACCTTGTGCTTTTTGTTAACTATCTGTACTCTTTTTCAAGTTACACATGCCCAATCGAATACGGTCGAAGTAAATGCACCGCCTGCTCCCGAAGCAGCGGCCTTTGGCAAGTTTGGTGATATTCCAGTTGGTGAATTTACGGGCTCCGCCCAAATCAATGTCCCCATCTACAACCTTGCGCACCGAGGATTCTCTTTACCAATTAGTCTAAACTATCATTCCAACGGTATTCGGGTATCGGAAGAAGCAGGCTGGGTTGGCCTTGGCTGGTCGCTCAATACTGGAGGTATGATCACCAGAGCAGTGAGGGGATTTGATGATTTTGGCACACAACGCTGGACAGCTGATTGCGGTGGAAACCCAAATAATTATACCAATTATTGGACCCTCAGCAATAATGGTGAAATTCCTACTGGCTTTAGTGAAGATGGAATATTCGCTGATAGTGAAAGATATCTGCAGCTCGCACAAGCGGACATTACTGTGGATTATGATCCTAGTACCGGTTATGATGTTATTCAACAACCCTATAACATTAATGGAGCTAATTATACCTGGGAATTTTTTTGCCAGGATGGCGAAAATGTCAAAGATCTAGAATCGGATTTATACACTTACAACATCCTCGGTTACTCAGGGAAGTTTATCATTGGAAATGATGGCGAGATCGTCTTTTTAGAGGCATCTGACTTAAAGGTCGATAATATCACTGTTGCGGGAGAAGAAGACGTAAGTTGGAAATTCATCACTCCTCAAGGCCATCAAGTATATCTGGGTAGTACTCGTGAATCACGGCAATTAAGTTACACCGCGTCCAGAACGACAACTGAAACAAACGGCGTTTCTACTGCACCGGATCTATTTAATTTGCCTTGCAATCAGCCCATGGATTCCTATATCAGCACCTGGTACATTGACCGAATCGTACTCACAACTGGTGAACAGATTTCCTTCAATTATACCTTTGCAACCGATAACTTATACTACCCAGTACCCGCCTTTTCTAGTAATATGAAGGACAAGGTGGGAGCCGATTTCTCCACAACCAATGGGGTACCCAACCAAACAGAACAGCCAGACCGTATATATGCCAAAACTGCCACTTTACTGGCCTACGATAATGTATACCTAAGTTCTATCGACTTCCCTGCTATTTCTGAGCAACTAGTGTTTACCATCCAGGAAAATCGGCCAGATCTTTTAGGTGGCATTCTGCTAGACGAAATGACGGTATTAAGAGGTGGTTCTGTCTACAAATCTTTTGACTTTATCTTCGATTATTTCGAATCCCCAACAACCAGCTTGGACGAACGCTGGGATGATGACTTTTATGGAGAAAATGATAATCAAACTCGCTTGGTGGATGGCAATGGCAATCCAGTGATTGAATTCGACCTTTCAGGATTACAGTACTACGCATTTGAAGCAGATTTTATCAGAAAGCGATTACGCTTAGATGCAGTACAAGAAAAAGGTAATGATGGGAGTTCACAGGTTCCTCCTCACTCTTTTAGCTATCACGGCGATTTACCGGTAAAGACCTCTTACGCCGTCGATCATTGGGGCCACTACAATGGACAGCACACCAACCGTAGTTTTGTACCAGCAGTAACTACCGATGTACAAGAAGTAGTTCTTCTGAACTGTGGGTACACCCCCGTAAACGATAACTTGATTATTGCAGATCGAAACGCACAGTTTCCTTTCACCCAAGCTGGACTGCTCCACAGCATCCAATATCCAACCGGAGGCGAAACCGAATTAACCTTTGAGGGCAATTTGTATGATGAGTCAGGTACGAGCAATATTGACCGGACGGTAGAGGAAGGCATCGCCTACCGCAGTAATAATCTCTGTACCCCAGAAGCAGCTCCGAGCCCCATTTCTTTTGTTTTTAATGACAATGATCCAAATAGAGATTTTAACCCAACGGCTACTTTTAGTTGGCGAATCAAGGGATGCGTAATTGGGACTTGCAATAGCAATGATTGTCTACAAATAATCAATGGTGCACCGCTTAGTGATCCTAGTGCCGACTTCGAATTCCGCATCGAAAATAGCAACGGTCAAGAAGTGAGGTCATGGAACTGGACAGAGTTGGGTGCAAATATTATCACTTTCCCAAGCCCAACTGGCGATTTTCATTATGCCGAGACCTCTGTTTCATTGGAGGGCTTTGTAGATGGTGAGACTTATTTTCTAAGCATCTCCCGAACCGGAAATACCAACTTACCAGCTAATCTCTTGGAGGCGGAGTTATCACTGACCTATATGCGGCTGGCCAACACACCGATTGTCTACGCTTTATCGGGTGAGGAAGAGGTAGAAGTGACCGTATTACCAGCGGCAAATTGCCAATTGGTTCCTGCTTCAGCTCCTACCCCTTTTGTTATCAATGATAATAATGGGAATGTTAATTCTTGTGCTAGGGTTGAACTCTCGTGGCGTATACTGGAATGTGCCGGAATGGGATGTAGTTCTACCGTCCCTTGCCTGGCAGTATTTGATGATGGAAGCGAAATGTTTGAAGCTTTCTTTCGCTACGTCATCATTGATGATCAAGGACAAGAGATAGAAAGCTGGAATTGGAATAACGGATCAGGCGGAATTCAAGGGCTGCCAAGCGGGACTGACTCACCAGCCAATGATGATGTCTTTCTAAGCTCAGCTGTTTTCGATATTGAGTCTTTAGAAGAAGGACGAACCTACTTTCTAAAGATCGAAAGCTTTGGTGGCTCTGATCTGCCAGTTAACCTGGAAAGCGCGCAAATAAAAGTTACCTGGCCTACATTTGAAGCCCAGGAAGTGGGGCAAGGTGGCGGCGTACGCATAGCATCTACTACCGACAAGACTAATGGCCAAGTGGCTCAATCTAAGACCTACAAATATATTACGCCAACCGGACAAGCAAGTGGCAGGCTGTTTAAAGAGCCGATTAACTACTACTTTTCTACACAGGGACGAGTAGTCTCACAGCAGATGTCCTACGGATCAGAGCTAATAACAAGTTCCAGTACACATTATCTCAATCGCTTCAGTAGTAGCGTGACACCACTTAGCAGTAGCTATAGTGGCAGCTATGTTACCTACAGCCACGTTCGAACAGAATACGGAGGTGGTACAAATGGCTATGTAGACAAGGAGTTCTTTACCGCGAATAATACGATCGTATTAACTGACCTAAATGATCGTAGCCTCCCACTTTTCTATAATCAAAGATCCGGTTCCATTCTCAATGAGAGATATTACAGCGCCAGTGGTCAACTGGTAAGATCAAGTGATTATCAATACAATGACAACTGGGGAGGCTGGGATGCGCCATTATCGGCTGATGCCCGGTTCACCCCACAATACGGATTTCGCGTACTGACACCGCGCGTAACCGTCTCCGTTTCCAGTACCATACTGACGCAACCTGTTTTTTCTCGTTCCTGCCTGGCAGGGCTAGCCGGGCCGGAGGTTTACGTTTACGCAGAAGCTCCGCAATGGCACTATTTAGAAAGTGTCACTAACAAAGAGTATGGAGATGATGGATCCTTTACGGAAACGGTAACTGAATATGAATACGAGAACCTTCATTATAACCGGGTTGAAGAAAGCATTACTGGTGGGGGAATTGAATGGACGACCAAGTATCGCTATGCGGAAGAGTTGGGGAGCTGTATTTTAAACTTCGGTATGAGTGGAATTCCCTTGGAGGTTGAGGCCCCAAACGGTGTAACCTACCGTACGGAATACAACTGCATCTACAAAGTACCCGAACGTTTTAGAGAAATTTATCAAAATGGTGATGAAATACTACGATCTAGTATACAAGGGTTTGCCGTGAATGGCTATCCCGCATCAATTAGTCGTTTTGGCTATACAGCACCCGAAACCTACACCTGGAAACCCAGTCCTGCCCCCCAAGGTCTGCTCGAAAGCAAATCCTACCTGGATTGGGAAGAAGAGTACCAGTACAATGATTTTCGGCAGTTAGAACGCAGTATAGCGATTGATGATCAGCCGGTAGAGTATACTTACGATACGCATGGCCGTTTGTATCAGATTAAAGCAAGACCCGACGCTAATTCCGGAAGCGGTTTTAATGTCCTCACTACCACTACCTACGACATGGGTGGCCCCAACATCATCACCAATGAAACGACTTATGCGGATGCTCCCACTCAAACCATTCAAAGTCATTTTGATGGACTTGGACGTCCAACGAAAACGGTAGTGAACGGGGTAACCAAACAAGAAAACCAATATGATGCGGTGGGAAGAATGAGCGCCAGTACGTATCTCCCAGGTTCATTTACCCGCTACACTTATGATGGCTCCCCCTTAAACCGCCTAACCCAAGAAACCTACCCTGACGGAAACAGTGTACAGTTTACCTACAGTGCTGAAAATAATGAGTGGGTGACCACACGTCTGAACGAACGGGGCTACCCCACAAAGAACTATACCGACATCCTCGGCCGCGAGAGTAAGATGGAAGATGCTATTGGTAACATC
This sequence comes from Bacteroidota bacterium, assembly GCA_038528965.1. Taxonomy (GTDB): domain Bacteria; phylum Bacteroidota; class Bacteroidia; order Chitinophagales; family Saprospiraceae; genus Lewinella. Next base: position 3,294 of record JBCBEC010000068.1, on the reverse strand, counting down.
ACCGATCAGGCCTATGACGCTGTTGGACGCTTAATTTCCATTAGCTCGCCAGCAGGTTCCTATGCCTATACATATGATGATCGTAATCGCCTGGAATCCAAAGCAGTTCCAGATGCTGGACTGATGACTTATTGTTACGATGATGCCACCGATTTGTTGTGCTCGTCCATTGATGCCAACGGTAATAGACTTAGCTGGCAGTACGATGCGTACCAGCGTGATACCATTATGTATCTGGAAGAGGATGCCACTACGACTTGTAATTGTAACACCTCCGGTGAAAGGATGATCGCGAATCAGTACGATGGTGCTGGAGTAGATGAAATTAATAATCCGATTTACCGAGGTAAGTTGAGTGCCTCCTGGGCAAAAATGCTTGGGGCCAGTGGCCAAACAGAAACCGAATACCGGATTGATGATTTTGGCCGGGTAGAACGGCAAAAAGACAAAGTGACTATCGATGGTGATGTGTTCCGTGCACGCCAAATCTACACCCTAAATCAGGCCGATTGGCTACTGAATACAGAGAACATCATCAATGGCATAGCCAATGGAGCAAACTATAATCATCAATTCAATTATGATGATTTTGGTCGGGTAGTATTGGAAAATGCCGCCGGCGTAAACACCGAGATGAAGTACAATGATCAAGACCAAATGGTCTATAAACTGTACGATGGAGGACTCTCCCGACAAGACTATGAATATAACGTACGTGGCTGGCTGACAGATATCAATATCCTGCGCCCCGAGGTGTTCACCGAAGACGAGGTAAACGGAAACGTCATAGCTGACCCCTGCCAACCACTTACAGGAGAAGACGATACTTACGTGGTGCGCCGCAAAGTACCTCCCGCCGAGTTTTTTGATCTACTCTGCTCCGGTTATGATGTGACAGTACCTGATGCGGACCTATGCCCACCAGAAGAACCAGAAGACTGTATCTCTGAATCCTATGATAGCAGGTACAATAATCTCATTCTCAACAACAACCTCTTTTGGGTAGAGTCTGATTCTGCCTTCACATTCTGGAGTACTTCCAGAGAACAATGTGGAAAGGGAGACGAGGTCGTTTGTTATCCTTATGGCTGGAAAGTGCGAGCGATTGAGGATGCAGAAGGTAACGTTATTCCACTCAATTATGACTATAACATTATTAGTGCATACGATATGCTCTACATGTGTTTGGGGGAGATTAATATCATTGATGAAGCACAGCGGCTCGAAGCAGATCTAGAAAACTGGCTGGATGCAAATGGCTATGATTATGATGAGGTAAACATCAATGTCATTTGGGGTAATACAGGTGGAGAAGGAATAGCAAGCCCGCTTGGTGTGACAAGAGCTGAGCGTTTAGAATTTGAAGTATTGGGCTCGGATAACTTTGCCTTAGGTGACATCACACTTGAGTACAGTCTCCATTGCTATAATCCATTTAAGGATGAAATAACCGAATCGTTCACCTTTCTGGTTCGCAAGCCAGCCACCGTGGATGTAGAACTTATTAATAATTGTGGCCCTATCGGTGTTTATCCCACCGGAGGAAGCACACCACCGCCGGGAGCAGCAGCTTTCGAAGGGGCTATTCAGTCCAGTAACCCTGCGGCCATCAATTTCCCAACCAAGCTATACGAAGTAATTACTGAGGATAATCGGCGCTTGTGGTTACTAGAACAAGAACTTCAGGGAATTACCACCGACTACCGGGTGGATAAAATTATCAACGTTAATTCTGCTCAACAAGGTTTTAAACTCACCACAACGGCTGGCCAAGGGATGGTAACCGACCTGGCCGGACTGCTTAGTCAACGTGCTACTGATATATACCTGGGGGAAGTAGAACCAGATGTGAACCAGCCCGGTAGTGGTCCATCTTGCCCTCCGGCGCCCTTGGGCTGCGATGCTGCAACGCAAGCAGCACAAGAGGAGTCTCTCGATGAAGTTTGCGATAAAACGCTAGCGCAATTTGCCGCAGGAACCATTAGCTATCCAATTACTATTGCTGTGGTACAGCTTTGTAATGGCGATATCACCTACGTGTTGAATGACCTAACTAGTTTGATCACCGGCAACTATCAGGTTCTAAGCACCTTCCCCTTGGAGGAAGATGGAATTGAGATAGAGGTACGTATTGAAGAGGCTATTTTTGCGATGCAATTTGCGCATCAGGAAAATGGCAATATTGAGCAGATCAAGTGGAAAGTAAGTAATAGAGCTACTTCCATCTATGATTATGGTTACGATGAAATAGACCGCGTAACCGGATCGGGCTATTCCGAAGAATACTTCCTGGATCAAGTGACCACCACTCCACAAGGACTGGAAGTAGCCTCCAGAACGCTCGTGAGCGACGCCAATAACCGCTACAACACGAATTATAGCTTTGACGGAGCTGGTAATCTAACGTCTATATGGCGGAACGGTGTAGGCTACAGCTGTGGCCCAGAAGGTCAGATCGATAAAATGACGCTGACCTATGGAGGCCCGGCAGGCAACCAATTGGTATCGGTCTTGGATGAAGCTCCAGCCAATCTGATTGAATATGGCTTTAAGCCCCGCCAGCCAGACCCCAGTCATGGGACACTACAATATCAGTATGATTTCAATGGTAATATGACCTATGATCCGCATAAGCTATTGGATATTACCTACAATCACCTTAATTTACCAGAGCGTGTTAGCAAAGGCAGCACCGATATTTTGACAACCGTATACGATGCCGCAGGCCGCAAGTGGAAGAAGACCAACACGGTGGATGTACTGGATGAGTTTAACCAGCCCACTGGTACGACTTATACCGAAACCCGCGTGTACGCCAATGGTGTAGAGTTTTCGGGCGAAGGCACCGCCGCCTCTCGCATTGCCAATATCAACGCTAGTGCGGATGGCCGGGTTGCTTACAGCTATGATGCGGCTTCCGGTGCACCCAGTGGTAGCCGAGTAGAGTACTACCATACCGATCATCTGGGCAATGTACGCCTGGGCTTTAGTGATCTGGATGGAGATGGTGCTATTACCGTTGGTGATATCTATGATCCGACCAATGAAATTACGCAGGAACAGCACTATTATCCGTTTGGTTTGACGCATACCGGAGCCTGGTTTGCTACCGTGGCGCCGGAGGATCAGTATCGGTATAATGGTAAGGAACTGGATGAAGCGACGGGGCTGTATGATTATGGGGCAAGGTATTATGATCCGGCTATTGCCAGATGGGGATGGTGCTATCACAGTTGGTGATATCTATGATCCGACCAATGAAATTACGCAGGAACAGCATTATTATCCCTTTGG
>JBCBEC010000067.1:0-38145 GCA_038528965.1 Bacteroidota bacterium | reverse complement strand
TTTGCTACTTTTCAGCAATGGAAAAGTAGGGCGTCACATGTACTGATCATATGCTGTAAAATGCCGAAAGTCCAGCTTAGAGCTTGTTACTTGTACACAAGTTTATTGAAAATACTAGCTTGGCAAGACCAGACTTCGCAGTGCCATTTATGCGTTCTGTCCCTTCTTACTCTCATTGAAAATACTGATCCAGCTATTATTCTCTGCTCCCATCAGGCGCTCACTACGCTCGATCAGTAACTGAAGTGATTCATCACCAGTGTAAGGCGAGGTAGCTGTGACATATAACAACTTTTCGCGCTTGAGTGCTTCTGCGGTTATCCGGTATTTCGTCCAAAGTTCCTTGTAGTTATAGACCTTATTGATACCTTCCAGAAAGGCAATTAGTGCACCGACCGCAGCAATAATATATTTCATTGGCTCCCACTCAATGAGCAGGGTGAGTACGGGAATAGATACCGCTAGCGCCAAGCGAAGTAGCTCTAGTCGTTTATAGTTTTTCTGATTGGTGCCACTCTTAGCACCGTACCAGTTAATCTGATCGTCTAAGCGCTCCTTGATGTAGTCAAATTCGGTCATAATATAGGTGGAGTTCTGGTTAAAGTAAAATTAGTCCGATCACGCCAAGCTTCGTTGGACGAATGAGTAAAAGTGAAAGTTTGGCTTGAAGATTAATTTGATAGGCTTCCCCATTTTAATTCTAATTCTTACCCTAATTCTAATCCTTGCCCAATCTCCACTTCCACTTTCACTCTACCCCCTATCTCCCAAAATCATCATAGTATTCCTCATAGTAGGTTTCATACTGGTAAATAAGGGCAATGTTCTCTGCTTCAATATCGGTTAAGGTTTCACGAATATCGGTGGTAATGGGCATGTACCAATCCTGTGCCTCAAAATGATAACGCATGTCTTTAATCTTGAAGGAGTAGCCGTGGCGGGCATAAATCTCATTACGCATCAGTCGTAAGTCATCCGAGGTGTGGTTCCAAACTTCTTCTTCCGTAAGTAGGCGTTGCGAGGCTTCTGGCCATAAACCGACGTCGTCACGATAAGTGAAATCTTTAGCGGTTAGCTGGTAAGATCTGGGAGTATTGCCAGCTTTACGGAACGGTTCCCACTTACCTTGTAGTTTACCATCGGCGGTAGAGACATTGAAGGTAAAAGTTCCATCATAGGGGTCACCTCCTGGTTCGGCTATTTTTACCTCGTAGGTTCCACCTTCTTGTACGAGAATATCACCGTACAGGGGGCGATAATTACCCGCACAAACGCTGTAGCCACCCAATTTGGTACCAATTAATTCGGTGAGGATGAGGGTGATTCTGTTTGGACCAAAATCACCGGTATAGTATCCAAGTAGTTTGTTCTCTGTTGCGGTCTGGCCCAATTGACTCAGTTGATTAAGCATATCCTTTTGACCAGGCGTCATTGCTGGGCCGATGGTCCGGACATCACTGGCGAAGTGAGCGGAAGCGGAATTACTCGGGCGTTCTTTGGCGGGAGTATTTGTTTCCGGGGAAGGCTCAGCTTCCGTGGTGGCAGTCACTTCGTTTTCCGCCGTGGTGCTGGCAGTATCATTTCCACAGGCGCAAAGCAGAATAGTCAAGAAGAGCGTCAATAAGGTTTTGTGTAACATTTATCACTTATTTTGGTGCAGAGGCATGTACATTACGTCCTCTCTACAAAAGTAAAGAAATACCACTATTGTGGCTCGGCATTCAAAAAGCTTATTTCATTCTGCTTGGTCGGTCTTGGCCTTGCTCTTGCTGCTGTATTTTAGTTGGCGTATGTTGCTACTCAGCTTACCTTACCTGGCCTTTGATGACCATGTCGCCTTCTTGCGCATTAAGCGCTCGGTGATTTCCTTGGGCTGGTGGAAAGCTGCGTTCTATGTGCACGTATTGACCAGTATTTTCGTCTTACTTGCTGGTTTTACACAGTTTAGTAAGAGCGTGATTCAGAAGTATCCTGCTGTGCATCGCCTCGTAGGACGCCTGTACGTGATCATCATCATCTGTTTATCTGGGCCGGCGGGATTTCTATTAGCAATCAAAGCTAATGGTGGTTGGAGTTCGCAATTGGCGTTTAGCGTGCTAGCGGTACTGTGGTGGGTGTTTACTTTTCTGGCTTGGCGCAAAATCATGGCAGGTGATCTGGCGGCTCATCGGTCTTTCATGCTACGAAGCTTCGCCCTTACTTTATCCGCTATTACGCTACGGGCTTGGAAGTGGCTAATCGTCTTTCTTTGGGCACCGCCGCCAATGGATACCTATCGTTTAGTGGCTTGGTTGGGTTGGATTCCCAATTTGTTGCTAGTAGAGTGGTACTTGCGGCAAAAAGCGGAGGAAGATATACCATAGCTGCTTTGTACATATCTCCTGGAGGCGGGTTTCGTGATGGTATGATCAGACTTCACACCAGATGATGATCAATTGAGTAATAATGTCCGGATCAATGAAGAAGTAGACGAAATATAGACTTCCTTGAACAAGTGGATTCCTTTAATACTTTATATAGTTCAAAGGAATACTATCTTTGTGAATAGAGGAGCTATAATTTAGTTCGGCAAAAAAGTCTACGGTATGGCGATTCGGATTCAAATGCAACTAAATGAGAAGTTGTATCTGCGTGATCCGCAGGATACCAAGTTAGGGCGTAAAATCATTCGTCATAGCATCCTGCTGATCGACGAGATCGGCTTCGAGCAATTTAACTTCAAGAAGCTAGCAGAGCGTATCGAATCTACGGAGGCTTCGGTCTATCGTTACTTCGAGAATAAGCACCTTTTGCTAGTTTATCTTCTGTGCTGGTACTGGGAGTGGACTAAATTCCAGCTGGATTTCAATACGAATAATATTGAAGACCCCTGCCAGAAGTTACGTATTGCGGTAGCTACTATCGTAAATACTGCTAAGCGTAATGCCACGATCGAGTTTGTGGATGAAGATGTGCTGCACAAAGTAGTAGTGGTGGAAGGTGTGAAAGGGTACCACAGCAAGGAAGTGGATAAGGAAAACCAAGAAGGATTCTTTGCGACTTACAAGTCTTTGGCCGCTAAAATCGGTTCCTTTATCGCCGAAATTAATCCTCAATTCCCGTACCCGCGCGCGCTGGCTAGTACATTGATGGAAATGGCAAAAGACCAAACCTATTTTGCCGAACACTTGCCCCGTTTGACGGATGTACAAGTCATTAATGGAGATTTAAGTCAGGTAGAAGAACTGCTGCTCGACTTTGCCTTCCGCCTTATCCGTCCGGAAGAGGTAGACGCTTGCTAACCTTTTTGGTCCCCGTTATTGCTAAAGGAATAACGGAGACCTTCTCTTAATACTTCGGATATGCGAATGCTTTGCTGCTTAGGTCTACTGAGCCTATTCACGGTTTTGTCATGCAAAACCCAAGTCCCATCCGTTCCCATAACTTATGAGGCAGATATTGAAGCCTGGCGGGGTCGCCGGCTTGCTAATTTGACTGCTCCTACCGGCTGGTTGAGCCTTACGGGCCTCTACTGGTTAAAAGAAGGAGTGAACGAATGTGGCACTTCCGCGGAAGCTCGAATTAAGCTCACTGCAGATGCCCCGGCTTTGGCAGCTACCTACACGCTAGATAATGGCGATGTGGAATGTGAGATCATGGAAGGCAGTGGCGTTGAGGCCCGCAGTGATGATGATTGTGCGATGGCCTACAGCAGCCAACGTTGGCAGCTTTTGGAACGCGGTGGCCGCTACGGTGTACGTGTTCGTGATACCCTGCTACCCGCGCGGATAAGACTGCGCCCGATTGAGCAATTTGCTATCGATCCCAGCTATCGGGTATTTGGTGAGTGGGAGGCGGTTGATGGCGCAGATTCAGTATTGATGCGCAATGTGCTGGATATGGAATACTACGTACCCGTAGAAGGTAAACTCCGCTTCACCATCAATGACCAACTCCAGGAACTTATAGCCTTAGATGGCGGCCCGGATGATCTGTTCCTCATTTTCGCGGATAAGACAACGGGTGAGACCACCTACGGTGGCGGACGCTACCTTTACTGCCCGCGCCCCGATGAAGATGGCCGCACTATTATCGATTTCAATAAAGCCTACAATCCACCTTGTGCCTTCACTGATTTTGCGACCTGCTTGCTACCGCGAATAGAGAATAATATGCCGGTGGCCATTTTGGCGGGGGAGAAGACTTACGGAGATCATTAAGTTTAAATTGGGAGTCTCCGTTTCTCTCGCACTACTTTTAGTTGCCGCTGGTAGGTCAAAATACCGGCACTAATTTCTGCTACAGTTTGGGAGTTCTTGATGTACTCATAGTACTTCACTTTTTGGATCACTTTTCGCAGATCAAACGCCCAGTAAATGTGCATTAGCGGATTAATCCATAATTCGCTACCGAGGGTACGTGTTGTGCGGTGATAATCACCATAACGTCCATCAATGGCACTGGCAATTGAGTTGGCTACTATGCTGGGGCGAGCCGGCATGTGCTTGTTGGCGTAAGCCACCAGCTCCATGAAAACTTTAGCCTCTTCCATTTCAGGTAACAGATGAATAGCCCCCAGATAGCCACCATCCTTAATCAGCTCCGCTAGATTTTCTAAAAAGCGATAATGTGATACGCCGTGGTAGTGGTCTATACCAAAACCAATGCTCAGGAGAAACTGCTTTTTCACACCTGTACGGTAAGCAGCCGCCATCGAACAAATGTCTTCCACTGGAGTGCCCAGACCTTCCTCGTCGCCAAACATAAGGCTATCGGTACCACCGTCGATCAGGATGATGGTATCAATGTTGTGCTGCTTAATAATATGCTTGTAGGCGTTGAGAATAGGCCTGACACCAAGCCGCTGGAAGCCGTAAACCGTAAGGTTTTTACCTCGTGTAGCAAAGAAAGCACATAGATGCTTTTCGGGAAAGTAGTTTCTGCCCGAGCGGTCCACATCACTCATACGGACCTCATAGCAATGTGGGAATACTTCCTTGGCACTAGTCTCCGCTAGCCAGGTAAAAGAGTAGTTTGCCAAGACTACCTGTTTCCCAGCAGCTAACAAACTTTGGTAGATAGGAATACCAGAATAAATGTCAAACCCACCACCTGCACCGGCAAGTAAAATGTTTTCACTGTTCTGAATATGCTTCCAAAACGGAATTTGGTGAAGAGAGGTCATCAGGGGGTAGTTTACACTTTGAAGTTTAACGAAAAAACCGCTTCCTTTTGTGTTTAGTTCCAAATAGTCCAGGTAGGTCCTGAATCATGTGAATTTCCTTCTTTCCCATGATTCAAAACAAGATCGTATCTTTTCCAAACCATATTCATTAAGCAACCCAAATTGAACTTGATCCATGGCGGAGCAAGACACAACAACCCTATTTGAACCACCTAGTGGGCGGATCAATATTTACTTTCTCAAAGAAATCTGGCAGCATTACCAAAGCCTGGGTAATAGGAATGCACCCGCCAGTACGCTAGAATGGAAATACATCAATGCTGTTTTCAATACCCTGGGTATTGGCCTGGAACCTACCATCAGGTATCTAAAAGCACAGTCTCCCGCTTTTGCAGCCTTTGAAGACTGGATACTGCAGGAAGGGCAGGTATCACAGGCTATGATCGATCATTTCAATTCCATTATTGAGCAGCAAGTGCAGGGTGAGTACTTACCCTCAGAACAAGTATTGACACAGGCTCACCTGGACCAGTGGAATGAAGATGGCTATCTCATTCTTAAAAATGCTATCCCAAAGGAAGACTGCGCCGCAACTGCCGCTTTGATTTATGAGACCTTAGAAGCAAATCCTGAAGAAGCGGACACCTGGTATAAGGCCGTGGCCAGGCGGCAGGGGATTATGATCCAACTCTTCAATACACCATTGCTAGTGAAGAATCGTTTATCGAAACGGATTCGCCTAGCCTTTGAGCAGTTGTGGCAACGCACAGATTTGCTGGTGAGCAACGACCGGGTTAGTTTCAATCCACCGGAAACTTCATTCTATCCTTTCCAAGGTCCTCATCTGCACTGGGATATGAGTTTGAAACGCCCCATTCCTTTTGCTACCCAGGGGCTGGTGTATTTAACGGATACTGCTAGTAATCAGGGGGCGTTTACGGTGATCCCGGGCTTTCATAACCACCTTGATGCCTGGTTGGATGGTCTGCCAGCTGGTGCCAATCCAAGGGACCTAAATTTACTGTCCGAGTTTGAACGTCGGCCCATAACTGCTGAGGCGGGAGATTTGATTATTTGGAACCAGTGTTTACCACACGGTAGCAGTCCTAATACCTCCCAGCAGCCGCGCTTGGTTCAATATATCAATTACCAACCCTTGGATTTAGAGTGGCAAGATGAATGGATCTAACCTTAGCGTTGTGTCTCCTTTGTTAAGGCCAATAGCCGCTTGAGATCGCTTTGCCGGGCCCAGCTCACATCGATCTTGTTGGAGATGAACTGCTGACCCCCTTGCTGGCGAATCACCAGTTGCACTTTACGGTTCCAGGGTAGCGCTTGGTATTCTCCAAAAAGCTCAATTTCGTCTCCGGGCTGCAGCTCAAAGGTCCGAACAGCACTTTCACGGTGCCAAATGAAGTAGCGGGTATCCGGTTGGGACAAGCGGATGGCTATTTGCTTTTGGTTTTGTAAGACCTCAAATAACCCGGGTTGCTGCACAGCATCAAAAAGCAAAACCACCATGAGTAAGGGAATGGCAACACCTTTCAGTAGTTGAACATAAAAGCTCTCACCAGACCACGCCAATTGAGCTACCAACCAAAGCACTGCCAGGAGTAATACACTGGAACGGATAATGAGATAAACGCGAAACCACCGGCGGTTTGAGATAACTGTTTCCATAGCTATGATGAGCGCTGTGTGAGGATTCAATGGACGTCTTATTGCCACTACATTTTCATTAATCATAACGGGTAGTTGGCAAGAAGTAACAATACGCTTAGTCCACTCAGGCTTCTCTAAGCCAATCCGCGTTTATATCCTCGGCGCTTACGCAACCACTGAGGCGCATGGTCAACTCAAAATCAGCCCAGAGGTTTTGCAATACGGTAGCTACGCCGGCTTCACCAGCCAGGGCCAAACCATAGGCATAAGGTCGGCCAATACAAACGGCATTTGCACCCAAGGCCAGGGCTTTAAAAACGTCGGCTCCTGTCCTAACACCACTATCCAGCAGCAGGGGCATCTGATCACCCACCACTTTCTTAATGCTGGGGAGCATTTCAATAGTGCTCACTGCTCCGTCTACTTGTCGGCCACCGTGGTTACTGATAATAAGGCCATCTACCCCTGCATCGATGGCACGTTGGGCATCTTCGGGGTGGTGAATGCCTTTCAGAATGATGGGCAGTGAGGTGTGCTCACGTAGGAAGGGGAGATCATCCCAATTGAGGGAAGGTTTAGTGTAGAGGTTGATGAATTGCCGCACGGCCCGTAATGGCCGACCAGAGCGAAGGTTTTGCAGAAAAGGCCCGGGATAATTTTGCATGAGCTGGAAGATCGCTTTTAAGGTCTGGCCCGTAATTCTGCGTTTAGGGGTGACCAAGCCTTCTTTCTCTGGTTCATCCAGCATGGCTTGGAAGATGGGATCGCTGGTGTATTGAGCGATACCCTTGCCTCTTAAGAACGGTAGGTAAGCCTGATCCAGATCGCGTAGCCGCCAACCTAGCATAGTGGTATCCAGGGTGACAACAATAGCTTCGCACCCACTGGCTTCGGCACGTTGTACCAAACTAGCTACCAGTTCGTAAGATTTACTCCAGTACAGCTGAAACCAACGGGGGCCTGTTCCCATAGCCTGACTGACCTGCTCCATTGGTACACTGGCCTGATTGCTGAAAATAAATGGTACTCCGAGCTTTGCAGCGGCTCGCCCTACGGCTAAATCGGCATCCCTATGACAGAGGTCCAGGACTCCTACCGGGGAAAGCAAGATAGGCGCTGGTAAGCGGCGGTTGAGTAGCGTTACGCTAGTGTCACTCTGGCTTACATCGCGTAGCATGCGTGGTTGAATATGCCAGTTGCCAAAGGCACTGCGGTTGCGTTGTACGGTAAGCTCCACACCGGCACCACCGGCTACGTAGGCGAATGCCTCATCACTCATGCGTGCTTTTGCCGCCACTTCCAGTGTTGCTGGGTCCGTTGGCACCGGCTGCCGCTGACCACTTAAGCCTTGCAAGTATATATCGCGCTGTCGCTCTAGAGCGGAAAAGGGAGTACTCATGTTGTTGCTTTTGTTGCGATTAACTTAGTTGGCTAAGACTAGCAATTGGCATTACTTCTAGAGAAGGCAGAAGACTTAATATCCCTCTACCCTCTACCATTTAACCTCTAATTTCCACTAGTGCTCCGCCGTCCAACGCTGGTAGCCACCTACCAGATTGGAGACATTCTCAAAACCCATTTCCTTCATCATGCTACAGGCAGAGGCACTACGGCCACCACTTCTGCAATAGACTAGATACTTAGCGTCCTTATCCAAATTAGATAATTTTTCGCGGAAGTCATCCGCTCGAAAATCTAGCTCTTGCGCACCGTCTATTATACCGTCGGCAGTTTCCTCAGGAGTGCGAACATCCAAGATGACGACGCCTTCTTCGGTCATCTTTTGAGCAAATTCGCTAGTCGTAATATCCTGGAAACCGTCACTGGATGCGGTAGATGATTGGCAGCTCCAATTTAGGCATAGGAAGAATAGAGCGAGAAAAGAGAATCTGGAGAAGCTTGTTATCATTGCGTTAAAATTAGTGTTAAAGCAAACGCCCAATCCCTAGCTCTCGTCTTTGAAACTAGTGACTGGACTTGTCCAAGGTCGATAAAACTGGGAAAATTCCCAAAACCAACTTACCAGCGGAGCAATCACCTGTACGCTAAACGATCAATTAGGGTAAACCCTGACATTATCGTTTAATATGTATTCCGCATGGTTTAACTCTCGTTTATGCAAAAGCACTACTCCTCATTACTCGCGCTACTCCTACCGTTCAGTATTTGGGCTCAACAATTCACCATCAGTGGTTATCTGGAAGACGGATCTACGGGTGAAAAGCTGATCGCCGCTAATGTTTTTGATGCCCGCTCTGGAGCAGGGGCAGTGACCAATACCTACGGTTTTTTTAGTCTAACACTCCCGGCGGATTCGGTAGAGCTATCTTTTAGCTACATTGGTTATCAGACCCATTCCGAATCTTTTCTCCTTACGGAAAACCGAACCCTTAATGTTACCCTATCTCCCTACGTAGAGCTAGCCACCGTAGAGGTGACTGCTGAACGGAGTGAACGTATCGAACAGCAAACGCAAATGAGCCGGGTGGAAGTTCCGGTAGAACAGATCAAACGAATTCCCGCCCTGCTGGGCGAGGTAGATGTACTCAAGGCCTTACAGCTCTTACCCGGTGTTCAATCCGGTGGAGAGGGGCAAAATGGTCTTTACGTGCGGGGTGGAAGTCCTGACCAAAACCTGGTATTACTAGATGGGGTGCCCGTATACAATGTCAGTCACCTGCTGGGCATCTTTTCGGTATTTAATGCCGACGCTATTAAGAATGTCACCCTTACCAAAGGGGGCTTTCCGGCTCGTTATGGTGGTCGCCTTTCCAGTGTTTTGGAAATCAATATGAAGGAAGGCAACATGCAAGAGTGGCACGGCGAAGGCTCCATTGGCTTGATTTCTTCCAAGCTGACGCTGCAAGGGCCCATTCAAAAAGGCAAGACCAGCTTCCTGATTTCAGGCCGCCGGACATATGCGGACCTTATCTTCAAACCCATCATCAAGGCAAGTACCCCACCGGAAGAAAGTATTGACGTAGGTCTGTACTTCTATGATCTAAATGCTAAACTACAGCATAAGGTCAACGATCAGCATCGGATATTCCTGAGTGCATATACCGGTGCGGACGTGTTCACTAATCGCTACGAAGATGAGTTTGGTGCTTTTGAAGGGGGAATTGATTGGGGAAACCTAATTTCCGCCTTGCGCTGGAACTGGCAGATTAGCCCTAAGCTCTTTGCCAATACCACCCTTACCTACAGCAAGTACGAGATTGATATTGGCGCAGGAAGTGAGAATTTTAATGAGGATGGGCCGGATGAAAAATTCTCTGCCCTCTATGTTTCCGGTATTGAAGACGTGGGTGGGAAGATTGATTTTGATTTCATTCCTAACCCCAAGCACTACGTACGCTTCGGTGCAGGATGGACCAACCACACCTATCGTCCTGGAGCATTGAACTTTGAGCTTTCGGACGGTGAAGACTTTAGTCTGGATACGCTACTGGGTTCACAAAACAGCTACAGCAATGAATTTTTCCTCTACGCGGAAGATGATTTTTCGATTGGCCCGCTGAAGATTAATGCGGGGATTCATGCATCAGCCTTTGCGGTAGAGGATGAATTCTACACCTCCTTGCAACCGCGTTTGGGATTGCGATACCTGCTGAACAACGATATCGCCCTAAAGGCAGGCTTCAGCACTATGACGCAGTTCATCAATTTATTAACCAGCGAAGCCTTGACCTTGCCTACCGACCTTTGGGTGCCCAGTACTGCTCAGATTAAACCACAAGAAAGCTGGCAGGTAGCACTTGGGGCGGCCAAGACCATAGCCGATGAATACGAATTGAGTGCCGAGGTGTACTACAAAGAAATGGATAATGTGATCTCCTTCAAAGAAGGCGCTAGTTTTCTCTTTGGCTTAGAAAACGACTGGCAAAGCAAGGTGACACAGGGAGATGGTGACTCCTACGGATTGGAGCTTTTTTTTCAAAAGAAGAGGGGACGTACCACCGGTTGGATTGGCTATACCCTGAGCTGGAACAATCGAGAGTTTGCAGAAATCAACAGTGGACGACGCTTCCCCTTCCGCTATGACCGCCGACACGATATCTCAATAGTAGTGAACCACGATTTTTCGGAAAAGATTGGTCTTTCTGCGGCCTGGGTGTACGGCACGGGTAATGCCATTACTCTGAATACCATTACCTATCCGACAGCTGCTTATCCAGGCTTTAATGGTGGGCAGCCTTTCTTTGGAGAGATCGAAACAGGGGGAGAAAAGAACGCCTTCCGCATGAGTAACTATCACCGCCTGGATTTGAGCATAGAGTTTCGTAAAAAGAAGCCGAAGTGGGAGCGCAAGTGGGTGGTTGGCCTTTACAATGCCTATTACCACCGTAACCCGTACTATGTGATTGCTGATTCGGAACCGGTTCGGGATTCGCAAGGAAATATTGTCGACGAGCGGCGGGTGTTTAAGGAGATTAGCATTCTGCCGATTATTCCTTCGGTATCCTACCAGTTCAAATTTTAATTGCCCTCAAACTGAATATCATGCCTAAGTTAAAATATATCTTTCTATTATCTGCTTTCGCCATTCTTACTTTTTCCAGCTGTGGAGATGGATCCTTTTCACAGGTGGTGACCATTGAAATTCCAGATCATGATCCATTGCCAGTGGTCTTGCTGCAAGTAGAGGCCGAACAGGAACGGCAATTGAGTGCGCTGGTTTCTAATAGTAAAAGTATTCTCGATCCAGAAAGTACCTACGAAATACCAGAAGATGCAGATTTGAAACTGTATCGCAATGGTACCCTTTATGCAGACTTTGACTACTCTAATGATGTGCTGCGGTACGAGTATTTTGGCACTGAGCCCTTTCCTGCAACACCCGGTGAAACCTGGCGGTTAGAGGCAGCTATACCGGGTTTTAATCCGGTTGCTGTTGAGCAAGTGATGCCTTCTAAACCCATTATTGAAAATGCGACTTACGAAGCAGAGGGAACGATCGATTCGGAAGGCTTTCGGGTAGATGAAATCATTGTAGATGTAAAGGACGCCAATCCTGGCGAGACCAACTACTATGGCTTGACCCTCTGGCAGATCTTGGTCTCTACCAACGCTGAAGGTGATACCGTGCAGGTGTCTCGTGGTAGGATCAATCTGGATTCTAACGATCCATTGCTCTCTTACAGCGGCCGCTATGGCTTGGTCTTCACCGACGAAGGATTTTCAAATGAGGAGTACCAGCTGCGTACCTACACCTACTTCTCTTTGGATAATGAGGAGAGTACTTTAGAGGTGATTGTTCATCAGCTGACCGAAGACACCTGGCTCTATGCGCGCTCCCTGGAGCAATACAACAACGCCATCGATAATCCATTTGCCGAACCGGTGACGGTGCATAGTAATTTAGAGGGAGGATTCGGGGTGTTTACGGTGACGAATACGAGTTCGTTTTTTATAGAGTAGAGGAGAATTTGGTTGGGGTAGCGAGGGGGTGGTGTTGGGATAGACCGCCTGCGGCGGGGCCCACCCTCTCCTGGTCCGGAACATGACCACCTCCAATCCTTTGAAAGCAGCATGGGATTCACACCTCCTGGGGTGGTAATTCACTCCAGAAGCCAACATAATCCTATTGCGAGTAGAAAAACCAGGAATATTAGCCATCGAATTTAATCGCCCGTGAGCGCGCATAGGCGAAGGAAAAGAGTCACTGATTGAGCGGCTTTTCTCGATACTCAATTGCAATATACTTAATTTTGTTTATTTTACAATATAAATAAACAAAAAAATAAAAACAGAATTGACTTGCCTCCATTAAACCTTTCCTCTCCCGTAGGTATTTCTTAGTCAGGCTTATTATTAATCCTTGATCAGCACGCTTTCCCGAATGCAGTACTTGTTTAATCCTGACCTCCCCTTTGTACGTGACGACTGGCCCGGTAACCCCATCAAAGACGGCGTTTTTCAATACCTCCAAGATCCCTTCTTTCCTGAATGGAGCACCGTTTTCAAGATGGTCACCTCGCGTAATCCGCAGGCGAAAGAGAAGAAGAATGATCGGTGGTTGCCAAAGGTGCGCCGTAGCACCGAGTGGTTCGAAGAAAAGGAGCGTGATTTTTTTGTCTGGCTAGGCCATGCCACTTTTGTTTTCCAATTTGGCGGGGTACGTTATATCACAGACCCAGTATTGCATAGTATGCCCATGGTGCCGCGCATGGTTTTTCCACCCTATCCCGTTTCGGAATTGAAGGGGATAGATTACATCCTGATTTCCCATGACCACCGGGACCATTGTGATAAGAAGACGATTAAGGAATTGCTTCAGGTCAATCCGCAAGCTAAAATTCTGACCGCGCTTGGTATGGAACGCACTATTGGCTCCTGGATAGGGAATACACCCGTACAGACTGCCGGCTGGTACCAGCGCTATGATACCCCAGAAACAGAACCACAGATCACGTTTCTGCCTACTCGCCACTGGAGCCGGCGTGGACTCTTTGATTTTAATCGGGTACTGTGGGGGGCTTTCCTATTCGAGTACCAAGGAAAGCGCCACTACTTCGGTGGCGACAGTGCCTATCAGTGGCCATTTGCGGATACTGGCCGGCGCTTTCCGGGTATTGATCTGGCCATGTTAGCCATTGGTGCCTACGCACCCGCCTATATGATGCAAGGCGCTCACATGAACCCCGAAGAAGCAGTTCAGGCCTGGCAAGAGCTGGGTGCCCGACGCATGGTGCCGATGCACTATGGTACCTATGACCTCAGCAATGAGCCCATTAGTGAGCCATTGCGTAGAGTCCGAGCTGCGGCTACGGCTGCTGGGCGTAACAGTGAGTTGATGCTGCCGGTCATAAATCAAGTAGCATATCTGTAATTCTGCTAAGGCAAAAAAGCTAGGAAGTAAAAAGTACCAAAGCACCTCTTACTTCCTCATTTCGTAGTTCTCATTTCAGATATCCCTCTACCCTCTACCGTCTACCGTTTCACCCAACCTATCGGTTCCCCCGCTGCGCGCTGCGCATGCGATCCCGCTCGGTTTGGTTGAATTTGTAAACTATTGTCATCCAGTACCGCGCTCCGTAGCGGCGGCTACTTTGCTCTAGGGTGTAGGTGTCAGTAGTGGCAATCGTTTGCCGAATACGGCTGTCCAGGATATTGAAGGCGCGGGCGCTGATATCCAGACGGTCTTTTAGTATCGTTTTACTCACCGCCAACGTGAGGTCCGAGTAGGAGAGGTAGTTAAGCTGCGCCTCGTTGCGGGGGGCAGTATACATGTAGAAGGCCTGTACCCGTAGCTCCTTGGGTAACCTCACCTGAGTAGATACACGCGCTCGCCAGGTCGTACCATCAGCTGAAAGATCCTGACCGTTGAAGGTGCCAATATCCTCAAATTGATAGTAATTGAAATCAGCAGTGAAACGCAAAGCCCGGGTGGGTTGATAGCTTGCGTTGAACTCAATACCGGTCTCTATCAAGGCTTCAATATTGACTGGTTGTAGCACAAAGAGTTCCGCACTTTCCTGGCTCAGAAATGTTTGGAAGGGCTGTTCGCTACGGCGATGATAAATGCCAGGATTGAAGGAAAACTTCTCCTTGCGTAGTGCATAGGTCAGCTCGTATCCGTTGGTGTACGTAGGGTCTAAATCTGGGTTGCCAATTTGCAATACATTGATATCCCTAATCTCAAAGAAAGGATACAGATCCCACAAGAAAGGGCGGTTGATCCGGCGGGAGTAACTGGCTTGTACACTACTGCTTTCACTAAATGGATAAGACAGGAAAGCAGAAGGGAACCAGTTCAGGTAGTACTTATTCTGCGTAAAGGCATTTTCTATATCACTGATCTCAATGCTGGTATATTCTGCCCGGATACCGGCCTTGTAGTCCAGCTTGCCCAGTTTGTTCTCATACTCTACATAGCCACCACTGATGGCTTCTCGATAATCCACATCGTTATCAATATCCATGAAGGTGAGCCACTGTTCATCTACCAAAGACTCGGCTAGATAGTTATTGGTGACCACGCGGTTCTCCAATTTACCGCCGAACTGCACCTTACCGTTTTCGCCTACCGGCAATGAATAATCAGTTTGGACAACAAAGTCTCTGCTGCCAGATTGGTTGTTGGTGCGAATGTTGGCGGGTACATTTTCGGGTAAGATCTCACCAAAGGTATTGAGCTGCCAGTCTTTATTACTGTTCCAGAAATCGTATTGCATATCTATGGTCCACTTGCGGCCGCGCTCTTCGTAGCTCCGGGTATAATTGGCTTCTAGTTGGTTGTAGTCGCGGCGCTCTACGGAGTTACCGTTCCGCAGCAGGGCCGTTGTGCTTTGGGCACCTTCCCAGTCGTAGTTCAGCGCAGTAAAGTCAGTGTCCTTCGTATCGGCGCGGTAAAAGGCCAGCGTCACACTATTGCGCTCTTTCCAATAATAGTCACCACCAACGTAGAAGGAACGGCCATCATCGTGCCGATCTTCTACTTCGTTTTTAGTCAGTCGGGTGATTTCAGAATTATCCAGATTACGCTGGTCGGTGATGTAGAGGCCATTATAGTCGGAATAGCGCCAGCGGTAATTAGCAAAAAAGTTGAGTCGCTCACTCTTATACAACAAGCTTGGGCGGACAATATAGTTTGCCGGTGTGCCAAGGGTGGTACTTACTTGGCCTTTGAAGCCGTACTCCTGATTTTTCTTCAAAACAATGTTGATGATTCCCGCTGAACCATTGGCGTCAAAGCTAGCCGAAGGGTTGGTGATGACCTCAATCCGGTCAATGTTCTCACCATCAATTTGGTCGATGGCATTATTCATCGTCAGGCCGGTACGGCGGCCGTTGATCAGGATTTGTACCTGGCTATTACCGCGCAAGGTGACACTTCCTGTCGGATCTACGGCTACCTGCGGAACTTCATTCAGGATGTCCAGGGCATTGCTTCCTTGCGCGAGCACATCTTTACCTACTCGAAATACCTTGCGGTCCATCTGTAAGCTATATTGTGAGTGCTCGGCAGTGACCACTACTTCCTCCAGTTGCGTTTGGGCGGGCTGCAGTTGGATACCGCTGAGACTGATGGTCCGCTCTTTGTTGCTCAGCTGTACATTTTGAGTAAAAGTTTGGTACCCTAAAAACTGTACTTCTACAGCTAGGGTGCCAAACGGGAGTTTATCGAGTGAAAATTTTCCTTTCTCGTCGGTGATACCACCACTGATGAGTGTGCCTTCGGCATCGCTAACGCTAATCGTAGCGTAGGCAACAGGCTGCTGTAGTTCGTCCAAAACTTTACCTTTTACAGTGCCTTGTTTTTTCGGGGTATCGGTGGTTTGCGCTAGCAAAAAACTGCTGCAAAGGCAGATGATCAAGGTGGTGATTAAAGCTCGCATGTCGGGTAATTATAAATGTGAGTGAATTAGCTTTGACACAATTATCGCTGCTCCAATTCGCTATCTCAAGTAATAGTTTGTCAACTGCTCGTGGGGCTTGTCAATAGCTAGGCGCCTCTCACAATTGCCTGTATCTTTGAACGTATGAAACGCCACCATCTCTTTTCGATTTTGCTGTTCGCTATAGTGATAATGACCAGCAGTTGTGAGCCCTCCCGGCTGCGGTACAACTTTGATTGGGGTCTTGTACAAGCAGGTGATTCCATTAGTTGGAAAGCACCTACCTACGATGATAGTCATTGGGATTATTACGATGATTTTGAGGAAGGTGAAGTCTTCTGGTCCCGCATGAAAGTCATGCTTCCGCCGGAGGACGAAGAGCGTAAGCAGTTTGGTTTGCAGGTGGTGGCCACAGCCTCGTATGACGCGTATTGGGATGGCGTTTATTTGGGAACCAATGGCCGAATGGGAATTGATGGCTACCGCGAAGAAGCAGGGAATTATCAATGGTTTACCCCTATACCAGACACACTATTGGCAGATGGAGAGCACGTCCTTGCGCTGCGTTGCGCTAAGGATTTCGAGAAAATTAGTTTTCACTCCTATTTTTTCATAGATGAATATTTCGAGCTTACGCGCGGACCATTACAGATTAGTAAATACATGTTCTTGTTAGCGGGAGCATTCTTGATTACGGCCATTTACTTTTTACTTCTTTTTGCCGCTCAGCCCAGGGAATATGCAACCCTTATCTTCAGTGTAATATGCGTGGCTTTTCTAAGCCTATTACTGATGGAATATCTGAAACTGTTTTATCAGTATCCCTATACTTTTCAGCGCTTAAGGCTGGAGATTATTGGTTACCTCCACGCTCTTTTGTTTCTGTTGACACCGCTGTTTTTTATGGTGCATTTCAACTTTAAATGGAAAGCCATTGGTGGAGGTGTTCTATTGCTAGTGGTGCTTTACATGGAATACCGTTTCCACGAACGCTTTGATTGGATTGCTCGGGAATACACTACCCTTATTGGCATTTTTTCGACACTCATTGTTGGGTATGCCATCTACGAAAAGCGGGAAGGTGCCATTTGGGTGATGATCAGTTTGGTCATTGGCTTTATGCTGGTTAAGTTTTTGCCGTATATCGACTTCCCCTACATGGCATCCTATGATGTGAGTGTCTTTCTCGCCTTCATTTTATTGGCGCTTACCATGCTCTACGTAATGAGTTTGAAACGCCGTTCGGAGCGCCGTGCCTACGAGGCCTCTTTAGTGAGGTCAGAACGCTTGAAAAACGAACTCCTCAAGAAGAATATTCGCCCGCATTTCATCATGAATACGCTCACGTCCTTGATTGATTGGGTAGAGGAATCACCTAAGGAAGGAGTGGCCTTTATTCATGCCCTAGCAGATGAATTTGAACTGCTGAATGAAATAGCGGATTACAAGCAAATACCCATCGGGCAAGAAATTCGCTTGTGCAAAAACCATTTGAAGGTAATGGGCTACCGCAAAGAGGTACGCTACGTATGGGAAGACGAAGCCGTGGATGTAAACGATATCATTCCACCGGCGATCATTCACACTGCTGTAGAAAACGGTGTTACCCACGGCCTACCCGGAGCCGATGGGAGCATTATCTTTCGCCTGAATGCTAAAACATTACCCAACGGGCGGGAGTATATTCTACGTGTCATAGCTGAAAAGCGAAATACAGGTACGCTCGTTCAGAAAGGTGCAAGTAGCGATGGCACCGGCGCACGTTATATCAAATCACGTCTGCAGGAGAGCTACCAAGACCGCTGGGAACTCATCAGCCGACCCACGGATGAGGGCTGGGAAACGATTATCAGAATTTATGATTTGGTGACGGTCTAGATCTATCTCCCACAACCCCAATAAAGCGCGCATGAATATTTTAATCATCGAAGACGAAGCCCGAATTGCCCGCCGGATAGAACGCCTCCTAAGGACTATTCTACGGGACGCCATAACCGCCCTGCACCATTGTGATTCCCTTGATGCGGGCCAGGAATTTGTCCAGCAGCACCCTATTGATTTACTCTTCCTCGATCTCAATTTAAATGGACAGGACGGTTTTGAGGTATTAGAAGCGGTGGTAGCCGAGTCTTTTCACACTATTATTATCTCAGCCTATCGGGATCAAGCTTTGCGTGCCTTTGAATACGGTGTGTTAGATTTTGTACCCAAACCATTTTCGGAAGAACGCTTGGCGCAGGCCTGTCAACGCCTTCGCGAACGAAAGGGTACGGGCAACGCTTTGCGCTATTTGGCTATCCGCAAAAAGGGTCGCCGAGTCCTGGTTCCCGTAGAAGAAGTGCTCTACATTCAGGGGGCTGGCGTGTACACAGAACTGCACCTCAAAGACGGGAGCACTGCTATTCACAACAAAACCCTGGAGCACCTGCAGCAGCTACTGCCTCAACACTACGAACGCATTCACAAATCTTATCTGGTGTCTATGAATGAGGCTCGGGAAATTGTGATTGAGCCTGGGAGTAAATACAGCCTTCGCCTTAACAATGAAGAGTGTATTCCGATCGGAAGAACGCGGTATAAGGACTTAAAGGCAAAGTGGTTTTCCTAACATTGGTTTCGCGGAATTTTTGAGTTTGAAAAAATAACCGTCCCATGTAATATTGTACACGTAATGTTGGGCGGGGGGCCTGCCCCGCTTTTGTTTGACTGGAAGGAGTTTCAGCGGGGCGAGCATTTTTTGCTTCGTTTTTGTTGCGATGGACAAAAATGAAGGCGCCAAGAGCAAAGTGCTAAACAAATGCTCCAAATTCGAGGTAGGTTTTAAGTGAAAAACCTATGTTTCTACTTTGAAAAAATGGAACGAATAAAAAATCAAAGTCAAAAATTCCGCAGAACTAAATACGCATGGGTGGGGTAGTAATTTTACAAAACCAATCATCCTGCGTAACTAGGGAGTACCACCTTCAAAACAAACGATACTCCCAATAACGATTTCATTACTTTAACGTGAGGTTGGGGGTTGAATTACTTGCTAAGTTACTGATTATCATAACCTCACGTTGTAAAAAGAAGAAGGTAGAAGGTAGAAAGACAATATGGCGTCCTTATACCCTATACTTTCTACCCTCTACTGGGAGGTGGGCTTTGACTAACAACACTTTACGCAGTTGTCTGAGCCCAACCTCACGTTACTTTAGAACTCGTTTATTCCTCCGTAAACAACTCCCAGCCGCGCAGCCAATCCCGATCACAAGTGATCGTGCCATCTGGTTGAGCGGAGATGTACTTGCCGTGTGCACTTTTGAAGCCTACCCGGCCATTCTGTTCTTCTCTGGTGAAAAGCTCCCAGCCGCGTAGCCGATCTCGATCACAAGTGATGGAGCCATCTGGTTGGGCTGATATGTACTTGCCGTGTGCGCTTTTGAATCCTACTTTGCCGTCTTGCTCTTCCACGGTGAAGATTTCCCAGGCGCGTCGCCAGCTGCGGTCACAAGTGAGGCTTCCATCGGGTTGGGCAGAGATGTATGTACCATGTGCGCCTTTTAGACCTAGTTCAGTCGTTGTTTCTGGTACTTCACGGACGATCATTTCTGGTTTTTCCGTGTGGTGACGATAGATACTGTCGTGGATTTCAGCTTGGGTGCGGGCGTGGTAATAGATACCAATATCTCCAATTTGGCCATTGAAGTAGCGGCCTTTCTGAAAACCGCAACCGTAGAATAGCTCATCGGTACCTGTAATGTAGTTAAAGGTGGCAGTGTTGGTTTCGCCGTAGGGCTGACCATCGATTAGCAAGTGCGAATCGCCTGACTTCGCAATTACCGCTACATGGCGCCATACGTTGAGTGGGTTAAGAGGAATAACCGGTAAAATTACCGGCCCTTGATCCGTGTAGATCGAAATATTACCTACTCCCTCGTCGTGGACTTGAAAGTGGATAAACGAGGTGTCAGTGGGGGAAAGAATGGCTTGGAAATCGCCGGTGCGTTCAGCGGGCTTAATCCAGGCTTCTAAGGTGATTTCTTTGCAATGCGAACCGCCCCAAGTGCTGGGTAAGGTGATGCCTTCGTTTTCATTAGTGAAATCGTGTCCGATGGAGTCGAAGTGCAATCTACCGTGTTGAGAACTAAGGTTGAAAAACTGTAATTCCATGATCGTATAGTGGTTAATGGTTAAAGATGTCGCTGTTGAGACAACGGATTACAGTGGCCAAGTTATTCCCTATACCGGATGAAATAAACCCTGCGATTGTACTGGCCCGCTCTGTAGTGGCGACGGCCTAGTTTGGGCGGATAAGTGGTTCAGGCTTCAATGGCTGAGAAGAGAAATTAATGCGAATTGAAAAAAAGTTGGTGAATCTGTCCCCGTCTTTTATTACAGCTTCGTCATCTAGATGATTATTCTTTTTATCACCCTATAAAATTGAAAAGGATGAAGAAGTTTATGGCCATTTACAATACCCCCGCCGAAGTGATGGCAAAGGCGGCAAGTATGACTCCTGAACAACAAGCTGAAGGTATGCAAGCCTGGTTTGCCTGGCGTGACCGCTGCGGTGATCATATTGTGGATTTTGGTGCACCGCTAATGCCCGGACAAGCTATTCAACAAGACGGATCTTGGTCGACTGCTCAGGCGCCTACTAACGGCTATTCCATTCTCCAGGGAGAAAGCCTAGAACAAGTACAAACACTATTTGCAGGTCATCCACACCTAGCATACGGTGAAGGTTGTACGGTAGCTGTACACGAATTTGCCGCGATGTAGGCAGCACACAAATCCTTATCTTTAACTACTTCAAAAACCACCTGTTTTTATGAAAGATTTTATGCTCCTTTTCCTCGGCGCTGACTACGGCGACATTGGACTCTCTCCCGAAGAGGTACAACAACGTATGGAGAAATGGTTTGCCTGGCACAGTAAAATGGAAGGCGCCGGTATCCTGAAAGGAGGAGAGGCCCTAGCGCCCAACTTGGTACGAATCACTGGACCAGACCGAACGGTAACTGATCGGACCGCTACTGAACTCAAAGAGTTAGTTGGAGGCTACTTCATCGTTTCTGTTGAAGATGTAGAAGCAGCGAAGCAAGTAGCACAGGACTTCCCTGATTATGATCTGGGCGGAACTGTGGAAATCCGTGAAGTTATGGTCTTTGATCAATGACCGAACGCAAACTCATCGACCATCTTTTCCGGCATCAGTACGGAAAGATGGTCGCCGTTTTGACCCGAATATTTGGCCTTCATCATTTGGAGACCATCGAAGATGCCATTCAGGATACTTTCGTGAATGCTGCCTTGAAGTGGCGCCAGCAAATCCCCGATCAACCAGAGGCTTGGTTGACTACAGCGGCAAAGAACCGGGCGCTGGATTTGCTGAGAAAACTCAAAGCTGAAAACACCCGACTGACCAAACTTTCCAACGGACCAGCAGCGATTACGATTGGGGCTTTATTCCTCGATGATCAGATTGAGGATAGCCAACTGCGCATGATTTTCACGGCCTGCCATCCCGCACTGGACTCAAGAGACCAGATTGCCTTTGCTTTGAAAACGGTGGCGGGTTTTAATAATCGCGAAATTGCTGCGGCGCTTTTGCTGAAAATGGAAACGGTAAAGAAGCGCTTATCCAGAGCTCGCGTAGCCATTAAGAAGAACGACATCCAGTTTGTGTTACCCGGGCAGAAAGCACTGGAGGTTCGCCTGGCGCGAGTACACGAGGTCCTATATCTGATTTTCAACGAAGGTTTTCATTCTACTCAACAAGAATTACTGATCCGCAAAGAACTGTGTGGAGAAGCTATTCGCCTGACCAAGCTGGTGCTGAAAAAGGAGAAGCTGCGCAACGGAGCTGGTTATGCTCTCTTTGCCCTGATGTGCTTGCAATCTGCCCGCCTGGATAGCCGCTTGACCGAGTGTTTAGAGACCATTGATTTAAGGCGCCAAGATCGCGCCTTGTGGTACCAACCACTCATCCAATTGGGACGCGATGCCCTGACCAATGCCCGGACTTTTCCAGATCGTTCGGTATTTCATTTGGAAGCCGCCATTGCGCTAGAGCATGTGCAGGCACCCTCCTTTGCAGCGACCAACTGGAACAAGATACTGGACTGGTATCAGCAACTTCATACCTGGACAAAGGACCCACTGACGCTCCTTAATATCGCTATCGTTCTCATCCAGCTAAAACGCTACCAAGAAGCGCGTGAGCTGCTAGACGAAATTGATCCTGCGAAATTAGAGCAGCGTGCGTACTTGTATTATGGGGTGGAAGCCGAATACTACAAACAGCGGGAACAACCCCAAAAAGCCATTGCCGCCTTGGACCACGCGCTATCTAAGGTGTCTAACCTAGCAGAACGGAATTACTTATTGAACAAAAAAAGGAAGCTACAATGAATCCAAAGACTGATCACTTTCTGCTGGACCGTATCCGCAACTATCTGGCTAGCCTGGGCGTAGAATGGTCTGAGAAACGCATGTTTGGGGGCAATTGCTTCATGGTGAATGAAAAGATGTTGCTCGGAACGTATAAAGGCGGCATAATGACCAGGGTTGATCCCGAAGAGCTTCCTTCGTTTCTCAATCGCCCCGGAGCGGAACAGATGATCCACGGTGGTCGAATAATGACGGGCTACGCCTTCTTGGAGGGCGAGGCCTACGATAGCGAAATTGACCTGTAGTTCTGGATTGATCAGTGCCTAGCTTTTAATCCGCGGGCAAAATCGAGTAAGAAAAGAAAAAAGTCGAGCTAACCTTCGTATCTTCATGATTATACACCTTTAGATTATTGGTATTTGGCCTCGGCTGATGCCAGACTTTTTTGACCACAACCTATATTCAAAATGGAACTTTCTGACTTGCGTTGGCTAGTACTCGTAGTAGTAGCTACCTGTTTACTCTTCTTTGTTTATCAAGCTTCCAAACCAGGCTCGCGCTTCAATACTGCCCTGCGGAATAGCGGTGCGGGAAGCTCTTACAGTTTTGCCAAAACCCAACTGCTTTGGTGGACGATCTTAATCTTAACTTGCTTCGCTATTGCTTACGGAGAGGCTGGTATTGCCAAGGATGTACTCAACTCCACCAGTTTGGTTTTACTGGGCATCAGCCTCGGCACAGTTGCGGCAGGGCAAGTCATTGATTATGGGGATGAGATGAACCCCAATATTGTGCGGCACCAGACTACTCGCCGCCAGTTTACGTTTCTAGTGGATATTTTATCTGATCACAACGGTATTAGCCTACATCGTTTCCAGGCCCTCATCTTTAATTTGGCCTTTGGAATAATTTTCGTGATCCAGTTCTTTGAAACTTTTGGAGATACGAGTACTTTACCAGAGTTTGATTCCACAACCCTAGGCCTTTTGGGACTGAGTTCGGGTGGTTATCTGACTATGAAGTTTGGTGAAAATACAGAGGCTAGCCCTCCTGCACCGGCAGCTCCGGCAACCCCTGCTACGACGCCTCCGACTCCAGCTACACCACCGGCTCCTGCGGTGCCTCCCACACCGGTCACACCCGATAATCCAACTACGCCACCGGCCAGCTAACGATTTTGGATGAACGATAAAGGAATAATCAGAGCATATTTGGAAGCAGTAGGTGTGCTGCAGCCACAAGATATTGATGCACTTCTGGCGTGTGCAAAGCCGGTACACTTGAAGAAGTATGAATATCTAATTCAGATCGGAGAGAAAGCAGAGCGAATTGGGTTTGTCCTTCAGGGCATACTCCGCTCTTACTATTATGCCGATAACGCGGATGAGATCACCTACTGCATGCTCTTTCCCAATACCTTTGTATCTGCTTACTCTTCGCTGATCACCGGCAAACCTACTGAGGAGAGTATCCAAGCCATTACGGATGTTGAGTTGCTGACGATTTCAAAATATGATTTAGAGCGCTTAGCGGAAGGCAACCTTCGAGTCATCAACTTCCGGAGGATTATGGCCGAGAAATCGTACGTGGAGCAAGAAGAACGGATTTTTCGACTACAGCGGTCTTCCGCGCAAGAGCGCTATAATAAGCTATTGATAGAGCAGCCGGATTATCTACAGCAAATTCCTTTACGCTATCTGGCATCTTATCTGGGGGTCACCCAACGGCATTTAAGTCGAATTA
This sequence comes from Bacteroidota bacterium, assembly GCA_038528965.1. Classification (GTDB taxonomy): domain Bacteria; phylum Bacteroidota; class Bacteroidia; order Chitinophagales; family Saprospiraceae; genus Lewinella. The sequence goes on along the minus strand of JBCBEC010000067.1, from coordinate 13,860 downwards.
GAAGTCAGTTGACTAAATAGACAAATGTCCTGGTTTGGGCCTTGGTAGAGCCCCTAGATTTGTTAGCGAACCAAATAACTGACAATGAAAAAGGTTTTGCTGATCAATGGGCATCCCAATCCAGATTCTTTCAATTTTGCTTTAGTTGCGGCCTACCGGAAGGGGGCAGAGCAATCTGGTGCAGCAGTTCAACAACTCAATATTGCGGAACTGGAGTTTTCGCCTAATCTAAAATTCGGTTACCAGAAACGCACCGAACTAGAGCCTGACCTACTGGCCGCCTGGGAGCAAATCAAGTGGGCGGATCACCTGGTATGGGTACACCCCGTTTGGTGGGGCGGGCTACCGGCTTTGCTAAAAGGATTTATTGATCGCCTTTTCCTTCCTGGTTTTGCTTTTCAGTACCGTGAAAATTCCGTTTGGTGGGATAAGCTTCTCACCGGAAAAACGGCTCGTATTCTCACTACCTTGGACCAACCCGGCTGGTTTTATCGCCTGTTTTACGGGCGCCCCAGCATCAACCAGCTCAAACGCTCCACGCTACAGTTTACCGGTGTTGATCCGGTACGTGTGTCCATCTTTGGCCCTATCCGAAATTCTAAACTTTCCCAACGCGAAAAGTGGTTAGAGCAGACTGCAAAACTCGGTGCTCGCTTGCGCTAGCCGCTTAAGTGCTCTTTGAAAAAATCGACGGTGCGTTGCCAGGCCAGCTCGGCGGCCTCTTGGTTGTAACGAGGCGTGGTATCGTTGTGGAAGCCGTGATTAACCTCAGGGTACATGTGCGCAGTGTACTGCTTCTCGTTGGCTTGCAAGGCAGCTTCGTAAGTGGGCCAACCCTTATTTACCCTTGCATCGAGTTCCGCGTAGTGTAGCAGTAGCGCAGCATTGATATTGGGTACATCTTCGTCTGCAGGTTGCCCACCGTAGAAGGGGGCGGCTGCGAGTAGTTCAGGGATACGCACGGCCATCATGTTGGAAATCCAACCACCGAAGCAGAAGCCAACTACCCCTACCTTGCCAGTACATTCTGGATGAGCAGCCAGGTGGTGATAAGCGGCGATGAAATCCTCCAGCATCTCCGCCCGATCGCGCTGGCGTTGGAGGGTGCGGCCTTCATCATCAGTGCCTGGGTATCCGCCTAGTGGCGTAAGGGCATCTGGTGCTAGCGCTATAAAACCAGCCAAGCCAGCACGCCTTGCCACGTCTTCGATATGTGGGTTGAGCCCCCGGTTTTCGTGCACCACAATGACTCCTGGTAATTTACCTTCCCGCTCTGCTGGGCGGGTAAGTAATCCCTTGATACTGCCTCCTCCTTGCGGAGAATCGTAGTGAATGTATTCCGACTCCAAACGCGGATCATTAGCTCTCACTTGTTGCTTCTGTTCGTACTTAGGCAAAAGATGATCCATGAGTGTCGCTACCGTTAGCCCGCCTACCGCATAAGCGGAAAGTTGCTCCATAAAAGTACGGCGGTCAATTTTGTTGTGGGCGTAAGCATCGTAGAGGTCAAAAACTTCCTGCTGAACTTTGATGGGCTTTTTCATAGCAAACGGATTGGTTAACTTGAAGGTACGGATTCAAGGTGGTTTGCTAGTACCCAAGTTTGTCTGATAAATTCGAATTAGGATGAGAATTAGAGTTAGAATAGTGGGGGTGTTACCTTTCCATTCTCACTCTAATTCCTATTCTAATTCTAATTTCCCAACTAGCATTGCCGCCCTTCGGGCTTAACCCCTCCAGGCGGCGTCGCTAAAGACCCCTATACATTTTCTTTTTGTGAGTTTTGGCGTTGCACTTCCTGCAGGGATTGTTTGTGAAGTGGCAAAACTCACGTACTTGGTACTTAGTAAAAGGTACCTGGTATGGGCCTAGGCGGCGGCCGAATCCTTAGCCTGCATTTTTTCAAAGTTGCCTAGTTCATCCAGTAGGCCCGTTAAGTAGCCATGAGTGATGTGGGCTTGTGCCCTGAAGTTGGGCAGGGTCATGAGTACCTCGTGTAGGCGAGGCAGATTGTAAAACGGTACGCCTGGGTACAAGTGGTGCTCTAAGTGATAGCCTACCTGATGAGGCGCTAGAAAGAAGCGCTCTACGGCATTGGGTAGTGTCGTACGGGTAGAAGTCAGGGCAGCATCGTATTCCAGTTCGCCATAGTGCTCCGCTACACTACGGATATACTGGAACATGAAGAAGCTTGATAGGTAGGGTACGAACCAGAACAGCAAGAAGTAGATCCAGGTCTGCGTCAAGGTCAAAACCGTGAACAGCAGTACATAGAATAGTAGGCGTGGCCAGCGTTGTTCACCTGCTTGGGCTTGCTTGGCGGCGGGTGCTTGGAAGCGTTGGAGAAACCAGATGGCATCCTTTACGCCATTGTACATGGTCATGTAAGCGCCCAGCGTCAGCAAGAATTCCCGCTTCGTTTTTGGGAAGGTAAAGGCCCGCTTACCCAGTTTGGCGACCCAATCAGGATCGTCCTCTGTATTCAGGTGTTGGTGGTGGCGCAGGTGATTCTGGCGGTAGGTTTCAATGGAAGTAAAAAGGGGATACATTGTTAGCCAATTGCTAAGCGCATCGTTCCAGGTGCGGTTTTTTAGAAAACGAAAGTGAGTGGCGTCGTGCATGAGGATCGCCAGGGCGTGCATCCGTGCACCAATAATGATCACCGAAACAGGGTAAAAGATCATCGGCAACCAGTTGATGCTGGCATAAATGGTAAGAGCAATAGTGATCCAGTCTTGTAGCATACCCAGCGCGTGGCGCCAAGCCTTGGTTTGGAATAAGGGTTTGAAGTGTGCAGGATTAAGCTGCTTATGAAAATCGGGGTTGGGGTGCGCTTGCATAACAATTGTGTGATTAATGAAGTAATTGCTTGCAAGTTGCGGGCCTCCAGCGCCTTATGGAATGGAGATGGGGTGATGGGTAGGTGGGGTCGGGTATTGTGCAGATTTTTAAGGGTAAGTGGTTGGGGGAGCTCACTGCGTTCGCGGTAGAAACTCGCTGGCGCTCGTGGGGGAGGCTCACTAGCGTTCGCGGGGGAGTTCGCCTGTGGCTCACGGTTTAAGCTCACTTTGTTCGCGGTTGGAACTCGCTGTGCTCGTGGGTTAGGTTCGCCTGTGGCTCACGTGGTGTGGGTGGGGAGTTAAAATGGAAGTGAAAAAGTGAAAGTGACAATGAAAGTAGGGGAATAGAGGAGATCTCATATTGTCGGCCGAAGTGTTTCACGCAGGTGAATGGTTTGTGCTTTATGGTTTGCTGGTTTGACTTGGACCCACATCAATAGATATGCCCATTGAAATTTTGATTGCTTCGGCCAACGAAACTTTGTGTAGTTGGGCTGTTTGGATTATTACTTCATTGTCCGACGAAGCTCACGTAGCCGAACCACTTTTACTGTCACTGTCACTGTCACTGTCACTTTACCTCCTAAACCGCTCCAATTCGTCCTTGATCTCTGTCAATACTTGCAGCCAAACTTCATCCTCATTATCGGCGGTGCTAATGGTGATGTCTTTGCGGGGGATGCCTTGCAGCTCACCTAGTGGAGTGTTTTGCCAGAGGCAGGGGCGAAGCTGGATTGGAATAACTTTAGCGGTACCCTTGCGATGCCGCTCCAGGGCAATGGTGATTTCGGTTTCGTCGATGTAATCGGTGGCGAGGAAATCGGAACTGAGCAGAAGAAAAATAATATCAGCACTTTGGAGGGCGGAACGGATACTGTCGTCCCAACCTTCACCCGGGCGAATTTGTCGATCATCCCAGAGGCGGATCTGACCATTGCGCTCTAGCGGACGCAGTTGGGTACGAAATTCATCCAAGTAGTCAATATCTGCTTTAGAGTAGGAGAAAAAGGCCAGTGGGGGCGTCAGCTGGCTAGGGTTGTGCGTGTCTGTAAGGATGATGGGTTTCCCGGTCCGGAGTTGGTCAAAAACGAGAACTCCACCTAGTAACTCGACCAGGCTAATTTCTTCCAGCGACTTATCACATTCCACGATAGTGCGCCCTTTTTCTAGCCGGTTTTGCAAGTTGGCAAAATCGAAGAAGTGCCGATTTCTGGAATTGCTTGGGTTGGTACACAGGTGGCAAGGGCAAGGTAAGGATTCGAAGGCTTCAATACCCTGGTATTCCTCGTGCAGCTGACGTAGGCTTCTGAGAATGGCAGTAAGTAGGGCCTGCCGGTCGGTGCCCTGGCTCCGAATATAGAGGGCGTCGCGTCCGCGGGATTTAAATGCTTTGACTTCCGCGATGGTGTCGGTGGACCAGCGAAGTACTACACCATTACGCCACACCAGCGTCTGCTCCTTATCAATATCGGCATGGCGGCTAACGATAAATTGCGTCAAAAGTGCTTTCGGTAGAAATTTATATTCAATGTATAGCTCAATTTGGGCATCAGTGGCTGGCAGTTCCCATCCTGGGGGCGGTCCGGTTGGTAGAAGGAGAGGGGTAACGTATTCCTTGCCATCGGGTAGCGGGTAGGCCAGCTTAAACTCCTGCATGAGTTCCAGTAGTTCCGGACGCATATCCTGATAAGTATGCTCATCCCAAATGCGCTTGAGGTCGGACCAATCGAAGAAGCCTTTTTTCTCCTCGGCAACAATGGGGTCTTCCAGAATTTGATAGACTGCCTGGGTGGCCCATTCATTGCTGAGGATGACGTGGCGGCGTAGTAGCTCGTTGTCGCTGTAGTGTAGACAGACCCCAATTTTGTGGAGAATATCACTCAAAATCAGCGCACTTTCTCGTTCTGGGAGTTGATGACTCTGACAGATTTGGAGGTATTCGCGGAAAGTGATGTAGTTTTCCCCACGGCGACTTTCTAGCTCGGTGCGAATATCAGCCCAGTTGTTGGGGTAGGTCATTTTGGCGTGTGGAAGCTGTTCCGCCAGGTACTGGATACAGCGTTCTAATGGCGGAAAACCCGTTTGCGTAAGCAAATTCACCAAATGCACTTCCTTAACGAGCCCGGGATACTGAGACATCCAACGCTCTTCATCAAAAAGGCCTTTGCCAAAGCCTTCGCGAAACTCGTTGAGCGTGATGACCAAAGGGCTGGCTTTACCAAACAGCTCGGTGGTTTGCAGCCAATCATCAAAGTCCGTATTGTTGTTGCCACTATCAACAACTAATATGTACACCGCACCTTCGGTGTAGAAAAATTGGTGCAGTGGTTGGTACTTATCCTGGCCCGCAAAATCCCAGATATTGAGTTTAAATTCTCCTTCATCTACCGGAAAACGATACTCACCGATTACGATGTCGATGCCTTGGGTGCGGTCTTCTGATTTTGGCAGCTCCTTGCCTAGTAAGCGGTTGGCTAGAGACGTCTTACCCGCCCGCCCATCGCCGAGTAGAACAAGTTTGGCCTCCAGCAAGGGACGTGAGCCCGTCTCCGCTTGCTGACGGAAGTATTCGAGTATGGAAGCATTGCCTTTTTTGACAACTTCCACCGGCGGGTGTTTCAGTGGATTCCCATCCAAGTTTAGCTCTCCGGTCTTGGTTTGATAGGCGCCGCGGTAGGTAATTCTAAGTTGTCGCTCCTGAATTAAACCTGGGAGTTGAGGGAATTTCTGAATTTGATTGTCATTGAAAACAGCCTTTTGTAAATGGGGTAGCGCATGTAAAAAGCTGGCATCGGATATTTGGTTATCCCGCAAATCCAGCGATTCTAGTTTAAAGAGCTTTTCGAGGAATGAAGCATCCGTGATCCCATTGGCGCTGATATCTAGGACCTTGAGGTTGAAGAGCGGTTCGATGAAATTCCAGTCGGTGATACGATTGTAGCCAAGGTCCAATGACTCCAGTAAGGAGAGGCTTTGTAGCGGTGTAGCATCAGTTATGTCATTGGAGCTGAGATCGAGTTTTTTCAGCTGGGTCAGTTGATTAAGGAAGGTCCAATCCGTGATTTCATTTTTTTCAAGTAGTAATGATTGTAGCTGCGTGAGTGGGGCTAGAAAGGAGCCATCGGTAATTTCATTCGAACTCAAATCCAGTTCCTTCAGGTGTGGAAGTGCATGGAGAAAATCTCCGTCGGAGATGTTGTTATTCCCCAAATAAAGCTTACGTAATTGGGTGAGCTTGCGTAGCGGAGTCGCATTGGAAACTTCGTTGTCGTGAAGGTTGAGGTATTCTAGTTGCTCGAGAGGTTCAAGGAAAGAGATATCAGTGAGGTCATTCGTGCTCAGCGCAAGTTGTCGTAATTGGGTGAGATGCCGAAAGAAGGACCAGTCGGAGGTCTCGTTTTCACTAAGGTCAAGGGTACGTAGTTGGGTTAACTGCTTAAGGAAAGACCAGTCTTGAATATCATTGAAGGAAAGATCCAGGTTTTCGAGTTGCGTGAGATGCTGGAGGATCGTCCAGTTTTCCAGCTTACAAGAGCTAAGCCGAAGCGTCTGTAATTGGGGCAAGTGTTGCAGAACGGATAAATCTGTGAGTCGATTAAAGCTGAGGTTGAGGGTTTGTAATTGGGGAAGGTTTTTAAGGACGTTGGCGTCGGTAATTTTGTTACTGCGCAGATTCAGATATCGCAGCTTTGGAAGCCGCTGTAGGGGGGTGATGTTGGTAATTTCATTGGCCCCAAGATTTACCTGCTCCAAGGCTGAAAGATCCTCCAGGAAGTCAAGATTTCTGATAGACCAGCTGGATAAGACATCATCACCTCCGATCAAAAGAACCTTTAATTGGTCTGGAAAAAAGGATGCCTTTGGCGTATTGGCCAGCAGGTTTCGTGGCCCATTATTTTGGGAGTAGATCCACTCGTTCAGTGTCGTATCCTGCCATTCATTGGATAAGATCAGGGTCTCTAGCCATTCTAGCTCACTCAAGTCAGGCATTTGGGTTAACCCACAGCGGCCGAGGTCTAGATAGCCGGTGCGTTCCCGTTTTTCTTTTTCTATGATTTGTTGTGCCAAGTTGGTCATGGCAGTTGAAGCTGATCTAAGGTGAAAATAAGAAAATGTTGTAGAGTGGTCGTGGGGGAACTCGCTGCGCTCGTGGTTTGAGCTCTCCCGATTGTTATCGGGCTCGCGGGGGAGGTTCGCCTTTGGCTCACGGTTGAAGCTCGCTGACGTTCACGGGGCTAGCTTGCAAAAATTTACGGTTAGGGTTTACTTCGTTAGTCAGAGAACTCATTTTACTCGTGCTTAGTACTCGTTAATGTGATCGGATATGCTAACGGGTAGAAGACAGTGCGCCAAAATGCTGATCGTAGCCCTTGGGGATGCGTTGCTATTTTGATTGGAATTGAAATTTTGATTTTATACCTACCTGGGGCTTATTCTTTCTTTTTCAGTACATTGCATGGAGAAAACACCACCCGTAAATGAAATCTACACACCTGAAACAGGCCTTTCTATGGGCCATTATTGGAGCGGTAGTCTGCCTTGCTGCCTGGGAGTTATACTGGCGAACACAGACGGATCGCTACAATGCTCACCTAGATGATGACCGATATATGTGGGCGGAACATCGGCGCCTGGTAGAAACGGCAACGGAGGATGATGTGGTCATTATTGGTTCCTCCCGTACCGCTTTTAATTTCAACACCAACATTTGGGCGGAAGAACAAGGCCGGCGGCCGATTAACCTTTCTACGGATGGAAAGCCGGTAGGGCCGTTCTTACAAGATCTGGTGGAGAATTCAGACTTTGTGGGTACCATTATCATGGGGGTCACGCCAGTGCTTTCTTTTACCCTTTCGGATGATCCGTTTTGGCAACCCGCCTACCAGTGGATCAGGCATTACCAAAAAGAAACCTACGCGCAATGGGCGGGGCATCAGATATCAAAGCCGCTGCAACGCAATCTGGTCATGTTGACCGCTACGGAGCTTGATTTTGCCAATGATCTGGACCTCAAGTCGCTCTTAAAACGCATTCCCTTACAGCAACGAATCCCCAACGATTTTGTCCTGCCCAAATTTGGGCATAGCGATGAGCACCGCAATATTTTTATGTACCCCAGCATGAAAACGGATACCACCTTTGCTAGTCAGGTACACAAGACTTGGATGAGTTTCCTGCCACACCTGCCGGAGCACGAGGTGATAGCAGAAATTATACCAAGTGTGATTGAATTTTACAGCGGATACATAGTGGAATTTCAAGAACGCGGCGGCAAGATTATCCTCATTCGACATAAGGCCGAACCACAGTGGAACGATCACTCGCAACGTATGTTACCACGCGCGAAGGTCTGGGATCGTCTGGTGGCTACCATTGATGTACCTACCTATCATTTCGAGGATCATCCCTTTATGCAAAAACACCGTTTGCCAGACTGGTCGCACATGGCCGCTGATGATGGCATTGTGTACACCAGAGATATGGTCCAGCGCCTCATTGCTGATGGCCATCTACAACCGTTTTCCCGTTAACCCGTCGCCTGTAAACCCAGCTTGTCATGTTGTTTAATTCCCTCACCTTTGTCGTCTTTCTGGCGATTGCCCTCGCACTGTACTACCTGCCCATTTTGCGTTGGAAGCAGAAGAAGATCATGCTCCTGCTGGCCAGTTATCTCTTTTACGCCGCTTGGAATCCGCCTTTAGTCATTCTGCTCTGGATTTCTACGGCGGTTGATTGGTGGGTGGGAAATCGCTTGTTCAAGAGTGAGACAGAGAAAGGACGTAAGCGTATTTTGATGATCAGCTTGGTGGTTAATTTGGGCTTCCTTGCCTTCTTCAAATACGGCGGGTTCCTGCTGGAAAATTTCTTGGGATTAACCGCTATGCTAGGGTTGGATTGGCAAGTGGCAGCACCGGATATTATCCTACCCATGGGGATTTCCTTTTATACTTTCCAAACCATGTCGTATTCCATTGACATGTACTACCGGCGCACCCAGCCCGCTAAAACGATGCTCGATTTTGCGCTCTACGTGACCTTCTTCCCGCAGCTGGTAGCAGGGCCAATCGTACGAGCTAATAGTCTGATCCCTCAATTCTACGAACCCAAAAAAGTAAGCTGGGACCAATTCTACTGGGGCGCTTTTTTGCTCACGCTGGGTATGTTCCAAAAAGTAGTACTGGCCGATGTTTTGCTAGCCGATGTGTCAGATGCCATCTTCGGTGCCTCCGGTATGGTCCATCCACTCGATTCCTGGACGGGTACGCTGGCCTTCTCTGGTCAAATTTTCTTTGATTTTGCGGGCTACTCCACCTGCGCTATCGGTGTGGCGCTCATGCTTGGTATAGTTTTACCAGATAACTTCCGTTATCCCTACGCCGCCGTCGGCTTCTCGGATTTTTGGCGACGTTGGCACATCACGCTATCCACTTGGTTGCGCGATTATCTGTACATCCCTTTAGGTGGTAACCGCAACGGTGCTGTTCGCACCTACGTCAACCTCATGATTACCATGTTACTGGGCGGTTTGTGGCACGGTGCAGCCTGGACCTTCGTTTTCTGGGGCTTCCTACACGGGCTTTATCTAGGAGTAGAGCGTTATCTGCGCGAAAGAGTGCAAGTCAATTGGACGACCGCTAAAATGCGTTTGGCGGCGATAGGTACCTATTTCTTAGTACTCATCACCTGGGTGTTTTTCCGTGCCCCTTCCTTTGGCAAGGCCTGGGAAATGCTCACTGCCATGTTCTTGCTGGATTGGAGTGGTGCGGTGCTTCTGCAGGAGTTGGCCATCATTGCTGTTGCTCTAGTTACCATTGGCCTTCTGGTGATCCACTGGCGCATGCGGGATACTTCGGTATTGGCGGTTTCACAAAAGACCCCGGCTTGGCTGCTCGGCTTGGGCTGGGCATTGATGCTGGTCTTGATCGCTATTGCGCAGGGGACGGGGGAGCAGTTTATTTATTTTCAGTTTTAGAGTGCTCGCGTTGCTCGCGGTTGAGTTCGCCTTTGGCTCACGGAGGGAGCTCACTATCGTTCGCGGTATAAGCTCGCAAGGCTCGCGGGAGGAACTCGCTCCTTGCCTCCGCCGTAACGGCTACGTGCAGGCAGAGATGCTCGTGGTATAAGCTCGCCTAGCTCGCGGTTAGTGTTCGCATTCGCTGATAAGAGGAGGGCAGAAAGGGGCATATTGGTGTTTTGCTTGCTTCGCCCGACGGAACTATGTGTAGTCGGGCCATTTTGATTGCGATTTAAATATTAATTCCCACTGCTTTGCCTGATGCAGCTTGGCGTAGTCGAAACACTCTAATTTTTCTTCTGAAACCGCTTTAGCTCCTCCTCGATTTCCGTCAACACTTCCATCCAGATTTCATCGGGGTCTTTTGCTTGGCTTATGGTTTTGTTTTTGCGGGGGATGGCTTGTAATTCCCCTAAAGCAGTTTTGTGCCAACGACAAGGACGCAGTTGGATAGGGATGACTTTAGCTTCTCCATTGCGGTGACGTTCTAGCGCGATAGCAATCTCGGTCTCATCAATATAATCTGTGGCGAGGAAGTCGGAGCTAAGGAGTAGGAAGATTATGTCTGCCTTCTCCAACGCACCGCGGATGCTATCATCCCATTCTTCACCGGGGCGAATATCACGGTCATCCCATAGGCGAATTTGGCCCTTACGCTCTATTGGGCGAAGTTGTTTGCGGAATTCGTCTAAGTAATCTAGGTCGCTTTTGGAATAGGAAAAGAAGACAAGAGGAGCTGTAGGGCGGTTTGGGTTATGGGTGTCTTTTAAGATGATTGGCTCACCTTGACGAAGTTGGTCAAAGACAAGAAAGCCGCCGAGCAATTCTATTAAGTTGATCTCGGTAAGAGATTTACGGCATTCATCAGTGGTTCGCCCTTTTTCTAGACGGAATTGGAGTTCCCCAAAGTCGAAGAAGTGTTTGTCGCGGGCATTGTCTTGGGCGCCACAGTGTTCACATGGGCAAGGTAAGGTTTCGTAGGCCTCTATACCTTGGTACTCTTCGTGTAGGTTCCTTAAGGTTCTAAGAATGGACGTCAGTAATGCACGGCGATCTGTACCCTGGCTGCGAATGTAAAGCGCATCGCGTCCACGGGACTTAAAGGCCTTTATCTCAGCCATTGTATCTGCGGACCAACGCAAGACTACCCCATTGCGCCACACCAAGGTACGGCCCTCATCAATATCCGCATAAGAGCTGACGATGAACTGGGTGAGTAAAGCTTTGGGAATGAATTTGTACTCCACGTACAGCTCAATTCGACTATCATTAGGTGGTAAATCCCAACCACTAGGTGGTGAAGAGGGTAGTAGCGGTGGAGTAATAAACTCCTTGTCATTTGGTAGCGGATAGGCCAGCCTAAATTCTTGCATCAACTCCAATAGTTCGGGTTGCATGTCTAGATAAGCATCTGCTGCCCATATGCGTTCTAAATCTGACCAGTCGAAGAAGCCTTTCTTCTCGTGGGTGATAATGTCGTCTTCCAGTATTTCGTAGACGGCTTGGGTGGCCCATTCATTATTTAGAATGACATGGCGTTGCAGCAGTTTATTGTCTTGGTAATGTAGACAGACTCCAATCTTGTGTAGGATGTCGCTTAGTATGAGTGCACTTTCTCGCTCTGGCAAGTTATTAGCTCGACAAATGCGTAGATATTCCTGTAGCGAGATGTAGTTGTCTGTTCTTCTATCCTCCAGAACAGTACGGATGTCCGCCCAGTTATTAGGGTAGGATACCTTTGAGTGTGGAAGTTGTTCCGCTAAGTAGCGGAGGCAACGTTCCAAGTTTGGGAAACCACTTTGCGTTAGCAAGTTAACTAGGTGCACTTCTTTAACTAGTTGAGGGAATTGTTTAAGCCAGCGTTCTTCATCGAAAAGCCCTTTGCCTAGTCCTTCGCGAAATTCATTAAGTACAATTACAAGTGGACTTTGCTTGCCATAAAGCTCCGCTGTTTGCAGCCAGTCGTTGTAATCTGTATTGGCATTTCCACTATCGGCTACAAGAACGTATACAGCTCCTTCCGTATAAAAGAACTGGTGTAGGGGTTTGTACTTGTCCTGACCTGCAAAATCCCAAATATTGAGTTTAAACTCGCCTTCTTCAACGGGGAAATTGTACTCGCCAATAATGATGTCTACTCCTTCTGTCCGATCTTCTGATCTTGGGAGTTCTTTTCCAAGTAATCGGTTAGCGAGTGAGGTTTTACCGGATCGGCCATCGCCGAGGAGGACGAGTTTCGCTTCTAGGAGAGGGCGAGCATTTGTAGCTTCTCTTTGGCGAAAGTATTCTAGAACGGCTTTAGTGCCTTTTTGGACTACTTCAGGTGGTGGGTGTTGTAGTGGGTTGTCTTTTAGGTTAAGTTCACCCTGCTCAGTTTCGTACCATTCCTTCCAGCAAGGAGACAAATTATGAGTGTTAATTAATGCGGGAAGCGTTTTTAGTTCAGCGATTTGGTTGTAGCATAAGTTAACTTTCTTTAGGTCTGGTAGTGTCAGAAGAAAACTAGCATCGGTAATATTATTTGAGCTGAGATCAAGTGTCTGTAGTTGGGTTAAGTATTGAAGGAAGGTGGCATCGTTAATATTACTCGAGCTGAGATCAAGTGTCCGTAGCTGGGTTAGATATTGGAGGAAGGTAAAATCAGTGATATTATTTGAGCTGAGATCAAGCGTCTGTAGTTGGGTTAAATATTGAAGGAAGGCGGTATCAGTAATATCATTGTAGCTGAGATTAAGTGTCTGTAGCTGGGTTAGATATTGGAGGAAGGCGGTATCAGTAATCTTATTTGAGCTGAGATCAAGTGTCTGTAGTTGGGTTAAATATTGGAGGAAGGCGGTATCAGTAATCTTATTTGAGCTGAGATCAAGCGTCTGTAGTTGGGTTAAATATTGGAGGAAGGTAAAATCAGTGATATTATTTGAGCTGAGATCAAGCGTCTGTAGTTGGGTTAAATATTGAAGGAAGGCGGTATCAGTAATCTTATTTGAGCTGAGATCAAGGGTTCGTAGTTGGGGTAGACTTTGTAAGAAGGTCCAATCGGTAATTTGGTCACTTGACCGAAGGTTTAAGGCTTGTATTTGGGTTAGTTTTTTTAGAGAAGAAGGATCGATAATATTATTAGAACCAAGGTAGATAGTCCGTAAATGACCCAGCTTTTGTAGGAAAGCGACTTTGGAAATTCGATTGTTACGGAGGTCAAGAATTTGTAAATGAACTAACTCTTTAAGAAATTCGTCATTATGAATTTCATTATTACGTAAGTCGAGTTTTTGTATTTGTTTAGAATTGCTTAATGCCGTCCAATCGTAAATATTATTAGAGCTTAAGTCAAGACTTACTAGATTAACCAAGGGCTTCAAAAAGTTAGTATCCCCTAATTCGTATTTGCCGCCGTAAGTTCCACCAACTTTTAAAACAAACAAGCTACTTGGTAAACGATCATTTTGCGTGGTTTGACGGAGAAGGTTTTTCTCACCATTATTCGTAGAATAAATCCAGGCTGTTTTTTGCCAATCCCACCACTCATTCGACAAGATCAAAGTCTCCAACCACTCCAATTCACTCAAATCTGGCATCTCCGTCAAGCCGCATCTACCCAGATCCAAATACCCAGTACGCTCCCGCTTTTCTTGTTTAATCAGTTGCTGTGCCAGTTCCGTCATTGGGTTTGAGGTTGGTGAAATGTGAAAATAAGGAATGGAAATATCAATGGCAATTACAATCAAAATATCAATGTACCCCTGACCTAGATATCATTGCCATTTTGATTGCTATCCCACTATTCGACAAAGCCTGCAAACTCCAACAACTTTCACTTTAACTGTCACTCTTGTCCGACGAAGCTTGGCGTAGTCGGACCACTTTAACTGTCACTTCCATTTTTACTAAAAACAGAAAAGCCCGCCCCATTACAGGGCAGGCTTTTCATGCATTCGTGTATTTGGCTATTCAGCTATTTTCACGTCTACGGCGTTTAGGCCCTTACGGCCATCTTCTTCTTCGTAG
>JBCBEC010000066.1:0-38246 GCA_038528965.1 Bacteroidota bacterium | reverse complement strand
TGGGGCGAAGGTCTAAACTCCGGTGAACCGGAAGAACAGTTGCAAGCTTGGTTAGAAGCCTTGACTAGTGCTTGGGACTTACAAAAAGTAGATGAGGAGTTCATTACCACTTCCGTGGAAACAGAGGATAATAATATGGAGCATATGCTCCTCCAGCAGCACTATCATGGAGTGCCCATTTATGGAAACGAATTGCGCGCTCACTTCAAGAATGATCGTTTATACCTCCTCAATGGCCGGGTTACGCCAACACCAAATGTGGAAACTGAGCCCACGGTAGCAGCTGTGCAGGCAGAGGCTTTGGTCAAGCAAGAAGTGAAACGCCATGCCCGGGTGAAGCATTTTTCTAATCAAGAACTGCTACTGCTTGGTGAGGAGCAAATCCAAACAGAACTGGTTGTTTTCTACGCCGGTGAATCGTTTCAAGAGCCACACTTGGCTTGGTCGGTCACTATTGTTCCTAATCTTGCTGCACGTTGGCAATATATGATTGATGCACATACCGGAGCTGTGCTTCGCGAACACGATCACATCTGTCATCTGATGCCGCCACCGGAGGTGACTACCGCTCAAGACCTGTTTGGTATCAACCGCACCATTCACTCTTTTGAAACAGGTGGGCAGAATTTCTTAATTGATGCGTCCCGTCCAATGTTCAACAGCCAGGCTTCGGATATTCCCGATGATCCAGTGGGGGCGATCTGGACCATCAATGGTAATAATACTTCGCCGGCCAATGATGATTTTGTGGTTACCCACAATACTTCACCGGGTAATTTCTGGAATGACCCACTGGCGGTAAGTGCGCATTACAATGCGGGTGAATCGTATCGCTATTTCCTGGAGACTTTTAATCGCAATTCCATTAATGGTAATGGAGGAACGGTGGTATCCTTGATCAATATTACCGAGGATGATGGTAGTGATATGGACAATGCCTTCTGGAATGGCCAGGCAATGTTTTACGGCAATGGTAATACGGCCTTTACCTCTCCTCTAGCGAAGGCTTTGGATGTAGCGGGGCACGAGATTTCTCATGGTGTAGTACAAAATACCTCTAACCTGGAATACCAGGGCGAATCAGGTGCTTTAAACGAATCTTTTGCCGATATCTTCGGCGCCATGATCGACCGGGATGACTGGCAGATGGGTGAGGATGTAGTGAACCCTTCTATTTTTCCGAGTGGCGCTTTACGTGATCTCTCCAACCCCAACAACGGGGGCAGTAGCTTAGGTGATCCAGGTTGGCAGCCAGCCCATACCAATGAACAGTTTTTCGGCTCCGCCGACAACGGTGGGGTGCACATAAATAGTGGTATCCCAAACCGTGCGTTCTTCCTGTTCGCTAGCTCTGTTGGTCGCGATCGTGCAGAGCAAGTGTTCTACCGTGCATTGACTACCTACCTGACACGTTCCTCTCAGTTTCTGGATTTGCGCGCCGCCGTAACCCAATCTGCACAAGATCTCTACGGTCAAACTGAGGTGAATGCAGCTATTAATGCTTTCAACACGGTAGGTATTGGCAGTGGTACCAGTGGAGGTACCGTAGATGATAATCAAGATGACCTGGAGGTGAATCCCGGAGAGGAATTCATCTTACACACTACCGACGGCAACAACGACCTATTCATTCGAAGAGCAAATGACCTCACCTTGATTGCCGACCCTTTAACTAGTTCTGATCCCACCAGTAAGCCAAGCATTACGGATGATGGGAGTCTAATTATATTCGTCAATGCCTCCAGTCAGATTGAGGCGATTAATATTGATTGGAGCATTCCCGAGGCATCTTCCTTCCTGTTGAGCAGCAATACGATTTGGCGCAATGCTGCCATTTCACGAGATGGCCGGCGCCTGGCAGCCTTAACTACCGATAATGACAACAGAATTTTTGTGTTCGACCTTACTATAAATCCAGCGCCATTACAAGAATACGTCCTTACCAACCCAACAACCTCCTCGGATGGGGGTGTGACTGGTGATGTACAGTTTGCGGATATCTTAGAGTGGGACCACTCTGGAGAATTCCTGATCTATGATGCCTTTAACTCTATTCCCAATCAAAACGGCTCTACTATTGACTACTGGGATATTGGCTTTATCCGAGTTTGGGATCGCAATACCGGTAACTTTGGTGATGGCTTTATTAATAAGCTATTTTCTGCCCTACCGGAAAACAGTAGCGTAGGTAACCCAACCTTCTCCAAAAACTCCCCTTATATAGTGGCTTTGGATTTTCTGGAGGCAGGTTCAAGTAATGCAACCCTGCTAGCCGCCAATATTGAAACGGGTGAAGTCGGTGAGGTTTTTGTAAATGCTCGACTGAATTACCCCAATTATAGCAACCAGGACGATCAAATCATCTTCGATGCCGAAGAGGACAGTTTTGGTAACAAGATAATTGGAGTAGTAGATATGAATGATGATAAAATCACACCGTCCGGTGGAGCATTCATCTTTATCGATAATGGCTTTGATGGTGCCCGCTGGGGCAACTGGTTTGCCAATGGTCAGCGTGTACTCGTGAATACCCTGGATCCCACATCGGATGATGCCTGGGCGCAAGTGTTCCCGACGGTGAGCAATGGTGTATTAAATGTAGCCTGGGAGCTATCAGAAAAAGCTGATGTTCAACTAGAGCTAGTTGATATGGCAGGCCGTAGCTTGTTTCAACAGAATTGGTCCAATAGCTTTGGCACGCAGCGGGAGGCTTTCGAGCTAGACGTTGCTGCCGGAAGTTATCTCCTCAAGCTGCGTGCGGGAGACCGTAGCTTCAATCAACTGATCGTTATTCAGTAGAGAGTCGGCTCTTCTGTGAAAAAGCAGGTGAGCGAACCTCATATTGAAGAGACGCATTGCAATGCGTCTGCACTTCTAAAATGGGCAGATGATGCAAAAGTATCATCTGCCTATTTGTATTATACAGGGTGCCTAATCTATCCTGGTAAGGAACTTGCAAAGGCCTGCAAGCCACCAGTGTGAATACCCACAACTGAACTGCCATTAGAAAAGTAACCCCTTTCCAGCAGATCATACAGCGCATAGAAGAGCTTGCCGGTGTAAATAGGATCAAGTACAATTTCGTGTTCTTGATAAAACCACTGAATAAATTCGTTCAGTGGTCTGCTCCGCTTGGCGTAGCCGCCATGGTGGTAGCTTTCGTGTACCTCCCATGGAGTAGGGGAGGAGGGGCGCTCAGCAAGAAGAGATTGAATGGTACTTTGCATAAAGTTACCCTTCAGCACGCTTACTCCTATTAGTGTACTTTTACCTGCCATGCCTTGAATCAATCCTGTGGCAGTGCCGCCGGTGCCACAAGCTACCGCAATGTACGTAGGTGCAGTAGGGCTCTGAGTGAGAATTTCGTTTGCTAAGTTGGTACAACCAGTAAAGGCCGCCGCATTGGTGCCTCCTTCGGGCAAGACATAGGCCGGTCCATACTCCTTATATAAGGACTGCAAAAAGCTCGGTGCTGTCTTGTTCCGATAGGTGGTACGATCAACGAAGTGGAGTCTCATTCCATCCGCTTGCGCTCGGGCTAGGGTAGGATTATCAACGGGCTCACCACGAACAACACCAATAGTCTTGAAACCAAAATGCCGTCCTGCACTAGCCACAGCAGCCAAATGATTGCTGAAGGCACCGCCAAAAGTGAGTAATTGTTCGAATCCTCTGGTCTTAGCGTGCAGTAGATTCACCTGTAGCTTGCGCCACTTATTGCCACAGAGTGGATCATTGGGCGCGGGAGCTAATAGATCGTCACGCTTAATCCATAAAGCAACGTCACGTTCTTCCCAACGCTCATCGTACAGACGTTGTAAAGGAGAGGCCTGCGCATTTTGTAGCTCTTGGAGCGTCATTTGGTATTGTTTATTCCAACAAGGTAGTGATGAATTCGTACCTACTCCATGAAAAAGTCCTTCCTATTTATTTTCCCTCTTAACGACTTAGCACTGTTTTTAACGGCTGTTGACGCTTACCCTCATCAGGCCCCATTTTTTTATCATATCTCTAACACTTCACTAACATCGCTTAACGAATAGCACCCGCATCTTGGCGTTAAATAAGCGTCTATTGCGAATTTACTTTTGGAGCGAAAGAGGTCCAATTTTGATTTGAGCAAGGCACGATGAGGGAGCATAGCTGGAAGCTACGCGACCGAAGAGTAACGAAGCACAGAGGAAAATTGGGCGATTGCAGCCCGAAGTTTAAACTCTCAATAGACGCAAACATTCGAGACAAACATGAGCAGTGTGACCGCCGGAGAGACAAAATACCGGTTCCAGTTCTTTCCGGCACCCACACTGATCACACTTGAACTGATGATAGAAATGCAATTCAGTTCAGAATTCAGAAACCAAAAATTAATACGTCATGCTGTCTAATATCAAATATTTTTTCGCTGCCCTAATGTTGATTTCTACCCTAGCCGTACAAGCACAAATCAGTGTTGGTGCAAGAGTGGGTTACCAATTGAATAATGTATACACGACCGAGGGATTAGGTGCTATTGCTCCTAACTTCCTGAATATTGATGAAGTGAACGTAGGATTGGTAACCGAGATCCCGATCTCAGGTGGCTTCAGCTTCCAACCGGAATTGGGCTACACCACCAAGGGCTTTGGCTTAAAGGAAGGCTTTGATGCTGACCTGTTGGGTGTGAATGTGCCACTGAGTGCCCGGGTAGAGACGCGCATCCGTTATGTGGAGATGCCGCTCCTGGCTAAGTACGCTTTCGGAGAGGAAGCTTTACAGGCTTACGTGGCAGCAGGTCCCACCTTCAATTACGCAAGTGGCGGCCAAATTGATACCTACGCCAATGTACTACTTGAAGTAGAATTAGGTAGTATCCCCGTGAACTTGGACGCTATCAATTATGAGCGCTTCGATGTAGGTGCAACCGTGGCGATAGGTGCACAATACGACTTTGGTCCAGTAACTACTTTTGCGGATGCTCGCTACTATCGCGGTTTCTCAGAGCTGTATGATATCCCTCTGGTAAACGAAAAGGTACGCAACAAGGGCTACGGCTTCAATGTCGGTGTAATGATGCCTTTAGGCCAATAAGATATATCGTGGTTGTAGACCGGAGTCAGGTGCTAAAATGTATGGTTAGTAATAGTCAAAGTTAATTCCCGACTTCAGCTTTTAAGTGCAGACGAGAGCGATTGTTAATGAGCTATTTCAAGCTTAATAGCTGAACATAAGGAGGGGATAAATTTTTGACAAGCACTTTATAGCCTCTGGTCAATAATTCAAATGTGAAGGTCACTTTCCGCAAGGGGAGTGGCCTTTTGTAATTTATTTGATTACAAAATCATTTTTTTTGAATAAAAATACCTTTTTTGATTACGGTTTGATTTTTTTGCGTATCTTTGAATCAACGAAGGAACACAGCAGGAAAAGGACTTTTTATGGCTGATTTCTGCTGCTTTCGCTTCCACCCTTCATCGAGGTGGAAGCGGAACGGCTTTTGATTTCAACCAAATGAACACTTAAGACAGACTTTTCGCTGACAATTTTTTGGGCCGGAGAAAAATAGAGCCACAAGCAAATGCTAATGAGCGTTGGTTCTGGTTTTATTCGGCTCAAATCCACAAAAATTGGCAGCGAATTAAACAGGCCTTAGACACCGCCCTATTTGTCCCCAACGCGCTCCTTCTAAGTATTTGCGCTCTCTTGACCCTAAACCCTACAAGTGGCAGTATGCCACGACAAGTTTTTGACACTGGTTTTCGTTTAAAAAGCGTCGAATAATTAATTCCCGAATTCAGCACTTTGGCGCAGGTATAAGTGATTGAAAATGAACTTATCCTAGCTAAAGGGCTGAAAAGAAAGAGGGAGATTAATTTTTGACGAGTACTACTGACCGATTCTTCCGTATGCAGGAGAATCGGTTTCTTTTTATAGGTGGGCACTATTTCGTCTTCCTTGCTGTTAGGGCACTGTGATCTATCAGCAAAAAATTACCCGAATTGGCTCCTTTCATCTAAATCATTGTGAAGACTACGTAATCTGCACCGACATTGGAGATAACCGACTTCTCCTAGCCGCTATGGATGGTTGCAGTATGGGTGACGATAGCTACTTTGCAGCTACCCTCTGCGGTCGCTTACTGCGCAAAGTCAGTAAAGGTGAATTCTACGAGGCTTATTTACAGGGAAAACATTCAGCGCTTGATGTGCAGCTCAGGCGAGTGGTAGCTAAGCTTTTTGAGGAGTTGATTTCTGCTAAAGACACGCTCCAGTTAGAACGCAATGAACTATTGACCACTCTTCTTATCGCCATTATTGACGTTGATACTCAACAAGGGGAAGTGATATGCATCGGAGACGGCTTGGTTTGTATTGATGGTCAGTTGACTGAATATGATCAGGACAATCAACCAGATTATCTGGCCTATCACTTGATCGAAGATTTTGAGAGCTGGTACCCAACGATTAATCAGAAAATCTCTATTGGGCACTTTCGCGATATCTCACTTTCCACCGATGGGCTCCTGAGTTTTGTAGATGCGGCCGACCATGCAGAACGTGAATTAATGACCGAGCGCCTCATCCACTACCTGTTGGTAGATAACTCTGAGCTTAGCAATGAAAATGGTTTCGTCAAAAAGCTACACCGAATCAAGATGGATTGGAATTTGCTTCATACGGATGACCTTGGAATTGTTCGCGTAACTTTTAAATAGCCTAGGCCTATCAGACGATATTGACTACCCCAATTTCAATAACTCGTCTGGAAGGTTTTGGAAGAAGAAATTCAGCCTATGCCCTCGCCTAATTTTGGGAGTTAGGCTAGATCGGCAATATTCTGTTATTGTAAAAAGTTCAGAAAAAAATGAAAACATCGTGAACCTTCTTGAAGAAAATAGAGTTAATGCTCTCGTACGGTGAGTGCCCGACTCCTATAAAGCGCTCATTTAGAGCATCAAACAATCAACTGTACGACCACCAATATTTTCAATTCAATAGATTGCAGTGCAATACCGGCATTTTGTTTTTGTGGTTTTCCGGTAGGCAATCAGCCAACTTTGACAAACGCAGTATCAGCAAGCTTCTGGAAATTTTGGAAAGTGATTATGGCATTTTCCAGTATAAATACCTTTTTACAAAGGTGTTTTCGAAGAATAGAAGTTCTTCGAATAATTCAATTTTCGCAAAACGAGAACAACCAGAACGAAAAGTGTTTTGAGCTTACACCTGCATTAGTAAGCTTTGTATAGGGTGGTTTTCCCGGGAGTGGTTGCTCCCGGGTTTTTTGTTTAGGGATATACCTGAAATTGGTTTGGCGCACTAGACCCGATTGCAAAGCCCTAACTTGGATAATTACCAAATTAGGGCTCCTATGCTTGTGGTAGATCAGTGTCAGTTTCTACTATCGTAATACTAATTCTACCCGCCTATTCTTCGCTCTACCCTCCTCTGTTTCGTTGGTTGTTTTTGGTGCTAAAGGCCCTACACCTTTTGCTATTAAGCGATCCTTGTCGATGTTATAATCAGCAGCCAATTTGGCAACGACCGATCTCGCTCGACGATCGGATAAATCCAGATTATATTCTAAGGTCCCGGTGTAGTCTGTATGGCCTACTACGTAGAGTGACACCTCAGGGTTGGTGCGCAAGAAGTTGGCAATAACCTGAAGTTCTGGATCCGATTCTGGCGTGACCATCGCTCGGTCAATATCAAAGTAGATGCCGTATAGAGCTACAGCTCCTTTTATCGCTAATTCTCTTGCAAGGTAGTCTACATCAACCGTGACTTTGTCGTCTTCTAAGGGAGTCACTTCAGTAATGTCAATCTGGGTGATAATGCGTTCTACACTTTGCTTGTACACTGTCACTACTACATATACATCACCCTCAGGCCGTGCTAGTTTGGCGGCCACATGCCCGTAGCCTCCGGAAGAAGAAGAACCCAAAAATAGGCGACTTCTACTGGTTTGCGGTAGCGGGTTTTTCCGGTAGGCGGTTCCTACCCAACTAGTCCCCCCCACATCGTTGCGTGCGGTTCTATTGGGATCGCTACCCGCGGCTAGTAGCTCAAACCCGGCACGACTAAGGGCATTTCGGTAATTCTGATATACTTCATTCATTGTTACGGTACCACTATACAACTCGTAGTTATGGCGGTAGACCTTCCCCTCTATGTCTATCCATTCATCAATGTATCGATAGCCAGCAACTTTGCCCGTGGCTACGTGGTATTCCGCAAAATT
This sequence comes from Bacteroidota bacterium, assembly GCA_038528965.1. GTDB lineage: Bacteria > Bacteroidota > Bacteroidia > Chitinophagales > Saprospiraceae > Lewinella. Next base: position 30,029 of record JBCBEC010000066.1, on the reverse strand, counting down.
ATCGGCACTGCACCAAATCAACACAGAACCGGGATAACGGCTAATTATGGGGTGATCCTCACAATCTGGAGCGTCAGTTTGCGCGTGGGCGAGGCTCGTGAGGAGAATTAAACTTGGTAGGAGCAAAATGGTTTGCTTAAGAGTCATGAGTTTGGTCATAGCTTTTGGTGTTTTTTACGATTTTGTAAATGAGGCTTGGTAGCGGTTTACACCTTGTCGAATCTCGATCCAGTAGTAACCCGCAGTAAGCTGGCTGACATTCAGTTGTTTGTTTAGACTGGTTTGCAACTGCTGGTAAATACACTGTCCTTGTGCATTGTAAATACAAATACTGGCCATCTGGCCGAAAGATTCAGCGGGTAGCTCAAGTTGAAGGTAGCTGGGAGTAGGGTTGGGATAAAGTCGGAAATTTTGGATGCTAATGCCCACTTCCCCTGCGCTGTTGATCACCGCCGGCGTACTGTAGTAAGTAACCGTTGAGCGACTCTGTTCATTCCCCAAAAAATCGCGGATAATGATTTCTTCGGTATGAAAAAGCAGGTAACGATAGTTCGGCGAGACCCAGTCATAACGCACAACCTCTTGCGTGGTAGCGATGCCACTTAGGTCATCAGCCAAGTCTTCTGTGCGTTTCACTCTGAGTACGTTTTCAAAAGTCCCTGCTGGTGTATGTAGGGTACCGTAGCCATCTACTTCTGTAGTGGTTGTTCCCATACGAAATGTCACCAGCGAATTTCCTTGAATGTTTACGGTGTTCACCCCTTCAACGTCATCCTCACTATTATCTCCAAACTGCAAGGGGAAGGTATACAGATGGTCAGCGTCCAGGTTTAACGTGAAATAACTGGTATCGACGTTGCCATTAATATCTCCACTTAGGGTACTTCCCAAATAGCTGAAATCATTTCCGTCCTGTCGGTAAAAGGCGTAAGTGTCTTCTAGTATTTGTGGTGCATCGTTGGCAGGAATAAAGAAGGCAATGGTAGCGGTAGGGAAACTGTCTTGGAAGGCTGTACTTTCTGGTGTTACGGCCATCCAGTTTATACTGAAGTTACTGCTCAATCCACTGAAATTCCATTCTACATCAGCTCCTGCGGGGCCTGGAGAAAAAACGGTTTCTACGTAGTTAACCGTTGCCTGATCGCCAGTTGAGAAGAGAATGTCAGCATTCACTACCGGCTGCGCCTTACCTAGTATAATGCCACTCAAAACAAAGAGTAAAGTCAGGTGTTGGTTCGTCATCGTTTGTCTTTTAACGGGTTATGGTTATGTCGACAAAACTATTTCCCTTACCTCCTTCAGTCAATGCTGCATTTGGGTGATTTTTCGCGCGTTGCTAGGTGGGTTTATGTTATTTGAACCACCAAAGACACGGAAGGACACCAAAGCATTGCTAACCATTGAAGGCATTTCAAGGTCATATGAAGGGACTCTAGACACATCAGAACTAACTCAACTAACCAAGGCCCAAGGCCCAACTGGTTCAGCCAACTCAACTAATTAACCCCTCCCGATTTGCCTTCAAAACCGCAGCTGCCCGAGAATTTACTTCCAATTTTTTGTAGATCGCTTTGATATGAGACCGCACGGTGTTACCGCTGATGAATAGCTTTTGTGCAATGGTGGAATAATTATCCCCTTCGCAAAGATGGGTTAGTACTTCTCGTTCGCGCGTTGAAAGATCATGGGATAGGGTTGATGGAGGTCGGAAAGATTGGACAATCCTCCTGGCGATTCCAGGACTCATCGGAGCGCCACCCTGCTGTGCTTCATCAATAGCTGCCAGTAGTTGGACCGGTGGCAGACCTTTGACTAAATAACCAATGGCACCAGCACAGAGCGCCGCAAATACCGCTTCATCGTCTTCGTGTACGGTGAGCATAATGATATTCAGCTCTGGCAGTTCACCACGCAATTGTTTTACGCCTTGAATACCCGAAATGCCCGGCAAGTCAATGTCCATTAGGAGGATATCTGGGGGGGTGTTTTTAAGGGAAGGAATACCCTCTTCACAGCTCCCAAACACCTGTTGGCATTCGTAACCTGGAGAACCATTAAGTAACAAATGTAACAGCTGGCGGATATCTGGATCATCCTCAATGATAGCTAGGCGAATGGGCATGGGGAGATTTTATTCAAAGCTACTAAAGTTCATAGCTCCAGTCAATCCTCCATATGGGTGATTCCCAATTGCAGCTTCACACAGGTCCCTCCTTCTCCCGCTGCACTAATTTCCAGCTTCGCTCTAATCTTTTGAGCACGCTCCTGCATGTTCCTTAATCCATTGCCCATTTGTCGTTCCTTTCCTACTGAGACTCCTTTTCCATCATCACAAATTGTGAGTTGGAATACTTGGTTTTGCGCTGTGAGAGAAATGTTGACTACCGTTGCCTCCGCATGCTGAAGGCAGTTGTGTAGTGCCTCTTTAGAAATTAAAAGGAGATGCCGCCGGATCGGACTAGTAAGTGGATATTGTGCCCAGTGCTGCGGAATATTTGGGAAGTTAAATAGGGTAACACTGTGTTCGAATAGTTCTTGACCAAATACCTTAACTCGCAAGAGAGTGTCGTAAAGATTATCGTTTTGGGGATCAAGTACCCAAATGAAGTCACGCATGCCCAAGCGTAAATCTTGAATGCTTTGTTCCAATTGCTCCAGTAGTGGTTGTTGTTCGCTTTGACTATCAGTCTGTCGCTTGATTACCTCTGTGAGCAAGCTCATCTTGGTGATTTTATTACCAGCCTCGTCGTGGAAATCTCGTGCGGTCCTTTTACGGAAATCCTCTCGCTCTCTTTGACGGGCTTGGTCAATCTGGCGCAATGCCCGTAACCTGGTTTGAAAAATGAAAAAGATCAAGGCAGTGAGGGCTAGGAAGTAGATCGCAAATGCCCACCAGCGTTGCCACCAGGGAGGGGAAATGATAATTTGTAACTCACGTATATCCTCCCCCCAAATACCATCATGATTAGCGGCTTTTACCCGAAAGGTGTATTCGCCTGGTTGCATCTGTGGATAGCTGGCATAGCGGCGCGTACCGGCATATACCCAGTCTTCATCTACTCCCACCATCTGGTAGGCGTAAGTATTGGCAGTACTTTGAGTATAGCCCAGCGCAGCAAATTCAAAAGCCAGGAAATTCTGGTCATATTTCAACCTCAATTCATTGGTTTCACCTATCAGCGATTCCAATACTTTACCTTGGTCTTGTGATTGGTTGAATAACTGAAAATCAGTTAATACCACTGGTGCAGTATGAGCGTAAACTCCTACTTTTTGAGGATCGAAATAGGTGAGCCCTTCTGGTCCGCCAAAGCATAGTATACCCTGCTGGGTGCGGAAAAAAGCATATTGATTAAACTCGTTGGCTTGTAGGCCATCCGCAGCTTGAAATACCTGCATATCCCATTTGTCATCGCTTGGTTTTATGCACACGAGACCATTGTTGGTACTTAACCAGTAATCATTGCTATTTGGAGCTTCCAGCATACCGTAGACAATATCGCTCGGTAGGCCATCCGCAGTGGTGATTTGTTCAAAGGTGCCGTCACCCAGCCAGCGGTTGAGTCCTCCTGCGGTGCAGGCCCAAATGGTGCCGGCTTCATCTTCGTAAATCGATAAAACCAGGTTGTTGCTGAGACTTTGGATATCTCCCTCCACTTGCGTGAAACACTGGAAAGTATCTTGCCCCGGTTCGCGGTAGCAAAGCCCCCCGTTTGCTGTTCCCGCCCATAGGCGGCCTTGCCGATCTTCAAGTAAGTAAAAGATGTACGGACTTAGCAGTCCACTACCGTTCTTGGGTTCGTAAACTCGTAAGCTATCAAGTGCGGGTAGCCATTGAATTACGCCCCGATTAGGAGTGGCGATCCAATAGGAACCCGCTTGATCTTTAATGATATCGTGAATACCTGCGTTTTGCGTCAATGCTGCCAGGCCAGGGATAGAATCAAATTGCCATTGCCCGTACCCGGTGGATTGAAGTTTACGCAACCCGCCTCGCCAAAAGGTTACCCAATGTTCGTCTCCGAAAGATCGCGTATTGATGACGTAAGCCTCTGGCATATCAAACTGCGTAGTGGGACTTATACATTCCCCACGGAGGTAGGGATAGGGCAGTATAGTATCGTTTTTCGAATGAAAACTCAATTTAAGAAGTCCCTCCTGCGTGCCTAACCACCAGTTGCCCGCCTCGTCCTCAGTACATCCCAGCACTATGTCGCTACAAAGGGCGCCTTCAAAACCAGCGGTGCTGAGATGATGAAAAACGGGCGGCTGATTAGATAAGCTATGTAGACCTTGTCGTGTACCTACACCCACTAAACCAGGTTCAATTTGCAGCAACGTATTAATCTGATAGTCTGTTAGTTCATAATCTGGAGCGGTCTCTACCCGTCGCGGAGTCAGGTCCTCCATCCAATCATAGACGTATAATCCATTTAGGGTACCAATCCACATCATTCCGGCTTTATCGATCAATAAGCTACTGACGGCCTTGTTCAATGTTTCAGCCTCCGCTCGGATATCAATTGGGATTTCTTCTATGTCCTCAATTCGTTCGAGGTCCTTATTGTATTTTCCTACTAATAAGCCATTGTAGCTGCCCAGCCATGTTTGTCCTGCTAAGGTGTCAATTGCCGCCACCCCTCGATCGTTTATCACTGCTTGCCACTCTTCCTCCGAGGTCTGGAAAATGAATGCTCCCTCCTGCGCAGCCACCAGCATGTGTTCATCGTCTAGAAAGTGAATCTCATTGATAATGGTAAGCGTTATCTCGGTTGGCTGAGGGATTGAGCTAAAGGAATTGGCCTCGCTATCATATCGCCAAATACCCTGTTTCGTTCCCAGCCAAAGCTGATTGTCAGGTCCCTGAGCTATCGCGTGTATGGATTGCGATTCAGGGACCTCTGTTGGTAGGCGGTAACCAGTGAAGTGCCCAGTCTTACGATCATAACGAGCCAAGCCACTACCGAAAGTGCCGACCCATAGTTGTTGTTGCTGGTCTTCGAAAAGGGTCCAGACAAAGGCATTGGGAATGCTAGTACTGTCTCGTGGATTGGGCCGGTGAGCTAGTAATTGATAACCGTCGTAGCGGAAAAGCCCTTCCTGCGTAGCAATCCATAAGAATCCATCTGAGGTTTTGAGTAAGTCATTAATATGCCCATGAGAACCAACTTCTGTTGGAAGGAATGCCTTTAAGGCACCCTCTTGCCCTTGTGCCGGCAAGAAAAATTGCACCAACAGCACTGTTATGTAGAGCAGTTTTAGAGGCCTGGTCTTCATTGGGTAAGGTGTTTGTTTGCTTTGCGAGTAGTAGCAAATTACACAAAAGTGTGAAACTGAAGCTTTACATATTCACTCTAAATTTATCCAGTAGAAGTAGATTTTCTACAGTCTGTTAACCGCTTACTGTACCGGCCAGTTTACTTCCCGGTAAGGTGCACTAGGCCACCGGAAATATTGACTCGGAAGATCCTCTTTTTTGATGAAATCTGGTCCAAAAGGAACACTGAGGAAAAGCTCCGCTTCGTCGAAGCGACCTTCTAAATCACCGGGCTTATCGGCCATGTAGACATTGCGGCTGTGTTCAGGGCCTTCGAGTGAGGAGAGCATCAAGGTTTCCACTCCCAGGGCCCAACCAATCCAGAGTTTTTCGTAGTTCATATTGGTTAGGTAAACTACGCCCTTAGGGTGTTCGGGACTCGTCTGGGTATCGAGGAGGCGATGGAGGTAGGATAGCCGTTCTTGGAAAAAACGTTTACTGTCGGATATTCGAAATAAACTAAATACCAATAGGCCTGAAATGATGACCAGCATCCAGGGGCGTTTTTCTGTGACCCAGTGAAAGGCCAACGGAAGTCCCATAATAAACCCAAGGTGCCCCAGGTAACCGTCTACCATGTTGTAGATATTGGAGGTCATGTAAGCGTGCGTGACCATTACAATCGCCAGGATCGCCAGAAAGCTTAGTAGGACGTAGATGGCTGCTAGTAGGCGTTTGTGCCAGATCAATAGCCCCAGGCTTAGCAGAAAAATCACCAAAGGGAAGGTGTATTGGGTATCAAAATACCGCCAGATGATACTGCTAATGTAATAGTCGTTGAGGTTAGTGATTACACTCCAGGCTTCCAGTAGACGATTGGCTCGTTCTGCTTCGTAGGCGTTTCGCTCAATGAACACGTAGGTCTTTAGCAGGAGTCCGCCAGTGACTAAACTAATAATCCAAAAGCGGGGATTTAGCCATTCCCGCTGCCAGAGTAGTATAAATCCTAAAGCAATCGCGGTGCTTATGGTAATGAAGGGATGCGAACCAAGTAGCAGTAGTCCCAAACCAATACCAACACCCACATCGAGCCAAGCGGGCCATCTCTCGAAGGCATCTTTAGGTTTAGTAAGCCAAGCTGCAAAAAGGATTAAAGGAGCCATTGCTACTACTGATTCGCCAACCGGCGCATAAAACTTGTAGCGGACGGTTAGACCAAGTGCCAGGGCCAATAATATCCCCGCTTGTGGATTGCGAAATAAGTAAACTATGATATTGTAAGCGGCATAGTAGCAAAGGACAATGCCCGCGCTGTAAGCCATTATTACTCCTTTTAACGACCAGCCTAACTTCATGGCCAGAAGAGGAAAAATTTGCGGAACGTAGCTCATGGTACGCCCGTGTCCCGCGAAAAAGGATTCGTGGACTATTACCTTAAAAGTATAGTAGGCGGTATCCATTGCCAGCATCCGCTCTTGGTAGTACACGATGCTTAGCACTAGCATAGCCAGAAAGTAAAAGTGCCCAGCTAAAATAAATGGTCGGTAGCTAGAGAGTGGTTGGTGTAAGGTAGTCCATTTCATATGCCGCGGTAAAAATACGCAATGTAGGCGACGTAAAAGGAAAGTGGAGTAGTGGTTATGCTACACTGCGATCATCTACAGAGTGATAAGGGCACTTAACGTTTCTTTACCGTTCCTTTAACGCTACGCTAAGAATGCGGTGCCGAATTTCAACTTAACTTTGTGAGAAATTACTCAACCTAATCTTACAGAACCCACGATGAAAAAACTAATGTTCCTATTGGCCATTGCTGGCCTGTTTACTTTCGACCTAAGTGCCCAAACTCAATACAAAGTAGTCACCGTTGTAGAATCAATCGTACCTGCTGGTATTGGTCGTTCTAGAATTATTGAAGAACGAGATGATGCTAATCTAGACGCAGCCACCACTTCCCGTACCAACGGAAAATCCAGCGATCAGGGCGATGTTCGCCGTAAAGATCTCAAGATTGATGCCTTCGAAGAAACGAAGCTGTTGAACTTCTTCAGCTTAGGCGGTATCAATTTCCAGAATATTGCTTCTAACGATGCGATGATCTCTGCTAAGCTTGATCAACTAACTGCCGAAGGCTGGGAGTTAGCATTTGTGACTAGCGGCGTGGAAAGCTCCGCTGGTGGAGATGATGGAGAGGGAATCTTTATCACTCGCTTTGTTTTCAAGCGTTAAGCGTCGCTAAGCATAGCATCTCCCCAAAAAACAGAAAGCAACCGCCCACGCACTGCAGTATGCAGGTGTGGGCGGTTCATATTTATGTCCTTAAGGCACTGGTGTTTTACCACTGGCCTTGCCGTTATTTTCTCCTCGACACTACTTACCTTAAGCAGCGCTTGCATTTTGGGTGATGGTGCGTGATACACCAGCTGCAGCCTGCACTTGTTTCCGCTTGAAACTGATCCCTAGCATAACAGATAGGAAGATGGGTAGACCCAGCACCGTTAACCACCATTGTCCGGAAAACACCCCGATGATGATGACGGCCATCATTAAAAAGAAGCGAATAATTACGGTTGCTATATTGATGCTGAAAAATTCCATGATAGCTGTTTTTCTAATTTGTAATGGATGATGGTACAAAACTATAGGGCCTGTTGAGGGTCAGAGCTGAGCCTTGTCAGTTGTCGTGATGATTTTGGTCACCGGGCGGCGTGGCTTTATTTTTCTGGCATTTCCTTGCTGATTTTCATTAAATTAGCCGAAATTTGTCCACGTCCGCTCACAGTGTAGAGGCGGAGCATACTTGAGTAAAAACCGATTTAATCCCATGAACTACACGCAAAACGTCCATCCCGATGGTACCCTATCCTTTGGTGTCCATACCTGTTCTGGTAGTCTTCTCTTTTTCCTGGAACAACCACTTTCAACCGTTTCCTTCAACCTGTTTGACTGTTAATGCTACGCCCCTTGGCTAGCTCTAGACACCTTGAATCCAAGTTTGGATTGACTGGTTGTCATTAACCCGAAATTGACCAAAAAGCTGCTTTATGGCGCAACGATATACTGTATTAGCCTTGTCCTCCATTATCAGCCTGTTGCTGCTCTCCGCTTTTAGCGACCCCTTGCCCATGGGAGGCGAAGAAGCGGTGTTTATGCCAGTCTTCGTGGATAGCCCTCCGGCAGATACCACCGTAGATTGTGTAGAGGATGTACCCGCTCCCATTGACTTAACGGCTAACGATGGCATGGGCGGTGCTGACTTTGAAGTGAGCCCGGTAGATACACCGGATGCCAGCATGATCGACCCCTGTACGGGAGGGGTAGTTGTGCGTTCCTGGACGGCCATTGTGGGTTTAGACTCCACTACTGTAAGCCAGAACATTACCATTTCACCTGACGGTACACCTCCTTCTATTAGCCTTATGGAAGTGCACGATACGGTGGCTTGTGAATTGGCTTTACCTACTGCTCCGAATAATCCTGATCGTTATGACGTGTGGATCAGTTCGTTGCGGGTGGCGGTCAGTACAAATGCCACCGATAACTGCGATGGGGCCATCTCAATCACAGATGATGGCGGTACTACCTTTGAGGAAGAGTGCGCCACCCGTTTTGTTACGTTTCGTCTTACTGATCAATGTGGAAGCCTTACCGAATATATGGCTTCCTACACCACAATCGATACTATCGCCCCGGTGTTGATCGGGGTGCCAAACGATACCACGTACAATTGCTCTGATCCGATTCCTGACCCACCAATGGTTACGGCAACGGATAATTGTACACCCAACTTAATGCCTACGCTGGTAACTTCTTCTACCCAGGAAATGGATGGGACTTGCCAGGAATACGAATACAATATCTTACGCACCTGGATTGTCAATGACTCTTGTGATAATCGCACTATTGCTACACAGCTCATTCAGGTTATCGACGATCTACCACCTGATTTTGAGGCTCCGCCAGACATCACTATCTCCTGTACTACCGATCCGCTCGACCTTACCGTTACTGGTGAGGTGACCAACGTAATGGATAACTGTTCGGAAGATGTAGAAATCACATTCACCGACTCCGTAAACCCGGGTATCTGTGAAGATGAGATGACGATCCTGCGCTTCTGGCTAGGAACGGATGTCTGTGGCAACGCAGCTGTTAAACGGCAGGTGATCAATGTGGCGGACTTACAAGCACCTACCTTCAATGTGCCGCCAGATATTACGGTTGATTGTAGTCAAGCCGATGATTTGATGGTGACTGGCGTTCCCACCAACGTTTTGGACGAATGTGATCCGGATCCAGATGTAGATTTCACAGATGACATCTTTCCTGGTGATTGCCCCAATGAATTCTTGATTCGCCGTACCTGGAAGGTGACCGATCGTTGTGGCCAGTTTGCCGAGCTCACGCAAGAAATTACGGTAGAAGATCAACAGGCTCCTACTTTCGTACAAGAGCCCGAAGATCTGCTGATTTTCTGTGCCGTAGAAACCGAAGCAGAACTGGTATTTGCCGACTGGCTAGAGCAGCGCGCCGGAGGTGTCGCCACCGACAATTGTACCGATGCTGAAGATATCACCTGGTTTGCGTTTAATAGTGGAACTACTGACGAGCCTAGCCTCGAGTTGGTAGCTTGCCCCACTGGGCCGGATCAGATTGTACAGCGTCAGGATGTTGACTTTATTATCCAGGACGAATGTGGCCTGCGCGATACCGTTACAGCCTCCTTTACAGTCTTGGATCAACTTCCTCCAACCATTGAAGAGTGTCCAGAAGATGTGGTGGTGGAAACGAACCCGGGCATGTGTACTGGTGATGCAACACTAGAACCACCGCTGATCACTGATGAGTGCTCGCTCAGTATGGCTAACCTCATGCTGACCGATAATGCAGTTCTGACATCGCAGGCTATGCCAGGCCAGGAAGGAGAAGTAGCTGTAGACCCGGTTGATTTCGTTTTACTTGTATCTGCTCCTTTACCGATCAATGTCAACGGCGTAGGAACCCTGACCATCAGTTTGCAAACCGTGGACGGCGAATCACCCGATGAGTTCTTCTGGGTGTTTGGCGAAGATGGCGGCTTACTAGGGCAAACGAGCCCCACCGATATGCAGTGTGGAGATGGTAGCACTACCTTCTCGCTCACGGCAGCGCAAATTAACGCCTGGGCAACGGATGGTATCATTCAAATTCGCCTGGAGCCCAATATTCCTGCTGGCCAACCAGAGCGTTTTGCGATCAATGCCAACTGCCCAAGCCCCAGTATTGTACAGGCGGATCTTTCGTTTACCATCAACGAACTAAGAAATATCGTCTTCCAGTATAGTGTTGACAATGGAAGTCGAGTTACGGTGGATCCTATCGCACCAGTTGATCTAACGCTAGATCAGGGTGATCACTTGATTCGCTATTACGCTACGGACTGTGCGGGCAATGTAGACTCTTGTGATTTCTCCGTTTCCGTTGTTGATCGTGAAGCACCAGAAATCCTGTGTCCCATGCCAATTTCGATAGCTGTAGATGCCGACTCTTGTCAAAAGACCTTAACGCTGCCAGTACCGGAAGGCGCAACTGATAATTGTGCGGTATTTACCAACTACGAGCGCACACTTCCTGCTACAATTGGGGACGCTTATCTGGAGTTTTTCCTTGATCCTAACCTGAACGACTACCTGCCTGTGGGCCGTACGCTAGCTTTCGATGATGTGGTGGCCAATGCCTACAGCGATGTAGAGGTAGTAGTTGATTTGCAAGGTGATTTTAATACCAATGGCGCATTCGTCACAATTTTGGGAGACGATGGCAGTACCTTACTGACTACTTCAGTTGGGGTAGCAGATTGTAACACGCCGGGCCAAGTTTCGGTAACTATTCCGCAAGCTACCTTTAACACTTGGGCTGCGGATGGTTTGGTTAATCTGGAAATCGTACCCAACGATATTACCGTTCCACCGGGTGTGCTCGGTGATGGTATCAACCCTTGCGACCCCATGCGCGTACAGATGGATGGCGATGTGGACAGTATAAGCTACATCACCGCTACGCTCAGCTATGATAACTTGGTAACAAGCTATTTTGCTACGGGTGAGTCGCCACTGGCACCGGCTACCTTGCCGTTCCCGGAAGGAGAAATTACGCACACTTTTGCCGTAGGGCAAACGGAGGTGTTCTACCATATTGAAGACCTGGCGGGTAATTCTGATACTTGCTCCTTCACCGTTGATATTTTGGATGAAACGCCACCAACGGTGCTGTGTCAGCCTACAAACTTATTTATCAATCCTTCTGGCTTGCAAGTAGAGGTGGTCAATGCCACTGATGTTGATGCGGGTAGCTTTGATAACTGTGGTGTGATCGACAGCCTATGGTTAACTCCTAATGTTTTTGATTGTGACCAAATTGGAGAAGTTGTAAATGTGACCTTAAGTGCCCAGGATGAGTCCGGCAATATAGGTACCTGTGAAACCATAGTTGGTATTGCACCTGACGGACCACAGCCAACGGCCAATTCTGGCCTTTGCGGTGGTGATACCTTGTTTCTGGCGGCTAATCCACCGGGGCCTAACCCTGGCGTTTACACTTATCAATGGTTCAGGGGGAATGATCCCCTCTCTCCGGCCGGGCCGGAGCCCGACTTGGTCCTTCCTGGCATTGATGCCGATGATGAAGGTCCTTATCGTGTAGTCATTACTGGTTTGACGGGGTGTACGGCGGAAGGTGTGGTGAATGTAAGCATCGAAGAGCTTCCACTTACACCTGAGTTGGAAATTGCCAGTAGTGTGTGTAGTGATGATGATATTCTGCTAGAAACCCCCGTGGTGCCAGCCGGCACCGGAGTACAGTTCTTCTGGTACGAAGGAGTAGCGCCTAATGGTACATTACTTGGGACTTCGGCTGAGCCTATGTTTACGGTAGCCGGGCCACACCCTATTGGTACCCGCAACTTCTATCTTGAGGTAGAGGCGAACAGTTGTTTATCACCTGCTTCGAGTAGTGAGTCGATTACTATTTTTGAACGACCAATTGCGGTAGTCACTTTTGCCGATACTCTGGTCTGTGCGGATGAAGTCATAACACTAGGCGTGAATCCGCAATCTAACGCTGAATATTCCTGGACGGGGCCTAACAATTTTAGCGCCGACGTCCAATTTCCTGATACGGATCCACTGACCGCTTCACTTGCCGGTTACTACTACGTGGAGATCAATAGAGGGTTTTGTGTATCTGCCCCAGATTCTGTCTTAGTCACTGTTAAGCCACGCCCGGATCAACCTGACTTAGGCAGTAATTCGCCGGTTTGTGAAGGGGAAGATCTGATCCTACAAACGTCATTCACCGGAGCGAGTAGTTACCTCTGGCAGCGGCAGGGAGATTTACCCATAGCGACAAGTATTCCATCTTTAACGATCTCGGATGCGTCTAGTGCTGATCAAGGAATTTGGGAATTGGTAGTGGTGCTCAATGGTTGCGAATCACCACCTGCTGACCCCATTGGTGTAGTGGTTAACCCAAGGCCGGAAGCCTCCGCCTCGGTTGATCCTGCCCCCGCTTGTCAGGGCGATGATGTAACTTTAAATGGCTTTAGCACCGTTGCTGGTTCCTCTTTTGCCTGGACGGGACCGAACGACTACAGTCGCAATATTCAAAACCCGGTAATCAGCAATATTACCTTGTCACGAGCCGGTACCTATAATCTGACGGTTACGACCGGATCGGGCTGTACAGATAGTACCTCAGTCTTGGTTGATGTGCTGGATAATGTCACCATTACGGGAATCAGTGATAACGTTCTTGCCTGTATCGATGAGGGCTTCAATATGGAAATCACCGCAGCTACTTTGCCTGCTGATGATGGAACTTACACCTATCAGTGGAGTGTGCCTGGGGGTTCAAGTCCAATCATTACTACAGGGCCCATTCTTGAACGGCCAAGTGTTACCGCTGATGATGCTGGGGTCTACACCTTGGAGGTGGTCACCGCTGATGGATGTTCCTCTGGGCCTAGTAATCTTACCGTTGACCTCAATTTCATTCCGCTACAGCCATCCTTACCTGTTACTTTATCGGGTGAAACGGCTTTCTGTGCGGGTGAGACAGTTACTTTAGTGACCAATGCCGTACCCGGTGCCGATGTAGAATACTTCTGGAATACTCCTGCCGGTGTCAGTCTACCAAGTGGTGGGGAGAATATGTGGGAAGTTACTCATTTGGATGCTGGAGATGATGGTGATTACGCCGTTTACGTGGTTCGCGAAGGCTGTGCTAGTGATACTTCAATTGCTCGGAATATTACGGTTAATCCAATTCCCACCGTCACGCTTACGAGCAATTCTCCGGTCTGTGAAGGCGATCAAATTTCGTTGCAGTCTACTTTCTATCCTACCGGAAACTACTCCTGGAGTGGTCCTTCGGCCTTTGGTGATGGTATTAATGTGCATAACCCGGTCATTAATGCAGCTGGGTTAGATCGTACGGGCACCTACCGCGTTTCGGTCGAGGTAGAGGGCTGCCTTTCGGATACGATAACGACTGATATAATCGTACAAGAGCGACCACAAATTCCTAGTATTAGCCACGATGATCCGATCTGTTTGGATGATCCAAATGCGGTATTGATACTCAGCATTGATACGCTGAGTTCGGTACCCGGTGCTACTTATACTTGGTCTACCAATAGCGGTAATGATATTGTTGGTGGTCCAGCACCCGATCTACAACTGGAATTAGCTGATTTTAGCCTCTTTGTAGATGGTGGTACATTCCCATTCTTTGCGCAAGCAGAGTTTGATGGCTGTACTTCCGCGCTTTCTAATCCGACCTTAGTCCAGTTTGATACCATTCCGCTCAATACTGCTTTCGCTGGGGTGGACACGACTGTATGTTCCGGCGAGTTTGAACTCATGGGAGCAACACCAACCGTAGGAACTGGATTATGGCAGTTGGTAGACGCGGTTAACGCAGAAGGTTTTGCTATCGCAAACCCAGATGAAGCAACTTCCGTAGTAAGTGGATTAAGCACGGACGGTGCGCCTTACTTGCTGAGCTGGACTTTGACCAATGGTGCTTGTCAGAACTACTCTGCGGATACCGTTATGCTGGACGTGATTACTGCGGAAGTGGCGGATGCAGGTCCGGATATTCTGGTTTGTGAAGACGAGATCATTATTCTGGAGGCAACGCCGCCGAGCCTCGATTGTACGGGCCGCTGGACTCAGGAGCCCGGTCAAGCCGGATTGTTTGTAGAAATTGTAGATCCAGACAACCCCAATACCGAAATTCGCAATGTTGCCTCTGATAACATCTATTTCTTCTTCTGGGAAGTGGACTGTGTGTGCGGAATCAGCGAAGATTTAGTGATTGTGAATGTGAGTGATCCGACCATTACTGCCGGGCCCGATATTATCGTTTGTGATGAATTGAACGAAGTGGTGCTTGAAGGAGAAGAGCCAACGATTGGTAGTACCATCCGTTGGTATTCACCAGATCCGGATCTTACCTTCTCGGACGCTACTTCTGCTACACCGACGGTAGGCAACCTGCAAGTAGGTGAGAATATCTGTATTATGGAGGTTGATGAAGGGTTCTGTGGCGAATCGAGCCGCGATACCACCATCGTCACCTACAAGCTTCCGCCGGTGCTCAGCGATGATCTCGTTGCGGTAGGCTTTGGTGAAACGGTTGATGCACTGCCATTTGGTAACGATATGATTCCTGACGGCACTTCCGTAGAAATTGTGAGCGGTCCTTTTGAAGGTGCTGCTACGGTTACCGATCCTATGGTGATCGAGTATACTGCTCCGGCCAACTTTGTGGGTACAGACCAAATTATTTACCAAGCGGTGAGTGAAGGCTGTGCAACTGCTACTGCGACTATTGATTTTGTAGTAGGAGAGGGAGCTGCCTGTAAGGTGCCTTCAATCTTTACGCCAAATGGCGATGATTACAACGACAACTTTGTTATCCCTTGTTTGCTGGATAAAGATCAATACCCAAACAGTCAGGTTACTATTTTCAATCGTTGGGGCGATGAGGTGTATCGTTCGGGTTCACCCTATTCGGGAGACTGGAATGGTACCTTCTCGGGAGAAGATTTACCGGTCGATACCTATTTCTACCTAGTTGAACTCGGTGATGGTTCTGATCCTTTGACGGGTTATGTAATGATTCAACGCTAGTATTCCTGCTCCGGCAGCAAATGCAACCAAAAACTAAACGCATGCGCAAGCTATTTTTTATTTCGCTCTTGCTACTCTCTACTGGATTGGTGCTGCATGCCCAGCAGGATGAGCAATTTACCCAGTTCATGTACCACAAACTGGGCTTTAATCCTGCCTATGCGGGTATGCAGGAAACCCCAACGTTTACTGCTCTCGTGCGACAGCAGTGGATTGGTTTAGAGGGTGCGCCACAGTCTCAATTACTGACGTTCAATATGCCACTTACCGCCTCGGGCATTGGTTTGGGGGCTAATATTTCCCGGCACAGTATTGGGGCAACCGAGCGCCTTACGGCCGATATTTCGTACTGCTATCGCTTTAATCTTGGCCGCGGGGGGCGTATGGGGATTGGATTGTCATCTTCCGTTCGTCAACTTAAAGTTAATTTTAGTGAGACGGAATCCACACAGCCAATTGAAGGAGATCCAGCCATTCCGTTAGGGTTACAAAGCAAGATTGTACCCAACTTTGGCGCGGGTATTTACTACAGCAATCAAACCTTCTATCTGGGCTTTAGCGCACCGCGATTACTGACTAATAATATTGATTTCGCGGATGAAGGAACCATCATTTCTCGGGAGGTGCCACACTATTATTTGATGGCTGGCGTTCTACTGCGGCTGGGAGGAAAAGTGCAGATGCAGCCGCAGGCAATTCTAAAGTATGTAGAGGGTGCACCCTTCGATGGCGACATTAATTTAAACTTTATTTTTAGTGAAACCGTATATACTGGTGTATCTTACCGATTAGGCGGATCTACCAGTACCGGAATTGGGGAGGCAGGTTCCGTTTTGTTGGGCATGCAGTTCAGCGATGCATTTATGTTTGGGTTGTCTTATGATATGACGCTCTCTGAATTGCAGTCTTACGCCAGCGGATCGATAGAAGCAGTGGTCCGGTACGGCATCGGTGGGCGTTCTCGAGGAGATGAAATCCTAAGCCCTCGATTTTTCTAAACTTTCCTATGAGCAACGAAAAAACGATATTTTAGCCCTTGCTTAAAGGGGGCGGTAGTCCCCTGGTAGCAAAGTAAAACCGCATTTAGGAACAGAATGAAAAAAGGTAGCCTCATAGGACTGTTGTTGGCTGTAGTAACGATACTGCAGGCTCAACCGCCTTCGGAGTACTCTACTACGGGGCAGGAGGTGCGTATTTTCAATACCAGCCGGGTCAATTCCGACGGCCTTGAGTTCTGCCCAGCCGTCTATGAAAATGGCTTGGTTTTCGTTTCTCGCTATAAAAATGGACCAATTGATCCACGTACCGGAGAGACGTTTTTCGAACTCTTCTACGCTGAGCTGGACCCGAATGGTATGCCCGGTAAGCCAGAGTCGTTTTCCACCGAATTAAATTCAGCTTACCACGAAGGCCCAGTATCCTTTAGCCCTTCCGGTGACCGCATTTTCTTTACTCGAACCAATTCGCGTAAGGGTGTTCGCCGCTCGGATGCCAGAGGGCGTTCAGTGGAAAAAATTTACGAAGCATACCGTGGACCATTCGATTGGGAAGCCGTCCAGGAATTGCCCTTTAATAGCGACGAATATCGCAGTGTACACCCCTCCATCTCACCGGATGAAACGATGCTGTTCTTTGCATCTGATCGCCCCGGCGGGTATGGTGGTATGGATCTGTTCTTTGTAGAGTGGGAAAATGGTACTTGGTCAGAACCCATCAACCTAGGTCCTGATATCAATACCAGTGGTAATGAGGTGTTCCCGTTTTTCCACGAAAGTGGCACCCTATTCTTTTCTTCGGACGGGCACCAAGGTGCAGGACGTAAAGATCTGGACCTGTACATGATTGATATGTCAGGGCGTAAATGGGGGCAGTTGTACAACTTGGGAGCTCCTTTTAATAGTCCGCAGGATGACTTGGGCCTAGTGATTTTACCTGATGGTAGTAGCGGCTACTTTTCTTCCTCCCGTCGGGGAGGATTTGGGCAGGACGATGTCTACATGTTTAAAGCGCCAAACGGTCTACAGGGGATCCAACCAACGGCCAGCCTGAACGGCGTAGTTAATGTGACTGACAAGTCCACCAGTCGCCGCCTGACCGGGGCAAATATCCGTATGTTTGAGCTCAATAAAGATGGCTTGATCGAGGATGAAAACGCCTACGATTTAGAGCTGGTACCCAATGAGGATAAGGAAGGGGAAATGGTCATGAAGTTGATTCGCAAGAGTGACGAAGACCTTGGCAGTCCGCTGGCTGTGACAGATCGAAATGGAGAAGCCCTGGTCTCACTTGAAGCTGATCGTGATTATTTGTTATTGGTATCAAAGCCTAATTACTTCACGCAAGAACTTCGCTTCTCTACGGATGAGTTGGGGCCGGATCGCCCACTTGATTTCCTCATGGATCCTACCAATTGCGTGGTGCTGAAAGGTACGGTGCGCTCTGATCGTTTTCAGATAGCCATTCCGAATGTTACACTCCGTCTTACCAATTTGTGCGACAATTCCATCACCACCTACCGAAGCAATATTGCTGGTGCCTACGAAATATGCTTGCCATTAGGATGCGATTACGTTCTAGAAGGTACAAAAGCAGGCTACGAATCAGGAGCTACTCGGGTAACTACAGTGCGTTTACGAGGAAGCCGATCCCTGGAGGCAGATTTGAGTATTCATCCGACTTCCGATGCCATTCTGCGCGAACCGATCAAAGAGGGAACCGTCATCGTTTTGGAAAATATCTACTACGATTTCAATAAGTCCGCCATTCGGAAGGGCGCAGCTCAGGATCTGGATGCCCTAGCACAACTCATGAACCTCTACCCGAGTATGCAGATCGAGCTGGGTTCACATACGGATAGCCGTGGTACTGACGACTATAATCTAGATTTATCCCTGCGGCGGGCACAATCTGCTAAAGAGTTCCTGATCCAGCGTGGTGTAGGTGCTAATCGTATTCGGACAGTAGGATACGGCGAAACTCGCTTACGTAATCACTGTGAAGACAATGTCAACTGTAGTGATAGCGAGCACTTGCTCAATCGGCGAACGGAAGTCAAAGTGCTCAATATTGACGAGCGGGTGAAGGTGAACTACGAAGGGGAATCTAATTAGCCGTATGCAACGTATTGTCTACCGCGATACGCTCAATTTTCTGCGCAAGCTTAGTGGGAGAAAGATCTACAATGCGGTCCTGGTCGTAGTGAGTTACTACCTCAGTCGCTGGACAGGTCGACCTCGCCAGTGGGGGCTCCCGTTTACCATTAATTTTGAACCTACTACAGCCTGCAACCTACGTTGCCCGGAGTGTCCTAGTGGCTTGCGCCAATTTAGTCGCCCTACCGGCAATCTCAAAAGCGACTTCTTTCGAGCTAACCTAGATCAATTGGCGGAGCATTTGCTCTATCTCATTTTTTATTTCCAAGGGGAGCCCTATATCAACCCCGCCTTTCTGGAGATGGTCAGTCATGCTAATGATAAAGGCATTTATACCATCACCTCCACTAACGGGCATTTCCTGAATGATGCTAATGCCAAAGCCACAATTGAATCTGGTTTGGACCGCCTGATCATTTCCATTGATGGAACCACCCAGGAGACCTACGAGCAGTACCGCAAGGAAGGCAAGCTGGAAGCAGTTTTGCAAGGGGTGCGGAATGTGGTCAAATGGAAGCGCCAGTTAAAAGCGGCTACTCCACATATTGTTTTACAGTTTCTGGTTGTACGTCCGAACGAGCATCAAATACCAGAAATTCAACAAATGGCGAAGGATTTAGAGGTGGATGCACTTTCCTTTAAGACGGCCCAGGTGTATGACTACGAGCACGGTAATCCATTGATTCCAGAGGACGAGCGCTTGAGCCGCTATCGTCAGCTACCAGATGGCCGATACGAACCCAAGGCCAATCTACACGATCATTGTTGGAAATTATGGCACGGGGCAGTTATCACTTGGGATGGTTTGGTGGTCCCTTGCTGCTTTGATAAAGATGCAACCCATCGGTTGGGTGATTTGAAACAACAGTCTTTTCGCGAAGTTTGGTCTAGCGCACCCTATCAGGCTTTCCGTCAACAGCTCTTTTCGGGGCGTGATCAGATCGATATTTGCACCAATTGTACAGAAGGATGTAAAGTTTGGTTAAGTCCTGAATAATAAGTTTGTTAGATTAAAAAACTTTAACTATTTTTGCAAGCGCAGACGTATTGCTGGGAATTCAGGGAGTTATATCCACCTATTGACGTTTGACGGAAGCTAAGAGTTCTAGATTAACCGAAGATTAATTTTGTAATCTTCCTCCCTCCTAGAATAAAATACACGAAACTTACTGATACAGGCGAATCTTATGTGGCGAAGCTAGATCGATGGAACGATCTGGACGCATAAGGCGTTGTGCAGTAATAAAAGGGATTTCAGTCAGTCTTCAACTATATAAATAGCAGCAGGGTTCATGGATTTTACCGTCATTATTCTGGGGAGATTAGAGTACGCAAATAGCCGCAGCGTACAGCAGGCCACTAAGGTCATTGCGCATTTGTTGGAAACACGTTACAAAAACGAGGTGCTTTACAAAGACGCCACTCAATTACTTGATGAAGAGATTGGGGCGCTTATTGCACCGCGTGAAAAGTTTAAGTGTACCGAAAAAGTGTGGAGAAATACTATTCATCTCCTATCCAAGGCTTCGGAATTTTCTATCGCAGGGGATTTGCATATGTGGCGAATCCTAGAAGGTACACTCCAGGAATATGTATGTATAGAGCCGGAAAGCGATAAGTCAACAGTACAGTCTTTTCGTAAGGGACGCGATATGATTAGCGAAGGTAAATTGGATGAAGCCAAAGCTTTATTGACCAAAACGGTAGATCGTTTTCCACGCCACGCGCAGGCACTAGAGCGCCGTGGATTTATACACTATACAGAAGGAGATACAGAGGCGGCTTTAGCGGATTATGCGGCCAGTATCGCTATTGATGCGAAGCGACCTGATGCTTATCTCGGGAGAGCTCGTATCTACATCAATCAAGAAAAGTGGACTGAGGCAGTAGAAGATTTGACACTCAGCATGAAACGATCCATGCCGCATCATAATGTGTACCTGGAAGCACTACATCGTAAGGCTAAATCACTGATGGAATTAGGCCAGTACGATCAGGCTCTTCCCCTCTTTAACTTCTTCTTGAGCCGACCACTGCAAAGTGATCATCCTCAGTTTGAATTCCGCCGCCAAGTAGCCTTTGATAAAGGACGTGCTTTGGCTGCTGCCAATAAGTTGGAAGAAGCTATTAAGATGTTTGATGAAGCACTAAATATGCCTACCCATAATGGCAAGCCCGGCATGGGTGAAATACTATTGCACCGTGGTTTGGCTTTCCAGCAAAGCGGGCAGTCTGGCTTCATTGAAGATTGGCAAAAGGCTGCTGACCAAGGCTCTGAGCGTGCTGCTGAATTACTAGCAGAAGCGAGCTGAAATTAGCACCTAACTTGCTGCCATTGCGAACCCCGTTTTGATCTTTTCAAAACGGGGTTCGTGCGTTCTAAGAGGTCGTTATTTTACGAGCAGGGTATCTTAAATGTCCAGCTTGCGTCCTCAGAGCGTAAATTTTAGCTTATAACGTGAACGAATGCCGGTCTAGCTTGCGTTTTATGGCTGGTTGATTATTTAAGTATTGAATTCATTGTATGCGGCCCATTCTGGTTTTACCTCTACTTTTTTGCTTGACGCTTGGTCTATCCGCTCAGGATTACGTTACTGTCGAGGATTTAGATCGCCGCTCCGTTAAGCGATTCGAAGCGGCTAAGTCATTTTCCCGTCGGCAGGAATTTAAGCCTGCTGTGGCTGAGTTAGCTGCTATTTTGGAGAAGCATCCTAATGCGATTGATGCATTACTATTGCGTGCTCAGTTACAATATGATCAGGAAGAATATGCGTTGTCCGAGCAAGACTTTGAAGCTGTTTTGGCATTAGACGCCGTCTACAATCCGCGAGCAATTTATCAGCTAGGGTTGGTTGAGTTTCGGCAAGAAAAATACGCTGAGGCAGTGGAGCATTACGAGCAATTTTTGGCCTTAGCTGGCGAAAATGACCGTTGGCGACCTCGAGTGGAAAAGTACTTGGGGCAAGCTGAAGTAGCAGCCGAATTAGTGGCTAATCCAGTACCTTTTGACCCCATTTCCCTGGGGCCAGGAATTAATACAGCTGCCTCCGAATCCTTGCCGTCCTTGTCAGCAAATGGCGAATTATTGGTTTATACGGTTCTAAAAAATGGCCAAGAAGACTTTTACTACAGTAGCCTTCAGGACAATGGGCAATGGGCAACCGGACAACCACTTACGGGGGTAAATACCCGAGAAAATGAAGGGGCACAAAGTATCTCTGCGGATGGCAGAACGTTGATCTTCACGGGCTGTCAATGGCCAGATACTTACGGCAGTTGTGATCTGTATTACGCCCGGCAAAAAAATGGAGAATGGGGGAGTTTACGGCACGCGGCGCCACCGCTAAATACCCGCCATTGGGATACGCAACCGTCCCTTTCTGCAAATGGAGATTATCTATATTTTACCAGTAATCGACCTGGTGGTTTTGGCAAAGGTGATATCTGGCGTAGTAAGCGCCAAGAAGACGGTAGTTGGGGAGAGCCAGAAAACCTGGGGTCAACCATAAATACCGATGGACACGAGCAGTCGCCATTTATCCATGCCGATGGTCAAAGTCTCTATTTTTCTTCTGATACCCATCCTGGAATGGGTGATCTTGATCTCTTCGTCAGCCGGCTTTCTCCGGAAGGGGAATGGCAGCAGCCAGAGAACCTTGGTTACCCGATTAATACTTCTCGAGACGAGGGAGCTTTGATTGTTAGTTTAGACGGTGAAACAGCTTATTTTACTACCGCAAAAAACACGGAAAAAGGGCAGTTGTTGAACCTGGATATTTACCAGTTTGAGATGCCGAAAACGGTACGCCCTACGGCGGCTACTTACGTAGAAGGCGTGGTGCGAGATGCTGAAACGAAGCAACCATTAAGTGGTGTGGAAGTGTCGATTCGTATTGATGAATCAGTAGGAGGGTTTGCGCGCTTGGAAACGCAAGAAGACGGCCGTTTTTTGGTTGTTTTACCGGTAGGGAAAAATTACGCTTTGGAGGCTAATGAAGAGGGCTATCTTTTTTACTCCGATCGCTTTGAATTAGCTGAGGCCTTCTCGCGTGATGAGCCGTATTCGCTGGATATTGAGCTGCAACCTGTACCAACAAAAGATCTGGCAATTGGAGAGGGAAGGACCCCGATTGTGTTGCGTAATGTGCTTTTTGCTACAGGTTCAGCAGAGCTGCTTCCGATATCTGAACCAGAGCTAAATCGACTGGTGTCATTGCTTGAGGAGTTTCCTGAATTGCGCATCAAAATTAATGGACATACCGATAGCATAGGAGACGACGCTAGCAATCTGCAGCTTAGTGAAGCTCGTGCTAAGGCAGTCCTGGATTATTTAGTGCAAAAAGGCATTGCCGCTGAGCGCCTTCGGTCGGAAGGATTTGGAGAAACGCGTCCCGTGGCGGATAACGAGAGTGAAGAAGGTCGTCGTTTGAACCGCCGTACCGAATTTGAGGTGGAATAAACGTGAGGAGTAGACAAGTCACTGGCTACTGATCACTGAAAGCTAACTCCTAAAACCACTGCATAGGTGCCTTGCAATAATCATGTCTAGTAGTGTGCCCGCAACCTCATGTTAAGTGCTATCTTGCCGGTCATTAGATTGGTTATGATCAAAGCAAATCTCAAAGCATATCTCGACGAGCAGGTCGTACGGTTTAATCAGCCCAACTTCATACCTGCTGATCCTATTTCGATACCCCATCTTTTTACCCGCTCGCAGGATCAGGAAATTATGGGGTTTTGGGTATCCATTTTGGCCTGGGGGCAACGGAAAACCATCATCAATAATGCCCATCGTTTGATTGACTTAATGGATGGCGCGCCCCACGATTTTATTATCAACCATCAAGAGTCAGACCGAGCTCGTTTTGCTGATTTCAAGCACCGTACTTTTCAGTATACGGACACGCTCTATTTTCTCACATTTTTGCAGTGGCATTACCGCCAATTTGATTCCTTGGAAGATGCCTTCGCGCGCTTCATAACAACAGAAGACGAGACCATAGAGAATGCCCTAATTGGGTTCCAGCAACTCTTCTTTAGCCTACCCGATGCGCCGCGCCGCACCCAAAAGCATATCGCTACTCCAGCCAGGAATTCTAGCTGTAAGCGACTGAATATGTTTTTACGGTGGATGGTGCGCCAGGATGATGTTGGAGTTGATTTTGGTTTGTGGCAACGGATCCGTCCTGCACAGTTGATGATGCCACTAGATGTACACGTAGAGCGTATCGCTCGCCGCCTAGGACTAGTGAAGCGTAAACAACGTGATTGGAAGACGGTAGTTGAGTTGACGGATAATCTGAGACGCCTAGACCCCGAAGATCCCACTAAGTATGACTTTGCTTTGTTTGGGATTGGGGTGCTCGAAAAGGATAATCCTATTCAATAACCTTGATCAGAAAGAAACCATCCTCACCCTGTTCCTGGTAGAGCGGCATAAGTATATGGCTGTCGTAGGGTGAAAAGATGTTGCCGTTTCGATCCTGAGCCAGGAGGTCACCGGCTTTGATGGGTTGAAAGTTTTTGAACCCTGGTATCATCTTGAAGCGGTCCTCTGGCGTCACTGGATGTACTTTTAACATCTCTGCCACCTTCGGTAGGCCCTTACTATAATTAATAAGGAGGTCATCGTGTCTGTTTTCCACATCTTCTGGCCGCACGCTTTCTACTGAGCGAAGTAGGTTGATCAGCGCAGCTAGCGCTCGTCGTGTAGATAGCGGATCTTCGTGTTGTCCAGCCTCAAAAGTTACACTTACGGTGGGGCAGGGGAAATGATCGCAGCAAAAATGATGCAATGTTGTGCCTCTTATTCCTTTGAGCATTCCAGTAATTACTGGTGCGTGCATAGACTTGGCAATCTCAATACTTTCAGGGTCATCGGTGGCAATGGAGAATATCCCTCCATCGGCAGTGGTAGTGTGCAGATCAATGACGATCAACCGATCTGGCTGGTAATCCGCAATTTCCTCATCAACGATATCCAGCAATTCTTTCAGTTCACGATCTTCTGCTTTTAGATCACCAGCAGCAGTGTTTCGGATACGACTAATGTTATCTGGTGTGAATTGACGATTAAGATCTTTTTCTAGAAAGCGAACACCCAAGCGGCAGGCTTGCAAGTTTCCACGTAAGCCCAGTAGACGACCACGAAAAGCGAAGGTGGGATTGTGGTTGGGCTCAACATTGAGCATGTGGAATAGCATATCGATAGCACGAACGCCTGCTAGTTCGTTGCCATGCAAGCCACCAAAGGCTACAATTAAAGGCCCACGGTGCGGGCCAGTGTATCTTCCGATGATCCTGTCTAAAGCTTTCATTTCTATCCGCTGGTGTGATTACACTGACGTTGAAGAGGTTTGGGATGCCAAACCTTCTTCAAGTACAGTATATGCTGACCGAAGTGGTGAAGGCTTTGCCCGAGCCACTTCGCGTCATGCATAGCTAAGGTATAAAATGTCATGGCAACTAAATAGGTTGTGTCTATTGTTCTGTGTCGCATCGTGACAGGTAAGGAACAGTGTATACGGCGAACTTATCGTTTGTCGGAGAATTAGAGTCGTTGGTCGAGAAAGGCTATGATTTATACTATGGTAGCAGGCTTTTCTAGGTACTTGGTATTGCATAGTACCTAGAAACACCATATCTTTGTTGCAGACAAAAGGCCGAAAGAGGTGCTTGTTGCTACTGAATAAGAAAGCTCAACTTCTGTAAAGCCCAAATTAATGAAGATGTCAGATGAACAGATGAAAGCATTTGATGCAACGAAGAAGCAGTTGCGCCGGGGAGTCCTGGAGTTAGTTGTTCTGTCTGCGATTGCCGCTGAGGATGAAGTTTACCCGACGACCATTCAGCAAAAGCTAAAAGACACACCACTAGAAGTAAAGGAAGGTACCCTGTACCCACTGCTAACCCGACTGAAGAATACGGAACTATTGCAGTACACCTGGCGAGAAAGCACCAGCGGACCGCCACGCAAGTACTTCTCTATTACCGAAAGTGGCCGCGAGTTCCTGGGAGGCTTATTAGAAACCTGGGGTCTACTGGTACAATCAGTCCATCATAACACGCAAAATCACCAAACTAATGAATAAGGTATTTAATATCAATCTCGGTGGTTACCCCTTCACGATTGATGAAGACGCCTACAATCACCTTCGCTCGTATCTAGAAACCATACATAATCACTTCCGCAATACGGAAGGCTACGAAGAAATCACCCACGACATTGAAGCCCGACTGGCAGAGCTCTTTTTAGAGCAGTTGAATAATCGCCCGATTGTAGCTTTCCAAAACGTTGAAGATGCTATCGCTATCATGGGACGCCCCGAAGAATTCGGTGCTGATCCCATGAGCGAAGGCGAAAGCTTCGCAGGTGCTGGAGCCACTACTGATACCAAAGAATCTTTTAAGATTAAGACCGGCAAACGCCTCTACCGCGATTCGGAAGAACAAGTGGTTGGTGGTGTCGCAGCTGGCTTAACCGCCTACTTCGGTATTCCCGACCCTATTTGGATTCGACTTTTCTTTGTGTTAGTTGTAATTTCTGGTGGAATCGGTATTCCGTTGTACCTGATACTATGGGCACTCATGCCCGAGGCCAAAACGGCCGGTGATCGCCTGGCTATGCGCGGAGAGCCCATCAATATTTCCAATATAAGCAAGGTAATAACCGAAGAACTCGAGCACTTAAGCGAAAAGATGACCGAGCTGGGAGAGGGCCTAGCCGGTAAAAAAAAAGTCCGCACCAAAGTGATGGAGAAGACGAGGGCCCTACGCAGCGGTTCGCTGCTGTAGATAATACCCTACAGGATAGTTGGCAGGCAGTTCGCGAACAATTACCAAAGATTGGAAAGGTCTTGCGTTGGATTTTGATTGCCGCTGCTATCTTCTTCATTTTTGTATTCGCTATGGTTTGGTTGGGAGTTATTGCTGGACTTGCATTCTCCATGCCAATCTTGACCAATTTTTTCCCTAGCCAAGAATTGATGACGGTCGTTGGAATGATCAACGTACTCTTTGTAGTGGGGCTTCCGCTGCTGGCCATCATCCTAGGAATTATACGAGTGGTCTTTGGTCGCCGTATGGGCCGCTCTTGGGTTATTGCTATGATTGTCTTCTGGTTTATCAATGTATTCTCACTAGCTAGTATTGGTGGAACACTTAGCCAGGAGTTTATGGTGCAAGAGCAAATTGAGGAGCAATTGACCACCGCTGATTTTGTGGCGGACGAGGTGAGCTTGTCTTACTATCAGATGGCGGATCAAAATGATCGTAGTTTCTATATCGGTGGAGAACACGTGGAATTGCCCGGAGCTCCAGTTCGCTATAACATCAAGAAAAGTCCTGATGGAGAATGGCACGCTAACAAGCTGGCAAGCGCCCGAGGACGACGTGGAGCAGATGCTCGTGCACTAGCTCGGGAACTTCACTTGCCGCTGCAGGTTAATACTGGAAGTCTTGCGGTGCCTGCCGAGGTTCCCTTCAGTGAGATCAGCAAATGGCGGAATCAAGAGGTAACCATTGAAATCTTGGTGCCGGAAGGAGCGATATTGGAACTCAACGAACGCGTAATAGACCGTGGTAGGATACGGGTAGATCAATATCCGGAGGGTACACAGAAATACAGAATGAGTACTTCAGGTCAATTGATTTGCCAAGCCTGTCCAACTCAAGAGACTGAAGCGCAAGAGGTTGCTCCTGCACAAGAGCAAGGAATGCAATTTAAAGATTTCAATAGTATTCTTTTGAGTGGTCCTATGAAGGTGACCATTGAGCAGGGTGATACCTACGATTTACAGATGAGTGGTCCTGGGCAATATCTGGAACAGTTGGAATCTTCGCAAGAGGAAGGAAGGCTGACCATTAACCTGCCAGTGAGAGATTTATCCGCACCAGTTCGCCTTTATATTACACTTCCTGATCTACAGGAGCTGGAGTTGGACCAAACGGATGATGTCCGGGTCAAAGACTTTCTGGGCGAACAATTGAGTATTATCGCCAGCGGTGACTTTGAGCTCAAGGCCATGGTGGAGGTGGCGGAACTGAACCTTGCTGCCCATGACGGAGTGGAGATAGAGTTTACGGGTAAAACCGAACGCCTCAATGCCCAACTCGAAAGCGAAAGTAGACTAGATACGGATCGAGGCGTGGTGACACAAGCAAATATCAGCGCCGCCGATGGCAGTCGAGTGAAGATGAAGCAAGGCGTAGATTTAGTAGAACAAGAAATAAGCGAAAACAGCAGTTTGCGAATAGTGAACTGATTGGCATAAGAATATTGCGATAATGATGACTGTAGCGGTTGAGCAGCTTAATGCTGTTCAGCCGCTTTTTATTTGGGTGACCATATTTTTGACTGAAATCCCCAAAATATGGATTGATAGTACCAGAAATTGGAGAGAATCTGGTATATTGCAGCTCAGATTTGACGACCGAATTACACAACTGTTTAGTTTTCACCTACTTAGGTGGATAATTGAATGGTTATTTGATATGGCTTTGCTTTTATAGCTACATAACCTTTTTTTAATTAACAAATTGTAATCTTATGGTAAAAGCGACTTTTACGCTTAAGAGCGCGTGTCAATACTGCTTAGCAGTACTTTTCATGACAGCGCTAAGTCTGAGCCTATCTGCTCAGATTACTAGTACCTTTTCAGGTGCTGGATTACCTGCAGACGTTGGAACTTTAGACGGCGGTGTTACATTACCTGCTGGCGTTACTACTAGTTCTGATGCTACGGTGAATTTTGGTTTTCCTGCTGCAGTTGGTCTGAATGCTACTCTGGACCGGGTAGTAATTGATGTTACTCACACTTGGATTGGTGACCTTGATGTCACACTTGTATCACCTGCTGGTACTTCCATTCAGCTAGTAATTGCTGACATTGGTGATAGTGATGACAACTTCACTGGTACTACTTTTGAAGATGGCGGTGGTGATATCAATGCTGACACTGCTCCTTACACCGGTGTATACGCTCCGGAAAGTGGTCAGACTTTTGCTGCTACTTTCGCAGGCGAAGATATCAATGGTGATTGGTCTCTGGTTCTCCTTGATAACTTCGGAGGAGATACCGGTACTTTCAACTCGTTCGATATTACGTTCACGGCAGAGGATACAACTCCAAATGATTGTCCTTTCGTTGACAACGAAGTAGCATGTATTGCTAACGTCAATGTGACTTTGGGCGAGACATGTTCTGCAGTTATCACCCCATCTATGGTTTTAGCTGGTGTTGGTGTTGACTGTGCTGATAACATTACGATCACAGTTGACGGCGGTAACTCTAACATGATTTTTGGCTGTGGTGAGCATACTTACGAAGCTACAGTAACTGATGCTCTTGGTAATGTTACCTACACTTGTTGGGGTAACATCTTCGCTGAAGACAAGACGGATCCAACTATCGAATGTCCAGATGACGTAGACGAAATTGCTGCTGAGTTTGATATTCAAATGACAATGGGTACACTTGACGCTACTGATCCAACGATCGAGCTAGCTGACTACTCTTGCTTCTTGAGCTTGTTTGACCCAGTTGCTGGCCCTTACGGCTACGATCTTCTTGAGATCTCTGTAAGCGCTACTGACGTATACAATATCATCGTTGACGGTGATGTTGCTGATCAGACTTTCATTTCTGTATACGCGGGTGATTTCAACCCAGACAACCCATGTGAGAACATTTTGGGTGGTACAGAAGGTGCTTGGGCTCCTGGTCTATTCTTTGGTGGTCCAGCTATCTTTAACTTCTTCAACCAGAACTTCCGTATTCCATTAATTTTGGAGCCAGGTCAGACTTACACTATTATGGTGGCTAGCAACGACCTACCTAACGATTACACTGTTGGTGTAGTAAGCGATAACGGTAGCACTGTAAGTGGTGCTGGATTCGGTGCTCCTGCGAAGTTCCAGGCTGATGTTCCTTTGTACTGTGAAGATACCGGTCTTGTATTGTTCGAAACTCCACAGAGCTGGGTAGTAACTGCTAACGGAATGCTTGACGCTACTGCTACTCGCGCCTTGAACGGTTGGACTCAGTCTGAGTTGAACGACTTCTTGGAGCAGCTTGGCCGTACTGGTATCCCAACTGGTTTGGACAACTGTGGTCCTAGCGTAATCACGCTTGTAGACGACTTGAACAGTTCTGGTGACTGTGGTGATCTTGTACTTGAGCGTACTTTCACTATTGCTGACCGTTATGACGGTGCTTGTGTAGGTGATGCACGTACTGCTTCTTGTACTCAGAATATTACTTTCACTCGTCCTGATTTGTTGGCTGATCTTGCTAACCCAAATCCTGACTTCGTATTGCCTCCATTCACTGCAACTATTGAGTGTGATGAGAACTTCGAAACTGACGGTGCTGTTGGTGGTCCTGATGATAACCCAAGTGCAGCAGCAGCTGGTCAGCCATTTATCCTGACTGCTTCTGGTTACGCTCC
>JBCBEC010000065.1:0-38359 GCA_038528965.1 Bacteroidota bacterium | reverse complement strand
GTTTTCGGGGCTTTTATGTCATCTACAAGTTAAGCAACTCCCTGGATATTAAGCTATTGTAATTTACAGGGATGGCCAATGTAAGAGCTGAGTAGATAGAACGATTTTGATCTGTGCTGACGAGTGTCAGTGACGGAGTGGAATCGGCGTGTCTCTAGCTCGAGGAGAGTTGGGGATTACTGGTGAACCGGACAATAAGGGTGGGACCCGCCCTGCGGGTATTTGCTGTACCTGATAAAATACCTATCAGTAGTTTAATTACCTACTATTACTTCAGTGGACACCCAAGAAATACTCCAGTGGAATTGCCGAATTATTTAGATAAGCCAAGAATCTGCCTAACCCAATCCTTCTCCGTTCGGTACCAAATCAGCAGTGTTAAGCATAGCAGCACTGTGTTTACACCGATACGAATACCAACTTGATCCGGTAGCACCTGCGCCAGGCTGATTGAAATCAACCATGCAGCGATAGCGGTCAGTAAGTAATAGGCCATTCTGCCCAGCTGATAGTTGACTGGCCAGAACTTCCGAGTGACAAAGTAGGCGGCAATGCACATACTAACGAAACAGGCTAAGCTGGCCCAGGCCGGAGCGTAAATGTCTATGCTAGGAATAAGGGTGAGGTTTATAGTCAGCGTAATTATGGCTCCTAGAGCCGCTATGTAGCTCGCCCAGCGTGTTTGGTCACTGAGTTTATAGCCGATAGAGAAGTTGTAATAGAGCCCTAAAAAGAAGTTGGCTACCAGTAGGATAGGGAGAACTCCGAGGCCTTGACGGAAGTCTTGTCCTAGAAAATACTGGATAACCTCCAGGTAAAGCATGATGCCCAAAAAACCAAGACTACCGATCAAGGCAAAGGCGCGCGTAACATCTGCATAGATGGCTTTATCATCATTTTCTGCCGCTTGGCGAAAGAAAAAGGGCTCGGCCGCGTAGTTGAAAGCCTGGACGAATAGATTCATAAGTACCGCTAGCTTAGCCGCTGCTGCATAGACACCACCCAGCGCCAGATTTTCCTCAGTTGTTCCAGGTCCAAGAATCTTGAGGAGTGGAGTGCCAATGAGTTGGTTAACAATACCTGCTACCGCCGCCAGAACTAGTGGAAGGGCATAGCCCAGCATGCGTTGCCATACATCTTGGGCAAAGCGCCATGCCAGCTTATAGTATAGCGGTGAGAGCAATAGCAGAGTAGAACCACTAGCCAGTAGATTGGCCCAAAATATGTAAGCTACTCGATGTTCGGAATTGTATATAGCCTTGGCCCAGTCCATACCTTGCTCTGCTGCCCAGGGAAGGGCTTCTAAGAAAAAAAAGACCAATAGAATATTAATGACAATAGCACTGAGCTTGATAAGCGCAAAGCGTATGGGCCTACTATCCATGCGTAGCCGTGCAAAGGGGATAGCTGCCAGGGCATCAAAAGCTACGATAAAAGTGAAAACACGAACGTAGTCTTCCCGGCCAGGGTACTTGAGCCAGGTGGCAATTTCTGGCGCTAGCCATAGTAACGATGCCGTAAAAAATACGGTGGTGGCAATTATCGATAGGGAGGCCGTAGTGAAAATAGTATCCGGATCAGATTGCTCCTCCCTGGCTCGACTAGCAAAACGGAAGAAGGCGGTTTCCATGCGGTAGGTAAAGAAAACCAGCAGCAAGGCGATGTAAAAGTAAAGGTCGTTGACAATGCCATATTCCGATTCCAGAAACACCCGTGTCAGGTACGGGGTGAGGATAACCCAATTGACAACGCGCCCTAGAATACTACTGAGGCCGTAGATGGCCGTTTCGCCGGCTAGTTTTTTGACTAATGACATGCAGAGGCAAAGATAATAGCGTGCTTTGAATTCTGGTCTTCAAGAAAAAGACCATTTTGACAATGATTACTAGAATCCAAACATGCTCTAATATGAACACATTCAAAATTTAATTCTACCTTCGCTCTTACGTATCAAATCATCGTTTCCCTATGATTAACGTCCAGCTACTCAAGGCAATATGTGAAGCCCCAGGAGCCCCCGGATTTGAACAACGTATTCGCGAACTGGTATTAAGAGAAGTGAAGCCGCTGGCCGACGAGGTGTCAGTAGATAATATGGGTAATGTAATTGCCATTAAGCGTGGCCAAGAACGCAAAAAGGTAATGATTGCTGCTCATATGGACGAAATTGGCTTCATAGTCAATCATATTGATGACGATGGCTTTCTCCGCTTCCTTCCATTGGGTGGATTCGATCCTAAAACGCTGACCTCGCAGCGCGTAATTGTACACGGTCGTAAGGATGTGATTGGTGTGATGGGCTCTAAGCCTATTCACTTGATGAAACCTGAAGAGCGGACTAAACAAGTGCCGCTCCAAGACTACTTCATTGATTTGGGTATGCCAAAGGAAGAAGTTCTTAAGCTGGTACGCCCAGGCGACCCCGTCACGCGTGAGCGGGAGCTAATCGAGATGGGGGACTGTGTCAATAGTAAGTCTATTGATAATCGAGTGTCGGTCTTTATTCTGCTAGAAGCGCTGCGTCGCCTGCAGGAAGAAACCGTTCCTTACGATATATATGCGGTGTTTACCGTACAAGAAGAGGTAGGCCTACGTGGTGCTATCTCCGCTGCTCACTTGGTTGATCCTGATTTTGGGTTTGGCTTGGACGTGACCATCGCCTTTGACGTACCCGGCGCACAAGGCCACGAAGTGGTGACTAAGTTGGGTAAAGGTGCAGCCATAAAAGTATTGGACGGCACCGTGATTAGTGATTATCGGATGGTCAATTACCTGAAGAAACTCGCTACTCAAAACGATATTCCTTGGCAGCCCGAGCTACTCCCAGCAGGCGGTACGGATACTGCTGGCCTGCAACGCTACGGTAAGAAGGGCTCCATCGCTGGGGCTATTTCCATCCCGCTTCGCCATATTCACCAAACGATCGAAATGGCTCACAAGGCGGATATCAAGCACTGTATTGATCTGCTCACCCTTGGCATAAGTAAATTGGATACCTACAACTGGAGCTTCTCTAATACCGATGATGATGGGCAGGGTCCGGCAGAAGCCGAGCCGGCAGACGATTTTTTCTAAGTGTTTAAGTCTGGTTCCGTATCAATTAATTGGTAGCAGTTGGGGCTCCGCAATGCCCCGCTATTGGGCGGGGCTGCGTCGGGTCATCCGGGCGCTCCTAAGGTCGGCCCTGCTACCCCTAGCCCTTGCGCCGTCCCGGCGCCACGCTCACCTCTTCGGTTCGCGCTAGCAAGTTAATCGAAAGTCTCCCGATGGTTAATCGAAAGTCTCCCGACTTTCGAAAAGCAATAAAAAAGCAAGTTTTCTCCCACTACGCAAATCAACTGCGCAGTAGCCCTTGATCATTGTGTCAACAAAAGACGCAGAGCAATACCCGTATGCTTAAACACAGCCAAGCGGAAAAGCGATGCATTTTTTTCAAAAAAAAATATTTTCCCTTTAGGTGTTGATTTTCAGTTGATTAGAAGGTGTTTTTAGGTTTTTTGAAAAAATAATTGAAAAAAATCTGAAACAGTGGAACTAATCGGCAGGCGAATCCGGTTGATAGGGGCGTGCATGCGAGTAAAAGCCCTGTGGTGAAAACAAGCTTGCACGGATAACAGTAAAAATTCTATTTTTATGGTTCTGATGGCTAACAACGACGTAAGACAACGGGTCTTTGAGCGCGAGTTTCTACCTGAACTCGATGCACTTTTCGGCTTTGCCTATCATCTAACGTATGATGAGGCAGCAGCAGAGGATCTTGTACAAGATACGATCGAGCGGGCCATCAAGGCTATCGATCAATACCGGCAAGGTACCAATGCCAAGGCATGGTTGTTCAAGATCATGCGTAACCATTTCATAAACGGCTACCGCAAAAAGGCGCGTCGGCCAAATATGGTGGACTACGAGGATGTTGCTGCGGTGATCCCTGATACGGAGACGCAGAACATACCTGCTATGATGGATTGGAACGACGAGAGTCTGCAAGATATCGTAGGTGATGAAATGTCGGCCGCTATGGGACGCCTGTCTGAAGATTTTCGGACGGTGATTATCCTGAGTGACCTGCAGGACTTCAAGTACGAAGAAATTGCAGAGATACTTGGTGTTCCGATTGGAACGGTGCGTTCGCGGCTGTTCCGGGCTCGAAACTTGCTGGCTAAGGATTTGAAGGATTATGCCGAAGCAAACGGCTTTACTAATAATCGTACAAAAAATTCATAACCTTGCCTAGCGCAGGTTGAGCCTACCTGGAAGAACGTTTTCATATTGTCTACCCACCCTTATTGTTAGTTTTAAAACATATTTACCGGGTTGGATGATAGGAGAGCGTTCTTCACAGGAACAAAACAACGCCATGTTTTTTACACCGTTTAACATTCAATGTCCCAATGCTACTGCCCAGCTCAGTCTAGGTGAAGTAGCGTTTTTTGTGTCGCGCGGGAGCTCATGGCAATGCTGTTTTGATAATGGCTACAATTCGCGAGGGCAGAGAAATTTTCCAGCCATGAGAGATCAGCATTTTCAAGACCTGATGCGCAAGTTTGATAAAAATTTGCAAGACGATGGCCCCGGCAACGCCAGTAAATCGCAATCGAAAAATTATCGTTCCGCAGGTGAAGCCAAAAGCACAATTGTAGAAGAACTAGATAGCCAGTCAGACTTTAAGCAGTTTTTAAAACGTAGCCTCCCTAATAGAAAGCCTTCCTCCGAGTTCATTCAATCTATCAAGGACCGGATCAAAACAATCGAGTAGTAAGCTCCATTTCCTCGATTTAAATTACCACCCATTTCCTACTATCAAATTCAACTATTGCGTACGCAATAGCAGGTCATTCCTTGTCCAAAAAAGTCTGATAAGACCACTTGGACAGATTACAAAGAACAGATACAGTTCGAGTGCTTCAGTTTGGGTTGGATGAACCAAACCAGACTGAAGTCTCGTAACTAATGCTTGCGCATTGTAGTACTTTGTCGTTTAGAGACACTAGCCTCTACTTACTGCCGTAATGGTGTAAGAAGAAAATCTCGTATCTTCAATGGGATTGCGAAGGATTAATGATTCTATTTTTTTCGTGAAATATTCCCGATTGTGAAACGAATTTTTCTGCTGACGTTCTTAGTGAGTATAGCGGTGCTAAGCCACGCGCAAGATGGCTTAGGGCTTGATCATCAATTGCTCTTGGAGCGCAATGCCTTAGAGTGGACTGCTCCACAAGGGCCGTACCGGGTGATTAAGAATCCGACCAACCGTTTTCAGGAATACGATTTCGGAATTTATCTGCGTAAGCAAAAGGTAGAAGTCCGCTATCACATTATACCCGCTCGTCCAGATAGTGATCGGGAACTGATTCCGCATGTACGCGCGGCACGGATGGCGATGCACCTGGCAGGAAACGATGAAGATAGCTACATTGCCGCTCACGAAATTGAAACGGAAGAACTAGAAACGATCTATCAAGCCGACTGGGGCCAGCTATTCTACTTTCCTCCCAAAGGGATATTTAGTGAAGCTAAGAATTGCCAAATGCTAGCCTTGTATAGAGAGGATGTAGCTCTTTGTTTTGTGTTCTTGCTGTTTGAAGAAGCTCCTCCTAGCCTGCCAGAGTTGAGTCAGTTGCTGCGTTTTCAAGCGCCGGACCTACAGAATTAACGAAACATATCCTGGTCCAGTAGATCTTCTATATCGGTTTCGTCCTTCTTCGCGTATTCCGGCATGCGTTGGTAGGCGATATAAGCGACTATACCACCGATGATAATACCCGCAAAGTTGAGGATGAGTTCGGTTGTACGGTCAATGGTAGCGGCTTCCTCGAGGCCAATGAATAACGCGGCAATAAGACCAAATAGAAGCTGGGTGCCAAAGTAAGAAGCAGCTCCGATAAAACCCCAGAGTACTTTGTTGAGGCCGAGTTCGCCAGCATGGTTGACAAAGGCAATGACAATAATGATGAGAACGATCATAATAGCGGTGGTTTTAGAATGCTAAGTTAAGGGAATAACTTGCGAATCTGCTATCCCAAATATCCGATCTTCTCGCTTTACTGCCAAGGTTGCGAGCCCTGTAAATGAACCAAAGGCAGGTAGTATTCCTTGCTGCTGCCCGAAGTAAAAGCAGGGTAAGCGTAATGTTTGCCGCCCTACGCCCTCTAGTTTGACACCCGGATGAATATGTCCACAAAGGTTGTAATACTCAGCTGTCGGATGCGCTAATGGCTCGTGGGTGAAGCAGAATGGCCCTTCGTTGTAATGGGTAGGTTGAATGTATAATGCGCTCTTCTGGTATACTTCTTTAGATAGCACATCATGATTGCCAGGTACAAGTTCAAACCGGATGTGGGAAAACTGCTGTAGCAGGTCTTCCCACTCTTCCCAAATCGTATTGTAGTCACTGTGAAAAAGATCGCCAAGCAAAAGTACGCGCTCAGGGGTGAAAGTAAGTAGGAGGCTAATGAGATGGTCAAAGTTGGTATCCTCCACCGCCTTTGGAGCAGGAATACCTGCCTTGCGGAAATGCGTGGCCTTGCCCAAGTGCAAATCAGCCAGGATGAGCATATTGGCTTCTTGCCAAAAGATAGCTTTCAAAGGATGCAGCCAGAAGTGTTGTTCGGCGAGCTGGAATTGATGAGCATGAGGAAAGTTCTTCACGGTCCAAATATAGTTTAACGTGAGTTTTGACGCTAATCTATCTTCTGGAATCGTAGCGTACTTATACAAAACTTATGGTGCCCGACAGTCAGTAGAAGGTACTTGGTGAAAGACTAAATTTGAACTAACCAAATCTACGTACTACCTACCATGTACCTTGTACCGGAGATCTTAATAGGTGTGGTTTAGCTAGAGTCAATTAGGGGATTCCAAATTCGTGTCGACTTAGTCTTCTAATTTGAGTTTCATGCGTGCAATGCGATCTGCCAGGCGTTCGGACGACATGCGGCTACGCAGGCGATCTACCATGATGGGGAAGCTAAAAGGGGTAGCCCGGTTGGGAAATTCTACACAAATCTTCTGCTGATTGATGCGTTCTAAAGCGGTGCGCAGGCGAGCTTCCTCCAGTTGAAAGGTCATTACCTCTTCGTAGGCTTGTAGGAGAAGAAGATTGCCTGGCTCGTAATCGGAGAAAACCTCGAAGAAAAGCTGTGCGCTAGACTGTAGGTGCCGATCCCGTTTCTGCTTGCCAGGAAAGCCTTTGAAAATCAAACCCGCGATGCTGGCAATATCCCGAAAACGCCGCTTGGCCATTTCCATCGTGTTAATGCTAGACTGGATATCGCTGGTGAGATTGTCGAGTGAGAACAAGCCTTCTTCAACAAATAATCGAATATCAATTTCTTGGTCGCTTAGCAGTTCAAAGCCGTAGTCATTTACCGCAATACTAAAGGTGATTGGTTTTTTCTGGCCAATCCTGTAAGCTAGTAAGTTAACCAGACCTTCATTGACAAAGCGTCCTTCTAGCGGATAACATAATAGATGGTAACCTTCCCGATCTTTGAAATATTCCAGGAGTAACTCCCGATCATTGGGTACGCGCGACCGCTGTGCTTGTATCTCGAATAAAGGCTGTAGGGCTATGAGTTCGGGCTCATCTGTTGGCGTTCCTATTTCGTTGAGCTTCTTGCGTAAAAAAGCGCTCAACTGGTTACTCCATTGTAGATTGCCACCCAACCAAGCCGGTATTTTTCCTTTTTTCTTCTTGCTGATCCGTACGAGCACGGTCATCTCTTTAATACGTACAAACTCCAGACTGCGGCCGGCAAACCAGAAGGTGTCGCCCACTTTTAGTTGGCCTACAAACCATTCTTCCACGGTGCCCAGATATCCACCAGTCACAAACTTGACGCGCAGGCTACCATCACTCACAATGGCCCCAATACCCAGGCGATGACGCATGGCAATGCGCCGGCTAGTAACCTTGTAGAGGCCACTTTCTACTACTACCTTTTTGTACTCATCATAAGCGCCAAGTGAAGAACCACCAGTGGTGATGAAGGCAAGCAACCAGGCCCATTCGTCATCGGATACGCTTTGGAAACAAAAAGTCTGACGGACTTCAGCCAGTATTTCTGCTGGACGAAAACCATCACTTACCGCCAGTGTAACCAGATACTGAGCCAGCACATCGAAAGAGCGGATATAGGGAATGCGAGATTCTAAGCCTTTTTCTTTTGCTGCCTGCCGCAAAGCAGGGCCTTCTAAAATTTCAAGCGAGTGAGTGGGCACAAAATGGATGACGCTCTCTGCTCCGGGGCGGTGTCCACTACGACCTGAACGCTGCAAGAAACGAGAAACACCTTTGGCACTACCGATTTGTACGATGGTTTCGACGGGCCGGAAATCGACACCAAGATCCAGGCTCGAAGTGCACACCACGGCCTTAAGCTGCCCCTCGTGCAGCGCATTCTCCACCCAGTCTCTTAGTTCGCGTGAGATAGAGCCGTGGTGCATGGCCATAATCCCGGCCAGGTCTGGCACAACATCTAGCAGACGCTGGTACCATATTTCGCATTGAGCCCGGGTATTCGTAAAGATGAGTGTACTCTGACTTTCTTGGATAATGGGCACCACTTTCTCTAGTAGTGTGATACCCAGATGGCCCGACCAGGGGAAAGTCTCAACTTCGTCCGGTAAGACCGTATGAATCTGTACTTTTTTCTCAATACCGGAACGGATGACCACCGCACTAGAAGCCTGGTCTGGCCCGAAAAGCACTTCTATAGCTTCGTCCATATTGCCAATGGTAGCAGAGATACCCCAGGTTTTTAGCTCGGGGAGTAGTCCACGAAAGCGCGAGAGGGCCAATTCCATTTGCACGCCACGCTTGCTGCCCATGAGTTCGTGCCACTCGTCGACCACTATCGTCTTGAGGTGGCGGAAATAACGGGCGTAGCCTTTGGTAGCCAAAAGTAAATGCAGGCTTTCTGGGGTGGTAATGAGAATTTCTGGAGGGGTTTTGAGCTGCTTCTTGCGTTGAGATGTTGTAGTGTCTCCC
The DNA here is from genome assembly GCA_038528965.1 of Bacteroidota bacterium. Taxonomy (GTDB): domain Bacteria; phylum Bacteroidota; class Bacteroidia; order Chitinophagales; family Saprospiraceae; genus Lewinella. The sequence goes on along the minus strand of JBCBEC010000065.1, from coordinate 29,370 downwards.
GATCGTATACCTACTTGCCAATCAATTCCAAAGTCGGCTAGTAGGCGCTGAGCCGACTGTTGAATTTCTTTGGTTAAAGCCCGGATCGGGGTAATCCAAATGGCTCTAAGGCCGTAACTTCCAGTTTTGGGAACCGGCGGAGCTTCCCGTAGAAACTCTAGTACGATTGGAACCAGTAGCGAATAGGTTTTGCCGCTACCGGTGGGGGCATTCACCAGGCCACTTTTTCCCGCTAGGTAGTTGGCCCAGCTTTGTTCTTGGAAGGGAAAGGGCTGCCAATCTTGTTGTTTAAACCAGGAACGGCCCTGATCGAGTAACTTGATTTCTTGCGGTTTGCTTAGAACGCCTTTGATGAGTCGTTGTTTTATGTAAGGAAATGCAATATCCGGAACTTTTGTTCTGCGAAAAAGGTATCCTTTAAGAGGGAACCTAAAGTGGACGTAAAGAAATCTCTACTTGCTATTTCGTTAAGGAAAGCTAAAAAAGTTGTTGGGCTAGGATTGGACCTCTATTTTTACACAAACTATCAACCTGCATATGCCTGATCTACGTGTACTTGTTTGGGTGAGCGTGCTCGCCCTTGGACTATTGTCCTGTAATTCAGATGACAGCGCTACTCCGACAGAACCTAAGACCCCTGCTCCAGAAAGAACGATCGAACGAGTTGATTCTTTTGACTTGGATGGTTTTAAGGAAGCTTACGAAAATACAGATCGCGTAGTGTGGCAGCGTCCGAATCTGATCATCGGCTTGCTAGGCAATGGTGATCTATCAGATAAGACAATTGCGGATATTGGATCTGGTCCAGGGTTCTTTGCTAAGCGAGTAACGCCCCTGGCAGAGAAGGTCATTGCGCTGGATATTGACCAGAACTTCCTGGACTTTATTGATAGTACCAAAGTACTGGAGTTGCCGCGCGATATACAATCTCGCCTGGAGACCCGGCTAACACCCCGCAATGCACCTCGACTAGGCCCGGAGGAGGTGGATGCAGTATTGATTGTGAATACGTTCATGTACATTGATAATCAGCTGGAATACCTAGAAAAACTGAAGCCCTGCATCAAGGACGGCGGTCGTTTGGTGATTGTCGACTTCAAACGCAAGCGGACTGCACTAGGGCCAAGACCTCGTGAACATCGCGCACCATTGTATCTGGTAGAAGACCTTTTGCACCAAGCGGGATATCAGAATGTTCAGGCTATTGATACCGAACTGAATTACCAGTACATCCTCATTGCGGAAGTTTAATAAGCAGAACTTCGCTTTTCATTTGGACTGATTCTAAATAAGTGTACTCTCGATCCAACCGATTCTCCAATCAGTTGTTACTTTTGTGAATCTATTTGTGTGAGAAGAAAGAAGATCAATCATGGATAATACCACGGCTACAAAAAGTCCGGTCTTATTATATACGGAGCAGACCCCTAATCCGGAGTCGCTCAAGTTTGTTACCAACCGCATGTTGTACCGCGGTACCGCTGATTTCCGGGAAGAGGAATTGGCTCGGGAATGGTCACCCATTGGCAGTGCCTTATTTGATCTGCCCTACGTAAAAGGGGTATACGTATCGAATAATTTCGTGACGGTCACCAAGGAGTTTAACTACGCTTGGGAAGACATTATGCTGAAGCTCAAAGAGTTTATTAAGCAATATGTGCAAGACGGTGGTGAAATTGTCAAGGAAGGTTTCACAGAAGCTATGGCGGCAATTGAAGCGGAGCGTGGTGCGAGCTACGACTACAGTGAAGACGACGCGGAGATTGTGGCCAAGATCAAAGAGTTGATTGATACTTACGTAAAGCCAGCCGTGGAAATGGATGGTGGTAATATTGAGTTTAAACACTTCAAAGAGGGAATCGTTACGGTGATCTTGCAAGGTTCTTGCAGCGGTTGTCCCAGCTCTACGGTTACCCTGAAGTCGGGTATTGAGGGCATGCTGAAGCGGATGCTTCCCCAAGTAAAAGAGGTAGTTTCTGAGATGGGCTAAGCCCGGAGAAACTTAATAGATATTGGAAACGGTCTAGGTGGTGAATGCTGCTTAGGCCGTTTTGTGCTTTAGAACAAATTCAGTTAGTATCAAAAAATGAAACTCAAAAAGTTGGGTATTGATTGTTTTTGTGTTAGATTTGTTTTGTTGTAGTCGTATTTCCTCATATTCGAATACTACATAAATCAACAATCGGTGATAAATGCTTCTGAGCCGATGGATGCCGTTTTTAAATAGCAACTAGGCTATTTTCGACAAAACAATCAGTGTTGATCCATCTCTACCGTTCGAAGCAGGTGTACCCTAGCTGACTTGAGGAATATTGATCAGCGGGGAATACTTCTGATCTTAGACATGCTATCTAAGATTTCATGGCTGGTGGTTGCGCACAGCTGTCGTTGGAGCCACTATTTCTGAGTCACGAATTCTTGACTCTTCACACAAACCTCGCCTGCCTAAGTGCTCTTAGTACGGCGGCCAAGGATGGGCCCAGTCAGTTCGTTGATCGAACGTAAGAACTGGGCGAACAAGAGCTCTAATCGGTTTGGCATCTTGCCAATTATCGAGCGGAGTAGGTGTGTCCCTAATTCAAGTTAAGTTGGGGATTCTCGGTGAACCGGACCATAAGGGTGGGACCCGCCCAACGGGCGGGTTTTAGCTAAAACAAACTCACAGCTAGTAACAAAATCGAATCTCCAAAATCCATAACCGTGTCTTAAAATTCTTTATCTTTACTTTAGTCATAGTTACTATTCCTACAATCAGCGTTATTTCCCGCAGGGCCCAACAATCAGTGATTTATATTCCTTCCTATCCGAGCTCTATCCCTGCATTGCATTTTCAAGAACAATTAATTTATGTTGGTTAAAACTTTTGCGAGCGCCGTGCAGGGTGTTGATGCGCAAACGATTACAGTAGAAGTCAACACTGGCGGTCATGCTAGTTTTGATGGTAAGGCCTTTTATCATTTAGTTGGTTTGCCGGATAGTGCGGTAAGGGAAGGTATGATGAGGATGGAGCCGGCGCTAAAGAACAGTGGCTTTGAGGTGATTCGACTCAAGACGGTTGTCAATCTTGCGCCAGCGGATATCCGCAAGGAGGGCGCTGCTTATGATCTTCCCATTGCGCTGGCTTATTTAGCAGGGTCGCGGCAAATTACTCCTACGGAATTGGACCAGTACCTGATTATGGGCGAGCTTTCGCTTGATGGTAGCCTGCGCCCCATCAAGGGGGCGCTGCCGATGGCCATTCAAGCGCGGAAAGAGGAATTCAAGGGGATTATCCTGCCCAAAGCGAATGCCCGTGAGGCGGCTATTGTGAATGATATCAAAGTCTATGGGGTAAACAACCTGGCGGAGGCCGCAGGCTTCCTGGATGGGCAGATAGAGTTGAAACCCACCTTCGTGGAAACGCGGGATGAATTTGCCGCTCAGCTTGGGCATTACGATGTAGATTTTACCGACGTACGCGGACAAGAGAATATCAAGCGAGCCTTAGAGATTGCCGCTGCCGGAGGGCATAACTTAGTCTTGATTGGCCCGCCGGGGGCTGGTAAGACTATGCTGGCGCGACGCCTACCAACTATTCTGCCACCCTTGGACTTACGCGAGGCGCTGGAGACCACCAAAATTCATTCGGTAGCCGGTACACTCCCGGAGCATTCTGCGCTCATTACCCAACGCCCATTCCGGGCACCGCACCATACCATTAGTGATGTAGCACTAGTGGGGGGAGGCTCCAATCCGAATCCTGGTGAAATAAGTTTGGCACATAATGGAGTCTTATTCTTGGATGAATTACCAGAATTCAAGCGCTCGGTACTAGAGGTCATGCGACAACCCATGGAAGAACGGAGAGTAACCATATCTCGGGCCCGTGTCACCGTCGATTATCCCGCTAGTTTTATGTTGGTGGCATCTATGAACCCCTGCCCTTGTGGCTATCACAACCATCCGGAAAAGGAATGCTCCTGTCGGCCTGGGATGGTGCAACGGTACTTGAATAAAATCAGTGGACCTTTGCTGGATCGGATTGACTTACACGTGGAGGTGACCCCCGTTTCCTACGATGAGCTTTCAGGGGAAGGGCGGCCAGTACAACCAAGTGAAGAGATCCGAGAACGGGTTATCAAAGCGCGCGACCTACAGCGGCAACGATTTGAAGATCAAAAAGGAATCTACGCCAATGCCCAAATGTCAAGCCGCATGGTACGTGAGGTGTGCCAGATCAGTAAGCCAGGTTCTTTATTGATTAAAAAAGCCATGGAGCGCTTGCAGTTATCAGCTCGAGCGTATGACCGTATTCTCAAAGTGGCCCGTACCATTGCTGATCTGGGCGGTAGTCCAGATATCAAGATTGAACATTTGGCGGAAGCTATTCACTTTCGCAGTCTTGATCGAGAGGGCTGGCTGTCGTAAAATGACTACTTTTGCGGCATGCAAATAGTGTCCTATAACGTCAATGGAATCCGTGCTGCCGCTCGGAAGGGTTTAGCCGAATGGCTAAGTGAAAACAACTTTGATATTGTCTGTCTACAAGAATCTAAGGCCAACTTAGATCAAGTGGATATGAGTGAATTTGAAGCGCTTGGCTATCAACACCATTGGCATTCTGCTGAGAAGAAAGGCTATAGCGGGGTGGTTACCATGACGCGTATTCCTGCCGACAATGTAGTTGCCGGTTGTGGTATCGAGCGCTATGATCGGGAAGGTAGAATTCTACGCACTGATTTTGGCGATTGGACACTACTGAATTGCTATTTCCCCTCTGGAACCAGCGGTGACGAGCGGCAGGGGTTTAAAATGGAATTCTTAGCGGATATCCAGAACTGGGTTGAGGAACTGCGCAAAGAGCGTCCCAAGTTGATTATCCTTGGCGACTATAACATCGCCAATCACCCTATCGATATCCATGATCCGGTGCGGAATAAGAAATCCTCTGGTTTTCTACCAGAAGAACGCGAATGGCTGTCTAACTGGTTTGAGAACGGCTTTACGGACGCTTTCAGAAAGGTGCATCCCGAAAAAGTAGAGTACAGCTGGTGGAGTTATCGCGCCAATGCCAGGGCTAACAACAAGGGCTGGCGGATCGATTACCAATCGGTTTCAGATAATCTGGCGGACAAGATCAAGGATGCGCACCACCGCCCAGATGCGGTGCATAGCGATCACTGCCCCGTATGGCTAGAAATTGATTTGTAGCCATACGAGGCAGTGGTGGGCATTTTAAGATGGCTTATTCTGCGGCTGCAAAAGCTCCACTGTCAACATCTCTTAGGTACTGAATGACTCCAGGGAAGTAATGCTCTGGATCATCAAACTGTGCGAGGTGACTTCCATTAGGGCAGTGCAGGTAGCGACCATTCTGCACCTCACTGGCCATCCACTCCATATGCTTAGGGTCCATAGTGTCGTGGGCGGCTCCGATTACAAGTGTTGGTACGCTAATTTCCTTTAGGCGGTCCGTTACGTCCCAGTCCGCTAAAAGGCCACGGATACCGAACTCGCTTGGTCCTTGCATGGGCACGTACACCGCAGGGTTGATGTGGTCAAACAGACGCAAAACCGGGTCTGGCCATTCATCTACCGGCATGCGAATGACATGTTCCGTATAGTGATGGTTCAGGAGGATATCCATATAGCGAGGGTTACCGAAGTCCTCTGCGGCTTCAAAGGCTTTGATTTCTTCAAACAGAGAGGGTTCCATCTGTGGCCCCAAAACCTCCATTGCGTAGGCTCCATAGTCTGGGCAGCTGGCCATCATGTTAGAGATGATCAAGCCCTTGAGGTTTTCCTGATACTTCAAGGCGTACTCCATGGCTAGAATACCGCCCCAGGATTGTCCCATGAGGTAGAAATTGTCCGGTGTCAAGCCCAGTGCTTGCCGTACTTGCTCTACTTCCTCTACGAAGCGCTCGGTACGCCAGAGTGTACTATCTTCTGGCTGATCACTATAGTAGGAACCCAACTGATCGTAATAATAATACTCTATGCCTTCTCCCGGGAAGTAGCTGTCCACTGCCAGCCACTCTTCGTGCGTACCACCGGGACCACCGTGTAACAACAGGACCTTAATACTCGGATTGTTACCGGTGCGTTTTGTCCATACGTTGAAGGTGCCGCTGGGAGTATTGACGGGGATCAACTTAATTCCACCGCTCATGACATCATCACGCCCGGTATTGTCGAAGTAAGATGCCAGGGTAACTCCTTCTTCCGTTTCACTCGCCGGTGCCACCGGTTCGCAGGATGTAACCAGGCCTAGTAGACAGACTGTGAGGAGGTAAGTGAGGTTCTTCATGAATTTGAGTTTTATTTCCGAGAATATACTTCAAAAGTGAAATCGTGCTGATCTCGTTCACCAGCTTCGTGTTTTTCTTGGCTGATTAACTCCCATTCGTTTTCGTCTAGGGCAGGGAACAACACTTTTCCCGCAGGCTCTGCGTGTACGCGTGTGAGGTATACCTTATCCCAGTAGGGACGGCTCTGTTTATAGATTTCACCCCCACCTATGATGAATACTTCTTCCTCCTCATTATCATAAGCAATACTCAAAGACTCCTCAATAGAGTGGGCAACAATGATGCCTGTAGCGGCGTACATGGGGTCTCGCGTCAAGACTACATTCGTACGCTTCGGCAAAGGTTTGCCAATGCTATCGAAAGTTTTGCGCCCCATGATGACGTGGCGGCCAGAAGTGGTACGTTTAAAATACTTCAGGTCGGATGATATGCGCCAGGGAATGTCTCCCCCGTCACCAATTACCTGATTTTCGGCTACTGCCACTATCGCTGATACGATCATATGTGCTGATCTGTTTTTTGTTGTCAAGTAGGACGTTAGAAGTGGTAAACTGTCAAGTTCTCATTTCTTTCGGCGCGATGAATCGCGCTGCTAAAATGACCTGTTAAATTGGTCGGCAAAATTTTCTACTTCCGACCTCCCACTTCCGATTTCCCACTTCCGATTTCCCCTACGGAAGTCTACCAATTAAATCCGCATTCAACATGCGGTCTTCAAGCCATTGCCGATTCGCTCGAATTTCTCCCTTGAGGTAGCGTTCAATCATGAGGCTCACAATCGGGGCCGCATAACTACCGCCCCAGCCACCATTCTCAACATATACTGCAATGGCGATTTTTGGATTATCCTTCGGGGCGAAAGCAAAGAAGATAGAGTGGTCTTTACCGCCACGTTGATTATTTTCTGCCGTTCCGGTTTTACCACAAATCGGAATATCGGGAATGAATGCGGCCTGAGCTGTTCCTGCTCGCACTACCATTTCCATACCATCAATGACGGGTTGAAAGTGGATAGAATCAATACCGGTTCGATGTAACTCGGGCTTGACATCATGGGAGCGAGTGTTGCCGTCGGCATCCCGAAAATGGCGGGTCAAGTGTGGAGTGTAATAATAGCCACGGTTGGCAATGGCTGCTGCCATATTGGCTAGCTGTAGATTGGTTGTTAACAGCTCCCCCTGCCCAATGCCTAAAGAGCGGAGCCAAATAGATTTCCAGCCAGTCTCTTGGGCGTAGGCCTGATCGTATACCTCAGGGGTAGGTACATTTCCCCCCTTTTCGCCAGGAAAGTCAATACCAAGGGCATTGCCCATTCCAAACCCCTGCAAATACGAGTTGAAATTACTGAGGCCTTGCCGGGGCGTGTACTCATCGTAACGATCAATAATCTCCCGGAAAGCAGTAACGAAGTAAGCATTGCAGGAGTGCTGGATAGCTGTGGCCACATCCTTGCAGTAGGGGTGAGCGTGGCAGCCGGTCAACCGCATTCCATTGAGGAAGTAGGCACCCTGGCAGCTGATCCCTCGGTTAGGTTGCAGCTTTCCCACCTGCATTCCAATAAGTGCTACTAAAGGCTTGAACAGAGAGCCCGGAGGGTACTCTGCTTGCAGCGCTCGGTTGAAAAACGGCTGTAGCGAGTCTTGCAGCAGACCTGCATAATTCCGCCCCCGTCCAGGACCAATTGCCAGGAGGCTGGGGTCATAGGTGGGCGTACTGATCATGGCTAGTATCTCGCCAGTAGCGGGCTCAATAGCTACAATGCTACCAGTCTTATTCTGCATGAGATCCTCTCCGTAGGTTTGGAGTTCGAGATCAATAGTTGAGAACAAGTCGTCTCCCGCTAGGGCTTTGATATCTTTCTTACCCTCATCTACACTTCCAATCACGCGGCCGTAGATATCTTTCTTTACCCGCTTGATGCCTTTAGTGCCACGTAGAAAGGGCTCGTATTGGTGTTCTAAGCCGCTGATGCCGGTATAGTCACCAACGCTGTATACATGAGCGGAGTCCTCCAATAGCTTTGGGCCAACCTCGCCAATGTAGCCAAGCAAGTGGGCACTACTGCGGTGCGGATACGCCCGGGCATTACGCTTGCGAACGAAGAATCCTGGGAATTGATAGAGACTTTCCTGTAAACTGGCGTATTGTTCTTTCGGGATGCGCGTTAAGAACGGTTCGGCTTTAGCTTTAGAGTAGCGAGGATCGCGCCAGTTTTTGTCAAGAGCCGCGATAAAGTACTCTTTGGTTACGCCCAGCGCCTCACAGAATTTTAGCGTATCAAAATCTTCCTGGTGGTCTTCAAACTGGTTGTAGATAAACATCAGGTCGTAAATCGGTTGATTAACAACCAACAACTCTTCATTGCGATCAAAGACTAAGCCACGGGAAGGGTATTCTAATTGGATACTAGAACCTGCTACTTCAGCTCGTTCTTGAAAGGCCTGGTTGAATACCTGCAAATTGAGTAGCTGCCCAACGATCACCAGGGTTGCAATGATGAAAAACACCTGTATGACACCTCCACGTTCTTTGTTATGATCTACAGCCACAGCAGCATGATTATTAGATTATTAAGCTTCGGGGTTAAAGATGTAAACAACGATTAAGAGCACTAGCATAGAAGCTAACCAACTGAAAAATAGTTTAAGAAGGATCGTTGTGAAATATACGAAAGTAAACGCTTCAAGGGAATAATAAAAGAACAGATGTAAGAAGAGTAAAGCGCCCGCGTATTGGATAAACCAGTTGGCCCCGAGTGAACTCTTGGTAGGGTTGGCTTTGATATTATAACCTTCTCTGGGCGTGAGAATACTAAGTACAATCGACCGCATAAAAGCCGTAAATACTAAAGCTCCAGCGTGCATACCAGGGCTTTCGTACCACCAGTCTATCAGCAAACCTAAAATGAAAGCTGCTCCCAGGGTAATACTTCTTAGGGTGCGAAGCGGTAGGAGTAGAATGAATAAGGGGTAGATATGAATTTGTAAATAGGTTTCGCCTCCCCAGCCCCAACTTACTTGCTTGAGGAAAAACACCTGTAGTGCCCACAGGAGAAAAAAGCGAATGATACTATTTTGAATGGCTCTATCCATTACTCATCGGTGTCCAATTGGTCTAAGTCTTCCTTGAGCAGGTCGCGAACTATGTAGCCGCTCTCCACGGTGAAGAAATCTAGGAATAAATCTACCTGACAGTTAAGTGTATTATCTCCTTTTTGGCGCTCAATATCCTTGATTACGCCAACCGCAACTCCGGTTGGAAAAATATTGGAGTACCCCGTTGTTTCTACGGTGTCACCAGGTGCTACCGCTGCGTACTCCGGTATGGAGGACAAAATAGCTTCGCGGGTATCACCTCCTGTCCAGTAGAGCGAACCAAAGAAGGAACTTCCCCGCAGTCCTGCACTGATTTGAACGTTGCTATGCATGAGGCTCATAACCCGACAGTGCCTTTGCGCCACCTTGCTCACAATACCTACAACGCCTTTACTGCCAATGACCCCCTGATGGGGTTCTACTCCGTGTATGTGCCCCCGGTCCAGTACATAGGTGATATTACCCGTAAGGGGAGATTTATTAATGATTCTGGCTCCGATATAAGAGTAGCGTTGCCGTAGACTATCGTCTTGAACGCTGGCGGTATCCAAAGTCTCGGTGTAGTAAGCATTGGGCAGGCGAGAAAGTAGTTCTGCGTTTTCCTCACGTAATTGAGCGTTAATTGAGCGCAGCGAGGTGTATCTCCATGCGGCGTCCGTTTGATCCTTGAACTTGCCTGAATAAAGCGACCACGACGAGCTGGCAATCTCCCCTTGCGATTCATTGTAGGTGATGATCAGGTAGAAACAGATGATCTCCAGAACAACAAACAGAATGAAAGCTCCTTGACGCGTAAAGACTTGGAGAAAACTACTCATAACCAGCTGTTTTTACTGATTAAGTTACACGCTGCCCCGAGGAATCAAAATCGGCATGTAGCGTTCGGTATCGGCCAAAGCTTTGCTCGTACCACGCACTACTGCACGTAATGGATCTTCAGCAATGTGAACGGGAAGCCTGGTTTTAGAAGCAATCCGTTTATCCAGGCCTCGCAGCAATGCTCCGCCACCAGTAAGATACAAGCCGGTGCGATAAATATCACTAGCTAGTTCCGGTGGGGTAGCTTCTAGCGCCCGGATAACTGCCTCTTCAATTGCCATAATCGACTCATCCAAGGCATGGGCAATTTCTTGGTAAGTTACCGTGATCTGTTTTGGAATACCAGTCATCAAGTCACGCCCATTTACGGCGAAATCATCTGGAGGGGTTTCCAATTTTGGTAATGCTGAGCCCACGTGAATCTTGATCTGTTCCGCGGTACGCTCACCAATCAGGATGTTATGCTGCCGCTTCATGTAGGCCATGATGTCGGTCGTCAGTTCATCACCGGCCGTACGAATAGACTGATCGGTAACAATACCGGAAAGTGCAATTACGGCAATTTCGGTAGTACCACCGCCTATGTCGATGATCATGTTACCCACTGGTTCTTCTACATCCAGTCCTATACCCAAGGCGGCGGCCATGGGCTCGTATATGAGGTATGTTTCTTTGGAGTCTACGTGATCGGCAGAATCGAAAACAGCACGTTTTTCAACTTCGGTAATACCAGAAGGAATACAGATAACCATTTTGAGATGAGTGAAGAAACGGCGCTTGCGGCCGATCATCCGGATCATCCCTTCGATCATATTTTCAGCAGCCTTAAAGTCGGCAATTACACCGTCTTTTAATGGCCGTATGGTCTTAATTTCTTCGTGTGTTTTCTCGTGCATTTGCATCGCCTTCCGACCAACCGCAATGGTTTCTTCCGAGCGTCGGTTAGAGGCTACGATGGAAGGCTCGTCTACTACTACTTCTCCGTCTTGTATGATCAGGGTATTGGCCGTTCCTAAGTCGATTGCCAGTTCCTGCTTGAATAAGCCAAATAGCTTCATTAATTAATTATTCTCCTGAGTTTCGATAAGTGATGCTGCAGGCCCATAGGGGACTAATAAGGTAAAAGCCGAAATTACACAAAAATTGTGTAGCGGCATCACGAATTTTTCGCTAAAAATTTCCGAAAAGCAAAAGAAAGCAAAAAATGTTAAAAACGCCGCATGAGAGCGGCTTTATCCGGGGTATTGGCGATGCTTTAGGGGGCAACAACTACGGTCCAGAGATCGGCTTCCTGAAAGTATTCCTGTGCCAGCCGCTGGAGGGCGGGTGCCTCAATGGTTTGAACCGTGTGAATTAAGGCTTGCAAAGCCTCTAATGATAGGTTTTCCGCCTTGATCGTTCGCACCGTTTCTGCCCAGTTAAAAGGCCCATCAATCATGGTCAAAAATGACCCCATGAGATAGTTGCGCACCATCTGTAATTCGTCTTCAGCGATGAGCTCCTCCCGAAGTCGTTTTAGCTCGTGCTGAATTTCCTTGAGCGTCGGTTCTACGTAGGCCGTACTGACCTCCGTATCGATCTGGAAGGTACCGTCGAAACGCAAGGTGTCATAGGCCGCCGAGATGTTGTAGGTGTAACCTTTGTCCTCCCTGATATTTTCCATTAGGCGACTGCCAAAGTATCCGCCCAGTAGCTGGGTGAGCAAATACATGCCTTGGGCATCGGGATGGGTGCGATCAAATAAACGGCGCCCTACTCGTATTGCGGCTTGCCCTCCTGCCGCATGGGGTAGGCGCAGTGTTTGGGCCGGCTGCTTAGGAACTATATATTCCCCGGGGCTTACTGCTTCTCGGCTGGGGATCTGTGCCAATTGCTGGTGTATGTATGCTGCGGTGGCCTCATCAAAACGCCCACTGATGAGGACAAAACCATTGCCGGCGTGAAAACAGCGCTGGTGGTGCTCTTTCAACCATGCGGGCTGTAGGGCGGCAAACGCCTCATCGCTGGAGTTGTAGCCATAGGGGTGTTCTGAGCCGTAGAAACATTCGGTGATTTGCCGATAAGCTACTACTTCTGCCTTGCCAAGATCCTCGCGCAGACTCTGTTGCTTGCGGCGCTGATAGGATGCCAGATCAGTAGCATCAAAGCGTGGCTCACAGAGGAGTTCAATGAAGACCGGCAAGACCTGTGGGAGCTGACGCACCAGGGAAAACATAGCCAGATTGCCCGTATCCATCTGAAAGGGTATGCTCAGTCCCGCACCGTAGTAGTCAAAATGTTCGGCAATGGTCTTGCCCGCCCGATTTTTACTACCTTCTTTTAGCATTGCGGCGGTTGCGCGCGCTACCAGCGGGTGAAGCTCAAAAGGCCTTCCGCCCCAGCACACAAATTCAATGCGCACCACGTCTTGTGTGCCACGGTTGATGTGGTAGCACGGTAAACCATTAGCTAGCACATGAGTTTCCACCTTAGGTAAGCTGATCTCTCGGACCGGATGAATAGCAGGTGGCTGTTTTTTGGGCATGGTCAGGGGCTACTTTTCTGGAGCAAAATTAGGATAAAATCAGTCAACATGATTTATCCACATATTGTTAACATCTTAAGTGCCTGAATACCCTATTATGTTGTATTTTTGTTTCTTAGTATAACTATTATCCTTACATATGAAATTTAGCGTATCTTCTAACGATCTGCTGAAGCGCCTTCAGGTTGCGGGTGGAGCCATCAGTTCCAACCCTGTTCTTCCTATTATGGAAGACTTTCTTTTCCGCATAGAAAACAACCAGTTGTTTATCACGGCTACCGACCTGGAAACTTCTATCATTACTTCTCTGGAAGTAATGGCAGACAAAGATGGTACTGTGGCGGTGCCCGCCAAGATATTGCTGGAAACCCTAAAAGCACTTCCTCAACAGCCCATCACCTTCACGGTAAACGATGATAATTTCGGTATTGAGATTACCTCTGCCTACGGTAAGTACAAGCTGGCGGGCGAAAATGGAGAGGACTTTCCTAAAGTACCAGAACCAGATACGGTAGATACCGTTACTATTCCCTCTCGTTCGCTGATGCAAGGGGTAAACAATACGCTCTTTGCCACCAGCTCAGATGAGCTACGCCCAGCGATGACCGGGGTTTACTTCCAGGTTGACTTCAATAAGGTGATCCTCGTTGCTACGGATGCTCACAAGCTCGTGAAGTATGCTTTCAGCGATGTGGTCAGCGAAGTGTCAACCAGTTTCATCGTGCCTAAGAAGGCCCTAAACTTGCTGAAGAGTGCCTTGCCAGACGGCGAAGAGGTGAAGCTTTCTTTCAATAAAGCCAATGCCTTCTTCAGCTTCGCTAATACAGAGCTAATTTGCCGCTTGATTGACGCGCGTTATCCTGACTACAACGCAGTGATTCCGGTAGATAATCCGAACGTACTGACCGTTTCACGGACGGACTTCCAGAACTCGCTTAAACGGATTGCGATCTACGCGAATAAGACGACCAATCAGGTGATTCTTAACATCAGCGAAGGTAGTCTCACTGTTTCTGCCCAGGATTTGGATTTCTCTAACGAAGCTACAGAACAACTTACCTGCAGCTACGATGGCGAGCCTTTGACTATTGGCTTTAACGCTCGCTTTCTGGTAGAAATGCTTGGTATTCTGGAGTCTGACGATGTTAAGATTGAGATGAGCTCGGCTACACGTGCGGGTATCCTGCTACCGACCGACGAAACGGAAGGGGAGGAAATCCTGATGTTGGTCATGCCTGTAATGCTCAGCAACTAGGCTTTTGATTAAGAATCCGTCAAGTTGGTGTTTTGATTTATTCTCGGTAGAGCGTTCGATCTACCTGGTGATCATCTTGTTCTTTCTTGGGAGTTGTGGCTCCAAAAGTGATGCTCCAGAGCAGATCGTAGAGCGCTATGCGTTATTGGTCAATTCTGGACAGCTGGAGCAGGCTAAAAGTATGTGTACACCAGCGGCCGCGGCTTATTTGGATGCGCTATCTGCCTTGGTTGCTGGAATGGACGAGGGAATTGATTCCTCAATGGTCAAGATAGAGTCTATCCAATGTACCTTGGATGCAGAACAGCAAACCGCCCATTGTGAAGGAGTGATTGATGATGGATTTGAACGTACGCAAGAAGTCTACTTTTTAAGGCAGCAGGATGGGCAATGGTGGATCGACCGTCAACCCGAAACGGGGACGCTGCAAACCAGCGAGGAAACCCTCACCCCTGAGTCATCAAATCAAGAAGAATAGCATGCGGAAAACGGGTCTTTTCTTCGGTTCCTTCAATCCAGTGCATGTGGGGCACATGGTCATTGCCAATTTTATGGCCACCCAAACCGATTTGGAAGAGATTTGGATGGTGGTGAGCCCACAAAACCCACACAAGCCCAAAAGCAGTTTGGCTCGTGATCATGATCGACTCCATTTGGTTCGCCTGGCTATTGGTGACAATACTTATTTGCGGGCCTCGGATATCGAGTTTTCACTGCCCCAGCCTTCCTACACTATCGATACCCTCACCTACCTGCGAGAAAAATACGCAGACCGTGCTTTCACACTCATTATGGGTGGCGACAATCTGGCAACATTGCACAAATGGAAGAACTACGAACTGATCTTGCGTGACTATTCCATTTACGTCTATCAACGCCCGAGTTATGACTTGGGGGAATTAGCGGAGCATCCCAATGTGCAAATTTGGGAAGCACCGCTCATGCAAATCTCTGCCTCGTACATTCGCAAGTGCATCCGTGAAGGGAAGTCCGTTCAGTATTTGGTGCCGGAAGCCGTCTTTTCGTATTTGGAAACGAGTGCTTTGTACCGTAAGTAGGCTTAGCCTATCTTTATCTTGCCGGAATCGAGATAAACCATAACGCGCGGATACCATGATTTGCAAAAATTGTCACCACGAATTCGAAGGCAACTTCTGCAGCCATTGCGGACAAAAAGCCAGTGTCCGGCGCCTGGACTTCAAGTACCTGGTTCGGGATGTGCCCAATAGCGTGTTTCAGCTCAACCGCGGCTTCTTTTTTACGGCGAAAGAAATACTGGTGCGACCAGGGCAGGCGGTGAGGAATTTTGTAGCCGGCCAGCGGCAACCCTATTATAAGCCCATTGCGTTTCTCATTGTTGTTTCCACTATTTATATCCTGATTCATTACTTCGTAGGCGGTTACACCCTGGTGGAGGATTTCTTATTAGGAGTGGAAAGTGGAGCGACGGCCCAGGAAGAGATAAGCGATACAGCCTTCGCCAAGTGGCTAACCAAGTACCAGTTGTATGTTCCACTAATGGTGTTACCCTTTTTCTCGGTGGCGTCTTATTTGGCGTTTATCAAATCACGTTACAATTACGTTGAGCACCTGGTACTGAATGTCTACATCACCGCTCAGCAATTTATGATTTTCATGGTCTTTGCCTTTATCACTCGTAATAATAGTGATTGGGTAGTGATACCCTTTTTGATCGGGATAGCATATGTCTTTTGGACCTACATCCAATTTTTTGACGATAAGAAACTGATTCGAAAAATTGCCTTGATTCTGTTGACCTATGTCTACTTTTTCATTTTTACCACCGTAACCATATTTGCAGTGGGGATCATCATTGGGCTTTTGCAATAATGACTTGACGTAGTTGTCGGAGTTCTGCTCAATAGAAAAAATAAGAATGATAGAATACCCAAAAGTCTTAGATGAAAAAATGGTTGGAAAATATCCTGCTGTCGTAAAAGTCGGAGGGGGTTATGTTTGGGATGAAGTATTAGAATATAGAGTTTGGTGTCATCCTGAAAATGGTGCAGAAGATTTAGAAGAAGGGAATGATTATTACTATGCTTTTGCAAATTATGAAGAAGCGAAGGAGTTTTCATCTAACAATGAAGGATCAGAAGAACCAATAGTACTGATTCTACAAAAGGAATATATCTCTGAACCAGAGGTTGGGGAGTATCTTCACGTAAAAGAAGAAAGGATAACAGAATGGGCAATAGAATTTCTAAAACGACCCAAAAGAACTGAAAATACAATTCCTGATTTTATGTCGCCAAATGCGCCGAAGAATAAATTAGATATTTTAAGAGGATTGGCGTAATAAACTGAATGAAGATGAATAAACAAGAATTACTAAAAATAGTAAATGAAGGTTGGAGTTGGTTTGGTGTTTCGGCAATAGATATAAAAATGGAGAACGAATTTGGAAATATCATTTTCCAATCAAATGAGGGTAAGTTTTTCAGAATATGCCCAGAAGAATTGAGTTGTGAATTAATTGCGAATACAGAAAAAGACTACGTTAGTGTAATAAATAGTCAAGACTTTCAAGGCGATTGGAGAATGGAAAGTTTAGTCAGTGTTGCTAAAGACAAGCTGGGTACGTTGGGAAAGGGAGAAAAATATTGTCTCAAAATCCCTGCTATTATTGGGGGGAAATATTCTAGACAGAATATCGGTAAAATTACTTTTGATGAACTGATATTGTGTAGTGGTGATTTGGCATTTCAAATTAAGGATTTGGAGGACGGGCAAAAAATAGAAATAAATATAAAGAACTGAGCAGAACTTTGCTAGTGCGACAATGCCTCCTCCTCCGGCCTGCGCCTAGCCCAGAGAACTGCTACTAAAAAATGATCTCCTTCACCTTTGGCGCATAACTACGACTTACCTTTACCACATCTCCATTTTGCATTCTGGCATCAAAGGTGTGCCCTTCTCGGAAGACTTCCTGGACAAAATTGATATTGAGGATAGATGATCGGTGAACGCGAAGGAAGTGCTCTGGATTGAGCTTGCTTTCCAGCTGTCCGATCCCGTACTGGCTGAGGAAGCGACCATTGGCCGTAATTAAACTGCTGTAATCACCATCGGCACTTATCCACTGGATATCTTGCACATTTACGGCCACGAGCTTGTTGCCACGTGCAACCAGGATCTTGCGTGGATAGGCATTTTTGTCCTGCTCATCGACCATCGCTTGGGCCAAGGTCCGCATTGCCTCCTGCGGTTTCTGAAGCCGAGAAGAGAGGTGATTGATGGCCGTCTCAAAACGTTCCCGTGTGTAGGGCTTGAGCAGATAATCGACGGCGTGTAATTCGAAGGCCTTGAGCGCGTACTGATCGTAGGCGGTGGAGAAGATGATGAGGGGTAACTCCTCCAGATGGGTTAAAACCTCCAATCCGGTCAAACCCGGCATTTGTACATCCAAAAAGATCAGCTCGGGCTTCATTTCTTGGATCAGTTTAATGGCGTCAACACCATTATTAGCCTCACCCACTATAACCAGTTCGGGATGATTACTCAAGTACTGGCGCAGTAGCTGACGTGCTGGTGCTTCGTCGTCTACGATGATAACCTTTAACATCATAATGCTCGCGGGGGATGGTGATGGAAATGTTTGTGCCTTGCGGTTCGTTAGGCTGGACTAAAAGGGCAGTGCCGTACCGCAACTGTAGTCGGCGTCGGGTGTTTTTTAGACCAATTCCGTGCCCGCTATATTCCGTGGCAGGATGCGAAAACCCTACACCGGTATCCTTAATTTGCAGCGTGACTTCTTGGTCTTTTTCAGAAGTATTAATCTCAATCTTGCCGCCATCTACTAGTGGGCTTATACCATGACGAATGGCATTTTCTACCAGGGGTTGGAGCAGCATCGGAATCACCGGGACATCTTCCGTCTGTTCCTCCACATTAAATTCTACTTCTAAGCGCTCGCCATAGCGTGCTTTTTCCAACTTGAGGTACTTCTTGACGAAGTCAATCTCAACTTTTAAGGGAACAACCTCTTCATTGCTTGCCCAAAGTTGGTAACGGAACAGATCGGCCAAATCAGCGATCAGTTCACGCGTATATTCCTGCTCCGGTGGTACGGAAGCGCTGATGGTATTGAAGGTGTTGTAGAGAAAATGAGGATTGAGCTGGGCCTTAAGAGCAGTAAGTTCACTTTGCAGAGCAGTTTGCTTTAGCTTTAGCTCTCTTTCACTTGCGTCCTGGATCTTCTTGTAGTAGTCGTAGGTGTGGAAGATGCCAAATTGCAACACATAAAAAAGCGCTGGAATGTATATGTCCCACCACTCACCAGAACCGCCCAGGTGCCCAAGTCCTACCATCTCACAAGTGAAATAATAAAGCTGTTGCCAGCCCTTCACGAAGGCCGGCAGGATAAGAATATGTAACAACAGCTTTGATCTTAACTTCCAATGGGCAAGGGTGCGGAACATGAGCCACCAGATCGGAAAAGTGATTAACCCTTTGAGCGGATAGTCTAGCAGAATCTGATAGGTATAATACGTAGCAGCATCACCACTTCCGCTTGACCACCAAATAGCCTGAAAGTAGAAGATCGCAAATACAGCGTAGAGACCTACTACTAATAGCATCTCGGTGCTCCAAATGATTTGACGTAGACTCTTTTGCATAATTCTAAGGTAACGATAACAAAATTCAGTCGGGTGATTGCGCTAGATGCTTATTGTCCAGAATCCTGCGCTTGCTGATAGGCCTGGGCATCAGTGACGCTGTCGAAGAACAGGGCTTTTCCGTTGACAATCGGGAGTTCTACGGCCTCGGATACGTTCGGTGGACGTAAAGTAACGAGGAAAGTGCCACGGTATTCGTCTGGGCCGCTGGTCCGATCAATGACGGTGGCGTACTGTCCATCCAGGCCATCAATGGTGACTTGTGTTTCAGCGGGGAAGGACAAAGTGATAGCTGAATCTGAGTTGTTAGTCGTAACTACAATAGCTATTCCTGTGGGGGGAGTCTGGGCGACAAGGTTTGGTCCAAAAACGAGGGTAAAGAAAAAGAATAACAGTGCGGGTAATTTGCGAGTGAACATAAATAGCTGTTTTGTTGGAACGAAGTTGCACTAAACCCAAGCCCTTGTCCAGCCAAAACCGATGAACAGCCATTACCGCCGATGAATGACCGTTCCCACATCGCTTTTCAGGAATCCGCCTTGTTCTCAGGTACTTATGAGAAGAATTTTATATATTACAATGTGTTGAATCCCATAAACGCGCTTTAAAATGAAAGGCCGACCTAATCTCGTAAGAGGGATAGCTATGCTATCTACTCTCCTTCTAGCTGGATTGTTATCAGCATTTTCTTATTCTTCCATTTCCCATTCTAATCCTGTTTTTACGCCAGACTTAGTCTGTGTAGACGATACTAATTTAGGTATGCTGCGTAAGCAAGCTCAAGTTATGAATGGTAGCTTGGGAACTACGACCAATACGCTAAGTTTCGTGGACCATAGCTGTTTTGAGTCCTATATCACAGTTGACCCTGGCGAACATGAGTTGGAGACATTGAACTTCACCGTTAGTGCCCAGGGTTGGTACACCTTCCTTTTGGCTGCGGATTTTGGAGCTCAATTCAGCATATATCAGGGTGAGTTTTTTCAGCCCAATCCTTGTTCCAATTTTTTCGGAGCTGCCAATGCAAACGCAAGCTTTCCGATGCCCGAAGACCGCCTGGTGCCCAGCAACGCCTTGAGTTTCTACCTTAGTAGTGATGTTACTTACAGTGTTGTGATTTCCAACTTGAGTGTTGGAGATTTTGGCAATTGGGAATTGCTGACCTTTAGTGAATTTGGAGAGGTTATCAATGAATTTGCGTCACCAGAAATCCAAGAACTACGCTATGAACTACTGTGTGCAGATATTGACGCCATGCTGTTTGAAAACGACCACAGCTGGATCGTAAATACCGATGGCAGCCTGGATACGGTAGCCACTCGAGATGAATACTTTGGTGGAGATCAAACTGCCCTGGACGATTTTTTGAAGAAGCTCCATTTTGCGGGAATGCCTACTGCTACCGGCGACTGTGGTCCGTTGGTTGTCACCCAAAGTGATGAGTTTTCAATGAGCGGTGACTGTGGCAATATGATGATTACCCGTAGCTTCGCCGTTCGCCCCACCGTAAATAGCGGCTGTCCGGTTACCATTGATGAGTGTGAGCAGTTGATCACACTTCGTCGTGCTACTTTGGATGACGCAGGACGAGCTCCTTATACGGTTAATATCCCCTGTGATACACCTTTCCCACCGGATGGGCCTACTGGCGGGCCAGACGAGAACCCAATTCCTGACTTCAGTGGGCAGCCCTACATGAATACCCTATCTGGTATTTACCCTTTGGACAATCTTGACCTGCCTTGTGTAGTAGCTGCGTCCTATTCCGATGAGCCGCATATCGATATCTGTGAGGGTAGCTACCGCTTTCGCCGGGAGTGGAACCTGATTGATTGGTGCAACCCGTCTGATATCAGGTCTTATGATGAGTTTATTAGCATAAATGATGATATGGGTCCGGTATTTACTGGGCCTAATGATCCGATTATTGCCTCCCTGTCCGCTTTTGGATGCTTCAACGTCTTTGAGGTGCCTCTACCTGAAGTAGCTCCTGGGAATGGCTGTAGCGAGGTAATTTATGGTGCTTACGAAATAAGATATGCATCTGGAGCACTTGTTACGATTGGTATGCTTGGAGATAAAATAGCCTATTTGCTAGTCCTTGGGGAATATGATTTAACGCGCTGTTTGGAGGATGAGTGTGGTAATGAAACGTGTTTGACGACTCGCGTTGTGGTAATCGATGGTGTTCAACCAACAAGTATATGTCAAGACTCCATAACCGTTGTATTAGGACCTGGTGATATTGCTAATAATGTGGAAGGCATTACCAGAGTATATCCCGAAGATATAGACGATGGTTCCATTGATAACTGTGGGCCCGTAGAATTACTCATCCGCCGTAATTATTGGGAGCAGTGGACTTGTGATCCCAACCCTGACAGTTGGAGCCCCTGGGGAGAATTCTTTGATGTGTTTTGCTGCGATCGTGGAAATACCATCAGTGCTCAATTACTGGTCATCGAAGAAAATGATCTGCGAGACACTTGCCTAACGGTAATTACGATAGAAGATCAATTTGCGCCCTTCTGTTATGCCCCAGAAAATGAATCATTCTCCTGTGATGCTCCTCTGGAAGATTATCCCGGCGATATTGAGGAGGCATATAGTGCTAATTTTAGCGCTACTTCTCAGTTAATGAATTCTCTGTTCGGCGGGGCGTCTGGTACGGACAATTGCGCAATAGACACCATTGTAGAACGCACCCCATTGATCCAGCTCAACGATTGCGGCATTGGTACCATTACCCGCTACTTCGAAGCCTGGCAGGCACTACCCGATGCCGATTTTTCCGATGGTCTACAGGAGGATGAAGTGAACCGCTCTACTAACAATTGTTCCCAAATCATCACCATCCGCCATACGGCCGATTTTGAGATCAGCTTCCCGGCAGATGCCATGGTGGATTGTGCCATGCCGGAATCTTCGGAGGTGGAAATTACGGCCAATGGTTGCGATGTGTTTGGCGTGAATACTGATTTTACTGCTGCCTACCCACCCGTTGGAGAGGAATGCTATCAAGTAGCGATTACTTACGATGTCATTAATTGGTGTCAATGGGACGGTCAATACGAAGGTTTTGAAGTTCTACGCCTCACCGAAGAAGATGGCGATAGCCTGGCAACCGGCTACAGCGTAGAACCAGCTGAGCGCCCTATCCTGCGCCTTACTTCAGCCATTTCATCTAATGATGAGAATTGTGATGGTGAGTTCGATCCTTCAGATGTTCGCTACTATCTTACTCTAGATCGTAGTCACCCGGATGTTGATGGCGACTCCATGCTGCCGGATGAGCAGTACGATAATGATACGGCCACACCTACAGACTGCTTGCCAGCTGACGCCAATGGCTTGCGTAACTATGGCCGCTATCGTTATACCCAGTTGGTGCGCATATTCAATGTTACTGATCTGATCCTTGAAGTTGAGGATTTCGGAGGGCCAACAGCGTCTTGTCCAGACTTACTGCCAGGGCAGTTTGGAACGGATAATCCTGACTGCGAAAAAGAAGTGAACATTGTTCTACGGCCGCGAAGTAGCTGTGAGTTAGTAGAGGGGAGTGGCCTGGCAGCAGCTACCGTATTAAGTGCTCAGTTTAGTGCCTTTGCTGTTGATGCAGATGGCGATGGCCAGATAGGAGCAACCGAATTTACGGGAGAGTTGGATGTGATCGATCAGATCGTACCTAATGAGGACGGAACCTTCAGCTTTGTTGGTACTTTTCCCATTATCACTAGTGCTCAAGGTGACAATATTTACCACGCCTTTTGGGTCAACTTTGAAGATGCCTGTGGTAATCAGACGGCTGAGTTTGTCACCTTTGATATTGTTGATTGTTACGGTCCTGCACCCATTTGTATCAATGGTATTACCGTTACCCTCGTGCCACAACCAGACGGTACTTGTTCCAATACCATTCATGCTAGGGATTTTGAGGGATCGCCTATTTCTGATTGTACAGGGCAAGGGCCTGACCTCTTCTTTGGGCGCCCTGTAGTGACCCAATACGCTATTTATTATGCCGAGGATGTAGAAACGTATCCAAACTTTGTACCCAATCCTGCTGATAGCCTGTTGACCTTCCGGGAAGAGAGTGAAGAATTGGAAGTGCTGTACATCTATACCTTTGACGAAGAAGGCAACTACGCTTTTTGTGAAACTTATGCTTTGGTTCAATTTGATGTAATGTGTTCCGAAGTAGGAGTTATTCCTTTCTGTTTTGCTCCCGATCCAGCTTCGTTCTCCTGTGGTAATGCGCCAGGTGGGCTACCCGATGATTTAGAGGAAGCCTACAGCACTGACTTTGGTGCCACCTCGACCTTAATGAATACCCTATTTGGAACACCTACCGGAACGGTTGTAACCGACACGGTAGTAGAACTAAGTCCGTTGATCCAGCTCAATGAGTGTGGTACCGGCACTATCACCCGCTTCTTCCAAGCCTGGCAAGCCTTGCCCGATGCGGATCGTACGGATGGGCTACAAATTGATGAGGTGATTGCTTCCTCCAATGACTGTCCTCAAATCATTAACGTCCAGCCAGGAACGGAATTTGAGATTGCTTTTCCCGCCGACGCGGAAATTGATTGTAGCTCTTCCATACCAACTGATATAGAAATTACAACCAACGGCTGTGATGTCATTGCGGTCAATACCAGTATTGCCGATAGTTATCCGCCAACTGGCGAAGAGTGCTTCCAGTTAGCTGTTGTTTACGATGTAATCAATTGGTGCCAATGGGATGGTCTTTACGAAGGTTACGAAGTTCCGCGTATGACCGAAGAAGATGGAGTCTTATTGGCAACGGGTTACAGCGTAGAGGAGGCCGAGCACCCCATCTTACGCATGACTTCCGCCGTTGGACCAGATGATGAGGACTGTGATGGCGAGCTTAGTCCATCCGAAAACGGGATGGATGATGCCAATGATCTACGCTACTTCCTCACCATTGACCGCAATCATCCGGATGTCAATGGCGATTCTAGCCTGCCGGATGAGCAGTTCGATAATGTAGCGGATACGACACCGGACTGTTTACCCGCGGATACGAACGGTGCGAGTAACTACGGCCGCTACCGTTACACCCAAATTTTACAAGTAGTTAATGCTACTGACTTGGAGGTGGTAACACTAGACTTTGGCGGACCCACCGACCTCTGCCCCGATCTACAGGCGGGTCAATTTGGGGATGCGGAAGGTAACTGTGAAACAGACGTTCAGATTTCGTTTATTCCCGCCTCCTCTTGTGATTTACTTACCAATATTGGTAGTGAGCTTACCTACACCAGCCTGCTAAGTGCTTCCCTGGATGCCTTCGCAGTAGATGTTAATGGTGATGGGGAAATTGATGCTGGAGAGTTTGTCGCCGATGAAGATGTAATGGACCTGATACAGGATAACGGAGACGGGACATTTACCTTCTCTGGTAGCTTCCCGATTAGCACCGTCACCGATGATAATATTGTCCACGCCCTCTTTATCAGTTTTGCGGATAATTGCGGCAATCAAAATGGTGCCTACATCGAGTTTGAGGTAGTGGACTGTGCAGCGCCTGCCCCTATTTGCTTCAATGAACTTATCGTCGATCTGGAGTTGCAGCCGGATGGAAGCTGTGCTGCTACCGTTCAGGCTACAGATTTTATTGCTTCTCCCATTTACGATTGCACGGGGCAGGGGGTGGCTAATGCAGAAGGCCTACTAGAAGTCACTAGTTATGCCATTTATTTTGCGGCTGATGTGGAGGGAGATCCCAATTTTTCTCCAAGCTCAAGTGACAGTATTTTGGTCGTATCCGAAAATGAACCTGTCTTTGTTTATGTTTTTGCTTTTGATGAAGAGGGCAACTACAATTTCTGTGAGACACTGCTACAGCCCAATCCAGATCCCAATTGTTTTGGCACCATAGCTGGTATAATAACCACCCGTGATGACGAAGCGGTAGCAGAGGTGGAAGTGAATATCAACAATGAGTACCTGCTTTTAACGGAAGTAGATGGAGCGTATTCCCAGGTAGGGCTTGACCGACAGTCGGTTTACGGTATCTCCCCATTCTTGAATACGGATCATTCTAATGGTGTAAAAACTATCGACCTTATCATCCTTGCGAAACACCTAAACGGCATTGAATTAATGGAAGACCCCTATCAACTCATCGCTGCTGATGTCGATAACTCAGGAGATATCACAGCGGCTGATTTTGAATTACTGCGGCAGTTGATTTTAGGCAACATTGATGCCTTCCCCAATAACACCAGTTGGCGTTTTGTGGTAGCTGATTATGTATTTCCTGTTCCCACAAATCCTTGGTTGCAAAGCTGGCCGGAAACAATCACTTTAACTAACCTGCTTGAGGATGTACTTGATGCCAATTTCGTGGGTGTGAAAATTGGAGATTTAGATGATAGTGCCGAATCCAATTTCCAATCTCCGGAATATGAACGAGCACTAGCTGGCCAACTTAATCTCGAAACGGCGGACATGGCATTAAAAGCAGGTGAAATCTATACCATTTCTATTGAAGCTAACTTTGAGGATGTGCTTGCGCTACAAGGCACTATGCAGCTAAATGGGGTGGAATTGCTGGAGCTGCAGCACGGCCTGACGGAGGTGGATGACTTCGGACAACGCTTCATCGATCAGGGCTATCTGACCTTCAGCTGGGGCTGCGGTAGAGACGCATCGCGATGCGTCTCCACGATAGATAATCCGTTGTTTAGCCTGAAGATCCGCGCCCAGCACGACGTTCCCCTTAGCGATGCCCTCAGTATTAACAGCCGCTATACACCCGCCGAGGCCTATATCGTGCCTACTGGTCAGCGCCAACCGCATGTGTTCGAATTGGGAATTAATTTCCTGAAGAGGCAACGGTCTGCTGAGGCTACCCTGCTGGATAATGTGCAACTCTACCAAAATATCCCGAATCCATTCTTTGGGGAAACCACCATTCGTTTCTACCTGCCACAGACAACACCAGCTACCTTGACGATTACAGATTTAAGTGGGAAGGCGGTAGCCCAAATTAGCGGAAGCTATTCTCCTGGCCATCATACAGTGGTAGTTACGGATGAAATGCTCAATGGTGCTAGCGGAGTGTTCTACTACAGCTTGCAAGTTGGAGATGATTTGCTGACTCGAAAAATGGTAATTTTAGCTAAATAATGAGTGAGTTCTCCGGCAATGTAGTGTTGTCGGAGAACTCAACAGATATTTTCTTATTTTTGGAAGTTAGAAAGACGACCTATTGAAAGAGTGCTGATGAATTGGCGCTCGCGCTTATCCTGTTGAAACCGTTAAGGAGCTTCTATTGAAAGGGAAGCCCAATGAAGTTGAAAACAAATTATAATCTTATGCAACAGTTGTACACTGTGAGCAGGTTCTTCGTGCGAACCTATCCAAGCCTGCTCGTACTTCTTCTCTCTTTTGGAATATCCGCTGCTTTGCAGGCACAGATTCAGCCGCCCTGTGCTGGGTCTGATACGCAAGACCCTGTCTACGATGATGGCTGGCAGGATGGAGATAATGCCGGCGTAGGTTACGCGCCCTGGGAATTGAACCCCAATGTCAACACGAATGAAAGCGGATTCTTTGTTGGTAGTTCTACCGACAATGGTGACGGTGATTCCAATATGGATAATGATATTGACGGTAGTGGCCGTTCCTGGGGCTTGTACGCCAACAATGGAGCAACTGCCGAAGCAATTCGTGCTTTCTTCGATCCGATTCTGGTGGATGGCTTCATTTCTGGTGCTATCGATAACGGTTGGGTAGATGGTGGTGCTGTCGGATTTGCTTTGCAGAATAGCAGCGGTGAAAACCTGATGGAATTCTACTTCCGGGTCGGAGAAGCAAATTACAAAACGAATGACGCCGCCGGTGAACAAGACACTGGCTTGGGCTTCACCGATGAAGGCCTAGTCTGGACAGTATTGCTAACCAGCAGTAATACCTACGAATTGTCGGTAAGTCGCTTGGAAGGTGGTAATATAAATTATGCTGGTACTTTGAATAATCCTCCGGGCGGACAAGTGATCACCCGTATTCGCTTCTTCAACGCTAATGCTGGTGGTTTTCAAGAGCGTAACTTCTACGTAGGTAATTTTGAAATATGTAACCCTGGCCCACCAATAGCGTGTGAAACTACCGATGCTAGTGCTCCTGCATTCGATGATGGTTGGCAAAGTGGTGACGCCAACGGCAGCGGCTTTGGCACGTGGAATTTATTCACCCAAAACAATAACCCTTCTACTGGCGGCCATTTCATTTTCACCTCTACGGATAATGGTGATGGTGATACCAATAGTGACGGCGATATTGATACCGGAGGAGAGGCCTTTGGGATGTACGCTAACAATGGCGACGTATCCAATGCCGTCTTGCCATTTACTACTGTAATGTCCATTGGTTCTACCTTCTCTTTGGATTTGGATAACGGTTGGATTGATGGCGGTACGGTAGGCTTCGGTTTACAAAACAGCAGCGGTGAAAATTTGGCAGAGTTTTATTTCCGTTCCGGAGAACCTGATTACAAAGTCAATGATGCTGGCGGTGAGACTGGTACTGGACTTAACTTCAGTGATGAAGGACTTTCTATTAGCTATGAGCAAGCTGTGGCTAACACTTATAACCTGCAGGTAACCCTTTTAGACGGAGGAACTACCTTTAATTACACTGGTACCTTGAACAGTCCAGCTGGCGGCCAGACCATTAGCCAAGTTCGGTTATTCAATGCTAATGCCGGGCCTGATGGTCAACGCAATGCCTATTACAACAACTTTGAGATTTGCCATTTTCCACCACCAGGTTGTTCTATCACGAACATTGTGTTGGGGGAACAAATGGCCTGTGATCCGGCGACCAATACCTATACGCAGGAACTAATTGTCTCTTACCAAAATGAGCCAGGTAACAGTACGCTCGATGTTAACGGTCAATCCTTTGCGGTAACCGGTAGCCCTCAGTCTATTGTCCTGACTGGCTTGGATTCTGATGGAATGGAGGTAGACGTAAATGCTTCCTTCTCCGCCCAGCCAGATTGTAATGTGAGTATTCCCGGTCTGTTTACGGCACCAGAGGCTTGTCCGCCATGTGCTGTTACAGCCATTACGGCGGGTGCACAAACGGCTTGCCAGTTCTTAACTAATACGTATACCCAGGCCGTAACGGTAACTTATGAGAATCCACCTACTACCGGCTTCCTCGAGGTAAACGGCGAGCAATTTGCCATTACCGGTAGCCCACAAACTGTGATTCTTGCTGGCTTGCCTTCCGATGGCCTTTCAGTTAATGTAGTAGCTGGCTTTACGGCGGAAGACTGCAATAATTTTGCCGACGATCTCTTTACCGCACCGGAAGGTTGCCTAGCGGAAATTGAGTGTTTGGGCGATGATGCCACTGGCGCTTCTTACGCTGATGGCTGGCAAAGCGGCGACGGTGATAGCGAAGCCTTCGGGCCTTGGATATTGAACACCCAGTTTGGCGATCCTGCTACTGCTGGTCATTTCGTATTTACCTCTACTCAAAACGGTGATGGTGATTCCAATGCCGATGGTGATATTGATACCGATGGCCTGGCCTGGGGTTTCTACGCCAATAGCACAGATGTATCAGAAGCTACCCGCCCATTCACGGAGCCATTGCTACCGGGAGAAATCATCGGCTTTAACTTCGATAATGGCTGGGTTGATGGAAATGCGGTAGGCTTTGGTTTACAGAACGCCAACACACAGAACCTGCTGGAATTCATCTTCTTCGCGGGTGATGCCACTTACAGCATCATTGACGCTAATGGTACTACACCAACGGCTATTCCTTTCACCGACGAGGGTTTGAATGTTAGCATTCTACTCGTTGATGCAGCAACTTATCAATTAACAGTTACTTCACTTGGCGACGGTGCCGTTTACAACTATTCTGGTCCGTTGAGCACACCAATCTTTGGCCAAGTGCCTAACCAAATTCGCTTCTTCAACGCGGATGCGGGTGGCTTCCAAGAACGTAATGCTTACGTGAATAGCCTCGAAATTTGCCGTCGCTTCTGCGAAGCAGTAGTAACCGATCTACAAGGCGAATGTGATGGCAATGGCGACGGTGCGATCTCGATTGAAGTACTAGGCGGTGTGCCGCCTCTAAACTATGCCGGTACAATTGATGGTGGTGTAGCCTTCAACGGTACGAGCAATACCAACATCATTGAATTAATGAACCTCACTGCTGGAGTATACAGCATCACGATAACGGATGCTACCGGTTGTGTGACCGAAGTAGAAGAGGAAGTGCTAGACTTGATGACGAACCTGAGCTGCATCAGTAACTTGAATGTGACATTGGGTGAGGAATGCTCCTTGGAAATTACGCCAGGTATGGTAGTAGCGGGCTTCCTGGGCTGTGTAGACGAGTTTGTCATTACGGTCGATGGTGGAAACTCCAACGTGATCACTGGTTGTGGCGATCACACCTACGAACTAGTGGCTCTCCAAAACGGTGAGGAAATCTATAACTGCTGGGGTAACATCTTCGCTGAAGACAAGACCGATCCAATATTGGAGTGCCCAGATGACACCGATGTAGTAATCAATGCTGATTTCGACATTCAGACGGCTACTGGTACCATCGATGCTACTGATCCTACTATCGAGCTAGCAGATTACTCTTGCTTCTTGAGCTTGTTTGATCCAGTTGCTGGTCCTTACGGCTACGATCTTCTTGAGATCTCTGTAAGCGCTACTGATGTATACAATATCATCGTTGA
>JBCBEC010000064.1:0-38555 GCA_038528965.1 Bacteroidota bacterium | reverse complement strand
ACGCCAAGGTGGCCGAACGAGCTGGAGCCGAGTTGTACTGTATTGGCACCGAGTTCACCCGCCTTACTACCGAAAAACCGGAATTTTGGGAGGCCTTGATCCAGGAGGTACGCGGCGTTTACTCTGGCCAGATCACCTACGCAGCCAATTGGTACGGCGAATTTGATAAGATTACTTTCTGGGACCAGCTGGATTATGTAGGCGTGCAAGCCTACTTCCCCTTGGCCAAGACACCTTCACCAAGCGTAGAAGAAATCTCGCAAGGGTGGGAGAAGCACATACGTACGATGGAAGCAGTACAACAACGATATGACAAAAAAATTCTGTTTACGGAGTTAGGTTACCGAAGTATCAGTCGGGCCGCAATCAAACCCTGGGAATGGGTGGAAAATGCTACTGATCAGGACAGCCTCTATTCAGTGGAAACCCAGGCCCGTTGTTACCAGGCATTTTTTAATACCATCTGGGAAAAAGATTGGTTCGCAGGCGTCCACATCTGGCAATTGCGAAGTGATTTTGCTGCAAGAAAAGAAGAATACGATCTCGATTTTACGCCGCAAGGCAAGCCGGCCAGCGCTATCATAGTGAAAGGCTTTGCTGATAAAAACGGAAATGAATAAACACGTAAACGCTATGAACCTACTATTGATACACAAAGCCAAAGGTGTAAAAATCAACAATTAGGGCCATTGATGTACAGACGCATTGCAATGCGTCTCTTCGCCAGGATATTTACACTCGATCATTTTTTACAGAAGAACTATGAAACTTCAAACCATCCTTCTACTGCTACCCATCTTGTTGTCAGCTTTGGTGTCTTGCGACAACTCCAGCTCCTTTAGTCCATCTATGGATGCCGATGATTTGAATAGAATTAAATTCCCACAAGAATCAGATTTCTACGTCTTTTCTGCTGATGGACAAAGAAGATATGGTGCTAAAGTGGAGGCATGGTCCGCAGACTCTATTGATCTTCGCTATGTAAGCAATTATCCCGGAGTTATTGGCAACGAAAACACAACTGGCGAAATATTACTGAACAGAAAACCCATGACTACGCATCGCGTGGCTAAAGCAGACATTATAGCATCGAAGTACAACAAGCGATCCGCTAATAATCCTCCTGGGAAGGTGATCCTCCCTACGCTCAACGATGGCCAGCCGCTGCTGGTATATGATATCAATCGCTACGCATCCCTTGAGGATATGAAAATTTATGCTAAAGACACCGTCTTAGAACAGACTGTTAGCGAGATTATCGAGCAACTTACCTTACCATTATCGACTGAGGAAACAATTGGCCTAATTGACTCCAACTCACGCTTGTACTTCGATACGCTCTTGTCGGTAGCCACTTCTGAAGACCCTACTCAGATGCGGCAGTACATTCAAAGTGCGGCTTATCCTGAAGCGGAATACTGCATCTTACTGTACACCAAGTACGTCTTTTTGCCTAGTTATAATGGTAGATTACCCAATTCCACTAAGCTGTTAGATCAGTTCACGAGCCTGTATCGCCTGATTTCCCCAGGCATGTGGTCACAAGACTTCATAGGGAAAGAGGTGAATATAGAAGAGGTCTTCCTCACCGGCGCCACCACCGGAGAAGCTAACCTCAATGCCAATTCTAATATCATTGGCGAAAAGCAATTCTCCTTTCAAAAAGACGTAACGCCTACCAGCCGGCATATCAAGTTTAAAGTACACTTCAATCAGGAAGATGGCGAATGGAAAATTAACCTGCCCAGTACCTATTCTTACCTCTACCGCCAACTGAGGGTCATCAGCCACAACCCCAATCAAAATTGGGATAAGCAAACAGGCACCAAAGGAGAAGAAAGTTATCGGGAGTTGGTCAGAAGTGAGGTGCTACAGTCTAATCCTGAGGCTCAGATTAATCCGCAGTTGGTTTATTGATTGGAAAGCTTTCTGCCTTATTCGCTTTCTCTCGACGAATGATTCCCAACCAGACTCGTCTCATTGGGAATCATTTCATTTGCTGTCATTTCTAGCGCATCATATGGCCTTTGGAGCCATAGTCCTTTCTCTTTGTGTATGCTCCACTGCAATGGCTGACCAAACCTCACTTTTCTTGCCTTTGTAGGTGTGGTGTAGCCCCGGAAAAATAGCTCCCCAGATAGTTGCAAACCATCTTTACGGTGTCACAGTAATCTAATTGTCCTTTCTGACCGCTAACAGTCTTTTACTGTGGTCCAAAGCATCAGCAACTATTTCATTATCTCAAAATGACTAAATCATGAACACCCCTAGGTTGATTTTACTACTCTTATTCTTACCCGCCCTTGCTTGGTCGCAAGACACCATCAGACTATTCGTGATGGCCGGCCAATCCAATATGCAAGGCTACGCACAATTAGTGCAACTGGAAAAAATGCTCTGCGCTAAAGAAGAATTCGCCATTCCAGACGATCCGAATGGTTGCTATTTAGCGCTTAGCGACCAGGAAGAACGACAGTTTCAAACGATCAGCGACTTTTATTGGACGGGCTCTGATTACGGCTACGGTTACGAAGCTGAACAAGCCCGGGTAGAGGCAAAAGCAGTCGCTGAAAACGAGCTTATTAATGCCGATTTGCTAACCCCTTTTGATCAGGTGCAAGCCTTGGTCTACAACTACTCCCGCACTAGCGGAGGGAACCTTAATCCCCCATCAATAAACGAAGGTGGCCTCACTTACGGATATGGTGCTGGTGGTACTAGATACGGTCCGGAATTGTTGTTTGGCCACAAAATGGCACAGTCTATTCCAGAGGATATCGTACTGCTCAAGGTTGCCGAAGGGGGCTCCAGTTTGCACGAAATGTGGCGCAGCCCAAGTATGGTTGAGCGCTTAGGAGAAAGCCCGGTTGATTCTAACTACCCCTTATTGATTGAACATGTCACCGAGTTTATCGACAATCCGGGCGATCACATTTCCAAATATGCGGGCCAAGATGTTGTCGTCGAATTGGCGGGCTTTATATGGTTTCAAGGCTGGAATGACTCTGCGGAAGGCACCGGCTTGTTCGCACTCAGCTACGAACAAAATCTAACCGACCTGATCAATGACATCCGGACGGATTTAGACGCCCCAGACTTACCTGTGGTCATCGGTAAAACCCAGAATGATGGTACTAATGGTCAGATCGTTCAACAAGCACAAGAGGCGGTTAGTCAATCGCTCAATCAGGTTCGGGCGGTTACGACAAACGACCTGTCCAACTATTTTCATTTCGACTCTGCCTCTCACCTGATTATTGGCGATCGTATGGCGCGAAAAATGACGCAGCTTCTTAATGGTACTGAGGTGAAAAATAAATTGCTTGTGATCGGTATTGACGGCTGCCGGCCGGATGCCCTCACTGTTGCCAATACCCCTAATATTGACGCCCTCATTGAAAATAGTACCTATAGCCTGGAGGCCCAGACTTTACCCCCAACGGTGAGTGGACCAGGCTGGTCTGCTATGCTGACCGGTGTTTGGCACGACAAGCATGGAGTTACTAGTAATAGCTTCGCCTCTAATAATTATGCGCAGTATCCCCATTTCTTTAATCGAATAAAGGACCATGATCCCAATCTGAATCTGGCGTCCATCGTTAATTGGGCACCCATCAACGATAATATCGTCGATCGGGCCGACCTTGAGACTGAAACCACAGACCAAGGGGTTTCTGATGAGGCAGTTGACTTGTTGCTAGGAGGGGATCCCGATGCTGTGTTTTTGCATTTTGACCAAATCGACGGTGCTGGTCATAGCTATGGCTTCGGGCTGGATGTTCCAGCGTATATGACCGCTATTGAAAATGTGGATGCCCTTGTTGGCCCTGTTGTTGATGCAATTAATAACCGGCCGACGATTGACACTGAAAACTGGGTGATCATCGTGAGTACAGACCACGGGGGAATTGGAAACAGCCACGGTGGTGCCAGTTTGGAGGAGACGACGATTTTTGTCATCGTAAGTGGTGATGCCGTACCGAACCAGGAAATAACACCTACACCGAACGGAGAAGTCTCACCAGCAGCTATTCGAATTAATAGCCCCAATACCTATGCTACCGTTGCCGATAGTGAAGATTTTAATTTTGGAGCAGATCAGGACTTTACCATTGAATGCTGGGTGAAGAGCACTGGCTGGGGCAGTGATCCAGCCATTATTTCCGACAAGGACTGGAACAATGGTTTCAATAGTGGATTTGTCATAGCAGGCCGGGCTGATGGCGAGGGGTGGAAGGCAAATATCGGCGATGGCAGTAACCGAATTGACCTGGATGGTGGTATCATCAATGACAACCAATGGCATCAACTGACGCTGAGCTGCGATAGAGATGGCTATGCCGTACTCTATCAGGACGGTGTAAGAGTGAGTGCCGCCAGTATGGCTGGCTTAGGTGACATTCATAGTTCTCTACCCATCGGAATAGGACAGGACGGCACGCTTAGTTATAATGCCTTTTTTAACGGTCAGATCGATGAAGTTCGAATTTGGGAAGTCGCCCTGGATGAGGCCACTGTGGAAGACTGGGCTTGCCAAACCATAGATGGAAATCATCCTAACTATAGCTTTTTGATAGGTCATTGGGTCTTTGATGGAGGCAGTGGTTCGGAAGACCAGGATTTGGCAGGGGGGGATCATGACGCTACTATCGTCAATCCGCGCTGGATAGAGCCCGGTAGTATCTTTAGCTGTACGGACTTTACCCCATCGATCGAAATTGTAGATGTCGCTTATACCGCATTGCAGCATTTGTGTATCCCCATTAATCCAAATTGGGAGCTCGACGGAAAAGCTATTGGAGTACCCCCTTGTGACGACTGCTGCGACACCGATCCTGGCGCAGATAACCTGGTACTACACATGCCGCGCTTGATTGGTGATGAAGATGTAGTTGGGGTAGGTAATGTTATTGACATAACCACCATCGATCCGGAAGTGGAAGAAGACCACATCTACACAGGTATCAAAAACAAGGATATTACCATTGACTTAGTCAATAGCGTACCAAGCAATCAGGCGACCATTTCCTTCAAGTTCATACCAGATGAATTGACCGGAACACACACCCTGCTGAACAATGATGTATTAAATGTCAGCCTGTCGGAATCAGAAGTTATCAGCGAGGTAGAAGGTGTGACCTTAAGCAGTTCTGCACCAATTAGCAACATCACCTGCAATCATGTGGTGCTAGTATTAGATAATGGCACGTTTAGAAACTATGTCAATGGCTACTGGTCATCCGCTACAGAAACGGTATCCACTACGGCGGAGCTAGCGGAACTAGTGCTTGAGCACTTCCCGGGAAGGATTTTTGATGTTCAGATTTACGACAAGGTGCTTTCCAATAGTGAAGTATCTTTCCTGAGCCAGTATTGCTTAACCAATAAGCAAGTAAACGATCCTCCTTTTGCAGAATTCCCTTACCCCACCTGTGCGGCTTATGTATGCCTTTTTGGTGGTGAATCCGACGATATGACCGAGGAGAAATTTCAGTACTATGTCACGCAGCAAGAATTGGCCTACGAGACCTTTGTTTTCGATGTGGGCATGTACCCTCATGGCCAATTGGATAGTTTTGTTAATGCACGGGAGGATAGAAATCTGGGCATGTACTCCGGCATACAAGCATCATTTGTGAACGGTTGGTCCTTCTCAAATCCACATCAGCGTGGAAACGCCAATTATTGGTTCCACGAAAACTTTCACTCCTTTCAAAGTAATTGCGGAAATCCGGCGGCCAAATGGATTTTAGAATCTACTGCCGAGTGGGGTCCAGACCGTATATTCCCGGGAGCTACCTCCACCTTGTTGGGGTACTACAGCTTGCACCCCCATTTGCCGATTTGGACCAATCAAAGTTCTCCGGTGGATGACTATGCGGGTTCCGAGTTTAAAGGAGGACACCAGTACGGAGCCTACGTTTTTTGGTCCTACCTGACCAATTTTATTACAGATAACAGAATCATCGGTAATCTATTTAATGATGCGCGGGTTAGTCCTCAACCCATGAAGGTGGTTGAAGAACTATTAGCTGCTGAAAGCCACGATTTACGAGAAGTTTTCGCCGACTTTGCCGCTCATGCTTCAGTATGGGATTATTACGACGATACCAGCCCTTATTTCATTGATTCGGAGATGCGGTCTCTAGATCGAATGATGGGTGCGGTTCCGGATGCTGATTACTTTGATTACAAGTTCACCAATATTATGGATGAGCAAGGAACAGCAGGTAATTGGACGAGTATTCCGGAAGAGGTCGTGCCTGGCAGCTGGGCTTATAACGCCTATAAGGTAATTACCGGAACGGAAGCGCAGGAATACCTGGTCAAATTGAAGGGAGACAATGCCAATCCCGGCCATAGTAGGTTGCGGGCTCGTGTAGTAGTCAAGAGCCAAGATGACTTCCTGTATTATGATTTACCGATCAGCCAGGACGTTACCCTGGGTAATGGCGAAACAAGCATAGTGGTCCCTACCTTACCAGGCGACGAACTAAGCCTGATTGTAAGTACAACCCCGGACGTATTCACCCATGAATTTGACCACCATTATCAATACGAATATTCGATTGGTGTTAATCCTATTACCAGCACTAATGATGTCAACCAGGAAGCATCCAGAATAAGAGTATACGCTGCTTCAACACTCAATGACTACGTATTGGATTTGGGACAGGATTATGATGATGTCAATATGACGGTGTTCGATGCAGTGGGGAGAAAAATGGCGCAGTATGAATTTGGCTACGGCAGTACATTCGACTTTCGTCTGGATGGAGTAACAGGTATCTACTTCATCTGGGTGGAATTGGAAGATCGAACCTATACGACTAAACTTTATAAGCAGTAGCAGCTGCTGAAATAGCACCCGTTCCAAAATCGGTAATGATTCTGGAACGGGTCTGCTTTAACGACTTTAATCAAATCTTTACGAAAGAAAACGTGCGCAACGCTTCCTGCATTTTCACTTGGAGATAATACGTTCCAGCAGGCAAGGAAGATACATTGAGATCGACAGATAATGCACCCTCCAGCGGTAATACACTTTGGTCAATCAACTTCCGGCCAGTAGGATCATAAACAGACAATTGGAGAGCGCTATTCGAACCCTCGGATAAATTAACGCTTAAGTTATCGATGGCGATGGTTGGTGCTATAGTGAGGAGCAGATCACCATTTAAGCTGGCATGTCTAATGCAGGAATACTCAATTTCGCCATCAAAGTCCAAGATTTTTAAGCGGTAGTAATAGTTTTGGCCAGTTCGTACATCTCGGTCGGTGTAGGAATAACGGTGGGCGCCAGGAATGTTATTGGCGGTCTGCCAATTGATCTGCCGCCATCCTTCCACTTGTTCTTTGGAGCGATAAACTTCAAAGCCTGCTACATTGACTTCCTGTTCTGTTTCCCAATCTAAAACTATGGTTTTCTCTTTTGCGCTGGCCGCAAAATGAGTCAAATCCAAGGGCACGATGCTATTCTGGCGACTAATCAGGAATTGTCCATAGTTGGAGATGTCTGGGAAAGTAACGGTATTGTTCAACGCATTTGCCGAGCTTCCACTTTCCAGTAGTAGCCAATTTGAGGAGGCATTAAACGCCCGCTGATACAGCTTGAAGTTGGAAGGCGCCAGTTCATCAATTGCACTAATGTTTTCGTTGAGTTCGAAGGTTAAGTCTGCAAGCAAACTGCCGCTCTGTTCATATCTGTTGACCACCCAATATTGATCATCTTGTGGGGCTTCTTCCGGCGGAATGCCAGAGGTACTGCCAGGGGAAAGGTTAATTTGGGTAGCTGTTACGCTTGCTCCATTTTGCTCAGTATAATTTGCGCCGAACCCCGCGCCTGGAAAGTTTACTGCCTCGTTGGCTTCTAAGGCCGTATCTGAGGTACCGGTACCGATAGGACACTGCGAGCTATTTCTGCTTGCACCGCTTACTGTTCCATTGTAATGCCCCACGGGGTCGAATACGGTACCACTGCTTTCGTTGAATTGCCAGCAAGAAATCAAGTCTGGCTGACAACTGTCCAGTGTTCTATGCATGTTTTCCCGGATTTCAGTTGGACTCAGCACTTTGCGCCATACCCGAAACTCCTCTACACTGCCGGTAAAATGGTCTTGATGTTCACTATCTGCACCTACCGTAATGCTTTTGTCATTACTTATACTGCCCATCGTGAAGTTGGTAGTAGTAGCTTCTAAAACGCCATCCATATACAGCTTCACTTCGTCTATTCCATCCCGATCGAGCGTAGCGGCAATATGATGCCATTCCCCATCATTGAAAGTCGAATTAGTGCTCACAATTAATCGATCATCTCCGTCACCCATCAGAAACCAAATCTTACCGTTCCTCGGTGTGAATAACCAACCCGGCAGAATTGTATTACTGTAATCTTTTTTACCGACGATGAAATCGAAATTGGAAGTGGAAGTCGTCTTAACCCAGTATTCGACGCTGAAGCTACGATCAATCCCAAATTGATAGTCGTCTCCAATGTCGGGAATGTCGACATAGTCATTCCCATCAAAGTGTATCGCATTGCCCGGTATAGAATCTGAGATGCCTGATAACACCAGATAAATATTTTGGGAGTGGCTAAGTGACCCTCCGGACTCTGTAGCAGTAAGGGTCATTTCATAGTGTCCGGGTGCCAGCGACGCCAGATTGCCTAATGTTAGGTTGAAATCAGAAGCGGCTGATACGCTGGACGGTAAGTCTGAAGTTACGCCCGCGGGCAAACCACTTAGGGTTAAATCAAGATCGGCATTGAACGCCCCAATTGGAATGGTACTGATCTGGTAGGAGGTACTATTTTCCGTACAGACACGCTGTGTAAGGGAGTTGATTTCCAATATGAAGTCGTACGAATCTGCCGGTACAATCTCGAAATCTGCATCGGAAATATCAAAAAAGACATTGTCGGCGGCCTCCACCTTGATGCGGGTCTGTGTTCCTACTTGGTCAGGTACAACAACAGTGGCAGCACCGTCATTGGGAACACTTGATGCCAATACTTCTGGGTAGGTATAACCACCATCGGTTGATAGTAGGATATTGACCGTCGCGCACGAAACCGGAGCCATATCCGTATTGGCCACGTCCCATTCTACTACTCTGGTCAAACCTGGAGACCAAATTGCGTCTGAGGTATTTGGGACTGTGACCTCGAATGGTCCCGCCGACGTATCTGCATGAAACATCAGTTCTCTGTAATCTGCCGCACCACCATTGAGGTTGTTATCGTGTACCATGAACTTGAAGCTGAAATCCCTGGTGTAGGTGGGTAAGGTTTCGCCAATATCTGAAGTGCCATTGACCACTTTTTCTAAAGCAGGAAATATTCGGGTTGGACTATTGGAGTAGGGCAGCGACCGGAACACCGGTGCGTTGCCCGTTGGGTTAGTTGGAGGTGTGGAATTGACGCCTAAATCGTACTCTTCCCAGAGGTAAGTCAGGGCTTCAAGGGGCCCATCGTCAGTGACAGCGCCCGTCAGTTGAAAGGGCGTTTGTATTGGAATAGTAAAACCGCTATTGGGAACAGTAATGACAGGAGGAGTATTGCCCGTTAGCTCCATGGTGCCACAGGCATCGCCGTAGTCAATTCGGTATTGCACAATCTGCTCGAAGGAAATGGCGTGATACTGCAAGAGCTCCGTGCCTGGCATATTGTCAGCACCACAAAGCCCAAAATAGCTCATGGTAGTATTCCCGTTCCCGGGCTCGTATCCTCCGCCCGAACCGCCACAATAGTTAAAGGTGTGGGTGGCCCCCATTTGATGGCCCAATTCATGTGCTATTACTTCAATGTCGTTGGGGCTGGTGCCGCCTCCTTTCCAATTGTCAAAACAAGTTACCCCTACGTAAGCTACCCCTCCGGTAGTTGGGTTCAGTACATGACCAATGTCAAAGTTCTCCGGGCCAATATTCGCAGTCATGTACAGCCGATTCTCTTCCAGATAACTACCGATTCCAGTATTAGTGTAGGGATCGGTAGCGGGGTCAGGGAAGAGGTAAAGGTCATTGTCGGGAATCAGTTGAAAGCTCATACACAACTCCCTTTCGTACAGCATGTTCAGGTCATTGATGATAATGGCAGCCCTCACCATTGCCGCATCCACTCCACCCAAGGCTACCGTTATTTCACCTGGCATAGCCAGGGCAAAACGGTAGGTTCTCAGTTCTGCACCTACTACAAACGGGCTACTACTGGTGGTGGTGTTCAGATGCCTGAGGTTGGATTGAATCGTCCTGCCAAATGGCCTGATGGACGCAACAGGTGTGTCCGGATGTTCTGCGGCGCAAGTAAATGGAGGATGGCTGTTGTCTTTTCGATAATAAGATTTATAGGTACCGGCCTGAGATTCGGTAACGGGGTCAATTGAAAACACCCCTGCTGCGGAATTACCCATCAAGTGGAATTCATTTGGCGTCCACACCAGATAAATGGTAGCATCAGCTTGATGAATACTTTTCCCTTTGTAGGTTTTAATATGGGGATATTTTGCCGCCAGCTCAGCGGGCAAAACGGCCGTTGATTGTATGACGAAACAATCGAAATGGCCTTCCGGCATAGGCACTTTCAGGCAATTCCCGTTTTGTAAACTTTCCTCAATAGCGTCACCTAAACCCAAAATGTCCAGGCTGGCCAAGCTGGCATTATGGAACGTAGCCGCTTGATCTTGGAGCGTTATTTCATTATCTGTATTCCAAGGAGACTGCGCAAGTCCTTCACCGAAGATAAAAGGCAAGAAAAAGAGTAGTGTGAATAGGAATTTATATTTCATGAGTATGACTGCGTTTGGGTCCAACCGGACCCAGTAGCGGGACTACCAGCCGGTTGAACGATTGAGTAATGGAAAGAAACAAAGCGAAGGAATTGGAGTAAACCGTAATGGCTTACAAAGCCCGCTAAAATGGATAAGTGTTTGCCCCTATCAGCTGAGGTGGTACAATAGGAGCTCAGAATTGTGTATGTTCACTAGAAGTAATTGCCGGCAAGGCCTTTGCTGTTCATAGCATAGTTGTTGCTTTCAAAGGTCGGGGAGTTTGCCTCTAATCCCCAGTTTTTGGGGCCTACGCCAGACCTACAAACACAAAAACAATGGATGAAAAAAGGCCATTTCCCTGGAAATATAAATTGCACGTTCTGCTCTTGCTTTGCGGGCTAGCAATGCTCCCAATTGCAGCTTATACCCAATACACAATTGATGAAGAGAGCCTTTTGCAAAAACGGTTAGAGGCAAATAAACTCTTGCACACGCAGCCGGAAGAAGCCAAGGCCATGCTGGATGAGATATTGCTCGTGGCCAAGCAAATGAATTTTAAGGAGGGCGTGTACTTCACCAATGAATCCATTGGGATGCATCATTATTTACGGGATGAGATGGATCAAGCGATAGAAACTTATCAGCGAACGGTAGATTTGGCTGCAGAAATGGATAGCGTGTTGTTGATGGGGTACGGAATACAGCATATGGCCAACGTCTATATGAGAATTCGCAGGTTCGATAAAGCCAGTGAATTGCTTGGCCAAGCGCGCGATATCTTTTTGCAGGAGAATAATGTATTTGAGCAGGCTAATGTTATTGGGTCGCTTGCCACCATTGCCTCTAGAACGGGTAAGATAGAGGAGGCTTTAGCTGGTCATGCACAGGCGTACGCTCTTTTTGAAAGCCTGAATGCAGAAAAATCAATGGCCACCTGTGATCTAAATATTAGCTATATCTACCTCATGGCAGACGAAGGAGAAAAAGCCATTCCCCATATTGAACGAAGCCTTGCCTATTATGAAAAAGTAGACTACACTCGGGGAGTCGCCATGGGTTATGGCAACCTCGCGTATGCATTTAGCTTGGTCGGCAACTTCTCTGCTGCCTTCGAGAACTATGAAACCTCGGTTGCGGTGGCGGAGGAAAATGACTGGGCCGGAATCGTTAAGGATACCTACAAAGATATGTCGGATACCTATTTGAAGGCCGGTGATGCAGATCAAGCCTTGATCTACTTCAAAAAGTACCATGTCATACAGGATTCGCTAATCGGGCAAGAAACGCAGCAGCGCATTGCTGATCTGGAGGTGGAATTTGAAACCGAGCGGAAAGAACAGCAGATCATCAAATTAGAGCAGGAAAATAGTATTCAAACGCTCCGCATGCAGCTGCTAATTGGGGGAGCGGTTCTATTGGCGGTGATCGGACTCTTGGTATTTACTCGAATGCGCGAAAATTTAAAGAAAAAGCAAGCCTTAATTCAGAAGAACGAGCTCATTCACAAATTGGAAAAGGAACTGATCGAAAATCAATTGCACCAGAAGCAATTGGAACAGGAGCAAATGGAAGCTCAGCTCGCTTATAAAACCAAACACCTGACCGATTTCGCCCTGGATATTGCTCAGAAAAACCAGTTTTCAAACGACCTGCTTTTGGCCATCAAGGGCATTGAAGTAGGCAATATTCCTAAAAAGGTGAGTGATCAACTTCGTCAAATCAGAACATTCATCTCTTCGAACCTACAGATCAACGAAGAACTCGCTACCTTTCAGCAAAACGTAGATGAAGTTCACTTGGAATTTAACCGAAAACTACAGGAACGCTATCCCGAACTAAGCCAGAAGGACACTATTCTTTGCGGACTGCTTCGCTTACAGCTCCAGAATAAGGAGATTGCAACCATCAGAGGCGTATCCGATAAGGCGATAAAAATGGCGAGGTACCGATTGAGAAAAAAACTGGGTCTTAAAGAGAATGA
Source organism: Bacteroidota bacterium (assembly GCA_038528965.1). GTDB lineage: Bacteria > Bacteroidota > Bacteroidia > Chitinophagales > Saprospiraceae > Lewinella. Next base: position 25,805 of record JBCBEC010000064.1, on the reverse strand, counting down.
AGAGATCACTTCCTTCCTAAAAACGATATAAATGAAACTAGGAGCTTTTTCCATTAGCCTAAGCGTAAAAGATATTCACGCCTCAAAGGCCTTTTACGAAAATCTAGGTTTTAGCGTCTTTGCCGGAGATATTGAACGGAACTACCTCATTATGAAAAATGGGGAATCTTTAATTGGACTGTTTCAGGGTATGTTCGAGAATAACATTATCACCTTTAACCCCGGTTGGGACAACAATGCCAACACCTTGGAGGAGTTTGACGATGTGCGAACTATCCAAAAGTCATTAAAGGAGAAAGGCATCCAATTAGCAACTGAAGCAGATGAGAATACCACTGGACCGGCAAGTTTTGTGGTGGTTGACCCTGACGGAAATGCTATCCTTGTAGACCAGCACGTCTAAGGCTAGGTAGAGTTGGTTTAGCGCATGATTCACGGAGGGCTAGTTTCTTGAAAGTCGATATTGTATGGCCCGAATTCCGACTTCCCACCTCCGATTTTTTAGGTATAGAAGATTCACTGACCAGAAAATCGGATTAGTTGCCTCGTTCTATCTGTGGGGGTGGACTAAACGGTCTTCGTCTACTTTCGTACTAGATTGGTCGGCTCATATTGCGAATAATCGCTTTCGTAGATAAATTGCCAGGGTAAATCTCATGCTGAAATGATGCATGACTCCCGCTAATTATCGGGAGCATCTCTAGACTATCCGTTAGAATATGAAGTACAAGGAACTCCGCAAAAAGGCCGAAAAAAAGGTACAAGCCAAAATGGCCTTCTTCATCTGTGCCACCGTATTTTTCTTTACCACCATCATCCTGATGACCCTGAGCTTTTATTTGACCGAAGTCGCGTTTTGGCTGCGTTTACCTATCCCTGCCTTCATGCTAGTACTCGGTGTTCTTTATTTGGTAGCCTTTGGTGTGCCAACGACAAATGGCATGTCAGAAAACTGGCAGGAGGAGGAAATTGAGAAAGAAATGCTGCGGCTATATCGCCAGAAGAAGGCACTTCAATCATCAGTAGGAGGAGATGCGACGCCATCGGAGCGACTAGAGCTAAAGGAACTGGAACAGCTGGAAGAGAAATGGGATCGTCGTACGGATGATTTGGTGTAAGGGTAGATAATTCTTGTAATTCCCTTAACGAACAACTGAATGCTAAGAAAGTACGCCATTCTGATTGGCATAACAATCGGAACACTACTGCTGGTAATTGCCACGATTTACTATCCTGGCGGAACTTACGATAATCTAGAATCAGAAGGCTACAGCTGGGTAGACAATTACATTAGTAACCTATTGGGGCCAATTGCCGTTAATGGGCAAGAGAATACGGCTAGACCATTTGCCATATTTGGAGTATTATTCCTTACCGCAAGTTTTGGCGCTTTTTTCGTCAAATTTTCCGAGCGAGTCAAGATCAAAAGTGCTTCCCTTGTAATCAAGTATCTGGGCATTTTAGCGACTGTATTTGGTTTTATAACGGTCATCCCTGCGATGCACGATATCATGGTGACCGCATCAAGTATGCTTACCCTTTTGATCTTCTTCTACATTACGGTGATGGTACTTAAGTCCAAATTGAATTGGCTGAAAGTGCTATCAGTAATTTTTCTGTCGACTTTCTACTTTGCTGCATATATGTACTTTACAAGGTCATTTTTAGCGTACATGCCAATTGTCCAGAAGCTGATATTCTTATTGAAAATCGTTTGGGTTCTATCGTTAGAGTATTTTATGCATAAGGAGGACTTTCAGTACATAACTAAGTGATGGGGCTTAAAATGTGCTAACCAGAATATTCACTCGTTCCCAAGCGTCTCCGTTCGGCGCTAAAGACTTTGTCCGACGGTGCCAGACCCAGACGAGAATTCAACTAAGCGGTCATCCACCTACTGCCTATGTCTACACTAAAACTACATGGTCTACTACCAGTCTTCTTGTTGCTTTTTAGCACCTGCGGAAACAAACCCGAACCCTGGAACGGCCCACAACTCACTACCGAGCGTAACCAACTTACCGTAGTGCAGTTACAAGAGAATGGTATTGATGAGTTCATAGACCTCAGTTACTTTACTCAACCTGATTGGGCGCAGGAGGCAGTGCACGACTTCTCGGGCTCCATCACCTTTACGGATACGGAACTCCACTACCCAAAAGGACGAGACTATTACGAAGGCGAAGACCTATTTCCAGGGATTAACTTGAATTTCCTTTCGCACGAGGGAGAATTGATTCCCATTCAACGGCAGGTGTTCAGTGCCCAACAGGGAAGTGAAAGCTTCTGGGATGTAATCGTCGGAACCGGCAAGGTCTGGCAAGAAGCAGGGGATGGCAAATGGAGTCGTGCTTCCTTCCCACTCACCTTGGCCGATCGCTACGTAGGCCAAGCCAGAAACTGCGTCGCCACCTTTGTTTACCAAACGGATATCATTAGCAAAGTTTGTGTCCAATGCAGCCAGGAGACCGCCGACTTTGGCAACCACGATGCCGGTAATATTCGCGTAACCTTAGCGGCAAAATACCAACCGAAGCTTTACGCTGATTCCACGGAGGTAGTTGAACAGCAGGAGCAACTGAAAGCAGCTCGCCTTCCTACTCACCCCCTCAAAGAAATTGATGCAGACGGGGAAGTTGCCGCTTATTTTGATGATGCCCTCCTAACCAACGCCTCTACCAGCCAGGGAGCAGTTTGGATAAATGAGAAGCTATATGTGCATCCGCCTAATACCCGCCACGGAGCGTATCCCTATCCCCAGGAAATGCGGCACGGGGTATATTCCGTAACCAAGAGCATGGCTGGGGCACTGGCTTTATTCTACCTGGCAGAGCGCTACGGAGATGAACTCTTCGATGCGCTTGTTACGGATTATGTCCCTGTACTAGCGGATCATTCAGGCTGGCAGGGGGTTACGCTTTCGCAGACTTTGAGTATGGTTTCCGGCACAGTAGGAAGCGATGAGGCGGAGCATCTGCTTAATGTGCTCATTATAGCTAGAACGGCGGAAGAATCCATCAACAATATCGCAAAATTGGGAGATGCTCCGGACGCCCCTGGAGAACGTTTTAACTACCAGTCGACCAATCTTTTTGTCTTGTCCTACGCCCTACAGAACTACGTAGCAGCAAAAGAAGGTTCGGATGTCAACTATTGGGATCTCGTGCACGAAGGCGTGCTGGTGCCTATGGGAGCAGAAAACTTCACTTTGCGGCGTACCATTGAGACGGACGGAAGGAAAGGCCTACCCATTCTTGCCTATGGCGCTTATCCTACGCTGGACGAAGCTGCTAAAATTTCTTTGCTCTTTATCAATGAAGGCCGTTACAAAGGACAACAATTGCTGTCTAAAGAAAGGGTCAGGACCATATTTGGCCGGGCGGCCACCGGTGGTTATAGTACCAACAACGACTACCGTGGCACGGGCTACCAGGATTCTTTTTGGTCGAAGCGAATTCGTACGCGGAGCGGGAAAGTGCTGGTGAGCTATATGCTTGGATACGGCACAAACTATGTGTTGTTTTGGTCTGGTGACACTTTTGTAATCCGATTTATGGATGAATTTGACTTGGATGTTGACAAGTTGGTTCGCGAGGTAGATAAGCTTCGGATAGCTACTACAAGTGATTAAAATCAGCCGTGCCTAACTCAACCTTTGACCGGATATTTTTGCCCGGCCAAATGGAATAAGTAGAAGAAAAAAAACGTTACGTCAGCGTCCAGACATCTAATCATGCCCAAGTGAAACCCAACGTAAATCTGCTTTAAAATTGGAATCGTGATGCGTATCAACCGTTTTTTGTTTTGCCTGACTGTTAACATCCTTCTCGTTACCAACGCTGTATTTGCCCAAGCGGGTACCGGTAACTTCGATGAAACCTGGAGGGAATTTTTGGAGAACAACAAGATCTCCAACATGAGTGCCTTGGGGAAACCCAATCGCGCCTACGAGCCTTTGGATTACGCCAAGTATCTTCTGATGAATACCAACACCAACTTCTGCCAAAGTGAGGTGGAATTGGCAGAGGACCTGATGGCGGAAATTCAGGAGATGGATACTCGAATCCCACAGGCTATACCTGGCTACGTAGGGAAAATGGAAGAGCTGGTGTCAAGAGTCGAAGCCTATCATTTTATGGACCGAATCTGGCAACAGTTTCTAGAAACCAGAGCAGTTTCCATCGATGAATTAGAAGCCGTAGAGGCTGCTAAAACAAGCTGTGAAAAGCAAACGCTGGCTAAATACTCTTTCATGACCGCCTACTACCACTTCTGTGCGGGTGATATTGAAACTTCAAAAGATATTTTTCAAAACCGCACCCTGCGTTTGGCGGAGAAGACCTCCTTGCGGGTGAATGATGTCCCCGGGCTTGCCCAGGAAGTTGCGCGCATGAAAAAGCTCTATCAGGATATGGCCCGTTTGGACCAGGCCTGGGATTCTTACGTGGCTACCAATGTGTCGCCCGGTTGGGATAACGAACTGCCTTTGTACCCTTGTAACCCCATTCCAAAGATGAAGGAGTTAGTACTAAAAGGTGCTGTAGACCTGTGTAATTCAGGTCCGGAAGCTTTGGCAGAAGTGAAGAAATTATGGGCCAGCAGTACGGTAGAACCCGATACAGAAGTGAAATTGAAGATCCAAGCCTTAGAAGCTGCTATCGCCAGAAATGATGCTAAGGTAACGGCCTTGAATGTAGCTTGGGAAGACTTCATTGTCGATAATACGGTTCGCTACATGGGGCAGTATGGTTACGACTATTGTACCAAAGAGCCGCTGATTCGGGCCTACATTATGGATGGTTTCGCCTACGTCTGTGAAATGGGTGCCGACATGCTCCAACGCATTGATGAACTACAGCGAGCAGATCGTACGCCACTGCAGGCCATTACCATGACCAAGATCAATGAACTGGCGGCCCTGACGGAAGAATACCAAGCTAATGGCCGGCAGATTGAAGCCATTTGGGACCGTTTTGTAGCCCAAGGTGATGTATTGTATGAAGACTACCAATCTGAAGAAAAGTACTGTGATAATATCCACCAGGTGAAGGATTGGACCATGAAAGGGCTTTCTGGCACCTGCGAAGAAGGGATCGCCTATCTACAACAAATTGATGATTTTCAGCGCAACTTTGAGTTCGATTTCTTCGAGGAACTGGAATGCCGCGTACAGCGCCTGCGCCTAAAAATTTGGGAGTGTCGCCACGAAGGACTCTTGAAACTGGCCAAAATTGAGGCCCCTGAAGCACCAGAAGCCAGACTCCAGGAACTCATGGACGAATACGGCATGGGGCCTCGGCCTGATGCCTGTAATTGGGAGTAGACTTTAGCTCAACTAAAATCCCGCAATAAGCTGTAACCCTAGTGCTGCATGAAGCAAGAACCTTTAGATCACCACCTCCTTGGCAAAAGTTGGGAAGGCTTCGAAACTTACCGGAGCTTTCTCAACGAAGAAGAAGCTAAGGATTTTACCAATTTCCTACGGGAACACAACGTGCCCTTTTCCCTGGAATCTACCGGCACCGTAATTGATTCGGTCTTTGTGGGAGATGGCTTGGTGCCAAAAGTGGTCTTAAAGATTCCGGTGGATGATTTTAAGAGAGTGCGGGACTTAATCACACAACAGATACGGGACCTCAGTGCTGAAGAGTTGGAGGGGCATTATCTCAACGATCTGGATAATGATGAACTCCGAGAAATCATCGAAAAGCCAGACGAGTGGACAGTAGAAAATATTGCGATAGCCAAAGTTTTACTAGAGCAACGTGGCGTGGAAATAGCCACGGAAGAATTGAAAGAGATTGAGCGCCAGCGTGATCATCAGCTCGAGCAGGGCAAAAAAGGTGATCGCTTGTCGATGGTCCTCTACGGCTTGGGGATTCTTGCCGGAGTGTTTTTCTTTGTCTACATGTCGGATGCCGGCATTTTTCTAACCTTTGCGGGGATAGGAATGGCAGTTTACTACGCTTACGGCAAGGATACCGACTTGAATGGTAATAAACGATTTATTTACGATGCGCCCACTCGGATATTGGGCAAGGTGATGCTCTTCGGAGGCGTCCTGGCAACCATAGTCGCTTTGCTTTTTATTTTTGGAGTGTTCCCAATGAAGTGAGCAATGAAAACGTACCTGCTTCCCTTATTCGCATTATCTATTTTCTGTAGTACTTCCGGTCGTCCGCAGGATGCCTCTAGTAGATTATCCATAGGCATTCCCTCCACCAAACAGGAAGCCAATTCCATTTGGCGAACGATCAATGATATCCAATTCCTAGAGGGACAGGGCTACCAAATCTCCCTGCCGGAACACGAGTTGATTGACTCCCTGCTTGCCAAGTCGAGGAAGGGTGCCTTCGGTAACGATGATTTTGCATCCATCCAACAATTGCTGGACGAAAGTATATTCGATCCGCAGGACTACCAAGCTGCGCTAGAAAAGGTGGAGGCCCAGCGTACCTTAATCAAGGGTTTTATTCAGCAATTGGCTGTAGATACACCCCACCGTAACTGGGAGTTTACCTTTTTTGAGCGCTACGAAATTGTCTTGACCCTCTACGGGACAGGAGGAAGTTATGATCCAGATAATGGAACCGTGACGCTGTTCACCACTCCCGGAGGAGCTTTCAAAAATTACGAGAACCCCGCCAATACCATTACGCATGAGATTGTACACATGGGTATAGAGCAACCGATAGTGCAAAAGTACCAACTGCCACACGCCTTGAAAGAGCGCGTGGTAGACCGTTTTGTGTACGTGCTATTCGGAGAGCAATTGCCTAATTACAAAATGCAGCCGATGGGGGATGCGCAAATCGATTACTTACTTAAGGATAGAGAAGATTTCCTGCGCTTGGGAGAAATTATGGAGCAGTACACAGCACAAAAATAGAATTGGTTACTTCCTTCTGATACCTTTTGAATCCTACAGCTCATCCTCAGATTCCTACCATTCAGATAATAGATTTCAAATTGCAGGTTTGGATTTTCATCTTCGTGTAAAAGCTCAAGCAATGCCACACGATACCATAGGATGGATTCACACCATTGCCGCCATCATTGCCTTGATAAGCGGTAGTATGATTCTCGCCCAGGCCAAAGGAACGGCCACTCACAAGAAAGTCGGTAGAGTTTATGGCATCGCCATGCTGGTGGTCTGTGCTACTTCCTTTATGATTTATCGGGTGCACAACAGCTTTGGCGTCTTACATTTCTTTGCGGTAGTCAGTACCATCACCTTGGCCTTGGGAATGCTACCGATGTATGTGAAAGGCTACGAAAATCCCAGACTGACGCATCTATCATGGATGTATTGGTCAGTCATTGGCCTATACTGCGCCTTTGCCGCCGAAGTTTTTACCCGCCTACCTTACTTCTTAGAGCTGGATAACAGCTACGGCACCTTCTACGCTTTAGTGGGCGTAGCCAGTGGGTTGGTGGGTATGTTGGGCGGGCGCTATTTCAGGCATAAAAAAGCAGTTTGGGAAGCGCAGTTTGGCGCTAAACACGTTTAAACCTGCATTTTAGAACAAAAACCTCCTCTCAGACCTTGGACGAAGGAGGAGAGGAATACGAAGAAGAAGGGGAGGGCTCTGCTAAGTACGTAGTGGCAGCCGTGCTAGCGGCCAGCAAACGTAAGAAAGCCACTACTACTGGTTGGGACTATAATTATGTCGTAAACAAGCAAGGAAAAGATGTGATCCTATCAAAGATCAGTAAAGCTACTGGTGAAGTAACAGGCGAGGTTTCGTTTGGCCGCGATCGTCAACCCCGTTATACAGTAGATTTGGTGACACACCTGGTTTACTACCACAAAGGGCGGGCTACGCTCATGTCCTATCTGGTTGAGTGATTTTAGCAGAGAGCCTAAGAGATGTCCAAGTGGTTTGGGCATCTCTTGGTGTTCTAAATAGGTCTTTGAAAGATCAGTTAGTATTAATTGTGCCAGGGCATTGTCCTGGTATTTTATGATTAAGGTATTAGATACGAATAGACTAATACTGCTGCAAAGTTTGAATTATTAGATTATAACTATTATATTTATATTGTAAATTATTTGATTATACCGTTGGCGCTTTTTAGCCTCTCTCACTAAAAAAGCTTCTCTCTCGCTGTTGCCATCGCAAGGCAAAACTGAAAACATGAAAAGAATCATCATTGTAGCCAGCTTAATTCTGCTGGCCTCCAGCGCTCAAACCCAACCTATGGATTCGACTATCGTCAAAATGCTTGAACAAGGCTTGATTGCCGAAGATCAAACCAAGGAATTCACCGACTTAGATACCGGTAAGCTACAGTCTGCCGCCGGCCCTTATTTATACCTTCTGATCCGCTTGGAGAATATTAGGATGTTTGGAGAGCCCGAGCCCAACTACGCGCAGTTTCTTACGACTCAGCCCTTGGAGGAAGAAGATTGGGAAGTGGTAAAGGGGAACTTGTTGGATCACCTACAGCGACTAGATCGCTGCGGCTTAGTCAACGAGCGATTAATGCCTATGATCGCGGGGCAGATCGAGCAGCGAGGAATAAAGTTCAAGCTTTCCCTGCTATTATTTACCCTGCAGCTGGTAGAGCAGGATGCACGCTTAGCACCAGCTAGTTTAGAGGGGTTCTGCAATGGACTTCAGGAACACGCCATCTGTACCGGTGAAAACCTGACTCGTCTAAATGAGGCTATTAACCAGCGGAAGATCGATAACCCAATCGATTTTTTGAATTATTGTGATCGCTCCCGTCTGTTCGAATTGGCCAACTACTCCGAAGACCCCACTGAATACATCGAACAAATCCATCGGGAAACTTCTGCCCTCCTGGAAGATTTGACCTTCGAGGACTTTAAGCACGAAATACAAATAAGTGAATCTAAATTTGGCGGTAATCATAAGTCTTATCGTCTGGCAGTTTCCCTGCGTTGCAATGGGCGGGTCTACAAGCAGAAGAGTTTCTACTTACCTCCAGAAGAACGTAATAAGCCTCTAGGCTTGAGCTATTTTGGAAAGATTGGAACGCAAGGCTACTACAAGATTTTCAATAAAATCCTAGCGGATAACCAGTCTCCGTACCGGCTGCACTTAGTGACCTCCTCCGTTAATAATGTTGCAGATTACTCCAAGTACGCCATCATCGCCCTCACGGAGCCGCAGGCGGACTACCTGCACAAAGGGCGATCGAAATTTCGACCCAGCTACGAAGATTTTAAATCGAATGTGACCTCTAGTAGAATCGAAGAGGCAATAGCCGCTTACGAAAAACTGGGCCTGTTGGATCATCTGACTGCGGAACAGATCGCAAAGGGCAAGGAAACAGTAATGAGTCGCGAACACTGGGGCTTAGGTACTGTTCTGGGATCTTTCCCGAATGTAGTACTGACTTTCGATATGGAACTTGGTAATCTATCTGATCCCTATGCCGAGTTGGTAGGGTGGTATGCAGAAATTTCACGCGGAAATTTCACGCCCACTAACATCACGGATGATTTTGATCTCGAAAAAAATCAATTCTGCAATCTGGCTTTTGACTTCAACGGTAAGCACTACACCAAGCGCCTGAGAATTGAAAGCGACTGGATAGATACCGACTTTTTCGAATTCATGAACGAGGTGGCAAAGGAAAGTGGTCTGCCCGGTAGTTTCCATTTTCTAGCAACTGGTGGCCAAGATGCCAGCATTGTATTCTTGACGGAAGAGCAACATGCGTATCTAACGGAGAATGCGCTCATGGAGTAAGAAGTGTGACCCGCCTCACCCAGAACCATAGGAAAGCGGGCTTATGATTCACAGCTGGTCTGAGGTCAAATCGATAAAAGTTACTCGTAAAACCTACCATCGCGAACTCTACTTTAATCCCCAAGGCTTATTAATTAGTGCAACTACTTTTTATCAGAACGCTACTGAACCCATGCATTTCAGTACGAGCTTCACATACGACGAAAGCGGTCGATTAATCGAAAAGCATACCGCACAGTTGGGAGAGCAGGGGGATACATTGGAGTCAAATATTGTCTATTATGACTTTGAAAAGGGTTGCTTGTCTACTGTACGTGCGCGTAGTAGCAAGAGTGAAGGTGTTGATACCGTATTGACCATCGCTGCAAATCCGGGCTATGTATACTTAGAAAGCTTTGAGAATAATGCTTTTGCCACTGTAGAAAACAGGACGAATGAGCTTTACTTCGACGAAAAAGGGCGAAGGAGACGATTATTGACGAATACGGAAAATGACAATTTTACCTTGGAGTGGGTGTATGAGGATACCAGTAGAAGTGTAACTTTTCTGTTAGATGGATACCAGCAAGGGTATGAGGAGTTTAACGAACTTGGGCAGGTGGTTTATCAAAAATACGATGCATATAGTTTGCGACACACCTACGATGAATCCGGGAAATTGATCAGCGTATTACACCAATCAAAATTTGGCTCCACTGGTGAATCTAAGTATCGCTATAATAGCAAGGGACTTCCCAAGGCAACGTACTCCAAAATTCAAGACGGCAAATCCAAGAAGATTGTCAGTTATGAGTACGAGTATTTCTAATCCTTCGGCCCCGTGCTTGTACGAGGAGTAATAGAATGAACCGGCTACACACCAAGCTGTTAAGCAAATACTATGAATCCAGAAACCATCGTCCAAAAGCAATTAGACACCTACAATGCCAGAGATTTAGCTGGCTTCCTTTCCTGCTACACCAAGGAGGTTGAAATCTTCAATTTTGGAGAAACGGAGCCGTACATGGTGGGAATTGATGCTATCGAAGAGGTCTACAAAGACATCTTTGACCAATCCCCCAAGCTACACGCTCACTTAGAGAACCGAATCGTCTTTGACAGCAAGGTCATCGATCACGAAAAAGTAACTGGCCGTAAGGGTGTGGATTTTACGGAGATTGTAGCCATTTATGAGATTACGGACGGTTTGATTAGCCGGGTTCGGTTTATGCGGAAAGGGTAGGGGGATTTAAAAAAAAATGCCTTGCAATCTAAAGTAGCCATATCAAGCGGGGAACTGGCCATTGTTCACAGGGTGGAAGTTGCCGGTGCACCCACCCTCGTATTCCTACACGACTCCCTGGGCTGTATTCAAACCTGGCGCGATTTTCCGCACGAATTGGCCACACAAACGGGTTGCAACTATCTGATTTACGACCGCTTGGGCCACGGCGCATCCTCATCTCACCCTCAGGGGCGAAGGCGGCAGCAAGGCTACCTGGAGGCGGAGGCCGATATCTTGATTGACCTGCTACAGCGGCTCCATGTCTCACAACCGCTACTATTTGGTCATAGTGATGGCGCTTCCATTGCTTTGATTGCCGCAGCGCAGAATGGCAATAATATCAAAGGCCTGATACTGGAAGCCCCCCACATTTTTGTTGAGGATATTACCCTGGAGGGTGTACACAAAACTCGTGAAAACTACCCGGGAGGCATACTCAAACAATTGCTCACCAAATACCACGGCGACAAGACCGACGATGTCTTCTACGCCTGGGCCGACACCTGGTTGAGCGCCGGGTTTCGAACTTGGAATATCGAGCATCTGCTACCGCAAATCAGCTGCCCGTGCTTGATTGTGCAAGGAGAGCAAGATGAGTACGGCACCATGTGGCAGCTTGAAGGTATCGCCAACAGCATTAGTGGTGCGGCCAAGGTGGAAGTAATAAAAGGTATTGGCCACGCACCGCATAAAGAAGCCGGCGAATTAACCTTAGCACTGTGCACCTCCTTTGTGGAAACGCTAAACTTAACCGAAGGGGAGTATTAAAGCGTGCTTTCTTCGGGTTTTCGTTTAATACCTAGTTTTTTCATTCGATATTCTAAGGTGACTGCTTTTACGTCTAATAGTGCGGAGGCACCGTGACGCCCGCTTACCCGCCATTTTGTTTTTTCCAACACCTTGAGAATAAGTTGTCTTTCCAGTTCTTGCTTGCTCCGATCGATATCATTGAGTGTGAAATCCTCGGGTAGCGATAAAACGTTTTCGAGTTGTTCCTGCCGAGAGGAATGGGAAGGATTTTGGAGCGGATAGTTGAGGCTCGATATGTTTAATAATTCTAGCTTACTGTTTCGGTTCCTTACCAAGTCCTGCTGGATGACATTTTCCAGTTCACGGACATTGCCAGGCCAATTGTAACTCAGCATTCTTTCTTGTGCCGCAACACTAAAACCTTTAAAAGGAAGTCCAGCATTTTGGGAAGTATGTTGTGCTATATAATCCGCAATTTCAAGAATATCACTCCCCCTGTCCCGGAGCGGAGGTAGTACGATGGGGAAAATAAATAAGCGGTAAAAAAGATCAGCCCTAAAGGAGCCTTCCTGAACGGCCAACTCCAAGTTTTTATTCGTTGCCGCAATTACCCTGAAGTTCACCTTCCGCACTTTGTTTCCTCCCAGCCTTTCCACTTCCTTCTCCTGTAGTACGCGTAGCATTTTCGACTGTAGCTCTAGCGGTAGTTCTCCAATCTCATCGAGGAAAATGGTACCCTCATCCGCCAATTCAAATTTACCAATCCGGTCACTGGTTGCGCCAGTAAATGCTCCTTTGGTATGGCCAAATAATTCACTTTCCATCATTTCCTTCGGTATCGCTGCGCAATTCACCTTGACCAAAATCTTGTTCTTCCGCTTTGAATTCATATGAATGGCTCGGGCTACCAACTCCTTTCCCGTTCCGGTCTCTCCACAGATCAGCACGGTCGTATCTAGCGCGGCTACGTGCTTAATGTCATTATAGACCTTCTGCATGAGTGGGCAACTTCCAATAATCTCCCCGAAATTTGCCGAGTGATAGAATTCTTCTTCCAGGTATCTTTTCTCCAAGGTTAGCCGTTCATTTAGGCGCTCTATCTTTTCGTAAGCTATTTGTCGCTCTAAGGCAAGTTTTAAGGATGGTATTTGCCGTTGCAGCCGCCGCAATTCTGCCCCAGTATATCCTTTGATTCGCCGACTCATGAATAGTAGCTGTACTTTATGCGTACTGTCCAGATCGAATGACAAAAGCAACAGGCTTTGCATGGAAAACCGGTTGGCCAGCTGAGTTAAAAACAAACTGCGTTGCTTTAGTGCATCAGTCTCTAACTCCTCAATGATCAAAGGGGTGGCTATCTCAGAGAGATCAATACTCCCTTTATGTGGATATTGGATAAAATCAGAGAGCTTGCTTAAATCCCAATCCCGATACTCTTTTGGCCCTATGCGTTCCAGGGCATGAAAGTGTATAGACTCAAACTTAGGGGCAATCTGAAAGCAGAATAAACTGCAATCCACAATTTCTTGCAAGGCCAATGGAATAGTGGCAATTTTTTGCTGCCACGTCTTCTCTTGGCCCAGACCATTCACCATTTGCAACTGAATAGCCTGCTCCTTTTCTTTGGCTTTAATCTCAGTGATGGCCTTAATATTAGAAAGCGCAATAGCCAACTGATCGGTAACTTTTTTGAAAAAGGGAAACTGATGCGCTTTAAAAAAGTTCTTCTGTAGCTTATTGATGAAGAATACGCCAAAGGGTTCGCCACTTACCTCGAAGTGATAGGCCAGCGCATCCCTCCTGCCTGACTTTTCAATATCCATATCCTTAAACTGCGGATAGTTCGGAAAGCGCTCCTTAAAGTCTTTGAAGTCAAACAAAACGGGGCCGCCGGCTTGCTTGGTCTTATTGATCACGTCTTCAATGACCGTGTTCTCATGTACAATGTACTGACTCCCGTATTTCTGGTTTTGGTAGTGGTTGCCACTGCTTGGACAAATCTCTGTAAACACCGTCGTGAGATCATAGTGCATTTTTCCATCGTCCGTAAGCAAAAAAAGCCCGGAATCATGGAAGTCAAAAATAGGTTTGAGTTCAGTTATCACGAATGACAAAAAGGCCGGATAAGTCCTGAGTTGGCTCACCTTTTCGGTGATCTGGAGTAAGGTGTTTTTCTGGTCGATTTCTTGCTGCAACCGATTAATCATACGTTCTTATTTAATTGCCGATGTAGCACTTGCTAAATCTGGTCTTATCAATTAAAGCGCATTAAAAAGGTTTAGAAAAAATCACAAAATATTTAGGAATTTCCTGAGATAGTTGAGTTGGATACTGTGAATATTTCCCTTAGGTATTTTCTGATTGATGATTAATATACTGATAGTCAGATAGTTATTTCTTGTTGGTGTTTTTGGCAACATGTATGCAAGTACCCTGATGAAATCTTTAGCTAATAATTTATTCGAAGCTATAGACGATAGCCGAACCCATATCAGAATCATGAGGCCGTCCTATTAATGCTCATCACCTATCGCTTGGCAAATCCAACTATTGCTAACCTTTAATAACTAGTCAGAATGAATCTCACTCTAACTAAATCAGTTTTTGCCATCTACTTCCTTTTCACCGCGTCCCTTCTATTGGGACAAGACGTTGGAACCTTGAGTGGCTATGTAAAAGATGCCAAAACAGATGAGCCTTTAATTGGGTCTACTGTACAAATAGATGGTACCGCGCAGGGTTCTGTCACTGATATCGATGGGTTTTACGAAATCCCTAATGTACCCACCAAAAGTTATACGATCACCGCCAGTTACATTGGCTACGAATCGGAGTCAAAGTTTAATGTGATCATCAAATCGGTAGGAAATGCCGAACTAAGCTTTTCTCTGACTGAGGCTGCTGTTTCCTTGGGCGAGGTGGTGGTCAAGGCCAGCAGCATCAAAGACATGATCAGTCCGTTAAGCACCCAGCGTTTGTCGGCGGTAGAGATTGCAACCTATCCTGGAGGCAACAATGATATTGCTAAAGTTGTCCAGTCCTTGCCTGGTGTAGGAGGTAGTGTTGGTGGGTTTAGAAATGACGTTATTATTAGAGGAGGAGCGCCCAATGAGAATGTCTATTACCTGGATGGAATGGAGATCCCCAATATCAACCATTTCGCTACCCAGGGCAGTGCGGGTGGCCCAGTGGGCTTATTGAATGTGTCTTTTATCGAAGACGTAGATCTCACTACCTCCGCATTTAATGCCCGTTACGATAATCCACTTTCTGGCGTACTGCAATTCAATCAACGCGTCGGCAACACCCGAGAGGGGCGGGCCAATATTCGAATCTCGGCAAGTGAGGCTGCCCTTACGGGCGAAGGACCCTTATTTCGTAATGGTAGTGAACCGGCAAAAACGAGTTTTATTGGGTCGGTGCGTAGAAGTTACCTACAGTTGTTATTCGAGGTGATTGGACTGCCAATTCTACCTGATTATTGGGATTACCAGTATAAGATCACACACCAATTGAACGATTATAACCAGATTAATCTACTAGGAGTAGGTTCCATTGATGACTTTGGGGTCAATGTACCCGATGATTTTGATGCGTTAGACCAGGCATTCTTGGAGCAAGTGCCGATTATCAAGCAAAGAACGAATACTACGGGTATCAGTTGGAAGCATCGCTTTAAAGAGGGGGCTGGTTTTATGCAAACTACGGCGAGCATCAATACGTTGAAAAATGACTTTACCCGCTTTTCGGATAACGTAGCGGAAACGGGCGCTTTCTTTACCAACGATTCTGAGGAGACAGAGGTGAAACTGCGCTACGAGTTGACCCGGTACGTAGGAAATTGGATACTATCCGGTGGTTTTGGAGTGCAAAGGGCGATGTTTAGCAATAACTCCGTGAATGAAATTGATGATGTCACCTATTTCTCGGAGATTGATTTTTATAAGTATGGCGTATTTGTGCAAGCGTCGGGTAGCGTTTTCAATAACCGCCTCGACCTATCCTTTGGACTGAGAACTGACGCCAACACCTTTACCACGCAGGACAACCAACTATTGGAGACCCTCTCGCCGCGACTTTCATTTAGCTATGGTCTCAATCCAGAAAAAACGTGGAAGCTTAACGCGAGTGTTGGCCGATACTTCAAGATTCCTACCTACACGGTACTTGGGTTTAGAGATAACGAAGGAACCCTGGTTAACGAGGATGCCAACTACATCAGAAGTGATCATTTCGTATTGGGGCTGGAGCACAAGCTCAGCGAATCCACCCGTATAACAGTGGAAGGCTTTTACAAAAAATACGATGACTATCCCGTAGCCGTACTGGATAATGTGTCCCTAGCCAACAAGGGCGGCGGATTTGAAGTACTAGGTAATGAACACATCGTAAGTGACGGAGAGGGTAGGACCTACGGTACTGAGTTTCTTTTCCAGCAAGAATTCACGAAGCGTTTTTACGGCATTCTAGCCTACACCCTATTTAGAAGTGAGTTCAGTGACCTGGACGGGGTGTTCCGCCCGTCAAGTTGGGATAGTAGGCATTTGGTGAGCTTTACCGGCGGTTACAAGTTTGACAACAACTGGGAGCTTAGTTTGCGTTATCGCTTTGCCGGCAAAACCCCTTTCGCTCCCGTTGACGAAGCCGCCACATTGGCCAACTACCCAGCAATCCTCCTGGACTATGACCGTCTAGGCGATGAGCGCTTGGATGCCTTTAGCGTTGCCGATATCAGAATTGATAAGAAATGGAATTTTGAGCAGTTAGCGCTTAACATCTTCTTGGAAGTGGAGAATGCCTTTGCCTCACAAATTCCCGAACCACAACAATATGGCCTCAGCAGAGATGCTGCCGGTAACCTGATCTCCCCCCGGAGCTTGACTGCTCTGGAAGCACAGGATGGACAAATTATTCCGACTATTGGCATCGTCCTAGATTTTTAGCGTTAACGCGAGCTTGAGATTGGATTATCACGGAAGTCGCTGATTGCTGCAAGCTCAGGCTGTAGAAGGTAGAAGGTAAATTAAGTCCTTCTACCTTCTACCTAATACTTAAGGTGGGGTAAGCCAGATAACACTTTACAAAATTGTTCAGGCTCAAGCTCACGATAGCGTAAAAAAACACCGCTCATGCGCCTCATAAAGAAGCACCTTCCTTAACTTTAGAGCTCAGCGCCGCTTTGGTGAAAATCATAAAATAAAATGAGGGTTGTCAATGAAGCGGGATGGTTGATCAATCATCTTCGCAATAATCCTCACCCTAAAATATCCAGCATGAAAAGCTATAGCTCGGGCACCAGTTCCATTCCTCTCCTTGGGATGACTATCGGCGAAAAATTTGATGATATTGTTCGACAGTACCCTCAAAACGAAGCGCTGATTGTAACCCATCAACACATTCGCTGGACGTATTCGGAATTGCAGCAGGAGGTTGATGTCTGCGCTAAAGCCTTGTTGGCCTGCGGTTTAGAAAAAGGAGATCGTGTGGGTATTTGGGCGCCTAACTGTGCAGAGTGGACGGTACTACAGTTTGCTACCGCAAAAGCAGGGGTAGTGCTGGTCAATATCAATCCGTCTTACCGGAAGCATGAAGTACAGTACGCGCTCAATCAATCGGGCTGCAAGATGTTGGTGCTGGCAAAACAGTTCAAAACATCGCACTACACCCAGATGATTGCCGACTTGGCGCCGGAGATTTTTCAGCATGATTTTGGTGAATTAAATTCAAAAGAATTACCTGATTTACGAATGGCTGTTGCCTTGTCGGATGATCAACTTGAGGGTTTCTTGTCATGGAAGGATTTTCTGCTGAAAGCAGCTGAGGTGGAAGAAGAAAGCTTGAATGAACGGCAGCATTCTCTGGCCTTTGATGATCCCATCAATATTCAATATACCAGTGGTACTACAGGCTATCCTAAGGGAGCTACCCTGAGCCACCACAATATCTTGAACAATGGTTATTTCGTGGCTCGCACTATGAATTTCTCCGAGCAGGATCGCCTCATCATTCCCGTACCCTTGTACCATTGTTTCGGTATGGTTCTGGGCAATCTGGGTTGCGTTACGCACGGAGCCTGTATGATCTACCCCAGCGAAGGTTTTGAACCATTAGCCGTTCTGGAAGCAGTAGAACGGGAAAAAGCCACCGCACTCTACGGTGTGCCCACCATGTTTATTGCCGAATTAGAGCACCCGGATTTTGCTCGGTTTGATTTGAGCAGCCTCCGCACTGGTATCATGGCAGGATCGCCTTGCCCGATCGAAGTCATGAAGCAAGTACAGTCGGTCATGCACATGAATGAGGTACAGATCGCGTATGGTATGACGGAAACCAGCCCCGTGAGTACACAGACCCGCATGGGCACTACATTAGAAAAGCAAGTGAGTACAGTTGGACAAGTATTACCGCATGTTGAAGTCAAAATAATTGATGAATCAACCGGACAGGTGGTACCCATTGGCGTACCGGGCGAGCTTTGTACCAGGGGTTACAGCGTGATGCTGGGCTACTGGAATGATGAAGCTAAGACGCGAGAAGCCATTGACAGTGCCAGGTGGATGCATACTGGAGATATTGCCGTGATGGACGACGAAGGTTTTATCAACATCGTGGGTCGCATCAAAGACATGATCATCAGAGGTGGAGAGAATATCTACCCGCGGGAGATCGAAGAGTTTCTGTACAAACACCCTAAAGTGAGTGATGTACAAGTGATTGGCGTACCCAGTGAGAAATACGGCGAGGAAGTAATGGCTTGGGTCAAGGCCAAAGAAGGAAGTGAGATCACTGCCGCTGAATTGACCGACTTCTGCGAGGGGGAGATCGCGTACTACAAAGTGCCCAAGTATTTCAAGTTTACCAACGATTTTCCCATGACCGTTACTGGTAAGATCAGAAAAGTAGAAATGCGGAAGATTAGTGTGGAAGAGTTGGGACTATAGAAGAGTACATTGCACGAAACATTTGGGTAGAAGTGTTAAAACGACTTGGTCACGCACCGCGCAAGCAAGCTCCCGCTTTATGTTTAAGGATAAGCACCGCTTTTTAGGAAAAAATAAAGTAGCGTGCGTATTGCGATACAATGCAAAAGTAGAAAGGAAATGGCCGCAAGAATACTTAGCCAGCAAATGAGATTATTGCACCTCATACTTCCCGCTTTCGTCCTCTGCCTGTGGACTTGTGGTCAGGGAGATGATGAAGCGCCCCTACCTCCACCCCCGGAACCAGAAATAATTGTCGATTGTGTGGAAATTGGAGATGATTCCAAATTAGTACCCAATAATACTGGAGTAGTGTGGTTTGAGCCACGGGTCTACACTGCCGACTTAAACGAAGATGGTCAAATAGATCTGAAAATTGAATACGACCTACTCAATGCCGTTTCCGGAGCCTGGAGAGAGGAGTTGGAGTTTTTCGATATTGATCCCAGGGTGAGAATATTAGGAACCGTTACCAGGGATACTATAATAAGTTTCTACCGAGAGAACTGTTACCATCAGATCAATATCGAAGACTATGTTCCCGAAGCAATCGACTCATTAGTTACCGAAGAGGTGTTCGATTATTTGGAGGTAGAACGGCTAAATTTTGGAGACAGCGTTTGTGTTGAAGATATACCGGATAGTTATTCAAATGGCATCGTCATAAAATCATATAGCAGACCTCAAGACCAGTATGTCTGTGGAGTCATAAGATATAAATTAGGAAATTGGGAAAACTTTGATAGTGAGGGGTACATCGCTTTCTTGATTGAAGCAAACCCTCATGACTATATAGGGTACATGAAGATCCAAAATAACTACGGCGCTCACGTGACAGAGGTTCGATATCAGAGAGCCAACTAAGACTATTTTTGTACAATCAAACTGCACTTTAGTCGTGCGATTAGGTTTACTCCTCAGTCCATGACTTGGACTGAGGTAAATTGTACCCAATGAAAAAGAATATTGTCTTCATTGCCACCAGCCTTGACGGATACATCGCGGGGAAAAATGGAGAAATAGATTGGCTCCATTCCATCCCTAACCCTGACAATAATGACTTGGGGTACAATGCGCTCATGGAGGAAATTGACGCCATCGTCATGGGTCGAACTACTTTCGAAACAGTGCTCGGTTTTGGGATAGAGTGGCCGTACACTAAACACGTCATCGTGCTGAGCAATTCATTGAAAACGCTTCCCGAGAAATTAGCAGGGAAAGTGAGCCTAACTGGTGGTAGTCCACAGCAAGTATTGGAAAGGGCTACCATAAACTGTACATCGACGGAGGGACCACGATTCAGCATTTCTTAAAAGATGATTTGATCGACGAACTAAGAATTACCACCATCCCCATTCTGTTGGGCGGTGGCTTCCCCTTGTTTGGCGATTTGGCAGCGCCGCTTGAATGGGAACACCTTGATACCCAGGTGTTTTTAGGCCAGATCGTACAGCGCCATTACCGGCGGAAGGGGAGATAGCAACAAACTACTCTAGTGGAGGGGATTAAACGGCAGCCTACACCAAACTGGATGGTAGGTGCATCTTCGATCAAAAAAATCCAATGATCGTAAAAATCACCTCTCTAAAATTGTTGACTGTTGTTCTCTTGCTTGTTGCCCAAGTCAGCTACGGGCAACACCACTTACGCACTGCCGATAGCTTGCGAAACGAAGGCTATTTGATGCCTGCCTTGATGCAATACGCGCAAGCTATGCAGCAGGGACCTACCCAGGAGCTACTCTACAAAGTAGCTTCTACTACCGCTTTGCTCTGGACATCTGAGATGAGAGATACGTCCTTCTACTTCTTAAATATTGCGCTGAGCCAGGGCTCAACACTGGAAGCCTTGTACGATCCTGATTTCCTCAGTCTCATCGACGACCCGCGCTGGGCGCAAATTGAGGATGCCCAAATCCATAAGTACGAAGCCCAGAATGGCCCCATCAAAAATGAACCTTTTGCCCGGCAGTTGTTCAAGATGATTATCCGAGATCAAGGTTTTATGTATGCGGGTAACCTCGAACGCGAAAGGTACATCAACAACGGTGGCTACTTTGATTCCCCATCCATATTTCCAGTTCTTGCCATCGAGGAAAGGAATAAAATGGCGAATGAGGCTTTGCTGATTCAATTGCTCGACGAGTACGGCTGGCCCACTAGTAGTGAAGTCACCGAGTTTGCGGCCGCTGGTGCTGCTCTGATCATCAATCACTCCAATTTTGGCTTGCGACAAAAGTACTTTCCTATGCTGGAGGAAGCCTTCCAGCGTGGAGAGGCTCAACCCTTGCGTTACGCCAGAATGAAGGATCGTCTACTGGTAGAACAGGGGCAAGAACAGCTCTATGGTACACAAATAAAATTTGAAAACCTGCAACGTGAACCTTACCCGATCGAAGCGCCGGCACTGGTCGATCAGCGCAGAAAAGCAATTGGACTTGGGCCACTCAGCCCCTACCTGAAAGAACGCTTTGGGATAGACTGGCAAGTGCCGCAAAAAGAGTAGTGCGATCGTTGTACGATTCTTGTGAAGTGCGCCTTGAGCAATGGTTTTACCCCAATCCTTACGAAATCAATGCTTGAGACGTGCTTCTCTGTGTGTTGGTCGAGATTTGTCGACCGGTCAAAGTATAAAATGCAGTTTCGCGCCAGAATAAATCAAGTAGGACATGACTAGAAAGGTAGATCTGAAGGACAGAATCAGAATGCTCGTTAGCCAAATTGATATTCTGACCAAAGAGGAGATAGAACTGATTGTAGATAAAACGATTGTAGACACCTTTAAGAAAGGGACGATCCTGCTCCGGGAAGGAGAAGTTAGGAATAGGTGCTTCATGGTTGTCCAGGGCTGCGTGAGGGAGTATATCCTTGTTGACGGTGAAGAAAAGTCAGTGGCCTTTTATACCGAAGGGGAGAAGTTTACGCCTTACAACCAAGAAGGATACATCACTCCATCCAAGTATTTTTGGGAATGTACAGAAGACTGTATTCTGACGATTAGTGATAAAGACTTTGAGCAAGAGCTCCGTACGCTGTTACCTCGCCTCGACACTATTTTTCAACACATGGCCATCCAAAAAATGGATGAAGAGAAAGAAAAATGGAGTCGGTTTATCTCTTCTTCGCCCGAAGAACGCTACGTCGATCTACTCGAGAATAGACCGGGCTTACTCAATCGTGTTCCCCATCACCAAATTGCCAGCTATTTGGGTATGAAACCGGAGTCACTGAGCAGAATTCGGAAGCGGATATTTGAGAAACGTAAACAAGTAAAGTAGGAATAATTGACTTCGCTTACCCTTATAAGCATGAGCACTTGGCCTATGATACACTAGGCCGAACGATCTATTTCAGAGCGCTACGACTCCTCTCTATCTCCGGTTTGGACTACCGGCTGGAGGAATACGATTGGGACGGCGACCGGATTGTAGGGCAACGCATTATCGAAAACTATCAGGCGGGAAAAGCCGATACTACCCTGGTTGAGTTCATGTATGATGACCAGGGATTGCTGTCCATGGGGAGGAGCAGAAAAAGCGATGACTCATCCTGGTCAACCGACGACTATGATACCGAAATACAGTTTGAGCCAACGGGCTTGGTCCGGATATCCATTTCGCGCGACCATCAAACCTTACTAGCGGTCACCTTTGATGAGTACGATAATTGGGTGGAGGTTGCCCGGCCTAACATCACACTATGTAGGCAAATCAGCTACCGCAAACGGGCAAGACGGCGGTAGGATGGCTTAATGCTATTAGTTTCGCGGAATTCATTCCGCCGTGCAGATTGAAGGCGGAATAAATTCCGCGAAACCACACATAGGACAAACTAAGAAACAAAGTCATGAATTCCGCAAAACCATATTGAACGTCTATTTTCAAAACACCTCACCGCAGCAAATTCACTTCCCCATTCAACTTCCGAACACTCCCATCCACCAACTCAATTTCCGCTTGCCAGAGATAGGCGCTCTGTAGCGCTGGCTTCCCGTTGATACGGCCGTTCCAAAATTCACGAGGATCGGCAGGGTCTAAAGGGCCATTCGAAAATACCAAGCCACCCCAACGATCATACACTTCTACCTTCCTGAGCACGGACACCAGACAACTTGGAAACAGCTGAAAGTAGTCATTCACGCCATCTTGGTTAGGGCTGAATGCAGTGGGGACGTAGATGAGATCATCTGAATCGAACGAGATCAATACGGTAGTGCTATCCGTACACAGCGTATCATTGACCACATTCAATTGGTAAGAAGGCAGAAACGGAGGAATGATTTCGGGATTGGGACAATCATCACAGCTCAGACCTTCGGAGGGAGCCCAGGAGTAAGCCACATTATCATCGCCGTTAATTTTAGGTTGCAAAATCACAGGTTCACAGAAATCGGCTTCCAATACCTGGGGCAGTTCAATTGTTGGACTAGGTAGGATAGATATGTCGGCAACAGCAGTATCCTGGCAAGTACCATTATTGATGATGACTTGATAGGAGCCTCCATCGGCAGGAGTCATAGACGCTATCTCTAATAACTGAGCGGTATCCAATGCACTATTGGGACCTGACCACTGATAGGTTAGAAGGGTATCCCCTACACCTTCGGCTAACAACTGCATTTGTTCCCGTTCGCAATAATCCAGTTCTCCCGCAATAGCGGCATTAATGGCTGGTTCTACCCTTACTTCCTCTTCCCTTATTTGCTCACAAGCACCGTAAGTGGCGGTCAATTCGTAGGTGCCACTAAATGCCGGCCCTACCGAGTCCCAGTTCATTTCGAGGCCCGGGACGATGTACAAAGGCCCTCGCCAAATAGCATCTCCTCCTGGCGTTAAAGTGGCCTTCATACGCAGATCCTGTCCTTCACAAAGTGGGCTATTGCTTTCTATCGACACTTGTAGCTGCTCGTTTGGCGGCTCAATCATGATAGTAGTGTCTTTCCACTCGTAGCTGCACCTTACGCCTTGGGGCCGGAGTGCGTCCAGGCGATAGCTGCCAGCGGGCAGGCTATCTAGTTCGAAGGTATTATTGCCGTCTACTGTAATTTCCCGCTCGGTGCGTATCCAATCATCGTTGATAAGCGTTACCTCATAGGTGATTCCGGGTAGAAATTGGGGCGAAGTAAGCACCACGTGTCCATCGTTATCACTTAAGCAATCAGTGGGTGGGGTGATATCCAAAACCACATTTTCTAAAAAGATCGCATCTGCCGCAAAAATGGCGGGATCATTTTGATTAGAAGTACTGGGGTCATCTGAGACCACCTCACCGTCGAATAGAGAGGGGAGGTTACGCAACCAAACCTGGCTGCCGAGGTTTCCTACCGGAATATCAATGACCTCGGCCTCAATAGTCATCTCCACAACGCTTCGCGGTGGGATCCGAAGATTGTTGATCGTTAAAAAGCGGGTACCCACTCCAGTAGCAGGGTCAACGTCACCGACGAAGCCACCACTGATGCCTGTGATGAGCATTCCTTCCGGGATGGTATCTGTAAGGATGACTTCTGTTAGGTTTTCAAAAGAACGATTATTAATGGTGAGGGAATAAGTCACTTCGGAATCGGTGCAAGTGGCCACGAGAGGCTCCACCATATAATTAGCCTTAAGGCTATAGGGGCAGGAACAGCCATCCGTAGCTGGCGCACTGGGGCCACTTGATCCTTGTGCGGTGGCTGTAGCTGTTTGCGGGTTGATCCCTACCAGGCGGTTTTCCCAGGAATTGAGTCCGCCAAACTGTGCGCCATAACCGTAAAGTACACCAAAATCATCGAAGAAAAGACTTCCCATGCGCGTCAGACTGACGTTGCCCGTTAAAGGGGCGATGGGTGTAACCATACCTAGGTTGGGGGAGTTGAAATCCAAATTGATTTGCAGTAAGTGACCTTGAGTGGCTAGGGGCAAAATGTCTGGATCAAAATTGCCGTCGGCCTGATAAGCATAGGCGATAGTGGGATTGTTAGGGTCTATAGCAAAATCATCAATCCGGGTGTTGAATGGTTCATCGTTGACTGAGCTGGGGTCCCAATAAAGATCGATACGATCCTCCAGTACCAGGTCTTCCAAGACGCTAAAAACCAGGATCTGATCCAGCCCGTTCTCGTGGCAAAGGTAGCGGCCATCCACGGTGCAGTCACCAGCAAATATTTCGGGCTGGTCTACCCCTGGTACAGGCCCGAGGGTTTCGAAAGTATTATCAGATCTGAGCCGTACAATGGTATTAGTACCCTCCCGTACGGCATAGATGTAGTTGTCTTTTGGGTTGAACCCTAGTGCGTCAAAACCCTCACCAAAGTAGATGGCGGTTGGGTTGTAGGAGATCACAAAAAAGGGTGCAAATCCAATGGTCTGGACTTGCATGAAGTTGGGGTTATTAGTGCCCAGGATGAGTCGCCCCTCACAGCGAAAAGTTTGACTCCACAGGGAGCTACACAGACCAACACCAAGCAAGAGAACCAGTACGGCGCGCAGTTTAATCGTCATCTTTTGGGTGATTACTGTAGTAATATAAGCAATGAACTGCTCTTCGAAGCAGCTAGGCTATGGCTTTACTGCGCTTAGCAGTAAACAGCAAATATGGCTAGCCTAATGTCTGATCTGATGATTAAAACGGCGTAAAAGTATTCGAGAAATAGGGAGGTGTCGAAAGCGGATAAAACAGTATAGGTAAGTTAACCATTTTTTGCTATCCTAACAGCATAATTACAAGCGAAGAGCGCGCAAAGTTCTTACCCTTGCAAAAACAGCTTTTTTACCTCCTCTTTTTTCAAGCGGGCAACTGGAATCTGTGCCTGGTCTACCATTTGAAAATAACCGCCCTCTGATTTTACGTATTTGCTAATGTGGCGGATCTGAATGAGGTGCGATTGATGCGGCCGGTAAAAGCGTTGGTCTTGCAGTAGCTTTTCGTAGTGACCAAGGTTTCCCGAAAGGAGAAGTGGCGGTTCATTGAGCCGGAAT
Source organism: Bacteroidota bacterium (assembly GCA_038528965.1). Taxonomy (GTDB): domain Bacteria; phylum Bacteroidota; class Bacteroidia; order Chitinophagales; family Saprospiraceae; genus Lewinella. The sequence goes on along the minus strand of JBCBEC010000064.1, from coordinate 131 downwards.
ACCCGGGTATAATTGGCTTCTGCTTCGAGGCGGATGATATCACTGACTCGTACAAAAATGACTTCTTCTTTAGTGGAGAGTGCAATGCGCTTTTCCTCGGAATGGCTCAAATTATAAGAAAGCACATCCAG
>JBCBEC010000063.1:0-39936 GCA_038528965.1 Bacteroidota bacterium | reverse complement strand
AAATCCGCGCGAGAAAACGAGTTATTTAATTTTTTCGATGAGGGTTGTGACGAATCCATACAATTCGTCCATCTAATTCTACGGAATACTCGGATACAAAAGACACAATCCATTTAAAATCAATTTACTACAAGTTAGTCAAGTCTGGCTTTTGTCCCCCTCAGAAACCTCATTTTGCTTATTTAGTTTTTTCGATGAGGTCCCTCAATCCACCCCCTTTTAAGAAATTCTAGAATCCACTAATCTAGGCAATCCAACTACATTCCTATGATCCACGGTATACCTGCGCTGAAGTTCGTACGTGGGTGTAAGCGAGATCGTAGATAGACCAAATCCTCCAAGCTAAATATCGTACCAAAGCGCTGCCACTCACTTGCTTTCATCAACCATTCTAAAAATGTCCCTTATCTTTATTCCAACCACCATTTTAAACAATGAGTCAACCAAATATTACTATCCCCAGAACACAGTTCGACAATTTCCTGATCGGTTTAGGAATACTCGGACTGTTGATTATGGGCTTCTTAATTCTAGTCTACCAACAGCAGTTACCGGATATTATTCCTACTCATTTCGACGCTGCGGGCCAGCCTGATTCAACCGGTAACAAATCCAACATCTACCTTCTGGTGGGAATAGGTGCTTTCGTCGTAATTATGATTTACTTGATCAATCGAGCACCGCACCTGGCCAACTATTCAGTGCCCATTACGGAAGAAAACGCCTCACGCCAGTATCATAACTTCCAACAGATGAACCGTGCAGTAGCAGCCATCATAGCGCTGTGCTTGGCCTTTATCCACTATGCCATCATTCAGATGTCGTTAGGACAACGAGATGGTCTTGGCCTCTGGTTTGTGTTGCTATTCATCACCTTAATTTTTGGCACCATAGGCTATTTCCTCTATCGGGCTCATACCATCAAATAAGGTCTATGGATATTAAGCAAGCGCTAATCCGCGAACACTCCAAGGCCACTACACACGCCATAACCCGATATATTGGTAGTCGACCAGAGCGCTTTGAAATACTTATGGAGCTCTATCTAGGCGACGATACCGTCTTGGCACAGCGGGCTGCTTGGGTCTTTTCTGGAGTGGGTGAAGTCTACCCGCATCTACTACTGCCTTTTCTAGATCAACTACTTGAGCAGCTAGAGCAAGCGCCACATCCAGCTCTGCAACGCAACTTCTTGAGAGTTGTGGCCGAGGGGGGAGTAGCACTTTCTGAAGATCAGGAAGGCCTCCTGGTCAATAGTTGTTTCGAACTGATGGCCAACCCTAAGATTCCGGTAGCCATTCGGGTACACGCTATGCAGTGCATTGCCAATCTACTGGAGCCGTATCCAGAGCTAGCAATCGAGTTAAAACCTTTGATTGAAGATGGTTTAGAAGAAGGGAGTGCTGGCTTTAGAAGCCGCGGTAAGAAAATTCTAAAACAGATTCATCAGATTGAAAAACAACTCGAATAAAATACCCTAACCTTCCTTCTTGGTAAGGACTGCGCGTTGCTGCACGTTGATCCGATAGCCATTTACCGGAGGTATTTCTTCCTCATCCACGATAGTATCTCCCGTCGTACGGAGTGGTTCTAGCGGACCCGCGATAATCTCGTAGATTAACTGGCCATCGCGTTCTTCTATAGTGGTCAATAATAGATTACCCATCACTTCAAAGCGACTATACAACTTACCGTTGATCAGGAAATCATCCAGGAAAATGCCATTTGCTTCATCGGTTTCGTAGTGGCCCTGAGCAGCATCAACTGCCTGAATAAAGTAGGGCCGCGTGTTTTCGGGAGTATCCTCCCCGTAGACGATAGTAAATGTATATCGCTCATCCTCGGTCGGGACAATTCGTAGGATCATTGGCAGCCGCTGAACTTCCCCACCTCCATTACTGATAACCAGATCGCCTACCCACTCCCCTTCCCAGTTAGCTGGAAAATCCTGTTCTAGGTCCTGGGCACTTAATGGATTGAGGCAAATACCTAAAATGGTAAAAAGCAATAACAGTCGCATTCCAAATATTTAGTGATTCTTCAAGAATTGCTGGGGGTTGCGGATACCCAGCTTAAGATTTTCGGCAATCTTGAGTGCCCTGGTAATTCGCGTCTCCTCCCGTTTTGCAGAAGAGACCATATGCAAGATACTGCGTTGCTTACCTGGGCTTAATTTGACAAAAACCACAGCCGCTTCTTCATCAAAATCAAGAATAGCCTGCCATTCTTCGGGCACCGGATAACCAAACTCACTGGTATCTTCTCGTAACTCTACCTTCACCGGAGCAGTAGGCTCCAAATCGTATTCTGAGCGAATGCGCTTACTGATCATAAGGTAGCGTTCACCTCCTTTCAATGCGTGCATTCCACAAGGCATCTCATATTCACCGTTCAAGGTACAAATGAAACGCTTGATCTTTGCTTCCTTAAATACCGCTACTACTTCATCCGGAATTGGCAAAATCATAGTATCACCAAACTCGTGCCAGATGCGCGGCATGCTTGAAAACGCTTGGGTCACCGCCATACTCTAATCTAATTGTCCTGCCACTACACAGGTATGCTTTTCAGTAATCGTTTCGCCTTCGGGCGTGAAGATTTCCGCTACCAGAATATAGATACCGATACGGGCCCGTTCTTCATCATCCGTAGTGCCATCCCAAATGAAACTGCCGCTACCCGCTAAGAGTTCAAGATCATCAAGACGGCGTACTTGTCGGCCTTGGGCATCAAAGATGAGCAGCTGGACCAAATAGCCAGCCTGATCCGTAGAATATTGTATTTCGAGTACATCCTGGAACCCATCCTGATCCGGTGAAAAAGTCTGTTCGGGCAGTACAAAGAAGTCTTCCGTTGGTGGAACAACTGTAGCTCGATCTTGACTATTTATTCCCGTTGGGGTACCAAAACCAACGGTAGAAGCAGCAGAATGCCAGTTGCCCTCATTTTGGGTGGGTGCATCAGCCCTGAGGCGTTCTAAGCTTACCCCATTGCGATCGCTCAACAAGCGAGAGTGCCAATCGCGGGTATAGTCCAGCGCGTCCAGCACCTCTAGATTGGCATTGTATACCGTGATATTGCCTTCGTCATCGCCCATTGATGGTAAGGAATTCTCAATCAGAGCTGCAGGGTTGGGTACAGTATATTCTTGCAATACATTTAGCGGATCAGAAGTAAATACGACATAGCTGTCGGGCAATAGCACAAAATCATTTTCAACAATAGTTGCAAGGGTCCCGGAGGTAATGGCTTCGTTACGCAGACGCAAACCTTGCAAGTTCAATATCGCCGGACCAAGATTGTACAGTTCTAGATAATCGACCCCTCCAACAAAAGGGTTAAACAGCACCTCATTAATAACTAGTTCTCCGGGCTTAGGCGCGGCACTTAAGCCTACTAGTACGCTGGACGAGCTCGTATTCATATTCCCGACACAATCAGTAATACCGGCAGCTACCGTTAGCTCGTATACCGTATTTTCTGCTAGCTGATCCACTAGCGTAATGCGTACATTCTGCCGGTCTGGCTGCAAAGTCGCTGAACTAATAGCCAGCGACGGACTGATAGAAAAATTGGCAGTAAGATCAAAGGTAGATTCAAGCACCTCATCAAACTGTACAAATATCTGGGAAGCATTCGGCGCAAAAGCACGCAATAGCTGTGGCGCATCCGATTCAACAGCCATTCCAATAACACTATTCTGCGTGCCTGGAGTACCCCCAATCGTAGCGTCACTAGCCCGCCAATTTCCAGGGCAATCATTGGGCAAGTCCAATTCGATCAGCTCCAGGGCATAACCTCCAGCTGCTCGAAGCGGATCCTGGTACCAAGTGATATCATACACCAGAGCCGCTAATTCAGTCCCATTTGAAGTGGTCAAAATAAGATCATCACCACCATTTGTTAGGGCCGGAAAGGACTCCAAACTAGCAATCTCCCCAAAGGTTTCAAACTCGCCCACCGCATCCACATCACAAAGGATAATGTAGCTATCCGGCAACAATAAAGCATCATTGATTTCCCTTGGGCTACTGCCGGTGCTCAGACCTAGTCCGCCCAAGCTTAGTACTTTGTTGCTATTGTTATACAGCTCCACGTACTCAAAATCTGGCAAGCCTACAGGAGGAGTAGGGTCTGGAAAAATTTCGGTAAAAATCAAATCACCGGGGGCTGGTTCTTCTGGCAGCAAATATTCAAAGCTTATCGTTTGCGCAGGGTTAATATTACCGGCTAAATCTTCTGCGTTGAGAATTGCCAGGGTGTAGGTCGTGAGGTTAGTTAGGCTTTCGCCAAACGTTAAACCTACCCGGCTCCGGTCTCCATTTACAAATACGGCATTAGTTGCTGCTCCTACACCATTGTCCAGGCTGTAGTTTGCTGGATTGCTGATACTATTATCCGCCAACGGCTCTGCAAACTGCACTATTACTTGGTCACTTCCTTCGGGGCTCACGCTCTGCGCTACCGGTGGGTCTTCATCCGTTACCACAGGATCAACCAAAACATTATCAAAGAAAAAGGCCATGCTCCGCGTACTGGAATATCGGCAGGCAAACCCAAAGTACAATCCACTGGTGTAGGTAGCGTCGGTAGCGGTTCCTTCCTCATCGTAGTCTTCTCCGCCAGTATAGTCGGCCTCTAAGGTCCATTCGCCAGCACTAGTACGAGTAACAAGTATACCTACCGTAACAGGATCGGATGCTACTGCTCCTGCCAAACCGGAAATGAGCACTGTACTGCTGCTACCATCTTGTCGGTGCAACTCCAGGGCATCATCTCCACCGGAAATCCCCCCTACCTTCAGAAAATAGCCGTTCCAGTTCCCACCAGGACTCGGCACCTGATCAGCAGCTAAGTAAACCGTGGCAAAATTGCTACTGGAGGGCGAAAAGTCGCAGCGTACTTGCAGTGACCAAGTCGTCTCTTCCGCTGTACTTGTCGGAGCTAAGGCATAGAGGACGCTGGTGTTGCTACCCCCCGGATCAAGATCATTGAGTTGCAATTGCTCATTGAGCACCGCAAAGCGATCCACATCACCTAGCCAAACATCTGATAAGGTACCGGAGGAAAAATCATCGCTAAATTGTGCGTACACAGGCAAGATCAGGACCTGTAAAACGAGCGAAAAAAGAAGGCGTTTCATGTTTCAAAAGTAGCGAAAAAGCAGGATTGCCTTTATCTTTGCATCTTATTTTTCTGTTAAGGAGGCGGCACCTCTCATAGGGAGGCGCTAAACCTCAAAAGAACCAAAGATGAAAGTAGCAGTTGTTGGCGTAACTGGCCTTGTAGGCACCGTGATGTGCCGCGTTTTGGAGGAGCGCAATTTCCCCGTCACTGAATTCATTCCTGTTGCCTCGGCTCGTTCTGTAGGTAAGCAAGTCACCTTCCGTGGTGATCAGCACACCGTTATCGGCATGGAAGATGCAATTGCCGCCCGCCCGGATGTAGCGATCTTCTCCGCAGGAGGTAGCACCAGCAAAGCTTGGGCGCCGAAGTTTGCTGAAGTTGGTACGGTGGTAATCGATAATTCCTCCGCCTGGAGAATGGACCCTAGCAAGAAGCTGGTGGTGCCAGAGGTAAATGCCGATACTCTCACTCCAGAAGATAAAATTATTGCCAACCCCAACTGTTCGACTATCCAAATGGTAGTGGCGCTCACGGGTATGCATAAACGCTACGGCATCCGCCGTCTGGTGATTTCTACCTATCAGTCCTTCACTGGTACGGGGGTCAAAGCAGTAGAACAGTACGAAAGCGAACGCGATGGCAAGGAGCTGGACGCTGAAGCAATGGCGTACCCCTACCCTATCTTCGAGAATTGCCTCCCCCACTGCGATATCTTCCTGGATAACGATTACACCAAGGAAGAAATGAAGCTAGTACACGAAACCCGCAAGATCTTGGGTGATGATAAAATTGGCATTACTGCCACTGCCGTACGTGTCCCCGTACACGGCGGTCACTCGGAAGCGGTGAATGTAGAACTAAACCAGGCCTTCGAAATCGAGGATATCCGTAGCCTGCTAGCGGAAACACCAGGTGTAGTCATTGAAGATGACTTAGCCAATAACCGCTACCCGATGCCATTGTTCGCTAAGAACAAAGACGAAGTTTTCATTGGCCGTATCCGCCGCGATGACTCCATCGAAAACGGTCTTAATCTATGGATTGTAGCTGATAACTTGCGCAAAGGTGCTGCTACTAATGCCGTGCAGATTGCAGAGTATATGGTAGAGAAGCAGTTGCTGCCTGCTCCTTTGACCGCCACTGAGGCTTAACAAAAACAATGGCGGCACAGAGACCTTACTACAGCTCTGTGCCGCCTCTTTTTGATTTTCTACTCTTGTTTCGCCTTAGCATTGTAGTAATCTCGTAAGACAAAAAAAGCCTTCTTCTTTTTCCCGTCCTCTGAAATCAATCCCTTTCGATTCCACCCATCCTGAATCACCGGTAAGACTCTCCGAGGTGAACGGAAGTCAACTAATATCCAAGGAGATACACCTTGGAGTTGATCAATTCGATCAATCATACCCAAGGTTTCTTCGTAAAGATATTCTTGATATTCCGCTGTCCATCTGGCATTCTTGCTCCCGTGTAGTCCTTGTTTGGCCCCGGCGCCAAACTCAGAGATAAGTACAGGCTTATCCTGATCGATTTTCCAGCTGATGGCCTGGCATTTTTCTGGCAAGCCGTCGTACCAACCGATGTACTGATTGAAACTCAGAATATCTACCACCTCCGCAAAAGGATCGCTAATGGTCCTCACCGTCGGATCACCTTGATAGTCTTTTTGCTCTAATGCAGCACTGATCAACCGAGTTTCATCTTTAGAGCGCGCAAAGGCCGCCAGCTTATTCAAAAAATCATTTCTGGCCGGTACATTGGGTGTTTCGTTGGCCATAGACCAGATGATGACGCTGGCGCGGTTTTTATCACGAGCGATAAGCTCTGAGAGCTGATTTTTTGCGTTGTGATAAGTCGCTGGATTTTCCCAATCAATAGTCCAGTACACCGGATTCTCTTCCCAAACCAATATGCCCATTTCATCTGCCAGTCGAACCATGTGTTCGTTGTGCGGATAGTGAGCCAAGCGCACGTAATTGCACCTCTCTAGTAAGTCCACCATAATTCCACCAATCCGTATTTAAGGTGGGCACCCCTTCCTTAAGTCGCTTATTATCCAGCTTAATAGTCGTTGCCTTTAAGTTAAAAGAACAATTAGAACTGTTAGTCTTTCCTTAAATACCCAACCATCAAGCGCTCTATTAGGCTCTTGCCTAATGAACCCAAAATACCAAACAATGAAAAAGTTTTTGTTTTTCGCCTTTCTGGCCTTCGTAATGAGCAGTTGCACAAAATCTGATGATATCGATCCCAACTGCGTGGAAGATCTTAACCCTAATTGCATCTGCATCGAAATTTATGAGCCCGTTTGTGGCTGTAATGAAGTAACCTACAGTAATTCCTGCCACGCAGAGTGCGCTGGTATTTTGAATTACACACCAGGTCCGTGTCAATAACGGGATAAACACAAAGTCGTCTAGCGGCAACTACCCACCGCTAGACGACCTTTATGTAAGAACCTATTTCTTCTAAGATTCCTGATCCTTCAACACCGCCTCACAAATCTCCCGCACCAAGCCCGGCCCGGCGTACACCATACCAGAGTATACTTGTACCAAACAAGCCCCGGCTTTTAGCTTTTCCACCGCGTCTTGCCCATTCCGGATCCCCCCTACCCCAACGATAGGTATTTGACCATTTGACTTCTCCGCTAAATAACGGATTACCTCCGTAGCACGCTCCCGTACAGGCACACCACTTAACCCTCCGTTACCAATCTCTTCGATGCGCGCCTGGCTAGTCGTCAGGCCATCACGGCTGATGGTGGTATTGGTGGCAATAAGGCCAGCCAACTGGGTCTGCTGGGCAATCTCCACGATATCATCCAATTGACCATCCGTCAAGTCCGGGGCGATCTTGAGCAGGATCGGTTTAGGCTGGGCGTGTGTTTGATTGCGTTCTTGCAGGGTAGTAAGTAATGCCGTAAGCGGCTCCTTTTCCTGTAAGTCTCGTAGGTTTGGTGTATTGGGGCTACTGACATTCACCACAAAGTAGTCTACATAATCAAAGAGCTTATCAAAGCAGATAAGATAGTCGTCTATCGCGCGCTCGTTCGGAGTATCCTTGTTCTTGCCAATATTACCACCAATGATCAAATTGGCGGGTTTGCCGGCCTTTAGTCTTTCCACCATGGCGTCTACCCCCTCATTGTTAAAGCCCATCCGGTTGATCAAGCCTTGATCCTTTGGCAAGCGAAACAAACGCGGCTGCGGATTACCCGCTTGGGGGCGTGGCGTAACGGTCCCAATTTCAATAAAGCCAAAACCCAGATTTGACATCGGACGATAGTATCTACCATCTTTATCAAAACCGGCCGCTAAACCTACGGGATTGGGGAAGTCTAAACCAAAGCACTGCCTACGCAGTGCAGCATCTCTTTTCTCGTACAAGGCCCGGAAAGCGATACGCGCGCCCGGCAGACTAGAGGCAAACTCCAGTAGCTTCACCGTCAGGTGGTGGGCTCGTTCTGGTGAGAAACTGAATAAAACTGGCTTGAGTAGACGATATATCATAGTCGTAATCAGGATGAGGATGAGACATAAAAAAAAGCTAGACAAGTGTTGCCACTGTCTAGCCATAATCATAATCCCAAAAACTATTCTTTACGGCAATAATGTGCCGAAATCATATTCTAATTGTTTGCTGGCTTACTCGTATTAGAAGAACTATTACTTTCATGCCTGCCCAAATTTAGCAATAATTTAAAATACCAGCCCATTATACACTAAAAAAAATCGTAATAGCTTCCACTTATGTCATTACGACGCCTCTTCCTGTGCTTTAACTAGCAGTTGGAAACCGTTTCCGTGTATATTAACGATCTCGATATTTTCGTCGAGCTTCAGGTACTTACGCAATTTTGTAACAAAAACATCCATACTTCGTGCGGTGAAGTAAGTGTCCTCTCCCCAGATCTTAGTGAGTGCTTCACTACGGGGCAAGATATCGTTTAAGTACATGGCGAACATCCGTAGTAGTTGTGCCTCCTTTGGAGACAGCTTCTCTTTTACTTCCTCGCTAGTACCCGCATCAAAAGTCAGAATGCGCAATGGGAAGTTAAAGTGGTAACGGCCAATGATGAACTCCTTCACATCCTCGCGCGGATCGGCCTGCTGTTGGCTACGTTTTAGAATAGCCTGAATACGCAGGAGTAATTCTTCTGAATTGAAAGGCTTAGTGATATAATCATCCGCTCCAATTTTGAAGCCCTTGAGAACATCATCTTTGATACCCCGAGCCGTTAGGAAGATAATCGGCATGGTAGTATCCTTTTCCCGAATTTCACCGGCAAGTGTAAAGCCGTCTTTTTTCGGCATCATCACATCGAATATGCACAGATCATATTCGCCGCGTTCGTAACATTCCAAACCCTGCTCCCCGTCGGTAGCCAGAGTAACCTCATACTCATTCATTTCTAAATAAGAACGTAATACGTCGCCGAAATTCTGATCGTCTTCTACCAGGAGAATCTTATGTGCCATATGAATAATGGATGTTTGCAAAAACCATGAGAATTGGTGAACTGCTATTGCTTCACCGTTCTAAAACATAATCAAAATTAATGCAGCTTAGTTCAACATTGTTTTGTCAGCTGCTTGCTGGCGCGGAAAGAATAGTATGAACTCACTACCCTTTCCCAGCTCACTTTTGACTTCTACGGTACCGCGGTGGGCATCGACAATAGCTTTGACGTAGCTAAGACCCAAACCAAAACCCTTGACATCGTGCAAGTCGCCAGTGTGAACACGGTAGAATTTATCAAAAATATGCTTGCGGGCCTCTTTGCTCATTCCCATACCTTCATCTCGCACCGCAATCCGTATACCATCTACCTGATCCGTTGCCGTCACAGTAATATTCGGTGCCTCTGGGGAGTACTTATTGGCATTGTCGAGCAAGTTGTTGATTACGTTCGAAATATGTGTCAAATCTCCTGTAATCATTCGGTTTTTCGCCTTCAATACCGCCTTTGCAGTACCCTGGCGTGGCTCCACCTGTAAGCTGATATTCTCTACCGCCCGGGAGATTACTTCGTGCACATCGACTTCCGTCAAACGGAGCTTGGAATCACCCCGGTCGATTTGAGCCATCTGCAGAACTTTCTCCACCTGACTATTCATACGTTTATTTTCCTGTTTTATTATGTTGGCGAAGCGGAGAACCTTAGATACTTCACCCGAAATTTTGGGGTTACTAATACTATCCGCTGCTAATGAGATGGTTGCGATAGGTGTCTTAAATTCGTGCGTCATGTTGTTGATGAAGTCCGTTTTCATCTCCGAAATGCGCTTCTGCTGGAAAATCACCCAGATGGTGTAGCCAAAACAGGCCAATATCAGGGCTGCGAATAAGAACGTACCGATAAAACTAGGCAGTAAGGCACTCCACAAAACCGTCGCTTTTTCGGGAAAAAACACCTTAAGTTGTCCGGCGGCCTGGCCATCTTCATCCTCAAATAGCGTAACGCCATAGGGTGTCTTCTGCAGCGCCGGGTAACCCGCAATTACCTTTTGCCCGGGCAATAAATCATCCGCTACATAATAGCCATCGTGAATTACAAATGCGCCACGATCCTCACTGTACACCCCAAATTCATAGGGCGTTTTGATAGCGTGATTATCCATCTCCTGCTCTAATACTTGCGCCAGACGCTGGGCATCAATCCGCTCTTCAACCGGGCTATGGACATTCACAAAATCATAGGTGATATTCTGTACGTCCGTTTGCTGAAAACCGTAGCCCAAGCGGTGACGGCGGCGACAATCCTCACAAAGACCTTCCCCACTGTTAGCGATGAGCTGGGCCAACAATTGATCACTCAGAATATCACGAGAAGAAATATTGGTAGGAATAGACATTCCACCATTATCCGCGCTTACTGGATTGCCACGAATGCCTTCTAGTTGCAAGTATTCCGCAGAATAACCATTGGCAACTACCAGCAAATCATCGGCCATAGAGGCAGTTTCTATTCGGGTAGCAACTACGCTCAATGCATTTTGAATATTCTTATCAAAAGCATCTTCGTTGGCCCGAATAGATCTCATAGTGAGATTGGTCTGCAAGGCTACCACGCCAATTACAGCCACACTCATCACACCAATGATTAACCAGATTATTTGCTTATTCATATCGGGTTTATAACGCTGACAATCTCAACAAAGTTAAGCGAAACCCAGAGCCTTAGCGGGACTTTAACGGATATTTAAGATGCACGACAAAGGCCTTGTAACGAAAATGAAAAGATTTGCGCGCTTTTTGGAGCGCTCAAGAGGAGGAAACAAAAGGATAAAGAAGTTCTCGGAGCACTTTGCAGTGCTCCGAGAACTAGGTAGAATTAGCGAGCCTTAGTTCAACTGGAAGCGGACCACTACCCCACCCGAAGCATCGGTACGCGGAAAGCCAGTTGAAACCCTTGGCGTAGTGCGACGATAGTCGACAAAAAGACGCAGGGAAAGGTTTCGGTTCAATTGATACTCTGCGGAGGGCGAAAGACTTATTGTAATAGCACCTCGTGTAGGCTCAAATATCTCCTGGTCTAATTTCTGAGCTAGCGTAATATCGTTGCGGTAGCTAAAATTAAACTGGATATCCAGGTCTTGTGTGTTTAGTCGACCACCACTCCGGTTCTGTCCACGGCGGTTTCCACGCTGAGGGGTATTAGGATCTTCAGGCTCTTCCTCATCCCTTCCGCGACGGCCACGGTTATTCTTCTTACCCGTCAGGAAACCAATATTTACGCCTTGCATCACGTAACCAAAACCAGTAGTAACTTCTGAAGCACGTGTCTGGCTCAACAATTTACTAGTCACACTCAGTGCTAGCGAGCGGGACTCCTTGTAGTCGAAGTTGAAGGACATACCATTCTGCATCTGCATATCAATGGCAAACAGCGGCGCAAAGTTTTCCTGGATGACGACATCCGGGATTTCGATGCGCGGAAAGAAGTTGAAGAAAACGGTATCCTGTCCAGCTGCGACTGGATCGTCACGAGTAGCTAGATAATCTAAACTCGTCCGGTAGTTATTGATCGTGAAGGTAGATTTATAACCGTGCGAAATATTGAAGCTGGAGAAAATTTCCCGGAAGGGCTTCAGCTTCGAGAGACCATTATAAGTTAAACGCCAATTTGGTTTCCAAGGCGTATCAAATGGGTTCAGGCTGACCTCCTCTGGACTAACGCCAGAATAAGCCGCAATAAAGGCGGGGATCAGTACGTCTTGCTGGTTCCGACCAAAGCCATTCGTATAACCCTCAGCAGCCTGCTCTGGATCTTCGTGCAGCCCCGTTCCCAAACGCTTAGAAATGGCCAGACGATTATCCTGGAACGTACCAAACAACTCCAAAATCTCATCATTGCTTCCCTGGAACAGCGTACTCAATGCATTGTAAGAGACTGTCAGCTGACCACCGTATGTAGGTACACGGTGCTCAAAGCCGCCGTTATTCTCCTTATCGAATATCTTGAAGCTTTCGGTATAATTCTCTGTAAATCTACGGCTACCCTCAAGCTCCACTCGGAAATCCTGGAACGGCTCCAAGGTGATGCGTCCTTCGTAGTTCTGGCTGAACTCTTGCACCACATCCTGGTTCATAAACACGTTTTCGGTAATCCATTCCCGGTTGTTGTAGAGCCAGTCATCCCCCGTTGGATTACCGGCATTAGCAGCTGCCCGATCCGCATCAGACAAGCCCCTAATCTTAGGCTGCAAACCAGCCACAAAGCCCCAACCCGGAGCCTCAAAGCCAGAAGAGAGGCCCAAAAGTTCCGTTTGCGGCAGGAAGCCTGGAACCACGGTTCGCATATTTTCCGAGTAGGTAAAGCGACCTTTCCGGATCAATAATAAGGGTCGGACAATAGCGCGTAAGGCTGGATTCACATCACTGCTACGCGTAGCCCGAGTATTCCGTGGGCTGACTTCTTCTCCATCTTTATTACCTCGATTATTCTGGCTTCTACCACTCGATCGCGATCGGCGTGCCGGTCGGTTAATCTTTTTCAGAAACGGTATCTGATCGTAGAGTTTATCAAAGTTCAGATCAGCATTTACCTGTCGATTCTGGGTATTTTGGATAACGTTACCTAGGCTATCCACGTTTAGGGCCGCCGCGTTCCAAGAGTATCCTCCCTGGTACTGTGCCCGTATTTGCACCCAATCCATAAATGGCAGGTAGCGGATAGGCAGTGTATACGAAAGGCTTACGTTGTGCTGGTACAATTTCGGACGTCCCAAATCGCGGATATTATTCCAGATACTATCGCGCCGGAAGCTTTGTCGTTGTTCTGCACTTTCAAACCGATCGAGCAGATCAATCTCATCCGGTTCATCAATCGCCGAGTTGATACTGGCGTTAAAGTTGAACTTCAGCGACCGAGTGAAATCCCAGTTCAGATCGTAGTTACGATTCCACATGAATCGCTTATTGAAGAAGGTATTGAAACGTTCATCTACCCCGGCAAAGCGATACTGAGTGGTCGAGAATTGTCGGTCCAGCACCGTACTGAAGGAGAAGGAGTTGGGCAAGGGGTTGAAGTTAAATTCCTTCAACAGGCGCAGCGGCTTACTCTTGATCCCCTTCAGGGGTTGGATGTAGTTAGTAGGCCGGCTGTAGCTATAGTCTATTCCACCGGTATACTCCTCGCGGGTATCATTCTGGATCAACGGATCGCTACGCTCGGTGCGGGTATAGCCGTAGCTAGCGCTAAAGTTTTCAATATCCCAAGGTTTCGGCGCACCGTCACCACTGCCACCAGTCCGTTCTTTACGTACGTTGGTAAAGTTGTAGGTCGTGATATTGGTCACGTCCTGTGCCTGATCGCGGAGTGAATCCCGTTCGGCAGCCGTTTCCGCGGCGTTGAGTTTGTCCTTGAGTCGAATATCTAAATCGTAGGGGTCAAACTCTGGTGTACTGGTCGTATTGGATCGTTGGGCGTAAAACGGTAAGCGTACGCCCCAATTGTCCGGTAGGAACTTACCTAATTCAACATTAGCAGCCAAGTCGTAACCCGTTATCTGCTCCCGACTACGCTCCATTACACCATTGTCCAAGGCACCAAAACCAATACTACTATAGTTACCTGCAACGGTTACAGAACCTAAGTCTGCCAGCTGCATATCAACACGCGCAATAGCGGCCAAGCCACCTTTCTCGTTGAGGCCCGTCAGGCGAAGCTCGTTCGCCCAGACTTCAATATTAGCGGATGGTAAGCGATCCGTAAAGAGATTGCCCTTCAGTGGGTTACGCACACCAATCATCATCACCTTGACAAAACCAAGGTTCGGATTACCCTTTACCTTAATATTATGGATTGCTCCGGCCGCCTGCTCGGTATCTGGTTCGTATTCTTGTTCGAATACCGCGGTGGCATCAAAATTGGCTTCGTTGCGTTCTACTTTGAGGTTTTTCAGGACATCAAGTGGAAAGTCCAATTGATTTTCCCCTCGCCAGACTTCCTGTTTGTAGGCCGGGAAGTTCGAATTCTCGATACCTTCCACTACTTCCGGTCGGGAAATCTTTAGCGGTATTTCGTATTCGTAGTAATTTTCGGTGAAGTCACTACCCAAGCGAATGAAAAGATTGAGTTCATCGTCGGGCACGTCAAACTCGCCTTCGCCATCTCCTCGTTCTTCAGCGTGTACAAACATCTGTAGACGTTCGTACAGACGCATGTCCGTCTCCGTGTACTTGAATACAGCCTGGCTTTCCTGGTTATCCAAACCATCTATACGCATTACCAAGGACTGCTCATTCTGCAGGGCATTAAACACCCCAAGTGACTGCTCCCGCTGAATGCCTTCTGGTAAGGTGTAGTTAAATGGTAATTTACTGCTGTTCTCTTCAATATTTACCGCATCCACCTGGAAGGAAGTCTCTTGATTATCAACTTCACCATTCACTTCATCAAGTGGAGTAAGGCCGATATAGCGGCGCCATTGGTTACGCACTAATTCCAAACTGGCAAAACGTAGAACCGTAGGATCCTGGAAGTCCTTCAGGTACATCCGCATAAAGCGAATGGAGCGGAAGTTGGTGATACCATTGATTTTCTCAAATCCATTACCATCATCAATACCGTCAGTATCAATCGCATCATTTCCTTGGTCCAAGGGTACCCGGAAACGATACCAGATACGACCATTGGTGGCCTCGCGGCGATCGGTGATGTAGCGGGCACGCTCTTGGTCGATTTCCCGTGGATTGCCAGGATCAGCAAAAATTGGAATTTCGTATTCGAAGTAAGACTCCGTTTCGTTCAAAGTATTATCCCGGTCCAAATCCTCCGCATCAGGAATATTGGTACCTGACTGGCGCAGCTGTGTACCGGTGTTGGCACCTGAGTTTCCTTGTGGGTTGTTGAACTGGCGATAGCGTACCTGCAGTGGATCGGAGCCGTCGAAACCATCTGCGTAGAACCGGAAGTTATCGTTCGATGCGTCGCGCTCTACAATATCAGCAGCCTGCATATTCTCGTCGCGAATGGCCTGTAGATAATTAGCATAGAAATCTCTTTCTTGGGCATCCGAGAGACCATCCAAGCCTACGTCCTGTAGGGCGCGAGTTTCTGGGTCATTATCAAAAGCTCGAGTAATCTGCTGACCAATGGGCACTCTACCCCAAGGGGTTTCGTCTGTTGGTCGGTTTTCGTTGGCTGGTCCAGGCAGACCGTTCTCAAAGAAACGGCGGGAATCCTGCAGGATATCCTCTGAGACGTTACCCAAGTTGATGTATAGATTACCCTCTTTACGCTCAAAATCAGGATTTGGCTGGTTCGGGTTATCTGGATCAAGGAAAGGGGAAAGCATCCAGAATTCAATGAACTCGATATTAGCCGTCTGGAAGTCATTCGTAGTGATGGCCCGCATCACACCACCCCAGCGCGTTTCCGGATCATTGAGTCGGATCGGTGCGAGACTATCGGTAGCTATTGGGATTACCCCGGATGTAAGACCGGGAAAACCATTGGGCGTATCGAAGTTGTAAGGTCCACGTTCCCGCGGGAAGTAGGACAAGTCAAACACTTGGATATCGGCCCGCTGGTTGGGCTGAATATTCCGGTTAGGAAATACCTCCGTTTGGGGTACCAAACTGAAGTAAGGATTATTATCATCTGCACCACTTCGCGCCAATGGGTCAATCCGGTACCAGTTCAGGCGGGCCCGGTTGGCACCCGTTACCAGACCACCACGGCTTGCTTCTGGGAACTTATTGGGTTGTCCTTGCGGCACACTTGCCAGGAACCACTGGTTGGTCGGTTGGCGTAAATCAATGGTACTGGCGGAACCTTCAAAGTCATCTACATAAACGATACCTGACTTATCGCGCCGGCTTTGGTTAATGGCCCGAGCGTGCCCAGGGTCAAGCGCCGCCGCTTCCGCCATCACCGAGATCGAGGAAGGCGCTGTGGTACTATAGAATGGCAACTTATCTACCAGTTTGGTTAATACCGGAGCGTCTTTGCTCAGGTTAAAATCCAAACCATAAATACGGTTGTTAATCGGGTCATCCCCAATATTCACCTTAGGAGTGAATGGCCGTTCGAAGAGATTGAGGAAGGTAGCACCGATATTGATGTCGTCACTTACCTCATAGTCGGCCCGTAGACCAAGCATCGTTTTATTCTGTAGTCCAAAGACAGTATTGTCCTCAAAGGATACGTTGATCGGAACCCCAGAACTCAGGATCGCATCATTGAGAATTCGGATTCGTCCAGTCGAGTAGTCAATATCGTAGTCGACACCGGCTTGAAGTAGCTGTCCACCCGCAGTCACGCGTTCGGAGCCCGGTGGAATATTAAAGGCCCCTAAAGACAATTCCGAAGCCACCGAGGATTTGTAACTACCTTTTATTACGTAGCGGTTTTTCTCCGGCGATAGCTGCGCATTGAAAATCGTCTCATCGTATAATTCCTGGTAAAGGAATTCTTCTTCCGCTCCCTGGCTTTCCAAATAACTGCCAAAAGGCTCGAGTACCGGAAAGTAAATACGACCATTGGAGGGGTTGATAGTTACTCCAGGAACAAAGTCAAATATACCATCTGGCTGTGGGTCTCCCTGGACGTTCAAACGGTCCAGATTGAATACCCGCACCAGTGGAATACCCTCCAGGTTGCCAGACGGTAAGAAGCGCTTCACACCCTGGCCCGGATCTTCGTAGAACATATCCAAGCGGAAGTCTTCATTGTTTACCTGATAGGCACCAATGGAGTATACGTTTTTCATCATCAGGTCCCAGGCCGGTACGTTCACCTGCTGGGTCGTACTCTTCAAAAGCTTGGTAAACAGTACCTGTGAGGTCTGGGAAGTATCCGTAGCTACATCATCGGTATTCACCGACATTTCACCTACGCGGAATACTTCACCGTTGTACTTATAACGATAAGAGACAGCCAGTACCTGATCGGCCTGTAACGGAATATTCAAAGAAATGAAACCCAGTTCTGGGTGTACGGTATATTCTCGCGTGCTCAGCTTACGCGCCCGCACTTTTTCGAAATCAATAGACTGGCGTAAACCAAATTGACTAGACTGAAGAATCGCTACGGAACGGTCGATATCGCGTAGGTCTTCATTAGCGACAACGCGTCGGTACAGATCATTGGAGCCGTTTTCCGGTAGGGGCCGACCATCACAGATTTCCTGATAACGAGGGTCTGGAATGGTTTGCACGGCGTTCGGACTAGTCAGGCGCTCCGGCTCCGCTAAATCAGCGAAGGCTACAATATCACGGGTGTCTTCTACCTCGTTGCGGTCGTTGGTTACCCAAACTTCCAAGTTCTCCAGGTGGAAGAGGGTATTAATCTGCGGTAGGTTCTCCAAGGCCGGTTCGTAAGCCGCACGGTTGTAGTGCGATAGGAAGAAGTGCCGGTTTTCATCGTAGGAATCTGATTTCACCTCGAACTCAGTGACCTGGCTTCCACCCTGGATGGTGATATTTTCGTTCTCTGACTGCTGCTGAGAAGCAATCGCCGTCAGGCGTAAGTGACCAAATTGTAGTTCGGTTTTCAAACCAAAGAGACTCTGCGCCCCCTGGATCAGCTGACCCCGTAAAGGTAAGCTCACATTACCAGCTTCAATTTTTTTCAGGATGTCATCCTCCCCAAAAGCATCACTGTTATAGTCCAGCTTGATTTGGTTATCAAAGTTGAACGTGGCCTGAGTGTTATAATTCGTCGATAGTTTTAGTTTTTCACCAATCTGCCCCGTTACGTTCATTTGGATGGCCATATCGAAGTCGAAACCACCATTTCGCTTTTGGCGCTCGGTCAGAATTGGATTCTCTACGTATTGGTAATCAAAACCAAAGGTCAGGTCAATACTACCTTGGGGCTGGATGTTGATCTCATTGCCCCCGAAAAGGCGGTCAATCAAACTGGATTGGACATCCACGCCGGCCAGGGGATCATCCAGGGCTAAACTATTGCCCCGTTCAAACCCTGCTAATTGATCGAAGTATCGTTTTTGGTCCCGTTGACGCGTCAGCTCCATGTATTCCTCGAAGGAAATATAAGTAGGAGGGCGAAAGAGCGTTTCCCCAATACGCTCGGAAACGATGTACTGCCCGGTAATGGGATCGTACTCGATAGTCTGTTCCACCGCCTCAGGATCGCTTAGATCAAAGGGATTGGTGGACGGATTGTTGATATAGTCCCCGTAGCGATCCTGGATAGGTGCTATCGTATCTTGCGAAACGGCCAGTACGTAATTGCTTTGATAGGGGTCGTCTAATCCTTGATTTCCGCCCCAAGCACGAGTGCTTCCAGCAATCAGTAGGGCTAGGAAAATGCTTGAGAGTAGAAGTTGTTTAATCATGTTTCTCACAAATTCGGTTCCAGTGCAGTCGGATGGTTGCCGCTATTCAACCTCATCACCGATGATTCATTCCTTAAACGAGCAGTACCGTTCTCTTGGATAGACTGCCCAAAATTTAACACAGCAAATAGGATCAAGGGGAAAATGCATGTTCGTATAGTACTCGTCAAAGCTCAATTTGACTGTTGCTTATGCCGACAAATCCCGCAGTGCCAGTTTAATTAATTGTTCTGCGCTATCGACCTGGCCTTGCTCGCGCAGAATGCGATTCAAGCTCCGCTGAACTTGAGGACGGGCAAAACCCAGGGCTAACAAAGCAGATAACGCCTCTGCACGAAGGGTATTGTCCTGAGGAGTAGTAAGAATTGGAGTTTCTCCGCTATCTTTCAAAACTTTGTCCTTCAAGTCCAAAATGATACGCTTGGCTGTCTTTGGTCCAATCCCTTTTACTCGCTTAAAAGTGCTGACATCTTCACCGATAATTGCGGAACGCAACTCATCTGGCGTAAGGCTGGATAGCGCAATTTGAGCAGTAGCCGGCCCTACCCCACTCACGGAAATAAGTAGGCGAAAGAAATTACGTTCCGACTCCTCGGCAAAACCGTAAAGGGTATGGGCATCCTCCTTAATGTGCTGGTGCGTTAAGATGCGAACTTGCTCAGCCTTTTCGATCTGAGCATAAGTATGCAAACTGATATTGATGTGATAACCAATGCCACCAGCTTCCACCACAATAAAGGTCGGATTCTTGAAGGTGATAATACCTTTGACGTATGTAATCATGACTCTGGACTTAGTCCTCGTAGTAGTTTCTCGCAAAGAGGAGCAAAATGTGTACCAAGCTGAGATTCAACCCTCTGAAAAACAAGCGGACAAAGGTAAAAAGAATCACAGGGAATCGCTTACTTTGCTCATAAAATCGCTGCTATGTTCACCAGTAGACATCTCTTTCTGATAAGTGCCCTGGGTTTTCTTGCCCATTTCTTTTCCTGTACCTCCGAAAGCAACACGGTGGAGGAGCCCGAATACCTGACGGGAAATTTCTACGTCCGCTACCTGGTTGAGACCAATGAACTCAAGGGTCAGGCCAGTTTTTTCAGTGCTGACAGTACAGCTCTACAGCTACCCAATGGAGTAGCCTTTATGGGTAGTGGAACCCAGGAACGACAATTGCCTGGAGACATTATTCGCTACGAAACGACCCTTCCCGTGGCCTACACCGGTGATTTACGGTTTAATTTTCAGCTACCAAAAAGCGAAGAAGAATTAGAAGTGAAGCACGGATTGGGTGGAATTACGGGCTTTGAGGTCGAAACAGCTAGCAAAACTGAAGGCTTAGTGATCGACATGGAAGCCACGCTGGGGGAAGGAGAAAATCTGCTATTGCTATTCACTGACCCCAACCAGGAAGCCCGAACTATTCTTCGCCCCGGACCTTTGAGTCGCGAAAAACTATTTATTCCAGCGGACGCCGTGGCCCTTTTTGAGCCCGGAGAGTATCGACTCTACCTGGTAAAGCAGATCGAAGTTGAAAGTGAGGTAGCTAATCTGCGCTATCGCTTTTCTGCGGAATACTACACCCCAGAAGAAGCTTTCATTTTGGAAGAATAAAACGCACAGCTTACTGTCCGATATTTTACAATCAGGAATGATAAGAACTCCTTAAGACTTCCTATCTTCCCTGATCTTTTTACAACATACAATCCCATGAGAACGACCACTTATCTGCTACTCAGCAGTTTAGTAATGCTCTTTACCCCCGGGGGATTATCTGCTCAGCCTTTCACCGATATCAGCTCGGACCTTGGCATGACTTATTCCTTTGACGATTGGAACTTCATCGGCGGCGGCGTTGCCTTCTTCGACTATGACAATGATGGAGATGAAGATTGTTATTTCACCGGCGGCATAAACGCAGACCAGCTCTATCGGAATAACGGAGATGGCACCTTTACTAATGTTTCAGAGGGTATCGGATTAGATGCTACTGGAACCTACTTTACGGTTGGTGTTACTACCGGTGATATAAATAATGATGGCTATCGAGAAATCTTTGTAACTACCTTTGGTTTCTCTACCAATGCCGCAGCATTCCGGCGCGATTTGCTCTTCCAAAACAATGGCGACGGTACCTTTACGGAGATTGGTGCGTTGGCGAATATCTCTCAGGCTTCCCGTGGTGTGAGTGCCACTTTCCTGGATCATGATCAAGACGGTTTTCTGGATATCTACGTGGTCAACTACGTGGAGCGGGTTCGTTTCACCTTCGGTGGCGACGGGCAAGTTGATGGATTTGACCATGATTGTTTCGAAAATGTCTTCTACCACAACAATGGTAACATGACATTCACGCCCGTTGCCATGGAAATGAACCTACTGGACAACGGCTGTGGTCTAGCAGTTACCAATCTGGATTTCGAAGGCGACGGCGACTCCGACATCTACACCATTAATGACTTTGGCCAGTTTGTGGTGCCAAATCAGATGTATATCAACAATAAAAGCACGGGCACTTTTGATCGCCTCGATCCTCCATCCAACGATGACATCCACATCGGGCTATACGGTATGGGAATTGCCTGGAGCGACTACGATTTGGACGGTGACTACGACTATTACGTCAGTAATATTGATGATAATGCGTTGCTCAATAACAATGGCAGTCAATTTTTCACAGACGTAGCAAATGCCGCAGGGGTGGAGAATGATGTAACCATACGTGGCCTTCGCGCAACCAGCTGGGGAAATGCCTTTGCGGATATTAACAATGACCTATACGAGGACCTTTTTGTAGCCAATGGCTATATCCCAGCCGCAGCATTCATCCAGACCGATTCTATCGATCCAGATAAAATTTACCTCAACAACGGCGATGGTACTTTCGACGATATTTCCGACGCAGCGGGCTTCAACTCACCGGACCGCTCCCGTGGCTTGGCCTACGTCGATTATGATATGGATGGAGATTTAGACGTTTTTGTCAACTCGTTGGAAGACACAATCAACGGC
The DNA here is from genome assembly GCA_038528965.1 of Bacteroidota bacterium. Classification (GTDB taxonomy): domain Bacteria; phylum Bacteroidota; class Bacteroidia; order Chitinophagales; family Saprospiraceae; genus Lewinella. Next base: position 17,992 of record JBCBEC010000063.1, on the reverse strand, counting down.
GGCAATGTCCATTTCTTCCGCAACGATTTAGTAAGCAGTAATAATTGGGTGCAACTGAAACTGGAGGGGACCGTATCCAACCGCGATGCTATTGGTGCTTCCATTAAACTGTATCCAACGGATGGCCCCACGCTCATGCGACAAATCTCAGGTGGTGGCAGCCACGCTTCCCAACACAGTAGCGTAGCGCATTTTGGCCTGGCCGATCTTACCGCCATTGATAGTATTGTGGTGCGCTGGCCAAATGGAGAAGAAGAAACCTTCCCTGGGGTGACCATCAATGAACGGCACACTCTAACGGAAGCGAGTGCCCCCGAAGTACGGATTGAGTTCCGCCTCGACATGAGCTTCCAAGAAGCTGATGGCGAGGGTGTATTTGTGGAAATCAACGAAACGGATGGCTCCACCACCCGCCATTTGATGTACTCTCCGTTCCAGGATGATCAGTATAGTGTGTTCGTTAACCGCCCTCCCGGATTCAGTGGGCATTACCGGTTCCTAAACGGGCCCTGTCTCGATTACGAGTGTGCCGAAGACCTCAGCGAAGAAGGCTGCGGTGACCCAGACCTGGACTATGCACGTATCCTGGCTCCCATTACCAACGATACAATTATCAACGCTTGCTTCGGCATTTGCCCTGGCCTTCCCTGCCAGTCAACGGTCGATAGTTTTCTGGTTGATTTTAGTGTAAACGCCATAACGCTAGACGAGGACCTGGGTACCATATATCTGGTAGGTGTTAGTCCGGACGGAACACCACTAGAGATGGAGGACCCCGACGGTGACGGACGCTTTGATCTTACGGTTACGCTGCCCGAAGAAAATCCACTGTACTACACCTATACTAATGGTATCTGCCCAGACTTGAGCTGTGCTGAGGACTTGAGCGGACAAGGATGTACGGACGAGGCGAATGACTACTTCCGCTTCCTACCTGCACTTAGTCAAGATACCAGTGTAAACGCTTGTTTTGGGGTCTGCAATACGGATAGTTGCTTTGCCCCCATTGACACTTTTACGGTGCAGATCAACCTCAATATGACCCAGGAGGATCTTAATCCTACGGGTATCTATATCGCTGGCGATTTCTTCGGCGCTGTGGGGAATACTCCAATGTTTGATGGGAACGGAGATCAGATTTACACCAATTTCTTCCAAATACCAGAGGATTTTGTGGGCAACTTCATCTTCTCTAACGGGCTTAGCAATTGTCCCGATGGTGATTGTACAGAAGACTTAACAGGGCTAAGTTGTGCAGATCCGGACCAAAACAATTATCGGACTTTCCCGACCATCAGCGCTGACACCGTTCTGAATTTCTGCTATGGTAATTGTAATACCGGAGATTGTCTACCGGCACAGGATTCAGTTGATATCACCTTCAACGTAAATATGGATCCGGTAGAGGAAGTATCCGCTGATGGAGTGTACTGGCTCATCAATGATTTTGCACCGCCTGGCGACTATCCTATGGCCGACCCAGATGGAGACAATACCTACAGTATCACTATCCGTCAACCAGAGGGCTACACTACCTACTTTAGTGTTGCCAACGGACTCTGCTCTGACCTCAGCTGCCGCGAAGATATTAGTGGGCAAGACTGTGCAGAACCCTTCGAGCTCAATTACCGTCTCCTGGATCCAGTATTCAGTGATACGACCATTAACTTGTGTTTCGGTAGCTGTGAAACAGATAATTGTGTAGCGCCTATTGACTCTTTCGACATCGAAATCAATATCAACATGGCGGCAGTGGAAACGGCAGCCGATGGTGTATTTTTGGTAGATGGAATTTTTGGTACGCCAGACACCTACGAGCTCACTGATCCGGAAGGGGATGACATCTATACCATTACCATCCGCCAACCAGAGGGCTTCAGTAGTCATTACAGCTTTGCTAATGGCAACTGCCCAGACCTTAGCTGTGATGAAGATCTGAGTGGACAGGCCTGTGGACCAGCCAATCCTGGCAACAACCGTTGGATTCCTCCAGTAAGCCAGGACACCGTGATCAATACCTGCTTTGCGGAATGTATTCCTGATCTAAATTGCACCATTCCTCCGCAGCCTGTAGCCGTTACCTTTGCATTTTATGATCCTGCTGCCGAGGCAGAAGCCGTGTTCTTAAACGGTGCTTTTGACCTACCGGAAACCGATTTTCCACTGACGGAATCAACGATGGGTACGGGTGAGTGGTCTGTTACCGTAGATTTGCTACCTGGCACCTACAATTACCGTTTCGGTTTAGGAGAGCCCGTGGACGGCATGCTGGAAACCTTTGCTGACGGGGTAGCCGATACTTGTACCGTGGTGGTCATGGAAGAGCGCTTCCGCGAAATAACGGTAGCGGAAGATCCCATCTCACTGGAAGCCGTATGTTTCGATCTATGTGCTACTTGTGAGATCATCGACAACACCTTCGAAGCAGCTGGCGATCAATTACGTTTCAGTTTGCAGCCCAATCCAGCTAAGGAGCAGACTTTAATTTCCTGGCCAGAAATACCCGGTGCGAGCACCTTGCAAATCAAGGTCTTTAATGCTACCGGCCAGGTCATTGAGCAATATAGTGTTGCCAGCCTTGAACAACAACTAATGCTCGATACCAGGAACCTAGCGGGCGGCCTTTACCTCATCCAACTAAGTAATGGTGAACGGCAAGCAACGAAGAAGTTGATTGTACGCTAGAATGAGTTAAATATTTTGGGCAAGTTCTCGGAGAATTTTGAGTTCTCCGAGAACTAACCAACACCTTTAGCCCTCTGGCAAGCCTACGCCGCGACGCTCCAGTCTTCACCCCACACAACTTTTGAGCGGCTCCTGCAAGAGTAGGATTATGAGTAGATGTTAATGCCTTTCAGGTCAAGACTTCCTATCTTCCTTAGTGTTTTAAGACAACATACAGTCCCATGAGAATAACTACGCCCTTACTTGTTAGTCTTGCGCTAGCATTTTGCACGCTTGAACTCTCCGCTCAGACTTTCGCCGAAATTAGTGCAGACCTTGGCATGATCTACTCCTACGATGATTGGAATTACATCGGTGGTGGAGTAGCCTTCTTCGATTATGATAATGACGGGGATGAAGATTGCTATTTCACCGGCGGTAAAAACCCTGATCAACTGTACCGCAATAATGGGGACGGCAGCTTTACCAACGTATCAGAAGGAATTGGGCTGGAGATTACCGGTACGTACTACACTGCCGGCGTTACTACTGGCGATATTGACAATGATGGCTATCGCGAAATTTACGTTACCACCTATGGCTTTAACAATGATTTCGGCTCCATTCGGCGCGACCTGCTCTTTAGGAATAATAGCGATGGAACGTTCACCGAGATCGGAGCACTAGCCAATATTTCCTCCGCTGCACGTTCCGTAAGCGCTACTTTTCTGGACCACGATCAGGACGGATTCCTGGATATCTATGTGGTCAATTATGTGGAAGAAACTCGCGTCACTACGGATGAAGACGGGGAAGTAAACGGCTTTGATCACGACTGCTACGAGAACTTCTTTTATCACAACAATGGCAATCTCACCTTCACCCCAGCAGCCGTCGAATTGAATGTCGCCGGCAACGGTTGTGGCCTAGCTGTCACCAATCTTGACTTTGAAGGTGACGGAGATACAGATCTCTACGCCATAAATGATTTTGGTCAGTTTATTGTGCCCAATCAGATGCTCCTCAACAATAGCGGTACCGGCACCTTTGATCGACCCGAAACGGATACGATCAACGATATCCACATCGGCTTATACGGTATGGGTATTGCGTGGAGTGATTATGACTTAGACCTGGATTATGATTATTACGTCAGCAACATCGACGATAATGCGCTACTCAACAATGATGGAAACCTGTTTTTCACGGATGTAGCAACTGCCGCGGGCGTACAGAATGACCGTACGATAAACGACCTTCGCGTTACCAGCTGGGGTAACGCCTTCGCGGATGTCAACAACGACTTATACGAAGACTTACTGGTCTCCAACGGCTACATCCCCGCCGCTGAGTTCATTCTTACAGATCGTATTGATCCGGATAAACTCTACCTCAACAATGGAGATGGTACTTTTTCTGACATCTCCGATACGGCAGGATTTAACTCCACTGAACGTGGTCGTGGCTTAGCTTATGCCGACTATGATCAGGATGGAGACTTGGACATTTTTGTCAACATACTGGAAGAACCTACTATCGGTGCCAACGTCCGCTTTTATCGAAACGACTTAGTGAACGAGCATAACTGGGTCCAACTCAAGTTGGAAGGAACCGTATCTAACCGGGATGCCATTGGCTCATCGATTGCACTTCATATTACGGATGGTCCGACCTTACTGCGACAAATTACGGGTGGGGGAAGTCACGCCTCCCAGCACAGTAGCGTAGCCCACTTTGGCCTGGCGGATCATAGCAGTATCGATAGTATTGTGGTACGTTGGCCCAATGGTCAGGAAGAAACCTTTCCGGGGCTGGCCGTTAATCAACGGCATATTCTTACGGAGGTAAGTGCGCCGCTCTTGCGGATTGAGTTCCGTTTGGATATGAGTTTTCAAGAGAGCAGTAACGAGGGTGTTTTTGTGGAAATCAACGACGAAAATGGTTCAACTACGCGCCACTTGATGTATTCTCCTTTTCAGGATGATCAGTATAGTGTATTCGTCAACCGACCGCCGGGTTTTAGTGGGCATTATCGTTTTCTGAACGGTCCTTGTATCGCCTACGAATGCGCTGAAGACTTAAGCAATGAAGGTTGTGGTGATCCCACGATGGACTACGCCCGTATCCTCAACCCGATCACCAATGACACCATCATCAACGCTTGTTTTGGCATCTGCCCAGGTGTACCCTGCCAAACAACAGTTGATACTTTTCAAGTAGACTTTAGTGTCAATGCCATTACGCTGGACGAAGATCTAGGCACCGTTTATCTGGTGGGAGTTAGTGCAGATGGGAATCCATTGGAAATGCAAGATCCCGATGGTGATGGTCGCTTTGACTTAAGCGTTACCCTACCGGAAGATCGCCTACCACTGTATTATACCTACACCAATGGCCCCTGCCCCGATCTGACTTGTGCAGAAGACTTGAGTGGGCAAGGATGTACAGACGAAGCCAATGACTACTTCCGTTTCCTGCCGCTACTTAGCCAAGATACAAGCCTGAATGATTGTTTTGGCGTCTGTAACTCGGATAGCTGCTTCGCTCCTATTGATACTTTCAGGGTGGTCATCAATGTCAATCTGAGCAATGAGGAATTTAACCCTACCGGCGTCTACATCGTTGGAGATTTCTTTGGTCCACCAGGGGCCACGCCCATGTTTGATGGTGATGGCGATCTGATCTACACCAATATCCTGCAGATCCCGGAAAATGCGGTTAACAACTTTATCTTTTCCAACGGACTCAGTAATTGCCCCGGTGGAGACTGCACCGAAGACCTCAGCGGCCAAGACTGCGCGGATCCGGCGCAAAATAATTATCGAACCTTTCCTACACTCACTGCTGATACCACACTAAATTTCTGCTTTGGCAGTTGCAACCCAGCAGATTGCCTCCCGGCACCCGATTCGATCGATATCACCTTTAATGTCAACATGGATCCAGTGGGTGAAGTTTCCGCCGATGGCGTGTATTGGCTATTCAATGACTTTGCACCACCTGGCACCTACCCTATGACTGATCCGGACGGGGACAACACCTACAGCATAACTATCCGACAGCCAGAAGGCTACACCACTTATTTTAGTGTCGCCAATGGCCTCTGTCCTGACCTTAGCTGTCGCGAAGACATCAGTGGGCAGGATTGTGCCGAGCCCTTTGAGCTCAACTACCGCTTATTGGAGCCTATTTTTAGTGATTCTACCGTAAACCTCTGCTTTGGCAGTTGCGATACGGAGAACTGTGTGGCACCCGTTGATTCCTTCAATATCGAAATCAATGTCAACATGGTGGCGGTTGAAACAGCAGTGGACGGCGTATTCCTGGTAGATGGCATTTTTGGCAGCCCAGACACCTACGAACTTACTGATCCGGACGGCGATGACATCTACACCATTACCACTCGACAGCCAGAGGGCTTCAGTAGCTATTATAGCTTTGCTAATGGCAACTGTCCCGACCTCAGCTGCGACGAAGATTTAAGTGGACAAATGTGTGGGCCTAGCAATCCGGGCAACAACCGCTGGATTCCTCCGCTGAGCCAGGATACAGTAATTAACACCTGTTTTGCGGAGTGCATTCCAGACTTGAATTGTACCATTCCCCCACAGCCTGTTGCGGTCACCTTTGCGTTCCTCGACCCCGCTGCTGAGGCACAGGCCGTATTTCTAAATGGTGCATTCAACCTACCGGAAACAGATTTTCCATTAACCGAATCTACGATGGGCACTGGTGAGTGGTCCGTAACGGTGGATTTGCTACCCGGTACTTACTCTTACCGCTTTGGTTTAGGAGCTCCAATGGATGGCGTGCTGGAAACCTTTGCGGATGGAGTGGCCGATACCTGTACAGTGGTGATCATGGAAGAGCACTTCCGAGAAGTAACGGTAGCAGAAGAACCCATTGCGCTGGAAGCAGTATGTTTCGACCTCTGCGCTACTTGTGAAATCATTGACAATACACTAGAAGCCACCGTGGATCAACTGCGCTTCAGTCTGCAACCCAATCCAGCTTCGGAGCAAGCTTTGATTTCCTGGCCAGAAATTCCCGGTGCCAGCACCTTACAAATCAGGGTTTTCAATGCCACCGGTCAGGTCATTGAGCAATACAATATAGCCAGTATTGAAGGGCAGCTATTACTTGATACGAAAAATCTGGCGGGGGGGCTTTATCTCATTCAAGTGAGCAATAGTGAGCGCCAAGTCACTAAGAAGTTGATTGTCCGTCAGTAGGAATAAATTGATTAGTTGGGGCAATAAAAAAAGCCCCTCCCTCAAGGGAAGAGGCCATCCCAAAAACCGATTTAAGAATACACTTGAAAACGGTTCTTGTGAATCACATACAATCCAATCGCCTTATCGTTTGTCTTTTACGCGGGCAACACATGAAAGTTACGGATATATCAATTTTTTTATAATTTTCTCAAAAAAACTTCGGACAGCTAGCCTTGAGTGGGCCTCACCACTCATAGACGCTGCCCGAAGCACAGCCTTCTTCACATCTAGAAGGCTCAAATTGAACACTATATCACTATCTCTTAGGCCTCATGGCCGGTTCCTTTTATCTTCTGCCAGAAGTAAAGTAAGAGGCAAGCTGATAGTGCTATGCTAGAAAGACATTTCTCCCTAACACTTGGAAGCGTTCATTTATATAGTTCATAGCCAAAGACCGTGCCAAAAAAAAGTCGTCACCATCCGCGGATGATAACGACTTACAGTTGTTGATTCTCAGTTTTTGAGATAATGAACCAATACGTGGAATTACTGAAGTTGGTTCGTTAGCAGACGCTATTAGTCTGTTTTCTTTTTATCGCGCTTCTTAAACTGCAGCGCTACTGTAATCTCGTGCGATCCAGTGTTATATTTCTGAAAACGTTGGAAGGAAACGTCGTAAGAATAGTACAAGTTGAAGTTGGTCAGGCGTGTACCCAAAAGGATACCCATCGCTCCCAAACCAGCACGGTAGGATAGCCCCGCCACTAACTGGTCATCCAAGAAACCTGCTTTCAAGTTTAGGTCCATTTGATAAGGCGCGTTGCGAATCTGGCGCATCATCAGAGATGGCTCTAGCGATACTTTCTGGTCGGTCAGCTCAAAGCGGTGTCCTATCATAAAAGTGTAGAAGCTGAAGAAGGATTCGCTAGTACCTGTTCCCGCGATAGTGGATAGTCGGCTACTCACCAGATTATTAAAGGTAAGACCTCCGTAGGTGTTTTCACGGAAAGTACCGTAGATACCAAGCGCGGCGTCAAACTGACCGTCGCCATTCAATAGTGCCTCCAGCACATCGTCCGCCGGATCATAAAATGGACTACTCGTGATATCGCCATCTACGGTGAGCTGTTGAAACTCGGTAAAGAAGCCAAAAGATAGCTTCCAGTCGTCGTTAATGGGATAGCGAAAGGCGTAATCCAGCTGCAACTTGCTACGGCTTAGCTGCGCCGCTCTTTCCGACCATACACCAATACCCAAGCCAAAGGTACGGCCCAGGGGACCATTGTAGCGGGCAGCAATAGTGCGTGGTGCATCCTCAAAGCCACTCCATTGCATGCGGGCATTGAATTGCAAATTATAAGTTTCGTCAAACCCTGCAGCTCCTGGATTAATCAGGATAGGGCTCACCGTGTAGTGCATAAAAATAGCTTCATCCTGTGCTTGCAGGCCCGCGTGCACAACGAGCAGCAGAAGCGTAAGGTGTATTAGTTTTTTCATTGTGGGAAGCTTTCAGTTTTGGGAATATATTCAAGGGATATGGTAGCTGAAAGAAGAGCAACAAGGCTCTTCTTCCAGCTAAATTGTATTCAATTAGTTGTCGCGGACAATGGTCAGAGAACCACGGCGCTGCAGTGGCTCACCAGTTGTACTGAAGTAGTCTAATACCCAGTAGTATGGTCCCGCTGGCAACTCATCACCGTTTTGCGAAGTACCCTCCCAGGTGTTGTCATAGTTATCTGTCATGAAGACTAGCTGTCCCCAGCGGTTGTAGATTTCCAGATGGTTATCCGTCAATGCCTCCGCACAGAAGATGATAAACTCATCATTCGATCCATTACCGTCAGGTGTGATAACCACTCGCTCTTCGAAGCACTCGAAACGCTCATCGGCTACGTCCACCATCACCACGGATGAGGTACAGCCATTCGCATCAGTCACCTGTAGCATATAGGTACCTGTACACAAGCCTTCTACCATACTTTGGTTGGGGTTGTCAGGGATATTCAGCCAATCGTAGGTGTAAGGTGGCGTACCACCCAAAACGACAGCCGTTACCGTACCGTCACACTCGTCTGCATTAGTGTGAGGTGTAGAGTCAATCGTTACAATCAGTGGCATCGCTTCACCCACAGTATAAGTTGCGGTAGCGCTACATCCCTCACTATCCGTTGCGGTTACAGAGTAAGTACCCGCGCCAAGTCCGGTCAACTGTGGCCCCGAAGCTCCTGGTACCGACCAGCTATAAGTGTACGGGGCAGTGCCACCAGAAGCAAAGGCATTAATCTCGGCATCTTGGCGGTCGCCACAACTAATGGGCTTAACGGCATTCGCCTGATCTGGTAATTCTACTGGTGCCGGAGCCGAAATACCAATCGTGGTAGAAGCTGTACAGCTAAACTCATCCGTTACGTTAATCGTGTATTCCCCCGCTCCCAAATTCTCCAGTAAGCCGGTCATATTAGTACCGATTACTGAACCGTTTAGGACAAACTCGTACGTAAAGCTCGTAGAGTTACCATCATTGACCACTTCTGCCAGAATAGCGCCATTAGTAGAATCAAAACAACTCGGTTGCTCAATCACTGAGGCTTCAACCGTGTAATTAGATTCCGTTTCAACATCGTACGTACGTACCAGCGTAGCGCCAGTGGCATCACGAATGATAACGGTATATGATCCCGGAGCTAAACCAGTAACGGTCGCCTCCGTAGAGAATGGGTCCGTCTCGCCTTCGCGTGTCCACTCGTAAGTATATGGTTCCGTTGCTCCGGCCGCGATAACAGTAATTTCGCCATCGGAAGTATCATCACAACCAGTATTGGTAATCTCTACCTCTTCCGTTAGTTGCAAAACTTCGTAGTCAATGTCGAGTTCACAACCACGGCTATCGGTAATCCGACCACTTACGGTGACTGGACCTACAACACCAATAACCTGTACACCTGGAGAAAATCCTAACCAGGTCACATCCAAGCTTCCAGTACCTCCACTTGGCGATATACTCACGCTACCTGAGCCACCTGGGTCTTCGGTATCATTTACAATAGTGACGGTCCCTGCCGTGATCGGCTCAGGAACTTCTATCGTAAATTCACCCGTGAGCATACCCGATCCACTATCTGTAATGGTGTAGGTGTAGTCTCCCGGTGGCAGCGGGCTCACGGTACGCTCGCCCATAGCATCGAACAATAGTCCACCCTGCGTGCTTGGTCCATCAATGGAAAGGACAACTGGAGGTTCTCCTCCGCCAATGCGGAAGAAGACCGAACCACCGGTTTCATCATCCCAGCAAGGCACCTCCGTGGTAATGAGTTGGTTGAGTACCAGAGCCGGAGCATCTACCATAAAGGTGGCCGTTCCAGTACAACCTTCACTATCCGTTACGGTTACCGTGTATTCGCCATTAGCCAAGCCAGTGATATCACGTGTATCAGCGGTGAAGCTATCGGGGCCTTCCCAGGCATAGGTATAGCCCATATCACTACCACCCGTCACATCGTCGAGGGTAATGCTACCGTCGTTAATCACTTCCACTGGCATTGTGGTACCCGTGATGACGATAGGATCATTTTCATTTATTGAGAAGTCTAAAGAAATGCTAGCACCTGAACAGTCTGTTACTTCCAAGCGATAAGTACCTGTACCCACATCAGGAAGATCTTCTGTGTTGGCAATCACTGGTCCTCCCGGAGGTGAAGTCCATATGTAGGTATTCATTCCCGGGCAATTGCCGCCGGCAATAGTTACATCGATACCGCCGTTCGTTTCACCAGCACAAGCTGCAGTGATCTCGAAGAACTGTAAACGCAATACTTCCCAGACGTCAAAGCAGATGGATTCGGTACAGCCGAAGGAATCTTCTACCGTAACACAGTATTCACCCACTTCGGTGATGTTGTTCGGATCTTCACCAGTAAAGGCGTAGCCGTTCGGGCCCGTCCAGCGGTAGGTATAGCCACCATTACCACCTTGTGGATCGAGGTCGATACCACCAGGGTTTCCGTTGCCAGGAATAAGCGTTACGTTACCAGATAAAGTAATTGGTGGCGCCAATTCATTAATTTGGATATTCTCCAAAGCTAGCGTACACATATTCTGATCAATGATCGTCACACTGTACGAGCCAGCTGGTAGGCCACTCTGCATGGTTACATTATCGGTCAAATCACCACTCCAGTCGTAAGACAATGGCCCTACGCCACCGCCAGCACTAATGGTAATCGATCCCGTATTATCACCTGCACAGAGGATGTTGACTATATCAAGTACCGATCCTGTTAAAGCAGGTGGCGAAGTAATCGTTACCGTCGTATCTACAGTCATTCCAGTATCCTCGTCAGTTACGGTCACGGATACATTACCTGGACCCTGACCACTAATACTTGGACCTGTTTCACCGTTAACCGACCAGCTGTAGGTATAGTTACCAGAACCGTTGACCATATTTACGATAGTCACCGAACCGATAGGGTCATCTGCACAGATCAGGTTAACGATATCAATTTGACCAAACTCCAGTGGTGGAACTGGCGAACAAGTAATCTGACCAGTAACCCCACTAAACGGTATTACGGTTTCGTTCTCGTCGACAATTTCAATTGGAGTCGGCGTACTACCAATCGTTACGGTAGTAGCATTATCACTCACCTTGTTGAAGCAAAGGGAGAATAAAATGGCGTTCGCCGGAAGGTCAACTCCTGAACCGCTGGTACTATCCCACTGGAAGATAATCGTTCCAGTACCCGCACTAGAGGTATTAAAGGACGCTACCGTCAAACCGGGTAGCGATGCATTCAGGTTATCCACTTGCGTAAAGGAAAGATCAGCCGTATTGAAGGTTATGCTGAACTGCATTCCCTGAATATTGGTGAAGGTAATAGCCGTAAGATCCAAGCATACCGCCTCGCCATTACAGGCTTCCACAGTTGGAATGGTTACTGCAAATTCACCCGGTTCTGTGGTACCAATAGTAATGATACCTGGGTCACTGTTAAATGGTACTTCCTCCTCAGCCGTATTGATGATCTCGATTGGCGTAGGCATATCTGTGAAAGTCACTGTAGTCGTTGTGGTAGTAGTAACGTCAAAACAGATCTCGAAGAGGACATCACCATCAGCCAGCGTTACACCACCGGATAGTGGATCGTTCCAAGTAGCGGTGACACTACCTGGTGGTAGTGGACCAATAGGCATGGGCTGCCCTATCGAGCTAGCCCCCCACCCCAGTAGCGCTGGGTTAAAGTTTTGCACACCAGTATAGGTCAGAGCAGCAGGGTCGTAGTTGATACTGAACTGCATGCCCAGAATATTATCGAAGTCATTCACCGTTACCGGTAAACAAACATTATCACCCGTCATGACCGTAGCATCACCCATTATCAGGGTGAAGCCGTCAAATGGGGTCTGTATCGTAACGGTACCAGGCTCAGTATTTGTGGTCACCGCACCGTTCGTGTCGGTCAAGTTTGGTGAGCTAATGCTTACATCGGAGGTAGTTGTGCCGTTAGCATCGAAGCACAATTCAACGAGGACACTGCCATCGGCGAGTGATATTCCCGTGGCGTTTGACCAAGTCACGGTAAGGGTGCCCGGGCTTGGGTTGGTGATGTTAGCCGCGCCCCAACCAGGTAAGGTGGCACTGAAGTTTTGCGCACCAGTATAACCTAAAATGCTACTGTCGTAGTTCACCGTAAAGGACATACTTGTAATGTCGGTGAAATTAGTTACGGTTAGTGGCAGACAAACATTGTTACCCTGCATTACCACTACATCAGCTAAGGTTAGCGACACCGGATCTGGTCCTACCGTTCCAACGGTAACTACACCGGGATTGCTATTAAATGGTACTTCCTCCTCATCCGTATTGATGATTTCAATCGGCGTAGGCATACCTGTGAAGGTAACCGTAGTACTGGTGGTAGTAGTAACGTCAAAACAAATCTCGAAGAGGACATCCCCATCCGGTAAGGTTACACCGCCGGATAATGGATCATTCCAGGTGGCCGTAACACTGCCCGGTGGCAATGGACCAATAGGCATGGGTTGTCCAATGGATGCTGCTCCCCAACCCAGTAATGCTGGGTTAAAGTTTTGCACACCCGTATAAGTCAAGGCAGCAGGGTCGTAGTTGATACTGAACTGCATGCCCAGGATATTCTCAAAATCATTGACCGTTACCGGCAAACAAACATTATCACCGGTCATTACGGTAGCGTCGCCCAAAATGAGGGTGAAGCCTTCGATTGGATTTTCGACTGTAACCGTACCAGAATTAGTATTCGTTGTTACTGCACCATCAGTATTGGTTAAGCTAGCATTGGTGATGGTAACATCCGAGGTTGTCATGCCATTCACATCAAAGCACAGCTCTACAATTGACGTTCCATTCGGTAGAGTGATACCGCTAGCATTCGACCAGGTCACGGTAAGTGTGCCAGGGCTTGGGTTGGTGATGTTAGCAGCACCCCAGCCAGGTAAGCTGGCATTGAAGTTCTGTGAACCGGTAAAACCAAGGATGCTTGAGTTGTAGTTGACGGTAAAGGACATGCTGTTGATGTCCGTGAAATTCGTCACCGTGAGTGGCAAACAAACATTACTACCTTGCATGGTGTTCACATCCGCCAAAGTGAGTGTGACCGGATCAGGACCACCAGTGCCTATCGTAACAACACCGGGGTTACTATTGAACGGCACCTCTTCCTCATCCGTATTGATTACTTCAATCGGCGTAGGCATGCCAGAGAAGGTAACGGTGGTAGTCGTCGTAGTCGTAACATCGAAGCAAATTTCGAAGAGCACCTCACCATCCGCTAGCGTTACACCGCCGGATAATGGATCATTCCAGGTGGCGGTAACACTGCCCGGTGGTAATGGACCAATCGGCATAGGTTGCCCAATGGAGGCTTCCCCCCAACCCAGAAGTGCGGCGTTGAAGTTCTGGACACCAGTGTAGGTCAAAGCAGCAGGATCGTAGTTGATACTGAACTGCATGCCCAGGATATTCTCAAAATCATTGACCGTTACCGGCAAACATACATTATCGCCCGTCATTGCGGTCACATCACCAAGGATCAAGGTGAAGCCTTCGATAGGGTTATCAATGCTTACGGTACCCGAATTGGTATTTGTGGAAACGGGTCCGTCCGTATTGGTCAGGCTTGGACTAGCAATTGTCACGTCAGAAGTTGTCGCACCATTTACATCGAAGCACAGCTCTACGAGTACAGTTCCGTCGCCTACAGTAACGCCTGCACCATTAGCCCAGGTGATACTCAATGTACCAGCACTTGGATTAGTGATATTGCCAGCGCTCCACCCCGCTACGCTTCCACTGAAGCTTTGTGCTCCTGTGAAACCAAGAATACTAGCATCGTAGTTGACCGTGAAGGACATGCTCGTGATGTCCGTGAAGTTAGTCACCGTCAGTGGCAAACAAACGTTACTGCCTTGTGTGGTTAATACATCCCCCAAGGTCAGCGTTACCGCTGGTGTGCCACCACCAATCGTGATCACACCAGGATCACTATTGAAAGGCACTTCCATCTCATCGGTATTAATGATCTCGATAGGAGTAGGGCTACCGGAGAAAGTTACGGTAGTTGTGCTTGAGGTATTGACGTCAAAGCAAATCTCGAAGAGGACATCGCCGTCGGTTAAAGTTACACCACCGGCTAATGGGTCATTCCAGGTAGCCGTAACACTACCTGGTGGTAATGGTCCTTCTGGCATAGGTTGTCCGATAGAAGCAACACCCCACCCCAAAAGGGCAGCGTTGAAGTTCTGGACACCAGTATAAGTAAGGGCACTCGCATCATAATTGATGCTAAACTGCATACCCAGGATATTTTCAAAGTCGTTGACCGTTACCGGTAAACATACATTATCACCTTGGTTGGCGTTGACATCCCCTAGAATCAGCGTAAAGCCTTCGATTGGGCCACCGCCGCCACCGCCAACAGTAATGGTGCCACTTTCACCTTGGAAAGGCACCTCCATCTCATCGGTATTGATGATTTCTGTTGGGGTTGGGCTACCGCTAAACGTTACGGTAGTGCTGGTGGTAGTTACTACATCAAAGCAAATTTCTACCAAGGTTGCACCATCAGCCAAAGTTACACCTGCCGCCAGTGGGTCATTCCAGGTAAAGGTCAAGTTACCGGGTGCCAGTGGCCCTTCCGGAGCAGGCTGGCCAACCGAACCAACAGTCCAGCCCAATAAGGCCGTATTGAAATTTTGTACCCCTGTATAGGTCAACGCACTGGGATCGTAGTTGACACTGAACTGCATGCCCAGGATATTCTCAAAATCATTGACCGTTACCGGTAAACATACATTATCACCTTCGTCTGCATTGACATCAGGGAGGATTAACGCAAAACCTTCGATCGGGCCGCCACCACCGCCGCCACCAACGGTAACGGTACCGCTTTCACCCTGGAAAGGTACCTCCACCTCATCGGTGTTGATGATCTCGGTGGGCGTTGGGCTACTAGAAAAAGTTACGGTAGTGCTGGTAGTCGTTACTACATCAAAGCAAATTTCTACCAGAGTTGCGCCATCAGCAAGGGTTACACCTGCCGCTAGTGGATCGTTCCAAGTAAAGGTCAGGTTGCCCGGTGCTAATGGCCCCTCGGGAGCAGGTTGGCCAACCGAACCAGCGGTCCAACCTAAGAGCGCCATATTGAAGTTTTGAACACCAGTGTAGGTCAACGCACTAGGATCGTAGTTGACACTGAACTGCATGCCCAGAATATTTTCAAAATCGTTGACCGTAATGGGTAAGCAAACGTTATCCCCTTCGTCTGCGTTCACATCCGGTAAAATCAGCGCGAAGCCTTCAATTGGGCCGCCACCTCCACCACCACCAACGGTAACGGTACCACTTTCACTATTGAAAGGCACCTCCACTTCATCAGTATTGATGATCTCCACCGGTGTTGGGGTGCTAGAAAATGTAACGGTCGTGCTGGTAGTAGTAGTTACGTCAAAACAAATCTCGAATAAGGTAGCACCATCTGCTAGCGTTACGCCACCAGCCAGTGGATCGTTCCAGGTAGCTGTGAGGCTACCGGGAGGAAGAGGTCCTGCCGGAGCGGGTTGACCAACAGAGGCCGTTCCCCACCCTAGGAGTGCTGCATTAAAGTTCTGCACCCCAGTATAAGTAAGCGCGCTAGGGTCGTAGTTCATACTGAACTGCATGCCCAGGATATTGTCGAAATCGTTGACCGTAATAGGCATACAGACATTGTCCCCTTCGCTAGCGTTGATATCCGGCAGGCTGAGTGTAAAACCCGTAGGCATGCTATTGCCATTGACGGTTACCATAGCGTCATTTCCAACGAAGCCCAGATCATTACCATCAGGGTCAAGCACCTCAATGGACTGTGGCAGGTTAGGATTAAACTCGAGAGGAGTTGTTCCGCCTAGTTCTCCCTGGAAAGTGATGGAGAAGATGACTGTTTGGTCAGGCAGGGCTACGCCTGCAAAGGAAGGGTGGTTCCAACTCAAAATTACTCGATCATCGGGAGCACTTCCAGTTCCGGGCAAGCCAAAAGAACTGATCGCCAGCCCGGGTAAGGCCGCAGCGTTGATATTGGAAACTGATTGGTAACTGATGATCGCCTCGTTCCAGGTAATAGGCAACTGGATACTGGCTACGTTGTTGAAATTACTCACCTGCACATCTACAGTGAAGGTGTTTCCTTGATCAACCAGATTATTTGAGGGAGAGATAGTAAATGTCGGCTGGGCCAAGAGCTGTCCAATGCACAGCAATAGCAGGCCCGTGAACAGGTGTTTGAGCAATCCGTTCATGGTAGTGGGGAATTTGGGATATATGATTTTGTAAAGCAGTTTTCTCGTTTAGCATCCGCAGGGCACTCCGAGACAAGACTATAAAGTGCGAGGGCTAGCTAGGCCTGGGACTAGACCTTGACATGCTGAACTCACCAAAAGAATTGTCGACGAAGCAGTTAGCGGCTTTATGGAGCTACCCGCAAAATTCGTCTTGTGATAACCTGATCATCCAATTGAATTTTTAGGATGTAGGCTCCAATATGTTTAAACAGTGTATTCTCTAACTCTAAGGTATTACGGCCAGGAGCTACATTTGTTACTCCTGTCGCAATTTGCTGCCCGTTAACCTCCGTCAACGTCCAGTTCAAATCTCCGCCATTCTTCGCCATCAACATCACGTTCACATTCTGGGCAGAAGGGTTTGGTACGATATCTACCTCTAGCGCCTGGGCAGCAATATCGATCACACTATTCGGCTCACCAATAGTGATTAATCCTCCATCAAAATTCACATTCAATGGTGTGTTATTGTTTACGCCATCGGCATCTACAACTTCGATGTTCCCACCAAAGGTGACCTCACTTTGCGTGCCATCTGGCCCGGTTACTTCTAACTGAAGGGTAAAAAGAATCGCATCATCATCCAATGAATTACCACCTAAACTCATATCAAAATAGAGAAAGGAAACCTCTCCACTGGAGGCGTTCATAGTACCAAAGTCATTGTCCTCTGACAAACCAAAAGGAATATTCTCGATACCTACGTAACGGAAGTCCATTGAGTCCCAGAAAATAGAAAAGGAAGTGGAAACGATATCCTGATAGCCCGTTACACGAACATCAACATTGATCACCTCAGCGGGATCAACCTGCATATCTTGGATATAAATGGAAGTGTCTTGCTGTGCAGAAAGATTGATAGTAGCAAGCAATAAAAGGATAACCCCAAGGCACTGGGATAACTTATAATTCATGGGATTATGTCAATTGAAGTTAATCAATACAAATCTTAGCGCAAGGTACAAAAATTTCTTGGAGTTATGCCGGAAGGTCTGCCGCTTTGCAAAATTAGACAAGGCTGTGTCAATTATATCTTATGGGTACATATCCCCCGATGTAAAGGCCCTTTAGACTCGCTATACAGCTGTTCCTCCCCGTAAAAAGAAGAGGGCTTCGGAAGTAAATCCGAAGCCCTCTTTTGCTTAAGAAGTTCTCGGAGAACTTCGAGTTCTCCGAGAACAATATGACAAAAGTGATTACTTAACAGCAACCATCTTCTTAGTCGTAGTGTACTCACCAGCAGTGATGGTGTAGCTCAA
>JBCBEC010000062.1:0-40376 GCA_038528965.1 Bacteroidota bacterium | reverse complement strand
CTCTAGTAAAATAAGCCTTCAAAAGTTAGCATGACTTAAATAGACTTTACCTTAGCACGAAATACATAGAATCAACAACAACGCATTATCACTAATTTTTACCCAAAATCCCTAGCACTTCTAGCCATCACACCCCATCATGTCTAAAGTCCTTTCCGAACTGCATTTTCTGCCTTGTGTGGGCGTCTTCCAGCATTACGCGAAAGCGGATGAAATTGTGCTTGAGGCGCAAGAAAACTATCAGAAGGGCTCCTACCGCAACCGTTGTCATATCATTGGCGCCAATGGCCTTCAACGCTTAAGTATTCCCCTGGCAAGTGGAAAGAACAATCAGCTCAATATTCAACAGGTACTGATCAGTGACCAGCAAGACTGGGCCCGCCAACATTGGCAAAGCATCCGTTCAGCCTACGGAAATGCTCCTTTTTACTTCTATTACTCTGATCAACTAGAACAAGAGATTCGCGCTCCGGGAACAAACCTGTGGGAGTATAATCTAAGACTTCTCCAAACCATCTTCAGCTTATTGCAATGGGACAAGACCATTAGCCTAAGCGACACTTACGGAGGAGCACTGAACGCTGCGGATACTGATATTCGCAATTACTACCGCCCCAAAGCATTTCAAACAGAACAAACCTTTTCTTGGCCCAACTATTCACAAGTATTCCAAGAAAGACACGGCTTTGTGGCTAACTTGAGCATCTTGGACTTATTGTTTTGTTTGGGTCCACAGGCCAATCTGTATCTTAGTGCAGAAATTACGTCTCAATAGCGATTATCAATAGATCGCCAAAACATCATAAGTGACCCAATTACTCAATCCACAGTTACTAGCCCAACGCGCCCAGCTTGAGGAGATCACTAAAGATTTACACGAACTGACTATTAGGATTGGCCACGACGAAATGAGCCAAACCATTAGCGATTTGCGTAATCGCCTGCACGAGCCCTTCATGTTCGTGATCGTCGGTGAGGTAAAGGCTGGTAAGAGCAGTTTTGTAAACGCTTTACTGGCAACGGGAGAAGAAATCACCAAGGTGGCCCCTCAACCCATGACGGACACGATTCAGCAAATCCTGTACGGTGAGGAACGTGCTGAACTGATGGTTAATGAGTATCTCAAAAAAATCATTCTCCCCGTTGATATTCTGCGTGATATTGCCATCGTAGATACCCCGGGAACGAATACTATTGTAGAACATCATCAGGAGATCACCGAGCGTTTTGTGCCGGCCTCCGATTTAATTGTCTTTGTTTTTGAGGCCAAAAATCCCTACCGCCAATCAGCCTGGGAGTTCTTTGACTTTATCCAAGGAGAATGGCGTAAGAAGGTAATTTTTGTTTTGCAACAAAAGGACCTCATGCCGGAAGAAGACCTGGCGGTCAATATTCAAGGCGTTACCGACAACGCCATTAAAAAGGGAATGACCGACCCCAAAGTCTTTGCGGTTTCTGCCAAACTTGAACAGGAAGGACAAACCTCAGAATCCGGCTTTCTTCCTTTGCGTACCTACATCCAGGAAAACATTACCGGAGGCCAAGCACCAGCGCTAAAACTGGCGAACGGCATTGCCACTGCTGAGAATATTAACGAGCGCATCAGCGAAGGCTTAGCATTGCGGCAGCGCCAATACGAGGCTGATCAGACCTTCCGCGAGGATATCAAAGAAACACTTGAAGACCAGGAAGACAAGAGTAATAAGCAAGTAGATTTGCTGCTTGACGCACTACTTGGAGCTTACGACCGTATTACTACCAAGAAATCACAGGACCTAGAAGTAGGCTTGAGTCTTTTTGGCCTCCTGCGCCGTTCGGTGAGCAGCATATTCACCAAAACACCAACAGCCCAGCAGTGGTTAGAGCAATTGGCAAGTGATCTTGAGCAGGAGCTAAATGATGCCCTGCAGCAACGCCTCAACTCCGGAATGGTTGATCTAGCTGGAAGCATTCAGCAAATGGCTAAGATGATTGATCTCAAAATCCGATCCAGTGAGACGATTCTTAAGAATGATCACGAGATATTTAGTGATATCGCCGAACGTCGAGAAAACGTACTCCGCGACTTACAGGATCAATTTGCATCCTTTATTGATAAGACGGAAAACTTTACAGACGAAGCCCTATTTCCAGACAAACGCAACCTTTCGCCTAACCTGGCAGCTGGCTCAGGCATCGCCGCTATTGGAGTCATTTTAATGACTGTAAGTCAGTTGGGTATGCTTGATATCACGGGAGGCATCCTTACCGCAGTAGGTATTCTATTTGCTGGTTTCAGTACACGTTCCAAGCGCCGTAAGATCGTTGAGGGCTTCGCGCAGGAAATCGATAACGGCCGTACGCGACTGACGGAAGAAGTGGATCGCACCCTCAAAACCTACATTCAGAAGCTCAAGCAACGGATTGACGATAACTTTCTACGCTTTGATGAACACCTCGAGCGGGAAGGCAAGCAAATGGAAGTGCTAAGCAGCGGCCATCAATCGATTATTTCGCGTTTAAGTGAGCTCGCAAAAAGCTTAACACAATAAGCCATAAATGCTCCAACTTTTTCGGCAGCGCCTTGTTGTTCAAACATGCCGAAAATGAAAAAGAAAGCTGATCTTCCACAAAAGCTTTGCGTCCAATGCCAGCGACCGTTTACCTGGCGCAAGAAATGGGAAAAAGTGTGGCACGAAGTGAAGTACTGCAGCGACCGCTGCCGGCATGAAAGTCGTCAAACGAAGAAGCATGGATGAAAAAACTTCACTAAGAGAACAGTATCAGCAGCCAGGTGACGAATACGGCTCCTTTGCCTTCCACCCCTACAATGTTCTGCTCATATTGCTGATCATCAGCCTGAGTGTGCTATTCCTATCGCTCAGTATTTCCTTTGTTTATACCCGCTTCCAGAACGCTTCGCCCCCAATCAAGCTGCCTTGGATTTTTCTCTTCAATACGGTAATCTTGCTGGCCAGTAGTGCCACGATGATTTACGCGAAGAGAGCGTATCTGGATGATGATACAGAACGTTATAAGCAAGCGCTAGCGGTCACCATGGGACTTTCGGTAGTTTTCCTGGTATTACAAATCATCGGTTGGGCCAATCTATTCAACAACAATATCTCCATCACCAGCAGCACCTCTGCTGGCTATTTGTACGTTATTTCTGGCCTTCACTTTGCACACGTCATTGGTGGTTTTCCCTTTTTGGGCTATTTCATCTGGCAAGCACATAAAAAGATGAAAGAACCAGTCAGCGTACTTGTGTATTTTAGCGATCCGGAAAAAAGGCTTAAACTTCGCTTACTCACTATTTACTGGCACTTTCTCGATGCACTCTGGATTTATCTCGTCCTTTTCTTTTTCGTCAATTACCTGCTGCAATAAGCGGGTTAAACGCTTCTTATCTCCTTTGATCAGCTGTCTACTTTTGGTAGCGGCCACCTTCTCGGTTATTGGCTGTGGTTCGCCATCTGTTCCAGAGACCGCTACCACAAAGCCAAAGGAGGCAGCCCTCCCATTAGCGGGTACCGTTAATTTGTATGATCAGCCGGCAGGAGAGCTAACTCAAACCCTGAATCCAGGCGATTACTTCCAGTTGACTGGGCAGCAATCCGCCGAGCTCTATTGGCGCCGAACCGGGGCTGACACCTTGCTGGAACCCTACTTAGAAGTGCTATTAGCGGACAGTAGTAGACACTGGCTTTACGCAGGTCCACAATACTTTGACCTGGGGAACAAGGCGGAGCAATGGCAATGGGACAATCGGCTGCGTACCCTTTTATCTCCCGATCAATGGCGCTCTTACCAGCAACTACAAGAACAGTGGAACACTACCGCTGTACATACCCCCTTGCTTCTTCTTTTTCAAGCTACTCGAAAACTTCGCGATGAACTGCAGACCGCTCTTCGTGCCTATCCGCCCTTACCCCTGGCGGCCTACGAAACAGTATTACCAGGATGCCTCGCCTACTACCGCGACAATAATGCAGCCTGGTGGATCGATTTCAATCAGTGGCACCAACGCGCCGAAGAGCAACAAGCAGTAGCAGAACAAGCACTGTTTAACTTCTACGTCACCAAAGTATATCCGCCCGATGGAATTGAGTACCACTACCCTGCTTGGCAGTTTCCGGTAGGAGTCAATCAGGCACATAGTCTCCTGGGGCGTGGCCAACACCTGGAACTCCTTCTTGCTTTGGATAGCCTGCAACAGCAATTTTCCTTCGCTAATGCGGAATGGGACCGAATACGCGATCACCTGCTGCAAGATCTAACTACACTAGAGACCACCTACTGGGAACCCTGGTCGGTCATCGATAGTACGCTTAGCTTAGTGCTAACGCAAGAATCACTAGGTTTAAGTGAATTTGAACGGGAGCGTATTATCCTGCATCAGGAGCGACTGCGTCAACAAGGTGAGCACGGACAACAATTCGACTTTCGCAACCGCTAATATGTTATCCTAAAAGCTGTACCTTTAAGCCCTAGCAAGACTATAAACAATCATGGTGTATTTGGCCGTACTGGCGGGTGTTTTAATTATCGGTGGCCTTGGGCTCACGAGTGTCATTACCAAGAATATGGCTCCTTCCAATAAGCGACTGACAATGGAGCAGCAGCGCCTCAAGGAAGACATGGACCAATGGGCCGGGCAGTTAGTACCGATCAATAAGGAAGAACTGGAACTCTTTAGCTTGGGGCAAGAAAAACAAGTGCTTCGCCGTGGTATAACCACTACCGCTAAAGGTATCTATACCACCATCTACCACGAACCAGTGTTGGCCTACAGCTACCGCGAATATATCGGTAAACCCGAAAAGCGCAATGCACTCCTTTATGCGCGCACTGCTGAGCACGATTTTGTGTACTGGATTCGCAAAGGCGTAGCTACCTTATTCATTGACGGACAGGAAGTTGGCAGTCTTTCTCGCGAAGGCGTCCTGCGTGGCAAACGTACTGGAAAAGCTATTGCAGAAAGGGCCACTGCCGGTGGGCAAGAAATGATCCCTGTGAAAGTGGGAAATCGAGAAGTAGGTAGCTTGAGCTTGCCAGAAGATGGTGAGAAAAAAGGCTTGCACGGCCGCGCCTTTAATTTTCTCAAGCCTGATCTCAACGACAAGGAAGAGCAGCTCTTCTTAGCCTTGGCCTTGGAAGCCCTGGTAAAGGAGGTGGTTAAGGAGTAAGTGCGGCCTTGGCAATTGTAAATACCTGTCTATTGGATTTGTATGCGGAAGTTACACCAGCTACCTTTGCATTTGACAATGAGCCCTACAGCTTGATGAACCTTCGAGGAATTTAGATGTTACGGTTTCAATTGTATTCATAATTCTCTACGGCTATGAGCCTGCGTAAGAAAGCCAGTTTAATTATTTATCGTTTTCGGGAAAGAGGTCTCGAGGTACTTCTGAATGACAGCGAGTCTGAACATTACCGTTTCCCGGAAGGAGAAATTGGGGAAGCGTCCGCATCTGACGCGGGCATTGAGCTCGACCCAGTACAAGAGCAGGACGGAAAAACGCAAGAGGCTTTTGCTTTTGAAAGTGACTGGCACGAAATTCCGAGCTTAAAAGCAATGCTGTACCAAGACGCCGTACAGTTTAAAGAAAAGGTCAAAGAGGTGGAGAAAGGTGCCTTTGTAGGCATCAAGGATGCGCTCAAGAATGCCCTTCCACACCAGTATGCTTTCCTGAAAGAACTCAAGGATATTCTACGGGACAGAAATTCTTTGCGCGATCTGTAGATCAGGCTCCGCGTAGTCGGGCTAAAACGGCCACCATTGCCAACTGTTCTTCTGGACTTAACACCGTATTATCGATCACTACGGCGTCCGCTGCTTGTCTTAGCGGACTATCCTCACGGGTACTATCAATCCGGTCTCGTTCGGTAAGATTCTCAACTATTTCACTCAGGCTAACCGCTACCCCTTTTTCTATCAACTCCTTTAACCGGCGGCGTGCTCGTTCCTCCGGATCAGCAATAACAAATAGCTTGAGTTCGGCATCGGCGAACACAACGGTACCAATATCGCGGCCATCTAGTACACAGCTTCCTTTGTGCCCCATTGCCTGTTGCTGCTTCACCAGAAACTTCCTGACCGCCGAAATAGCTGCTACAGGACTCACACTCTCCGAAACCCGCATACCGCGAATTTCATCTTCTACCATCACACCATTGAGGTAAGTAACCCGCCCGGGACGGTCGGTATGGGCACGAAAATCGATTTGGATCTCGCTTAAGGCGGCATCCACTGCTGGTGGGTCATTCCAATCTACTTGTTGGTCCAAAAAATACAAGGTGACGGCCCGGTACATGGCACCAGTATCAATGTAGGTATAGTCCAGCTCCTGAGCCAGTGCTTTAGCTAGCGTACTTTTCCCACAAGCAGAAAAGCCATCAATGGCAATGATAATCCCTTTCTTCATAGAGCGCGAAGATAAGCAACGGACCAGGCTTACTCCAGACGATCTACAAAAATCTCCCAAAGGCGCTCTAAGGGGATAGGTTCAAACTGAGAAGATACGCCCCGGTAGGTAAATGGCCGTTCCTGTAAGCGGGCCATGTATTTGTCCACATTGCGTAGCTCGTCCTTTTGATAGTTCGCTTTACGTAACAGTAAGAGCAAGCGAACAAATTGGATAGAACGGAAATACTCCTCCTTGTGCAGGTTGCGATTGGCCATGTTCTGCAACTGACCAATTAGCTCATCCGCCCGATTGTATTTCTTGGCCTTTACCAGATAAAACACCTGCATACTCAGCATCAGTACAGTCAGTTTTTTCTGGTCAGCACCGTAGTAGAAGCTACGATCAACAAATTTCTCGGGTACAAAGGTTTCTCGCTTGCGGATTGGCACCAGGCGTTCAGCCAGTCCCATTGGATCCAGCAAAAAATAGATCACTGCCTCAAACAACTTCCAGCGCTCTCGTAATTCGGTTCCCTGCTTGATAAATCGCTTATTAGACACCGTTTGGTTATAGATCGCCAGCGCTTGGATATGATGATCGGTATGCAAAGCCAGTAATAGATAATATTCCATAAACATGAACCAGGGACGACTGCCCTCTGGAAACTGTTTCAGACACTGCTCCGCATTGATTTGCCCTTTGGAGTAATTCCCCAAATGGAGATACGCAGACATCTTCTTGATGTAAAAGTCGATGAGTTTTTCTTCCTGATAGTAGCGCGGGTTGGCAACAATATAGCTTTCCGCCCGCTCGCACACTTCTAGCAAGGCCTCGTATTCCCGATTCATCTCATAGCGCATGGCCCAGACGAGGAACATGTTGTAGAAAATAAGCGGGGAATCGTGGACTTCCGATAGGCTGAGTAAGGTATTACTATAGGTATCAATCCGCTCCTCTAGATCATTATCCTTGTGTAGAGGTCGGAAATAGTCCATCACCACGCGCTGTTTAAGTTCCTCGGAGCGCATTTCCGCATTGAGGATCATCATATGCGACTTCAGCAGATCGTCATAGTGTTCAAAATCCTTGTTGTTAGCATGACTAGCTGCGTCTTCGCGCAAGATGCGAGCACAGTTGACGATAATTTCTGAGATGTGGAATTTCTGAGCGGTGGTAAGGATACTTCGTGCCAAGCCAATTGCTGAGCTGTGGGCATTATTATCTTGCAGGATTTTGACTAATGTCCACTCTTTATGGCAAGTAAAATGAGCACGGTCATAATTAGATGCACTAGGTTTATTGACATCAAGAAAGAAGAGCGTGTTTAATAAGCGTTTGCGAAACCGAGACTTCAGTTGACGATAGCGCGCGTCTTTTGGGCTACAACCGTACAGCTTGTTGGCAGCATCACGGTCATTCTTGTAAACCCCTGAAGTTAAGTCATCATAGAATTCGTTGAATTTACTACTCTTATTGCGTAAGCTATGTTCATCGAAAATCTCAATTTTCTTGACCTTCTTTTTCGTTACAATCCCGGCTATCTCCAGTAGGTTTTTCATAAAGTTGCTGTTTGGGTTAAGAGGGGGCATTTTCCTCTTACCTTGTCACAAAATAACTACAATGCAACTTGATTTGTAACGAGGTTTACTGAAAAAAAGAGGAAAGGTTTCGTAATTGTGTACGAAACCTTTCCTTATTTTCTGAAAACCGCAATATTACTCCGGTTTACTTGCTAATACCTAGTACTCATCCTCATTAAAGAGGAAGTCATCTTTGCGCGGATAATCCGGCCAAACGTCTTCGATAGTCTCATACTGTTCTCCTTCGTCCTCCATGGCTTGCAAGTTTTCAATAACTTCCAGCGGAAGACCCGATCGTACGGCATAGTCGATCAGTTCATCACGCGAAGCTGGCCAGGGCGCGTCCTCCAGATGAGAGGCTAATTCTAGTGTCCAATACATACAGACAAATGTTCTTAAGGCAAATAAATTGGAAGGACTATAACCCTCCTAGCGTTAGACAATAAAATTTTGAGCTGATATTCACGGTCAGCTTCGTTGCGGCTACCGTGAAATTCAGGCAAATGTAATAAACAGAACTCTTAAGTAATAAAAGAAGTTCAACAATCTTACACAGGGTAATCCAACTCGCTGTTATTCAACAACTAACACACTCTACAAAGCGCTAATCTCAAGCCCTTTTTCGCGCGGTTTTAGCGGTTACCTCCTCGGTAATGACCAATTATCTCAAAAGACTTCTTTTCGTAACCCGAAGGAATTCTCCCAATCTCAGACGACTCCTGTGGTCCCGTAGGATCGCAAAAGAGGAATGATTCATCCTCATATTTCACGATATCTCCTGATACACCCGGAGCTGATACTGCCACCGTGAGATGATCATCATAAGCTATGACGATCATTGGAAGGTCAAGTAACACTTTTACCAAGGCATAAAATAGTGCGGAACGGTCTTCGCAGTCCGAAAAGGGATAAAAGAACAGCTCATCGGGGATCATTGGCTTATTTTCTCCAAAGGCCGTCTTATCATCCCGGTACGAAAAACCAGAACGGGTAAAGGCCACTAATAGTTCCAGTTTTTCTCTAGTTCCTAGACCTTGCATCATCCGGCGCAGCTGGGGTACCAGCGTGCGTTCCAACTCAGGTGATAGAGGAGCATCCAAATACCAATACTCACTGACCAAAGGATAAGAGGCCAAAAGCTGCGCTAAACCTGCTTGATAGCGAACTGGCAATTCGTAGGTACGCCCGCGGTACTGAAAGGCAATGTAGCGTTCACGGCTATCCGCTAGCAGCAGTGGCCATTCATCCAATTGAAAGCGAAAGGAACGCCCTTGCGGATTGGGTCGCTGATTGAGCAGATACATAGATCGCCCGTTTCCACCTACACCAGGTGGCGCGCTGATATTGGCATATTTTCGCCCCCCTTCTTCGATTACTGGAATTTCGTAAATCACATCACTAGTGTAGGCATTTAAGTAGAGTTCTTGATCCCGGTAAGTTATTCGCACATCGTAACCACTCTTAGCTAGTAAAAAATAGGTGGCGTACACCACAATCGGGGATCTGATGTCACTACCGTAAAGATCAGCTAGTGCTTCGTTTAACAACTGTGCGTAGAGCCAATCGTTAAGTTTCAACTGCTCCGCCAAAGCCTGAGCACTCCGCAAAAACTCAGTGTAAGGACGGCGCTCCAGGGCGTTGTAAAGCCTTCGCAAGGCCAATTCCTCAATCCTGATGCGATGTGGATAGGTAATGCCTTCTCGATAGGTCAATTCCACTTCTTGATCATAGAAGGATAGTTGCAAGAAGCGTAAATCTTCCTCAGCAGATGACAATAAGGCAGGTGCACTAAGTATTAGTAGTGCAACTATGGGGATACAGCGGGTGAAAAACATGTAAAGCGTACCTTTTACAACAAGATACGCTTTACACAATAGATCTATTGTCTGAGAGTCTACAAAATCAACATCGCATCACCGTAGGTAAAGAAGCGATATTTCTCCTTTACGGCTACATCGTAGGCATGTTTAATCAGCTCCTTTCCGCCAAACGCACTCACCATGATCAGTAGGCTTGACTTAGGTAAGTGAAAATTTGACACCATAGCATTGGCGATCTTGAAGTCAAATGGAGGATAAATGAACTGGTTGGTCCAACCCTCAGCTTGCTTCAAAAGAGACTCTGCACTAACCGCACTCTCAATGGCCCGCATAACAGTGGTTCCCACTGCACAAACCCTACGGTTTTGCTGCTTTGCCACATTAACCTGATCTACCGCATTCTGTTCAATGCGGTAATACTCGGCGTCCATCTTGTGCTTCGACAAATCTTCCACGTCGATGCTCCGGAAGGTACCCAAACCAATATGAAGCGTTAGCTCGGCAAAGTCTACGCCTTTAATTTCAAAGCGCTTCATCAGCTCTCGGCTGAAGTGCAGACCCGCAGTTGGTGCTGCCACTGCGCCAACTTGACTGGCGAAAACAGTTTGGAAACGCTCCTTATCACTTTCCTCAGCCTCTCTTTCGAGGGTCTTAGGCAGCGGAGTAGTACCCAGGTAATTCAACTCCTCACGGAATTCCTCATCTGGACCATCATATAGGAAACGGATCGTCCGGCCTCTGGAGGTAGTATTGTCTACTACTTCGGCTACCAACCGATCATTGTCGTGTTCATCGCTGAAGTACAACTTATTACCTACACGAATTTTACGGGCGGGGTCAACCAATACATCCCATAAGCGCGCATCCGAATTGAGCTCACGAAGTAGAAATACTTCAATCCTGGCACCTGTTTTCTCCTTGCGTCCGTACATGCGAGCAGGAAAAACTTTGGTGTTATTGAAGATCAATGTATCTTCTTCGTCGAAATAATCTAGGATATCCTTGAAGATCTTATGCTCAATCTCACCTGTATCGCGATGTACCACCATCAGGCGAGAATCGTGTCTTTCCTTGGCAGGGTATTTGGCGATCAGTTCAGGAGGAAGTTCATAATTAAACTGAGAAAGTTTGGTCCTCATTTACCGTTTTTTGCAACTATATAAGAGCGCAAAAATAAGAATTTAGTTCTTCCCCATAGCAGGCTGGGCAAGCAAATTGAAAATTTTTCTCTATAAAGCCTTTGCTCCCTGCCTCCGTTCACCAATTTTTAGCGGCTTTTCGCAGACTAATGCCGGCCCTTGATCGAGAAAATGATCTCGTTGAGCCCCTATTCAGTAGCTTAGCAACGCAAATCCCGACTCCATGCGTATTTTCTTTAAAATCATTGCCGAAAGTATCCGGCAGGCTACTCAACAACTCACCGGTAACAAACTGCGTAGTTTTCTATCCCTCTTGGGTATCTCCATTGGCATTTTCTGCATCATCGGAGTATTATCCGCGGTAGATTCTCTAGAGGATAATATTCGCGGTAGTATGGAAAAACTGGGCAACGATGTGATTTACGTCCAAAAGTGGCCCTGGGGAGACAATAGTGAAAATTGGTGGGACCTTATGAAACGTCCGCATCCACGCTTCGCAGAATATGAGGTAATTACCGAAAAATCCCGCTCCGCCCAGATCAGTACTTTTTTTGTTGGGGCCGGACCCCGGGTATTAAAGTGGAAAGGCAATAGTGTGGAGCGCGCCTTCCTTTGTGGTGTCACGCCAGAATTCGCCACCGTATTCGGGATGGATTTTTATCGCGGACGATTCTTCTCTCCATCAGAGTCCTACTATAGCAGTAATAAAGTTGTATTGGGCTATCAGGTAGCTAAAGAACTGTTCGGGGAAAGTATCGATCCAAGCGGCAAATCCATCAAATTGCAAGGCGGCACTTATGAGGTTATTGGCGTACTAGAATCCGCCGGGGATGAGCTTATTAACCCACTTGACTTTGATGAGGCTGTCATCGTCACCTATAATAAAGTGCGGAGTCTTATAAATGTAAAAAGCCGCCGCAATGATGCCTTTATTGCGGTTAAAGCTCGCGAAGGGACACCCTTGGAAAAACTCGAAGGAGAAATACGAACATTGGTGCGCGCCGAACGCCGCCTGAAGCCTCGCGAAGGTGATTCCTTTTCTTTCAATCAGCTAACCATGGTTTCTGATCAATTTGATCAGTTCTTTGGTGTACTCAACTTATTAGGTGGTGTGATTGGATTCTTTTCCATTTTGGTGGGCGGCGTTTCCGTGGCTAATATTATGTTCGTTTCAGTAAAGGAACGAACTTCGCAAATTGGGGTAAAGAAGGCCTTGGGCGCTAAACGACACGTTATCCTTTTGGAATTCCTAATCGAAGCCGTGATACTCTGTCTTCTGGGTGGTATAATGGGACTGATCCTCGTTTATATTGTCACACAGATATTAACTCAGGCGCTTGATTTTCCGATGTACATCGACCTTGGCAATGTGATTCGGGGTAGTGCATTATCGATCTTTATTGGGGTAGTTTCTGGATTCATTCCAGCCTTACAAGCCAGTAAGTTGGATCCAGTCGAGGCTATGCGCCACTAACTTTAGGAGTTAGTAACTACTACTTCATTCGATAGTCGCGTGGGGATTGACCGTACTTACGATGAAATACCCGCGAGAAGTAATTCGGGTCGTTGAATCCACAGCGATAGGCCACCTCTGCAATGTGCAATTCAGGATTCTTGAGCAAAACAGCCGCGTACTCCAAACGCTGATCACGTACAAATACGCTGGGCGACTGGTTAGTTAAGGCCTTCAGTTTCCGATATAGCTGTGAGTCGCTTAGGGACATTTCCTGTGCCAGGTAAGAAGTCGATAGCTTAGGACTATCGAGCTGTGATTTCACGATTTCACGCAATTGCTGTAAAAAAGTGGATTCTATCTGCACCACCTCTTTTTCCTTTTGGCTGGAGGCGCCGTTTGCTAGCAAAGCGTTTCCGCTAAAGAAAAACTGAAGTCGCTCTCGCATCTGGAAGAGATTATCCATGCGTAGAAATAACTCTTCAGCTTCAAAGGGCTTCATGAGGTAGGCGTCTGCTCCTGTCCTAAGCCCCTCGAGCTGGTCTGCTTTGGTTCCCTTCGCCGTAAGAATAATAACTGGAATATGGCTGGTCCTTGCGTCAGACTTGAGCTTTTCACACAGTTCAAAGCCATCCATTTTAGGCATCATTACATCACTTATGATCAGATCGGGAATTTCGCTTTGTGCTGCATTCAAGCCCTCTTCGCCGTCCACCGCAGTAAGTAGCTCGTACTTGTCGCCTAATAACTTGATCAAAAAAGTGAGGACATCAGCATTGTCTTCGACCAAAAGTACGACCTCTCGTTCTTGCTGATCATGATCTGCTATTTCAGCATCAGCTTTATCTTCTGGGGGGGAAGTCTTCTCCAGGTTTGAAACCGTCAAATTATTGGATGAAAGCGGACTCTTGCGAACTGGCGCTTGATTATTTATGGGCAAGAGCAGCGTAAAGGTGGTTCCTTTATCTAGTTCACTCTCTACTTGTATTTCTCCTTCCAATAGCTCTACCAGCTCCTTCGTCAACGTCAGGCCGATCCCAGTTCCAGATTGGTGATCATCGACTTGGTAGAAGAGTTTAAAAATACGGTCCAGATCTTCTTTGGCAATTCCTTGCCCACTATCTGATACCTTTAGTTGTAGTCTATTCTGTAGGTGTTCCCCTTCTTCTTTACGGGCGTGTAACACCACCTTCCCTCCCCGGGGCGTATGGCGCAAGGCGTTTGACAATAGGTTATAGGTAATTTGCTGGAGCTTACTCTCATCGTAGTCCATGACCAATTCATCGCACTCTGGATAAAAAAGGAGACGAATTTCGCGTTCGCGGGCCAGAGAATAAAAAGACTCGGTCAGGTAATTGAGATAGGCAATGACGTCGCCCTGCTGATAATGAATGGGCAGACTCCCTGATTCCAGTTTAGACAGCTCCAACAGCTGGTTGATATGCGTGAGTAATTGATCACTATTCCTACCAATGATCTCTAAGCTGTTATACCATTCGGTTTGAATATACTCGGGTAAGGATGCCTCTTCTAACTGCTTTTGCAGGTAATCACGCAGTCCCTTAATCACGGTGAGCGGTGTTCGCAATTCGTGCGTCAAGTGGGTATAAAAACGACTTTTGGCAGCATCCAGCGCAGCTAATTGTTCCGCTTCTTGTTCTTTTTGGGTCTGTAGCAGTTGAGCCTTTTCCAGAGCGAACTCTGCCCGTTGGGCTTCCTGTTCTACCTCCCTTTGCCGATAGGCCAAACCAAGAGAAAAAATAATGACCTCTACGATAGTGGCTACCTTATAATAGAAAGTAGAAAAATCAACCGTTCGTATCCGATCCAGCATTGTAACCAGAATGCCCAGCACCATGACTAACACCCCGCCAATGATAAAATTGCGTTTACTATCACGCGTCTTGGCCAACGGGATTAAGAACCACAACATCAGTAGCAAGAACACAAAAAAGTATCCCAAGGTGACAACATCAGCCGTGTTGTAATTATAATTTGATCGATAGATCAGGATACCATCCAACAACAACATAGCCACCGCCAGATAGCTAAACCAGTGAAAGCCCCGATCCCACTTGGGTAGCAAACGATCCAAGGCCAGGAAGCTCCGCAGGAAAGCCATGTATGCAATGACCGCGGTGTAGGTAATGAGCTTAAAGTAAGCAATGAGTTGTGGGTTTTGCGGTTGCAGCCAACCTAATACCCAGTCCCATAGGTCACCGGTATTATAAACGGTGAATAAACAGAGGGCGGCGAGATAAAGTGAATAAAAGATGTAGGCTTCGTCACGAGCCAGAAAGAAGAGGAAGAGATTGTACAGCAACAGAAGCACCACAAATCCTACAAATACACCATTGAACAACTTCTTGCTCTTTTGCAACTCGTAGAAGTGAGTAGCAGAAGATAGCTCAAAACGTAAATCGGGTGCCAGGTTGTAGCGGTCGCAGCGTAAACGCAAGTACACCGTGAAATTACCACCGGGAGGAAGCGACAGGCGAGCGAAGTTGCCTTTGGAACTAGGTACAAAATCTCGATCAGCAAGCGGTACAAAGAAGCCTGTACGTCCGGTTTGCAAAGTCTCCTGCTCATTAACCAGCATGTACTCTACCTCGGTAAGCACTAGCGGGAACTTTAAAACCCATTCGTAAAAAGCAGTGTTTAGCGGAGCGCTATTCTCCACCTGAAACCGCAAGTAGTACCAAGCCCGGTCCTCCAAATCTGTAGTAACGGTAGACAAAGGAGAAAAAGAAAGACTTTCCCACTGATCAGCCTGTAAAGGCTTTAGTCCAACGGGATTCGCAATTTCCAAATAGGGATAAATGTCGTAGACCCGATCGGCATCCCCAAGAAGAACTGTTTCTGCTACTACTATGCTGTGAATAGTAAAAAGGAATACCAGCGCCAGTAGGAACCGGCGAAAGTGCAAGGATAGGATGTGGGGATGTACGCTCAACAGCTGAGCCTTCATCATTTCTTTTCTTAGCTCAGTCATCCATAATGGATCAAAGCTCCAAGTTAAGCAAATAATATGGAGGCGAGAAGAGCAAAAACAGGGGCTGCGGAACGGGAAGTAAGAAGTCCTCTTTTGAAATTGCTACTGTTGCTGTTTCGTTGGGTTAATCATAATTACCGCGCAAAAAGGTATGGATTTTAAGCACCCACCACAGCCCCCTAATGGACTCACGTAAAGTGGTTTGACTAAATCTACTATTGAACTAGCTAATATTCACAATGGCACATTAGCCAAGATGTAAACTCGCCAAACCACTCCATTTGTGAAATAGAATGTGTGTATGTTCGTTACCTGCCAAAGCCGTTAGGCTTGGGCTACGGAAAAAATTACGCTAGTCTATAGCGTTATTATCGTTTCAAGGAGGGAAGACGCCACATGCGTCAAAAAACTAACTATGGGAGATTGATGCCAATGGTTCGTATCGTCACCATCTTGATGGGATAGTCGCAAGGTAATGATAAATAGCAGAAAAGAAGTAGCACTGGGCTTGCAAAAAGCTGGACAGAATTGACATAAAGGCACTGCCTCTCCAGAAATAAGACAATAGCGTCACCGATCGCAACCGTTACTACCCACTAAATATGAACAAGAGTACAATCTGTAAGGGTCGCCCAAGAGTGATCTTTCAAGCATTGGGGAATGTTCAAGGACACCTACCTGAGATTAGGGAGTTTAATTTTTGACAGGAAGCTTACCCAAGATGTACATACTAACAGTACCTTTGCAGGGAAAATCCCTAAACCATGAAGAAGGTATATATCATTGCTGGTATCATGATCGCTGTTGCTATTTCGCTCTTCGTAATGGCCCAAGACGACTTGAGTACCTATTCCAATATTTCCGAAGCCATTTCTACTGGTGATCGGGTCAAGATTGCCGGGCAGCTGGCCAAGGACATGGAAATGCTGTACGATCCAGTGCAGGATCCTAACCTGTTTACATTCTACATCCGCGACAACGAGGGTGCTACCCAAAAAGTAGTATTGCTACAACCCAAGCCACAGGATTTCGAGTTATCGGAACAAGTAGTACTCACCGGACGTATGCAGGAAGATGCTTTCGTAGCTACCGACGTACTCATGAAGTGCCCTTCCAAGTACAAGGATGAGGAGATTTATCTAAAAGAACAGCAAGGTTAGCGAATAGACTACCTTAGCAAATTATCGCGTTCAGTATCCCGCATTAAGCATGATTGACGGAATTCAATACGTAGGAGAACACTTGTGGCCTGGCCAAATTGGTCGGGCTGCGATCTTTATCAGCTTTTGTGCTGCGATTCTAAGTGGCTTCGCCTACTTCTTCGCGACTCAGCAAAGAGAGGATGAAACGGCCAGTAGCAGCTGGCGTAAATTAGGTCGACTAAGTTTCGGCGTCCATGGGTTGGCTACCTTCCTGGTAATTGGCTTGATCTTCTACATCATGGTCAACAATTACTATGAATACCAGTACGTCCAGGCACACGTTGACGATGACCTCCAGTTTCGGTATATCTTTTCTGCATTCTGGGAAGGTCAAGAAGGTAGCTTTTTGTTGTGGATGTTCTGGCACGTGGTGCTGGGTGGGCTTCTGATTCTTTCGGCCAAGCAGTTTGAGTCCCCCGTCATGGCAGTAGTTTCCTCTGTTCAAGTGGTGATCGGCTCCATGCTACTTGGGGTTTACATTGGTTTTGGACCAGAAGCATTCAAGGTAGGCAGCAATCCACTACTGCTCTTACGAGACACCATGGATATACCGCTTTTCGCCAATGCTGATTATGTCACGCTACTGGAGGGGACCGGAATTAGTCCGCTTTTACAGAACTGGTGGATGACGGTGCACCCCCCTACTCTATTCCTCGGTTTCGCCTCTACGGTAGTACCATTTGCCTTTGCCATCGCTGGTCTATGGACTAAAGAGCATCGCGCCTGGCTTCAACCAGCAATGCCCTGGGCCTTGTTTAGCGGGGCAATTCTGGGAACCGGTATCCTTATGGGAGGCGCCTGGGCCTACGAAGCGCTGAGCTTTGGTGGCTACTGGGCCTGGGACCCCGTAGAAAATATGTCTTTGGTACCCTGGCTAACCCTTGTGGCAGGCGTACACACTAATCTAATTGCTCGGACTACTGACCACAGTATCCGTTCAACATACGTCTTCTACGCGCTGACCTTTCTCTTGATCGTTTATTCCACTTTCTTGACTCGTAGTGGTGTATTGGGTGAAACATCTGTGCACGCCTTCACAGAAATGGGTTTAGAGTGGCAGTTGGTCACCTTTATCTTCCTTTACCTTCTACTCTTTGGCGGCTTATTCTTTTCCAGACTAAGCGGCATTCCTGCTCCCAAGAAGGAAGAAAGCACGGGTAGTAAGGAATTCTGGATGTTCATTGGTAGCCTGGTGTTACTGTTTTCAGCTTTCTTGATTTCGGTATCTACCTCACTACCAGTTTATAACAAAATTCGAGAGTTTTTCGATCCTGGCTACGTGGGTAGTGTAATTACGGACCCCATCCCACACTTCAACAAATACCAACTGTGGATCGCCGTATTTATTGGTTTGCTTTCTGGTTTCAGTCAGTTTATGCGCTTTCGCGAAATAAACTTTAGCAATCATCTGCGACCATTCCTAATCCACACCGGAATTGGCTTGGCATTAGCGGTAGCACTCACCTATCTAAGTACTACCATGATTAGCCTACAAGCCTGGCAGTACAAGTTGATGATGTTCAGTGGCTGGTTTGCAGTGGTCACCAATGTTGATCACATTATCTCTTTCCTAAGGGGTAATCTAAAAGCCGGTGGATCAGCCATTGCGCACATCGGTTTTGGTTTGATGCTGGTAGGCATTCTTTTCAGTGGCTTGAACCAAGAGGTCATTTCTCGGAATCCTTTTATTATGGATGGCCTAACGGAGGATGAAGAAGCCAAACGCAACAGCATTCTACTTATCAAGGACTCTCCTGTACCAATGGGGTCTTACGAGGTTACCCTCACCAATGACACCATCGACTACCTTACTCGTACCTACAACGTAAACTTTGCGCGCAAGGGCGAAAACGGAGAAACCATAGAGGAATTTCAGCTACAGCCAAACATCCTCTATAACAAGGATTTCACAAAGGTGGCCGCGGCGAACCCCAGTACCCGTCAATATTGGAATCGCGATATCTTCACACATATCGTGGCCTTACCACCTGAGGAAACCGACATCAACGAAAAGAAAGCTAAAGAGGACAGTTTACAATACCGGCCCTTTATCCTGGATGTAGGTGAAATGTATAGCTATGCCGATACCGTTCCGATCAGCAGGGCTGATACTTTCCGAGTGCAACAGATGGAGATCCAGCTCCTGGAAGTGTTTCGTGATGCTACACACCCGGATTATATCGCCGAGGAAGGAGACTTGGCCGTTGGCGCAAAGGTTCGGGTCCGCAGTTCGGAATTGGATGAGGACTTCATTGCAGATCCCGTATTGGTCCTACGAGGTGAAGTGCTGTATAACTTCCCAGCACAAATCAATCCACTCAACACTCGAGTGAAACTCAATGAAGAGATCTTCAATTTGGTTTACACCGCAGAAACAGAGCTGGATTATCAGGAATTTGAACTGGCGCAAGGCGCAGAATTTGAATTTGCTGGATATAAGCTGCGGTTTGCTGGCTTCAACAAAAATGTCACCCTACCTACGTACGAACCCCAAGAGGGAGATATTGCGGTAAGTGCCATGTTCCAGGCAGAAAATGCCGAAGGGCAAGTTCGGGCGGGCCAGCCCGTATTTTTGATTCGCAACAGTCAGCCACTTAACCTCAAAGACGAGATCAGTGATTTTGGCCTACACTTGCGCTTTGTGAGCCTGGATCCCGAATCAGAAAAGGCCCGCATATTCCTTGCACACCAAGAGCCACGAAAACCGCAGGCCGCCTTCAGCGTTGCAACCAGATCATTTCGTACTGACTGGATTGCCCTACAAGCTATTGAATTCCCTGGTATCAACTACTTCTGGATTGGGGCATCACTTATGATGTTTGGCCTTACCATTAGTATGTATCACCGCATCCGTCAGAAGCGTGCAGTGGCCAGTTAGCATAGTCCTCATTGGTGCTGGAAAAGTAGCCAGTGCCATGGGCAAGCGTCTATCCGAGACCGGCCATCAGGTGGTGGCGGTCTGGAGTAGAAACTTGGCCCATGCTGACGCGTTGGCAAGTGATATAAACACTATCGGTACCAGTGAGCTAAGCGCTATTCCCAGGCAAGCCGATCTTTACTTGTTGGTAGTACCCGATCAGGCCATAGGCTCAATAGCCGAGCAACTGGCAACGATAATTTCCTCCCAATCGTTGGTCCTACACACTTCCGGCGCAACTCCAGCCAGCGTCTTGAATAGTTTTCGACGGCACGGCGTCTTCTATCCATTACAGACCTTTTCCCCAGGCCGGGAAGTTGACTTTTCGAAAGTTCCTTTGTGCCTCTACACCTCAATAGCGGCAGATTTTGCTCCACTAGAGCGGTTAGCTAAACGCATCAGTGACCGCGTTTATCGCGTTTCTGATGCACAACGGCTACAATTGCACCTTGCAGCAGTGTTCGTGAATAATTTCACAAATTACATGCAACACATAGCACAGGAAATAGTAGAGGCGCATGAGCTACCAGGAGATTTACTACTGCCTTTGTTGCAGGAAACCATCGATAAGCTAGAAGACCTATCTCCCCAAGATGCCCAGACAGGGCCTGCCTTGAGAGATGATCAAGCTACACTTGAACGGCACCAAAAGTTATTGGAAGAACACCCACATTGGCAGGCCTTATACCGTATGCTCAGTGAAGGTATCCAGCGTGATTTCCGTTCTTCTTAGTAGAGCATGAGCTCAAACACCTTTGTTTCTTCCTTACCTAGAAAAGTATTAAAGGTGACCGCCGCCGAATCTGGTTGCCAGTAGATTTGTCCATCCCCTAGCCCAGACTGGAAATCCAGCCCATTTAGATTGCAGTTGAATTCCAAATCGGGGCTCGCCGCAAATTCGGGTAACGCGCGTTGCAGTACTTTCTGCGCTGGTAAGGGTTCTGCCGTAGCAAAGAGCTTGCTGACCAAATTTGGCCCCTTTAAGCCTAGGAACAAGACATAGCTCGTATCCACTCCTTGGTGCATGTAGTATCCGGCTAGATCTGCAGGATGTAAAGGCCGTAGCAGCTGAAACTGATCACCTTGGTAACGAGCCAAAGGAGCGTATTGTGGATGCTCAGCCTCCGACTCCTCTCCTATTCCTCCAATGTACAGGCGCAGCGCATCCTCCTCAATGATGGCGTAGATATACTCGCCGTAACCAGCCCACCAGCTTCCGACAGCAGTGAGCGCATCTTTAGGAATACCTAGTTGGGCATAATCTTCCGCGACGACGGTATCGCAAGCGGATATTTCCGCCAGTTTGATCTTGCTCTCTTGTAATAAAGCATAAACGGCGGATCGGGGCGCTTCGTCGGATTGGCTTAAGGTCTCACAGATCAACTGCACCTTTGACCAGTCCGCCCGGCGAGCTGCTTGCTCGGAATTATCAGGTCCACAAGCAAACAAGCAGCAACTAATGAGTAATAGTAGTAAGGCTTTCGGCATATTATTTTGCAATATTTCTAAAAATAATTGATTGTTTTAGGAACAAAATCTATCTTTGCTGCGCTTTAAAAGTAAGCACCTTCTCAGCACATCTCCTTAGTGCGATAAAGGTACTAAAATGGTGGTTATAGCTCAGTTGGTTAGAGCGCTGGATTGTGGTTCCAGAGGTCGCCGGTTCAAATCCGGTTAATCACCCTACACAAGCTTCGGTCGAGATTTCGGCCGGAGCTTTTTTGTTTCCTATGCCTTTCTACACCTACATATTGATCAGCGAATCGCTGCAGCATCTCTACATTGGCCAGACCAATAATCTAGAACAGCGCCTGGCTAGACACAACCAGGGCCATGTGAAATCTACACGGATAAGAGGCCCGTGGTATATGCTATTCTCCATACAGCATTCAAGTCGAGCACAGGCCATGAAGCTTGAGCGAAAACTGAAGAACCTTAAGAGTAGAAAAAGACTACTCCTATGGATTCAAGCACACAAAGATGACCAAGAGGCCATAGTCTCTCCAGTATTTTACGAAATCTGGGAACAAGATTGATATTGCCACAACTTTTACTTGAATCAACGCTAAGAGAGGTCGCCGGTCCCGAGTTGGCCAAAATCTCTGATTTTGCCTCCAACTCGAGGATGCTCGAAAGGAAGCGAAATCACCGATTTCGACCCTTTCGGCATTCAAATCCGGTTAATCACCCTACACAAGCTTCGGTCAAGTAATTGGCCGGGGCTTTTTATTTTGATGCCATTCCATACGGGAACCAACAAGCATCGCTCTTACTTACCGACAAGGATGGGTAGTGGACTGACGCTACAGTTTTCTTAACGGGG
The DNA here is from genome assembly GCA_038528965.1 of Bacteroidota bacterium. Classification (GTDB taxonomy): domain Bacteria; phylum Bacteroidota; class Bacteroidia; order Chitinophagales; family Saprospiraceae; genus Lewinella. The sequence continues at coordinate 18,561 of JBCBEC010000062.1, read as the reverse complement.
CACCTTTTTTTACAGGTGGTCTGATTTCGCTTCGTTTTACTTTTCGCCTAGTTATGGATTTGATTGCTAAATGCTCCTCCCAGTACAATCCTTGGCGATATGACTTGGCAATAAGTCCTCCAGCGGCCTTCATGAGCACATTGAAATTAGCCTCCCTATAAGAGGAATACCAATCAGGATTTACCGCTAAGTCCTGACTGTAGTAGTACCGCCCTTTAAGCCGCACAGGAGCCTCAGTATTACTAGGCTGGTGGTACGTTACGGTCTCTAAAACCGTACATCGCTTATTCAGAACGGTAGTGTCTGGCAATACAGTAAATGTCAGTTTAGTATCTGGACTGGTAATATCAAACCAGAATATAGTATCTAATCCTGCCTTGAATAAATAAGACTTTTCCCGACGTAAATCTAAGTACCGGGTACTTAGCAGTCTATCATCAGGGGCTCGATATTCTTTTTTGTAAGAACCCTTCTTAAAGGTCAGCCTCATTTCACTCCCCAAAGCGTCCTTTAGGCTTTCAATATTAATACCTGGCTGAGAACTCGTATAGGTTATGAAATATACTATTTGCCCCTCAAAATAAGCCTGCTGCCTTTCAGTAAGAAGGTGAGAACTGGCACCTCCTAATAACAGCAAGATGAGCAGACCGAATAACGAGAGTACAGCAAACTTGAGCATCTACCAATTCGTAAAGGCCGCATTAAAAATATCCTCTGTCAACTGGGCTAGAATTTCTTCGATCGCTTGGGTTTGGACGCTCGCCAATTCAGTGTTGGCATCAAAATCAAAGAAGAAAGAGAAATTGCGCTTAAAGCCATCCTCCTTGTTTTCATGGCTGATGTACTCCACCGCGGTCACAATGGTCAGGCGGTTAATGGCACTACTCTCACCGGGTTGTGGGGCCTCAGCAGTAACGCGGAAATCTACGATAGTGCCTTGAAACTCAACATTGGGGTCTGTATCGTCTAGGATCAAGCGGCTTTCACGCCGAATCTTTTCCTTAAGTGCCTCCGATGTTTCGATTGCTAGCGTCGGGGGGGCGTTGAGTGCGTTATTCTTAAACTGTCCTACATAATAGGTCGTTACCTCAGGCGGGATGCTGATCCCGCGAAAAGAATAGCCGTTGTTGCCACATTGCCACAGCGAAAGTACACACAATACCAGGGTTAAGAGAAACCAACGTTTTGTCATAAAGCGATTTTCAAATTACTGAATGAGCGGCTCACCAATAAACACCTTCACCTCCGGTGAAATCCGAACTCGAATTTTCACAATGAGCGGCTCTTGCAAATCAGCATAGATCCGCCGGTGTAAATTATAGGTTGTTTTTATTGTAGATATAACGGTCCTTAAGGCACCATTGCTGTCTGGCTGCGCTAAGATTTCGTCAAGGCGCTCGGCTGTAAAATCTTTATGGCTTCCTTTTAGATCTACTTCCAAAGAAGGGCTAATAGCTACGCCTAGCGCAAAGCTTTCCACCTTTAATCCGTAGATTTCCAATTGTGGAAATACCTTCAACCAGTCGTCAATCAGGCTATAGGTTTTCTCTTTGGCTCCGCTCCCCAGGTTGCCGGCCTGCTCACGCAGCGTATCACCGGCATCCTGTAGCGTTTTGACAATTTTGTCGAGCATTTAGTTCTTTTTGAATTTTATCGTTCCACCTGTTTCCGGCACTTCGTCTTCAAAAGCATCCAGGAAGTTATAAGATACGGATACGTTTTTACCATCCACTTCTGCGTTGGGAATGGTGCACTTCTTGACACGCCCCGGCAGATGGTAGGTACTGGTAAAGGTAGCGTCGGCCATCATCATTTTTACCATATCCATCATTTCTTCACCTCCCATTTCTTCCATCAATTCTGCTGGATCAGACGTAATCACTTTACGGGTGAGCGTGCGGCCGGAGAGGTCCCAGAGGCTCTCATTACCAGTAAAGCCAGTACTTCCACTCATCAAACCAGACATGCCGCCCCCTTGACCACCTTCTTCGTTCATTTTGGCTAAAGTCTTGTTGAATTCATTGAGCTCATCAAAACTTGCAAAGGGAAAGGAGATAGTAAACTTGCCTATTTCCTCAGATTCACTCATTTGCATCCGCAACTCAGTACGGTTCAGGATATCGCGGTCTTTGTCGGTTAAGCTTGGAGGCAGTTCCCCATCTGATAGGTCAGTAAAGGTCAAAAGAGAATCTATTTCCAGGCTCTCTCCTCCCGTCTCTTCCTGCAGGCCCTGCTTCATCATTTCTCCCATAAAGGGGTCGGAAAACATACCGCTCATATCAATGGTTATCTGGTATTTTCCAGAGCCATCGGCATTCACGTATAAATCCTCCAACATTTCAAAGCAACCCGTAGTAAGTAGCGCCAGCGCTAAACAGGTGAGATAAGACAAGTATTTCATGTACTTTTTTTTGGCAAGTTATGGAAAACGACGGGCACAGGCCAGCCTTATTCGACGAAATGACACTACCACTCCGCTATCGCAAACAAACCACACAATTTAAGGTAATGGAAGAGATCACAAGCGGAAGGCCTTTCATTACTACTCCTAAACGCCGTTTATCCGAGCTTAGTGCCCTAAATAATTTCCCACAACAATCCCTAATTGAGCAAACCAAAATCAGCCTTATTCGTTTCTATACTCGTACTACAAGCATGACTATCTTATGAGTTTACCCCAAACACTGGGCGAATTAAAGGCCAGCGGCTACCAATCCCGATCCATTAAGGAAGAAATGCGGGCCAATCTGATTCAGAAATTACAGCAGAAAGAGACCATTTTCCCCGGCGTCATCGGTTTTGATGATACCGTTTTGCCGGATGTAGAAAGAGCGGTACTCTCTCGCCATAACATCCTGTTACTTGGCTTGCGTGGGCAAGCTAAAACGCGTATTGCCCGCCTGCTGGTTCACCTGCTAGACGAGCATATGCCAATTGTGGCTGGCAGCGAGCTAAATGATGATCCACTACAACCCTTAAGTCGTTACGCACTGGACCTTATTGCGGAAAAAGGCGATGACACACCTATTGATTGGGTACACCGGGATGAACGCTACGTAGAAAAGCTAGCTACTCCGGATGTAAGTGTCGCTGACTTGATTGGTGATGTTGATCCGATTAAGGCTGCTACCCTAAAGCTTCCTTATTCCGACCAGCGAGTGATTCACTTCGGCCTGGTGCCACGTGCGCACCGCAGCTTGTTCGTACTCAATGAATTGCCTGATTTGCAAGCGCGTATTCAGGTATCGCTCTTCAATATTCTACAGGAAGGCGATATTCAAATCCGAGGCTTCAAACTGCGGCTCCCACTAGATACCCAGTTTATCTTTACTGCCAACCCCGAAGATTACACCAACCGTGGCAGTATCATTACCCCACTAAAGGACCGGATTGAAAGTCAGATCTTGACTCACTATCCGAAGACTATAGAGATTGCCCGCCAGATTACAAGCCAGGAGGCAAAGCTTACTCCTGAGCAAGATGAGCAGGTGGAAGTAGCCGATCTGCTCGCCATTGTACTAGAGCAAATTGCCTTCAACGCCCGCGAGAGTGAGTACATCGACGAGAAGAGTGGTGTCTCCGCCCGGCTAACTATTGCTGGTTATGAGAACCTAGTCAGTACCGCCGAGCGCCGGATGTTGATCAATCGCGAAGAAAGTACTAAAGCCCGCATCACTGATTTCTGGGGGGTCGTTCCGGCCATTACCGGCAAGGTAGAATTGGTTTACGAAGGTGAACAGGAAGGAGCCTACTCCGTAGCCATGTCATTACTCGGCAAAGCCATCAAGGGTGCTTTCCTTGATCATTTCCCTAACCCGGAAGATGTCCGCCAGGGAGAAGAACGGGATCCCTACGGTACCATTCGCACTTGGTTTGGCGCGGGTAATAAGCTGGACCTACTCAATGATTCAAGCGAAACGGAATACCGGGAAGCCTTGGAAAAAGTGGCCGGCTTGAAGAAGCTTGTTACTTCTACCATTAATAACGTAAGTGATGACGAAGTCTACCTATACATGGAGCTAGTCATTCACGGTTTAGCCGAGCTCGACATTCTCAACAAAGATGTGCTCGAGTCCAGCTTAAGTTTCCGTGATCTACTCGCCAACATGCTCGACGAAGACGATATGTTTGACGGGTTTAACGACAACTAGACCTTTTAGAAGAGTTAGATTGTTCGGATGTTAGATAGTTAAAGGGCTGATCGTTTTCAACATACCACCTCTTAACTATCTAACAACCACACTTCCCAACCTAGTAAAATATCTCCGCCATCATACAACGTGCACTACCACCACCGTAGGTTTCAATGGTGTGTAGCGAACTGTGCAATAATTTGGTATGCCGTTGTAGCTGTTCGATCTGCTCTGGGGTGAGTGATTGGTACGCACGCGATGACATGGCCAGGTAGGTCTCATCATCCTTTCCGCGAACTTGTAGCATATTTCCGGCGAAAGCCTCCATTTGCGCGATGGTAATGGTCACAATTTCCTTGCCCGTGGCTGTCAAGTGATCAGTGACTTCCCGGCGCTGTACCGCATCTCTTATACTATCCAAACAAATAACGCAAAAGTCGACGCCTAGCGCCATCATTACATTCGTATGATAGATAGGCAAGCCATTCTGATCGTAGCTCTCAAAAATGACCTTCTCGTATCCCATCCACAGTGCAAACTCGTCCAGTAAGCCCTCATCGGTACGGATGCTGCGGCAAGCGTAAACGATCTCGTTATCACGGTCCAGGATCATGCTGCCCGTACTTTCCAGAAAACGCTCTTCCTCCTCGCGTCCTTCCAAGGCAATCAGCTTCTTATAGCCAAAGCGTTTACGCAATTTGCTAATCACGTCCGGCCGGCGCTCCATCCGGCGCATTGGTGCGTACATGGGGTAAGTAATGATCGTCCCTTCGGAATGGGTAGAGAACCAATTATTGGGAAATACGGCATCGTACTTCAAAGGTATTTCTGTATCGTCAACTACAATCACATTGACGCCTGCCGCGCGAAGCTCTTTGACAAAACCATCGAATTCGTCTTGTGCTATGCGGCTAATATCCTCAGGAGTATTTGAGGGGTCATTGGTCTGAAAAGCATTGTTACCAGCCGTCTGCGCATTGAATCCAAAATGCGCAGGGCGTACCATTAGAATCGTGTCAGTAATCTGTGCAGTCATGATTGGTTAAGGCTTGTTTACTTGCTCTGGCAAAAGAACATCTTTTCGCGGAAATTTTCCAGCGCCTCCCCAAAAAACACTACTTTGATTCATCATTAGTAAAGCTTACTTAGATGCAATTCAAGCCCTTATCCTTCTTACGTATTCCGTTTTTCTGCCTGCTGACCTTTTGCGTATCAGCAAACGTTCTTTCGGCACAAGCAGAAAGTCCGAATTTTAACCTGTTAGAAATCCTGTACCAGGATTGGCGTAGTTTTGAAATGCCTCCCACTCACAAGGGAGCACCAGATTATCGCGCGGAAACCTTTCGCAAGCGCCGGCCGACTTTTGATGCTTTGCAGAAAAGGCTTCTCGCCATCGATACTTCCGGTTGGTCTGTAGCAGAGCAGATCGACTGGTACATTATCTGGGCAGAAATGAACGGCTACGACTTCAACGACCGTATTCTTAAGCCTTGGGTACGTGATCCAGCCTTCTACAAATCACTTTGGACCTACCGTAGTGATGTACCCGCCCACGAAGGCCCTACTCACCACGCCACCACCGAAATCTGGACTTATGCTTTTCCATTAAGCTCATCCGAAAGAGAGCGACTACTACAAGACCTATCCGTCATCCCCGCCCTAAACGAACAGGCGCAAGAAAATTTAACGGGCAACGCACGCGATTTGTGGATCACCGGTATTCGCGATTTACACCGTCAAAGTCAGAACCTGGCTAGAATTAAAGAGGCGGATGGCGTACCAGACGATCAAAAGTTGAATAAAGCCCTGACCGAAGCAATCAATAGCACGGACGCCCTTGCCAACTGGCTCGAAAGTGAAGCCCCCAAGAAAGACGGCCCGTCGGGTATTGGTAAGGAAAACTACACCTGGTATTTGCAAAATGTACACCTGATACCGCTCGATTGGGACGATGAAGTGATGGTACTCAAACGTGAGCTAGCCCGAGCCTGGTCATCACTCAAACTGGAAGAGCACCGCAACCGAAAATTACCTCCACTGCCTTCAGCTGAAAGTGCAGAAGCTTACGATGCTCTTGCCGAAACAGCCGCGCAAAGTTTGATGCAGTTCTTGCGGGAGAATGAGATCGTAACCGTGAAAAACTACTTTGGGCCAGCCCTGAACCAGCACCTAGGAAGCTTTGTCCCCGCAGAGCGTCGCAACTTCTTTTGGATCACTGCCCACTTTGATCCTCGCCCTCTGTATTGCCATTTCTATCACTGGTTTGAACTGGCGCGTATGGATACCGAACCCAATGCTCGCCTGGTTAGAAGAGCCCCTTTGCTGTATAACATCTTCGACTCGCGCAACGAGGGAATGGCCACTGCTGTGGAAGAGATGTTCATGCAAGCTGGACTGTACGATGATAATCCCCACGTGCGCGAAATTGTCTACATCATGATTGCGCAAAGAGCTGCGCGTGGTTTGGGGTCACTCTACGCCCACGCCAACGAAATGACAATGGAAGAAGCCGGAGGTATTCACTCCGAGTACACCCCCCGCGGCTGGATGAAGACCGAAAAGGAACTACTCATTTTTGAGCAGCACCTCTATTTACGTCAACCGGGCTACGGCACCAGCTACATTACCGGAAAATACCTCATGGAAGACGCCATGGGCGAGTACGCCAGAACAAAAGAAAATGACGAAACGCCCTTTGAATTGCGTGATTTCTTTGACCGACTTAATCGTATCGGAAACATCCCCATAGCTTTGGGGCATTGGGAATTAACGGGCGTTAAACCCGCATTTCTCAATCGCATTGCCGAAGATTAAGAAGGAAGGGCGCTAACTTGCTGATCAGATTTTAGCCCAGATACTTATCATTGGGCAAATATTATCTTTGCCCACCAGTTCTGGATTCCAACGATTCCTGAGCAATCTGGATTAATTTTAACAGCAAATTGTATGACCATGCGTAGAAATATCTTCTTTCTTCTTGCGCTGAGCTTTTTGACTTGGCAATGTGCTGGAGATACCGCGACAACAGAGACGGAGACTGCACAAGAAGAGGTGCAGCAAGAGGAAGCACAAACGGTTCCACCTGTAGTACAGGCCGAGCCAACACGTGAAATACTGAGTGCTTCGGAAACCTTTGAAAAATACCAGGACCGCTACACCCAATTGCACCAGACTGTCTCTAAAAACCTAGATGCTGTCAACACTGCAATTGACAAAAGTACTTACCCGGAGAAGCTCAAGAGTGGACTAAAATCGAGCTTTGAAGAAGTAAGCAAGTACAACGATATTCAAGAAATTTGCCAAACCTCTAAGTACACCTCCGCAGAGACGGTGGAACAGTTTATGGAAGGCTTGGAGATGTACCTGACCCGCTGGGGAATCAAGTAGTAACAAGCTTAACACAGTTCTCGGAGAACTTCGAGTTCTCCGAGAACTCCACTAACTTTTCTTAGGCAAAAGTCGGCGCGACAATCAATTCTTTCGTACCGTGTCCATAAGTATAGAAGCCTTCCCCAGACTTCACACCTAATTTCCCTGCCGTAACCATATTGACGAGCAAAGGACATGGAGCGTACTTTGGATTACCAAATCCATCGTGCAGTACGCGCAGGATCGACAAGCAAACGTCCAAACCAATAAAGTCGGCTAATTGTAGTGGTCCCATTGGGTGCGCCATGCCGAGCTTCATCACAGTATCAATTTCACTTACGCCAGCCACGCCTTCGAAAAGCGAATAAATCGCCTCGTTGATCATAGGCATAAGAATGCGATTAGCCACAAAACCTGGATAATCATTGACCTCTACCGGCACTTTGCCCAACTGCTTGGACAGTTCCATGATTTTCGCCGTCACCTCATCTGAAGTCGCATAACCGCGAATAACCTCCACCAGCTTCATGATAGGAACAGGGTTCATGAAGTGCATTCCTATGACCTGTGTCGGGCGTTTGGTCACCGCTGCAATCTTGGTTATTGAAATGGAAGAGGTGTTGGTGGCAAGAATAGCCGACTCAGGTGCAGCCTCGTCCAGTTGCTCAAAGATCTTCAACTTGAGATCGATGTTCTCAGTAGCAGCTTCCACCACCAGATCGGCGTTTGCTACCGCTGCGGACATATCAGTACTCGTATTCAACCGTTCTAGCGTAGCCGATTTATCATCTTCAGTCAGGCGCTCCTTTTTAATAAGGCGATCAAGATTGCGAGTAATGGTAGACAAAGCTCTCTCCAAAGCAGAGGCCGAGATATCAACTACCGTTACCTGAAATCCACTTTGCGCAAAGACGTGCGCAATACCGTTACCCATGGTTCCGGCGCCGATTACCGTGATATTTTTCATAAGATGGTTCTATTTGGTTTTATATGGCCGCGAAAATAATGAAGTTCCTACATTTGCGGGAAAGACCTCGTCCCTTGATCCAAGAAAATCAGTCACTTCGCCACCTCAACACCTTTGGGCTAGCCTCACAAGCGAGCCAGTTGCTACCTATTGGCCGTGAAAATGACTTAGCTACCCATGCGGCCACTATTCAGGAATCACCGTGCTTAATTCTCGGAGGTGGTAGTAATTTGATTTTGCCACCAGTGCTCGATAAATTAGTGCTGTACAATCAGATCAAAGGCGTCGAGATCAAACAACGCACGCACGACACGGTCGTCCTTGAGGTAGGCGGTGGAATGAATTGGCACGAGTTTGTCATTTGGACCTTATCACGAGGTTACGGGGGCCTAGAAAACATGGCGCTCATTCCAGGCACCGTTGGCGCAGCGCCGGTTCAAAACATTGGTGCCTATGGTGTAGAGCTGAAAGATGTTTTTGTTGCTTTGCGAGCCTTTGATTTACAGAGCGGAACATTCCGGCAGTTCGATCTAAGGGAATGTGATTTTGGCTATCGACATAGTCTTTTTAAGCAAGCAGATGTAAAGGGACGCTATCTCATCACCAAAGTCCAACTCGAACTCACCACTGCAAATCATCATCTCAACACCAACTACGGTGCTATTTCTACCCTGCTGGAACAAGCAAAAGTAGATCATCCCACTCCCGCTGATATTGCTCGAGCAGTAATCGAAATTCGCCGGTCCAAACTTCCTGATTGGCGGCAACTCGGTAACGCAGGTAGTTTCTTTAAGAATCCCATTATCCCAATGGAGCAGTACCAGAATTTGCGTCAGCAGTTGCCGGACGTAAAGATTCCCGCGTACCCTGCAGGTGAGGATAAAATGAAGTTAGCAGCCGGCTGGCTCATCGATCAATGTGGCTGGAAGGGAAAGCGTAATGGTCCGGTAGGTTGTTACGAAAAACAGGCCCTGGTCATTGTCAACCACGGTGGTGCTACCGCAAAGGATATATTAGCCCTCAGCCAGCAAATCGCGGCTGATGTACAGCATAAGTTTGGTGTTCAACTCGAACGTGAAGTAAATGCCATTTTTAGCGAATAATCACTTCCTCTAGATAGTCTTCTCCCAATTCATCGTTGAGCATTAAGCGAATCTTCTCCGTGCCCATACTTAACTCCTGCTTGAGTGGTGCTGAGGAGAGCTGCACGTAGAGCTTCTTGCGGTAGACCTTAATATCTGTGGTATACTGGCTAATGGCGGGGCCCATCAATTCACCCCAGAGTTGCTTGATGCGGGTTTGCTGGTATTTTCCTTTGAGTTTGTAATAATCCAGCATGGCCTTGATGGCGTCCTTTAACTTGGTCTGATTGTGATCGCTCATATTGACACCAGGTTTTGCTCCTCAACTGTACCATCTGCCACCTGAAAAAGGCGAGGTTCGCTACTGGGGTGCGCGCGTAGCACGCGGGTAATACGCTCCTGGTCCGTATCAGAAATAAATATTTGCCCGAAATCCTCCCGGAGAATATAGCTCACCAATTGTTCCACCCGCTGTGGATCCAGCTTATCAAAAATATCATCTAACAACAGGATGGGGGCCACCTCCCTTTCTTCCTGAAGAAAGCGGTACTGCGCCAATTTCAGGGCTAGGACAAAGGACTTAAGCTGTCCCTGACTCCCCAAGCGTTTCAGCGGATGCTCATCCAATTTAAATACCAAATCATCGCGGTGAATACCCTGGGTGGTTCGTTCCATTACCACATCTTTTTCACGACGTTCTTGTAATAGATCGGCTAGAGCAGTTTCTGTTAGAGCAGAGCGATAGCTTAATCCTACCTCTTCTTGCCCACCACAAATAGCTTGATGCGCCGCTTGAAAAGGAGACTGAAATTGCTCAATAAAAGCAGCACGTCGGGCATGGATATATTGGGCCGGCTTTGCCAATTGTTGATCATAAATGAGCAGAAGATCTTCCGACTGCATCCGTCCGCCCCACTGTTTGAGCAGGGCGTTACGCTGTTTTAGAATCTTATTATACTGCAATAAATGCTGCAGGTATTCCCGGTCCAGTTGTGACAAGGTATTATTCAGAAAACGGCGTCGTTCCTCACTACCCTCTTTGATCAACTGGGTATCATCAGGCACCACAATCACCACGGGAAAACGTCCCACGTGCTCGGCTAATTTCTCGTAGATCCGACCGTTCAACTCCAGTTCTTTTCGCTGTCGCGGAATTACTTTGACGACTAAACGGTCTTCACACTCTTCTCCAGCAAACTGCCCCACCAGGCGAAAGAATTCCTCGCCGTGTTGCACCAAATACTGGTCACGCACCGAGAAATAACTCTTTCCCATGCACAGATAATAAATAGCATCCAGCATGTTGGTCTTGCCCATGCCATTCTGGCCCACCAAGCCATTCAGGCGAGGACTAAAAACGGCGGACTGACCCGCATAGTTCTTAAAATGAACGAGTTGAATCTGGAGCAGTTGCAAGGCGCTGTCTATCTTTTGTCCAAAGATACACAAGGCCTTGCAAACTGTAAGATAAGCCGTCGTCTATCTCTATCCAGCACTATTTGCTGGCAACCACACCATAGTCAGCGGCTTGGCCACCGTCTGGCACCGCCATGGGGTGTTCCTGACGCAGTTGCTGATAAACTTGTTGGAACCCGTTACGCTCAATCATCTCGACTTGCTCGTAGAAGGTGAGCAGGTATTCCTTGATTTCGCGCCGTTCCTCAGTTGAAAGTAGTCTAAAGCGGCTGACCCGCGTTAGTAGCGACTCTTTCTTCGCGATGAATAAGGCTAAGATTTCCTGTAGTTGCTCATCGCTAGCCACCGTACCCAAGTAGATACGCTGACGCACGGTTAACTGTCCCAGGTGGGTAGCCGGAATAGCGTAGGGTGCTTCGACCAAACCTGAGAAATCAAAATCGTAGCCTACCGGCACAAATTTTTGATCAAGGTTTCGCTGCACCAGCTTTACATTGCGCAAGACTGGAATACTATAGTCAGAATTACCAATCAAATACTGGAACATAGCGTGTATGCCAGCAGCCTTCCAGTCAAAAGCGGCGGGGCTGGAGTAGGTGCAGGTTTCGCACTCCTCCCCTTTTAGGCGATCAACCATTTCGTCCGTATCCTCGATAATGAATCCGTAACGACGGAATCCACTAATGCGGCCACCAGTATCTTGGTACTGGACTTCAACCAATTGAACGCGGTAACTATATGGACTGAGCTCTTGATACAGCTTATACGCCAGATATTCCCGTAGTACTTTTTCATTACCCAGGTTTTTATCGTCGGTACAGTGGGTAACCATCTTCAGCTTATCGTGCTTCGATAAACCACTGTTCAACAGCACAGTTTTTGGAAAATTCAATTTTAAGGGTGGAAACTCGCAAGCCTGTAATCGGAACTTTCCGCGATGACGGAGTTTGATATCGAATGTACGTAGGGCATCTTCATCGTCTTCAAAGGTGAAGGTTGCCACTTGGTACTCGGCCTCGCGTTCAGTGCTTGCCAATAATTGCACCAAATCAGTGCGAATAACGATCTCCCGAACATCCGTTCCGCTAATAAGATCAAAAACGGAGGGAGCGGTCACCTGTGCACTCAGCACAAAAGTGGTGCACACTGCTAAAACAAGCAATAACTTTCTCAAATTCAATTGTTTACTGAAAAAATCATGTATTGCCGTACATGTTAGATTTTCCATAGGGTATAATCTTTATGTCCAAAGGATTGTTAATTCTCTTGGTCTTTGGCGCGCAAATTCATTTGATCATCGCGAGCCTAAGACTAAGAAAAGGTGGATTACTTAAACCTTATGACGCAAAATTACGCCTAAGGAACTTAACTTATTGTTAAAAATACACTAAGTTTTGAAATCGGTAAATTCTACGGCTTGAGGTTCCCTCCACCAAGGATCACAAGCTCAGAAAAGTATTTACCGAAAATAATTTGGCTGAAAAGATGGGCTTGGGTCGTACAGAAATGTCACTGGAGACCAAAATGGCTGTATCTAACATAGCAAAAGGTAGAAAGTAAGGAATGGATCTATCTGATAATTTGATCCACTTCTTACCTTCTACCCTACTCTTGCGGCACCTACGATTAATGGGCCTCTTTAAATCTTAATGCTCGATTAGCGCCGTACTCCGAAGTGTTCGGGATCGGCTCCGGCAGGAACCACATTGGGTGCTTTCTCGCGCAGTTGCGAATAGGTACGTAAGGCACTTGCCGCCTGTAGCTCTTCCAGGTGGTCAAAAAAGTCATTTAAGTAGGTGCGCAATTCTGATCGTGCCGTCCCACTCAATTCTCTTTGCTTACGAATTAAGCTCAAGAGTTCATCTTGCTTTGCCTCAAAGCGATCCAGCGTAGACTCAATAAGGCTATCTGGCACTTTAAAACCTAGGAAGACGCGATCTCCGATTGCCAGTTGTCCCAATTCGACGGATGGTATGGCATAGCCAGCCGATACAAGTCCCGAAAAGTCGAAATCGTAGGCCACGGGAATAAATTTGCCGGTGGTCTTATCTTCAAACAGTTTGACATTACGAACCATTGACATATTGAAATCAGCATTACCGATCATATACTGAAAAACCGCATGCACGTTCTCCGCTTCGGGATCAAATTGGTTCGGACCCACTGCCAAACAGTCTTTACACTCGTTCAGTCCCAGACGCTGCTCCAACTGCTTGTCACTTTCGATAATGAACGCATGACGGCGTACGGTTGGCAGCTTTCCAGCACTGTCAACATAGCGCACCCGCAGTAAATGAACTCGGTAGCTATTGGGGGTAATGGTTTGGTACATCTGGTAGGCAGTGTACTCTTTTAGCACAGCAGTCTCAGCCTGGTAGCGCACATCTTCACAATGTGTCACCAGCTTGTATTTATCAAATTCCGCCAGGCCCGCAGCACGAAGTTGTGACTTGGAAAAATTTAATTTCAGCGGAGCGAAATCGCAGGTCCGGCGACGGTACTTTCCGCGCATCTTTACCTCTACTTCCCAGCTTTCCATCTGCCCGTCACTGTTGGTCAACAGAATGTTGGCATCCTGGTAGGTAGGTTCGACTTTACGATCAGCCAATAATCGCTCCAAATCTGTAGTGACAACTGCCTCATCAAAGCCATTTTCGACCATATAATCGAAAATCGACAGCGCTTCTGCTTCCTGTGCCAGCAAAGCAGCAGGTGTCATACCAGACAAGACCAGTAAAAACAGGAGTTTAGCAAAAGACAGCACACTTGTTTTCATATGGGGTTAATTTTATTGGTTAGGGTGATTTTGTTAATTTTACATGGTTTTGCCAGTACAACTATTATTACCCCGTTTTAGTTCGGGCAAAGTTAGGTTTTTAACAAAATTTAATTCTGATTTAAATTGTTAATTTTTGTTAATCCGAATTAAATTCTAAAAATAAACTTAACCAAGAAGAGGATTTGGCAAAAAGAGTATAGAATGCGCTCCCCTTTGGCAAACGACTGTTTGAGAAGAATTCTCGCTGGTTAGGCTGTTTTGGAGGAGCAAACGAAGGATAAAAATCAATAGTTCAACACATTGAATTTCAGGAGCGACCATAGGGCTAATGCCATTGTCTACCCGACTTGTTATTTGTTGTTTTTATTGCTGATCATTGGAGGATTCAGTACCTGCAAAACGCCAGGCGAAACAAAGGGTGCACAATGGGAACAAAACGTTAACCGGCTGAGTGACGCACCACCGGCCATCATCTTAATGATTGGTGACGGCATGGGCCTTTCGCAGATGTCAGCTGCCCTGTACAGTAGTCCAAGTCCGCTTTCGCTAGAGCAATTTCCAATCATCGGTTTTCATAAACCCTACTCTACTTCAGATCTCATTACCGATTCTGCGGCGGGCGCCACTGCGTTCGCTACCGGGCAAAAAACTTACAATGGAGCAATTGGGGTAGGCCCAGACACACTACCGATACAAACTATTGTGGAGGAAGCCAATGCTCGTAAACTAGCAACTGGTTTAGTTGCTACCTCTACTATCGTACACGCCACCCCTGCCTCATTCGGCGCACACCAACCCATGCGCATCTTTTACGAACAAATTGCTGAAGATTTAAGCAAGTCAAATATTGATCTCCTCATTGGAGGCGGTAAGCGCTATTTTGATCGTCGAAAGTCCGACGATCGCGATCTCTTGGCCGAATTACAAACCAGGGGGTATCTAATCGGTGATTATTTTAATGGCCGATTAAGCGATGTGATCCCTGACCCTAAGATGCGGTTTGCCTTCTTCACCGCTGACAATCATCCTTTACCCGTCAACCAGGGCCGGAGTTATTTGTCCTATGCCACCCGTCTGGGCGCAGAATTTTTGGATCGCCGCGGTACTGATGAAGGCTTCTTTCTTATGATTGAAGGGAGTCAAATAGACTGGGCCAACCACGCCAACGAGGGAAAGTTAGCGATTCAAGAAATACTGGACTTTGATCGTGCGGTGGGTGAAGCCTTGCGGTTTGCCCGCGAAAGAGGGAATACCCTGGTTATCGTTACTGCCGACCATGAATCAGGTGGTATGGCGGTTCAAAAAGGATCAAAACGTGGCCGGGTCAAAACGAAGTTCACCACTAACGGCCACACTGGAGCAATGGTACCGGTTTACGCCTATGGTCCGGGTGCGGAAGCCTTCGGTGGAATCTACGAAAACACCGAAATCTACCATAAAATGCGTAACTTCCTTGGCTGGGGTACTGCAAAAATCACAGCTGAAGGTATCAACCCTTCCGCCGACAGTTTGTTACCAGAATAAAAGCGCGGCTACATTAGTTATATACTGTACGCCCCGAAACCAAGTTATCTCAAATCGTTAATTGAAACATAGATGTCTGTCCTAACCAAACATGAAATTAGCCCGGAGAATCTTTTGCTCATCCGGGAAAGTGCCCGTGATTTTGCGGAAACACACATTCGACCACACGTTATGGAGTGGGATGAAAGTCAACATTTCCCCATTGATCTATTCCACGAAATGGGCCAGTATGGCTTTCTAGGTGTCCTCGTACCAGAAGAATACGGGGGAGCCGGCCTCAACTACGAAGCGTATATCACTGTCATTGAAGAAATTGCTAAAGTGTGCGGCTCAATTGGCCTTTCCGTGGCAGCTCACAATTCGCTTTGCACCAACCACATTCTCATGTTCGGGGATGAGGCGCAAAAGCAGAAATACCTGCCCAAACTAGCCAGCGGTGAGTGGATAGGTGCCTGGGGGCTAACCGAGCCGAATACCGGTAGTGATGCCGGACGCATGCGCTGTGTTGCGGTGAAAGATGGTGAATACTACGTACTGAACGGTAGTAAAAACTTTATCACCCACGGCAAATCTGGTCATGTGGCAGTAGTGATCGCCCGTACCGGTGAGTTGCTCGACAGCCGAGGCATGACGGCCTTCGTAATAGAACGCGGCACGCCTGGGTTTTCTGCCGGCAAAAAAGAAAACAAGTTGGGTATGCGCGCCAGTGAAACGGCTGAGCTGATTTTTGACAATTGCCGCATACACGAAAGCCAGGTCTTAGGTGAAGTTGGAAATGGCTTCATCCAGTCTATGAAAATATTGGATGGTGGTCGTATCAGTATCGCGGCGCTGTCTCTAGGTATAGCCAAAGGAGCTTATCTCGCTGCTAAGCAGTACGCCAAAGAACGTGAACAGTTCGGCAAATCAATTGCTAAGTTCCAGGCGATAGCTTTCAAACTAGCAGATATGGCTACCGAAATCGAAGCTTCCGAGCTCCTTACCCGCAAAGCCGGTGAATTGAAGGATGCCCACGAGCCAGTGACAACGCAGTCAGCAATGGCGAAGTACTTCGCTTCAGAAACCGCAGTAAAAGTATCTACAGAAGCCGTCCAGATTTTTGGTGGTTACGGATTCACTAAAGATTTCCCGGTAGAGAAGTACTATCGAGATTCTAAGCTCTGTACCATCGGGGAAGGAACTTCCGAGATCCAAAAGCTGGTCATTAGCCGCAATATTTTGCGCGACTAAGCGCTCAATAAAGCTAGCAAAATAAAAGACGAGGGCTGCAGTTTTACTTGCGGCCCTCGTTGCGTTTAACTACTGCTCATTGGACAGAGCAGTACTCCTTTCTATCAATCTTGATTCTTAGTTACATTCGATGCGGCTCGCTGTAGGATTACCGGCTTAATTCGCTTGTCATTTGCACCAACGATAGCAATGTAGTACATACCAGCGGGCAACATGGACAAGTCTACTACTTGGCGATAAACACCGGCTGGCTTCTCAACCTGGTCTTCTACAGTTTTCATCAGATTACCTAAGGTATTCAGCACCTGTATACTAACGGGACCACCTTCAGGTAATTCATACCGCAAGTTGGTGAGGCCAACCGTAGGGTTCGGATACACTTCTAGCCGCATATCACCAAGGGTCGTGGCGCTAGGTGGAACGTCAATAGTCGTTCCATCAGTTTCGGCAACCAAACTTGATCCATCATCACAGCCTGACTGAATAAATACATGGCTATCGCTTCCGATAGCGCTGAAGAATTCTGGTCGTAGAATAACATTATCACCAGCCCGGAGTATGACCATCGAGTTGTCCTCAGCGGTAAAGTTTTCGGCAGTGATCATATCAAAGGCTACCATATCCACGTACTCGTCATCACCAATCGTCTCACTGAGCGTAATGCTGTTGGGAGTAGTACGGTGATTAATCACCGCTGCTTCGCCATCATCCAGTGCTCGCGCGTTATCGTTGGTACCCGCTACTCCAGCAGCGGTGGTGGTACCAGGAAAATCGATATCGGGGTTTGACCAGACGTTTACGCGGGTCGTAGGATTATCGGTGTCATTAAGCGCCATAATGGTCCTAAAGTCATTCAGGGTATTGAATCCGTGTGCGTGTGCAAAGGGTGAATTGTTCCCATCATTGTCGTGCCGTAAACCTTGGGTATGGCCAAATTCGTGGGCCATGGTGAAGTTAAACTGGATACAGAAGAACTCCGTCACCTGAAACATATTGGCCGGATCGGTATAATCGAAAGCAAAAGCACGACCACAGAGTCCATTATTGGGATTGCAAGCAGGGTTGGTGGCGTACAAGCCTCCCGTTACCAAGCCGACCATATCGCCATCGTAAAGGTTACGGAAGGTGTGAATTTCATTCCAGCGCGCATCGCTATTATCCTGGAGATCATTCACATCATTGCAGGCATTGTTGCTTTCATCATCATCCGTTTCGTAGAGGTAGGCCAGCTCCATACGTTGGTTCACATCACTGGCTGCGTAAGCCGTATTGGCATTCAAGACACCAATTTGCACAAGCTGCGTCATGGATAAACCGGAGGAAGCTTGAGCAGTTGGCGTGTAGCCAATTACCACTCTGATGTTGCATTCTCCTCCTCCCATACGATCATTGTGGTAAACACCTCGATCATCACGAGCGTAGAATTGATCGTGCTCCGTATCTAGCGTTTCATCTTTATGATGATCACGTCCTTCATCGTTACCGCAAGGTGGATAATTAGTATCCAGGTGCACGATGGCGTGCACGGCACTCTTCTCCCCTAGTGGAAAGATGCCGAAGTTGCCTTCGGCCGAACCGATTTGACCTAGTACCGTCTGACCTTCAAATACGAAGCAAGCTGTGGCTCGTTTAGTCGGATCTGTGCCCACCCAACTTTCGGCAGTAATACCAGTATTGCCAATATCAAAATACCGCAAATCGAATTCAATATCTTGAAACAGTTGTAGGACTACTTGCTTCTTAGAAAAAGCATTCTGGTCCAAGGTTACAAAGCGTATTTGCAAAGGAGTTTCGCGTGCTAGAAGTTTGTCTAAGACTGCCGTCTCCTTGATCGAAAGTTTCTCTTGGTATGGTTTGATGGCCTGTGCATGCACTGCTACAGTACAGCATAAGACCAGCCCCAAGAGACCAATTAGTCGCCGCAGAACCAGCTGTTGCAAAGCCAGCCGCGGCCTATGAATATTTCTATCTTTCATTTTCTTAGGATTTAGAGATGCTATGTTTAGCAACTCATTAAGTTCTTTGAAAATTTTCTAGATTAGCACGACCAAAGGAGGTTAT
>JBCBEC010000061.1:0-41068 GCA_038528965.1 Bacteroidota bacterium | reverse complement strand
ACTGTTCCAGTTTCTGCTTGTAGGAAGAGCGGTTGGCCATAAGCAACCGTTGCTGGATCATCCGTAGCGAATACATAGCCAGCAGGTTGATAGCCACTGCGCTGAATTTCTACCCGGAAACGGCGGTTGGGTAAGAGTTCGAACAAATAACTGCCCGCGGTGAAATCTTTATTGATGAGAAGGTTTTCGCTACCGTCATCAAAAATCTGGTAGAGCGATACCGAGATATTGTTAAGTAAGCTACCGGTAGCTTGGTCGTACACATTCGCTTTGAGGGTGATTTGACGACCGCCTACACTGAACTCAAAAATATCATCGTTACGGGTGTTGGTCTTCTCACCTCCAAATACACGATTACTCGCAAAGAAACCGCCAAAGCCGAAGGAATTGCGCACGTAGCCGTAGTCGTTTGCTGCGGAGTTGATCGGCATACCCAAGTTCTCAGGTGTAGACCAGCTAACCTCACCGCCTTGTGATTTGAAGATATCTAAACCACCAATGGAAGGATGGCCATTAGAGGCGAAGTAAAGAACACCTTCTTCCGAATTGTAGTAAGGTGTGATCTCGTCACCCAGGCTGTTTACGCCTGGTCCCAGGTTGACTGGGAAGGTGTAGTCCATATTGTCCACGCCCAAGTCACGGGTGACGTACCAGAGGTCTAGACCACCGCGTCCGCCTTCCCGATTGGAGGCGAAGTAGAGGTATTCCTGCCCATTGGTATGGGCCACTGCGGGGTGAGTGGAGTTAACCCCTTTTACGTTGATATAGTCAGGAAGGCGCTCCGGTGCCGTCCAGCCATTGGCCGAACGCTTGGTCAGGTAGATCTCACAACGGGTGTTAAAGCCTTTCCAGCCGCCGTCGTTATTGCAGATGGTGAAATAGAAACGCTGATTGTCTGGCGACATACTACCGTTGGCGTATTGGCCACCGTCTACCACCGGAAATCCAGCCGGGTTGGCAGCTTTAGTCCAGTCACGACCTTGCCGTTGGGTCTCGTAGATACGAGCCTGATCACCGGTAGTGGAAGTCAACCAAATCATGTCTTCCGCAACGGGCATGGGGCCGAATTCGTCACTATCAGAATTAATGGCAATACCAGGATGCAGAATCTCCATGCGGCGATCCAAATTAGCGCTGATGTCGCGTGAGATGTCAATACCTTGTATCTCAACGCGGACAATGTCTTGTAAGATGGCACGGTCAGGTCCGGTGTAGCTATCGGCTACTTCTTGGAAGACCGTTCTGGCCTTATCGTACTGCCCATCCTGCTTCAGCGCACGAGCATACTTCAGCGTGATGAGGGCATCGCTGTTGAAATTGGCCGGTACGTGTTGGTACGCCTCGGCCGCGTTGCGGTAATCACTGAGGCGGTAGTAGTTTTCGGCAGCTTTGTAGATGAGTTCTTCCTTACTCTGCTTCTTTTCCCAAGCCATGCGAAAGTTTTCCGCGGCTGCGAAATAGTCGCCTTCTTTTTCAAGTTGTAAGGCCAATTTGCGGTGTTTCCTCCAGGACATCTCCTGGGCTTGTACGCTGCTTAGTGAAAAACTCAGCGCGATTAACAAGAGGCATAAGTTCCGAATATTCATAATTCCAGTGGGTTGTCGGTTCTCGATTTTAGTCATACAGGAAAATTAAGTTTCGATTTTGGAGCGAATCCTATGGGGTGCGGCGATTGCACTAAGGGTCACTACCGCTTTATGACGTCAACAAAATTCGAAAGTAATTTTTTGTATCAATAGGAATGTGTTAAGAACGATCATTATTTGTTAAAAGTTGTTCGATCACGGGCGCAAAGTGCTGGTGCTCTAGCGAAAGCACTTTCTGGGCAATGTTTTCGGCGGCTTCCCCCGGAATCAGTGGGCAACTGGCCTGAAAGATGATCTGGCCTTCGTCGTACTCCTCGTTTACGTAGTGGATGGTCATTCCACTCTCTGTCTCGCCCGCTTCCGAAACCGCGCGGTGCACGTTCATGCCGTACATGCCTTTTCCGCCGTATTTGGGCAGCAGAGCCGGATGAATGTTGACAATTCGCTGCGGAAAAGCCTTCACCAGGTAGGATGGAATGAGCCATAAGAACCCAGCCAAAACCACAGTTTCGATAGTTGCTAACGCCTTCAGGATATCCTCCGTTTCGTAGAAGCTGCTGCGTGAGATGACTAAAGTAGCTACGCCATTTTCGGCGGCCATTTCCAAAACGGGAGCAGATTTTCGGTTGGATACAACTAAGCTGACTTTAATGCTTGGATGATCAGCGAAGTACTCAATAATCTTGCGGGCATTGGAACCCGTTCCTGAGGCAAAAATGGCAATCTGTTGCAACTGATAGGAGGAGTGTGATTGAATGCTGCAAGTTAACGAAAAATGGGCATTAGTGCTTGGCTTAGCGGAATCATTACATCTAGCGGGTTAATTGTAGCTAAGTAAACTGCGGTAACTTTATTTATACTCTTCAGAGAAGCTTGTAAGTTTCGCTGGTTCACTTTTTTATAGAGATTTGATGCTATCCAGTATTAGTTCACTTGAATCAAAAGGATGATTAACCTAAATCCACATTCTTAAAAAGGGGGTGGATAGGGACAGTGTCATACAATCTACTGAAATAAGAAACTAAGTTCATTCCCTACTTCAATAAACTTGCTTGTCTGTAAGTGGCTGAGCACGAAAGATGTCTTCAAGACCACTCCTTCCCTGCGCATTATCAACTTACTACCTTCCTCTTTGTTAGAAAACACCTGGGTTATTGCTTCGAGGCGGTTTTGCTTATATCCTCCTTCCCTTAATATAGCATAATTAAGTTCCATGGAACCTCCTTCTACAGCCGTAAATGATAATCCGGATTGATATTCATCTTGTAATTCTAATGGCCAGAATAGAGTAGAACCTATAGGTAAATGACTGAGTTGGAATTGCAAATTATTTATGTATTGTTGGAGTAACAACCTAATATTAGATGTCTCACCTTCTTGGCCATCCATTGCTGTCAATTCTTTATACTCATCCATCAGCAAGAAATAATACTCGGGGCATTTTAGATAGAGCTTTAGAAATGGTTCTAAGAAGGTGAATTGTAAGTTGTTAACATGTTTTACTGGAGCTGATGCTATTAAAAATATACTTGCCATTTGGGAAGAGAAATTAGACTTTTGCCTAACTCTAGCGTAAGTCTAGAGCTAGGCAAAAGTATTAATTTTAGAATGGATATGCAGTGACTAACTCGTCAGTACTGCCTCTTTCGATTATAATCTTGACTTTTGTTAAATCGTGGCTGCTGCCTGCCCCACTGCTGCCTCCTTGCCATCCAATTCTCCTTTCTAGATTTACAACAATCTCTTTTCTGGTAGTACCTCCTCCTACTACGCTGATTACATTTGAAGATCCTGATAGAAAGTGTTCCCAAGCTTCATCGACTATCCCAATTACATCCTGCGGATCATCAAAGACTCCGTGATAAGCTTTCGTTAGGTCATTCTGCGCATGCTCAAATAGATGCCCAACCCTGTCCATTGCTCGAGAGGCTAATTCTGGAGTTTTAAACTTTAATCCATTCCTCGATCGAAAAACACTCTCTCCTCCTTCCTTGAGGTAGCGAAGTCCATTTCGTACATATTTAGATACTGCAGGTACAGCGCCAGAAAACGGCACCATCGCGGCTGCAGAAATAGTAGCATTAGTATTATCACCTTCTGCTAGGTACCATATTACATTTATCCCATCAGCAACTTCACCAAGACCTGGAATAAGCCCAACTAAGTCTAGTGAGTTATGTCCCAGTTCTAAAGCTGATCCGATCAAGGCATTGATAAAATGTACCTGCGGTATTTGGTCTTCATTTGGTTCATATGGTAACCAGGTATTCCCCACTTCATCATAGATATAGTGGACATCACTGTCTAGGGGGTAGTTCCAATGATTGTGAACCCAGCGTCTCTGCCCATTTATAGTAATTTGTTGGGTAACACCATTGTAGCCATAAAGGTTAAAGTATGATTTAGGAGGTTCCGCTTGGTTATCAACCGCTTCTATAAATGCGTTTGTTTCAATTTGCGCATTCAACGCTCTGGCCTCGCTTATTTGTGTGAAATCGGATAAGTAGTTAACATTATTCCAATCCTGCAAAATTGTGGCTATGATACTTGGAACCAGACTACTGTTAATCTCCAGTTCGAATAAAGCTGGTAAAAACTCTTCTAGTATGCTTGTGGCTAGAATTCTTTCATTCTCATTGTCAAATAAATCGATCCAGATAGGAAGTAACCCAGTAGAAAAACTTGACGACAGCCAACTTTGAGCACTATGGTCTGCCAGAAATGCCTCTAATACATCTACCACGCTTTGGTCTTGTAAACTAAGAGACACTGACTGGTCTAAGAGCCATTGAAATGTAGCTTCGTTGAATTCCAAGATGTTTTGTAATTCCTGGACACGCCGATAATTAGAATTGAAAATTCGAAGCGGTTGGGTTGTTTGTCCAGAAAGCGTATAGTTGAGGTAAAGGATGTAAGCTTCTATGTCTATATTGCTTCCGATGTCAACCTGACCTGCCTCATCCAATAGTGCTCCTCCACGGTCAAATAATGCTAGCCAAATTCCAGGGGGTAAAGTACTGTAGCCTAGGTTTTCGATTGCAGCTAAAAGTGCGGCACAATTGCCGGGTAAGTGCTGCGGAGAATCCACAATGACATCGGGTGATGTTTCTGAACTACACTCTCTTATAATCTCGTCTAGTTGCTCACTTAATCCACTGCCATAGCCACCAGGGGATCCTAGAGTTACACCGCCTCCATTAGTTCCGCCATTGCCTGTTGATCCTCCAGGAATATAGCCTCCGCTGGTGCCTGGACATTCCCAGACATAAACAACTTCAAACGAAGTACAATCTCTAAATTCAACTTCATCGTTAAGTGTGCCAGAACTACCATCACCACTAATGATTGCATTAGGAATACATAAAGAAACAGTTGTTGAACATAGATCTCTGAAGGTTACTTGGCCGCCTAAGCGATAGCCTTCACCGTCGTTTCCTGTGCTTATCAGGCCATCATAATCGTCCCATATAGCCCACCACTCTTCATTTCGATAATTGAAAATTTGTTCATCCAAGTAGAGGTAGTGAAATAGGAACGCGTAAACGTTGTCCGGAACTAGTGCCAAATCTTCCAATTCTTCTGCTAATCCATTTCGTGTCATTGTCAAATAGTAATAGCCTGAACGATTGACATTGTGTTCTTGATAAAAAAGATCATCATCTCTGGGGATAGCAATCATTAGGCCATTAGTCTTACCCGTTTCCAAATCTGCGAATGGAATTAAAATGGGTTCTGTATGGTTGCCAAAATCTTGACTCACCTGTACGCGGTGCCACATTGGATAGCCAAACTCAGGAATTAAGTCGGGCACATAGTCGAGTTCGCCATTCTTGATCAGAAAATCCATATATACGGATTCTGCAGCACCAGTGAGTTCATGGTTTACTGCCTCACCACTCAAATGAGGGTTCGTCAACTCTATAAAATCTAGATTAAAAAAATTGACGGCCTCGGGGTTAGTTAGCTCGTTTAACAAGGACGCCTTGTCTAATTCGATTTGAGGGGGTTCCATTGTAGTCTCTTCCATCATTTCATCCTTATTACAGGAAATCAGAGAGCATACGAGGGCAAGAAGAAATAGTCGTTTGACTATTCTCAAACTAAAAACATACATAGCATTTAGATTTAAAATTTGGCCTTTCCCTATCCGAAAGGCCAGGTACATTTGCCACTATCGGCGCGTTTTAGGAAATACATTGATCAGTCTATACCTGATCAATTGATTAAGTGCAGTTTATGGTGAATAGCCATTTAGATTAGTGGCTACTCACTTGTCCACAACTCTTTTCGGAAAGGATGAGTGGAATCCAGTCTTGGTCATTTTGAAGTTTGCGTGTGTGAATTCAAATACAATTATTTCGCACATAGATATAAGTATGAAAGATCTAAAACGTGACATCCTTTTCGCTGAACATTGTCTCGGATTGGTAAAATGTCATGAGCGGGAATAGCCCGTTTTGTAATTCTAATTATCCAAGTTTTGTATGTGTTTATTTAGCACAAGTAGTGTGAAAGCATTGGTGATAGCGTGTGGTTTTATCATATGGGTGTCGCAAGTAATCCTATAAGGTTTTGCACCGCAGAAGACTAAAGCTTTTATAACTAGTTTGTTTTCGAAAACTTATTGCTCATATCTGGTTCCATGCTGTTGTTGCCAAATAAACCTTTATATTGAGGCAAGTCCGCTAGTGTACTCAAGCGCCTCGCCTTTCACACTACGACAGTTTTAACGCTCGATAGTTATGATTCGGAACAGCCTCTTCCTGAGCATGGTGCTCGTGCTGCTATGCAGTGGCCGTACTTTTGCCCAGCAGCTCCTGCAGCAACCTGTGCGCATCCAGATAGAAAACGCCACGCCGGTGGATGTGCTTAACTTTCTGGAACAAGAGTATGCCATCCCCTTCCTGTACAACGCAAGGGATTTACCCCAGCAATCACAAGCTTACGACTTAGACAATGTGGCGGTGGCTAAAGTATTGGACCAGCTCCTGGAGGGAAGTGAGTTGAAATATGTAAGCTACCGCAATCGCGCAATTGCTATTTTACCTAAGGACAAAGTAGCGGAGCTAGATAGCTACCGCGAACAGTTCTACGCAGCGCTGGATGGCCGGATACAACAAGGGCGAGCACCGGATGAAATCATCACCATCGGTGCGGATAGTCCTGGTCCTGCAGGATCTTCCGCCAATATAGTAGGACGCCTGGTTGATGCGACTACCGGTGAACCTATCATTGGGGCCACCATCTACTGGTCGGATCTAGAGCTGGGTACCGCCACTGATAGCCGCGGAGTTTGGGAGTTAGATGTTCCAATTGGCCAACATGATCTCCAAATCCAGTACATCGGCTACGGTACCTTCAGTCGCCGTTTTGATATTCTTGGCGACGGTTTCCTGGACATTAAATTGCGCTCGGAGGCGACCGATCTAGAAACAGTAATCGTTTTGGCGGAGGCCAATGACGACAACGTCAGCAGCATCCAAGCGGGACTTAGTACTTTTTCTGTGCGGCGCATAGAAGAACTGCCTGCCTTGCTAGGAGAGGCCGACGTAGTACGCAGTGTACTCACCAGCGCTGGAGTGACCTCCATCGGCGAAGGTTCTACGGGCTTCAATGTGCGTGGCGGAGCGGTGGATCAAAACCTGATTCTACAAGGAGGAAGCGTGCTGTTTAACGCCTCTCATGCTCTAGGTTTTTATTCGACCATCAATCCGGAAGTTGTCCAGGATGTTTCGCTCTACAAAAGTATCCTTCCTGCCGAGTACGGTGGTCGTTTAGCGTCGGTGCTGGCGGTTGATCTGCGGCGGGGCAATCAGGAGCAACTACGCATTGCTGGAGGCCTGGGGCCGGTTACCGCTAAGCTCAGTGCCGAAGGTCCATTTGCCGAAGGAAAAGGCTCTTTCCTACTGGGGGTGAGAGCTGCTTCGGCCGACTGGGTATTGCGGCGTGTCAATGTCTTAGAAGTCAGTCGTAGCGAAGCCGCTTTTTTCGACGGCAATCTGTTGCTCCACTATGACCTCACAGAAAAAGATCAGTTAAGCCTAAGTCTTTATCAATCCAACGACGACTTTGTCTACAATCAGGAGTTTGGCTTTAACTTCGGCAATAGCTCTCTGGAGATGGGCTACACTCGACAAGTGCGGGAGGAAGTAACTTCAGAACTGAGCTTAGTGGCGAACCAATTGCGTGCTACTCGTTCTGAGTTAGGTGGTGTAGGCAGTGGTGATTTAGAGACGGGCATTACCTATTACAAACTCAAACAACTGGTTCGCCGGCAAAACGATGAGTGGGGCTGGGTAGGTGGTGTAGAAGCCATCCTTTATCAGGTGCCAGGGCAGCAACAAACACCTACTGGAGCTACCTCGACGCTGCCTAGTTTAGAACTAGAGGATGAACGAGCATTCGAGGGAGCCATATTTGGTGAGGTAAACTGGAGCCCGCTTGATGAACTGTCGGTACAGGCCGGCTTACGCCTAAATAGTTATCAATATCTCGGCGCGCGTACCATACAGCTTTACGCCGAGGACGGCGTCTATACCTTGTCGAGTGTAGTAGGGACCAGAACCTTTGCTGCCGGCGATGTGGTGGAATCTTATCAAACCCTTGAACCCCGCTTTTCGGCTCGCTACCAGCTGGGGCCAGAGCAGTCGGTGCGTACCGGTTATAGTCGTACGTCCCAATTTGTCAATCAGGTGTTCAATACGGATACACCCACGCCGCAGAGCCAGTTTCAGCTGAGCACTTCTTATATAAAGCCGTTCTTATCCCATAATTTCTCTTTGGGTTATTTCCGCAACTTCCGGAACAACCGCTGGGAAACTGCGGTGGAGGGTTTCTACCGAGCTATCAACCAGCTGTGGGATTATCGCGATTTTGCGGTGCTTAACCTGAATCCTAATCTGGAAACGGAATTATTGGAAGGCGAGGGCCGTGCTTATGGCGTAGAGGCCAGTATCAAGGGCCGTGGTTTGCGCTTTGATGGCCAATTGAGTTATACCTATTCCCGAACGGAAAGGGAGGTTCCTGGGATCAATCGAAACGAATGGTATCCCAGTAATTTTGACCAGCCACATAATGTCAACTTTGTGTTTAAGTATCGTATTGATGAGCGACAGTCCTTAAACGTCAACTTTACTTTTGCCAGTGGCCGGCCAACTACGGCGCCCATCGTGAGCTATTCACCTAACGGCGGAGCCTTAACGATACCCGTTTATACCCAGAGGAATCAGTTGCGTATTCCAGACTATCACCGGCTAGATATCTCCTACAATATCGCCATGAATAAAAAGAAAGAGCGAGGCTTCAAAACCAGCTGGGATTTCACCATTTACAATGTTTACGGCAGGGATAATCCCTTCTCTGTGTTTTACACCCAGCGTGTAAACCAAACCCGTGACTTTGTCGCTAATCGGCTGTCTGTCCTCGGCGCGATCTTCCCTTCTGTGAGTTTTAATTTCGAGTGGTTATGAGTAAAGTGAAATTATACCTGGTACTGTTGATCGGAGCGTTTGGCTGGCATAGCTGCCTGGACGAAATAGAAATTGCTCCCGCTGAGCGACCAGAATCGGGCTACGTGGTGCAAGGGAAAATTGTAGCCGGTGAACCCATAAGTGCGGAAGTAAGGGTAGAAGAGCTCTTCTTTTTCACCAGCAATATCAACCGCCCCGTCAGGGATGCTCAGGTCCGGATAGTAGCGGAAGATGGAGTCAGTGTTGCATTGGATCTCAATGCCGTTAGTTCTATTTACGAGGCCACCCTTGATCCTGCAGATTTTCCGATGCCAGAGGGAAGTCGCTACCGGGTAGAGGTGAGCTTGAGCGATGGTAATGAGATTGTTTCCGACTGGGACGAACTCATGCCATTGGTGCCAAAGGGCGATTTAGGTTGGGAGTTTGTCAACATTGAAGTGGAAAGCGATTTAGGCATTTTGACTCAACGTCCCGGCCTAGCTTATTCCATTAATACCCCTTTGCTTACTACAGCGGGTACCAAAGCACAGCTGCGCTGGGAATTTATTGATGCCTATCGCATTACGGATGATCTGGACTTTGTTTGCTACGTGGAAAATCAACACCGGGCCAGTCGGGTGTTTGTGTTAGATGGCACAACCGTAAGTAGTGATACCGTACAAAGCTATCCGCTCTTCAGCGATCAGATTGGTCGGAAACACATTGAAGGGTACTATTTGACGGCCTATCAGCAAGCATTGAGTCCGGAGTCGTTTAAATATTGGCAAGAGATTCAACTTCTCCAGGAGCGAGAAGGCACCGTTTTTGATAATCCGGCGGGGCAGGTGCGTACCAATTTGCGCAACACGGTCGACTCTACGAGAATTGTGTATGGCTATTTTTCGGCCTACCAGCAGGATACGCTACGCTTATTCTTATCGCGGGAGGAAATGGGCAACCTTACACCCCATTGTCCGCGCCCTCCGACCAACCAACCGTTTCCACCCATCACGATCTGCGACGGCTGTATTGATGCGATCGGCTCTTCTTATAACAAGCCCTTTTACTGGGAGGAATAGTTAGCTAGCAGTGAGCTTTGCCCTTTAGTCGTTAGTTTGAAATGAAGAGTATCGGGGCAAAACTCATCGTATTGGAGACTTGGTAAAGAGTTGAAGATGCATTAGTCAAATCCAAGTACTACGTACCAATTACCCTGTACCGTGAACTTACGGTTTGTAAACGTCACTTATTATCGACTAGCTTAGTCCGAAGTTCACCTTAATTGCAAATCCATAATTACCTGCAATGAAAGAATTCTCTGGTTTAAGACTGTTTTTGGGACTCCTATTGTTGGTATTGGTCAGTCAAACAAGTATGGCCCAGTTGGGCCGCGGTCTCCAACCCTCTTGGACACATCTGGATAAAGCCTTTTACCTGGCGGGAGAACCCCTGGGGTTTCAACTCTACCTGGCACCGGAGTTCGCGGAAGAAGATATTTTGGTGCAATCCATCCTCTTCACGGCGAACGGAGAGGCCGTATTGTACAACTATTGGTCGCAAGCAGAGGTGCACGTGCACGGACAGTTTCAATTGCCTCAAAGCCTATCAACGGCTTGGTATTATCTTTCCTTTCGAACCTGGGATGTGGAGCGTAAAACAGAGCGGGTGCTACACCAGGTCCCGCTGGCGATCTACAACGACGAAGCAGAGATCGCCCCTGAGGAAGTCAGTCAACGTGAACCTACTCGCGAAACAGCCGAAGTGCAAATTCCCGTAAAGGAGTTACAGATTCAAATTGGTACCCTACCGGAAAACCTCAGCCCTGGCGAAGCTACTAATCTTCAGATTCAAGTCACAGATCGTCGCGGCCGGCCGGTGGAGGCCACTTGTTCGGTGAGTATCACGGATTGGGAGTTGCTGAGCACGTCTTTGGCGATGGGCATGGATAACCTGCAGGCGAGCGATTCATTACTCGTCGTTACGCCGGATCGTCTGAGTAGTCGATTTTTTTGGCAAGGAGGGCTAGTGGGAAGTGATGGTCAATTACTCGCGGAGACTCCTTTTAGGATCGCCAATGCGGCTGATCGGCAAGAGCTGTCAACGGATGTGCGCGGACGCTTTGTTTTTCAGTCCAGGCAGCAGTCAGCACGGGAGTTGATCGTTACTTTGCCAGATGCGCAGGAGGCAAAGGTCCGTTTCCAGCCCGCGCCGGGTCGATTGGCGCTGGGGCGCTTATTTTACTCACCAGCGGCTTTTCGTTATCTAGAAATCAATCGCCAACGCAAGGCCATTTGGGAATCCCTAAGTCAGTATTCACCTGCGTCGATAGGACCAACTAATTTGGTGGAAAGCTTCGAAAGTCAGATTCCGCTGACCATGACACTTGAAGAAGGACAGCATGGTTGGAGAGATGATGATGGCTCTAGTTTTGGCGCAAGGCCCAGTCAGTGGTACCCTGCTTTAACCACCGGAACGGATGGGGGGCTAACAATCGACTTTAAGCCCAATTGGGAGGTCCGTGCCTATCGTATAGATGTGGTTGCCCAAGATGAAAATGGCCAGCGAGGTCGCACTACCGTCGTTTATCGAATGCCCACGGGAAAGTAAGGGTATTTAATCCACTTCTTCGTAGTCGATATACTCATCGTCGTGGCTAGACGCCTGTTGTTTTTGGCCTTCGTTGACGTGAGAATCGGAATGGTGTTCATTACCGTCGATTGCGGGTGCAGCAATGAAGAAGCGGTAGATGAAATAGATAAGTGCGCTGGTGATCAGGAGTTTAATCATAATGATACAACGTTTCGCGAGGAATGGAGGTTGCTGTTTCTACGGTAGTTTGGATCCAAGGGGCAAAATACGGGAAGATGGGGAGGGGTGCAAAAGTGCGGCCTTGAAATTAGGAAGGGAAATGGATTTGGACCACCAATGGAGGAGAAGGTGGAATGACGTATTGATTACCGCTTTAAGGTGTTCTGCGACCATAATATTTTCTTAGTTTTGTGGTTTGTTTTAGAAACGACACCATATAGCTTATATGAAAGGTCTTTATCGCCTGACAGGTTGGTTGGTTTTTGCCATTACCGCCTTCGTCTATTTTCTCTCTGTAGAAAGAACGGGTAGTCTGTGGGATTGTGGAGAATTTATTCTAGGAGCCCACAAATTACAGGTGGTTCACCCGCCTGGTGCGCCCTTTTTCTTACTCGTTGGCCGTATGTTTACTTGGGTGGCTGAGTTGTTCAGCACTAACCCAGAGGATATAGCCTTTGCCGTTAATATGATGTCTGGCCTATGTTCGGCTATGGCCGCCGGGTTCATTAGCTGGGTAACCATTGATCTGAGCCGCCTGGCATTGGTCGGCCGTGAGGGTGAAACGGATACCGCGCAGGATTACGCTATTGCCGGAGGAGGTTTGGTAGCCGGTCTGGCTACTGCTTTTGCCACTTCTATTTGGTTTTCTGCGGTGGAAGGCGAGGTATACGCCATGTCTACCATGTTTACGGCGCTCACCCTTTGGGCCACCGTGCGCTGGTATGTACTACCCGATAAACCGGAGAGTGACCGTTGGTTGCTGTTTGCCGTTTACTCTGCGGGGCTATCCATTGGTGTGCACTTGCTGAGTATGCTGACGTTTCCAGCGCTGGCCCTTTTCTACTACTTCAAGAAATACAAGGAGCATAGCTTCTTAGGCATGGCTGCCGCGGCCGGAGCAGGTGTTGCCGCTATCGTAATCATTCAGAAGCTCATTATTGTAGGCATTCCTACGCTGTGGACCAGCATGGAGCTGTTGATGGTAAATGATTTTGGTTTGCCACCACACTCAGGCATTGTGCCCACTTTGCTGATCGTTGGAACTATTCTATTTTTTGGCTTCCGTTTCGCGCATCAGCGCAAGCAGGCGATGCTGCAACAGTTGTTCGTTGGTTTGACCTTGGTAATCATTGCGTTTAGCACAATTGGCGTGGTAGTGATCCGAGCTAATGCGGCTACTCCGGTGAATATGAATAACCCGAGTGATGCCATGCGTCTCTTGCCTTACCTCAATCGTGAGCAATACGGTGAGCGCCCACTTTTCCGCGGACCGGACTTTGATGTTGATCCCAACTCTCGGACCACGGATGTAACTGACCGCTACGGTTTGGTTGGCGATCGTTACGAAAAGACCGATTACAAGATATCTGTAGAGTATCCTTCTCGTTCCAAGCGCCTGTTCCCACGGATGGGGGATAATACCCTAGGCCGCCCAAGACTGTACAAGCAGTGGCTGGGTATGGATCCGGATAAAGGGACACCTGCTGGACGCCCAAGCGCGGGAGATAACTTATCCTTCTTCGTTAACTATCAGCTGGGTTGGATGTACTGGCGCTACTTCATGTGGAACTTCTCGGGCCGCCAAAACGGGCAGCAAGGTTTCTACAGTTGGGATGAAAGTGCCGGTAACTGGATTACCGGAATTGGCTTCCTGGATGCCATGCGTTTAGGTAACCAGGATGCCTTGCCCGATAAGATGAAGAACGATCCTTCGCGCAACGTCTACTACATGTTGCCCTTCCTCTTTGGCTTATTGGGATTGTTCTGGCACTCCTCTAAGCGACCGAATGACTTTATGGGGCTGCTGGCCCTCTTCATCATAACCGGAATTGGCATTATCGTCTATTCCAATCAGCCGCCGAATGAACCCCGCGAACGGGATTACGTACTGGCGGGCTCCATATTTACTTATTGTATCTGGATCGGTATGGCGGTGCCGGCACTTTTCCAGACACTGGTAAGTAGTTTAGGCTCAAGCCGCATGGTAAGCGCTCTTGGAGCTGGAGCCTTAGTTTTGATTGCTCCATTGCTGATGGGCTTCCAAAACTTCGATGATCACAGCCGTGCGGATCATAGCGGTGCACGTGACTACGCCAGCAACTTCTTAAACTCATTGGAAGAAGACGCCATCATCTTCACCTACGGTGATAATGATACCTACCCACTCTGGTACGCCCAGGAGGTGGAGAATATCCGTACGGATGTGCGCGTGGTCAACTTGAGTTTGATTGCGGTAGACTGGTACATTGATCTGCTGCGTCGGAAAGTCAACGACTCTGATCCAATCAAAATGACGATCCCGCGGGAGCAGCTGCGTGGTAAGTTGCGTAACCAGGTCTTCTACTTTAATCAGAGTGGCCAGGACCGTCCAATGTCTCTACAAAACTTTATCCGTTTTGTTGGTGAAGATAATCCACTCTCTAGCCAGAGTGGCCGAGTGATTGAGGCACACTATCCTACTAAGCGTGTAGTGATTCCGGTAGATAAGCAGGAAGTATTGCGCAAAGGGGTAGTAAGTGAAGCAGATACGGCTAAGATTGTACCAGGAATTCCAGTACGGGTGAGCGATACCCAATTGTTGAAGGATGAAATTGCCATCCTGGATATCATTGCTTCTAATCTTTGGGATCGTCCAATCTACTTTGCGGTGACCGCGCGTATGGAGAAGCTTTTCGGTATGCAAGATTACATGCAGCTGGAGGGACTTGCATTGCGTTTAGTACCCATTAAATCAGAGAGTGAAACTAACGTATATGGCTTGCTGGGTAGCGGCCGGGTGAATACCAATGCTCTGTTTGATAACGTGACCGAGAAATGGCGCTGGGGTAACTTTGACCAAGAGGATACTTACGTTGCTCATAGCTACGGGCCCAGCGTACAAAGCATGCAGTTTGCTATGCAACGTGGCGCACTGGCTTTGCTAGAGGAAGGAGATCGTGACCGAGCAGTAGCTTTAGTGGATGAGTATTTTGATGCCTTCCCGGATATGAACTTCGAGTACAATATCCACGCTGCTTATATGCTTGGCATCTATTCACAGGCTGATGCTTACGATAAGGCCAAACCGCATATGCAGATCCTCGCGCGCAATATTGAGCAGCGCCTAGACTACTTTATGTCATTGGATGATGGAGTACTACAACGTAGCTACGGGACTGACTTCCAGGCTTCCATTGCGGTAGCAGATCGGCTGGTAGCTTACGCTACCCGTGCGGGGGATACGGATTATGTAAATGAGTTACGTTCTGTCTTCGGCAGCTTCTTGCAGCCAGAAGTGCCCCAGCAAATACCTGGTGGTGCCCTAGATGGACCCGCTCAGCCTTCGAGTCCTACCCTGCCTCCGGGAGCAGCATCGCCTCCGGCCCAAGGGCAAGGCACTAATGCCCCTGTCCAACAGGGCGGCAACGAATAAAAAGCTCCTCGGTTCCCGGATACGCAAGTGTTCGGGAACTGTTGTTTTAGGTCATATTTAATATACCAACGATGCCATCTACTCACCTGTACGACCACATTCAGGAGGCAGTAACCTTTCTGAAAGCTAAAACTAATCTGGAGCCACGCTACGGCTTAATTTTGGGGACTGGCCTCAGCGGCTTGGCAGATGAAATTGAAGTAGGGGTAGAAATTTCCTATGCCGAAATTCCTCATTTTCCTGTCTCAACTGTTGAAAGCCACCGGGGAAAACTAATCATTGGACATCTCGCCGGGGTTCCTATTATTGCTATGGCCGGGCGCTTTCATTACTATGAAGGCTACAGCATGGAAGAGGTGACCTTTCCCGTGCGCGTCATGAAGTTTATGGGTATTGAACGGCTGATTATTTCCAACGCATCCGGCAGCGTCAACCCTGCTATTGAGGCGGGAGATATTGTCTTTGTTCGAGATCATATCAACCACATGGGCGCTAATCCGCTGCGTGGTCACAACGATGAACGCCTTGGTCCACGCTTCCCGGATATGTTGCATACTTATGATCGGGCTTTGAATGCCCAGGCCCTGGAGTTGGCGAAGCAACGTGGTATACCTGCTCATGAAGGTGTATACCTGGGCTTGCAAGGGCCAAATCTGGAAACACCGGCGGAATATGAATTTTTTCACCGCGCGGGAGCCGATCTCATTGGTATGTCAACGGTGCCCGAAGTGCTGGTTGCTCAACATATGAGTCTACCCGTTTTCGTGGTTTCAGTAGTGTCTAATAAATGCTACCCGATAGATGAGATTCAGGAAACCACGGTAGCGTCCGTGATTGCGATGGTAGGGCGGGTGGCGCCGAATGTGCAGGCGCTGGTGAAGGATTTGATTTTGAGTTGGTCTTAGAGTAACTTAATCTGCTGTTGCATTTAGATAGCGGCATCTGGGATGAAAGGACCAGATGCCGCTATTTACTTTTCTCGTTACTGTTTCAACAGCTTTACCGTCGAATACGAAGCATCTCTACGGACGTGTAACCAGTATACACCGGCTGGTGTATCGTCGTTGAGGTCGAGCGTTAGCTGTTCAATCCCCGAAGGCACAATTTGCTGCTGCACCACTTCGCCTAGGGCAGAGTAGATGACGAGATTTGCCTCTTGACTACTGCCCGGGATTTGTACGGTAAATTCACCCCTTGTAGGGTTCGGGTACACCTGGAGTGGAAGCACATCCAAACCATTTTCGTCGATGTTGGATACCATTACTACATCAATATCAGTTTGGGCGATATTCGAAATTCGTTCTGGAAAACCACCTCCGGTGGGTACGAGCAAGGTCTGGTACTGATACGCATCCTGAGCAACAGGAACACTAGGTGGGATGAATAATTTTACAGTAATATCATTCTGACCAAGCTGAGCTGTTTGTCTAAACTCCTGGAAGGTAGTAAAGGGCTGCTGGTCTAGCTGAAACCAAACTACAATTTCTTGGTCCTCCACGGCACTGTAAGACACATTGACATCTACTGAATCTCCGGGGCTCACACTTTCCGGCCCCATACTTGAAATAATCAGCTGGCTGTCGTCTCCTAGAACCGTAACCCGATTTTGGATGAGTGTGGAAAAGCTATTATCAACACCTTCCCCATCGGGAGCGATAAATGCCAGGTAACGGTAGGCAAAAGTGGCTGGCATCACGCCCATGGGGATTTCCACATCCACATCAATGGTTCCGGCACCGGCACTTACATCGGTAATCACCTGAGTGTAGACCGTGAATGGATCGGAATCCAATTGAAACCAAACGACAACATCTTGATCGTCACTGGCCAGGTAGTTGACACTAACCGTGACCTCATCACCCGGAAAGGCGGCTGCAGGACCGTTAACGGCTAGAATAGCAGGCTCTAGGCTGCCCGTTCCTCCGCAATTGGCTGGCGCACCATCTCCCGGATTTAGTGGACCAAAGCCAAAGTCATCCTGGTCCGGCAAGGCCATAATCGCTGCCGCAACACCATCATAGGCCGGCTTAGTGGAGTAGTCGTCTCCTTCTACAATTACGGCATCCTGACAGCCATCAAAAGGCGGCGTATTGATCAGCGTTATCCAGTTGTCCTCGTCACGAAGGCCCCATAATAAGACTTCGTGGCAATTGGGTTGGGACAGCGCCATCTCGCAATAAGCCTGAAAAGCTACTTCCTGGAAAGCTTCGTCACGGTCATTGTTGCAAATGCGGATGTCTAGTTCGGTAATAGCCACCTCGAGATCGGCTAGAGCTAGGTCAGCGATGGATTGCTCGATAGCATCTATATAACCCTGGTTGATTTCTCCAGCAGGATTTACCATTTGTGATAATATCAGGTGTGATTGGAATCCAACACCATCAATAGGCGCGCCGCATTCTTTTAGCGCTTTGGCTTGATCGCGCATGAAGCGATTCTTTGAGGCTGGGGAATTATCAAAAGGTTCTATACCGTAATCATTGATGTGCAAGCGCGCTTCGGGCTGTGCTTCTCTAGCCCAAACGAAGAGCATTTTGATGTAGTTCTCATAAGTGGCTTCTCCCCAATCCGTCATACTGCCATCATTAGCTCGGCGGTACCAGGTTCCCTGGCGCCATATCCGTTGCCCATCGGGTGAGTCATCTGATATGGCCTCGTTAATTACGTCCCATTCATCGACTCTGTTGCCACAGATTTGCCCCAGTGCAAGGATGTATTTTCTGGAAAAATCGAAGACTTGTTGGCCTGTCCAGGTGGGACCCACTAGATTAAGCCAGTTCGGCGCTTGATTAAACCAGATCATCGCGTGGCCCCGCTTACGAAGATCGGCCCAGTCTGGATTGCTTAAAAAGGCTTCAATATTATCCTCGGTAAGGGTGGCCCGCAATTCCTCTACCGTCAGATTGTGAATATCTGCTGGTTCAGTAGATGGAAGCACAAAGGACATTTTCATATAGTTTTCCAGCACCACTGCATTGTACTCTTCCCGCAAATGCGGATCCGCTAATCCGCCTCTGAAGTTGACGGGGTCATCTAGGTGTGGGTTACTAATGAGGTTGCCAATGTAGATCTTTTTGGGGGAGGCCAGCTCTTGCAAACTGCTTTGTGCGTAAAGAGGAGCACCAATAAAAGATAGAAGAAGAAGGAGGGGTGAAATTGCTTTTGTGGTAGTCAGGAGTTTAGTGGTAAGACTACAGTTAAACGCGTTGGTTAAGATGCCACGCAATGGGGTTTCTTCGTGCATTATGTCTTAGGTTTTAGACAGCAATAACAGGAATTATACCTGCTATCAAAGGATGTTTATTTAGCAAAATAACTAGGCCCCAAATATAAATAAGTAAAGTATCGACTGAGCTATACGCCTTGAGTAAATCGGTCTTACTGTCGTATTAAAGGACAAAAAAATCCCGTACAGATTTTAAATCTACACGGGAATTCTCGAAGCTCGTCTCTTTTAGAGGAGATCAGTTCTAGAACCGGAATCCAACTGACGCCTGGATCGAGATATTCTGATCTTGATCATCTCTCGTTATATACTGATTAGTAAGCGTAAGCTCGGCCTGACTGATATCTTGACCTTCGTTGGTAATATCGGTTAAGCCGTAATTCGCGCGCACACCAACGTATAGACCTTGATTTAAGAAGAAGGCCACACCGGCATTTAAGCCAAAGTCGATGGTCTTGAACTTGTTGTCATCATTATCCGCTGCTTCGTAGTAGGCATCGATATTGGAAGGTTGGATAATGTCTGGAATAGTATTGAGGGTAACCGGTGAACCCTGAATAACCGCTTCCAGGCCTTGTTCATCGCTGTAGTAAGCGTGCTCTACACCCGTTGTGAACTCAGCAACGGGACTACCGGCTTGGGTGGTGCCAGAGAAGGTAATACCACCACTACCGGTGCTACCAACTAGAATGCCGGCGTTTACACCAGCTTCGAGTTCAATCGGACCAATTTTGTAGTAGACCAATACTGGGAAATCCAGGTAAGAATTGGCAATGCTGATATCGCTTCGGCGATTTCCTTCAGCATAAATTGGAGTGCCGGTGCTATTGCGGTAAAAGGTGAAATAAGAAGGACCGTCGTAAGTGTACTGGGTGCCTTTCTGGCTGTACATGAGCTCGGCCTTGATACCGAATAAATCAGTCACTGAGTATACGAAGGAGGCACCAATGTGGAAGCCTGTATTAGTAGCAAAGATTTCATTTGCACTTTCCTCGTCGCCTATGATATTGTTGAAGTTAAGACCCGCTTTGAATCCGCCAGAAAACTCACCCTGAGCACAGGCCATTCCAAAGCTGCTAAGGAGTACGAAAAATAGTATAGAATACCGCATAAGTTAGTTCGATTGTGGAAGAGGGCGCAAAGATACGCCGGACTAAGGACATTATGAATTATAGAACCTTCCGCAGTATGATTCGGTTGGTTAGCACATCACCTTTTTCTTTAAATCCTACTACATTGAAGCCGCGCTTGAGCGCAAAGAGCAGCATGTTTTTATGCTGGTTGCGAGTCTTAAAAGTGACTGATTTATAGCCCTGCTGGCGTGCCCATTCTTCTTGTTTTTCGGCTAGCCGTAGTGCAATGCTACGGCGACGATAACTGGGCAAAACCGCACCCATCCAGGAGTAGAAGTGCCCGTCACGCTCGTAGCCAACTTTGAATCCTATTGGTCGATCACCATCAAAGGCAACTAAAATAAGGTGAGGTACGCCATTGAGTCGTTTCTCGTATTCTACGGCTGCCGGCGGGTTGATAAATTCTGGAATACGCTTAGATGTTGCAACGACTGTAGCAATATCAGATACTTTAATAACAGGGTTGGGCATGCTTATTTTACGTGGTACACTCAAAGGTAGTGCTTATTGTTGTAAGCAGCCCATTAAAAAAGACCGGATATCTGCACTGAGTTGCGTTAGTTCCTTTTGGCGAGTATACATCATATGGCCTCCTTCGTAGTAACGCATTTGTACCCGATCCATTAGTATGCCGTGGCGATGGAAAGTGTACTCAGCGTCGAAAAATGGAGTAACTAGATCGTAATAACCATTGGCCACCATTACCTGCATCTCTTGGTTGGTACGCATGGCCCAGCTCAGGTGCGGTGCCACATTTACATAGGAGGGCTCCCAGCCTTTGTCTTCTGGTACTGGCCGCCACTTCCACTGCGGGTAGAGGGAGCGGTTGGAGGTGAGGTAGGGACGATCCATTTCCACCTTTAAGTTTTGACTAAAATGCTGCTGCATTGCCGCAGTATACGCACTGGAGATAGCAGCGCTGGCCGCATCACTATGGCTGGGTTGAGCCGCGGTTTGATCGTATTCTTCCAGGGCATACCGACTATCCAGGCCACCCACCGTTAGTCCTTCCTCGCGGAGCAGCTCTTTGCGGAAGCGGCGTGCACCCACACGTAGGTTGGAACGGAGGATGTAGCTTTCTTCCAAACCCGTGAAGTAAGCCAATCGGCCGGCAATTGTTTTTCGATCCGCTTCGCTAAGCGTACTGCCTCGGAGCAGGGCCGGGGCATACTCATCGTAAGTAAACTGACGTGCTTCCTCTACAAATGCTTCCAAGGTTTTTCCCGTACCTGCTTTTTTATGGTACCAGGCTGTGGCCGCCATGGTAGGAAGGTAGGTGAGATAGGCGATGAAGTTATCGGGCTCTGGCGTAGAACCTGTATAGTCTAACGCCTGCGAAATAAGCACCAGGCCGTTCAGTGCCATATCCTGTCCGCCACCGTGCAGGGCCCGAGCTACACCAGCGGCGCGGGTAGTGCCAAAGCTTTCACCCGCGATGAATTTAGGCGCATTCCAGCGCTGGTGTTTAGCCACCCAAAGGCGAATAAACTGAGCAATAGATGCAGCATCTTCGTTGAGCCCCCAGTAGTCGCTTTCTTTACCGCCGTCAAGCACCACGCTGTAGCCGGTCCCAACCGGATCGATAAATACAAGGTCGACCAAGTCCAGTAGGTTGTCAGGATTGTTGATGAGCGGGTAGGGTGGTGCGCCATCATCTTCGTCGGCTTCACTGGCTACTTGTACCAGTTTAGGGCCGAAAAGCCCCATATGTAACCAAACACTAGCCGAGCCTGGCCCACCATTGAAGACAAACATGACTGGGCGACTACTGGGCTGCGCTACTCCACTTAATAAATAGCTGGTGGACCAAATACTAGCTGCCGGCTGCCCTTCTTTGTTAGGAAGAATAGTTTCTTCTGCTACCGCTGTAAAGCCACGCATGACTTTGCCAATGGAGATGCGGTGCTGGGTAACAAAGCGTTTGGACTCATCCATTTGAGCACTAGCTGTGGTGGCTATACTCAAGCCAAGGATTAACAGGAAAGCAAAGGGAAGGATACGCATAATCTGGATGTCTTTGAATGATAAGGTTGGGTTAGGCTTGCTCGCCGCCCTCTGGTCCGTAGAAGAAGACCCACACTACAAAATCCTCGCTAAAGTCTTCAAAACGGTGCTCGATTCCCGCTTTCGCGAAAAGAAAATCTCCGGCTTTAAAAGGCATCCGATCTCCATCGAGAAAAAAGGTGCCGCTGCCGGCAATCACAACATAAATTTCGTCGCGGCTATGCGGTTGCTGGAGGTCTACTTTGTCTGGTTGATAGATTTCCACGGCGAGGCTTCCGTGGGTAAATAACTCAAGAAAGGGGCTCTCCTCGTTTTGGAGGCGAGCCATGGCGTCAGCAACAGTTATTTGCATAATTATTGAATCAGTTTATAGCTTTACAACGATCCTGCAACCACTTCCGTTCCGCTTCTTGTTCGAGGAGCGGTGATAGCTCATCCCAGACTTTTTGGTGGTACGTATTCAACCACGCTATCTCAGTGCTGGTAAGTAAGCTGGTATCCATCAAGGACTGGTCAATTGGAAAGAGGGTGAGTTCCTCAAAACCGTAGAATTGTCCGTAGTCGGTTTTTTCCTGTGCTACACAAAGGACTAGATTTTCGATGCGGATACCGTAATGATCGGTGCGGTAGAAACCGGGCTCATTAGAAGTAACCATGCCTGGTTCAAAAGCGGTGCGCCCTCTGCTGGTAACGGCGCTGGTGGCGAATCCCTGTGGTCCTTCGTGCACATTGAGGAAGAAACCAACGCCGTGACCGGTACCGTGGCCATAGTTGAGGCCGTCTTGCCAGAGGTATTGGCGGGCCAAAGTATCTAACTGCGCACCTCCTGTTCCTTTCGGGAACTTGGCACGGCTCAGGGCAATCATACCCTTCAATACCAGGGTGAAGTGACGCTTCTGTTCTTCGCTTGGTTGGCCCAAGGCAACTGTGCGGGTAATATCGGTAGTGCCATCCATGTATTGTCCGCCACTATCCAGTAGCAAAATGCCTTCGGCTTGTAAGGTGGCGCAAGTATCGGGTTCGGCGCGGTAGTGTACGATAGCGCCATTGCCCTGGTAGCCTACAATAGCCCCAAAGCTTTCACCGTGGTAGGCCGCTTGTTCTGCCCGAAATCCGGCCAGGCGTTCGCTCACTTCTACTTCGCTTACACCCCTTTGTTCCAGTTCTGCTTCTAGCCAACGGAAGAGCCGTAAGAGTGCTACTCCATCCTTGCGCATGACTTGGCGGTAGTGCTTGATTTCAGTTTTGTTCTTGATGGTCTTTAGGGCGGTAACTGGGCTACCTGCCTCTTTTACATCTTTGCCAGCCAGCAGCTCAAAATGGTAGAAGCTAATGCCCGCTGGGTCCACTGCTAATTTCTGGGAGGCGGGATAATTCTGTAGAGCTCCATCTATGGCATCGTAGCCCATAATGTGCACGCCCGCTGCGGCCATAGCGCGACGGAGCGATTCGTCTACTCTGTCTTCTCCCACAAACCAGCGTGCACCCTCACGATCCACTATCAAATAGCTAATACAGACAGGATTGTAGTCTACATCACTGGCCCGGATATTTAGTGTCCAGGCAATGTCATCCAGTGCGGTTAATAGAATAGCATTAGCCTGCTGACTTTCCAGCCAAGCCCTAATTTGACTCAGCTTTTCCTCTCTGCTGACGCCGGCATAAGTAAGGGGGAAATCGAAAATTTCGCTTTTGGGCATTCCTGGGCGATCAGTCCAAATTTTACCGGGCAGATCATACCGAGCTTCCAGGTGAATGCCGCGCGTTTGTAGTTTGCTACGCAGCATACGAGCTTGACTCAGCGAAACGACCCGACCGTCGAATCCTAAATGATCACCGGACTGCAAGGTGTTGGCCAGCCATTCTACGTGTTCGGGAGCGTGGGGGACACGTTGTTTCTGTAGCTCCACTCCGGTATTGGCAAGTTGAGCTTCAGCTTGAATAAAATAGCGAGAGTCGGTCCAAACCCCCGCTGCCGAGTCTGTTACAATGAGGGTCCCTGCTGAGCCGGTGAAGCCAGAGAGCCAGGCACGAGTATCCCAACGTGGTGCTACGTATTCGCTTTGGTGGGGATCACTGCTAGGAATCAAATAAGCTGCCAGCTGATGCTGTTGCATGGCAGAACGGAGGGCATGTAGTTTGTCGGGGATAGTAGTCATGAAACGCTTGGTTTTACCTTGTCTAGGAATGGCACTAAGTTATCGTCGAATAATTGGTTTCTACCTGCCAAGCAAGTTGGCACGTAGGCAGGTTTGACGAGCACTAAAAGTACAGGATTTTGTGTAGATGACGACGGTAGGGGGAATTTAATGCAAGCGTAAAACATTAAGGCTGAACTACATTCAACAAAAATCGTTCCATTTTTTAAACAAAACTTGCGCGCAGTCGTAAACAAGTGTAATTTTAGTCATCCTATGTAAGGGGAACAGTACCCTCAAGAAAACCGTAATGCTCAAACAGACGATCAGTCAAAAACTGCTACAAAAGCTGTCGCCGCAGCAGATTCAGCTCATGAAGCTACTGCAGGTGCCGACGGTCAGTTTAGAGCAGCGGATCAAAGAGGAACTAGAGGCTAACCCGGCCTTAGAAGAGGGGGTGGATCAGGAGGATAATCTTGTAGAAAGCGGGGAGCAAAGTGATAATGAAGGTGAGGAAGCCTTTGAATTGGATGAGTATTTGCAAGATTACATTGATGATGATCCTTCGTCCTACAAGTTGCGCGCTGATAATTACGGTCCAGACGAAGAGGATAAACAGGTTCCCTTAGCCGTTCAGGAGAGTTTTCACGAGTATTTAGAACAACAATTAGGCCTTCTTCGCTTAGACAGTGAAGAAGAGCACACTATTGCCCTGCAGATCATTGGCAGTATCGATGAAGATGGTTACCTCCGACGTAGCCCCAGCGCGATTTTAGACGATTTGATGTTCTCGCAAAATATTTTCACCGACGAGCAGAAAATCAATGGCCTCTTAGAAAGAATTCAGCGCTTTGAACCTGCGGGAGTAGGTGCCCGCGATCTCCAGGAGTGCTTGCTACTGCAGCTGGCGCTAAAGCTGGAAGAGGAGAGTGAGCTGGATGATGAGGAACTGCTTAACCTAAAGCGAGCCCGCTACATTCTGCGGCGCTATTTTGATGCTTTTACCAAGAAGCACTACGATAAACTGCAGAAACAGCTCGACCTGAGCCAGGAAGAACTGCGGGATGCCATCGGTGAAATCCTGAAACTTAATCCTAAGCCAGCTAGCGGCTATAGCAGTGGTAATCAGCGTTCAACACAGTATGTTACGCCTGACTTCTTTATCTACACTAGGGAAGGCGAATTAGAGCTGGAGCTCAACGCCCGCAATGCACCTGATCTACGCGTCAGTGATCAGTACCGGGATATGCTGAAATCCTATCGGAATAGCAGTAAACAAGGCAAGAGCAATCGGGAGCAAAAAGAAGCGGTGGTCTTTATCAAGCAAAAAATTGATTCAGCCAAGTGGTTCATTGATGCTATCCGCCAGCGTCAGCAGACGATGTACAACACCATGTACACCATCATGCAGTACCAGTACGACTTTTTCCGTACGGGTGATATGAAGCGCCTCAAGCCGATGATCCTAAAGGACATTGCCGACATTACGGGGCTCGATATCTCCACCATTTCCCGGGTGGCCAACAGCAAGTTTGTACAAACCGAGTTTGGTACCTTCCGCCTAAAGGAATTCTTCTCCGAAAGCCTCAGCACCACCGATGGTGAGGATGTGTCTACCACCGAAGTCAAAAATGTCCTCAAAGACATCATCGACGACGAAAACAAAA
Source organism: Bacteroidota bacterium (assembly GCA_038528965.1). GTDB lineage: Bacteria > Bacteroidota > Bacteroidia > Chitinophagales > Saprospiraceae > Lewinella. Next base: position 15,646 of record JBCBEC010000061.1, on the reverse strand, counting down.
CCAAGCCTCTCAGCGACCAGAAGCTGATGGATATCCTGCGCGAAAAGGGCTACGATATTGCCCGCCGTACCGTGGCTAAGTACCGGGAACAGCTGGGTATTCCGGTGGCGCGTTTGCGTAAGGAATTGTAATGTTGCATAGGGACGCATTGCAATGCGTCCTCTACAACTGTTCCCTAGCGTCTCCGGCCGACTCTCCAACTAATTCCACCAACTAGTGCCGAAGGCATAACGAAATTCACTAACGCAACCAATTCAACTAATTTACTTTTCCGATCTTGGGCTGAAATTTCTCATCCATGCCAGCCAAGCTACACTACGAAGCAGATGTTATCATTGTCGGAGCCGGAATTGCCGGTATTGTTACTGCCGTAGAATTGCTGGAGGCAGGCAAACGCGTACTCCTCATTGATCGAGATGTGGAAGAGCAACTGGGCGGCTTAGCCAAATGGGCCTTCGGCGGTATGTTCTTTGTCGATACCAAGCACCAGCGGCGCAACGGCATCAAAGACAGTATCGATCTGGCCATGCGTGATTGGTTTACTTTTGCTGACTTTACAGAAGAAGAATATTGGGGCAAAAAATGGGCAGAGCAATACATTCACCTCTGTACCGATCATGGCTATCATTGGCTGCGCCGCAACGGGTTGGATTTCTTTCGGGTATTGAATTGGGCAGAGCGGGGGCTAAATAATGATGGTAATAGCGTGCCTCGTTTCCACATGGTATGGGGGACCGGCTGGGAACTTACCCAAGTATTCAATCGGCGACTTCGGGGACATAAGAATAATCATCTAGTAGACATCAAATATGAGCATCGGGTAACGGACTTACTAGGGGGCAAGGATGGCGTCACTGGTGTACGCGGAAAACTAGAGGGAAGCGACGAAGAGTTTACCGCTAGTGGGGAGATAGTGGTAGTAGCAACGGGCGGCATAAATGGCAATATCCAAAAGATCAAGGAAAACTGGTATCCCACTTGGGGAACGCCGCCAGAGGTGATCCTAAATGGTGCACATAAATACGCACAAGGTGACTTGCACGAGGCTACCAGTGCGATAAAGGGTAATATAGTCAACTTAGATAAGCAGTGGAACTACGCGGCTGGTATCCGCCATTATGCCCCTCGCAAGCCTGATCATGGTTTGAGCCTGGTGCCTTGCAAGACTGCAGTATGGCTCAATTATCGCGGTGAGCGCATGGGGCCAGAACCGCTCATAACCGCCTATGATACCCGCTACCTCGTGGAGCGTATTTGTGAGGAAGAGCAAAAGTACTCCTGGCAGGTCTTGAACTACAAAATCATGCTCAAGGAGTTTGCCATTTCTGGCTCTGAGCACAACCCCGCCTTTAGGGATAAGAAGTTCTTCCAAGTACTCAAAACAGTGTTGTTAGGTAATAAGCCCTTAGTGAGCAAAGTGATCAACGATTGCGAAGATGTACTTGTGGCAGATACACTTGAGGAACTGGTGGAAAAAATGAATGCCCTACAGGGCACAAATGATGTACAGCTAGCAGCAGTACGCGAAGCTGTAGAGAATTATGATCGCAGTATTACACAAGGCCCACCCTATACCGATAAGCAACAACAGCGTATTCACCACGCTCGAAAATGGCGTGGCGATAAAGCCCGCACCAGCAATATGGCCAAAATTGGAGACCCTAAAAAAGGACCTTTCGTAGCGATCCGCGAGTTTATCCTGTCCCGCAAAAGCTTGGGTGGGATTCAAACAGACCTGGAGTGCCGAGTCCTCACAGAGAAAGATGCACAAGGGCAGCAAGCTCCAATTCCAGGCCTCTATGCTATTGGCGAAGCGGCTGGCTTCGGTGGTGGAGGCATGCACGGGCACCGTTCCTTAGAAGGTACTTTCCTGGGTGGCTGTGTGATTACTGCACGTGTAGCAGCAGCAGCTATTTTGGGGCGGAAATTGGAGTAGGTATTGTTTGCTTGTCTATTCTTGCTTATATTATTGATGTATTAATTAATTATTCTAGGACATATGGCGACAGCGACGTCTCATGAATCGGGTCTTTCTTTAAAACACTGGAGTGTAGAAGAATACCACCGTTTGCAAGAGACTGGCTTGTTGACCGAGGCAGATACTGTCGAACTGTTGGCTGGAAAAATCGTGTATATGAGCCCAATCAATTCTACCCACGCTGACATTGTGGATAATTTGATGGAGTGGCTCCTAACGCACATTGATTCGGATAAAAAAATAAGGGTTCAAAATCCCATTACCTTGGGCAAGTCCGAGCCTGAACCTGATCTTGCTGTTGTCAATCGCCGATCCTATCGTGAACATCATCCGTTTGCACCGGATGTATTTCTTGTAATCGAAGTGTCAGATAGTACTTTGCAAAAAGATCGTGATATCAAATTGCCGATTTATGCAGCTGCCAATATTGCTGAGTATTGGATTGTAAATATCCCGATGAGATGCATAGAGGTTTATACTAAGCCAAATGGTAAGCAGTATGATCGTATGGAAACATTTCGTCCTGGAGATGATTTACATAGTTCAGCCGTTGGGCGTTTAGCAATTGCTACTATTCTTTAGCCACACTCCAATACAAACGATACACAAACGGATCAAACAACTGCCGCCCACGGAAAGTCAATCGTTGAGGGGCTTCTATTGCTGAAGGTCTAATGGATTGCATGCCCAGCAAGTCATCATCGCCAATGAGGCTATCTAAACGTTCTTGGTTGAACTGCTGGGGAAAATTGGGGGCAAAAAGAGCCTGGGAACAGAGCTCACCTACTTGTCCAGATAACTGTTCTTCGTCTAGTTCAATGAGAAAACAGCTGAGACGGTCATTGCTTGAAGTAGCGGTAAAGGGCATGCTTAAGGGATGCACGGGATTGGCTTTACTGAACTCCAGCATTGGACTTTGTCGAAAGGCGTGAATCAAACTATCATTGTGCCAGAAGGCTAAGAGGAAGATTTCATCCACCTGGGTGGAGAGCCTACTCATGTCTTCACTCAGGTCTTCCACAACCAGACTATCAAGTTGTATAGACTTTAGCGTTCTTTGTGGGGTATTGATCGCTGGTTTTGTTGCCTGGCAACTCCAGGTGATGATTACAAAAGCAAGAAGTAGCCATCTGGTCGGTATCATATTAGTGGTTGATCAGTTATTGAGTACTCTTTATTAACACCTACCTTCCTGCACTATGAAGAATCCGTTGCTCCATTCCCCGTCAAAACGTATTCGCAAGGCGTATAGTGTATTTGCTCGAGTAGCATTCAGTTATTTGTGGCTCTATTTGTGCAAGCGCCTTTTTGGGCAGGCCTATTTCGAGAAGCGAATCACTAGTTTACACATCAGGAGTGCAGAGCGGGTCAAGAAAGCCATTTTAGAGCTACAGGGGCTCTTCATCAAAGTGGGGCAGTTGTTGTCCATTCTTACCAATTTCCTACCGGAAGAATTTCAAGCCCCCCTTGATAGTTTACAAGATCAGGTGCCGGCCCGCCCTTACGAGCAAGTGCGGCAACGGATAGTGGCGGAACTGGGAAAAGAACCGGAAGATCTGTTTGCAGATTTTTCCCGGGAACCGCTTGCTGCGGCCTCAATCGGTCAAGCACATCGGGCTCGTTTAGAGGATGGCACGGAGGTAGTGGTGAAGGTGCAGCATCTGAATATAGAAGCGATTGCTGAGGTGGATTTGCGAATCATTCAGCGGATACAGTCCATTGTCAGTTGGTGGTTCCAGATCAAGGGTATGGATCATGTTTACACTCAGGTCCGGCAAATGATTGAGGAGGAGCTGGACTTTGAGCAGGAAGCTAACTACATGCAAGTGATTGCGACCAACCTTTCGGACCAGGAAGGTATATCAGTGCCTGATGTACATCTGCCTTATTCCAGAAAGCGAGTATTGACTACGACTTGGAAGTCTGGCGTGAAAATCAGTAATGTAGTTCAACTGCAGCAATGGGGCGTGGACCAGGAAGAAATCACCCGTCGGCTGCTAACGGTCTACAGCAAGATGGTGTTCAAGGATGGCTTGTATCATGCCGATCCTCACCCCGGTAATATCCTGGTGCAAGAAGATGGAACAATCGTACTATTGGACTTTGGTGCTGTTGCAAGCTTAAAGCCGCAAATGCGCGAGGGGCTTTCCGAGTTAGTCGAGGCTGCGGTCAAAAACGATGTCAGCAGTATGGTGGAAGCTTCGCGAAAAATGGGCTTCCTGGCTCCGGGGCGAGAGGCGGAGTTGCTGGCAGAGCAAATGATTGATGCCTTGCGCAACTTCCTACAACAAGAGATAAAATTAGAAGGCCTCAACTTTAAGAATATTGAAGTGGACCCCTTCAATAATAGCCTTTTTGAGTTGATTCAGAATATTGGTATTAGTGGAGTGACCTCTACGGTGCAGGTGCCAAAAGAATTTGTGTTGCTAAACCGCATGGCTACCTTACTTCTTGGGATCAATATGACTTTGGCCCCACAGCTAAACCCACTGGAGGTGGTACGCCCATACGTGCAAAAATTTGTATTGGGAGACCGGGGGGATTTGGTCACCTTTGTTACCCGCCTATTGCGTGATACAGCGACGGATGTTTTGCAACTTCCTGGTGAACTACAGCGAGTACTCCGCCAAGCACGGCGCGGGCAACTGGATGTAGCATCAGTGGATACCCGACAGGGAAGTAGGCTTGTTTATCAGGGATTAAAGCAGTTGAGTTATACTGTTTTACTGATCGCGGCAGCAAGCTTTACCTACCTGTTTCAACAGTCAGGAGAAGATCAATTGATGAATGGTTTCGCAGCGTTCACTATTTTCATAGGCTTCCTGCTTTGGCGATCCACTCGAATGGGCAATAAAATCTATCGAAACCACGGAAAATGATAACACTTAGTGCTGCACAAGCTCTGGTCTAAACTTCAGGCTACAGTAGCTTCGCGCGCGCTTGCGACATTGCTTGTGCACCAACATAGAATCTCTGAGAACCTATGATAAGGGGCACCAATAATAGTCTGTGGTATTCCCCTGCTGCAAAGACTAAAACCGGGAACAGGATCAATACTAATCCAAGTGGAACGTTGAGGTTTTGTTTCTTTCTTCCCTCTTTGAGGGTCATTTTATTCAGACTGTCTTTTGTCTTTTTATGGGTGGCGGCCAGGATGGCTGGCAGGTTTAAAGTGCGGGAACTCACCTCGGCAATAATCGTTCTCAATTCCATTTCGGCAATTGGGCTCAGGTCTTTGAGTTTGCTGCCAGTGTTTTCGGTAAACGGTGCCAGTATTTCTGTGTATTGGGCAATCAATTCTTCGTCCGAAAGTACTTGCAGCTCTGTTGACCAATCACGCTGCAGTCGCTCTTCTTGCTGTTCAATGTTATCAATTAAGGAATTGATCCTTCCCGTAACGCCATGCTCCGATTCTCGGACCAAAATATCCTGTTGGATGAGCCCGTCTGGCCGTTCCATTTCGTCGAGTGAAGCCGCAGGGTCCTGATCTAATTCTTCTCGGTGTTCTATGTCATACCCTCGGTTCACTAGTATTTCTTCGGCAATAGCCTTCGCATCTTCGGAATAGGCATTGCCATCTTCCGATAGGATATGGATTAATTTCTCGTCTGGATAATCCTGGTATTGCTTGCGGAGATGATTTTTCAAGAGAATAAGGTTTTTAAAAGTGATAGGGATGAAGTACAAAATGATTGGTGCTCAATATGTATTCATTTCTAATTTCCTATTTCTAACTTCTAATTTCACACAAACACCATTCCAATAAACTCCGCCACGCAGGCCGGCTTTTCTTCACCCATAATCTCAAAGGTGATTTCCACTTTGAGCTTACCGCCATTGGGCAGCGTTTCCAAGTCCAGCAGGCGTACCCTTCCGCGTATTTGTGAATTGACTCGTACTGGATTAATGAATCGTACTCGATCTAAACCATAATTGAGGCCCATTTTTACGTTGGTGATCTGGTAAGTGTCGTAGACAATTTTTGAAGCAAACGACAAAACCAGAAAACCGTGGGCGATGGTGCTGCCAAAAGGGGAAAACTGGGCGGCCCGGTCTGGATCAATATGAATCCATTGCCGATCCTCCGTTGTCTCTGCAAATTGGTCGATGCGCTCTTGGTTGATCGTAATCCAGGGGCTAAGACCAATTTCCAGCCCCAAGTACTCCTTTAGTTCAGAGATAGAGGCGACGGTGGTGCTGTATGGAGTTTGAGTAGGTACGTTAGGCATACGTTAGATCTTGTGAAATCGGCAATTCTAGAAATTATTATTGGCGCTTAAGTGCTTTGTCATTCTTGTGTAAGTCGTGCGGGGCGGTATGCCCAATCTTGTTCTTTATGTCGGTGCTAACAACTAACTTACGTGAGTACTTTAAGACATCAGTAAACGAATCTACTATAGCCATGAAGAATCGCAAAATTTTACTTTCAGAAAATGAGATTCCGGAGCATTGGTACAACATTGTGGCGGATATGCCCAATAAGCCACTCCCTCCTTTGCATCCGGGTACAAGAGAACCCATCGGACCTGAAGCACTGGCTCCGCTTTTTCCGATGGAACTGATTAAGCAAGAAGTTAGCGCGGAGAAGTACGTGGAGATTCCGGATGAAGTGCGCGACATTTACAAGATGTGGCGTTCTACTCCGCTCTTCCGAGCTTATAATCTTGAAAAAGCACTGGACACCCCCGCCAAGATTTACTACAAGTACGAGGGCGTAAGCCCAAGTGGATCGCATAAGCCGAACACGGCGGTAGCCCAGGCTTACTACAACAAGCAAGAGGGCGTAAAGCGCATTACGACGGAGACCGGTGCCGGCCAGTGGGGTAGCGCACTAAGTTATGCTTGTAACCTCTTCGATATTGAGTGCGAGGTGTACATGGTGAAAATATCCTACCACCATAAGCCGTACCGCAAGCTCATGATGAATACCTGGGGTGCCAAAGTTTATGCTTCCCCTACCGACTTAACAGAGGCTGGCCGTAAGGTACTCGCTGGTGACCCTGACTCGCCTGGTTCGCTGGGTATTGCCATTTCCGAGGCCGTAGAACGCGCGGCTACTGATGATCATACTAAGTATTCTTTGGGTAGTGTGCTTAATCATGTTCTTCTACACCAGACCGTAGTGGGGCAAGAGGCGGTAAAACAAATGGAAATGGCGGGTGATTTGCCAGATATCGTAATCGCTCCATTTGGCGGCGGTTCCAATTTTGCTGGTTTGACTTTTCCCTTCTTGCGGATGAATTTGGAAGAAGGAAAGAATATCCGTTGCATTGCTAGTGAACCTGCGTCTTGCCCTAAGCTGACCCGTGGCGTATTCCGCTACGACTTTGGTGATACAGTGGGGATGACGCCACTTTTGCCAATGTATACACTTGGCCACAACTTTGTGCCAGCACCGATCCACGCCGGAGGGCTGCGTTATCACGGAGCAGGGGTAATTGTGAGTCAGTTACTGAAAGACAAGTTGATTGAAGCTCGAGCACACGATAACCTCGAAGTCTTTGAGGCGGGCGTAACTTTTGCTAAGGCAGAAGGTATTATCCCCGCACCGGAAGCCAACCACGGTATTGCGACAGCTATTCAGGAGGCCCTCAAATGCAAAGAGGAAGGCGTTTCACGTACTATCCTCTTTAACATGTGCGGTCATGGTCACTTTGACATGAAGGCCTATGAGGATTACTTTGCGGGTAAACTTACTAAGCACGAGTTGTCTTCAAGTGAAATAGAAGCTTCCCTAGCGGAATTGGATACGCCAATTCCTTCCTAAGTAGGTAGGAAATCTAGAACAACGGGAGCTAAGTCTTACTCCCGTTGTTCTCCACTGATCAGAGGCCACTCTTGCACGCTTAAGCGAAGGGTGGTGTTCAATAAAAGCAGTAGCACCAAGGAAAATATCACCTTCGCCGCTAGCCCCCCTTGAGGAAGCCAAACTGGCGCACTGGAAGCTGAATTCAACATGCGAAATACTAAGAAATGGATCAGCCCACCAGCGATTAAAAACAAGGACACCAGCCACCATTTAGGTGATACACTTTGCTTCACCGGCGCTGCTGATTGCCGTACTGCCACCAGTAGTCGATCGGTAAAATCCTCACTGGTTTCTACTGTACTCTTCTTGAGTAAGTCCGCTAAATATTGTTCTTCTTTTTCTGTCATAAGAGGTCTTCTATTTCTGCCCCCAGTAGGGCGCGTAAAGTTTGCGATATATTCTGCCGGCCACGGTGTAAATCCACTTTGATTTTGGCTTTACTAAAGCCCGTTGCACGCTCAATTTCCTTAATCCGCAATTCTAAGAGGTAAAACATGCGGAGGACCAGCGCCTCGTCGGGTTTGAGTTGCTTCAACGCGAGATTGATGTAATGCTTCTGATCTTCTTTGCGTAGCTTGTTTTGTTGCGGAGGCGCCGTGGCTTCCGGCTGCGTAGCCTCACCGTATTCCATCGTTATCCGCCTGCGTTTTCGCTCGTTGTAGCAAGTGTTGATTACAATGCGGTAGAACCAGGTCTTGAAGTGTGCTTTCCGGCGCAAGGACGGTAGGGAATGATAGACTTTGACAAAGGCTTCCTGCACGGCATCCTCTGCCCAAGTCTTATCCTTCAGTACTGAAATAGCTACCGACAAGGCGAGGTCCTTGTACCGGTTCACCAGGGTAACGAAAGCCTGTTCATCCTTGCGCTGGACGAATTGTCGAATTAATGCTATGTCCGGTTTGGTCCTATTGGTTTCCAAAGCGGTTGCGGATATAATGAGCTACCAATAATCCAAAGCCGCCGAAAATCAATATTGTGCCCCACATCATCATATCCAGTGTGTCTTCGGAAAGGCTCATAAGGGTAAACAGCGAGGACACGAGTAGTCCTAGACCTAGACTTAGTGCAATACAGCCCCATTCTAGATAACGCAGTCTTTGATTGGCCTGATTGGGTTCGTTACCGTGTTCTATAGCCGCCTTACGGGTGAGATAGTTGTACTTTGTTATGAAGTAGACGATGCTGACCAGCCCACTGACGATGATGAGTCCACCTACGATTTCTGATAAGTCTTCCATAAGTCTGTTGTTTAAAATTGTTCTCCTAGAACTGTTTCCAGCTGGTCAAGGAGTTCTAATAATTTACCGCAGTTGGTGAATAGCACGATGCCGTAGCCCGTTTCCGGAACAAACATGGTATAAGCCTGAAAGTCATGATTGTTTCCCGCATGGAGATGCATAAGACCATGCGAACTTGGTTTTTGAGCAAATCCTAATCCCCAGCCGGTTTGACCTGTTTCTTCGCGAAGTTCGTTCGTGTCGGAAAAGGCATTTTGGGTGGCCAGCATTTCAGCGAAGGCTTTTTCACTGAGTCCTTCTTGTTTTAGCATGGCGGAAATGAACTTTGCGTACTCCGCTGCCTCAGAATGGATGCTGGAAAAGGAGTTAAAGGTCTTACCGCTCCAACCGCCCAAGCCGTTATCGGTAGGCTGGTTTTCTGTGTTGTGCCCGTATACTTTATGCGCGGCGAGGTAATCATTCCAAAGGAAAGAAGTGTGTTCCATGGCCAGTGGTGTGGTTACCTGCTCTGCGAAGATGGCGTTGAATTTATCTTTCCATCCCACCCCGTTCAGCTGACCGATGATGGCTGCCAGGTATTGGTAGGCTTCGCCGGAATAAGAAAAATCAGTGCCCGGTTCGAAAGCGAGTTCAATGGGTTGACCTTCGCTGAAGTTTGGGAAACCGGTACTGTGTGATAATACCATGCGTGGCGTAATGCGCTTATAGGCCTCCTGCGATGCTTCTACAATGGCCGGATGAGGTAAATAGTCGTGTAGTGGTTTGTCCAAGTCTAGCAATCCCTGGTCCACCATCTTCATGGCAAAGTAGGCGAAGATGGGTTTGGAAAGAGAAGCGCCTTCAAAAATGCTTTGCTGATCGACGGGCGCTGTGCCCCCGGCCTGCTGCACACCAAAAACTTGATGGTATACCATTTCGCTGTCGTTGAGAATAGCAATGGAAAGGCCAGGGATTTCTAGCGTTTCAATGGTGTTTTTTAGGTAAGCGTCCAGTTCTGAGGTCTTGACAATACGCCCGTCCACCGTGTTGATGGTAGATTGGGCCGGAAGGCTAAAACAGCAGAACAACAAAAAGGGAAGGAAGGAGGAGTACTTGCGGAATAACAGTGATTTGATCATTTCTAAGTCGGGTTTTGTTCAATGAACTGATTTAAAGTATTGGTCTGCAGATGAGGTCAATGGACTGTTTTTCCTGACAAGTCGCTAATGGAGGAGCATACTTGGAAAGTACGCGACGAGAAAAAGACGAAGCTCAGGAGAAACAAGGCATTAGGCCGCAATCCAGAGGAAAACTTTAAGCCAGTTCAATAATAATTGATGCAAACGCCGATTAGACAAGGTGAAATTGAAAAAGGTTACAGGGGGGCTCACTTTGTTCGCGATTTGGGGGCGCTTTGCTCATGGGATAAGCTTGCTTGTAGCTCGCGGTTTAGGTTCGCTTCGCTCGCGGTTTAAGCTCACTTTGTTCGTGGGAATAGTTTGCTTTGCTCGCGGATATATAGAATAGAAATACGCACCTGCCTCCTTCTACCCTCTACTCTTTACCTTATTCTACAGGAGCAGGTGATGCTTTTATTCCGATCATTTACCTTGAAATTGCAGTATCCAAGTTCTTTGCCGGATTCTTTCCAGTATTTCCATTTACCAATTCTAATGCCGTCAAGAATGTGATTGATGGGGAGCTCTTCAATGGGGTAATAACTTTGCCAGACATAACCGTCGAATTGGCTGGGTTCACTCGCAAATTCGCCTTCGGCATACTTGTTGCCTGAGCTGTACCAAAAGTGCCACTTTCCTACCAAATGATTGCCAAGCTTGTACCCTTCCATTTCTTTATTTCCATTGGGGTAATACTGTATTTCCTTCGCACCCAATACGGTATCCTGGCCGGTTAGTAGCTCTCTTCGTAAAAAACCGTCGGTATAATTTTGAATGTTGTGAATGACCCCGTATTCATCATATTGGATAGACTTGACTAGCTCATCTCCTTGGGTAGAATAGTCCTCTTTTATGGATATCGTCCCATTATCATGGTAATACCGCCACTGACTTATTTTCTTCCCCCCTTTATACTTTCCAGTAGACTCCATTGTCGAATCTGGATAAAAGGTGGTCCATACACCATTTTCGGTACCAAACTCGTCATACGTTCCAATGCTTGCCAGTGCTCCGTTGGGATGAAAGAATTGATACGTCCCCCAACGATTACCATTTACATAATTGACAATTCTACTTGTGTTCCCCTGCTCAGACTTGTAAATCCACTCCCCATTTTTGGTTACGGTATCTTTCCCAACAAAGCCTTCCGATTTTAGACTGCCATCCTCATAGAAGTCCCTCACAAGAAACTTATCGACCCCTGCTATTAATTCCTTTTTGATCACCCCATTCTCCCACTGTTCGACAATCTGATTATCCTTCTCGCAAGCCAGCAATAAGCTTACCCCAAGCAGTATTGAGAAATACATCCAGCGCCTTAGCAGATCATAAGTCATAATCGAGTCTTTTATCGCGAACGGAGTGAGCATTAATCGTGAGCCACTAGGCGAACTCCCTCGCGAGCGTGAGCGAGCTTCCCCCGCGAACGCAGTGAGCTTATACCGCGAGCTGCAAGCGAGCTTATACCGCGAGCACAGCGAGCCTTCAATTCCGATAATCCAAAGGCGGCTTCCGATCTCCAATCAATGCTTCGTATTCAAAATCGGCACCGGTACGTGTTTCAAGTTCTTCCCGGGCTTTGTCGCAGATATCCGGAGCGCTAAACAATTGGATGGCTGTCAGGCTAAGTGTCTTGGCGGCTACCAGCATTCCCTTTTTTCCAATACTCATACCACCAGCAGCTACAGCTTGCCAAGAGTGGGCGCTTGTGCCGGGCACCCAGGTAGCGGTACGCAAGCCCGCGGTAGGGGTTACCCAGCTTACGTCGCCCACATCCGTAGAGGCGGGGTAGACGCCGGGACTAGGCTGGAATTCCCCAACTTGTGCGGCTGACGCTAATTCAATGCCAGGACGCTTGTAGGTTTGTAGGATACTATCTGCAAAAACGTACTCAGCCTCGTCATATTCTACTCCACCTACCTTTTGTAAGTTTTCGTACATCACTTCTGCTAGTGTGGAATTGGGCATGAGGTTATACAAGCCGTGGATGACTTCGTATTTCATGCGGGTCTCGGTACCAGTGGCTGCACCCTCCGCGGTAAGGACGAGTCGATCAAAGAGTCGCTTCACTTCAGCGCGGTCGGGGTGGCGGACATAGTAGAATACCTCTGCAAAAGCGGGTACGACATTGGGGGCTGCACCGCCATTGGTGATGACGTAATGGATTCGGGTTTTTTCGTCTACATGCTCGCGCATCAGATTGACCATGTAATTCATGGCTTCCACACCATCCAAGGCAGAACGCCCCCGTTGCGGAGCGGCGGCGGCGTGTGATGACCGGCCACGAAACCGAAACTTGGCCGACATATTGGAAAGCGTAGAACCAGGGTCGGCGCTATTGCCGTCACCGGGGTGCCAGTGTAGTACGGCATCTACATCGTCAAAAAGGCCGGCCCTTGTCATATACACTTTACCGGCTCCGCCCTCTTCGGCTGGGGTGCCATAGAAGCGAATAGTTCCAGAAGTCCCCGTTTTGGCTAACCACCCTTTTATAGCTATTGCCGCAGCAGCGGAAGCAGTACCAAATAAATGGTGGCCACAAGCGTGCCCGTTAGCCGATCCTTCCTGTGCTTGCGGATATGGCACGGCGGCTTGGGATATGCCGGGCAGGGCATCAAACTCGCCCAATACGCCGATGATGGGCGCTCCGCTACCATAGCTGGCGATAAAGGCTGTGGGGATATCGGCTACGCCCCGCTCGATGGTGAAGCCCTCTCCTTCTAACTCTTGTTGTAGTAAGGCTGAACTCCGTTTTTCTTGATAACCCAATTCTGCCCAGCCCCAAATTTGTTGGGCAATATCACTGTAATGAACTCCTCGTTCTTCAATTTGCGTGATAATTTCCTGCTCTTCCTCGGACAAGGTGCTTTGCCCGCTCAAGGGAGTGCTTAGAGTAAGAATCGTTGAGGCACAGAACAGCCACCAGATAGTACCATTTTGCTTGATCATAATTGCTCGTTTGATAGAATAGAAGGAGGGCGTTTGGGACTATGTCCTAAAGATAAGTACAGATTGATAAAGGGGAGGATGGGGTAGTTAGGGCCATTGATGTAAAGACGCATTGCAATGGGTCTCTTCAGCAGGAGAGTTACACTCAACCACTTTTGAATAAGGACTAATCCTATAAAATCGTAACCTAATAATGGAACTTATCATCTTCCTAACCCGTAGTTCTCCCTAACACAATTGTAATGTGAGGTATTCGCTATTGAAATGTTGATTGAAATTGATATTGAAATTTTCGTACGGTTTTTCATTAGTGTAGAGGTAGTTTCTACCTTTGCGCCTTAATCCATAACAAGCCTTCGATAAAGGCGGGTTGGGAGTTAGTGTTGTTGTAGAACACTTGCCCTCCAGCGCGATCGGTGGCTACAATTTATTGATATGATCAATATCACTTTACCAGACGGTTCGGTGCGCCAAGTGGAGAGCGGCTCATCGGCTATGGACGTGGCCAAATCCATTAGTGAGGGTTTGGCACGTAATGTGCTCTCCGCTAAAGTCAACGATGAGGTTGTAGATGCCAATCTACCCATTACTGAAGACGCCACCCTACAGCTCTTTACCTGGAGGGACAAAGAAGGCAAGGCCACATTCTGGCACTCTTCGGCTCACCTCATGGCCGAGGCTCTTGAAGCGCTTTATCCAGGCGTAAAGTTTGGCATTGGGCCAGCTATTGAGACCGGTTTTTACTACGATGTAGATACTGGAGATCGCGTGCTAAGTACCAATGACCTGGCGGCGATTGAAAAGAAAATGATTGAACTGGCTCGGGAAAAGAACGAGTATCAGCGCAAAGAGGTTAGCAAGGCCGATGCCATTGCTTACTTCAAAGAAAAGGACGACGAGTACAAACTCGAACTCCTGGAGGATCTCGAAGACGGCAGCATCACTTTCTACACCCAAGGAAATTTCACCGACCTCTGCCGTGGCCCACACATCCCCAACACAGGGGCAATCAAGGCGGTCAAGTTGATGAACGTAGCGGGCGCCTACTGGCGAGGTGACGAAACCCGCCCCCAGATGACCCGAATCTACGGGGTGAGCTTTCCTAAGGCGAAAGAACTTAAGGAATACCTGGAGCTTTTGGAAGAAGCTAAGAAGCGCGACCACCGTAAGCTTGGGGCTGAACTAGAACTTTTTATGTTCAGCAATCGAGTGGGTTCTGGTTTGCCGATCTGGCTACCCAAGGGTAACGCACTGCGCGAACGCCTAATGAACTTTCTGCGGGAGGAGCAAGAGAAGCGTGGCTACATGATGGTCACAACGCCACATATTGGCAGGAAAGAACTATACGTGACTTCCGGTCACTACGAGAAATACGGGGAAGATAGCTTCCAGCCGATCAATACCCCACGCGAAGGGGAGGAGTTTTTGCTGAAGCCAATGAACTGCCCACACCACTGTGAAATTTATGCTCATCGTCCACACTCTTATCGTGACCTTCCTTTGCGTATCGCGGAGTTTGGTACGGTTTATCGCTATGAGCAGAGTGGGGAGTTGCACGGCCTAAGCCGGGTGCGTGGCTTTACTCAGGATGACGCTCATATTTTCTGTACACCGGAACAATTGAAGGGCGAGTTTCTTAACGTATTGGACCTAACGGAAACGATCCTCAAGAAGATGGGCTTTGACGAGTTTAAAACTCAAATTAGCTTGCGCGATCCGGAAAACCCGGAGAAGTACATTGGTTCTGCGGAAAACTGGGAGGCAGCAGAAAGTGCCATCATTGAGGCGACTAAGGAAGTTGGCTTGGAAACAGTAACTGAATTAGGCGAGGCTGCCTTCTACGGTCCCAAGCTCGACTTTATGATTAAGGATGCCATTGGCCGTTCCTGGCAGTTGGGTACCATCCAGGTGGACTATAACTTACCCGAGCGGTTTGAGCTCGAGTATATCGGTGCCGATAATAAGGCGCACCGTCCGGTAATGATCCACCGAGCGCCCTTCGGCTCTCTAGAGCGTTTTATCAGTATCCTCATTGAGAATACGGCGGGTAAGTTTCCCCTTTGGTTGGCACCGGAGCAGTTTGCTATTCTTCCGATTAGCGATAAGTTTAACGACTACTGCGAAGAGGTGAAACAACAACTAGCCGCTCACGATATTCGTGGTTACATCGATGCTCGTAACGAGACCATTGGTCGTAAGATCCGCGATACAGAATTGAAGCGTGTTCCTATCATGCTTATCGTCGGTGAGAAGGAAGCGGAGGCCAACTCCGTAGCTGTTCGTATCCAGGGTGAGGGTGATAAGGGCGCTATGCCCGTGGAGGAATTTGTGACTTACTTCAAAGGCCTGTTGTAAAGGTACTATTCTGGCTTTTGAGGCGCATTGGAGGGCGCAGTGGTTTTAACCGCTGCGCCCTCCCTCATTATATCGATTCTCACTACGATTATATATTCAGGGATGAGCCCATTTATTACTACAGCACCGGACTGCGAGTATCTTATTAGTAATTGCGATA
>JBCBEC010000060.1:0-41434 GCA_038528965.1 Bacteroidota bacterium | reverse complement strand
TCGAAGTCGCATACTACCGTGAAAGATTGTACCAATTGGCAGCCTTCCGCATCCGTAATCGTCACCGTGAAGGTTTGTGTAATGAAGCCCATCGTGAACAGAATAATGGGCTGGGTCGGATCGGAAGTGATGTAGCCGTCTTCCAGTGGCGAGCTTAAAGCCCACTCGTAGCTGTACGGAGGATTACCTCCACTGGCAGTGACCGAAAGCAGGTTATCATCCGAGTTACACTCCACTACCGCTGGGTTCAGTACAAACTCAGCACTCAGGGTATTGTCGACCACTAGGATTTTCTGAGATGCAGTGCCCACATTGCCACAATCATCAACTGCCGTCCAGGTACGGGTAATCAGCAATCCATCTGGGGTTGTTGTTTGTGTCTCGCCGAAGGTGACTTCCACGTCAGTGTCGTAATCGTCACTTACAATCGGTGCTACCGGTGCTGGAACATTATCACAGAAAACCTCAATCCCTGCTGGGACATTAAAGAAGTCAGGACTTCCTTTGTCGATGTAGTAGACCGTTAGTTTTGCTTCCGTGGCGTTACCACAAGGATCTGAGGCGGTCCAGATATATTCGTAGGCTGCTAGGAAACCGTCCGCTGCACAATCATCGCTAAGGCTGCTGGTGATTGCTACCTCAGCTAGTAAATTGCTAGCGCAATTGTCCGAAACTTCTACGTCCGCTGCGGTAAAGAAGAATGGATCTTCTGGTGACCCTAAATTGCCACCCACCGAAATGAAGAATTCGTCTCCACTTTCGAGATTGGCCAGCAAAGGATGACTAAAGCCAATACTTGGCGCTACCTCATCGGCGTAGAATACCTGCTGCGTGGTCGTAGAAGTATTTCCGCAGGCATCGGTAGCCGTCCAGGTGCGGGTGAGAACTTCACCACAACCGGCTTCGGTGCTCATGACTTCGCTAAACTGTACGTCCACTTCGTTGCCTGTACATTCGTCAATAGCGGTTACTGGTCCATCTATTGTTTCGTCTTCACAGGCATCTGCGGGTACATCCAGGAATACCGGGCCAGTATTGTCAATCACGCTGATCAATTGTGTGAAAGTAGTACTGTTGCCACAGAGATCCGTGACGGTCCAGACGCGCTCAAATACCTGTGGATCGTCAGCACAGCTTGGTTCAATGGGAGTGCTATCCATAAAGGTAATCGAGCTTAAATCTCCGCATTCATCTGTAGCCTTGACTGTGGGTACTTCCATACCACAGTCAATCGTGATTTCCTCAGGACTGGTTACTACCGGAGGCGTTTCATCTACCAGGTCAATTAGTAATCCGAAAGTAGAGGTGTTACCACAAACATCCGTCGCGCTTACGCTGAGGCGATAACGGGCTAGGTAGCCATCTACCGTACAATCACCTTCTCCTACTAACGCTAGCCCAACTTCCGTATTACTGCTATTGCAATTGTTTTCAATACTTACTGCGGCTTCTAGTTCTGCCAAGGTTTCATCGAAAGAGACACCGCAATCTACTGCGACACGCACCAGGTCTCCATCCATCACATCACCAAGTCCTGGATAATCAAAATCAATCGTGGGGCCGTTGCCTGAGCTTAGGGTGATCTGCTGCGTCGCCGTTGCGGTGTTACCACAAATGTCAGTCGCAGTCCAAGTCCGTTCAATGTATTGTCCGCCCTCGCAATCAATCGGTTCGGATTGACTGAATTCAAGTACGGCAAATTCACAGTCGTCTACCGCCTGTACATTAGGCACCGGTGGCAATTCATCGGTACAAATGTCCGCTGGTATTCCTTGGAACTCCGGTGGCGATTGATCAACGAGGAACCAATTGATGGTTGCTACGCTGGTATTACCGCATTCATCGGTGGCCGTCCAGGTGCTTACCAAGTGACCAGAGTAACCAAACTCGGCACAGTCGAAATTGCCGCGATCTTCAAAGGTGTAGGTAGTCGGTACTTGTCCGCTACAGTTGTCTCTGGCGGCGGCTGAATTCGCAATTAAGAGCGAAATATTACCGTATTCACTACACTCAACGAACACCTCATCGCCAGGAGCGTATTCACTCAAGTAACCCTCGGTAAAGATGATTTCGGGTGGGGTGGTATCCTCCACTGTGATTACCTGTGTTGCGGTATTGGCGTTACCACAACCATCGGTGGCGGTCCAGGTCCGCGTAAGGGTGTAATTGTAGGGGCAGTTACCATCGGTTCTTGTTTCCACGAAATCAAAAATGATCTCCGAACAAGAGTCAAAAGCTTCTACATCACTCTCCGGAATGTTTTGATCACACTCGACGGTCAAATCATCGGGGACAGATGTAAAGCCGGGAGGCGTAGTGTCAATAATTTCAGTAAAGAGGGTGTAGGTAGTTTCGTTACCACAAACGTCTGGTACCACCCATACTTGCTGCCAACGGGTGAGCAGATTATTCGTACATGGCCCATCGTAAAGCTGCGTCAGCTCTACGGTGATACCAGCAAAATCGATATCCGAGCAGTTGTCGCTGATCGTTAGGTCGGCTGTTTCAATGAGCGGATCCCAAGTCGTGGATGGTAAATCACATTCCACTACGTAGGTACCCATGTTGGGAATGCCATTGAAGTTTACAACTGGGGCAGTATCATCCACAAAGGTGTAATTGCAAACGAACGGATCAGAAACGTTACCACAACCATCGTCCGCCAGGAAGGTAACGGTGATTGTACGGCTACAGGTTCCATCGTTCACTACAGTGATGTCATCAACGGTGATCGTCAGATCATTATCAGCGGTGCAGTTATCACCTACGCAGCCAGCGAGCGGGAGTATAGGAATACCTCCTACGGTCCAGCCATCGTTGACCGTTAATTCATCGCCTTCGCTCAGTGAAATCGTAGCATCGGCTGGGCATACGTTGCCATTCTCGGTAGTAAATACGGCATCAATTTGGCAAGCTAGATCAAATACAGGGGCCGTATCATCAATGAAGGTGTAATTGCACACGAACGGATCGGAGATGTTTCCGCAGCCATCATCCGCCAAGAAAGTAACCGTAATGGTACGGCTACACGTACCGTCATCAACAACGGTGATATCATCAACGGTAATTGTGAGGTCGCTATCCGCAGTACAGTTGTCACTGACACAGCCACTGAGTGGTAGAATAGCGTTTCCGCCCACGGTCCAGCCATCGTTGACGGTCAGTTCGTCACCCTCGCTCAGTGAGATCGTAGCATCTGCTGGGCAGAGGTCACCTTCTTCTGTGGTGAATACGGCATCTACTTGGCAACTCAGATCAAATACAGGAGCCGTATCGTCGATGAAGGTGTAGTTGCACACGAAGGGATCGGAGATATTACCGCAACCATCATCCGCCAGGAAAGTAACCGTAATGGTACGGCTACAACTACCGTCATCAACAACGGTAATGTCATCAACAACGATGGTCAAATCATTATCCGCAATGCAGTTATCATTGACACACCCATTGAGAGGTTCAATAGCGTTTCCACCAACGGTCCAGCCATCATTGACGCTCAGTTCGTCACCCTCGCTCAGTGAGATCGTAGCATCCGCTGGACAAACGTCACCATCTTCTGTAATAAATACGGCATCGATTTGGCAAGTCAGATCAAATACAGGAGCCGTATCGTCGACGAAAGTATAGTTGCAGACGAAAGGGTCAGAGATGTTGCCGCAGCCATCATCCGCCAGGAAGGTGACGGTAATAGTACGGCTACAAGTACTAATATGGGTAATGGTGATATCATCAACGATAATAGTCAAATCATTATCCGCAGTACAGTTGTCACTGACACAACCACTGAGTGATGGAATAGTTATTCCACCCACAGTCCAGCCATCGTTGACGGTAAGTTCATCACCTTCACTTAGTGAAATTGTAGCATCCAGTGGGCAGCTATCACCATTACCAGTGGTAAAGGTTTCATCTACTTGGCAGGTGAGGTCAAATAGAGGTGCTGTGTCGTCGGCGATGGTGATAATCTGCTCGCATGTACTCACATTACCACATCCTCCCGTAGCGGTCCACGTTCGGGTAATTGTGCCAGTGCTAGAGCTACAACCAGGATCGAAGCTGTCTTCGAAGGTAATCGTAGGACCACCGCAGTCATCTGTCGCTGTAGCAAAACCGGTATCTTCAGGCTCTGTCGACATGCCGCATTCTACTGTAAGGTCGGCAGGGCAACTGATAAGCGGTGGAGTGGTGCTGGGGTTTTCAATCGTAATTTTCACCACAATAGGCTCATCGGCTACGTTGCCACAGGCATCACGAATGCCAATTTCGTTGACCAGGGTAATGCGGCAGTTGGGTACAAAGTCTTCGGAGTAGGAGTCTAACAGGGTGCGCTCTAGTTCGGTAAGGTCGCTACAGTTATCGCTAAGGCAGTCGTTGACATCCACATCAATGACAAAGCTGCCGCCAACGGCTGATCTGAAAATACCGTTCGCCGGTATGGGGAACCAGTCCCCGCTAGGGGTATTCGGACCAAGTCCGACGGGGCAATCTTCAAAGGTAGCCGTAAACTCAGCGCAGGTGACGATGGGTGCCTCTGTATCCGTGAAGGTGGCAACGATAGTCACCAGGTCTTCTGACACATTACCGCAGGCATCGCTGATGCTATAGGTGTTAGTTAGCGTTTTGCCGCAGTTGCTTCCGTCTTCGCTATCACCTGCCTCGGAACTAACCAGAGAAATCTCCAGGCCGTCGAAACCGTCGGTACAATCGTCGCTGACGCAGCCGTTGAGGTCCAGCGTAAAGCTAGCCCCTGTACTGATGCCCAAACCGACAGTAATCATGCCATTAGCGGGAATACTGGCGAAGCCACCGGAAGGGACGTTTGGCGTAATATCTCCTTGACACCCATTGTCAAAGGTCGTCGTAAAGTCTGCGCAAGTCACTACGGGAGGAGTATTGTCAACGATGGTGATAAACTGCTCGCACGTACTCACATTACCACATCCCCCTGTAGCGGTCCAGGTTCGGGTAATGGTACCGGTACTAGTGCTACAGCCAGGGTCAAAGCTATCTTCGAAGGTAATGATGGGGTCGCCACAATCATCCGTTGCGGTAGCGAAACCGGTATCTTCAGGCTCTGTAGACATGCCGCATGCTACCGTGAGGTCGGCAGGGCAACTGATAAGCGGTGGAGTGGTGCTGGAGTTTTCAATCGTAATTTTCACTACAATTGGCTCATCGGCTACGTTACCACAGGCATCACGAATGCTAAATTCGTTGACTATGGTAATTCGGCAGTTTCGCTCAAAATCTTCGGAATAGGAGTCAAGTAGAGTGTACTCCAAATCATCCAAATTGCTACAGTTATCGTCGACACAGCCATTGATGTCCACTTCAGTTATGAAGCTGCCACCAGCTGCTGCAAGGAAAGTGCCGCTAGCAGGAATAGCAATCCACTCCCCATTTGGCGTGTTAGGACCAATGCCTGCTGGGCACCCCTCAAGGATAGCCGTATATTCTGAACAGCTAACGGTTGGCGCCTCTGTATCCTCAAAGGTGGCTTCGATGGTCACCAGATCCGGGGAAATATTGCCACAAACGTCGCTTATCTCGTAGGTGTTAGTAAGGGTCTGGCTGCACCCGTCGCTGGTACCGAGAGTAGAAGAAGCAAGGCGTATTTCGAGCTCATCCAATGGTGAATTATCATCGGTCACACAGGAGTTCAGATCAAGATTATAGGAAACCGAACCCGGGAAACCCAAGCCTAAAGAGACGATGCCATCTTCAGGTATGGGACCAAAAAAGCCACTGGGTACGTTAGCACTCACATCATCAGGGCAGCGAGCGTCAAAGGTTGGCGTGAAGTTAGCACAACTTACTTCTGGTGGCATATCGGCAATGGTAGTGCCTTCGATTATAATGTTGTCAAAACGCCAGGTACCGGAGGAGCCTTCAGCGCTCCAGCCGAAGATCCGAAAGATCACTTTAGACTCACTCAGGGTCTCCATGAAAGTCTGCGTGCGCCAAGAAGTATTATCAGGAATAGGGGTTCCAAAGCTGCCACCATAGGCTGCGTTAGGTAGGAAGTCATCCTCTATCGACCAGACTACAGCCAGGGCGGTAGGGCCGGTGCTCGAACGCCGTTCATCAAAAGAAATACCAGTAATGTCTAGTTTGTAGCAAGGATCGGCTTCAACGCTGATTTCTAGATAGCGATCACCCGCGATACCGCCCGGAGGCCAGTTGTTACCCGAGTAAGCATCGGTGCTACCATTGCCCGCCGGGAAAGAAATACCTCCCACAGTCGGACCGAATACGGCAGCTGTAGCAGTCACATTAGGTGCTACTGTGGTGGCAGTAGTTACTTCACCTTCAAAGGTCCAGGTAGCTATTTGTGCATGAAGCGTGGAGGAAAAAATAAGAACGCAACTAAAAAAGAGAAAGCGATAGAATAGGGAATGCCAAGGGGCAGAGGCTCCCCTAAGACGGTTAGAACTTGAATCCATTAAATAGGGTTTAAAAAATGATTAATAGGTAGTTGGTGTTAAATCTGTAAGGGGGTTAGAACAAAGTGCACTATTGTTGAATGCCACAAAACTAGATTATGAATAAGGTTTTGCCCTACCTTAATTCTGTTGGCCCATAACTCTATGAATTCGGGTAGTCCTTTAGATGCTCCGGTGTCTTAGCGCACAGCCTACTGAACTCTAAGAATAAAGAAAGCGCGCACTCCTGTTGGAATGCGCGCCCAAATATTCTGATTAAATGACGGGAGTTTTACCTCAGGCCTGTACGTTAATCCAGAATCACAATCTCTCGTACCAGCGGAGCCTTTCCTGCTTGCTCCAAATGCAGCAGATACGTGCCAGCTGGTAGCGAAGAAGTATTAATTTGTGTGCCATCCTGTGGCCAGTAGTCGATCGTAGTGCGGATCACTTCTTGGCCCCACAAGTTGTACAGCCTTACCGTCACCGCCTGTTCCACCAGTTCCGCTGCGCGGATCTGGAAGTAGTTCGTAACGGGGTTTGGATAAACCCTCAGTTCGGAGTTGTTGTTCTCACCGCTGACCAAGAAGTCGCCTTCGTCATCCTCAAAGTCACACACTACGGTAATGGCGGCCAGTAGTTCACAGCCGTTATCATCAGTAATGAGTACGCTGAAGGTCTGTGTGATATATCCCATGGTAAACAGGATACCGGCTTTCGTCGGATCCGTAGTGATATAGCCATCTTCCAGCGGATCAGTGAGTTGCCATTGGTAGCTATAAGGCGGGGTGCCGCCCATCACCGATACGCCCAGGCGATTGTTATCGCTGTTGCATTCGATGACTGGACTACCCAAGCTGAAGGAAGCACTCAAGTCGTTATTGACCACGAGTATTTCCTGGCTGGCCGAGTTGGTGTTACCGCAGTCGTCGGTTGCCGTCCAGGTACGGGTGATGAGTATGCCATCAGCCGTGGTGGTCTGCGTTTCGCTGAACAGTAGCTCCACTTCTTCGGTATAGTCATCGCTGGCGATTACGTTGGCTGCTGGTGGGACATCGGTACAGAAGACGTCCTGATCAGCGGGTACGTTGAACAGGTCTGGTGCGTTATTATCCACGTAGTAGACCGTCAATTTAGCCACGCTACTATTCCCGCAAGGGTCAGTGGCCGTAAACAGGTACCCGTACTGGGCTAAATAACCATCGGCCGCACAATCCTCAGAGAAGATAGTCGTGATGGTTACCTCTGCGGTCAGGGTAGCACAGTTGTCGGTCACGCTGACGTCCTCGGCGGTGAACAGGAGCGGATCGCTGGGGTCGCCCAATCCATCACCAACGCTCAGGAAGAGTTCGTCACCACTTTGCAGGCCAACGAGAAGGTCATCGGTAAACACAATAGTGGGAGCCTGGTCATCGTCGAAGAAGACCTGTTGCGTGGCGGTACTGGTGTTACCACAGGCATCGGTCGCCGTCCAGGTGCGGGTGAGTACTTCACCACAGCCACTTTCGCTGCTTGTTGTTTCCTCGAAGAAGACCTCGGTCTGTTCGCCGGTACACTCATCTACGGCTCTTATCACTACATCAATACCGGTATTGTTACAGGCATCAGCGGGTACGCCACTGAATACGGGGCCTTCGTTGTCCAGTACGGTAATGAGTTGCGTAAAGGTGGTGCTATTGCCACATTCGTCGGTAGCAGTCCAGCTGCGTTCGTACGCCAGGGGGGTGTCGGGGCAGCTCACTTCAATGGGAGCACTGTCCACAAAGGTCATGCTGACCACTTCCCCGCAGGCGTCCTGAGCCACCGGCATGGGTATGGCTTCTCCACAGCTCACGCGGATCTCCGTGTCGCCTGCGATGACGGGCGGTGTCTCGTCCACAAAATCAACCTGTAGGCTGAAGGTGGCACTGTTTCCGCAGGCATCGGTAGCGCTCACACTTAAGTTATAGCGAGCCAGGTAGCCGTTTTCGGCGCAGTTGCCTTCGTTCATCAAGATAAGGTCAATGCTCGATTGTCCGGCTCCACAGCTGTTGTTAATGGTGATGGCATCCCTCAGTGCGGCTTCGGAAAACGCTAGCGGCTGGGTGCAATCAATCGGGATTTGTACCAGCTCGCCGTCCATGACATCCCCAATTTCTGGGTAGTCAATGGTGATACTAGGTCCGTTGCCAGCGCTGATGGTGATGCGTTGAGTATAGCTATTGCTGTTGCCACAAACATCTTCCGCCGTCCAGGTGCGCTCAATGTATTGTCCGCCATCACAGTCAATCGGATCGGATTGGTGGAAGGTGAGTACAGGGAGTTCACAGCCGTCCACGGCCTGTACATTGGCTACCGGAGGCAGGTTGCCTGCTTCGGCACAAACGTCTTCGGGAAGGCCCTGGAATACGGGTGCGGTTTCGTCCACCAAGAACCAGTTGATCGTTGCGGTAGCAGTATTGCCACACTCGTCGGTACTGGTCCAGGTGCTGATCAGGGCACCCGAGTAGCCAAACTCCTGACAGTCGAAGCCACCCAGGTCTTGGAGCGTATAGCTCACCTGCGTTTGGCCGCTGCAGTTATCGCTGGCAATGGCGTTGTTCGCAATCAGTAGCGAGATATTGCCCAGCTCGGAGCACTCAACAAATACGTCTTGTCCGGACTCGTACTGATTGATGTAGCCGTCGATGAATTGAATGACGGGAGGGCTGGTGTCCTCCACGGTTACAATTTGCACTTCGTTGCTGCTGTTCCCACAGCCATCGGTAGCGGTCCAGGTACGGGTCAGGGTATAGTTGTTGGGGCAGTCCCCATCCGTCCGCACTTCGGTGAAGTTGTAGACGACATCGGAGCAGGAATCAAAGGCTTCCAGTTCGGGAACAGGGGCAATCTCATCGCACTCGATGGTCACATCCTCCGGGCTATCCGTGAAAGCAGGAGGTGTGGTGTCGATAATCTCGGTGAAGAGGGTGTAAACCGTGGTATTGCCACAAACATCCTGCACTGTAAATACCTGCTGCCAGCGGGTGAGTAAATTACCCAGACAGGGACCGTCGTAGAGTTGGGTCAGTTCTTCGGTAATACCATCAAAGTCAATGGCGGAGCAGTTGTCGGCAATGGTCAACTCGCCTATGTCCACCAGTGGGTCCCAGCTTGCTGATTGGAGGTCGCACTCGATCACGTAGGTGCCCCCGTCAGGAATGCCGTTGAAGTTCACTACCGGGCCCGTATCGTCCAGGAAGGTGTAGTTACAAACGAACGGATCGGATACGTTGCCGCAGCCATCATCGGCCAAGAAGGTTACGGTAATCGTGCGGCTACAGGTCCCATCGTCCACTACGGTGATGTCATCAACCGTGATTGTTAGATCATTATCAGCGGTGCAGTTATCACTTACGCAGCCACTAAGGGGAAGGATAGCAATGCCACCTACGGTCCAGCCATCATTGACGGTTAGTTCATCTCCTTCGCTGAGTGAGATGGTAGCATCTGCTGGGCAAACATTGCCATTTTCGGTAGTAAAGACGGCACCAATTTGGCAAGCTAGATCAAATACCGGTGCGGTATCATCGAGGAAGGTGTAATTGCAGGTAAACGGATCGGATACATTACCACAGCCATCATCGGCCAGGAAGGTGACGGTTATGGTGCGGCTGCAAGTGCCATCATCCACAACGGTAATGTCATCAACGGTAATGGTCAATTCCGCATCCGTAGAACAATCATCGCTCACGCAACCACTGAGCGGGAGGATAGCAATGCCGCCCACAGTCCAGCCATCGTTGACGGTCAATTCATCGCCTTCGCTCAAGGAGATGAACGCATCAGCTGGGCAGACGGCACTGTTTTCGGTAGTATAAGTCTCATCAATCTGGCAGCTCAGGTCAAATTCCGGTGCGGTATTGTCTACTATAGTGATGACTTGCTCACAGCTGGTACTCAAGCCACATTCATTAGTGGCCGTCCAGGTACGAGTAATGGTTCCGGTAGCTGCACTACAGCCAGGTACGAAGACATCACTGGAAGTAATATCCACCATTCCACCACAAGGATCTTCACCCGTAGCCATTCCAGTATTACTAGGGTCACTGGATGCACCGCAGTCAATGGTGATATCTACTGGACAAGAGATGGTCGGTTCTACGGATACTACCGTAATGATTTGCTCACAGGATGCCGTCAGTCCACAACCGTTCGTAGCGGTCCAGGTACGGGTAATCACTTCGGTATTGCCGCAGCCTGCTACGCTGCTGTCCATGAAGTCAATGTCTACTTCGTCATCGCAATCATCACTGCCGGTGGCCATGCCGGTGGCGCTGGGGTCAGTGGAGTCCAGGCATGTGATCGTCTGATCCCCGGGGCAACTTACCGTTGGCGGCGTAGGATTACTTTCTTCAATGGTGCCGCGCAGAATGAGTAGGTTGGGCGAGATATTACCACATTTATCCCGAAACTGGAGCTCCGAAATGAGGGTAATGGAACAGCCAGGGGTGATGCTTTCTGTATAGGCATCATTGAGGGTATACTCTAGTTCTGCCAAATCTGTACAATTATCACTCAAGCAGCCATTCAGATCAACGGGGAAGGTGAATACTCCGCCAAAAGCCTCATTGAGGATGCCAGTAGGCCCTACAGTAAGCCATTCTCCGTTCGGGAAGTTGGGACCGAAGCCGTCTGGGCAGGCGTCAAAGGTGACTTCTATAGTAGTACATTGCATATCCGGTGGAGTGGTGTCTTCGGTTGTAAGGGTGGTCGTACAGACGGCCGGTTCGGTGCAGCCAATACAGCTAACTGTCGATTCAATCGTATAATCCTCCGCACAGCCTTCCAGCGGTATCATCACGGGGTTACCGGTGTAGGTTTGCGTACCGCCAGCGGCATCTGTCACTACCCAGTCTACGCTGGGGTTACTACAGATGGTAGCGTCAAAGTCAGCCGAAAATTCGTAGGTGCCAGGGCAAACGGTACCGCTCGGCCCCTGGATAAAGCACTCCTCCGGGCAGCCTACGATGAGCGTGTAGGTCGCTTCTCGCATTATTTGGTTGCCGTCATCGTCTTCGCCGGTGTAGGAGGCGGTGTAATCGTAAATACCAGCAACGGTGGGCGCATTTTGCAGCGCACGAAAGATCACCTCGCCGGCAAGGGAAATGTCCGTAGGGTCATTCAAGACTACCGTGCCGTAAGTATTATCTACCACACTATGTAAGACCACGGGTACGTCTCCTGCGTCCGTAACCTGATACTCCAAATAAACTGGGGCGCCAGGAGGTACACTGGCGGTGTTGGTCTGGTCAGGAAAAAGGAAACCACAGGTGCCTGTGTTGGTGGGGTCAGTACAGAAGCTGTTGGCATCGGCTACCGCCACATTGAAGTTGGCATCCAGGTCCAGTACGATCAAGGTGTAAGTTGCTGTAACGATGACCTCAGTGCCATTGATATCGGATCCTTCGTAAACCGCTTCAATAGTGTAGGTGCCGGGTACATCCGGTGCTGTCAACAATAGCGAAAGTCGAGTGGATAGCCCGGGGGCTAAAGGGAAGGCGGCGTTCAGTACGGTGCCTTGCTCCTCATCCGTAATTTCATGCTGAATGATATCGCTGGTTCCTGTACTTTCTATCAAGTACTGTAACAAATAAGGCTCGTTCTGTACCAAGGTGATTGTATTCGGTGCGGAAAGGGGCAATTGTGAACAAGTACTTAGGTCGGTCTCGTCGGTACAAAAATCATCTCCATCACCCAGTAGGACGCGGAAATCTGCGTTGGGGCCTTCTACAATAATAGTGTAGGTGCCCATGACAGTAGCCTCATTTCCTGCCTGGTCTTCACCAGTGTAAGTAACATCAATATCGTATATGCCTGGGGCACTGGGAGCGGTTTGCAGGAACCGAAAGGTGGTGGTGTTCCCGGGTCCAATAGTAGACCCTCCGGAGAAGAGGGTGCCGAATTGGCTATCCTCCACTTCACTCATGACCAAGCTGCTAATACCGGTATTGGTTACCGCAAATTCGAGGTATACCTGTTCATTAGGCAATACGGTGCCCAAATCTGGACTTCCCGGAATGTTGACGCCACAGGAGGTCAGTTGAGTAGGGTCGGTACAGAAATCATCGGCGGCGATGACGGCCGGGTTAATCGTAGCCGAAGGTGTGGGTACGATAATGGTGTAGGTACCAGCTATGGTTACTGAATTACCCGCTGCATCGCTACCGGTGTAAGTCACATCAATATCGTAGGTGCCAGGTACAGTAGGAGCAGCTGGTTCCAGGAATCGGAAAGTGGTGGTGTTCCCGGGACCAATAGTAGTCCCTCCGGAGAAGAGGGTGCCGAATTGGCTATCCTCCACTACACTCATGACCAATGTGCTGGAGCCCGTATTGGTAACGGCATACTCCAGGTAGACGGGTTCCCCGGCCCCAATGGTAAGCGAATTTGGGCTTCCTGGAATGTTAACGCCGCAGGATAGTAAACTTGTCGGGTCGGTGCAGAAGTCATCGGCGGCGATGACGGCCGGGTTAATCGTAGCAGAAGGAGCGGGTACGATAATGGTGTAGGTACCAGCTACGGTTACCGAATTACCTACGGCATCAGTACCGGTGTAGGTCACATCGATATCGTAGGTGCCTGGAATAGTAGGTGCCGCTGGTTCCAGGAATCGGAAAGTGGTGGTGTTTCCTGGGCCAATAGAAGTTCCTCCGGAGAAGAGGGTGCCGAATTGGCTATCCTCCACCACACTCATGACCAATGTGCTGGGGCCCGTATTGGTAACAGCATACTCCAGATAGACGGGTTCTCCGGCTCCAATGGTGAGCGTATTAGGGCTTCCTGGGATGTTAAGGCCGCAGGATAGTAAACTTGTCGGGTCGGTGCAGAAGTCATCGGCGGCGATGACAGCGGGGTTAATCGTAGCCGAAGGCGCGGGTATGATAATGGTATAGGTGCCAACTACGGTTACTGAATTCCCTGCGGCATCGGAACCGGTGTAAGTCACATCAATATCGTAGGTGCCTGGAATAGTAGGTGCCGCTGGTTCCAGGAATCGGAAAGTGTTAGTGTTCCCAGGGCCAATAGAAGTCCCTCCGGAGAAGAGGGTACCGAATTGGCTATCCTCCACTACACTCATGACCAATGTGCTGGGGCCCGTATTGGTAACAGCATACTCCAGGTAGACGGGCTCTCCGGCCCCAATGGTGAGTGAGTTAGGACTTCCTGGGATGTTAACGCCGCAGGAGGTGAGTTGAGTAGGATCGGTACAGAAATCATCGGCGGCGATGACAGCGGGATTGATAGTGGCGGAAGGACCTTCCACAATGATGGTATAGGTGCCAGTCGCAATAGCCGTAACGCCACCGGTAGCATTGCCCGTGAAGGTGATATCAATATCGTAGGTGCCAGGCGTAGTGGGAGCAACTTGTAGTGTTCGGTAAGTAAGCGTACTTCCCACGTTTATGTTGGTCGTGCTGGATATTACGGTGCCGAACTGACTGTCCTCAATTTCCGCTTGCGTAATAGTATTGGAGCCAGTATTGGTAACAGCATATTCGATATAGACGGGCTCGCCGCCTCCAATTGTTAGGGTGTTTGGACTTCCTGGGATGTTAGTACCGCAAGAAACAAGCTGGGTAGGGTTGGTGCAAAAGTCATCGGCCGCGATGATGGCCGGGTTTATGACGGCTAGCGGAGGTGTCACGGTCAAGATGTAGGAGACCGATACCGATACAGGATTGCCAACGAGATCTTCGGCACTAAAAACTACGTTTACATTATAGGTTCCCGGGGTCATCGGTGCGGGATCTAATCGGCGGTAGGTGAAATCCTCTCCGGGGTCTGGTACGCCTCCGTTACCCAACTGCTGGCCAAAGAGATCATCCTGGATATCGCCTCGGCGAAGTTCGCTGATACCGGTATTCTCTACGTAGTACTCCAGGTACACGACTTCCCCAGGACCCACCGTTAGTGTGTTTTGGCCACTCGGTATACCGATGGAACAGGTGTTGAATTCAGTTATGTCCGTGCATCTTTCCGTTGCGCGCACCAACTTTACTTCAAAATCTACTTGTGGGGCAGCAACGATCAGTGTATAAGATGCGGAAGTAGAAACAGGATTTCCAACATTGTCTTCTCCGCTAAAAACGACATTGACCACGTAAGTCCCTGGAGTAGTGGGAGCTGTGTTTAATCGCCGAAAATTGGAAGTATTTCCAGGGTCCGGTGCACCACCACTGCCCAACTGCTGACCAAAGAGGTCATCCACGATAAAGGTGCGTCGGATTTCACTGATGCCGGTGTTTTCCACTAAGTACTCCATATAAAGTACTTCTCCCGGCGGAACGGTCAGGGTGTTTGAGCCGGCGGGTAGGCCGGAAGTGCAGGAATTGAAATCGGTCAGGTCGGTGCATCGGCCTTCGGCCTCAACCAATCGTACTTCTAAGGTAGCCTGCGGAGCAGCTACGATGATGGTATAAGAAGCGACTGCGGTTACCGGATTTCCAAGAGCATCAGTGGCACTGAAATGCACATTTACGTTATAGGTTCCAGGGGTGTTGGGGGCGGTATTTACTCGTCGGAAAACAGAGGTATTTCCGGGATCAGGCCCGCCACCATTGCCGAGTTGGGATCCAAATAGGTCATCGTCGATGTTCGTTTGGGAAATGGGGGTCGTACCGGTGTTCTCTACCACGTATTCCATGTAGATGACTTCTCCGGCACCAATGGTGATGGTATTCTGACCAAAGGGTAGGCCGAAGGTGCAGGTGTTGAAGTCAGTGACGTCCGTACAGCGGTCGACTGCTTTGTCTAGGCGGACATCAAAATTGGCGCTGAAAAGGGAGTTGCTCGAAGCCTCTAGCTCCATCGGGAGCCAAAAACAGCAGAGCAAAAGGAAGGAAAAAATAACTCGGGGGCTAATAGGTTTCATTCGTTGTGTCGTTTTTAAGGATACGGTTAACATAATGCTGGGCCGTTCATCGGATTTGAATAGTGATCCTCCGCTCTTCGGCCAGGATTGGTAAAGTTCATGAGAGCTCCGGGTTATCATATCCATCATTTCTGCAATATTTCCCCTCTATGAATTCCAGTAGGTGACTTGGCGTCATGCACCCTAGAAGTAATGCGAATAAAAAAAGCCCAACTCCAGTACGGAGGCGGGCTCAGAAAACTATTTTCTTTCCAGGAAAATTTTACTCCCCTGCTAACACCAGACTCGGGTCGATCTTTGTTGAGCGCTGCACGTGGTAATAAATGATCAATAGTGAAATGATCAAACAAGCTAGTACAGCAGGTACCAGAGTAAGTAGATTCAAGTCGATTTGGTAGGAGTAATTATCCAGCCACAACTGAATCAGATAATAGGAGAGTGGTAAGGCCAGGGCCAAAGCACCCGTAAAAACCAATAAGAAATCACGCCCCAACAAGTGAATTAAATGCAGTTGATTGGCACCTAATACTCTCCGGATGCTGATCTCCTTGAGCTTGAGTTCTACCACGAAGTTGATTAAACCAAACAGACCCACAATAGAGATAATAACTGCTACCAGGGTGAAGCCCGAGATTAGACTACTAAAGCGTTGCTCTGCTTTGTAGGCGGCGGCGAAAGCTTCATCAACGAAGTTATGCTCAAAGGGATCCGTAGAGAATTCGTGCCAGATTCCTTCCAGTTGGATCAAAAGTGGGGAAAGCTTGTTGGTTTGTAAGCGGATCAATAAGTTGTCTGGGCTTACGCGATGCCCTGGTGGGAAAATAAAGTAGGCCATCGGACTAATATTGGCGTGTAAAGAGGTGAAGTGATGATTTTTGATCACTCCTTGTACCTTTCGTTCACGCATACCAATGGTTACCGTTTCTCCCACCACATCTGCTCTGCCCATCAAGCGGGCCGCTTCTTCGTTGAGGATAACGGTGCGGGCAGAATCCACATCAAAGCCCTGACTGAAATTGCGTCCTGACAGAAACGGTAGGTCCATTACCGCAAAATAATCCTGATCGACTCCTACGACAGCAACGGCCTCTGATTGATCTTCTGGGGCGCCATTCCAATCAAAACTCCAGGTGTTGTTTAAGGCACTGGGTAAATCTTCTCCCGTAGCTGCCACCTGTGCTACGCCTGGAAGTTGCGCGATCCGCTCTTTTAGTACTGTTAAACGGCCTTGTAGCTGCCGGTCATCCACTGCAATATGGAGTAGTTGCTCACTGTTAAAGCCCAAGTCTGAGTTTTTGAGATGGAGGTATTGCTTGTAAATAACGATCGTTCCGGCCAGTAAGCTCATACTTATCAGATAC
Organism: Bacteroidota bacterium; assembly: GCA_038528965.1. GTDB lineage: Bacteria > Bacteroidota > Bacteroidia > Chitinophagales > Saprospiraceae > Lewinella. The sequence continues at coordinate 24,758 of JBCBEC010000060.1, read as the reverse complement.
TGAGCACCTACAAAGAGCTTCCTGGTCCAGGACCACTGGCCCGGTCTTAGCGTAGTGGCTATTTGTTGTTCGGAGAAAAGTGGTAGGCGGGCCAATGCCAGGGCGGGAATGATTCCGGTTAGTAGCCCAATGAGCAACAGTGTTAGCAGGAATAGTAGCGCATCGCCCCACTGCAGAATGCGCAGCGTCAGTTCTAAATCCAATAGCCGGTTGATAGAGGGCAGTGCGATGGAAACAACAGCTAAAGCCAACAAACCGCTAACGAATATGAAGAGGATGGATTCCGCAATGAATTGAGCAATAATACTGCCCTGCGGAGAACCCAGGGTTTTTCGGATACCCACCTCTTTGGCTCTGGTCACTACGCGTGCCGTGCTGAGATTCACGTAGTTCATCAGGGAAATCAACAGAATGAGAATCCCCACCGCGCCGAATATCTGTAAATAACGAATATTACCTCGGTAGGGGTTGCGATTGATATCCTGGGAGTGTAGATAAACATCATTAAACCGCTGGAAGCCTATTCCAAAAGAAGGAGGTGGATCATTGCTTACGTGCTTGCGAATAAATTGTGGAATGCTGGCTTCAATTTCCGCCAAACGGCCCGCTGGCACTTTGATATAGGTCCTCAGCCAGGAAAATCCCCATTGGGGTACCAGGTTTACGTATAGGTCTTCTGCATTGGCCATGGCACCCAGTGCCTGGAAGCGAATATGGGTGTGCTGAGGAGGGTCTTTGACGACGGCCTTAACTTCCATCAGCAACTCCTGATCACCATCGTAGATCTTTACCGGAAGGGTCCGGCCCACCGACGCATCTGTAGCAAACAGTTGCTGACTCAAACTTTCAGTGATAACCAGACTATTGACCTGGTCCAAACAAGTGGCCGGATGACCGTGGAGAAACTCAAAGGAAAACAGCTCGAAGAAGGTGGAATCGGCCCAGTAAAAGTCATCGACCAGGATCGGGCGAACTTCGCCCATTTTAACGGGGTCGTTTCCAAAACGGGTCACGGTGATAAATGGAAACTCTTCTTTTAATCGTGCGCCGTGCTGCGAGGAGGTCGCCTGTTCGCGTTCTCCGGTCAAGGGATTAACCCTTAGCACGCGGTGCAGTTGATCATTATGCACATGCATGTGGTCATAGCTGCTTTCGTTCTTGATGAACAAGGCAATGAATAAAATGGCTGTAAAACCTAGGGTGAGACCAAGCGCCTGGATAAAGGTGGTTGAACGATGCCGACGCGCATGGCGCATGGCGACTTTGAAATGAGTTTTGTACATAACAGTTGGGGTGAATTGTGATAAATGCGGAAGACGGTACCAGCGGGGAGATAGCAGTGCTCTTACTGCAAATTGCCGCCGGGCACGCTGAGCACCAAGCTCTTCCAGCTCCCGGTAGAAGAGTTCTAGTAAATCTCCCTGGAGCTCATCTAGAAATTTTGGGGTGCAGGTTTTGCGAAGAAACCAGTTTGCCCATTTGGGAGGGTTGGGGAGCATCTTAGAGAGATAGTTTTGGCATCAGGTTCCACAATTGATTGCGTTGGTTGCGGACGTGCTGCAAAGCGCGCTGCCCCGCTAGGGTGATTTTGTAAAGCCGCTTTCGGCGACCGCCACGTGTAGGAGATGCCCCGCCAGTGTAAGACTCGATAAAGCCTTTCTTCTCCAGCCGGTTTAGAGTAGTATGGATCGTGCTGACACTAGCTTTACGACCAGTGTGCGTTGCAATTTCATCCATCACACTGATACCGTAGGCGTCGCCATTAAGGATGCCTACAGTGAGGAGGATTAATTCTTCAAACTCGCCTAAATGTGTTCCTTTCATTATACCGCAATTTCGTCCGGATGAAGGCCAGGTAATATGATTTCATTCGTAAATGCCAATCAAATATAAAGTATTTCATTCGTGTTTGTCAATTTTGCTAAAAATTTAGCTCTCCTACCACTGGGATACCAACAATAAAAAAGAGCCCGACTCCGTGACGGAGCCAGACTCAAGTGGTTATGAGAAACCCATTTTTTGGTACAAAGTACTTGGTAGGTAGTACTTGGATTGGTTGGCTTTCAATTAGAACTAATACCAAGTACCATTTACTAAGTACCCTGTACCGGGAGCTTTGCCTGTTCTAACTCTCTTGCCCAGCAGAAATGTAAATGGCAAAGCTCACACACTAATGCAAAATCACAATCTCTCTCGTGATCGGATCCATGCCTTCTACTTCTACCCTTAGCACGTAAGTGCCCGCTGGGTAGGTGCGGGTATCCAGCCTAATGTCTTCCGCTGGCCAATCGCTTAGCCGTTGTTCGTGGACGAGTTGTCCGAAAATGCTGTACATCCGTATTGTACCTGTCTTTTCCGCCGCGGCGAGCGAGCGGAGTATCAGCTGTCCATCTGCAGGATTGGGGTAGACCTGTAGTTCCGTAAGTCCTACATCTTCATTTTGGAAGCTAAGTACAGCATCGTCCTTTTCGCATACCACACTGGTAGTACATACCCGCTCGCAGTTATTCGCGTCGGTAATGGTCACTGAGAAGTTCTGTGTGGTGTAGCCAACGGTGTAGAGAATGCTCGGTCCGGTAGCACCGGAAGTGATAAATCCATCACAATCGGTCATCTCCCAGCTGTACGTGTAAGGTGGTGTGCCTCCGCCAGCGATTACGCTCATGAGGTTGTCTTCCGAGTTGCAGAAGACGACATCCGGGATATCAAACTCACAAGTGAGTGTATTGTCGATAATGTCGATGAATTGTGTTTCAATGGTCACGTTGCCACAATCATCAGTGGCGGTCCAGGTGCGGATAATGCGGATAGCACCAGGAATGTTGACGATATCCTGGTCGAAGCCGACGCTTACCTCCTCATCGTAATTGTCTTTGGCGTAAACGTCGTCGGGGATTTCCGGAACTGGATCATCACAATAAATGGTCAGGTCATCTGGTACCCCAAAGATATCCGGTCCGTAGGTATCCTCGTAGAGGACTTGGATGGAGATTTTGCTTTCGTTTCCGCAGGGGTCCACTACCGTCCAGGTGTAGCGCAGGCGGGCTAGGTAGCCGTAGGCTGCACAATCCTCGACCGGCATGTGTTGAATGCGGAGACTAGCTTCCAGATTGCCGGCACAATTGTCGTCAATAGCGATTGCTTGTGCGCCGAAATCGAAAGGCTCGGTAGGATCGCCAAAGTCAAAATCTATAGGTAAGATCAGTTCGTCGCCATCATTGAGATCAGCAAGTAAAGGATGTGCGAAGCTCAGTATGGGCGCTTGATCATCCGTAAAGAATACTTGTTGGGTAGCGGTGGTCGTATTACCACAAGCATCCGTTGCCGTCCAGGTGCGGGTGAGTACTTCGCCGCAGCCCGCAACTATTTCAGTGGTCTCGGATAAGTTGACAGGTACCTCGGTACCACTACACTCATCAAAGGCTGTCACCGGTTCATCCAGGCTGGTGTCGTTACAGGCATCTGCGGGTACGTTTCGTAGCTCTGGTCCCGCCTTGTCCAAAACAGTCACGTTTTGCACGAAGGTGCTGCTATTGCCACAGGCATCCGTGGCCGTCCAAATTACCTCTTGTGCCACTGGGCTATCGGGGCAACTGATTTCTAGCGGGATCGTATCATCAAAGAAGACCTCTACCGGACTACTACAATCGTCCGTTACATCCACATCAAAGATTACCGAGTCGCATTCAAAAATTACGTCGGTTGGCATATTGAACGTTGGAGGAGTATTGTCTACGATCTCAATGAAGAGTTCGTAGTTGGTAGTGTTCCCACAAATGTCGGTAGCACTTACTTCCAGATGGTAGCGGGCTAAATAGCCAGTAGTCGTGCAGTCGCCCTCGTCCAGGAGTATGAGGTTGATCGCTGGCTCAATTGTGCTGCAACCGTCGTTAATTCCGATCGAGGCCAGTAAGGCAGCCTCATCGACTATGCTCTCCCCTTCTGGACAATCCGCTGAAATCTGCCCGGTACTTCCACTTGGTAGTCCTTCCAAACCAGGAGTATTCACGCTCACTGTTGGGCCGTCCCCATCGCTTAGGTAAAGGCGTTGCGTAGCACTAGTCGAGTTTCCGCAAACGTCAGTTCCTGTCCACGTGCGCTCAACGTATTGTCCACCGGCACAATCTATTGGAAGGGTTTCGGAGAATTCTACTACCGCAAATTCACAATCGTCTACGGCAGTCACATTGGGTACAGGAGGGAGGGTACTGACACAATCGTCCTCGGGTACGCCTTGCAGCCTTGGCGGAGTGGTGTCAGTTAGGAACCAGTACAGGATGGCCGTCCGGGTGTTACCACATTCATCAGTAGAGGTCCAGCGGGTCACCAAATGCCCCATGTAACCAAACTCCGCGCAGTCAAATAGACCAAAATCTTCGTATTCAAACTCCACAGCGGTTTCACCGCTACAATTATCAAAAGCCCGGGTGGCGTAGCGCAGTTTGGTAATGGTGCTAAATTGGCCACAGTCTACGTACACTTCCTGTCCGTCTTCGTAGGCGCTGATGTATTCATCAATGAAAAGGATGTCCGGTGGGGTAGTGTCCGAAACTTCAATGAACTGATCATCAGTAGTTGGGTTACCACAACCATCAACAGCTGTCCACTCGCGGCGAATCGTATAGTTATGTGGGCAATCGCCAGGAATAATATCGTCTTGGTAGAACACCTCTACCTCGGAGCAGAGGTCCTCAGCAGTAGCTTGCTGGAAGGGGACATCTTCATCACACTCAATACTTTCATCCGGTGGAAAGAAAGTCCATTCTGGGCCTTGGGTATCTACGATGCGGGTAAATAGCGTGTATTCGGTGGTGTTGTCGCAGGGATCAGAAACGGTCCAGGTACAACGCCATATACTCTTGAAGTCATCTACGCCACATTCTCCTTCGGCAACCAGTTCATCCTCCATAGTGATCGTCAGATCGGCGAAGTCGGCGCAATTGTCAAAGATGGTCAGGTCCTCAGTGGGGACAAATGGATCCCAGCTAGGGTCGCGGAGATCACATTCTACCGTGAGTGTTGTTCCGTCGGGGAATCCTAGGTAATTCACTACCGGCGGGGTATCGTCAATGAAAGTATAGGTATTCACGAATTGCAGGGATACATTGCCGCATTCATCCTCTGCTACCAGCGTCAAGGTGATCACGCGTTCGCAGTCATCACCAGTGATATCGATATCGTCTACCCGGATAATGAGTAAACCTGGTGGGGTGCAAGCATCCGAAACACAGCCATTTAAATTGCCGACATTGACGCCACCAACGCTCCAGGTATCGAATATGGAGAACTCGTCGCCCGGGTTGAGGGAAATATCGGCGTCTGCTGGGCAGACATTGCCACCCTCAGTGGTAAATACGAGGTCTTCTTCACAGGCGAAAACCCAGACTGGAGGGTCATCTTCACTAAAGACGTGCTCCACTATAATGCGGTCCACGGAAACATTACCACATTCATCGCGCATGCGGTATTCATTGCGGATCGTTTTGGGGCAGACCCCAAATTCGGTGGATGTCACCAGGTTGAGCTCAATCTCAGACAGGGGCGTAAAGGCATCGCTCACGCAACCGTTCAGATTGACCAGCTGTGGAAACTGTCCGTTGACGGTACTCGTGAACGCCAGATCTCCACCCACGGCAAACCACAGTCCACTAGGTATATTGGGGACGATTAGGTTCGGGCAGGCATCATACATTTGGCTAAAGGTGCCGCAACTATTACTTGGTGGAGCGGTATCCGGCGAGGGGTCCACTACCACATTGATCTGGTCCTGGCAGTTGAGGCCACCGCCATCATCCTGAGCCGTTACCGTATAGTTGCCCGGAGAGAGTGGGCCAAACATACCGGTGGTATTCATGTCATTGGCACCGCCAGACAGTACGTAGGTGACCAGGCCTTGATTACCAGAAACACTGGCGTTGATGAAACCGTCGGCATCTCCCGGGCAGGTTTCTCCGACTACATCAACCATCACACTGATGTTGCAGGGGCCACAACCAGAAAGACAATCGCGGGAGTCGATGTGGTTCTGAATTCGAGTGACATTGCCTGCGGTCCAGGTGGTGGCACCACAAACAATGTTGCCAAACATAATGGTACTATTATTGGCTTGACCGTGTACACCGTCGAAGAGGTGGCCGATTTCGTGCGCACTCAAGGCGCGGAGGCAGTTGGTGGAGTTGTCGAAATCCTCACATACATTATAGCGTTGGTCTCCACAGACATCGCCAATGTCACGGGCGCAGCCAATGAGTCCGAAGTTGCCGGGGCCGCTACCGCAACCTTGGATATCATTAGCGGTCCAAATCTGCCCCACATCATGAGGAGCGAAGTTGGGTCCGGCCCAGGCGGCAAAGTCATCCAGGATGGTAAAGGCGTCGTTGGAGGTGGTCCAGGGATTACCAATGGCGGAGGTCACGACAAACTGATCTACAATCAGAAAGCTGAGATTGAAGTCATCCCAGAGTGGCTCCATCAGGTTAGTCACATTGAGGATGAAGTCATTAACAGCCATCACGCTGCCGTAGCGGTTAAACATCAGGATATCACCACCGGTGGCCAGATCGACTTCCACGCATTCTGGCATCCGCTGTGTTCTGGGACCAAAACCTCGGTGTTCATGATCGTGTTCATCTGGCGGCAGCATGTGTTTTTCACCGGCCTTAAAAGTACAGTTGAGGCTGGGATCACTGAGTACATCAGCCGCATCGTAAAGGACGTAGCTGTTGCTGGGAGCCTCGGGAATCATTGCCTGGAGAGGTTCCAGGAAATAGAATTGATCGCCTTTCTGGATCATGCCCACAAAATAGTCCGGTGTGATGGTGAAGCGCACCGGCCCGTGCGAGGCATTCAGATAATAACCTTGGTAGGTAATATTCGGTCGGCGGGGGAGGACTTCGTATCCTCGTTCGGTAATGGCTACCTCACGATAATGAGGAGCACGCAAGTCGTGATAGTCCAGTTGGAGTGGCCAGTTTTGACCGTCCTCGAATTGGATGTTAAACTGAAAACGGGTGTCCGTTTGAGACAAGGCATGGAGCTTTTGCGCATCGATTTCATAGAGTTCGTAAGCGGCAAAACTCTCTGCTAGTTCGGGGTGGGTAAAGGCCAATTTTGTGGCGGTAATAGGAATGTTTTGCGCCCATAAAGTTGTAGACAGACTACAAAAAAGTACGGCAAGCCACAGCGCGGGACTTGCCTTTGACACGGTTCTCATTCTACCAGAATTTAGGTGTGTGAATTACAAGGGCGTCTATTTATGCCTGCTTGTGTAGAGACTGTTACCAGATGGGCCAAATTTCTGCTGGAATACTTCCGCAGGGGAGGAAATTTGCAGGAAGTTGTGACGAATAAATATTTCGCCACCCCATGCTTTTGGCAAACAAATGTTGGTCAGCTTAGGAAACTGACTAATGTACGCTATGCTACTTGGGCCGCTGCCGCCTAACTTACTGTCTATCAGTCATTCACTACGTTTACCTCATGTTAAAAAAAGATAAACGGTGCTTTTTTAAACCGGCTAAAGTGTCTACTTTTGCGCAGGTTTTAGAAATCGACCAAAAAGCGATGTAGCGTGAAAGTATCTGCCCGTTTTTCTTCTTTTCTTTTTGTTCTGGCAATGGCATTGTTCAGTGCCCCGCTTGTAGGCCAGGATCAAGAGCACGATCACAGTGATCATTCGCACGGAACTGAGTCCGCAGAGCACAACCACGATCACGATCACGATCATGACCACGGTTGTGGAGGAGCTCACCATGATGATGATAAATATGATCCAGCGAAAATGATCACTGGGCACATTGCTGATGCTAATGAATTCCACTTGTGGGGAGAGGTTGCTATCCCACTACCGGTTATTCTATACGCTCCGGGTGTAGGTCTCAAGATGGGCTTGTCTTCTATGTTCCACCACGGTCATGACGCTGTTGATGGTTACGTATTGAATCACGGACGAGTAAACCGAGTAGCGCAGGCCGGTTTTCCAATGGAAGGAGTTGTAGGAGTAGGTGGCGTGACCAGCGAAACGGTAGACGGAGCAGAAAAGTACTTTGTTTGCTATAACAACGAGAAATATTTACTAGACGAGCCAAGTACGCTTGATGGCGGAATGATGGGCGGTGGAATTTCCAGCTTCTATGATTTCTCGATTACCAAGAACGTATTCACCATGCTCTTGGCGGCCTTATTGCTCATCTTTATCTGGCGGGCAGTAGCTCAGGGTTACCAACGCAATGAAGGCCAGGCTCCTTCTGGCATCCAGTCTTTCATGGAGCCCTTCTTCGTATTCATCCGGGATGAAGTAACCAAGCCGATGATTGGTGAAGCCAAGTACGAGCGCTTCCAGCCTTTCATTATGACGCTGTTTTTCTTCATCCTGTTCTGCAACCTGTTGGGTCTGGTGCCATTCTTCCCAGGTAGTGCTAACGTTACGGGCAACATTGCAGTAACGTTCGTTCTGGCTTTACTGGCTTTCCTCGTTACCAACCTCAATGGTAACGGTCACTACTGGGAGCACATCTTCTGGATGCCTGGTATCCCTGCTTGGGTTAAGACTATTTTGACGCCGGTAGAAGTACTGGGACTGATCATCAAGCCTTTCTCGTTGATGGTGCGTCTGTTCGCTAACATTTCTGCGGGGCACATCATCATCCTCAGCCTTATTGGTTTGATCTTCCTCTTTGGCGATAGCGGCGCTAGTGTTAGTGGCTCTATCACCGGTATCATTGTAGGAGGTGCCTTCACGGCTTTTATGAACTTGATCGAGTTCTTGGTAGCGTTCTTGCAGGCTTTTGTATTTGCTATTCTGACTGCTAGCTACATTGGGGCTGCCGTGGAGGAGCACGAACACCACGATCACGAACACGCCCACTAGCAGGGCTGGTTTATAGCTGCCTTTCTAAAGCGAGAAGCAGCGAATAATTGACAAACTATTTTTTCATATAAATCCATCATATTATGGTAATGGGTTCAATTGGAGCGGGTCTTGCCGCACTAGGAGCTGGATTAGGAGTAGGTCTTATTGGTAGTCGTGCCATGGACGCTATCGCTCGCCAGCCAGAAGCTGTAGGTGATATTCGTAACAACATGATTTTGACCGCTGCCTTGGTAGAGGGTGCATCTCTCTTCGCCATCGTAGTAGGTTTGTTGGAGGTATTGGGTTAATCAACCACCAACAAAAAGACTGGCTGAAGGCCGATCTGCGGTTGGCAGCGGCCTCAGCCTACCATAACTAATAACCTATATCTACTTCGGGTAGATACAAAGTATAGCTTAGCGATGATAATCAATCTATTAGCAGGTTTGCCGGTTTTGAAGCCAGATCCAGGTTTGATCTTCTGGACGTCCATCATTTTTATTGTTTTGTGGACAGTTTTGGGACGCATGGCATTCAAGCCTATCCAAAACGCGCTGAAGAAGCGTGAGGATGACATCCAAGATGCTCTGGACGAAGCCAAGCGTGCTCGTGAAGAGATGTCTAACGTACAGGCAGAAAACAAAAAGCTGCTGACCGAAGCTCGTGAAGAACGTGCTCGCATGATCAAGGATGCCAAGGAGACGAAGGACCAGATGATCAAAGAGGCGAAAGAGCAAGCTCGTGAAGAGGCCAAGAAGATTGTTACCAACGCGCAACAGGAGATCGAAAACCAACGTAAAGTGGCGATGTCTGAGCTGAAGAGCCAGGTAGGTCAAATGGCGATCGAAATTGCCGAGAAGGTAATCCGCAAGCAATTGGCTGGTGATAGCGAACAAGAAAAGTTCGTGAATACCTTGGTGGACGAGATTAAGTTGAATTAATAGTTAGGGTGTTTGAATGTTAGATGGTTTGAGTATTTGTTGAAAACCTTTTAACCATCAAACGATTCAACCTTCTAACCAATATAAAGGCGCATGTCAGTACAAAGAATTGCCGGTCGTTACGCGAAGTCATTGATTGATCTGGCTCAAGAGAACAGCAAGTTGGAGCGGGTACTGGAGGATGTTACTTCCTTCAAGAATGCCAGCACTAACCGCGATTTCTATCTTTTGATGAAGAGCCCCATCGTAAAGCCTAGTAAGAAGCAGTCTATTCTAGACGCTCTGTTTAAGGATAAGTATGATGAGCTAACAATGGCTTTCCTAAACATTTTGGTAAAGAAAGGCCGTGAGGCTTACCTGCCGGAAATTGCGGATGCTTTCATCGCCCAGTACAAAGAGATCAAGCAGATTTCAACCGTTAAGGTGACGACTGCTAAACCAATGGACGCAGCAACGCTGAAGTCGCTAGAAACTAAGCTGGCGGCAAGTGATGCAACCTACAGCCAAGTGGAGATTGAGACCGAAGTTGATCCGGAGCTGATTGGTGGTTTTGTACTGGAAATTGGCGGTAAGATCTACGATGCTAGTGTAGTACAGAAGCTAGAAGATCTGAAGCGCACCCTAGCTAGCTAATTGAGCTAGTGATTGAATTAAGCAAGGGTGAAAAAATAAGTTTTCGATTTCCGGTTAATGCGACAAAATAAGCGATTGAGAATGAGCGCTTTTGGAGTATTCACCGGAATAATATCGAAAGGTTCTTTTTGAACCGATATAAAAAAGTAATTACTCTTAAAATAGTATAAATCATGGTTGACGTAAAACCTGATGAAATATCAGCAATCCTCAAGCAGCAGTTGTCTGGTTTCGACAGCGCTACTGAGCTCGAGGAGTACGGTACTGTACTTGAGGTAGGTGACGGTATCGCACGTGTGTACGGCTTGTTGAATGCCCGTGCCGGTGAGTTGGTAGAATTTGAGACCGGTGTTCAGGCCATCGTACTGAACCTGGAAGAAGACAATGTTGGTGTTGTATTGATGGGCCCTAGTGATGACATTCGCGAAGGTTCTCGTGTACACCGCACCAGCCGTATCGCCTCGATCAAAGTAGGTGAAGGTTACCTGGGCCGCGTAGTTAACCCACTGGGTCAACCAATCGACGGTAAAGGTGAAATCACTGGCGATACTTACGAGATGCCACTAGAGCGTAAAGCTCCTGGTGTAATTTACCGCCAACCGGTAAACGAGCCACTACAAACGGGTATCAAGGCGATTGACTCGATGATTCCTATCGGCCGTGGCCAGCGGGAGTTGATCATCGGTGACCGTCAGACGGGTAAGACTGCGATTGCAATCGACACCATCCTGAACCAGAAAGAATTCTACGACAAAGGTGAGCCAGTATACTGTATCTACGTAGCTTGTGGACAGAAGTCTTCAACCGTAGCACAGGTAGCTCGTGTATTGGAAGAGAACGGTGCGATGCCTTATACGACTATCGTATCTGCTTCTGCTTCTGATCCTGCACCACTGCAGTTCTACGCTCCTTTCTCAGGTGCTTGTATCGGTGAGTTCTTCCGCGATACTGGCCGTCCTGCTTTGATCATCTATGATGATTTGTCTAAGCAGGCCGTAGCTTACCGTGAGGTATCACTATTGCTACGTCGTCCTCCAGGCCGTGAGGCTTATCCTGGTGACGTATTCTACCTACACAGCCGCCTATTGGAGCGTGCTGCGAAGGTGATCGCTGACGACGGTCTGGCACAGCAGATGAACGACCTTCCTGAAAGCTTGAGCAAAGCAGGTATCGTAAAAGGTGGTGGTTCTTTGACTGCCCTGCCAATCATCGAAACACAAGCGGGTGACGTTTCTGCGTATATCCCAACCAACGTAATTTCTATTACCGACGGTCAGATCTTCTTGGAGTCTAACCTCTTCAACGCTGGTATCCGCCCTGCGATTAACGTAGGTATCTCAGTAAGCCGGGTAGGTGGTTCTGCCCAGGTGAAGTCAATGAAGAAAGTATCTGGTACATTAAAGCTTGACCAGGCTCAGTACCGTGAACTGGAAGCATTTGCGAAGTTCGGTTCTGACTTGGATGCTGCTACCTTGGCAGTAATTGAGAAGGGTAAGCGTAACGTAGAAATCCTAAAGCAGCCTCAGTACTCTCCAGTGACTGTAGGTAAGCAGGTAGCAATCATCTACTTGGGTACTAAGGGTCTATTGCGCGATGTACCAGTAGAGAAAGTGAAGGAATTTGAAGAGTTCTTCCTGGGTGAGATGGACCGCCGTCTACCAGAGGTACTGTCTAACTTCGCTTCTGGTAAGTACGAGAAAGAAGATCAGGACAAAGTAGCAGAGCTAGCTAAGGAGCTAACTGCTCAGTACAAGTAAGCTTTAGTAAGGTACGGTGCGCCGCTGGCGTGCCTCCCCCCTGGAGCACATTGTGTCGTTTACAATAAAGATTGCCCCTGATGGCTAACTTAAAAGAAGTTCGTGACCGGATTGCTTCGGTCAAAAATACTCAGCAGATTACCAAAGCCATGAAGATGGTTTCGGCGGCCAAGTTGCGCCGTGCGCAAGATGCGATTACGCAGATGCGCCCGTACGCCAACAAGCTAGACGCCATGCTGCGCAATATCCTCTCTAATCTGGAGGGAGATGCCGGTACTGTCTTTGGCCAGGCGCGCCCAGTAGAGCGTGCATGCCTGGTAGTGGTTACCTCAAGCCGTGGTCTGTGTGGTGCCTTCAATTCCAATGTAATCAAGGCTGCTTTGGCAGCTATGGATAGCAAGTTCTCCCGCGTACACGAGCGCGGTAATTTGAGCATGCTTTTCATTGGTAAGAAAGGCTTCGAGTATTTCAATAAGCGCTACGCTGACTCAGTGAACATCATTTCCGATTACGTCAACCTATTTGATGATCTGAGTTTTGACAATACCAAGCGCGTTGCTTCTTACTTGATGGATGCCTTTAAGGATGGCCGTTACGATGCAGTGGAAGTAGCTTACGGTGAGTTCCGCAATGCTGCGGTACAAAATACTGTTCACGTACCATTTCTACCCGTACCTAAGGTAGAAGTGGAAGAGGGCGAAGTAAACCACCGTGCTGACTACATCTTCGAGCCAAGCAAAGAGGGCTTATTGAGCCACTTGGTGCCAAGCATTCTGCAGACGCAGTTCCACAAGTTCAACCTGGACACCCACGCTTCTGAGCACGGTGCACGTATGACGGCGATGGACTCTGCTACGGAGAATGCCAACGAACTGCTGCGCGAGCTGAAAATTTCTTACAATAAAGCCCGTCAGGAAGCGATTACCAACGAAATCCTCGAGATCGTTGGTGGTGCCGCTGCCCTGGAGAACGGCTAAGCATAAGATAAAACGAAGTAAAGGGTCATTCTGCCAGATGGTGGGATGGCCTTTTTTGATTTCGGCAACTCCGTTTGAGGTTTCACTTGGTGTGAAGTAGATTTGCGGTGAGCTCTTACTTCTGTAACGCCAAAACGTATCGCTTCAAAAATGAATATACCCGACAAGCACACTAAGTTTCCACTCCAAAATTATGATCGACTTTGCTTCTTGAAGAATGTGGTGACGAACCCCAATATCATTGTTGGTGATTATACCTACTACGATGATTTTGAAACGGTAGAGAACTTCGAGAAGAACGTGAAGTACCTATTCGATTTCACGGGCGATAAACTGATTATTGGTAAGTTCTGCATGATTGCCTCCGATGTGACATTTATCATGAATGGTGCCAATCATCTCAGTGATGCCATCTCTACCTACCCCTTCGCTATTTTTGGGGCAGACTGGGCCAACGCGATGGAAGGAAAGGAGTACCCGGTAAAAGGGGATACCACTGTTGGGAATGATGTATGGATTGGTTACGGCGCTACCATTATGCCGGGGGTTACCATTGGAGATGGGGCCATTATTGCCACCAAGGCCGTGGTGACCAAAGACGTTGCTCCCTATTCGATTGTTGGCGGAAACCCCGCGCAAGAAATAAGAAAGCGTTTCCCAGAAGAGATGATCAAAACATTGCTGGATATAAGCTGGTGGGACTGGCCTATTGAAAAGATTACAGAGCAGGTGCAAAGCCTGACGGGAAAGAACATTGCTGCACTAAAGCTTAAAGGAGACTAGGCTTCCTTATTTTTGGATACCTAACTAATGAAGCCACCATTATGCTTGCCAAGCGATTAATCATTGTCAGTATCCTTACTTTGTTGGCGCTACCGGTAGTCACTGCCCAAACGGACCAGATTACGATGGTCGTTAAGGCCGGGCATATAATTTATCCTGAGCGTAAAGAAGTGGTAGCCCATTATTAAGTCAAATAAACAATGAAAGAAAACAACTTTGTCTTTACAGATTTGTCTACCTATGATTTAGAAGTTGCGAAAGGCTTCTACGGGGAGTTGTTTGATTGGCACTATATGAGTGACGATAGCGGGTACCTAATGGCCACCTTTGGTAATAAAGAAGTAAGTGGTCTCTACGAAACACCACAGCGCTTTAAGGATATGAAGATGCCCTCTTTCTGGATGTCTTACATCCAAGTAGACAGTGTGGACGATACAGTAAGAAAGGCCAAAGAATTGGGTGGGATCGTAGAGCTAGTGGATAAGGAACAGCCCATTGGTAAGGTAGCGTTGATACGCGATACGCTTGGGGCGGGGTTTACGGTCTACGAAGGAGATCTGCTCAATGCTCGGTTTGCCAATGAGCCAAACGCCTTGGTTTGGAATGAGCTATTTGTCTCTAGTTTCGCCACTGTCAAACCCTTCTACGAAGGTATTTTCAACTGGTCCTTTGCAGCAGCCGAAGACCAGCGGTATCTCATCCAGAATACCCGCCAGGAAAAAATCGGCGCGATCCAAGAAGTGGGTAATGATGTAAAGGGCAAGAAGGAATATTGGGGCGTGTTCTTTGGCGTGGAAGACATTCCCGCTACTAAAGGCAAAGCCTTGGCAAATGGTGGAACCCTGGTTTACGAAGATGGTATCATTACGGCATTAGCCGACCCATTTGGCGCATTTTTCCACCTCGTTCCGCTCGAAAATGAATCTGGTTTGGGGAGTTCAGAATCGGCGTCTACCACATCGGGTGATGTCAAGTGGAAAGCGATGCTTGGTTTAGCCCTAATCGCTATTAGTGTACTTACGTCCTGGACGTGGGTTTGGGGGCTCTTTTTTACCCTGTGGGTGATGGCTGATTTGCGTTCGGGTTATACCCACTTATTCGAGCCCATTTCCCAAGAGGAGCATCCCGCTTTGTACTGGCTTATTGTGGTCATATGGGGCGTGCTGGGATTGTACAGCCTGGTGTATTATGCTCGCCCGGAATGGTTTGTTTCGTAGGAGGCCATTAGGAAGATTCAGTACTTGGAAACTTTATAAGTGTAATCGTTTGTTAGCCTGAGTGGCAAGAGCAATGTAAGTAGGAACACGTTCTTATTTACATTTTTATCGTTAATCTCAACTTTAAACAAGCCCACTATACTATATGCCAAAAATTGTCTACTACGTAGCAGCTTCATTAGACGGATTCATTGCCGGCGAAAACGATGATATCAGTCAGTTTATCTTTCAGGGAGATGGAGTAGCAAAATACCAGGCCGATCTTGTCCAGTTTAAAACTGTGATCATGGGGCGGCGTACCTACGAATTTGGTTATCAATACGGCCTACAACCCGGCCAGCCCGCTTATCCCCGCATGAAACACCATATTTTCTCCGATACACTGCAGATTGAAGATCTAGCTGAGTCTGTTCATATTGAGCCGCGCTCATTGGAGCGGGTAGCGGAGATCAAAAGAACGGCTGAGACCGATATCTACCTTTGCGGTGGTGGAACATTTGCCGGCTGGCTCTTGGATAACGGATTAGTTGATCAACTGAAGCTGAAGCTGAATCCAATTCTCATTGGTGAAGGAATACCACTATTTGGTGACTCCAAAACCAAAGCGAAGTGGCACCTGACGGAGCAGGAGCATTTTGCAGATGGTTTGCAAATTATCACGTATAATTTGGAGCGATAATTAGGATTTTTCGTAAAATGGGAAGGTCCAATATTCAGTCGATGAGCCTGAAGATTAAAGCGAAACCATCAAGGGCATGGAAAGAATTATCCACCATACCATTCCAGATCTTTACCAAACGTTGAACTTGCCCTTTACAGGAGCAATGGATTTTGCAATTCTGAGCGTTCCGGCGATACACGAGCAGATACCCTTTAATTCGCCTAAGCTACGCGCGGACTACTTTTCCTTCATCCTCACTAAATCTGGTGCTGGCGTTTATTATCTGGATGATAATCGGTTTCCTTTTGGCTCACAAAGTATCTATTTTACCAATCCCGGACACCTTAAGTCGTATGAACTCTTAGCCTCTAAAGAAGCCTTTATTATTACCCTAACGGAACGTTTCCTCAGGGAACATGTGCAGCCCAATATTTACGAAGCCTTCCCTTTTCTGCTGGCCGAAAAGGTCCCTCCACAGGAGCTGCCAACGGAAGATTTTGAAAATATCGCGAGCCTATATCAGCAAATTTGGACCGAGTTCTACGGCGACTCTAGGTTTAAAAGTAAGATTCTGGGGAATCTAATGATGATACTCCTTCTAAAGATCAAAGAAAAGTTCTGGGCCGACTATAATCCACTTGAAGAGGGAAGCAGGGATTCTCAAATTGTCAGGTCTTTTAAGCAGCTGATCGAAGCAGAATTTAAGCGCATTTTGCGCAATGATCATCGGGAGGTCAACCGGCAAGTGCAGTATTTTGCGAAGCAACTCAATCTTCATCCCAATTACTTGAATTCAGTGATCAAGAGTAAGACAGGGAGAACCGTCAATGATTGGATTTCTGAGCGAACACTTTCTGTTGCGAAGTCACTATTGCTAGATACATCTGCAAGTGCTAAAGAAATAGCCTATCAATTAGGGTTTAGTGAGCCTACGCATTTTAGTCGCTTTTTCAAGAAACACACCCAACAATCGCCCTCTGCGTTCAGAAAAGCGGAACGGCTATAGGGTAATCTTTGAAATGGATCATCCCTTGTTGGATTGAGGTCTTACCTACTCGCTTGGTGCCCCTGATCTTTGTTACAAAGAAATTTAACTATGAATCGAATAACCACATTGGGGCATAGTAGCCTCCATATCAATCGGATTGGCTTGGGCTGTATGGGCATGTCGGAGTTTTATGGTTCCTTCAACGAACAAGAGTCCATTAAAACCTTACACAAGGCCATTGACTTGGGGGTTAACTTCTACGATACGGCTGATATGTATGGCTGGGGGGCGAACGAACGCTTGCTGGGTAAGGCCTTTAAAGGACGTTGGGATGAGGTAACACTAGCGACCAAGTTTGCGGTAATGCGTGGCCCTAATGGCGAGTTTCTAGGGCTCAACTGCAAACCCGAATACATCCGTCAGGCCTGTGAGAACAGTCTGCGAAACCTGGGCATAGAAGCTCTTGACTTGTATTACATGCACCGGCAGGACCCGGAGGTAGAAATAGAAGAAATCGTGGGGACCGTAAGCGAATTGGTGCAAGAAGGGAAAATCAAGCACATTGGGTTATCGGAAGTAGATCCGGCAACACTGCGTCGGGCGCATGCTGTGCACCCGATATCTGCCTTGCAGACGGAATACTCCCTGTGGAGTCGTGAGCCGGAGACAGAGATTTTTGATGTCTGTAAAGAGCTTGGGGTCACATTTGTAGCTTATAGCCCTTTGGGGCGTGGATTCCTAACGGGAGCAATCAAAAGCCGTGCTGATTTAGAGGAAGGGGATTGGCGCTTGACACAACCACGATTCACTGAAGAGGCTATCCAGGAAAACTTAAAGTTTGTAGAAGTCATTGATCAAATAGCACAGCGGAAAGGAGCGACTAAAGCGCAAATTGCCTTGGCTTGGATATTGAGTCAAAATGAGGAGATCACTACTATTCCCGGCACCAGAAAAATCCACCGACTAGAAGAGAATATAGGTGCTCATAAAGTAGAGCTTACCCCAGCGGACCTGGCCGAAATAGCGGAGCATATGCCGAGTGATACCATTGGAGAAAGGTATGGCTAGTGTGCAAGTGGGAACTTAGGGGAGTGGGGTTTCGTTGTAGGGAGTATTAGAAAGCCCTCCTAAGGCGCTTGAATAAGTCCTTGTTTATTGCGGACCTTTTTACGGTAACTAATAAAAGCTATCTACAAGCCCAATAGAACAGTAAATGGCAGACCTAGAAAGAATTAAGCGGAGTAGTATTCTGCGGCACCTTCTGCGGGAATTAGATAAGCAACGGTGAAATTACGATTACGAACAATCATACCGGCCGATCTACCGGCCTACGCGTACTGGAAATTACCTCAGCATAAGTACCACCAACTCAATGGTCCATACTTTCGGAAGCAGACTAAGGAAGAAGTGGAAAAAGAAGTTGAGTCCATCGCCACAGAACTGGCCCAAGGCAACCCAGATCCACTTCCCGACCGGCGAATGATTGTCAACGCAAAGGATGAATTATTGGGCGAAGTCAACTGGTACTGGAAGTCGGAGGAAACCAATTGGCTGGAAATTGGATTGGTCATTTTTGATGAGAATAACTGGGGACAAGGTATTGGGTATAAAGCCCTGCGCCAGTGGATAAATGTGATGTTCCAGCAAAGGCCAGAGGTGGTCCGTATTGGGCTTACCACTTGGTCTGGTAATACCGGGATGATGCGCCTGGCGGAAAAGTTAGGACTGGAACAGGAGGCCTGTTACCGAAAAGCCAGAATCGTGGCCGGGAAGTACTACGACTCCCTTAGCTACGGAATACTACGAGCGGAATGGGAAAGCAAAGCACGCGAAGATGGGATTTAATAAACGGCATAAGCTAACGCTATTGGATCTAGGCGGAGTAGTGTTTCAATCTACCGGCCTCTCAAATGATAAGATTGACTGGGGAATTATCAGCGCGCTCAATCACAAATACGGCCACGCGCTCAATGTAGGAGAAGACCAATTTCCTGCCTTTTTAACCGAATACAACAAACTAAGTAAGCAATCCTTAACCGGTGCAGCTTTCCTAAAAGAAGTATTTGACACGCTGGAGATCAATAAGGAACTGATCGACATCATTAGAGTGGAAAGTGAGATTGTAATCGTTAGCGATAACTACCGGGAAAATATCGCCTATATTTCTCAGCGCTACAACTTTGCCAGTTGGTCGCTGAAGCAGATTTATTCCTTTGATTATGAAATGGAGAAAGCTAATCCAGATTTCTTCAAAAGATTGCTAAAAGATTTAGACGGTTATCAGGTAGAAGAGATGATATACATTGATGACAGTGCTCATAAATTGGCTAGTGCTGCTCAGTACGGGATCAAGGGAATACTATATCAAGACAATGAACAAGTAAGAGCGGCTTTGCGAGCGTTGAAAGGAGGTTAATTTTCCTTGGGTGCAAAGCTAATTATAGTGCCCTTAAATTGACGGAGAAATATTTGGTAAATAGGGTGAATACTTATGAACTACAATTGTATGAAGAGCAGTCAAAAAGGTCGTTATCTAATCTATTTAGTTATTCTATTCTTGACTTTAAACAGTTGCCAGGTTGATACTTTTTGGGATACGATAAGATATATTACAACGAGTAAAGTCGAATACGAAATAGGTGATACTCTAGATGTTGTATTGAATATTGAAACCTATGATGAAGAAAAAATCATAAGGGTTTATGATAACTTTAAAAACACATCAATTTCGCTTTCTCTTATAAACGAAGATTTAGGTGTGCTAAATGAGGAATGGAGTCAATGGAGCTTAAGAACACTGCCAAAATCACAAATAAGGGAAATAGAAATCACTCCAGACTCTCCCTTTAAGAAGCTTTTCCAAGGGGTGATCTCGACGGAAGGAGATTCTGTCAAAATCACTTTCCCAGAGTTAAACTTAATTGCTAAATATTCAAAAGAAAGATTGCGAAGAGATAGTCTAAGGATACATGGTTTTTGTATGCCTATCAACCCTGGAAGTGCAGATTCTTTGGAAGATTATTTTGACATCAAAGACGTGAAGATTAAAGTATGAGTTAGGAGTTGACATCTAACATGACATTGTGTGACCGTATTCGCATCACTTCTCCACTAACGTCCTTGTGGCCTCAATAGCAGAAAAACAGCATTTGAAAAACTGCCCTGGATTCGGTAGCTTTAAAACCACTGCTATGATTGAGCCGTATACCCGTTTGGCCCCTTAGGCCTAAAAGTAATACCGTGCACCCCAAATAGGCATCATGACTACACACAAATTCCTTTTTCTAGCCCTTTGCCTGCTATTAACAGGCGGACTGTCTGCCCAGTCCATTTCGGGTGATCCCCAAGCTGATATTCGCTCCTTGCGAGGGCTACCTAATGCCGAGTATTTACGTACGGCAGTAGACTATGCGGTGGCCTACAGCAAAGAAGGAAATGGCACCGCCGCCAATAAACTGCTGAACAATGCTTTGTTGAAAGCCCGGGTAAGTGGTGGACGAAACGCGGCGGCCAGGGTACACCTGGCTTATGTGGAAGGTTTAGTAGAATGTTGTTTGACAGGCGCTTACGCAGAGGCGGCTCAGTTAAGGATCATGAATAGTTTAACCAAAGCCCATAACCTGGACCGCAACCGAGTGCTAACCGGCGACATTAAAAACCACCTGCGGCAAGTAAATGCTCAAGCAACTGCTCCTAACGTATTGGCAGCGGTGGCGCGTTTGGCCAGGACAATAGACCCATCAGGACAGTTGGGTGAGGAACTACAGGGCTCTACGCAAATGGCAGTAGAGCAGCAGAACTTACTGGATCAATCTGCTGAACTGCAAGATGAGGTGCGCGCCCAAGAGCAAGAAATCCAAAACCTTAGTCTCGCTGCGGCTCGTGAACGCGCCTTGGCGGAATACCACAGAAAGGTGGCCGATTCCCTTCATTTCATAGGCCTCATTGATAGTCTTACGGTGATTCAACAAGAGCAAGCTCTGACCGAGCAAGCGGCAACGATCCAATTGCAAGAGTCAGAGCTGGAATTGCGAGATGCCCGCAGCCGGATGATGGTCATCATTATCGTTTCTGCCTTGCTGGGCCTGGCGCTGGTATCTATCTTTTATCTGCGGTCGCGACAGCTGAATCGGCGTCTGGCTACTGAGAAAGCACGCTCCGAAGAACTACTACTCAATATCTTGCCCAAAGATGTGGCGGAGGAGCTCAAAACAACCGGTCAGGTGGAACCCCGTTTCTACGAATTGGGTACGGTGCTCTTTACCGACTTTGTGGACTTTAGCAGTATTGCTCAAGCCTTACCTTCTGATCGACTCATCAAAGACTTGGACGAGTGTTTCCAACTATTTGATCATCTAGCGGGCGAGTACGGCGTAGAAAAAATCAAGACCATTGGCGATGCCTATATGTGTATTGGCGGTGTGCCAACACCTGATACCACCGCGGTACGTAATATGATTGGTTTTGCCCTTGAGCTGCAAAGCAAACTGGCAGAATGGAATGCTGGACGTGTAAAAGATGGTTTACCCCTCTTTCAGGCGCGCATTGGTATTCATACCGGACCTGTGGTGGCCGGGGTGGTAGGCGTGAAAAAGTTCTCCTACGATGTTTGGGGTGATACCGTGAATGTAGCTGCCCGTATGGAAAGCCAAAGTGCAGCGGGAAAAGTAAATGTCTCAGCAGCTACTTACAAACTGGTGCAGAATGATTTCACGTTCACGGCCCGTGGTGCAGTCGATTTAAAAAACATGGCTCCAATGGATATGTACTTTGTAGAAGGGGCTAATGTTAGCTTAATTGACTCATAAATAGTATCTTATTAGCTAAACACAACCCGCAAATAGTCACATTAACTACTCTGTTCAACTGCATTCTCACTCTTAAACCAAAACCGATGCAGATCAGAGTACCATCCGCTAAATCCCGCTCCTTCGGCAGAGCTATTTGTATCGCGCTATTCCTTCTTGGAATTTCCCTAAGCCTCCAAGCCGCAACCTTTACCTTCACCGGAAACGGTGACTGGACCAACACCAGCCTTTGGGATGTTTACCCGGGCTTACTTATTGCTGCTGGGGATGAGGTGGTCATCACTAATGGCTCGGTAGTCAATATTGGCCCTACAGTTGGTATTTCTGGCACGCTTACAATTAATGCTGGTGGAACGATGAATGTCACCGGTGGCCTCGTCAATAGTTCAGGGGCGAGCATCAATGTCTTTGGCCTTTTGGATAATAGTATCGGCATCGTTGATAATTCCGGAACACTTACGGTATACGCTGGTGCCACCTATAACAACGGATTTACATCGAACAATTACGGAACACTAACCATAGCCACTAATGGTACGCTAACTAATTCCTCTTTTTTGTACAACTGGGATACTAGCGGAGCGCTTAATGTCTCTGGTACCTTGAACAATGCCTCTCTATTTGAAAATTTTTCGACTTTGAATATTCTTGCTGGCGGGACATTGAGTAACACCAGTACGTTTAATAATGACGGAACCCTCAATAATAATGGGGCTTTAACTAATACTGGTACAGTTGATCATCGAGGGTTTGCTTTCATTAATACAGGTGTAGTAAATAACGCAAATAGCTTTCTCAATAACAGCACGCTGAACAATAATGTGGCGGGGGATTTCAATGTGAATAATGGAGGCACCTTTGCAAATAACTCAGGCATAATTAATAGTGGCACCTTTACTATCGAGACTGGTGGGAGCGTGGATAGTCCATCCTATCTGAATAATGATACGGGAGGCAACTTCAATATTGCTGGCACCCTGAATAATACCATTGGCATACTGGATAATTACGGAACGATCACGCTTAATGCCGGTGGGAATTACAACAACTCTTCCATTACCAATAACGAAGCTACCATTACCATTGAACTTGCTGGAACCTTGACCAATACCTCCTTTCTATACAACAATGCTTCCAGTGGTATTTTCAATATTTCTGGCACTTTGGACAATGCCTCCTTATTTGAAAATGTTAGCACCCTGAATATCCTTGCAGGTGGCATGTTGAGCAACTCCAGTACTTTTAATATCGTCGCTACCGGTATAGTAATCAATGCCGGAAGCTTAATGAATACGAGTACTGGCACGGTAGATCATCAAGGATTTGATTTCAGCAATACCGGTATAATAAATAATGCGGGGAGTTTTCTCAATAATAGTAATTTGATCAATAGTCCTTTGGGAAATATTGCTGTGAATAATGGCGGTACTTTAACGAACAATTCCAGCATAATTAGTTCGGGAACCATCACTATTGAAACTGGAGGTACGCTGGATAATCCCGGCCTTTTAAACATTACTGCCGGGGGAAGCAGCTTCAACATATCAGGGACTTTTAATAACACGAGTGGAATTCTGGATAATTACGGAAAGATCACTATTCATGCTGGTGGGAATTGCAATAATTCATCCTGGGCGAATAACTATGCCCTCATTACGATTGCGCTCTCTGGGACCTTGACCAATTCTTCCTTTCTGTACAACAATGGTTCCAGCGGTGTTTTCAAAATTTCGGGTACCCTGAACAATATGTCCTTATTTGAAAATACGAGTACCCTAGACATCCTTTCTGGCGGGCTAATTAGCAACTCGGCTACCTTTAATAACTACAATACGCTCAACAATAACGGTACTTTCACCAACTTCGATACCGCGGAGCACGTTACAGGTGACTGGCATAACTCAGGTACATTAAACAATACGGCCAACTTCCTCAATAGCAGCACCTTCAATAATAATGTTACGGGTGAAGTCAATAGCACGGGTAGTGGCGTCGTTACCAACGACATGTTGCTGTATAACAATGGTACCATTAATATTGATGGCGAAACCAACCTTAGCAATAACGCCGATCTATTTGGAGCGGGTACGATTGTCGGCGTCGAATGGGAAAACGTAGCCAATTTTCATCCAGGAAACTCACCCGGTACCTTCTCAATAATGGGGAATTACCAGGAATCTGGAGATATTTTTATTGAATTGGCGGGCATTACGCCTGGATCAGAGTATGATGTAATTGTGGTAAGTGGCGTTTTGGATATTATTAGCGCAGGCTTGGAGGTTAGTTTAATCGACGGATTTATCCCGACACCCGGTGAGCTTTTTACTATAGCTACGGCGGGAGGTGGATTAATTGGTGCTTTTGATTTCCCTGATCTTCCGCCGAATATGTTTATTAATTACAATCTTCCTAATCCTGGAGATATCACATTGTCCGTTGGTGCAATTATTCCGGTTGAACTCCTTCTTTTTCAAGCAAGAGCTATTAATGAGCAAACCGTTGAGCTCAAATGGGCAACCAGTACCGAGTTCAATAATCGCGGCTTTGAAGTAGAACGAAGTGAAGATGGAGCCTTATGGGAAAAACTCAGCTTCGTAGCTGGACAGGGGGCTACTGCCGAACTACAAGACTACACCTACTTGGATCAGAAACCACTAAACGGCGATAACTATTACCGCCTCCGGCAAGTGGATTTGGATGGTAGTTTTACTTATTCCCCCGTTCGCGTAGTACACCTCAAATCGCAAGCTCACCAGCAACCTAAGGTGTTCCCGAACCCCAACGACGGAACATTCACCATCACACTGCAAAACCCTGACCAAGAAGATGTCCAACTACAGTTATTCGATAGCCAAGGACAACTGCTTTGGCAGAAAAATTATTCCGGCGATAACAGTGCCCCCCTTTTGCGCCAGGAAATGTCCTTAAGCGTTGAAGGCATGTACTTCTTGCAAAGCCAAATCGGGGATCAGTTATTCAGCCAGAAAGTGCTAAGTTTGAAGAGTAGATAACTCCAGAAAATACCACTACGGCCCACTACAAACTGTTCACTGAAATCTGCCCTTTGTCCACTAAAAACTGCCTACTATTATTCGAACCACCAAAGGCAGCAAGGACACCAAGTGGATTTGAACCATTTGAG
>JBCBEC010000059.1:25054-43205 GCA_038528965.1 Bacteroidota bacterium | reverse complement strand
GATGCATCTTATGCTTTCCCACAACCAGCGAACCCATGGTTCGAGCTATTCCCTGAACTGATCAATGAGAATAACCTTAGTCAAGTCTTCAACGGAGACTTCGTGGGTGTCAAGATTGGTGATGTAAACGGTAGTGCACAGGCTAATGCCCTTGCTGGTGATGACCGTAACCTGAATGGTGAGTTCAACTTCGCTGTTGAGAACGGTAGCTTGGTAGCGGGTAACGTTTACACCGTAGCCTTCCGTGGTGCTGCGATGGAGAACATCGAAGGCTTCCAAGGTACCTTGAACCTGAGCGGAGTAGAGTTGGTAGACATCGAGTACGGTGTAGCTGCTGCTGAGAACTTTGGTATGCGTTATGCGGATCAAGGCTATCTGACGATGTCTTGGAATCGTATCGACGCGATTCATCGCGTCAATAATGAAGACGTCCTATTTAGTCTAGTACTCCGCGTTACCTCTGATGTAGAGTTGAGCGACGCTATCAGCATAAATTCCGCCGCTGACGGGCGGAACTACACAGCAGCTGAAGCTTACGGCAATGGTAACACCATGAACGTAGGTGTAGTATTCGAAGGTAGAGACGCTTTGCAAAGCGTCTTCACGCTATACCAGAACACACCCAACCCATTCCGCGCGGAGACGCTGATTGGCTTCAACTTGCCAGAAGATGCTGAAGTAACTTTGACTGTAAGTGACGCTAGCGGCCGTATATTGACTGTACTACGCGGCGACTACGCAGCGGGTTACAACACGATCAATCTACAGAAGAGCCAGATTCAAGGTGCGAGTGGTGTACTGAGTTACACCATCAGTACGGATGACTACACGGCTACGAAGAAGATGGTGGTTTTGAAATAACCACCCTGTGATATAGTTCTCCGAGAACTCCACGTTCTCGGAGAACTATTCCAAGTTTGTCCACATTCTTTACTTTCTACAACTATTGAGTGCAGGACATTGTCCTTAGATAAACAGAACCACCCGTCCGCTTGCACAGTACTGTTTATCATATTAAGAGCGAATCGCTTAAACCTTACGTCCAGTATATACTCTTTAATCGGGTGCGGCCAAATGCACCATTAGCGCGCGTCATTTCTTATCCAAATGCTAATTATTGTCTAGGTGTGCAACATGGGAGTTGCATGCAATTCGATGCTAACGGACTTCGTGCTTGCGCTCAGCCAGGAGTTCACGCTTACGTTTCTGGTTTGTATACCAGACCACACATTTTCTGCGAGCACGACTCCCTCGACGAGATCTGTATCGATTTTACGATGGCCGGCTATCAGCGCTTCTTTCAGAAGATGGCAGGTTGCTATCAATTTGGAAATGATATTCTTCCAACCCATTTTGGTCCGCAGGCGGTACCATTCTTTGAGCACGTTTTTCAATTGCCAGATTTAGAGGTACGCGGACAGGGTGTTGAGCAATTTCTGCTGTTTCGTCTTCGACAGTTGCAGCAGCATGTACAGGATTACCAATATTTATTGGAGTGTGATCTAGGAGAATTTTCTGCGGGGGCCTTGGCTGCTCAGTTGGGATTATCAGAGCGGAGTATGCAACGACTCTTTCGCAAGCATTTTGCGGTTACGCCCAAACAATACTTACGTATTCAACGCTTCCGGGCAGTATTGTCTACTATTCGCTCGGCGCCTACGGCGGTATGTTGGGAACAGCTGGCCTATCGATTTGGCTATTTTGACTACAGTCATTTTCGGCGGGATATTTTGCAGCTTACAGGTCTCACTCCGAGTACGTTTTTTAGTTCGCTTAGCTTGATTGATAATACGGTGACAGTCGGTACGGATGACCTTAACTAGTCGTGTCGTTTTTTTACTTGGTGGTACTTAAGCAATGTCCTAAAATTGTGAAAACCACTAACGAATGAATAAAATCACCCTTGCGCTATTATGCGTATGCTTTACCTTTCAATGTGCTATCAGTCAGCAAGAAAGTCGATTGTCAACTCAGGATAAGCTCTACGGCTTAGCGCAATTTTGGCACGGCGCAAAAATCAACTTCGCTTTTTTTGATCAGGTTCCTGATCTAAATTGGGATAGCCTGTACTACGACCATATTCCTAAAGTCCAGGAAACAAAAACGGACTACGAATACATCCGAATGATGCAACGGCTCTGCCACGGATTACACGATGGCCATACCCGCGTATACATGCCAAACTACCTGCGGCAAAAACGAAATAAACCGGCCGTTTACACAGATATTGTTGGGGAGCAGATCTTCATCACCAGAGTAATCAATGATACCATTTGGGACATGGGCATTCGCCCCAATATGGAGATTCTGGAGATTGACGGCGAGGATGTTCACGAATATGCTGCCGAACGGGTAACACCTTACACTTTTTCCAGCACTAGGCAAGATGAACTGGTCCAAACCTATATGTACTACCTCTTGGAAGGCTGGGTGGATGAGCCCGTCAAGCTAAAGCTAAAGTCTGCCGATGGAACGATCATGGAAAAAGAACTACCCCGTGACCTCATCAGAAATCACCCTCCTGATGATGGGATAATGTCGTTCAGAATGTTGGAAAGCAACCTTGGTTTGTTGACCATCTCACGATTCTGGGGTGACGACTTTCAGCAGGTCTTTGATAGCATTTATCCCATGCTGGATCAGACTAAAGGGCTCATTGTTGACCTGCGAGATAATCTTGGTGGAAATTCCGGGAACTCAGTATACGTTATGCAGCACTTGTCGCATAAGCCTTTTTATACGTCTAATTGGTCGACGCCGGTCTACAACGCTGCTTATGATTCCTGGAACCGAGATCAGGAGTGGTACGGAGAGGATGGGCAACTGGTGGAACCAGATGAAGATATTGCTGCGTATCAAAAACCAATTATTCTATTAATCGGTCGCCAGACCTACTCCGCAGCGGAAGACTTCTGTTCGTACTATCAACAGGCCGATATTGGCCCGATGATGGGGTCGCTTACGGCTGGAAGTACTGGAAACCCTACGGGTGTTAATTTGGTCAAGAATATTTGGGCGCAAATTTGCACCAAGCGAGATGTCTTCTACGACGGTACCGAATTCGTAGGCTATGGCGTAAAGCCAGATATCCCCGTTGATCAAGCTGTGGATGATTTTCTACACGACGAGGATACGGTGCTAGAGGCAGCTGTTGATTATTTGCAGGGGAAGATGTAGGGGCGCAAGCGCTCTTTGGTGAACAAGAAAGAAATCATCCTACTATAATACTTTTGACATAGATCTCAGAGAACTTCAAGTTCTCCGAGATCTGTTTTTTTTGCAGGAGAGGCTATTTCTCCTCGCGTAGCGCCCGCCGCAAGATCTTACCCACGTTGGTCTTTGGTAATTCATCTTTGAATTCCACTGCTTTGGGTACTTTATAGCCCGTTAGGTTTTCCCGACAGAAGGCTATCAATTCTTTTTCCTTTAGACTCTTATCCTTTTTGACGACGAAGATCTTCACCACCTCGCCCGACTTATCATCCGGGATACCGACGGCGGCTACTTCCAGTACTTTTTCGTGACTGGCCACTACATCCTCTACTTCATTCGGATAAACGTTGAAGCCCGAGACCAGGATCATATCCTTCTTGCGATCCACTATTTTTACGAAACCTTCATCATCCATGACGCCCATGTCGCCGGTACATAACCAACCATCACGGATCGTTTTGGCTGTTTCGTCTGGGCGCGCATAGTAACCTTTCATGACCTGTGGGCCTTGTACCTGAATCTCACCCACTTCGCCATTGGCACAGACTACAGCTCGCTCCTCATCCCAGATACGTACATTGGTGGAGGGAATCGGTAAGCCAATGGTGCCGATACGGCCCGTACCATCTAGTGGATTAGTGGTTACTACCGGGCTTGCCTCGGTCATGCCGTAACCTTCGGAAAGGGCGCAGCCCGTTACCTGCTGCCAGCGTTCCGCTACACTTTTCTGGATGGCCATCGCACCACCAACGGTGATTTTGAGGTTGGTGAAGTCTACAGTGCCAAAATCTTTGTGGTTGAGTAGGGCATTGAAAAGTGTATTGACGCCCGTCATAAGCGAAATTGGATAACTCTTCATTGCCCCGATAACCGAACCCAAATCACGTGCGTTAGTGACGAGGACATTCAGCGATCCAATACTTGACAAGGCCATGCAGTTGACCGTGAAAGCGAAAATGTGATACAGCGGCAGTGGGCAGAGTACAATTTCTTTGCGTTCCTCCAGTTGCGGCATCATCCAGGCACGGATTTGCATCATGTTGGCCACCAAATTGTGGTTGGTCAGCATGGCACCTTTGGAAACGCCTGTTGTTCCGCCTGTGTACTGGAGTGCCACTACATCATCGGGATTAGACTCAAATTCCGGTAGGTCAAACTTCTTACCCTGACTTAGGGCCTCGGTAAAGTTTACCGTATTGGGAATATTGTACTTGGGCACCATTCCTTTGAGGGTCCGAACCACAAAGTTGACCACTAATTTTTTGGGGAAACCCAACATCTCACCAATGCTTGTGGTGATTACCGTTTTGATCTCCGTTTCCTTGATGATCTCCGCCAGGTTAGCTGCGAAGTTCTCCGCAATGATTACCGCCTTGGCACCCGAGTCATTAAACTGGTGCTTCATTTCACGTGGGGTATACAGCGGGTTGGTGTTAACCACAGTAAGCCCTGCTCGGAAGGCACCGTATAAGGCAATTGGATACTGCAACAAGTTGGGCATCATCAGAGCAATCTTGTCACCTGGTTGTAACCCACGGGAATGTAGGTAAGCACCAAACTGCTTCGACATTTGATCAATTTGCCGGTAGGTCAGTTCTTTGTCCATGCAAGAGAATGCCCGCTCATCAGCGTACTTCTCGAAGATATCCTCGATAATGGAAACTACATTCGGGAAGGCATCAGGATCGATATTTGCAGGGATACCCTTAGGGTAGTGTTGTAACCAGGGAAGTTGCTCACTCATTGCGTACTTACTTTGTGATCGTCGAATTTAGAAAAAAATGAGGCTATCCGGTAAAGCACTGGATAATTTTCTAGTGAACGATGGGGCGAAGGGATAGTTCTGGTAGCTTATTTACACAAACTGCACGCTATATTTTCGACTTAGAAAGCCGCTTCTGGTCCGAATACGTCAAGTACATCGGCGCTCGTTATATTCTGCGTATCTTTGCGCGGTATTAGAAACTACAACACCTTGAAATTTACAGAATTCGGCTTCACAGATACGTTACTAGAAGGACTTAGTGCGATGGGTTTCGAAGAAGCCACCCCAATACAAGAACTAGCCATACCTGCAATAATGGACGGCAAAGATGTACTTGGTTGTGCGCAAACGGGTACGGGTAAAACTGCCGCCTTTCTTTTGCCCATCCTGGATCGTTATACAGCAGATCCACACGGAGGGACAGATACACTTATCATTGGCCCAACCCGCGAATTGATCCAACAGGTCGATCGTCAGCTAGAGGGTTTTTCCTACTTCACTCCAGTAAGTTCTATTCCAATTTATGGCGGTCGCGATGGCCAGTCAATGGAGCAAGAACGTAAAGCACTGAAAACCGGTGCCCCCGCAGTTGTAGCTACTCCTGGGCGTTTGATCGCGCACTTGGATTTAGGCTATGTGGACTTCAGTACCGTGCGTCACTTCATTTTGGATGAGGCTGACCGCATGCTCGATATGGGCTTTGTGCACGATATTCTGAAGATTGCCTCGCATTTGCCAAAAGAGCGCCAAACACTGCTTTTTTCCGCTACCATGCCTCCAAAGATCCGCAAGTTTGCTCGCGAGCTCTTCCGTGAAGCGCCGGTAGAGGTGAATGTGGCTGTATCTAAGCCAGCAGAGAACATCCTGCAAGCGGCATATGAATTGGAGGATGAAGGCAAGGTACTGCTTGTAACTCGTTTACTGTCTGGCAAGAAACGCCTACAGCGTACGATCATCTTTGCGAGTACCAAGAAGAAGGTACGCGAAGTTGCCAACGCCTTGCAAAAAGCGGGGATGAACGCAGCCGCGATTTCTTCTGATTTAGATCAAAGTGCCCGGGAAGAAGCCTTGCAAAATTTCCGAAGTGGGAATACACCCATTGTGGTAGCTACTGATGTACTTTCACGAGGAATTGATATCAAGGGCATCGATGTGGTCATCAATTATGATGTGCCACCAGACCCAGAGGATTATGTACACCGTATTGGTCGTACCGCTCGTGCTGACGCATCTGGAGTAGCGCTCACTTTCATCAGTCGTGGCGACCGTCACCGCTTCCGTCGTATTGAAGATCTGATGGATATGAAAGTGCGCCGCCTGCCATTACCAGAAGGAGTCCCGGTAGGAACGCCACCATCGCGCAGCAGTAGAGGTGGAGGCGGCTATCGCCGATCTGGCGGTGGCAACCGTGGTGGACGCAATAGCAGAGGCCGGAACGGTCGTTCAGGAGGAAGGAAGAAGTAATAGCAGCCGTCGAACACTTAGTGGAATGATCTATCTGGAGCTCGAGAACGTTTCCAAATCTTATGGTGAAAAGGTGCTTTTTGATCGGGTCAACCTGCCGATCAATAAGGGTAATAAGGTAGCACTGGTCGCTAAAAACGGCACTGGTAAGTCTACGCTCTTACGTATTGCCGCGCGAGTTGATTTGCCGGAAGGCGTAGGTGCCAAGGTATACCAACACCGGGATGCACGTGTGCACTATCTGGTGCAAGAACCTGATTTCGGTGAAAACCAGACGGTACTCGACGCTGTATTTGAGGGAGATAATCCTATGCTCAAAGCCATTGAGCGTTACGAGCGGGCACTACTGTTACCAGACAAGGCAGATGATCTGCAAGCGGCCCTCAGCAAGATGGACGAGCTACAGGCCTGGGATTTTGAATCCCGCATCAAGGAGGTACTCAGTAAGCTGCGCATTGAAGACATGCAGCAAATGGTACGCCACCTCTCCGGTGGCCAACGTAAGCGCTTGGCGCTGGCTAAACTCATCATTGACGAGCCCGATCTGATCATTCTTGATGAGCCTACCAACCACCTGGATCTGGATATGATTGAATGGCTGGAGGAATTTCTTCAGCAACCGAATCTGACCATTCTCATGGTAACGCACGACCGCTATTTTCTGGAGCGGGTTTGCGACTACATTGTTGAGCTGGACCAAGGGCAACTATTCCGCTACAGCGGGAACTATAGTGATTATCTGGATAAGAAGTCCACTCGCTACGAAATAGCTGGTAACGAGCACGAGAAGAACAAGAAAATGCTCAAGCGGGAGCTGGAGTGGCTTAACCGGCAACCTAAGGCGCGGGGCACTAAGGGAAAAGCTCGGGTGAGTAGCGTGCTGGAACTGAAGGATAAAGTTCATAGTTTCAAACGCGATGCCGAGCTGCAGATTGATATCAAAGGGCAACGCCTGGGTAAGAAGATCTTAGAGGCCCATAATGTGGGTAAGACCTACGGAGATAGGGTTATTCTTAAGGATTTCGACTACAAATTTCGCAAAGGAGAACGCGTAGGTATTGCGGGGCCTAATGGTGTTGGTAAAACGACCTTCCTGCATCTCCTCACCCAACAGGAACGACCAACGAGCGGGAAAATCGTAGTAGGAGGGAATACCGTGTTTGGCTACTACACTCAAGATGGTATTGACCTGAAGGAGGACCAGCGCGTGATTGATGTAATCCGCGACATTGCCGAATACATTCCACTGGAGAAGGGGGCCAAGCTAACCGCTCCTCAATTGCTGGAACGCTTCATGTTCCCACGTTCCCAACAACAGGTTTATGTAAGCCAGCTGAGTGGGGGCGAACGCCGGCGCCTCTATCTGCTCACTATCCTGATGCAGAACCCCAATTTCCTCATTCTTGATGAGCCCACCAATGACCTAGACATCATGACCCTCAATGTTTTGGAGGACTTCCTGATGGACTTCCCGGGCTGTATCATTATTGTTTCTCACGACCGTTTCTTCTTGGACAAACTCGTTGACCACCTCTTCGTCTTTGAAGGAAAAGGTAAGATTCGAGATTTCCTGGGCTCTTATACGGAATACCGCCTCGATCAGCGCGAACGCGAACGTGCCCAACGCCGCGAAGAACGCGCCGAGCAACAGCAGCGCAAAGCGGAAGCTGAAGAGGCCAAACCAGGCCTAACGCAAGAGCAACGCAAACAAATTAAGCGCCTGGAAAATAAGATCAGCAAGCTGGAAACCAAGAAAACGGAAATCACCGAAATGTTCAACGATACCACTCTAAGCGCCGAACGTATTACCGAACTCTCGGTAGAACTTGGAGAAGTGAAAGAGCAAATCGAAGAGTTGGAAATGGAGTGGATGGAGTTGGTAGACCAGGCGTAAGTAGCTCAAAATCTCGGGGCTAGTTACTTTGTACTATCTTAGCATCCTATCCAATTACGAGATACTAAACTCATATTAATTATGTCCAATCCAACGGGAAAACAAGAAAATGCCATCTGGCCCATGCCCCAGTTTTATTTTAAAGTCACTTGGGGCAATACTACTATCAGTTTCTCGGAAGTGTCAGGTTTAGATACAGAAGCACAAATCATAGATTACCAACACGGTGACAGCAAAGTACATCCCGCCATAAAGATGCCTAGCATTAAGAAGGTAGGAAATGTGACTATGAAGCGTGGTGTCTTCGTAGGTGATAATACTTACCAGGACTGGTTTAAGCAGATTAAGCTTAATACCATAGAAAAAGGAAGGGAAACTGTAACCGTTCAATTGCTGAACGAAAATGGAAAACCTGCCATGACTTGGGTACTCAATAATGCCTGGCCCACCAAAATCACTAGTACTGATCTAAAGTCTGATGGGAACGAGGTAGCTATTGATACCATCGAAATTGCCTTTGAGACAATGGTGATTAAGAATGAGCACAATGCCTGATTATACAGAGCCCCTTCTCCTTCTGCCAAAGGTGGAGGTTCGAACTCTCGTGAAAAGGTCATATTTGTAGCTGAATCACCACTGACGACAATCTTTGCTTCTGCTAAATCCATGCCGCTGCTATTGACAAAAATGTATCTCCAGAGAAAGGGTTTTTCAGCAAAGTTGAGGGTGTAGGGCGTTACTAACCATTGCCTTTGGTGATCTTCGCCCTCCGAGAAAAGGAAACTGAAGCCGCCACTTCATTCGCCAGTTCATCGGTTCTGGCAGCGTACAGATTATCATTAATCAGTGAAAAAATGGCAATGCCTTGCCCGTGTGGGTTGATCAATGCGACGGACTTACCTTTTACAGCCTGTCCTTACAGTGTACCTTGGTAGATACCTTCCACTCTATTTAAAGCCGTACTGGAAATTCCACCGACTGGGTATAGGTTGATCAACTCGTCATGAAGCCCCTCTTGCATTTGTTCGATGAGCTTATCCGTGGTTTTTGCCGGATGGAATAACATGGCTATGATTCCCGCTTCTTGGTTGGAGGCCATCACAAATACTTCATCTAGTTCTTCTCCAATCCACTGTTGGGGTATAGTAAACGATATGCCTTCTTCTGGGTAGTTAACGGAGCCCGTGATCTGGCCAAATATGATATTCGTTAATACCATAGTAAAAAAGAAACTAATGCTCTTCATTTAATAAAGTTTTAGGTTGCGAATTGAAACTTAAAAGTAGCAAATTAATTTACTCATTATCAAAAGGAATCTGGCAGGTGTTTTCTATCAGAGCTGCCGATTTTACACCTACTACTGACAAATTTGTCAAATTGGCAGCCTGAATCAGTTCTGGCACAGCCTTTGCCATTTATTCGAGCGTGATTCCATTTGTAAAAACGCTATTCCAATAAATATGAAGAAAGGTAACATTGCCGTACAGACGGAGAACATATTTCCGATCATTAAGCAGTTCCTCTATTCTGACCAGGAGATCTTTCTGCGGGAACTGATTTCCAACGCGGTGGACGCTACCACCAAACTCAAAACCCTAGCCGCTAAAGGTGAACCCACCGGAGAACTCGGCGACCTCACCATTGAGGTAATTCTTGATAAAGACAACAAAACCCTGACCATCCGCGACCGTGGTATTGGTATGACGGAGGAAGAGGTTGAAAAGTATCTCAATCAAGTTGCTTTCTCCAGCGCCTCGGATTTTCTGGAGAAGTACAAGGATGAAGCCAGTATCATTGGCCATTTCGGTTTAGGTTTCTACTCCGCTTTCATGGTGGCTGATAAGGTAGAGGCGGTAACCAAATCTTATCAGGAAGGTTCGCAGGGTGTAACCTGGTCATGTGAGGGTGATCCATCCTACGAGTTGGATAATAACGATAAAGCAGAGCGCGGAACGGATATCGTTTTGCACATCTCTGAAGATAGTGTGGAGTACCTGGAGAATAACCGTATCCAGGAACTACTGGATAAATACTGTAAGTTTTTGCCGGTGCCAATTCAGTTTGGCATGCGTAAGGAATACGAAACAATCGGCGAAGGAGAAGAGGCCGAGACGAAAGAGACAGAGGTTCCAAATATCATCAACGATAAGGACCCCATCTGGAAGAAGACTCCTAATGACCTGACAGATCAGGACTACAAAGACTTCTACCAGGCTCTGTATCCCTTCAGCCCCCCACCGATGTTTTGGATTCACCTCAACATCGACTATCCCTTTAACCTCACAGGTATCTTGTACTTCCCTAAGCTGAACAACGCTTTTGAAGTACAGAAAAACAAGATCCAGCTGTACTCCAACCAGGTGTATGTAACGGATGAGGTGAAAGAGATTGTACCAGAGTTCTTGACCCTACTACACGGGGTAATTGACTCGCCTGATATTCCACTAAACGTGTCTCGTTCGTACCTGCAGGCTGACCAGAACGTAAAGAAGATCAACTCTTACATTACGAAGAAGGTAGCCGACAAGCTCAATGAGCTTTTCAAGAAGGATCGCGAATCTTACGAAGAGAAATGGAATGACTTGAGTGTGTTCGTGAAGTACGGCATGATCTCCGATGAGAAGTTCTACGATAAGGGTACCAAGTTTGTCTTGTTGAAAAACGTAGATGAGGAGACCTTTACGCTAGCGGACTACCGTGAGAAGGTAGACGTTAACCAAAAGGACAAGTACGAGCGTACGGTGGTGATCTACGCTAATGACCCAGCATCACAAGATGCCGCCATCAGTGCCGCAAAGAAGCAGAACTACGATGTACTCTTGTTTGATCACATCATCGACAATCACTTCCTCCAAACCCTGGAGCAGAAGGAAGATAAGCTCACCTTCGTTCGCATCGATTCTGATACGGTAGATAACCTAGTGCAGACGGATGAGGAGAAAGAGTCAGTATTGAGCGAAGACCAGACCGAGAAGGTGAAGACCCTCTTTGGTGGGGTAGCGGGTGAAGGCAAAACGATAGAGGTGAAAGCCCTTTCTCCAGAGGATCAGCCAGTGCAGATTGTTCGCCCGGAATTCATGCGCCGCATGAAGGAAATGCAGGCCATGCAAGGAATGGACCTGGGTGCACTGCCCGATGATTACAAAGTGATCATCAACGGTAACCACCCACTTATTTCTGGTAAGCTCCTCCGCAAAAAAGCAAAGGGGCAACAGGAAGTTGCTGACTACCTGTATAAACTGGCTCTGCTGAATCATAATATGCTCAAAGGCAGCGATCTGACCGCTTTTGTCACCAAGAGTATCGACTTTATTTCGTAGCATCGAAATAAGATCAAGCAAGTATACATCCCGAATCTTGGCTGAGCTAAGGTTCGGGATTTTTTTAAGTAGAAAATAAGAAATATTAGGTCGGAAGTGGGAAATCGGAGATCGGAAAAATTGGTTGACCATTAACGGATTGGAGCAGCGCGATTCAGCGCGCTGAATGCAGCCCCCCCGCATTTCTAACTTCTTATTTCCTACTTCCTATTTTCGCTCATTTCCACGCCATTCGAAACACCAAGTTCGGCGCAAAGCCTAAATTGAAGTTGTCCTCAAAAAGGATGCGGCGAGGGGCATTGGGGCGATTTTCGATAAAGTACTCACGCTCGTAGGTGTTCTGTCGGTCGTAGATATTTACCAGCGCCAGGCCAATAACTCCTGACCAGTCTGGCCATTCCTTGTTGCGGATGTTGTATAGTATAGATGCGTCTAACTGATGGATGGCGGCGAGGCGCTCTCCATTAAAGGCATCGTAGATGGGTTGTACGTTTGGTTGGCCTCCCCCCTGATTGGGTAGCAGGCGAAAGTCGCGCATAAAGCTGTAGGGTAATCCGGAACTCCACTGCCAGCCCAGGGAGAAAGTCCAATCTTGGTACTCCAGTACATTGGCCCATTTGAGTTGGTGCCGTTGATCGAAGGGGGCCACAAACTCGGTGTCAAAGAAAGCATCAAACTCAAAATTGACGCTGCTTAGGGAATAACTGAACCAGGAACTGAATGAGCCCCAGCGCTTCTTGACCAAAACGTCCAAACCATTTACCCGGGCGCTACCCTCATCGAAACCTTGTTGCGGTAGCGGTACAAAGCCGATAGATAAAGCCGCTAGACCACTGTTGCGTTTAGCGTACAGTTGAGCATCCACGAGCCAGGTGCCTTTTTGGTAAATGATACCGGCTTGTAGCTGTGTAGATGATAGCACCGATACCTTCCGGTCATCCGCCAGCACCCAAATAGGCGTCTTGATACCAAAGTTTGAGCCTTTAAATTCTACAACTTGACTTAGGAACTGGTAGTACTGACCAGCGGCTACTTGCAACCTCCAATTATCATTAAACTGCTGCCAAAACTGAAGACGCGGCTCCCAGTACAATTCACCATCGTTAGTGTAATAATTGGCCCGCAGACCGGCTTGGATACCTGTCTTTGCTTGCTCTGAACTGCGGTAGCTACCGTATAGGGTATGCAGGCGGGACTCTACGCCTCCACTCTGGTTGGCAAGGTTCACCTCTTCATCCTGTTCCAGAACCAGGAAGTCGTTTTCGTAACGGGTAAATTGGTAGCCTGCCGCAAATTGTTGCTCTTGAGAGGTGTTGTAGATAGAGGAGAAACGCAACTGCTGCTCCGTAATCTCATTATCACGACGACCGCCTCCGTCTTCGAATTGAGGGTCAAAAATATCTTGTGTAAAGGTGTAATCTGTATCGTAATTGGTGGAGGCTAGCAGGAAAGCTGTTTGCCAGCGAGGTGTCCAGCGGCGTTCCCATCTTGCTTTCCAGCCCTGATGCCGCAGGGCCATACTGTCAATTTGGGATTGTTGCCGCATTTCATCCCGCACTTCATTATTAAAGCTGTTTTCGGAAAATAGGCCCGCTAGGTGCAGTTGGTCCCGCTCCGAAAGTTGGGCTGAGTACTTGATTTGGGTATCCCAAAAATTGAAGGCATCGGCAACTCGGATACCGTTTGGTAAGTTGTCAGGTGAAAAATTACCACGGAGCACTTCCTGTTGATTGCGGTAGCGTAGCTGAGCAAAAAAAGGTGGATTCCAAGCGTCTACCAAGGATCGCCGCAAGGAAATACTCACGCCGTGTTTTTGGGCTTTATCGGCAGCTTGGGCGTAACCGAAAGCGGAAAACAGGTTAGTGCCCAGGCCTCCGGTGAGACCAGGGCTTTTCCGGGCATCCGTATTGATATCTATAATGCCGGCAATACGCCCCCCGTAGGCAGCTCCAAAGCCGCCACGAAAAATATCTACATCGTCCACTACATAGGGATTGAAAGCAGAAATGCTGCCAAAGTAGTGGGCGGTATGGTAGATGGGAATATCCTCCCACATGATCAGGTTTTGATCTGGTGTGCTACCGCGAATGTGGATGTTGGAAAGCGTGCCGTCAGGACTGGAAATGCCGGGTAGGAACTGTAAGCTCTGCAGTACTTCAGGCTCTACTTGCCCCGGGAGGCTGGGTAAGGCGTCGGGCTGTAGATTGGTTGAAAAACCTTGCTTGCTGAGTTCAATTCCTTCGGTCAGATAGTCGGTAACCACCACCATCAAATTTTCGCCGTAAGGCAAAAAGGATAAGGCTATATCGGGGCATTGGGTTTTTAGGTAGTCGTAAGCGGCAATCCGTTGCTCCTGGTAACCAATGTAGCTGATAACGATGGTGTCCGTAGGTCGAGTAGAACTAGAGAAGAAAAACTTTCCTTGCTCATCGGCACTGCCACCATTCTGGGTTCGCAAGAGATAGGCGTTAGCATATGCCAAGGGCTGACCGCTCAAGCTGTCCAATACCCGCCCACAAAACCGATTGATGGGGACAACCGTGGAAATAATGTCCGGAACAAAGAGGGTGATGTAACGCTCCTCTATTAGTTCGTAGGAAAGACCTGTGCCCTGTAGTGTGGCGTTCAGGAGCTCTTCTAGATTATCGGTTTTGATATCCACACTGACTACCTGCTCAGCTAGGCGATCTTGATAAGAAAAGGCCAGGTCGTATTGGCGCTCCAGTTCTTGTAGTACCGTTTTCAGGCTCACGTCAGTGAGCTGGATTTCATAAACGACTTCCTGCTGCCCAAACAATGTAGGCAGGCCAACAAAGCACCAAAAGCATACCAATGCCACTATTCTAATCATCCGCTACTCTATGTATAGATTAACCTGTTTTGAAGATACAATTTCGTATCGTATCGGTAGTGAGTTGAATACAATTCGCAGGGCCTGTTCTAGATCATCAGTCGGGAAGGTAGTTGACACGATGGTGGTCGTATCTACACGATTGGGCTTGATGGTGATGTCAAATTGGAATTCCAGCTCCATTATAACCCGAGATAAGGGTACACTATCTAAGCGAACACTGCCATTGGCCAGTAGGTGATCTCCTACTTGTTCCGGTTTTACATTCCAGTATTGAGCGGGGCTTCCTGGCTGGAGCCGAACCGCTTGCCCGGCTTGTATTACCTCATCAAAGTCATTGGCCGCAAAACGGACGGCGACTCGACCTTCGTAACAGCTTACTTCGAGTTGTCCTTCCCGGCTCCATACGTTAAACTGCGTGCCCAGTACTTCCACTTGGCCCACATCGGTATTCACGGTGAAAGTACTCCCCTTGGCGACATCGAAATAGGCTTCACCGGTCAATTCTAGTTGTCGGTTCGCTGGCCAGTCATCCGGGGAGTAAGTCAAGTTGCTGGCGGCGTTCAGTACCACAAAGGAGGCATCTGGTAAATGCTTTTCTAGTCGTTGACCAGCAACTGTGGCGAACTGCGTAGTTGGGGGCGGTTGTAGCAAAAACCAAGCAGCTATAGCCAATCCAACTACAGCCGCAGCGGCCAACAGCCAGCGTCGACTGAGTTGCCGCACTTTAGCCTTGGGTGTTTGCAGGATGTTTTGAAGTAGTGCTTCTTGCTGTAGCTCAGGAGCGTGCATTTTTTCTGTTACCTCCCGTAAACGTTGCAGCGCAGTGTACTCCGGGCGTTCCCGAAAGCTTTCTTCTTCGGCCTCCGATAACTCATCATTTACCCATTTGTGTAAGAGTTCATCATTTTTCATGGTTTGGTTTTCTGTTCACATTACACTAAAGACAAGTAAGCGGCACAATCACCTACCTGCGGAGGGCGTTATCTTATCTTTTCGGTGATTTTGCGCAGGGCGTCCAGGGCATTGTACATGCGTTTTTCCACGGCTTGTTTACTGATTTCAAGTGCTGCCGCAATTTCTTTATACTTCATTTTATCAATTCGACTCATTAGAAAAACGACGCGTTGTTTTTCCGGTAGGTTGGCTATTGCTTCTTGTAGCCTTTCGGCTAATTCTTTTTCCTCCAGCAAAAATTGCGGGTCATGTGCTTGCCCTTCAATACGCACACTTTGCTGATACTGCAGCACAACCTTCTGGTGCTGGTATCTATTCTTGAGCAGATTTTTTGCGATGGTAAAAACGTAACCCTGTGCTTTTCCGAAAAGGACGGATTTACAATTCTTCCACAAGCGGGTAAAGGCTTCTTGGGTGAGGTCGTGCGCGAGAGCATCATCCCCCGTTTGGTAAAAGAGATAATGGTGCAACGTTTGGGCGTAGGCCCGAAAAACGCCGGTGAAGTGGACTTCGTCGCAAAGAGATTTTTCGTGGTCTGGCATAAAAATCAAAAAAAATCACACTTGCGGGTAGGTCTTTTTGCGACTACCCGGTCTTTATGTGCAAAGGCAAAAAATACACTAAGCCAAAGATAGACGCAAAAACAAAACCACCATAGTGTATGAAACAACGATTACTATTTGGTCTTATGATTACGTTGGCGATACTGGGTTTAAACGGTACCATTGACCTTAATGCACTATTTACCTACGAGGATCAGGATATTCCGCTTTATGTGAACCGCGATAATACTCCTCCCAATAATACCATCTCCGATGCCGGTGCTACACTGGGGAGGGTACTGTTTTATGACGTGAAGTTATCAGCTAATAATACGGTGGCCTGCGCACATTGCCATCAGCAAGAATTTGCCTTTGGCGATGAGCGCGTATTAAGTGTGGGATTAAGTGGTGGTTTGACCGGGCGGCACTCCATGCGCCTGGTGAATGCGCGCTTTAGTGATGAGGATCGTTTCTTCTGGGATGAGCGCGCAGCATCCTTGGAGGATCAAAGTACACGCCCTATTCAAGACCATATAGAAATGGGTTTTAGTGGTGAGGATGGTGATCCCAGTATTGATTCACTTATTCGCAAGCTGAGAGATATCCCTTACTATCAGGAGTTGTTCACCTTTGCTTATGGTAGTCCCAATATTACCGAACCACGGATGCAGAGAGCATTAG
This sequence comes from Bacteroidota bacterium, assembly GCA_038528965.1. GTDB lineage: Bacteria > Bacteroidota > Bacteroidia > Chitinophagales > Saprospiraceae > Lewinella. The sequence continues at coordinate 26,518 of JBCBEC010000059.1, read as the reverse complement.
CGCAATTCATCCGAAGTATACAATCATTCGACTCTAAATACGATGAAGGTTTGGCCATGACCAATGGTAATGGCAACCAGGCCTTTCCCAACTTTACACCCCAAGAAAACCAAGGTAAGAATCTATTCCAAACACCACCCGGGGCTGGTGGAGCCGGCTGTGCTGGCTGTCACCGCCCGCCTACGTTTGACATTGACCCAAACACTATGAACAACGGTGTGATCGGAGTGGCAGGTGATCCCACTGCCACCGATCTCACCAACACCCGGGCGCCGTCTTTGCGTGACCTGCTTAATCCCGCGGGTATGCCCAATGGGCCCTTCATGCACGACGGTAGCCTCCCTGACCTCATGGCGGTGATTGATCACTATGATGATATTGATTTCAATCCTGCTATTAACCCAACACTTGACCAACGATTGAGAGGAGGGCCAGGAGGGCAAGGGCAAAACCTGGGCTTAACCCAAGCACAAAAGAATGCCCTGCTTGCCTTTCTGGCCACTTTGTCGGGCAACGCCATCTATACGGATGAGCGCTGGTCTGACCCCTTCTCACCGGATGGTGAATTGGAAATTATCCCTTACTGTGGCGCACCAATTGAAACCGTGGTGGAACTGACCATCTGCGATGGTGATGAAGTGGAAGGGTATTCGGAAACAGGAATCTACACGGATACGTTTGTCGCCAGCAATGGCTGTGATTCTATTCGTCAGTTGGAGCTAATTGTCTTGCCTGAAAGCCACCCAGACTGCGTAGTAAATAGCACTGATGATGTACTGGAAGACATCGTGCCCGTAGTGTACCCGAACCCGTTCCGAGACGCCTTTACGCTTGAATACGATGGAGAACAGCTAAGCCTGATTCACCTCTATGATATGCGGGGCCGCCCGCTGCTGCAACAGCAGATCGGTAGCCTTACTCAATTTACGCAGGTGCAGGCAGGACATCTGCCGGCCGGTATCTATCTACTACGTGGCTTTACGGCCGATGGTCAACAACTCTTCACGAAGAAAATGATCAAAGAATAAACGGGAAGCCCAGCTTTCCCAAGGATGCAAGGACACAGGGGGTGTCCCTTTTACAACGCCCGCGACTACGGCCTGCGGGCGTTATTTGTTTTGCTATACGGACGTATTACGTCTTGCCGTACGGACGCATTGCATCTTGTTGTGGGGACGCATTGCATCTTGTTGTGGGGACGCATTGCGTCTTGTTGTGGGGACGCTGCATCTTGTTGTGGGTACGCATTGCATCTTGCTGCACGGACGCTGCGTCTTGTTGTGGGGACGCATGGCATCTTGTTGTACGGACGCTGCATCTTGTTGTGGGGACGCATTGCAATGCGTCCCTACAGCAATCCCTTCAAATCCTCCAGCGTATTCGCTTCCGCGATTGGTTTGTCGCGCCGCCAGCGCAGCATGCGCGGAAAACGCAGGGCAATACCTGATTTGTGTCTGGTACTGG
>JBCBEC010000059.1:0-24955 GCA_038528965.1 Bacteroidota bacterium | reverse complement strand
ACCGAATTCCTTCAAAGGCAATTTCGAAGACGTGGGTGGGCTTCACACTGCGTACGGGGCCAAAGCGTTCGATGGTGTTGGCTTTCACCCAACGGGTAATTTCACGGAATTCTTTATCGGTGAGGCCCGAATAGGCCTTTGTGAAAGGCACCAACCGCTCACCATCCCAGACGGCAAAGGTGAAATCAGTGAAGAGGTTGGCACGGCGGCCGTGGCCTTGCTGAGCGTAGATCATCACGGCATCAACGGTCAGTGGATCCACTTTCCATTTCCACCAGTTGCCGCGCTTGCGACCGGTTTGGTAGGGAGAGTCCAGGCGCTTGAGCATGATCCCTTCGCTTTTCTTCTCACGGGCCGTTTCGCGTTCTGCGGCCAGGGCTTCCCATCTCTCGTATTGGACCGTTTGACTCAGTTGTAGAATACCCTCACTGGGGTAGTCGGCTACAAGCCGTTCCAGCAAATGACGACGTTCGCTTAAAGGACGTTTCCGAATATCCTCACCTTGCCATTCCAGTAGATCATAGGCCATTAAGATCACCGGCGCTTTTTCTAGTATTTTTTTGGTGACGTTCTTGCGACCAATCCGTGTTTGTAGGTCATTGAAGTCTAGTGGTAGGCCATCGCGCCAGGGTAGGATTTCTCCGTCCAATACTGTTCCATCCGGCAGAATTTGCGCTAGCGGATGGTATTCTGGAAACTTATCCGTCACTAGTTCCTCACCGCGCGACCAGACGAATAACTCCCCTTTGCGCACGATGAGCTGCCCGCGGATGCCATCCCATTTATGTTCCGCTTGCCACTCGGCGGGAGTGCCAATTTCGTCCAGTTCTTTCTCCAATTGGTAGGCGAGGAAGAAAGGGTAGGGGCGTGAGATGTTGTCACCTTCGTTGGGCTCGATAATCAGTTGCTGGAAGTCAACGGTTGCCGGATCCCATTTTCCCATCAGGCGATGGGCTAGTGTCGGTTCCTCTATACCTGTGTATTTGCTGAGTGCACGAACCATTAATTTCTGCGAAACGCCCATGCGAAAGCCACCGGTAATAAGTTTGTTGAAGATGAATCGTTCTACGGAAGTCAGCTCACTCCAGGCTTCCTTTACGGCACTTCGTTTATCTTCTTCTTCTAAACTGCCGAGTGATTGTATAAAGGTGATCCAGTAAGTCAATGATTCTTGGCGCTGCGATGTTGGGGGAGGGAGTAGGAGCGCAATGGTTTCCGCCAGGTCACCAACGATATGGTAGCTATCTTCAAATAGCCAGGCGGGGAGTCCGCTCATTTCTGCGGCCCACTGCCGCAGGAGTGTAGTATTCACCGTGCGTTTAGGACGCCGATGACTAAGCAGGGCCATGGTCCAGAGCCGGTCTCTATCCTCTACCTTGGCAAAATAATCGGCCAGTGCGGCTACTTTAACCGTTGTTTTGGTGGTCTCATCCAGTTGCGTGAAAAGTTCGGCGAAGCGCTGCATAGTCTCTAGTTGTCTTCGGTGTTCTCTTCTTCCTCGGTGCCGTAGGCTGTTTCTACTACCGCAGACTCTAGCCCTTGCTCGCGCAACCATTTGCTAAATACCTCCGTGTAGCCGTGGGTGACGAAAACACGTTCCGCACCAGTAGCTTCGATGGCATCGTTTAGCCCCGTCCAATCAGCATGATCACTAAGGATAAAGCCGCGATCGACTGCCCGGCGGCGGCGTGCTCCACGTAGTCGCATCCAGCCAGAGACGTAGGCCAGTGATACGGGCTTAAATTTCTTTAGCCAAGTACCGCCCAGCGTAGAGGGGACGGTGACTACCATGTTGCCTGGATATAGTTTCTTATCAATTTCGGGCGTGACCCGGGTAGTGGGCGGGAGGTGGACTCCCTGTTGTCGCATAATCTCATTGGTGTTTTCTACCGCACCGTGGGTATAGATGGTGCCAATGCTGGGGTCTAATCCTTGTAGCAAGCGTTGAGCTTTACCTAGTGCATAAGAGAATAGTACGGAGACTTTACCATCGGACTTGTTCTGCCGCCACCAATCATTGATGTCCTGCATGACTTGCGCCTGTGGCTCCCATTGGTAGATGGGTAAACCAAAAGTAGATTCGGTAATAAAGGTATGGCAGCGGATGGGCTCAAATGCTTCCGCCAAGCCGTCATCTTCCACTTTATAGTCACCGGAAACGACCCAAACTTCTCCTTTGTATTCAATACGAATCTGGGCGGAGCCCAAAATATGCCCGGCCGGATGAAAGGAAAACTTAACCCCGTTTACGCGAATCTCCTCCCCGTAATCCACCGTGCCCAGCGAGATGTCTCCGAGTCGGTACTTGATCACCGGAGCAGCTGTTTTGGTGCACACATAATGTCGATGCCCCCAACGTGCATGATCACTATGCCCGTGCGTAATCAGTGCCCGACCTACCGGTTTCCAGGGGTCAATGTAGACATCTGCCTGCGGGCAGTACAACCCTTCCGACTTGAATTCGAGTAACATGCTTGTAGGACAAAATATAAAACCGTAAGGTTCAATGAGAAGTGAATTCCCGTTTACTTTACAATTACACGCCCTCGATATAAATTTTGTGCAATCATAATTTCGAGGACATATATTCCTGAACAAAGCATACTTAAGTCAATAGGCTCACTATTCCTATACGAATCATCTAAATGTACTTGGCGACCCGAAATATCATAAATCCTTAACTGACCACTTTTATCCGTCGCCGTTGGCAGTCTCAATTTTACGTAATCGTTAGTTGGATTTGGAAACACTTGGATATCACTCTTAGAAGAAAGATCAATAGTGGAGGTAGGGAAATCAGTAAGTTGAAGAATCCAATACCCCTCAAGGGCCTCTGTTTTATCACCACTGATACCTGAACGCGATGGGCCCCCAATAAGAACTTGAGACTCACTCACGGTTACCGAGGAGGATAAATCATCACCGGCGTCTCCTCCGTAGGTCTTATCCCATTCTATGACTCCTTGGTTATCTAGTTTTACGAGCCACATATCCTGCAGGCCGTTTGAATCTTCTGTTTTATCACCGCTTGTATTTGAAAACGAACTACCACCCAAATAGTAGCCCCCATCGGTAGCTTGTGATATGGTATAAAGGGCATCAAAGTTGGTCCCTCCAATAGTATTCTGCCAGACAATGTCTCCATTTTCATTAATTGCTACTACCCAGAAATCTAAGTCGCCATTACTGTCTTCAGATTTGTCACCCGATTGGTTTGAATAGGAGTATCCTCCCACCAAGTATAGTCCGTCTTCGGTTTCAATTAGGTTTTCAGGTCCTTCACCATTATCTCCACCAATAGTTTTCTGCCATATAATAGAACCTAGCTGGTCTATCTTTACGAGCCAGTAATCTGATCCACCTTGAGAAGGTTCCGTTTTATCTCCGGAAATATTAGAGGATGATGCCCCTGATAGTAGGTATTCCCCTTGGGCCGTTTCAATTACCTGAAATAATCCTTCGCCGTCTTCCCCACCAATCGTCTTTTGCCATTCCTCAGTTCCTGTTTCATCTAATTTTATAACCCAGTAATCATACCCCCCTTTACTTTCCTCAGATTTACTTCCGGAAATCCCTGAATTTGAACGACCTGCTAGAATAGATCCCCGATCTGAAGTAGTTATCACCTTTTCGAGTTCATCAATCCCGGTACCTCCAAAGGTTTTGTCCCACAAAAGATCGCCATCTGCACTAATCTTGACGACCCAATAATCAGCTTGCCCTTCGTTAGCGGTAGTTTTAGTCCCGGATATACCACTGCTTGAACACCCGCCAAGAATGAAACCACCGTCGGCCGTCAAATCTGCGTACTCAAGTAAGTCTTGATTTGAGCCGCCAAGCGTTCTATCCCATAATTTTTCTCCTTCGGTATCTATTCGAACTACCCAATAATCATGTTCTCCGTAGCTGTTCTCGGATTTGTCCGCAAATGCGTTTGATCTTGATCTGCCGTAGAGCAAATATCCAGTGTCACCAACAGGCAAAATACCGGTTAAGATATCGACATTATCCCCACCGTAAGTGTTCTGCCATTCTATGGTTTGACCATTGGAAACTAGTGAAAAGAAGAGGAATAGAAAGAGCGTAACGTTTGTTTTCATCGTAGTGATTGTTTAATTAACACTAACGCTGACAAGAGAGCAAAATGAGAGTTAATACTGGAAGCTAGAGTTAAGCACTGGCTTTGGAGTAACATATCAGGTTTCCCCGTTTAATTCCTTTAAAAGGAAAAGTAAAGCCAATAGCTACTGGTTCGATCTCGAAAACAGGAGACCCCTAAATATTAGATATAGCAAAGTCTACTGAAATATCGCGTAGCTAATCCCAAATAACAATACAGAAAGCACCACGCCAACCATGAAAAGATTATAACAAATTCGAAGCTGATTGTACTTCGTACCGAGAGAACGCCCCAGGAAGTAGAGGTCGCGCTTGATCGCTGATTCTAGATTTTCGTCTTCCCGTATAATGGTGTTCATACCCTCGTCGTACTCCTTAATACTCATGCGGTAGAAATTACCGAAGAAGAAAAGGTTGGAGCGCCCCCCTTTAATATCTTCCTTGCTGGTAAGGCCCGTCATTGGTATAGGCCGGGTAGCGAGCGTAGCGAAAATCATGGAGACCAGACAAGTGAGCAGGAGAATGATCACCGGTACCATCAAATGCGAGGCATCGTTTACATAACCCGCAGCCATAGGTACTGCGATGGTCACGATCAAAGCATTTACCGATAGCATGATGTTGGCCTTGTTATCGGCCAGGTTACTGAGGTCCATGTGGTTCCGAAGTGCCGTTTTAAACATCATCTGCGCACTCCGGTTGGTACCAATAGTTGTACCGGTTCGGGTGTCGGGCTTTTTGTCTTTGCCCTTTTTCTTGTTCTTGCCTTTCTTCTTTTTCTTCTGCGCTAGCTTTTTGAGCGTTTCTTCGTTTTGCCGGTGCTGGGTCCCGTAAATCTCCTGCGCTACTTCTGTGAAGTACTGATGCTGTGAGACGAATTCGTAGTTGAGTTTGTACCAGGCACGGTCAGTATGAGATTCCTCTCGAAAGACTTCCCATTCGTGGCGCAAGCCAGATAAAAGGGCGAGGTAATCCGCGCGACCCACATTGCATAAGTCGGCATCCCGTAGAATCATTTCCATTTGATCCTGGGGTTCATGGCCCATTTTGGTTGCTAAGATGAGTCGGTGTACCTCAGCAATTCCTTCCGGACTAAGATTGGTCTTTTTTAAGAAAGCTTCGGCAATTTCTGCGCTGGCTTCTTCGTGCCCTTCGTAGATGCGGGTAAAACCAGTATCGTGAAACCAGGCTGCCAACTCTACGAATTCCCGTTGTTGCTCCGAGAGCTCGTGCCGCGCCGACAATAGGCGTGCGGAATCAACCACCGCTAGGGTGTGAGGAAGGTTATGGTAGTAATGATCAGGAGTTAGCTCTTCCTGCAATAGCTGTTTTACGTAGCGCTCCGCCTGGCTGACGTTGCTATCCATAGTTGACATTTTTCCGATCTGGAAAGAAACTCTAATGTAAGCATCTTATCCTTAATGAACTTGCTCTGTGCTTACTAAAGACAAAAACGCCTCTTGAAGCTTTCTGGTTTGCTCCCCCAGCTGGCCGGTACCGATAGTCTGGCCATCAACTGAGACAATTGGCAGTGCGCCTTTTATCGAACTGGTAAAGAACATCTCCTTGGCTGCCGTGAGTTCTGCTAGTTCTACGTCGCGTTCTTCTACGCGCATACCCAGGTCTCTTGCCACTTCTAAAACCTTGAGGCGAGTAATACCGTGTAGCACTTTATCCTTGGGTGTAATGAGTGTGCCGGCCTCGTCGATAATAAAGAAGTTGGAGCGGTCACTTTCTCGCACGTAGGTGCCATCGTGGTACAAGGGGTAATGGGCATTGTGCTCTTTTAGCCAAGGCAATAAGTAAACCCCACTGAGGTAGTTGATTGATTTGACATTGGGCAGCTCCCGCTGGTGCTGGTACAGCGCTACTCGTCCACCGTTTTGGAGTATTTCCTCCGGAACAGAAGGAAAAGGAGATTGGATAATGAAAAAATTACCCGTAGTTGGGGTAAATCCATCCAGTGAATAGCCACCGGTTAGTGATAAGCGAATACCACCATCGGGAACCTCGTTCGCCGCTATCAATTGGTGGATCGCAAGACGCACTTCATCACGCTCGAGCGGACTGTCCAATCCTAAAAATTCAATTGCTCCGAAGAAGCGGTTCAGGTAATCTTCTAAAAAGCGTGGCTGATAACGCTGGAAGACGAAATAGTCGAAGATGCCAAAACCTCTTAACAGCGCGAGATCATTGATCTGAAGCTGCGCTTCTTCCAGCGGTATGATGTCGCCATTTAGATAACATTTCATCGATTTCAGTATTAATTCCCAGTACAAGTCAGAAATATAGCGGTAAAAAACGGATGTTTGCAGGAATCTCTTCAACAGAGCAGTAAAATAATGGCAGACTACATTCCCATTGGGGATTCTGTGTTGTACAACAATCACCATCTGGTGGCCTTTAACAAGCCAGCGGGCGTACCTGTGCAGCCAGATCAAACGGGGGATCCCTCCCTCTTGCAATTGGGCTCTACCTATTGTAAGACCCAACTCCAGTTGATTCACCGGATTGATCGTCCGGTATCAGGCTTGGTATTATTTGCGAAACGTAAGGATGCCATGCAGGCTTTGCACGAACAATTCCGGAATCGGACCGTTCGTAAATCGTATTTGGCAGTAACCGCTCAAGCACCAACGGAAGAGGCTGGTGAATTGGTACATTATCTGCGGAAGCGCAAAGGCAAATACCAGGCAGAGGTATTGGACGAGCCCGCGGAGGGTACTACCGAGGCCCGCTTAAGCTACACTTGCGTTGCTAAGAGTGAGCGCTATTTTCTGATCAAGATTGATTTGCAGACAGGGCGTTATCATCAGATTAGGGCACAGTTGGCGCATATTGGTTGCCCCATTCGGGGAGATGCTAAGTATGGTTTCCGGCGTCGTAACCCAGATCGCAGTATTGATTTACACGCTTGGCAGCTGACTTTTCAGCATCCACGTACGCATATTACGGAAGAGGTTACTGCACCCTTACCTGATACTCCGCTTTGGCAGGCTTTCGCCCAAAGTGAATTTTTCCAGCACGATTAAGTTTGATTATGGACCGTATTCGTTCCTACTTTCCGGACCTTAGCTCCCAACAAGACCAACAGTTAGCACAGTTGGACACACTCTACCGGGACTGGAACCAGAAGATTAATGTCATTTCCCGCAAGGATATCGATAATCTCTATCTACACCACGTCTTGCACAGCATGGCGCTTGCTAAAGTGATCCAATTTAATCCAGGTGCGAAAGTGCTGGATTTGGGTACTGGTGGGGGCTTCCCGGGTATTCCTCTGGCTATCCTTTTCCCGGAAACGGAATTTGTGTTGATCGATGGCATTCGCAAAAAGATCAAAGTCGTAAATGAGGTGGCGGAGGCGCTAGGTTTACAAAATGTCAAGGCCTTCCAACAACGGGCTGAGGAACGCAAAGGAGCGCACTTCGATTTTATTGTGACGCGGGCAGTGGCCTTGCTGGAAAAACTTGTACCGTGGAGCATGCGTCTGGTGACGGAAGAGCAGCGACATATTTTGCCGAATGGCCTCTTGGCCTTGAAAGGAGGAAACGTGAAAGAAGAAGTAAAGGCCTTGCCAAGAGGGAGCTATGCGGAGATTTATCCGATTAAAGATTTCTTTTCAGAAGACTTTTTCGTGGAAAAATCGGTGGTATACGTACAGTATTAGGTGTTGAACTCAAATATGATTTTTACGTATAAATAAAAATTAACTATTGATTTGCAGTGATTTGTACTTTATAAAAAAATGTCATATTTTTATCTCAACATATTGACAATTCCAGTAATACCTTTTTTGAGCTTAATTGGCTCCTTACACTATGAACACTAAAAAGAATTGTCAACAATCCTATTAAGCTACTTCCGGATTATCGTTCTGATGATCCGGAAGTTACGCTTCTTACTCTTTCGCTATAAAGTTTCCTTCAATTGTGATTGCGATAGGCTCAGCAGCTCGGTTTTGTTGCTGCGTACTAATGCGATAGCCCGTAGCGGGAAAGTAGGCTAAATCATATTCATTAGAAGCTAAGGCACTACTATTCTCTCGACGAATGCGTACTTCTGTCACTGCACCACCGGCATCCCATTTTACAAGCAGGGAACGTACTTCTAAATCCTCTTCCAGCGCCTGGTAGCTGGCCTCGCGAACTTGCGCATCCTGAAAAACGGAATCCGCCTGGTACTTATCGGTCCATGAAGGTTTATTGATGTCTGCTCTGCGGAAAATGCTTAGCTCTTGTTCAAAATCAATGGTCTCGACAGTTTGCTCCTCCTCTTTGCCCTGGTAGTTGACCTTTTTGGCCAGTGTAAGATTTAGGCTATCCAAGCGCGCTACTTCAGTATCTATGAAATCGGCCAGCGGGAAGAAAACAGCTGGAGCATCGTCTTCTATCTGATTGATATCATCTTGTGAATTGCAAGACGATAAGATATATACCGCACTTATTAGAGCGGTAGCAAATATTAGCTTTTGCATAAATCCATCTTAAGGTTAAAGCGGCTACGAAGAGTACCGGTCAGCAAGCCGTAGCAATCAAAATCAATGGGCTAAATTTTGATTGCAATTGCCATTTTGATTAAAAACGCTAATGTCCTCAGTTATTAGCGGGTCTAATTAGTACCTTCCCATCCATTGCCGCAGGAGATGCTATCTCCAACATTTTCAGTAAGGTTGGAGCTACGTCTCCGAGTTTACCATCGGCTACGCTCCATTCCCCTTCTCGCTGATGAACAAAAATACAGGGCACCAGGTTTTTGGTGTGCGCGGTGTGGGGGCTACCATCTGCATTGATGAGGAAGTCAGAGTTACCGTGATCGGCAATTACCAGGAATTCGTATCCAAGGGGAAGTCCTACCGCCAGTATCTTACCTAAGCACTCATCTACCGTTTGGGCGGCTACCTCTGCTGCCGCGAAAACACCAGTATGCCCTACCATATCGGTATTGGCAAAGTTGAGGCAGACAAAGTCTGGTTGATTGGTTTGGATATCCTCAATGATCGCACTGGTTATTTCGGGAGCACTCATTTCGGGCTTTAGATCGTAGGTAGCGACCTCCTTGGGGGAGGGCACCAGCAGGCGGCGCTCGTTTTCGAAAGGCTCTTCGCGGCCACCGTTGAAAAAGAAGGTAACGTGGGCGTACTTTTCCGTCTCGGCAATCCGCACTTGTGTTTTTCCTGCTTTAGCAATCACTTCGCCGATGGTGTCGGCCAGGTCGCTTTTCTCAAATAGGACTTCCAGGTTTTCAAAGGTCTCATCGTAGCGGGTCATTGTGAGGTAGCGTACCTCCAATTTTTGCATGCCTTGCTCTGGGAAGTCACGTTGGGTCAGCGCTTCGGAGATTTGGCGCGGTCGGTCGGTACGGAAGTTAAAGCAAATGAGCACGTCGCCGTCTTGTACGGAAGGGGGAGTTGTTCCATCTTGACCCTGGACCACGATCGGCTCAATAAATTCGTCGGTCTGCCCCTGATCATAGCGGGCTTGCATGGTAGATATAATGTCTGAGCTTGCTTCGCCCTTTCCTTTCACCATTAGATCGTAGGCCAGTTGGATCCGTTCCCAGCGCTTGTCACGATCCATGGCGTAATAGCGACCAATGACGGTGGCCAATTGTGTCGCCTTGCCGTCAAGATGGTCCAGTAGCGTTTTAAGGTATTCCTTGCCTCCCTGTGGCGAAGTGTCGCGGCCATCCATGAAGGCGTGAATATAAGCTTGTTCGTTGCCGGCGGCTTCGATAATGTCCACCATAGCCATTAAGTGATTGAGATGGGAGTGTACCCCTCCGTCCGAAACCAGCCCCATGAGGTGTACTGCTTTGCCCTTTTCACGGGCGTAGCGCAGAGCGTCTTGCAGCTTGGCGTGTTTGGCCAAATCACCTTCGCGAATGGCCTTGTTGATTCGGGCAAGTTCTTGATACACAATCCTTCCCGCACCAATATTGAGGTGGCCTACCTCTGAATTGCCCATCTGTCCTTCGGGTAATCCTACCTCCTCGCCAAAGGTGACTAGGGTAGAATGAGGATAGTTTTGCCAAATGCGATCAAAGACTGGCGTATTGGCTTTGGCAATAGCGTCTGCTTCGGGAACAGTGCCTAAACCCCAACCGTCGAGAATGACTAAGAATGCTTTATTGGCCATATGAGAATGCTTTTTGACGAGTACTTTGCTTGGTGAATGAAGCGCCAAAGATACGAGCATAGTGTAAACCGAACACTAAATCGGATCGTCTTGGCATTCTGAAAATTGTTTTTATTTTTGAGGAGGGCGCAAGCAATGAATAAATCTTGCTCAGCGTTATCTCTTGTATTATTGCCCTTTTTGCGAACCCTTGCCTATTTGAGTTACTGCAACCATTCAAACTATCTCCGTAAAACGGATGACGCAAAAATGTGACTTTTAAGCCTTTTCGCGTCTTATTTCCAAAGCAAAGTTATTGGGTCTTCGGGCCCACAACTAAAAAAATGCTTATGAAACAGTTGTTGTTTGCATTGATGTTTCTCCCTCTGATGGCCTACGCCCAAACGGGTATGGCACAGATCAGTCAAGCACTGAACGGCGGTGATATTGAAACATTAGGCAGTTATTTCGACGAATCCATGGAGCTTTCCATTTTGGAAGAGGAAGGAATTTACAACAAGGGGCAAGCGCTACAAAAAGTAAAGCGATTCCTCTCTAACAATACAGTCAATTCCTTTACCGAAGTACACCAGGGAGCATCCCGTAGTAGTGATTCGCAGTACGTTATTGGTGATCTTAAGACGAGTGGAGGCACCTATCGTGTCTACCTGTTCTTGACCAATAGCAATGGAAAAATGATTATTCAAGAGCTGCGCTTCGATCGTGAGTAAGCGCTAAACTTTTCTGCCCTGTAAAGGGTTAGTGGTTTGCACCCGGTTCTGTTTACAGAGCCGGGTGTGTTGTTTTAAAAGGGCTTGTCTAGAATTTCATCAATTAGCTGCAAACGGAAAATTTTATCCTGCACATCGTTAAAATACTACACAAGCCCAAACCTCTTAACTTTGCAGTATGGAAGGAACGGTGGTGACAAAGATGGATATCCGGAAATTGCCCTTTACTGAGATTCAGCAGGCGCTGAAGGAAATGGGGCAAGCGAGCTTTCGCGCTAAGCAAATTTACGAATGGCTTTGGCAGAAAGGGGCTCGTTCATTTGCGGAAATGACTAACCTGTCCAAAGACCTCCGCCAGAAGTTGGAAGAGCAGTTTGTGATCAATGCGATTACCGAGGACAAGGTCCAGCATAGCTCAGATGGAACCGTCAAAACTCGCTTCCGCCTGCACGATGGGCATTTGATTGAATCAGTTCTTATTCCCGTTCCGGCTGATAATCGCTTTACCGTTTGTGTTTCTAGCCAGGTAGGCTGCAGCCTGACTTGTAAGTTCTGTGCTACTGGCCAGATGAAGCGCCTGCGCAATTTGGATGCCGCCGAAATCTACGATCAGGTTGTAATGGTAAACGAACAGTGCCTGGATAAATTTGGCCATCCGCTTACCAATATTGTCTACATGGGCATGGGTGAACCATTATTGGCTTACCGTCCTGTTTTAGAAAGTATAGAAAAGATCACTAGCCCGGAAGGCCTTAACATGGCGCCGCGTCGTATCACCGTGAGTACGGCTGGTATTGCTAAGATGATTCGCCGATTGGCAGATGATGCCACTAAAGTAAACCTAGCCCTCAGCCTCCACGCCGCTGATGACACGAAGCGGGATGATATCATGCCCATCAACGAGCAAAATAACTTGTCGGTCTTGATGGATGCCCTGGAGTACTTTTACCTCCAAACCCGCAACCGTATCAGCTACGAGTACATCGCTTTCCAAGACTTCAACGACAGCCTGGACGATGCCCGAAATCTGCTCAAACTCTGCAAGCGTTTTCCCGTACGGGTAAATATCATCGAATACAACCCCATTGATGGTGCCGAATTCCGCAAGGCCACCGCTCACCGGATTGACGATTTTGCCCGTCTGCTAAGAGATAATGGTGTAATGGTTACCATCCGCCGCAGCCGCGGTAAGGATATTGATGCTGCTTGTGGCCAGTTGGCGAATAAGGGGTGATCAAGATCAATTAGAATTAGCGTGTGAATTAGAATTAGAGTCATTATACTCTACTTTAAATGTCATTATTATCCTAATTTCCCCTTCTGATATGTTCCTGCGCTGAGGTTAGGGCGCAAGCTTTATACGGAGTCAGATAGTCCTTGTTCTAATTCTAACTCTCATTCTAATTCTCATTCTAACTCTAATTCTCCCGTATGAAAATCTTCCTCATAGGCGGTAACGGCACCATCGGCCGTCGTTTAGCAGAACACTTCCAAACGGATCACGAAGTCATCATTGGTGGCCGCACTGGCGCTGATGTCACAATTGATATTGCTGATAGTAAATCGATTGCTGCAGCACTAGCAGCAGTAGGGCAGGTAGATGCTATCATTTGTGCTGCCGGTGAGGCCAAGTGGGCACCATTTAGTGACCTGTCAGAAGAAGATTTCTACATCGGTCTGCGCAGCAAACTAATGGGGCAGGTGAATCTTGTCCGTTTGGGGCAGCAGTACGTACGTGATGGTGGTTCCATTACCTTATCTACTGGCATTCTAGCGGATGATCCGGTGGTGAAAACAACGAGTGCCGCTATGGTCAATGGTGCCATTCACAGCTTCGTACGCGCGGTTGATCTGGAGATGGAGCGGGGCGTTCGTGTCAACGTCGTTTCGTTAGGTGTTGTAGAGGACGCCTACGAAAAGTACAAGGACTACTTTCCCGGGCACAACCCTATTCCCACTTCAAAGGTGGTCAACGCTTATGTACGTAGTGTGCAGGGGCACGGGCGCGGGCAGGTGATCCGGTATTATGGATAGTTGAATTAGTTGGGTTAGTGAATTTAGTTGGATTAGTTGGGCCTGCGGCCCTGGTTGGTTGAATTAGTTGATTTGATCAACCAGTGAGCTTTAGCGATGCGATAAATCTCGCTGCTATGGAGCTTATAATCAATAAAGGCTATAATTTTTACTAACTCAACTAACGCAACCAAATTTACCAACTAAGACCGACGAAGGAGGTCGAACTAAATTCACCAACTCAACTAACTAAGGCCGCAGGCCGAACTAACTAACTCCCCACGCCCTTCGCCATCAAAGTCGCCAGAAATGGTACCACTAGCATCAGTACCAATTCAATAGTCACAATCCGCTTAATCTTAGTGGGTACCTCAATCCATTCCTCGGGATCATCTCCTTTTCGATTACGGGCAAAAAATAAGGATGGAATAACGGAAAGAATACCCACCACTATCGCTAAGGTGACTTTGACGTGAAAAATGCCATTGCTATTATAAAATGTTGCTGGTTTACCCACACCGAACCAGAGCAATAGTCCCATACCTACTACTAAGACGGCACTCGCGCCGTAGATTCTGTCGATCGTCATCAGGCGCTGGATATCCGAACGTTTCAGCTGGGGTTCAAGGAGTAGCCACTGGGCCACTAACATACTCACCCAGGTGAAGATTCCAATGAAGTGCAAATAACGGACGACTACCTCTGTGTACATACCATTTGTCAATTGATCAAGGACTAAACTGAGTAGGCGGCTAAAGGGTTGTCGATAAATGTAAAACCTACCGGAATTCCAGTACCTGAAATTAGTCGTAAAACTGGGAGCCAAGACGGAAGGATAAGTGCCAAATTTGTAGTGCACCTAATAAATCAACATGCTACAATTGCGCCAATCCTATTTTCTCTACCTCATTGTGTTATCCTTCCTCTTTGGTCTTGCCGGCTGTGAAGGTTGCAATAATATAGGACCGGACAATTTCTCTATTACTAATCCAGGTACGGACTTAATCGGTCTTCTGCTCGACGCCTCCGATGGAAGCAGTAATCTTACCGATCATACCATCATTATTCCCGCACTCACTTCCTTCGATTTGTCATTTGATGCTCAAGCTCGTACCGACAATGAAAACGAAGAAGTCGTTGCTTTCCGAATCGGTAGTCCTCCGGTTGTTCTTAATCCGATTTCATTGCGGTCGGGTCGCGATATTATCCCTGTCGTTTTTCGTGATGAAATCGTACTTGATGTTACCGTCTGGGTGCTGGATGTGGGCTCGGTAGCGAATACTTACAATGACCGAATATCTGAAATAGTAGATGGCTTGGCTTGGTGCGATGCGCACTGGCTTGCGGAACGAATGGGCGTACGGATTGGCGATATTCAAATCAATGATGTACGCACCGACCCGGATGCTGCTACCTTACGAGACCACGAGTCTGGTGATGATCCGCTTACGTATTTTGATGCGCTATCCGCCGACATTGGTGAGGATACTGATCGGATCAACCTGTACCTGACCCGAAAGGTAAATGGTTCGCGCCAGTACGGTGGAGCGTTGTACGGGGATAATCGGGGAGCGATCGGCATGTATGCCGGAGAAGTGGATATTCCGTTTCACCAGATGGGAGAGTTCTTTGGTTTGGAGCCCATTGATGGTAATTCCAATTTCAATTCTGAAAACAGTGCGAAGGCTATTGGCAATCTACTGACCCGTCGTAAGTACATGACGGAGGGGCAAGTATTTCGTGCCCATACGATTCCTTTTAGTGCCATCAATGATACCTATAATGCTCGGCCGGGGCTGCACACCACCGATTGTCGGAATGCTGATAATGATGTACGTTGCCCGCCCGTGGAAAAACGCATCTGGGCCGATGGCAATGCTTTTCCCGCTAATTAATTTTTCACTCAACATCTAAAAGCACCTTATATCATGAGAGCACTTAGCCTTATTCTCACCACCATCTTCTTCTTTACCGTTGGAAGCTTTTGCCTCAAGGCTATCCACCCACCTGTCCAACCCGCTACGGAAAAGTTGAGTCCTATGGAAGCTTATTTGGGGCTGGACAACGGCTTTGCCGGTTTTGAAAAGGAGTTGATTGCGGCATTGCGTGAAGAGCCCAAGGTGGCAGAAGCATACTTTATTAGCATTATCAAAGACGGCCTCCCTAAAGAAGCACGGGCTGCTGCGGCAGAAGACTACGCTCAGTTCTTTGCCTACCGGCAAGGCTTTCTGGCCAATAAGGAACGCTCCATTACGGTAGTAGAAGGAAAATCAGAAAAGAGCTGGGCTGCACCCCGCATGGGGGAGCGCGAATACGTACAGAACCGGATCAAAAAACTGGAAAGGAACACCCGCGCCCGTGCCATGGAAGGTTTAACTGTGTTGGAACGGGATTCTGCACTGGAGTTCCTGGAAGAGCTGGCCAATAACAAACGCTTTGAGCTGCAGGAATACGCCGTGGAGCTGCTGAAGGGCATATAGTCTTGAAAAGGAATTGCTGGTAACTGTAGAGACGCATTGCATATTGTCGCAAAGACGCATTGTAATGCGTCTCCATAACGAATCACGACGCGATTAATCGCGTCGCTACGATATCCAAGGTTTATCGTAAAACCAAATTTATCAACATACCTTAATGGTGTTGTCTATTGCTTTAAAGACGCATTGCAATGCGTCTCTACTCTGTATGATATTATCATCTCATCAATCCCGATAACCAACAAACTATCCCTATCTTTACGGCCTTCCAAACAATCAATAACGTCTATGTCAGAGAAGCGCCTGTTTTTACTCGATGGTCATGCTTTAGTGTACCGTGCACATTTTGCCTTCATTAATCGGCCGTTGATCAACTCTAAGGGCTTCAATACTTCTGCTATTACGGGCTTCACGCGAACGCTTTGGGATTTGATGCGTAACCAAAACCCCACTCACCTGGCGGTAGCTTTTGATCCTTCGGGGCCTACCTTTCGCCACGAGATGATGGAGAGCTACAAAGCCAATCGGGAGGAGCAACCAGAGGATATTCGCGCTTCTTTTCCTTATATCCACCAAATTCTACAGGCTTTCAAAATCCCGATCATTACCGTCCCAAATTATGAGGCCGATGATGTTATTGGCACTTTGGCCAAGCAGGCGGAATCAGAAGGCTACCAGGTATATATGGTGACACCAGACAAAGACTATGGTCAGCTGGTTTCTGAGAATATCTTCATGTACAAACCTTCCCGTCAAGGGGATGGTGTGGAGATCATGGGCGTGCCAGAGATCTGTGCGAAATGGGATATCGAAAACGTCGACCAGGTCATAGATATGCTAGGCATGCAGGGTGATTCGGTGGACAATATTCCGGGAATTCCAGGAATTGGTCCTAAGACTGCTGCGAAGTTGCTCAAGGTCTTCGGTAGCATGGAAAACATGCTGGAAAACACGGATCAACTCAAAGGCAAGCAAAAAGAAAAAGTTGAAGCTAACCGCGATATAGCAATACTCAGTAAAGAACTGGCCCGGATTAAGATCGATGTACCGATCCAATTCAACGCTGCCGATTACATCCTCGAGCCCTTTGACCGCGACTGGCTCTCAGAAATTTTCAAAGAGTTAGAATTCCGGACTCTGGCTAAGCAAATTCTTGGGCAGCAGGAAGAAAAACCGATGGTGGGTACGCAGGGTAGCCTGTTTGCTACCGAAGCTGTTGCGCAAGCAGGTACCGGGCTGGCCCAACACGAACTGGCGAGTAACACCATTGCCAATACCGAACACAGTTACCACCTGATTCAGGGAGCTGAGGCCGAGCAGGCGCTGATGGATAAGCTAATGCAAGCATCAGTCGTGTGCTTTGATACCGAAACCACCAGTGTAGACGCTAACGAAGCCGAGCTCGTAGGCATGTCTTTCGCTATTGAAGCTGGGGAAGCCTGGTACGTACCCGTACCCGCAGATCAGTCGGCCGCACAAGAGATAGTAGAACGCTTTCGCCCCTTGTTTGAATCGGAAAGTATTGCCAAAATTGGGCAAAACCTGAAGTACGATATGAAGGTGCTGCGCTGGTATGATATTCAGGTGAAAGGCGAGTTGCTGGACACCATGGTCATGCACTACCTACTAGAGCCGGAGCGCCGCCACAACATGGATTACCTATCGGAAACTTTACTCTCCTACAAGCCCGTATCCATTACGGAGCTGATTGGTAAGAAAGGTAAGAACCAGAAGACCATGCGTGATGTGCCGGTAGAGCAGGTAGTAGATTATGCCTGTGAAGATGCCGATATCACTTGGCGCTTGCACGAAGTACTGGCACCAAAATTAGCTGAGGAGACACGAATCCAGGAACTGTATCAGCAGATGGAAGGACCACTCGTTCGAGTGCTCGCTGAGATCGAACACGAAGGCATTCGCGTGGACGCTGATTTCCTAGCGGAATATTCAGCGGAGCTGGTAAAGGAAATTGTAGGCTTAGAGGAAAAAGTACATGCCGAAGCAGGCGTACCTTTCAACTTAGCTTCCCCTAAGCAGGTGGGCGAGGTGCTATTTGACCACATGAAAATTCCTTACCGCTGGCGCAAGACCAAATCCGGCCAGTACTCTACGGATGAGGAAAAGATGTCAGAAATCGCACTGGACTTCCCCATCGCAGCGGATATTTTGCGCCACCGTGGATTGACTAAGCTACGCTCGACCTACCTAGATGCCCTGCCAAAGCTGATCAATTCCCGAACCGGCCGCATCCACAGTTCATTTAACCAAACTGTAGCGGCTACTGGCCGACTGAGTTCTAAGGATCCCAACCTACAGAATATTCCTATTCGTACGCCAGAAGGACGTAAGGTCCGTGAAGCATTTGTACCTCGCGACGAAGACCACATCCTTTTAGCGGCAGATTACTCGCAGATCGAGCTGCGCCTAATCGCTGAAATCAGTGGTGATGAAGCCATGCTGGAAGCTTTCCAAACTGGACAAGATATTCACCGCGCCACCGCCGCCCGGGTTTTTGATACACCCTATGATGAGGTGAATCGCGATCAACGTGGACAAGCCAAGACGGTCAACTTCGCCATCATTTACGGAGCCGGTTCACAAAACCTGAGTCAACAATTAGGCATTAGCCGATCGGAGGCGAAGGAGTTGATTGAAACCTATTTCAGTCGCTACCCTGGCTTGAAGAATTATATGGAGGATACCGTAAAATACGCCCGCGAAAATGGCCACGTAACTACTATGCTGGGCCGCCGCCGCAAGCTCCGTGATATTAACAGTAAGAGCTCGTTGGCGCGTAGCAATGCCGAGCGTATGGCCATTAATACCCCCATCCAAGGAACGGCTGCCGACATGATCAAGATTGCGATGCTCAATGTGCAAAAAGCCATCCAAGAGCAAGGCTTGCAGTCCAAGATGATCCTGCAAGTTCACGATGAATTGGTGTTTGATGTACACAAGGATGAATTAGAGCGTATCAAACCAATTATTGAGGAAAATATGAAGAATGCTCTCCCAGACCTCAAAGTCCCCATTGTTGTAGAAATGGGGACTGGTCAGAACTGGTTGGAGGCACACTAAAGCTTGGCCAAAATAGCTTTTGCTACCGCTAAGCCACTGGCTTTGGGGTCATCACCTACGCCTAAGGAGAATAGCGTAATGGCCCATCGGTCGCGGTAGATGTCAAAGCGCATCTGACCTTCCATTAGGAATACTGCATCGGCACCTTCCAGCTCCAGAGTTATTAAAGCGGCATTGTCTCTTTTGCGGTTGATGACTTCCGTAAAGCCACTTTCATTTTCTGTGAAGTTGACAATAACCTGAGTGTATGGATCAATACAACGGTAGGTGCAGCGGTTGTTATGACTGTTGCTTTGGGGCGTAGTGGTGATCTCACCATTGCACTGGATTACACTTGCGATTTCGTCCATAGTCACAAAGGCACAATAATCTATGTTGCTTTCCTGCGGTGCTTCCGCTGTAGGTGCTGTTGCGGTTTGCGTAATGGTTTGTGCCGGAAGCTCCTCGCTCGTGTCAGATGCTGGGGGTTCGCTTCCACAAGAAAGCGTCAAAAACAAGACGGCTACAATAGAGCTGTGAACAAGATGATGAAGTAGAGGCATGGATGAATTTTTTGTGTTAAAAAATCAGTTTGTACCTCTACTGGTGTTGGGCTATCGCAAAAGGTTAACACCCAGGCGTGAAATTATTCTCAAAAAAATTCTGACTCACCAGCAGTCAGAATTGCTATCTACTCACAATTCCTTGCTAAGAAGAAGTGTTCGCTTTTTCTCGCTTGAGACCCGACTTGTACACATAGATCATAAAGCCAAAGATGATAAGCATTGCCAGTGCAGACGGAAGGTATTGACTATGCGGTTGGTATTCATCAAAAACGGTACCGGAAAAGGCAGCGAGTAGTCCTCCAAAGGCGCTGGTCATTTTGTAGATGTGCTCGTAGAGCCAGATGCGGTGTTTGCGGTATTTTTCCTCCGGAATGAAGTACCTGAGAAAGTCATAGGTAATAACAAAGATCAGTGCACCGACTGTACTGTAGATAATAATTGGTGCCCAAAACATCCCGATCGATTTCATGTAGTACAAGAAATAAAGCAGCACTGCTAAACTCACAACGGCAACTAGAATGTCGAGCATTTTAGGCTGGTTGGTCTTCGCCTGCAATACCCGGTAACCGGAAAAGGCGACATAGCCACTCAATACGGTAATGACCAGCAGAAAGGTGTGTCTACCAAAGACGAGTACCCCAATGAGTCCAGTGATGATGACTACGGCCATTAACCAGAGAAAATAGCGGCCGCTACGGTTGTGAATCTTACCCCCTTTTCTGCTGAGGAGTGCGATGACACCTAGGATAAGTGCAAGGGAACCCGTAAGAACGTGCAGGAAAATGTTTGCGCTGTGCATGAGCTGAACTTTGGTGATGCAATAGGTGCAAGTGCCCCAATATCAGCGGATTACGAAAGTAGTTTGTGGTGAGCGGTCTGATTTACGGGTGAGAGGTACTCATTTTTGGGTGAGTTAAATTGTTCCTAAAGTGCTGAGAGGGCCGCGAGAAAACTGATCTAAGACCTATCTTTATGACATTCTCTTTGATCAGCAAAAAAAATATAGAATGAACGCGCTTAGATTAATTGTTCTGCTTTCTGCTATTACCTTAATGACCTCCTGTGGCGATGAGGATGAAGGCTGTGCCAAGGCCAATTGGATTGGTACTTACACAGGTACCGTAATTGTCAATGGGAACGCTCGAGACGCTACAGCAACTATTGTAGATATGGGAGAAATTGGAATTCGATTTTCCTGGGAATCTAGTGCTTCCGCGTCCTTTGGTGATTTTCCTGTAGATGGCTGTTTTCTTGATCGTTCCCGAGATAACGGTATATCATTCCGAACCTATACCCTGACCCTAGACGGAGACCAACTCTCTCATAGGGATGAAACGGAAAGCTATGGCCTTGGCGAGGAATACAATATCTTCATATCTTTTGAAGGCACACGTGATTGAAGCCATTTCGCTTACTCAATCTTAATGAGTCGTCGAATGGCCGCCGCGTAGCTTTTGCTGCTGGTGATAGAATCTAGTGCCTCAGTGGTGAAAAGAATGAGGTACCGCCCATTCAGGTATGGCCTGATTTCTTTGATGTGGTTGGTATTGACAATGTACTTCCGGTGTATCCTGACGAAGGCACTGCCCAGGCGTTGTTCTAGAAACAAGAGGGAATAGTCACATAACTTCTTCTCGCCCTTGGTATCGTACAAAAAGGCGTAATTGTCGAAGGCCTCAAAGTAGACGATCTCCTGAACCGGGATGAGCCGGATGTTTTCTCCTTGCTTAATCGGGATTTTTGTGATGGATTCCGCCTTTTCTTCGACCTTATCCGTCGTAGTAGCCTTCTCTTTTTCGCTTGCTGAGTCGATCCCGTTCTCCGGTTGAAACAAGGAGTCGTATTGAAAAAAGCTAAACCCCATTACGGTAGCTATAATGCCGTTGAACCCATATATTCTACCTCCGCCGAAGGGCGTATACACATCTTGGGAAAAAACAATAGCCCGGATAAAGTACTCCACTTCGGAGGCTACCACCCCCGTCAAAAAGAAGGCGATTGATAAGCAGAGGTAGCATTGCCAGGAATGCTTGAAGTAGGAAGTGAGTTCGGCTTTGTTGGCGGCAATAACCACTAAGGTGTAGCCTATCAACAAGCTGGTGACTAATGATTGGATGACCCACTGAATCCAATTCAAGCCACCATTCATGAGGTAATTTGCGGTGCCTATACCTACGCCAATGAGTAGGATGTGCGGTAAGAAGCGGTTGGCCTGCTGGAGGTTAATGGACACTGTAGTGGTGTTAAGTACGGAAATCTAAGAAAAAATAGCGGCTTTGTGGTAGCTAGCCGAGCGTAGCCCTGGTTAGATCATTGGTCTGCCGTTTTTCGGCCAAGGCGACAAGTCCTATACCTGAACCATTGCTGCAAATCCTTGTTCTGCATAAGTTATTTTTGCCCTCTTATTTTAAGTAACTTTGCATGTCAAGCATACCTCAAAACGTGGATATTGACCCAATCAAAGATGTCTTTCCCGATGATGATCCCACCGCCGCAGAACGCAAGAAAGATCATATCGAACTGGCCTTCAAAAGCCAGATAACGGCAGCGATGCTAGACGAGCGTTTCTACTACGAGCCGCTCTTGTCAGCGCACCCTAATGAGAGCAGTGCTTGGCCGGAATTTACTTTTCTGGGTAAAACGATGCGCTTGCCACTTTGGGTTTCTAGTATGACGGGAGGGACCGAAAAGGCCCAGCGTATTAACCAAAATCTAGCCCGTGCCTGCAGTGAGTTTGGCATGGGAATGGGCTTAGGCTCTTGCCGTCCACTCTTGTACAGCGATGAGCGCTTGTCCGATTTTGCCGTGCGCGATCTGATCGGCGAACAACAATTGCTTTTCGCAAACCTGGGTGTCGCCCAGCTAGAACAACTTATAGAGACCAAGGAAACCTGGCGCATCAACAAGATGATCGCTAAGCTGGATGCGGATGGTTTGATCATTCATGTCAATCCATTACAGGAATGGCTGCAGCCCGAAGGTGACCGTTTTCGCTTGACACCACTACAAACGATTGAAGCGATTATTGCCGATTTCCCCGATCTGCCAATTATTGTCAAAGAGGTAGGTCAGGGTATGGGGCGTCAGAGCTTGAAAGCGCTACTGAAGTTACCACTGGCGGCCATTGATTTCGCGGCTAGCGGAGGTACCAACTTTGCCAAACTAGAGCTATTGCGCAGTAAGCCAGAGCTGCAAATGGTATACGAACCACTAGCGCGGATTGGCCACACCGCTGCCGAAATGGTTGACATCGTCAATGAACTGAAAGGGCAGTTGGGAGGTGCCGTACGTTGTGAGCATATCATTATATCCGGTGGCGTGAGAACCTTCCTGGATGGTTACTATTTGATGGAGAAGACCAGCTTCAGTAGCATCTACGGTCAGGCCTCGGCCTTTTTGCGCCACGCACAGGACGATTACAGTCGCCTGCAAGCTTACGTACGGGCGCAGGAGCAAGGCCTTATTCTGGCCCGCCATTTTTTAACAGTCAAGGACTAAGATTAAGAGCTACGTCTTTATGCAGGATAAAGTTGTTTCAGGATTCTCAAAGTACGATAAGCAGGCCAAGATTGATTGGTTGATGCAGCACTTCTTGGGCGAAGATTCCAACGCTAAGGAAGAGTTGGCGAGTTTCTGGCATCAAGATGCTGAACTGCAACAGGTATTGGACGGGTTCAGTGAGAATACCCTTTCTAACTTTCCATTACCTTTTGGCATTGCTCCTAATTTTAAGATCAATGGTAAGATGTACGCTATACCTATGGTCATCGAGGAGAGCTCAGTCGTTGCGGCGGCTTCCTCGGCAGCTAAGTTTTGGCTGCCCTTGGGGGGCTTTCATACGGAGGTAGTGGACACGGTAAAACTAGGGCAACTCCACTTTCGTTGGGCGGGCAGTACCGCCCGTTGGGAAGAGCTCTTTCCTGCTTTAGAAAAAATGTTGCGCCTCGAAACCACCCACTTAACCGCCAATATGGAGCGGCGCGGTGGTGGCATCAGTGAGATCAAATGGTTGCGCAAGCCAGAAATTGGGCCAGACTATTATCAACTGCTGGTCAGCTTCCAGACCTGTGATAGCATGGGCGCCAATTTTATTAATTCCGTACTGGAGCAGTTTGGCGCTAGCCTGAAGCAGTGGGCTGCCAATAGCACCGATTTGAACAAGGAGGAGCGCAAGCTGGAGATCATCATGGCTATTCTGAGCAACTACACGCCGGAATGTGTGGTAAAGGCCTGGGTAGAATGTGAGATTTCCGAAATGGAAAAGACACTCCGTACGGGAGATGATGTGCGCCACTTCTGCCACAAATTCGAAACAGCGGTCAATATTGCCCGTCACGATCCTTACCGGGCGGTGACCCACAACAAAGGTATTTTCAATGGTATCGATGCGGTGGTTCTTGCTACCGCCAACGACTTCCGGGCTATCGAAGCTTGTGGCCATGCTTACGCGGCGCGCGATGGGCAATACCGTAGCTTGAGCTCGTGTACAATCACGGCAGATCACTTCCGCTTTGAATTGGAAATTCCGCTGGCCCTCGGTACCGTTGGTGGACTTACTAAACTACACCCGCTGGCCAAGCTGAGCTTGCAGATATTAGGGCAACCCGGAGCCGCCGAACTAATGCGGGTTATTGCTGCTACTGGCTTGGCGCAAAACTTCGGTGCCTTGCGTTCGCTCGTTACTACAGGTATCCAGGCGGGCCATATGAAGATGCACCTGCAAAATATCCTCATCCATCTGGGCGCTAGTCCTGCACAAATAGAAGAGGCCAAGGCCCACTTCGAAAACAACACCGTTTCCTTTACGGCGGTACGCGAATTTCTGGATCAATACAATACGGTTCAATAGGCATGTTCGCATCCGGAAAACTGCTACTCACTGGTGAGTATTTCGTACTGGACGGCGCGCTAGCCCTCGCCATACCCGTCCGTTTTGGACAACGGATGGAGGTGATACGTGCTACGGCTAAGGATGAGCTTCACTGGCGTAGCCTCAATGAAAAAGGAGAAGAATGGTTCAGCGGAAGCTGGCTCAACCAAAATGGCCAAGCGGTACTCCAAAATGCTTCGGATGCGGAGGTAGCAGAGCGACTAGGACAGCTCTTTACAGCGGTAGTGGCGCAAAAGCCTAACGGATTAGCTAGCCTGTTAGGAACTAGGGTCACAACTCAGGTAGATTTTCCGCGAGCATGGGGGTTAGGTACCAGTTCTACTTTGGTAAGTCTTTTGGCGCAACAAACCAATACCAATCCCTACCAACTGCTCGCCGATACATTTGGTGGCTCTGGTTATGATATTGCGTGTGCAACCGCTACTACTCCTATTCTTTATCAGCGCCTCGCTGACAATGAAGTAGCGGTGAGTGAAGCTAAATGGCAAGCTAATTATCAGGATCAGATTTATTTTGCTTACCAGGGAAAAAAACAAAACAGCCGTGAGGGAATTCGGCACTACCGTGAATTGGGCGGCACTCAGCCTACCCTGATCGATCAAGTGACTGAATTGACCAAGTCTTTCTTGCAAGCTCAACAGCTAGCGGAGGCCCAAGCTATATTGCGGGAGCACGAAGCCTTTATCAGTAATGTACTACAGATGGAGACGGTACAAGATCAAAGATTCGCCGATTTCCCTGGTGCTGTGAAGTCACTAGGTGCCTGGGGCGGCGATTTTGTGATGGTGTTGAGCGATTGGCCAGCCGAGCAAGTGCGGTCTTATTTCACGGAACGAGGATGTCCTGTGGTGCTTTCCTTGGCAGAAATGGTACGTTGATGTCGTCGGATGAGTTCTCGGATACCTTGAAGTCTACGGTTGGGACACATTTATCTTTGGTGAATGCCAAAGAAGATAACAACCTACCCAGAGGGCTATAGCGAGAG
>JBCBEC010000058.1:0-45501 GCA_038528965.1 Bacteroidota bacterium | reverse complement strand
TCGTGTCAAAAAACTAATATCTGAATTGTTCAGTTCTTTTTGTCACTATCTTGTTCAGAACTCTATGTCATCCGACATGTATTAATGTGTTTATACCTGAAAACTGGAATTTTCACCATTTTTTGGTTTTTTGCTCCCAGCTATACCAGAAAAAACACAAATCCCGAGTGGTCTCTTCACCACTCGGGATTTTCTTTTTGGCACTACTCAAAATGGCTCTTTTAATTCCTTCGGTCTAGAACAACTTAAATATCTCGTAATTGAGCAGCCCAATTTTCTTTTGCGTTTTCTTGGGCGCTTCAAGTAGTAGAGGGGTGCCTGCTTTTTGAATGTTTATTTCCCAATCACTTTGGGCAAATAGCTCGGAGAGTTCCGTTAGCGGAAGTTGGACTGTGTAGCGGCAGTTATAGAGTCCTTTATCCCGCTCCACAAACATCAATTGTACCGCCTCATCCGTAGCGGAAAACTGGCTTTGTTGGATCGTCAGCGCATCGATTTCCTTGAAGAGCTCGGTGCTGTAGATTGATACATTGAGCGTGGCGGTATCCACAACTTCATCGCGGTAGCGAAAAGTAATGTCAAGGTCGAGATAATCTTCACCGGCACTATTGAAACGTAAGGGTTTGATGAAGTACTGGGTACCTTCTTCTCCTACGTAAAAAGTCTCGTATAATTTCTTGCCGCCACTGCTGGCGCCAGGTTTGAGGCTCACGCACGCGGAGGAGCAGAGAAGCGTTATGCTCAGGAAGAGTAGGGTTAATTTATTCACGGGTACGGATTCGGCTGGTTAAGTCAAAAGTACTAAATGTGGACGCAGCAAAGTCAGTAGTATCGCCCACGGCAGCTAGATAAATGAGTGATCCATCTTCGCTTTCGGCAGCGTATTCTGCTCGGTAGTAGCTGCTGTCTTGGTAAATTCGATAGTAAGAGGAAGAATCGATCTGCTTATCTAAATGATTCCAAGTTGAATCTTGAATGGCGAAATATGTCTCCTTCAAGTCCTTCAAACTGGTCCGGTAGGGAATTCCAACGAAGAGGTCATATTCCGTATGACTAATATGGCGATACAGGGGAATCTGTACATCGCCCGGCGAAAAATGACGCTCATAAATTTCTTGTGACGCAGGCGTGATGGATTGTACGGTTTCATCCGTGTTGAGCTGCAGAACTAGATTGTTGAACAGCGGAAGTTCGTTATCGTTTGGCGCATTCGAAGAACAAGAAAGGAAAGGGAGCAAAAACAAGATGACAAGCAATCTATTCATCGGTCAGTAATAGGGATAGGGTAGGATAAAGACAGTTCTAAAAGGTGCTCAGATTTGAGCAAAGAAAAACTTGTTGTTTCTCAATGGTAACTTGGCGAGCAAGAGCCACCGGGGAACAACAAGTTGATTCAATTCAGGATTACGAATACTTATTCACCAGTAACGATGGTTTCGTAAGTAACCACAATACCGAGGATGCTAGTACTCTTGATATCTACTGTAGAAATACGGGTGATACCTCCGTTCTTGGCAGCCTCGCGAATACTTGCGTCTTGGTCAAAGAATAAGACGCCCAGGTAGCCGGTAGCGGTGGCTGTACCAACCTTATTACCGACTGGGTTACTGGTAGCATTAACGGGTAAAGTAAGTGCACAACTTGACATAAGTGCAAGCACAGCAACAAATGTTGAGAATACTTTAATTCTCTTAAGCATGTTAAATGGATTTTAATTCCTACTCGTAAGGCTTTTCGGTTTACGCCTCGTTTTTTTAAGTGGTATCTGACATCCACTAGCAATGCAATTTGCCGCTCGAAAATAGAATAAAAATTGAAAATGCTTGCCCTTGACAGTGTTTTTTTACTTTGACATCAACATTGGTTTTATCCTGTTTTTAATCTGTGTCTCTTATTTACTTTGTCTCCACTGAAATAAACTGGTCATAGCAGCCTAAAAAGCAAATCCCGAGCGGAACTACCACTCGGGATTTGTCATTAGGGTCCTAGTATAGATTTTAGTGCTTGGAATACTCAAAGTACTCCGATAGCCGCTTTTAGAACTTATACATTACCCTTCCTCTTACAAAGAATGGGACGCCCGGGGTGAAGTGCAGTTCTTCCACGGATGTGGTTTCATCCTTTAGCTGACTTTCTGTAGCAAACTGGGCTTCATTCCAGTCTACATCGAAGATGTTCTCAATCACTAAGCCTAACGAAACTCTATTGAAGCTGTAGGTTGCGTTCCAGTCCGTCACAAAGAATCCTTCGGCTACGATTGTATTGTCTTCGTTAGCTGGACGATCCTTTACGTAACGGTACTGCAAACTGGTACTAAACCCATTGGGATTCTTGTAGCTAAGGCGCCCGACTGAAGTTAAGTCTGGTGCGAGTGGAATAAAGTTTTCACCTTCGGGATCCTCTGTAGAACGAGCGTGCGTATAGTTCACATCACCACTCAAGAACAAATAGTCGCTGAGTTGAACCCGGACCGAAAGATCAGCACCCTGGCGGGTGGTCTTTCCGCTAGGCTCCACCACAGCTGCGTCACCCACGTACACAAACTCTTGCTCCAGATACAAGTACCACAGGGCCGGACTGATCCAGACGCGAGGTGTAGGCTTCCACACAATACCTAGATCAGCACCGTAAGCAGCGGGCAGAATTTCTTCCGCCGCCTGCGCTACAACTACCCGGGTGTCGTTTGAGTGAAAACCTTTACCCGTTTTCAAGAATACTTGAAGCTGAGGGTTGGGGTTGTAAATGAAATTCAACTTGGGTGAAACAATGGCTGTTTGTTCAGAAACATTGCTGTAAGCTACCGGCAATTGGTCGTTGTAGTTGTGGTTGAAGGCATCCACGCGAATACCAGCATTGAGGCGGAAGTCGCCAAAATCGAGCTGGGCGTCAGCGTAACCAAAGAGATTGGTTTCGTCCACATTACCTAAGGCAAATTGCTCCAAGGTGGTACGACGGTTAAGCGTCCGTGCTAATTCGTTATTATTGACATCATCATAGCGGAAACCGGCACCAACTTGAGTGAAGAGATCGGCAGTGCCTAAGGTAGACTCATGAAATACCGTAGTCTTCATGCCAAAAATACGACGATCCTCAAATTGGCGTATTTGATCACCGTTTTCCTGATCCTCCAAGAAGAAGGTAAAGTTGGAAAACAACTCAAAATCGTAAGCACTGTAGAAGGCGTTAGCGCGTACAAAAGTATTGTTGTCAATGTTGTGGGAGTAGGTAACCGCCACGTTCGTCCGGCTGGTCTGACCACCTTCCGTGTCATCTACTGCGCCGAATCGAGTAATGGTACCATTGTCTACCAAACGTTGAGGAATCTGCCCGGAAGCATCCCATTCACTCTGGAAGTGCGAGAGAATGACGGAGAGACGATCTCCATTGTTCAAATCTACGTGGTACTTACCCATGACGTTCAGGCGGGAGAAGTTCTGAGAAGACTCAAATGGCCCATCCGTCTGCGTGTATTCGGTAGCCACATAGGCACTTTGATTTTGGTTTTGTTGGCCTAGGAGGTCAAACATTCCCAAAGTACGTAGCGTGTTAAACTGTCCTACTTCTACGCCAAACAGGCTGTTGTCAAGTCTATCTTTAGTTTGAAAATCAACGTAGCCGGCGGTGGTGAAGTTTCCTTGTTCTGTGTAGTACGGACCTTTTGCAAAGTCAACTTTATCAATCGTTTCCGGAATGACAAAGTGCAAATCGGCATAACCCTGACCGTGGGCATGGGAGACCATGTTTACGGGCATTCCGTCTACCGTAATGGCAATGTCGGTACCGTGGTCAATATCAAATCCACGTAGGAAAATCTGTTCGGCCTTTCCACCTCCGGCGTGCTGGGCGATGAATAAGCCCGGAACCGTCCGTAGTACTTCTTGAGAGGTATTAACGGGGCTAATGCTCAGGTCAATGTCAGTAACGGTATTGACGGCTCGTAGTGCATTGGAAACACTCACCTGCTCCAGCGTGAAAATAGCGGGCTGAAGCACGATTTTTTTAGGATTCTGATAATCCGCAGCGGTAGTTATAAATTCTTGGGTCTCAAAACCCAGAAAGCTCACGGTAATGGTGTCACCAATATTGCTGCCTTTGAGTTCAAAGCCTCCTAGGACATCAGTATGACTATGGGTGTCACCAGACCTGGAATAGATGTAGGCATCGGCGATCGGTACATTGGTGTCATCGACAACTGTGCCCTGCATCGTGTTCTGCGCTTCAGCTTGGTAGATGGTTGCTGATAAGGCAAATAGAGAAAAAAGAAGTAAAAACTGTTTCATTACTTCAGTAAGTTATAGTGGTGAAGTTTGAAATGTCAGATCAGTGCGAAGTGATCCGCAAGTGCAGATTTAATCGGCCAACTGAAAACAATCACTACCGCACATCAGGCAACAGGCCCCATGAAGTAGCGGGTTGATCAATTTTGTTGGATAAGAAATTTGTGGAGGAACTGAGGGCCTCTTAGACGAATTTTGGAGGCGGTGTCGGTAACTGCTGTCCATCATTAGCAGCAGCTTGATACCAAAAAAAGCACGCCCTGGCTCTCCGCTTAATTAGTTCTGGAAGATCTGCCAGTTGATTGGAATACACCTTTTGCTTTTCTGGTGCTTGAGTTGACTTGCTTTGCGGAGGTAGCTCCTGATCAGTCTCCAGGTCGGCCTGCAGTTTTCCAAGCTTAAGTTGGGCAATATCTTGGGAATGATGATGCTCTGAGGAACCGTACAACTGGCTATTCATTACCGCAGCTGTATGCGCAATGGATAGATACAACTCACAGATAGGCCCCTTGCCGATCGCCCAAGCGTAGCTGAGGATCAGTAAGTAAACAAAAAGGTTTTTTAGCGGCTTAATGTGAGTTGCCATTAGCGTGCAAAGTCTAACCGTAAAGTTAGCTTATACAACACTAGTTTTGGCACTTAGATTAATCCGAGATCAGAAACTTTGTCCACTATAAGGCTTTGGATGGGTAAGGCCGACGACACATAGCAACAATAGTTAGGTTCTAGTTCCACTAGGCGGAGATGCCAATAATGATCACGGAAATAAACGCCCGCTCGGTCTACAGGAATTTCAAAAGACTTTAAATCAATTTGCAGGCCAGCCCCCACCACCTTTAGAATAGCTTCTTTGCTGGTCCAATAATCGTAGAAAGCCAAAAGGGGGGTCTCCGCATTTTGAATGTGTTGCCATTCGTTATCGGTCATCTGCGATCTAAAGTCGCGAATTGCTATAGGGCGATAAGCCTCGATATCGACGCCGATGGCAACATTCTCTTGTAATACACAAACCACCATGGCATCAGAATGGGATATATTGAATTGGATATCACTATCGTGAAGATGTGGTTTACTGTATGAACTGTAGGAAATGCTATTTGCCTGGAGCTCGTAGCGAAATTTTTTCCTCAAGCTAGCCCGTAACAGTAAGCGCCCTAACAGGGTGGCCTGGGCATCTTGCCAACGGCGGAAACGTTGCAGCCTTTGCCGGGTGGCCTCATCTAGAAAGCTGAGGTTCTGCTGCATTAAGCGTTGATGCTGACTTTCCTGTATGCTGGCGTAGGTGAGGATCAAGTTAGGTTCAACTAAAGTGAATAATGTTTGGTCACCAAAAGTAGCATAAAGGCGCTAAATGCTAAGCGGGAAAAGCGGTAGCGGAGAACTCTTCGCTTTTTCACTTAACTTTAATTCTTCCTAAAATACCATTTAACTGCCTCATGACTTTACCCACTGCTGCCCAATTAGACGCTCTGCGCAACCAAGCCGACCCGCCCGCCGACGAGCTACTTGCGCAACTGGTGGCCGAGCAGGGCCCCGCGCAAGCCAAGGCCACTTTCGATTTACTCATCCGGCGCGTCGAAATGCCCTTAGCTGAGCTGCCACCGCTAGTACAGGATTATTGGCAGTCGCATCAGCAGCTACCAGCGCGTTTGGATCAGGAACAACTCCGTATTGCCCAGGACTTCTTCGTTGATCACGGTCCCAAGTTGCTGGTTATCCTATACTACAAATCTCTGCCCATGCTCTACAGCTGTGTTAAAGGAGCAGAAGTACTGGTGAAAACAGCTCGTCTGGATCGGCCACAAGGAGATTGGCGCATCTTTGCCCGCAGAGTTGCCGAAACGGCTCAGTTCTTGCTGGGGGTTATGCGCCCTGGTGGTTTGGTAAACGTCGGAGAAGGAGTGCAGTTGATCCAAAAAGTTCGGTTGATACACGCCAGTATCCGACATTTCCTGCTCGCTGATGGATGGGATCAAAGCGCCTTTGGTCTACCGATCAACCAAGAGGATATGGCCATTACACTTTGTAGTTTTGGCATCAGCACGCTGAACGGCCTGGAACGTATGGGCGTTGAGGTAGCCGAGGAGCAAAAAGAGGCTTATGTGCACGTGTGGTCGGCGGTGGGAGAGATGTTGGGCATTGTACCAGAATTGTTGCCCGATTCTGTAGCCGCTGCTCGGGCGCTGGAGGAAGCGATTTTGGAACGGCAGTCAGGTCCTTCCCTAGCGGGACAAACGCTGGCTTCAGCCCTGGTGCAGTTTGCTCAGGAGCGCCTCAATTCGCGTTTACTGCAAACCGCTCCCGAAAGCTTAATCCGCTATTTTGTGGGTGAAAAAATGGCCGCTGATCTTGGTTTGAATCACTTGCCAGGATGCTTGTCGGGTTTAGTGCCAGAATTACTAGCCGGGTTCTTCCGCAAAGGGGAGCGCCTGGAGGAGCGAAGCCAGCCCGCTTTACAGTTGTTGTTTGACGAATTATCTAAAGTTACGATGAAGGCCATGTTTAAGTACTTCGACAACTATAAACAGCGTACTTTTGTTCTTCATCCAGAGTTACAGCGCAAGTGGTCTTTAGACGCAGCTGAATAAACCACCGTTCATTATGATGCAACCTTTCGAAAAGGCTTTACCCTTCAAAACCGATGATGCCTATCACGGCCTCGCTGAGGTGCAGGGTATTTTGCACATTGAACGGGATCACCTCATTCTGGAATTCCAGATTCAGGATAGCTTCTTTGGAGCGCTCAAGTCTGCTCCCAAGCGTTTACGCATCAACTATCTTGACATGTCCAAGATGCAGTACCAGCGTTCCTGGTTCAAGTCTAAGCTGGAATTGAAAATCAATAACCTCGGTATACTTTCTAAATTTCCCGGTGCGAAGGATGGTCGCATCAGCCTTAAGGTAAAGCGGAGTTTCAAAGAAGAGGCAGAAGACATTGAGAGTTACGTAAACCTGCGCGTAGCCGAGGTGAAGTTGGAGAAACTGGAAGGAGAGGTCTGAATACCAATTCGAAGCTAGCCTCTTGTCGATACCCAGACCGTATTTTCCTAGTATTTTTCTAAGTCAGCAATTCGTAATCACTATTCAGGTAGGTATTGTGCTTTTCATTGAGCCACCTGCCCAGACCGATGTTAAACCAGCGGTTTTTGTTTTGGGCGGAAGGTTCCCAGATACCACGCTTACTACGTCGTCCCCACACTCGATGTTGCCCCCGTTTTCGTACCAGGGTAGGGAAGAGCGATTGAGATCGTAGCCCATGGCAGCCAGCAGTTTTTCTCCAAGTTGGGTAGTGGCCGCATTATTGCCGTTCATGAAGATTCAAACACCATTACGATCCCCCGGCATTAAACCCAGATGTCCTTCCGTAATGGCTTTAAACAGCGCAATAGCCGTTACCGATTTTGATACCGAAGCATAGCGAAATACCGTGTTCTTGGTAACGGGTTCCGTGCGGGCTTCATCTAGATGGCCAAAGCTTTCCACGTGGGTAATTACCCCGTCTTCCACTACGCCTACGGCGACCCCCAGGATATTCTGTAGGGCCATTTCTTGTTCTACAATTTCTTGTAGCTCACTACTGCTTAGGGGATTCGTACTAGCCGCACTAGTGGGAGATCGGATGGTGTCACAGGTGGAGGGGAAAAGGACGAGAATGAATAAAGGGATCAATTGAATGGCACCCCAGTGGTGCGTGGGTTTCGGTGTTTTCATAAGGGAGATTTTGAATTCGCACCTAAGGAAAATAGCTGAAAGTAATTCTAGAAAACGAAATCATGAGCGAGGAAATGCCGGAATTCATAGAGGAGATAGTGGAAGGAGAAAGGTAGGTATAAATACCTGTTTGGACCTGAGTAGTTGTCCTCGTTTTCAAGTTCTAGCCTCAATATGAGGCGGCAAATTACTATCTTTAGTTATTGCGACCACCTCAAAAAAAGGTAGGTCAACTTAAAACCAAAATCCATATTCATGACTCGTCAAACCATGCACGGGCCAAACGGTAGCGTAGTGTCTACTGGTGAGGCTCCGAGCTGCTGCTGCCAACCCAAAGCGGCAGTAGCACCGCCTGGCTCTTCACCACCTACCAAACGCCGAGCGGTTTTTTCATTTCTACTAAGCTTAGGAGTTGCCTTCTTTCCCAAGTGTCCAATTTGCTGGATGGCTTACATGAGCCTGTTTAGCGCGTTTGGCCTGGAAGCTATTCCTTATCAGCCTTGGATGCTTCCGGTTATGGGCGTGCTACTGCTCTTCCACCTCGGTCTGCTGTGGTACAGTGCACACAAGCACCAGGCCGCCTTTGGGCCACTCTACCTAAGCTTAGCTGGGGTTGCCTTAGTGGCCTTGGGGAAGTTCGGCTGGCCTTTAGATTGGGTGATCTACACCGGACTAGGCCTCCTTTTTGCGGCAACTTTGTGGCACGCCGTTCCTGCTACAGCTTGGCGCTGGATCAGTACGCTTAAGCTGCAATTCTTTACTAACCCAAAATCTGCATAAGATGAAAAATAAACCCATTCCTTTGACCAAGGCCATGAAGAAGCTAATGGCTCAGCTAGAAGTCATTGTCAGTAACCCGGTTGTCGAAGCTGCTTACAATGAGGCGATTGCTCATGTGCAACCCATCCTTTATCCCGGTGCGCAAGCGGTC
Organism: Bacteroidota bacterium; assembly: GCA_038528965.1. Classification (GTDB taxonomy): domain Bacteria; phylum Bacteroidota; class Bacteroidia; order Chitinophagales; family Saprospiraceae; genus Lewinella. The sequence goes on along the minus strand of JBCBEC010000058.1, from coordinate 36,582 downwards.
ACAGGACAGGACAAAAACCCGTGGGTTGGACAACCGATTTCGTACTTCGTGGAATACTTCCGCGAGTGGTTTACGTTCTTACCACAACCGGAAGGAGGGCTCGGTAAGATCGTACCCTTTACCTATTTCTACCTGGATAACCCGCAGGCCTTCTACTTCCTCAACTATTTGGAAAGCAAAAGTGGAAAGGCAAAGAAACACAGCAAGGAGATTTTTAACTGGACCGTAGCCTTTATTAAGGAACGCGGCAACTTTATGGATTCACCGGCCTCGGCCAAGTACATTAAAGAATGGGAGCAGTACTTGGGCAAAGAACTGAAGAACTACATCATTCCTAAAGGTGGTTTTAAAACCTTCAATGAGTTCTTTACCCGCGAACTCAACCCCAAGGCGAACCCCCGACCGATCTCGCATCCGGATGATGATAGTATTCTGACGGCATCGGCTGATTCAGAGATCAACTTCATTGAGTCAGACCTGACGATGACCACTAGCTTGAATGTGAAGAGTCGTCAACTGAACGTGAAGGAGCTACTCCATAACTCGAAATACGCCCAGTACTTTGAAGGCGGCACCGCCATTTCCTGCGTACTGATGCCCAATAACTACCATCACTACCATTCACCGGTGACGGGGAAGATTGTGGAGTCTATGATCGTACCCGGTATCTATAATGGTATCATGGACGGCGAAGACTGGTTCAACAATTTTAACGTGGGTGAGAGCACCACCGACTTCAGCATTTTCGAAGACTTCCACCGGGCCTATTACGTTTACCAAACCAAAAACCACGGCTACGTAGCTATGATACCGGTAGGACTGAATACCATCAGCTCTATTCACCCTTCCGTTGTCGGTAAGCGTTCCACCCTGGTTCCTCCTGGCGGCAAACCTGTTCCGGTACAGAAAGGGCAGGAAGTAGGCCATTTTGCCTACGGCGGTTCGCTGAATATCCTCTTGTTCCAGAAAGGTGTATTCAGCTCCGTGAATGTTCTCATGGGGCAAAGAATTGGTACCCTGGGAACACCTTCTTAATTCAACTTAATGATCCTAGTTTACAATCATCAAAACCTATATTGAAATGAAAAATAATAATGTGCGTGTACGCTATTCCGTACGTCAGCTAGAGCAAATGCATAAGGATGGTAATACGAAACCACTAGATGATTTGATTCGGGCCTGGAAAGGCATTAAGGAACTACCACCCGAGGACCTAAATTCATTTTTCAATTTGGCCGGTTATCACGGTGAGCCGTTCACCGGTGGTGGTGCCTATAATGCCAAATACTGGGGAGGGTACTGCAACCATGGCAACGTACTATTTCCTACCTGGCACCGGGTCTATGTGCTCAAAATAGAGGAGGCGCTACAGAGTATAGAGGGCTGTGAAGATGTAATGATGCCGTACTGGGATGAAACCAGCGAAGAAAGCTTGAGAGATGGTATTCCGGAGATTCTCACTAAGGAAAAGGTAGAGCTCGATGGTAAAACGATTGACAATCCGCTCATTTCCTACACCTTCCCGGTACAGGTCGATGACCTGGAAACGGACCCCGTAGGAGCCTATGCTTATACCAAGCCCGCAGGTTATACCACCGTTCGATATCCACTGTCTGGTCTGGTTGGGACCGAAGAGGCGCGCATCAAAACGCTAATCCACAACGATAAATACTCAGACTACGACACTAATGTGAAGCTGTTGAACACCAATGTTAAGGGGTGGTTGAACGCGGGGCCCACCTCGCCGCCAACAACGCTCAAAAAAGCTAAGGCCTTACCTCCGGATGGAAGTATCCACCGTAAGTATATCGATTGCCTGGACGCTCCCAATTATACCCTATTCTCTAATACCACTTCTGCTGGGGCTTTCCACGATGCACATCCTAAGCAGCGCAAGATTACCCCCTTGGAATCCCCTCATAATGACGTTCATTTGTCCGTTGGAGGATATGATTTCCCGGGTTCTGAATCAGGTTTAATTGCCGATTCTAACGGTGATATGGGTGAGAATAACACCGCCTCGTTCGATCCTATTTTCTTTTTCCACCACTGCAATGTTGATCGGATGTTTTGGTTGTGGCAGAAGCGTAATGGAAAGACGAATGACTTTGAAATAGATAGCAATGATCCCGGAGCGAAATCAGGCCAAGGTCAAGGACCAACACCGAACTTCCCTTGGGATTCTGTTCTGTCTATGGATAGTCCGTTAAACCCGTTTATGATTTCTCCTCTTGAACATCAGCGTATTTATACTTCACGAGATGTAATCAATATAGAAACGCAACTTGGTTTCACGTACAGTGAGGGATCGCTGGAAGAAGACGAAGTTGCACCAGTGCTTTCATTGGCTAAAGAACGGAGTATGAAAGAACCAAAAGTATTGAAGGTTTCGGGAATTAACCGGGAGCTTTTCACCGGATCGTTTATCATCGCGGCTTATGCTCAGGTGGGGGAGGAGAAAATCCTGTTAGGTACGGAGTCTATATTGAGTCGTTGGAGCGTTAAACAATGTGCCAACTGTTTGAATCACCTGGAAGTACAGGCTCATTTTTCGTTAGATAAGTTGACGGAAAAGCAGATTCATATGGCAGAATTCAGTATCGATATCCGCAGTCGGGAAAAATCATTGCCTGCTGGTTTAGAGTACAAGTTGGAGGTAATTTAGGCCAACGCATCTGATAAGTCCTTTTCATTAAAGGCTTAATTGGAACGAGTATCCTGTAAAGGAGAAGGGTAGGGGAGTACATTCTTCTGCCCTTCTTTAATTCCTGAGTTTCGGTAGAAGTTCTTGGGCATCTTCAAAGCGACTGGAACTGTCTGGTATAGTGAGCAGCGCCGCTCGGGCTTCCATGATTTCTCCCTTCTTCAAATAAGCCAATGCGCGGTACCACTTGGCCTCATTGCCGTAAATGGGATGATCGGATTCCAGCACGTCTAAAGTTTGCAATGCCTGTTCTGTCTTGCCGGTTTCTAATTGAGCTACTGCCTGGGCCAGTAGCACATCTGCTGCCTCCGGGTGGGCGGATAGGTAAGAGGTGAGGAGTGGCAGGGCCTCTTCGTACTTTTTTCCTTCCAGTAAGGCTTGAATAGCGCCCAGTGTAGGATCGGTACTCATCTCTTGTAAGCTGATCTCGTGTTGAGCATATTGAGCGTACAATTGAGAAGGGTCAGCAACTCCGGAACTAGTAATTCCAGGGATCAACCATGCTAGCACTGCTAAGCCGATTACCGTGGCCGCAATGGCGATCCACCGATAGTTGATGGACAAGGTTTTTTGCTTTTGCACTACAACAGCCTTCTGTTCCTGCTGCACTTGCTGGAGCGTCTGCCGGAAGCTGGTTAACTGCTCGTCCTGTATCGCTGCGCGCACTTCCTGGTAAAGTGCCAACTGCTGCCGCAAACCTTCATTAGCTTGTAGGGCAGTATCCAACTGGTTTTTCTCTTCCAGATCAAGACTACCGCTCAGGTACTCTTCCCATTTTTCGTATGTAATTTCATTACTCATCTAACTTAGGTAAGTTCACCAAATAGTGGGTCGCCTTGAATGTTGGTCATGAGTGTTTTCTTACATTTTTGCGCTTGTCGCCTTACGTAGCTATGATTAAGCTGCAAAGATTCGGCTATTTCTTTAAGGTTATTACCGGCCCACTGCAAACTTATAATCTGGCGGCAGCGGTCCGCTAATTGGTTGAAATGGCGGCGGTACAACAACTTACGTTCGTAGGCTTCCATCTTCGCTATTACTTCTGCATCTTCCACGGGTTCTGCCTGCTGTTCTAGTTCTAGCGAAATGCGTTGGTTGCGTTTCAATTTATTGATCCAACGGCGTTGGCAAATCAATTTACAGTAAGCGGCAAATGATTGGCGAATTTGCAGGCCATCACGCGCTTGCATATTGAGGATTTCCAGCGTTTCCGCAAACAGATCCTCCGCGTCTTGTCGGTTGCCACGATTCTGTTTTACATAGGCCACAATCATCGGTAAAAACTGTTCGTAGATGCTGGAAATGATCTGCCGGTCATTGTTGGCTAGACCATCTACGTACTGTTGATCCGGATGCGGACTACCTTGAATTCTTCCCACCGATTGGACCTTTTTGCAAGTGCTTGTAATAAAATTTAAACTGAACGAATGTAATTAAAATTGTCTATTTTTAAAGGTAAGGGTTGACCAATTGCAGGTATTTAGGAGTAGAAATCAAAATTTTCAAATTTGTTCATGTAGAAGGGTAACAGTTGGACTACTCTGTTTGACTTTAGAATTGTCAGGAGCGATATAGAACGTATCTGCTGCTGCGGTACACATATTTTCTACACCTAAACACTTGTATGTTATGAGAAACCTGTTTTGGCTGTGTTTGAGTTTGCTGATTATTACTAGTCTAGGGTGTCCAATGGAACCTGATCCTCCTGAGTTAGTGTACGGTGAACAGGGAGTCATTCTAGAAGATTCAGCTATCGAAAAGGTGGCCTTCACCTGGCCGGATTCTATCCTTACTGGAAATCACAGTAAAGTAGTATTTGAAATAATTCAACTAGATTCTGTGATCGATGTAGGACAATTTAAGAAGCGCTACTTCTTGAGTCCGGTATATGAAGAAGAGGCACAAGAACTGGGTAAATTTACCTTAGAATCTGGTGAGTCTTTTTCCCTAAATCCCGAAAGTAGTTATGCTTGGCGAGTAGTTGGCAAGGACGAAAATGACAAGCCTGTTAGCCTAGCTCAATCTACAACTTTCTCGGTAGTAGATTTGGATCCATTAATTACTGCTCCCAAGTCACCCTTTGGTCCAGATGAAGTTGCTGACTTTAAACCGTATTTAGCAGTTGGCGGCGGAATATGGCTGATTGATTACAGTGACGATGATATTACTGCAGTTCATACGGTTAATGGCCGAATATTGTTTGATCTACTCAATGTGAATACTGCGGGTGCACCAGGAGATGATTGTTCTACTCCAGATGCTAGTAATAATGTTTTGATTGGGGCAGACCTAGAAATTGATGTTCCTTGCGATGAAATACCTAATTTGAATCTTGCTGATCCACTGTATGTCTATCTGTTTAACAGCAATTCGCGGCAATCGAATACCGCGACCTTTGATTATGATATCAGCAATCGTTCGGGCACTCAGACCAGTGTTTGCACAATTAATATCATCCCCACAGACTACCTCGTTAGTACTATAAATTTAAATACGTGCACAGCTACGATCACTGTAGATGTTTCATTTCCTATTGATCCTGCAGTAGACTTAGGCACTTCAAATAACTACTATTTCGGCGTATTTTTGGGGACGGGTTCGGAACATGTTGAACCGAGTGCGTTTAATTTGACTAATCACGGCCCCTACAGTCAAACGACTGATATGAATCTTCTTGATCTAACCGTACTACAGGGCATAGTGGGGAGCCCGGATGATGCTCCTACCAACCATATTCAAGAGCATATACTATTATTGGAGGTTCCTATTTGTTCGCAGTAACATATTTCGGTACTTCAGCTTCCGATAGCGGCTAAATTGGCTTATGAACAGGTGATCTCTTTTTTTAGTCTTCGTCCTGATTCTAGTGGTATTGGTAGAATTTCTATTCAAGTTCTACGAACTGTATTCAGATTTAAATACGAATTGTAGTCTGTCTAAGTTTTTAGAAAGAATACCGTTTATTCAACTTTTAACATCTAAATCCTTTGTTTTATGAGAAACCTTTTTGGTCTTTGTTTAATACTTCTGATTGTCATTTGCTTTGCTTGTCCCCCTCCGGTATCAGAACCACCAGTATTGTCTTATGAGGAAAGAGGAGCAATTCTTCCGGAAGAAGCGACAGAAGAGTTGCTTTTCACCTGGCCCGATACGATTCTCAGTGGAGAGCCCGATGAAGTTGTAATTGAATTGTGGCAACTTGACTCTTTCACACAAGTAGGGCAGCATATGAACCGCTATTTTCTGAGCCCTGTTTTCAGTGCAGTGGCGGAAACAAGCGGCCAGTATGCTTTGATGAGTAGTGACGAATTTAGCCTGCAAGCTCAAACAAGCTATTTGTGGCGCGTTGCTGGCCAAGATGGCGAAGGTTCACCAGTGAGCTCGTCTGGCCTCAGGGCTTTTTCTGTAGTTGATGTTGATCCGCTTATTGCAGCACAAAACTCTGCTCACCGTGGTAATGCGGATCAAGATATTCAAGCGCTAGCTGTACCTAGTGGAATCTATTATGATATCAGAAGGAAACGAGGTGTTTATGCAGCGCATACGGTTAACGGGCGGATATTGTTCGATAAGTATGCGCTTTACAGTACAACCTCAGCTGCTGATACAGATGATCCCCTTCTTTGCGCCCTTGCGGTGGACAATGGAAATGATTATGATGTTAAAGTATATGGCAGAATTTCTATAGAGGTACCCGTAAACAAGAAAGACGATATAGCGGATAAAGATCCACTATACCTATATTTATTTAGTACAGATACTGACAGATCTAATATAGGGGCATCGTTCTTCTATGATGTAAATGGACGAACGCCTGATCCTCAGACTCTGCCGATTATCGATGAATGTCAATTGCCTATTAAGGATACCGATTACCTGCCAACCGTCATTTCAAATGGTACAATCTTAGCGGCTGTTGTTACAGTTGACGTAGATTTTAAGGTAAAGAAGTCAGATCAAGGTACTTCTGACAATTACTTCTTTGGAGCATTTCTTGGGGCTGAAACTAAACATGTGAATGGAAGTGTATTCACCGGTCATGGTCAATATCAGCCAGGAGATGGTAAAGGCTTAACGCTAACGGAGTTCAAAACTATGGCAGGAAATCTAAAGAGTCACATTTTTGAGCACAGTCTCCTGCTAAATATTGAAATCTGTGGTGAATAATTGGTTGAGAATGTGCAGGTACATCTTTCTCATTAATTGCCTGCTTTTAGTTTGCATTGTTCCGTTGCAAAGCCAACATGGAACGGAACAAAGTAGCAGTGATTCTTTGCTAGCAGCCCACTATGCGCAAGTCGCTGATACTAGCTACATGAATGTGGATACTTGCATTCGTTACACCTACCTTGCCCTCCCACTGCTCGCTAAAACTGAGCAGTGGGAATTGTATGTACGCACTTATGCTGGGCTTAGTTACTGCTACAATGTAAAGGGCCTCTGGGATAGCTTGACGATTGTAAATTTGGCGGCGAGTGCGGCCGCAGATAAATACCTTCCTAGTAAGCATCCCCTACAGACGGCTACCCAAAATAATTTGGGGATCACCTACCGAGATGTACATCAAAATTATCCGCTAGCGCTTGAGTATTTTGAGTCGGCCCTAAAATTATTTGATCCGGCATCACTTCGCTTAAACTTCAAAGGAAGCGTGTATAAGAATATAGGGGAAGTTTATGTTAATCTCGGTGAGTTTAATCTGGCAGAGCGGTATTTTCAAGATGCCTTTACTGCGTACACCATCGCTTTTAAAGATCCTTTTTACGAGCACATTGCATTCGAATTCCGGATAGCCGAAGTACACCAGTATTTGGCTCAAGTTGCCGAATACCAAGGGAATTATATTGCTGCTGAGGATTACTTACACGATATGCTGCGCCTTATGGCCGCAAGTCGGTGGGACTTTGATAAGTCTTACTATCTCTACGCCTATATTCAACTTGCTGAAGTGCTTCTAGAGCAAGATGACATCCATGAAGCAAAAGAATACCTACAACGCGCATTCCGCTTAGCCGACCTTACGCCGGATCAAAAAGCTGATCTACTAGAGGTAAAGAGCAAAGCTCATGCTAAACAAGAATATTGGACAGAAGCGCTATCTGCTATCACCAGGTCTATTGACAAGATGTCGGCAGAAAAATTGGTGAATTTTGCCGAACGGCATCGCTTACAGGCCCATTATCTAGCTGCTGCCGGAAAATTACAAGAAGGACTAGTTGCTTGTGATACTGGTTTGTCAAGCTTGTCGGATCTAGAAACCCTCGATCAATTATTACAACTTCCAACTGCTGATTGGGGCCTATTATCCCCTCTAACCGCTATCCAACTCCTCAAAGAACGCGCCGAAATCCTCCAACAAATTGCCCTAGCCGAGTCTGATGTAAGCTATACCCAACAAGCCCTCGAATCCTACCGCTACCTGTCGGACTTGGGTGACGAACTGCGCCGCGATTACCAATCGGAGGAATCCAAGCTCTTCCTGGGGTCCAATGCCCACAATTTCTACGAGACCGCCATTGATTTGGCTTATCAGGCCTACCAGCAAACGGAGCAGCAGCGCTACCTGGATGACGTTTTCTTCTTCTTTGAGCGCAGCAAAGCCGCTGTTTTACTGGAGGAGTTGCGCGCCCAAGAAGCGGAGGGTTTATCTGCTGTTCCTGAGGAGGTATTGCAGCAGGGGCAAGAACTGAAGGTGGAAATTAACTACTACCGTAAACTCATCTCTGCCGAAGAAGCGCGTAAGGCGGAGGCCAATCAAACGAAATTAGATACCTGGAATAGTGAACTCTTGGCACTGATCCGGGAACGCGAAGATTGGGAAGAGGCACTAGCGGCTAATTATCCCAAATACCAAACTTATACCCGCCCTACCCATCTAACGCTGGCGGAAGTCCAGGCCCAATTGCCGGAAGGGGAGGGGATGGTCTCCTACTTTGCCGGCCAACAGAAATGGTACGCCTTTTTTATTAGCCACAACACGGTACAATTGGAACAGATCACCCAACCGCAGTTGGTACAGGAGCAACAGCAAATCCTATTAGCAAATCTAAAGCTGACGGGAGCAGATGGGATCAACCAATTTGCCCGGGCAGCCGCCCAACTTCACGATCTGCTGTTGGCTCCTTTTCCATTGGATCAGGTAGAGCAGTTGGTGGTAATTCCGGACGGGCAATTGGCCTTTTTACCCTTTGATTTACTACTCAGCGAACCAGTGGGCGACCGTCACCTGCGAGCTTTTCCCTATTTATTTCGCAATCATTCTATCCGCTTTGCCTACTCCTGGGCCGTTTTGCAGCTCCAGGAGGAGGAGGCCATGTCAGTAGATCAATTACTTTGGGTGGCACCCATTTTTGCAGGACAGCAGGGTTCTGCCTTAAACCTAACCGCTAAGCCGCCCGCTAGTACGGAGGATTGGCAACCAGTACCCCTGGCGGATACCATGGCCACCCGAGCTAATTTTTCTCGCTTGGCGCATCAGTACCACATCCTGCACTTTGCTTCCCATGCCACTGCCTACGATTCTGTTTTTGGCCAACCCGCCATCGATTTCTTTGATGCCCCTTTACACTTGCGCGACTTGTACAGTATGCGGCTTTCGGCCCATTTAGTGGTCTTGAGTGCTTGTGAGGCAGGTATTGGTGATGTAGAAAGAGGGGAGGGGATGATGAGCCTGGCACGTGGGTTTGCCTATGCCGGTGTGCCTAGTGTGGTATCTACGCTCTGGCGGGTCAACGAATCTAGTACTCAGCAGCTGATGGAGCAGTTTTATTACCATTTAGCTCGCGGTGAGAGCAAGGACAATGCCTTGCGTTTAGCCAAGTTGGACTTCCTAGAACAATGCTCCGATATACAATTAGCTCCCTACTATTGGGCGGGGCTGGTGGCTATAGGTGATGGTCGCCCTATCACAGCACAGCCACTAGGCCTGTGGTGGCTATTGGGCCTGGGAGCTTTACTAGCGGTATTGGCATTGATCTACCGGCAACTCTGATGTTCAACCACTAAGCCCTGCGCACTTTTCCCTATCTTCCCGCCATGAGTCCAATTGAGATCAGAACGGTGGAGGTCGTGCGTTATATGCAGCCCTTACGGGAAGGCGGTTCTCTGCCGGCCATTGTCCAGGCAGATGACGATTTTCTGTACGTCCTTAAGTTTCGGGGCGCTGGACAGGGTACAAAAGCTTTGGTAGCAGAGTTTATCGGCGGGGAACTGGCGCGGGCCATGGGCTTAAAAGTGCCGGAGCTGGTATTTATGGAATTGGACGATACCTTCAGTAAAACCGAACCAGATGAGGAGATTCAAGATTTACTGAAGTTCAGTGTTGGTCTAAACCTGGGTCTGCACTTTCTCTCTGGTTCCATGGTCTATGATCCCCTGGTATCAACCGTTGATGCGGAGACGGCGGCCAAGGTGGTCCTATTGGATAGTATGATCATCAATATTGATCGCACTGCTAAGAATACCAATCTCCTTAACTGGAATAATGAATTGTGGTTAATCGACCACGGGGCTAGTCTCTATTTTCATCACAATTGGGCCGCTTGGCGCAACTTTCTGGAGCGCGGTTTCGCCACGGTTAAAGACCATGTACTACTAGACCGGACCAAAGGATTTGACAAGGCGGTACAGGATATTAGAGCCCGGGTTTCCCCGGAAAAAATAGCTGAGATTATAGCTCATATTCCGGAAGACTGGTTAGTGCAAGAAGGAAGCCCACTGAGTCCTGCTGAAAAACGCTCAGCTTACGTGGAATACCTACAATCCCGCCTCGATAAACTTGATTTCCTAGCTAAAGAAGCCGCCAATGCCAGATAAATTTAGCTACGAGTTCGTAATCATCCGGGTCGTCCCAAAGGTGGAACGGGAAGAGTTCATGAACGTTGGTGTCATTGTATTTTCTAAACCCAAACGATACTTAGACCTGAAGTATCATCTCGATCCTGAACGGCTGAAAGCATTATCGGAAGATATTGATATTGCTACCCTACAGGCCCATCTCCAAGCCTGGGAAGATATCTGTGCTGGTGCCCCCCGCGGTGGTGCAATTGGCGAGCAAGATCAGCCCTATCGTTTTCGCTGGCTCGCCGCAGCCCGCAGTACTATCCTCCAAACTTCACGCGTCCACCCTGGCCTCTGCACGGATACCACCGCCGTACTCGAAGACCTCTTCCGACGCTACGTAGCAGCAGTCACTTGAGTTCTTTTGCACACCAATCCTCAAGTTGCCCTGCCTGCCCACTCCAACCCTCTAACAATCAAACCAACTAACTCAACCAACAAGGGCCGAAGGCCCAACTAACTAAGGCCGCAGGCCGAACCAATTCAACTAACACAATCAAAATAGCAATTTCAATCAGAATGATCCGACTACACATTAAGCTTCGTCGGACGGGGAGTAACAATAAAAGTAAAAGTCCGATCAACACAAGGCAGTGCGCTGTACTAGACAATCAAACCAACTAACTCAACCAACAAGGGCCGAAGGCCCAACTAACTAAGGCCGCAGGCCGAACTAAATTCACTAACCCAACTAAATTCACCAACCAAGGCCGCAGGCCAACCAATTCAACAAAAAGCCCCTTCCTATCAGTACGGCAAGCGTTGCACCCCCTTCAAACCTTCACTCTCACTCTCATTTTCACTTTTTCACTTTCACTCCACCCCAACTCCGATCTCCCACTTCCGAATTGCTAATTTCCATCTCTACCTTCTCCGATTCGCCTGCATCGTATACGCTCTCATTTCAGCAGCTTGACTAGGGTGCTGCCGATCGTGATGGTCAACCGCACTCTGGACGGTCATGAAGAAGTTATTTTCGCCAATTTTCTGGAATAGGCCAGCACGCAGCAAAAGATCCCGAACCGGACCACGCACTCCAGAGAAGACGACTTCTTTACCACTTGCCCGCAAGTCCGTTACGATTTCTTCCAGGAGATGCAAGGCGCTACTGTCCAAGCTGTTGATACTTTCTGCGTTGATGATCAGGGTTTGCAGTGCTTCTCCTTTGGCCTTGATCCATTTTTCCAGTTTGGTCTGGAAATAGCCAAGATTAGCAAAGTAAAGCCGTGCATCAAAACGTACGATCAGGAGGTCAGGACGGTCCTCTACCTGTTCGAAGCGGTCTTGATTGCGGTAGAAGGGGCGTCCCGGCACCTTACCCAGTACGGCCATGTGGGGGCGAGTGGTTTCAAAGATGATCATAGCCAAGGAAAGCAACACCCCAAGACCAATGCCCAATTCGATACCTAGGGTCAGGGTCCCCAGAAAAGTAATGATGAGCATCCAAAAATCGGAACGGTGGGTCTTCCAGAGCGTAAATGGTTCCTTGGTATCGATCAAACCAAAGACTGCCACCATAATTATGGAGGCGAGTATGGCTTTAGGCAGATAGTAAAATACAGGGGTTAGGAATAGCAATGTGAAGATGATCAAAAGAGCACTCACAATAGAGGCCAGGCCGGTTTTGGCTCCGGCTTCATCATTCACGGCACTACGTGAAAAGCCCCCGGTTATCGGATAAGATTGAAAAAAGGAGCCACCGATATTAGCTAAACCCAAGGCAATGAGTTCTTGATTGGGCACCACTTTATAGTCCTTATGTCGGGCTTGTATGGCTTTAGCTACCGCAATGCTTTCCATAAAACTGACCAGGGAGATAGCCAGGGCCACGGGGAGCAAACTACGAATGGTGTCCCAACTGAATACGGGCATCTGAAAGGCGGGCAATCCCTGTGGAATTTCTCCTACGATCTTTACGCCCTCATTCGACAGCCCCATTATCCAGACTAGTAGTATACCGAACAGGACCGCTAGGAGCGATCCGGGCAAGGCCTTGTTGATCCGCTTTGCCCCTTTGATGAGGACAATGCCTCCAATTCCAATTCCAAATGTAACCCAATTAATGGCTCCAAACTGTTCGATTGCTTGTAAGATGATCTCGTGCACATGGTGGCTTCTGGCAATATCAACCCCCAACAAATGTTTCAGTTGACTCAGCCCAATGATCAAGGCTGCGGCTGAGGTGAAGCCACTGATTACGGGATGCGACAAAAAATTGACCAGGAATCCCAAACGGAAAGCTCCCAATAGGAATTGAATCAAACCAACCATTAACGCGAGTACAATCGCCAACTGAATATAGACTTCGGTTCCACCTTCCGCTAGTACACCAATCCCACTGGCGGTCAGCAACGAAACCATGGCCACTGGCCCTACCGCTAACTGCCTCGACGTGCCTAACAGCGCATAGATGATGAGTGGTAACGTACTGGCGTAAAGGCCATAGATGGGAGGAAGACCGGCAATCATAGCGTAGGCCATACCCTGTGGAATGAGCATGACGCCCACTGTTAGGCCTGCCGCAAGGTCACCCTTGAATTGGTGGCTGGAATATTCCTTGAGCCATTCGGTGGCGGGTAAGAAGGATTTGAGTTTCATTTCTTTGGCGGACTGTAATACGTGTCAAAGGTAAAGGGCTGTTTACAAAACGTTTGTGATCTGCGTTACAAGCCGTTGCTCCACCGCGTACTCATCGAGATGATCGCTTCCGCAAGTTGTGCTGTACGGCATTCTCCGACCAGGTAGAATCTCCCGTATATTCCGGTAGGAACTCCAGCAAAGCGTCGTTGATGAACAAGAATTGGTGCTTACGGCCAATGGCTTCGGCTAGTCCGGCCTGGTGCATCCGATCCCGTACTGGTCCTAAAATACCGGTGAGGTAGAAGGTAATATTTTTACTGCTTAAGAAGGAATTTATTTCCGCTAGGGCCTCTAATCCCCCGGAGTCAATGTCTAAGATACTGGAGGCGTCCAGGATAAATAAGCTCGGTAAACTGCCCTGCTCGTGCACTGCTTTGATCACTGCTGATTTGAAATATTCGGCATTTAGGAAAAACAACGGCCCATCAAAACGCCAGATCAAAACCCCGGGAAATTGTACAGCATCTGGAAAGCGCTCTACATCGCGGTAGCTCCTACTATCCGGTAAACGACCCAGTATTACAACCCGTGGTTGGGAGGCCTGGAAGATGATCATCAACAGGGATAAAATCACACCAGTTAAGACGCCTTCTTCTATCCCCAGGGCCAAGGTGACCACAAAAGTGGTAACTAACATCGCAAAGTCAATGCGGTGCACTTTCCACAATTCAATTGCTCCTTTAATTTCAAACAAACCGCGCACCGCCATTAGTACAATGGCCGCCAAGGTAGCTTCCGGTAGGTAGTAAAATAGTGGAGTGAAAAAAATGAGGGCTAGTCCGGTAGCTACGGCTGCTACGATGGAAGCAACCCCCGTTCGGGCCCCCGCCTCATTATTAACTGCGGAACGCGTGAAGCTAGCCGAGGTGGGAATGGCCTGAAAAAAACTACCCAACACCTTGCCCAATCCCAAGGCCAAAAGCTCCTGGTTGGGGCGTATTTTGACATCTTTATTTTTTAATTCCAAGGCCTTGGCAATACTCAACGCTTCTACAATGCCGATCACTGTTACGGTCAGTACCGTAGGTAGAACCTTGTTGATGGTAGCCCAGCTAATGGAAGGCATGATAAAATCTGGTAAGCCACGCGGAACAGTGCCTACAATGGATAAGCCTGCCTGGTCTAAGCGAAGTACGGCACATAGTATGATGCTTACTACACTTACAATAAGTGCCGCTGGTAAATAAGGTAGCCAGCGTTTAATTGCCAACATGATCACTATGCCCCCCAGACAAAAAGCGAAAGACAGCCAATGGACTTCCAGCGCGTGCTGAATGGCGTATAGAATTGTTTGGTAGGTCTGCTCGAATCTAGGTATGTCGATGCCTAGCAGGTATTTCAACTGACTAGCCGCAATGATAATAGCCGCGGCTGAAGTGAAGCCCATAATTACTGGATGGGACAAGAAATTGGCCAGAAAGCCCAACCGCAGCACACTCAACACCAGTTGCGCTAGGCCCACGAGTAGGCCAGTGAGAATAACCAGCGCAATGTATTGGTTGCTTCCCGGTTCGGCTACTTGACTTATACCCGCTAAAACCAAGAGTGCAGATACCGCAACCGGCCCAATAGACAATTGCCGGGAGGTTCCAAAAATACCATAGAGGAGGAGTGGGATCAGACCTCCGTACAGCCCGTAAATGGGTGGCATACCGGCAAGCAGGGCATAGGCCATTCCTTGCGGGATCAGCATGATACAAACCGTCAGACCAGCTAAAATATCGCGCCGGAACGTCTTCGATTCGTAACCTTCTAGTTGCCCTGTCAGGGGTAGATATTGCGACCAATTCATGCGCACCGGCCCTTATTCTTTGGCCTGCGTGGAAGGGCAAACGAAGTCTGATACAGGAATACCTTGCTCAATGATGGACGTAAATTTATCTTGTACATTAACCAGTTGGTGGAATCCGCGAGCCTTGAGGATTGAGGCAGCAACGGTAGACCGATACCCACTGCGGCAATGCAGATAATACATCTCGTGTGGGCTTACCTCGTTCATTTGCTGATTGATATAATCCAAAGCAAAATGCTGCGCGCTCTCCAGGTGCTCACTCGACCATTCGCCGGGCTTACGAACATCTAGAATCTTGACGTCTTTATCATGCTGGTAGACCTTGGCAAAGGTCTCGGCATCGATGGTTTCGATTTGGTCTATTTCTCGCCCGTCAGCTTGCCAGGCTGCAAGCCCTCCTTGCAAATAACCCAGTGTATTATCATAACCTACTCTGGAAAGACGGGTCACCGTTTCTACCTCGCGGCCTTCTGGTGTGATCAGAAGGATGGGCTGTTGCAGGTCTGTAATGAGGGCTCCTACCCAAGGCGCAAAGCTACCGTCCAGCCCAATGAAGACCGAGCCAGGGATAAAGGATTGTACAAATTCGGTTTTATTCCGTACGTCAAGGATGAGTGCCTCGGTGCTATTGGCGATCGTTTCAAATTCGCGCGGACTCAGCTGGGTATCGCCCTTGGCCATTACCTCATCAAAGCTACTGTAACCCGTTTTATTCAGCTTCGCATTTTTAGCAAAGTACTGGGGCGGTGGTAGTAGACCATCGGTAACCTCTTGAATGAACTCTTCTTTCGACATGTCCGCCCGGAGTGCGTAATTGGTCGCTTTCTGATTCCCCAGTGTATCCCAAGTTTCGCTACTCATGTTTTTGCCGCAGGCCGAACCCGCACCGTGCGCGGGGTAAACCAGTACGTGGTCGGGAAGCGTCATGATCTTGTTACGGAGACTGTCAAATAACCACCCGGCCAAATCTTCCTTGGTGAGGCTACCGGTCTTTTGGGCCAGGTCGGGACGGCCTACGTCGCCAATGAACAGCGTGTCGCCCGTGAAGATGGCGTATTCCTTACCATTTTCGTCCAGTAGCAGGTAGGTCGTACTTTCTGGTGTATGTCCGGGCGTATGCAAAACCCGGACTGTTATTTTGCCAAGTTGAAATTCCTCGTCGTCTTCAGCCAGGTATTTTTCGTAGCTGGTCTCTGCTTGGGGGCCGTACACAATTCTGGCACCGGACTTCTGGGCCAGGTCCAAATGACCCGAGACAAAATCGGCGTGGAAGTGAGTTTCAAAAATATATTTTATGCTTGCTCCGGCACTTGCTGCGCGCTCTAAATAAGGGGACGTTTCCCGTAAAGGGTCGATAATTGCTGCTTCACCATCGCTTTCGATATAGTAGGCTCCTTGGGCCAAACAGCCCGTGTAGATCTGCTCTATCTTCATTGTGATTTTTGCTTTTCTTTCGTGATCGGTGATTTGTGAGCACAAAAATATGAAAAGACCTCCATGCATTAAAATGGTGTCGTATTGCGAGCTGGGTGGGAATCCAGAGACTCTATGAATTCCGGTAGGAGAATTCAAACAGATTTAAGGTATGGGGACTATGATGGGCAGTAGTAGTTTTGATCCAGCGTTTAATCCGCTACTCTTCCTAATTAGTCTTTAAACCCTATACTCATGCGTTTAATTTACTCGCTTTTGCTTTTTATGATTGCTACCGCAAGCCTACTGGCTCAACTACCGGTAGAAGTCTTAGCCCCTTTTGATTTTGCCTCAAATTTTAATGATGTGTACGTAGATGAAGGTGGCGCTGGTTGGGCCGTCGGTAGTTGCGGGGTATTAGCCCGCACCGAGAATAAGGGCCAGGATTGGGAGATCGGTTCCGTTCCTGATGACCTAAACTTTACCGCAGTGGCCTGTGAACCAGGAACGAATTGTCAGACGGTTTATCTAGGCGCTGACTTTGCGATTTATAAATCAGTCGATGGGGGTGAGAACTGGACGTTTAGCGAAATTCCATTAGATAGCCCCCGGGAATTCGAATTCGTTAACGATTCTGTCATCATCATTTCTCATAGTAACGCTAGTCTTTTTCGTAGCACGGATTCGGGTGAGAACTGGACGGAAGTTGCTACCCAGGAAACCTATCGTGGGCGCGTTCACTTTCCCACTGAAGATGTCGGTTATTTGTTCCAGCAATCCGGTGCACCACTGCTAAAAAGTAGCGATCAAGGTGCCACTTGGGATTCCATTTATCAGTTTGAAGCAAATGCTTACTACGGTGATTGGTTGGATGAAAATATTGGCTTCCTGTATGACCAAAACCGTCGTATTTTCAAGACTACTAATGGTGGAACCACTTGGGATTTGGTAACCGATGCTGGCGTACCAACAAATATGCGTCGCTTGGTGGCCTTATCAGAAACGCGTCTGGTAGGATATGTCTTTACTGATAACATCTTCATTTCTGAAGACGGAGGAGCCACCTGGAGCAATAATACCTCCATTGGTGAGGGTAATTTTGGTTTACGTTTCGTAGGCATTCACAACAATGGCAACGAATTTTGGCTCGCTAGTAGAGGAACCGAAATTCTCTACAGTGACGACGGCCTGGAGACGGCGACTAGCCAGTTTCCTGGTGTACGTCCTTCTCTGGAGCAAATGGCCTTTCCCACGAATGAAGTGGGCTACGCGCTGCAGGAAAGAATGGGCGTTTTGAAAACAACAGACGGTGGCGCAAGCTGGAACCAGCTCAGCAATCCTTATTTTACGGTGAGCCGTGACTTCTTGGTCTTCAACGAAGATGACTTGATCATACCTTACAATAGCTCTGGTCCACAAAGCTCTAATGATGGTGCACAGACCTATGGTCCGCTTTTCCCCGCGCCGATTCAGGATTCTACTTTTGTATTTAACATCGAACAGCTTCCGGGTGGCCGAATCTACTTAATAGGATCGGAACACGGTGTATATTCGGATGATAATGGGGCGACTTGGGAGGTTATCTATCATGGTTTTAACAGGTTTCCCCGTAGTCTAGTTTTTTTGGATGATCAAACGGGCTTCATGGGTGCTGATGGTGGCCGTATTTATGCCACTACGAACGGTGGAGAAAGTTGGCAGCAAGTGGTGGATGGCGATTGGTCTACTCAACCAATGCGAAACCTATTTGCCATTGATAACACCACTATATACACAGAAGTGAGTGGCATACGGCGTTGCTCGTCCGACGGTGGAGCAACTTGGACTGAGGAAGCTTGTAACGGCTTTAATGCGCCGGGTGGTATTGTAATTGGGCCTGATGGCACCTATTACTCCGCAAGTGTTTCTTTCTCGTCGGTTGCCAATCCTACCGAAATTCAGCGTTCTACTGATCAGGGCCAGACTTGGGAGACCATTGCCGAGTTCTGTGTTGCTGCGGTGCCGGGCGCGATTACACCCAACGGTCGTTACCTTTTCCTTTACGGTAATGCGGGACTATTGGCGCGGGTGGATTTGGATGCAGTAAGCACTGATGACATTCAACCAACAGATATCACTAATGCGCGAGTGTATCCCAACCCTACAACGGGGCAATTATGGGTAGAACTTCCTGAAGATCGTACGGAGGCCGATTTGGTATTGTACAACTTACAAGGTCAGCAAATGTTGCATCAGCGAGCCAACGGTGTAAAATCAACGATGGATGTTAGTGCTTTGCCGAAAGGCTTGTACGTATTACAAGTGCGAGGCGAGGGCTGGATGCAGCAGGCTCGTGTGGTGGTGAGCAATCCGTAGATCCGCATTGCAATGCTAAGATTGTGTTGTGGAGACGCATTGCAATGCGTCTTTACGACTCAACACAATCGCCAAGGTCAGAGCACCTTGGCGATTGTGCTTTTTGGGAGATACCAGTTCAATCCTCTCCCAACCAACGCCGAATATCTGTAAACAGGGTAACCGTTCTACGTACTTGCTGGCGGACGGATTCTCTAATTTTGTACTGACCCACCATTCCTTTTCCGGATTTCGGGAGGAGTTGTTCTAGAAAAGACCGCTGGTGGGGTTGGAAATCAATATCGGGGAGCTGGTCGGCCATTTCCAGGATCTCAGCATCCTTACAGTAGCGATAAACCCGCTTTCTCATCATTTGCGCTAGCTGACGAAACTTCTTAGCGTCCTGTTCGAATTTATCGCCAGTTTCAATCTCTTCTGCCAAGTACAATAGGTAATCAAAGTCATCGCGGAGAATAATCATTATTTGTGGTTTGCTTAATGATGAAGGTACGCAGTTCAGCGCACTTGCGTGAAGTAAAACCTATTGCTGGGAGCGAGATAGTTTTTTCGGCGAACAAGCTTTTTTATTCGCTTTTCAGTTTGTCTTAGTAACAAAAACGGGAATACGGGTATACAGTAATGGGAGAAGTACTAGCAGTTGATAATCATGCTATTATCAAGTTGTTTTAGTAGTGTCAAATTTGAGGTTTGGGAAAAAATCTGTAATTTGTATGTACCCTATTGATCATCAATTAACCTAAAACCTAGTAATGAAAATCCTGTCTCAAGGGGCTAATGCCTCGCCGGTACTCCTACCTGGAGTATTCATTTTAGTTCTTGTTACCATCATATTTTTTTCTGGCTGTCCAAAGATTTCCCTACCCGATGGGTCTACCGGGATGACGCGGGATATGCCCGTTTTGGAGGTGCAGATCAACAACACCGCTACTACGGTGGATGACTATATTGGTACCTCCGCAGTAGCGTGTCGGGTGCGCCTGCTAAATGACAATGCCTTTGATACGCCCATTGAAATTCGGATGCAGAATATTAATGTTATTGACCAGAAAGTGGCCTTCAATTCCGTTTCGAGTGGCAGCTTCAGCAATTTTCTGGTGATGTCGGTGCCATCGGATGGGAGCTGGGGTTCCTTTTATATTGAAGGTGTGTCTGGCAATTTCAGTTCGGTGGATAAAGATGCCGTGATTGAGGTCAAAGAAAACCGACTCAATCTACGCAATGTTGTACTGGCTCGCAAGGCACTGATGGTAACGAATAGCCCGCTACCAGCGGTAACGCCGCAGATTGAAGTTCAAATCAATGGCTCTGCTGCAACCATTGATGACTACGTGACCTGGTCACCCTTCTTCTGCCGGGCTCGTATTGTTAATCATACTTCCTTTTCTTCGCCGCTGGATGTGCGTTTGCAGAACGCCAGCTTTGCGAATGGACGGGTGCGCTTTGCGGATGATGGTACCTTGGACCCAACCACCAATTCAGTTGATCCGCTGGTAACGGATTATCACACCGCGGGCAATATGACGCTCAACATTAGTCTGCCAGACAATGGTGATTGGAAGACCTTTTGGGTAGCTGGAGAATTTGGTGATGAGAGTGACCGAGATAAGGATGCCATGGTTGAGGTCATCGAACAATCCTCTTCTGACGTGCTTGGGCGTTGGGCGCTGATGGTGCGCGTGCGCAAGGATGCCAACCAACTTTCCAACGAGGAGCGAGACCGGTTCCTGAACGCACTCCGTTCTCTCCAGCCACACGGCTTGGTTGCCTTTGATCGCTACCAGGACTTTATCGATCAGCATACGGTAGGTACTAATGAATCACACAGTACCGGCTCGTTTGATGGGCCAGGCTTCTTGCCTTGGCACCGTACTTATCTCTTGCGTATTGAGCGCGATTTACAGTCGCTGGATCCCAGTGTAGCCTTACCCTATTGGAAATTTGATGCTGCGGCCGGGAATATGTTTGATCCTGAGTTTTTGGGCCAACGCTCAAGCGGTGATTGGGTGACCTTAAATGCTGGTAATCCGCTCGCCACCTGGACTATTCCAGGAATGGGTATGGCTGGTATCCGCCGCCGCCCTTATTTCAATGATCAAACCGGTACACCTGGCGGAATAGCTAGCGAAATGGATGTTTTTTCGCTTGGCACAACCTACGGAAACTTTCGATCAATGGAAGGCAACCCACACGGTACCGCTCACGTGCAAGCTGCCGGAGCTAATGGCTGGGTGAGGAATTTCTTCTCCTCGCCTCGTGACCCGCTCTTCTTCCTGATCCATTGCAATGTGGACCGCTTGTGGGCCAAGTGGCAGATACGCCAACGCCGTACCCTTCACCCCGAGTTTGTAGAAGCCTACGATGCGCAAGGTGACTTTGCTTCCGCTCCAGCGGCCAATAATATTCACATCGGTCATTACTTAGAAGATACCATGTGGCCCTGGAATGAAACCTCAGGAACGGGCGGTAGTGGTAAGGGCGATCGACCCACAACTTCCTACGGCGCTTTCCCCGCAGTGCAAGGGCACGTGCTATCCATACCCGCTAACCCGCGGCCGTTTGATGTAATTGATTACCGCAATACTCGCCTGGGCCCCACGTTTAATGCATATACCAACAATGGACTAGGGTTCGCTTATGACGATGTTTCCTTCGTCTCCGCGCTATAGGTTTAACTCAGAAAAACGATTATCATGAGATCTATCATTATTATACTAGTCCTTTCGGGAATCGCCAATCTTAGTTTTGCGCAACAGACGCAAGAAGATTATCAACGCGAGATCCAAGAATATCAGCAACAACGCCAGGAGGCGGTCCGTGTATTTCTGAATCCGAACCGCTCCGTGGCGGAAAGAGTGCGAGCATTGGAACCCTACGCATTGATTACGGATGAAAAGCTGATCCAGCAGTTTAAGGAAATCGTCTATAATGAGCAAGAACGCGAACGCATTCGTGTAGCTGCTCTACGGCGCTTGGATCTGCAGGTGGAACGTGATTCCCGCTTGTTTGCCTACGTTGGCACAATTTTGAGAAATCCCGAAACGCCCAAGGTACTGCGCCGCGAAGCCCTGGACCGCTTTAGCCGGGTTAGCTTTTCGACTTTTGGGATGTTCGGCGGGAAGGATGAGATCATCAGCACCTTCCGCGAACTTACCAAGGACCCCGAGCAGGAATACCGACTACAAGGATTCTCTTATTTGGTACAAAACAATGATGATGTGGCGCAGCAGATGCTTGCTCGGGGCCTGGAAAACCCAGAGGAGGCTTTATTACCGGTAAAAGAATCCATTTCTATTTTGTCATTGGCAGGTTCGGCGGATTATTTCCCAGTTATTTATAAGTATCTCAATAAAAATCAGGGAGATGCGGTACGCGAAGAGGCCATTCGTGCCCTGGGGCGCTATTCTGAAGCACGCAAGGACATCATTGATATTCTAGAAACGGAGCGTGGTGAAAGCGAATCGCTAAGATTGGTGGCTATGGGTGTCCTAAATGCCAGTTATCCACGAGAATTCGCCGAGATTGTTACCCCAACACTGAGAAACAAGGAAACACCAGCCTCGTTGTTTACCTATGCCGTACAGGCTGAGTTGTACCGCCGAGATAACAACAATGAGCGTTCGCGCAAATTCCAGGATAACCGTTATGTGCCGGATGAATTCGACCGCTTGGTACTGGAATACCAGAACAGCGAATCGGTTCAGGTATCCAATTTAGCTCAGCGCTACGCTAAGCGATTGAACTTCAATTAATAGCTAGATGAAACAATCGCTTTTTGCCCTTTTGCTGGTGGTGTGTTTTGCTTGTCAAGAGCGGAATACACCATCAGAAGGGGTGCGTATCATCCTGCCGCAGCTGGATTGTGAGCAGCTAATAACCGGTACAGAGTCCGATTCCAATCACGCGGCCTACCAGTTGCTGTGCGAAGCCACGGGCGCTACGGATCAGTACGCCATTGCGCAGGCGGTGGACCAATTGAAAGTGGCTGGACCATCCCAAACTGCCGCAGCGGTGATCACAAGCCTGTTACCTGAATATCATTCCTTGTATCGAGGGCGTGGCCCCCGGGAGGCTAATCGCCTTCGTACCTATCTACTAGCGGCCTTAGGAACGGTAGGGGTACCGGAAGCAGCCCTACCTTATATTGTGGCGGAGCTCAAGCACTTTAATCCTCAGAATAAGGTGCTCATTGCCGCAGCAGCTCGAGCAGCGGGTGCTTTGACGGACCGACAAGCGTTAATTGTGCCCTACCTAAGTCCATATTTGGAACCTGGTTTCCCTGATGAAGAAATGGATTTGGATGAGTACAACGCCTTTTATCCGTTTGAGCACCCTACCTATCTCAAATTGGAAGTGTTGCGTAGTCTGCAACAAACGGGGACCAGTGCCCAAGCTGCTTTATCTATTTTGCATCGTGTCAAAGCATCAAAAGAACCCAGTATTTACACTCGGCGCGCTGTTCTTGCCGAAGCGGTCACTGCTGCTATTACTGCTATTGATCCACAGGGCGAGTGGGTAGCAGGCACAGAGCACCCTCCAACAATAGAGGAACTATACTTTGTAGAAGAGTGGCTTCCTTTAACAGAGCGTCCTGATCGGCCTTTGCCCACTGTCGAACTGGAGAGTCACCGGGGGCAGCCGTTCACGTTTAATGAATTTGAGGATAAGCCGTTTGCCATGACTTTTTACTATTCCAGTTGTGCCAATTTTAATAAGTGCTCGATGACCGTTTCCAAATTTCGCGATTTGGAACAACTAGTGGCAGAGGAAGGCATGGCAGAAGAAGTTAATTTATGCGCCATCACGCTAGACCCTCGATTTGACTTACCCATTCGCAACCACGATTACTTTGTAAATCGCGGAGGAGAACTGCGTGAGTTTATGCATATCCTGTCTGGTGAGGAAGAACGGATATTTCAGCTTTTTGACGAACTAGATGTCGGTGTTGCCCACTACGAAGGTGAAGTTGTACTCCACGATATTGAGTTGATCTTGTTCGACAAAAAAGGTCGGATGGTAAGGAGGTACAGTAACACGCACTGGAACGAGGTGCAGCTAATTGAAGATTTGCGTCGACTAGCGCAGGAGGATATGGTATCAAGTGTACAGTTGAGTATGGAGAATTAGGCAAATGCAATGTTGCTCGCTGGGCAAATTCTAGTTTTTGATAGCTTGCTACTGTTATTGTCGCTTATTCGGCCGCAAAGCTTCTGGTTTTTAAAAAACGCTGTAGATCAGCACGATGTAAGTAAAGTGTGCCGGCACAACTCGCAAATACAACCAGGGCCAGTACAAAGAGTGTACCGCCGTCCCCTTGTACTTCAATGCCAAGTTTAGTCAAGTGAGCCATGATGGCCCCACTGATGACGCCTAATCCGCCCACTGCTCCTAACCAAGCGGTACGTGGGACCAGTAGTAATACACTGACGATTAATTCTGCAATTCCACTGCCAATGCGTCCCCAGGGCTCAATGCCCAGTTCACTGAAAATGTACACACTCTCTGGTGCCGCCGAAAATTTGAAAAATAAGGTTTGCAAAAGGATCCCTGCGGCGATAATGCGCAAGACCCAGGAAACGATGTTGTTGGTTTTCATGATAGTTTCGTTTTTCTTAATAGGATAACAGTCGTGATGAAACTTTTAGCTTCATTCACTAGCTAGAATACAGCAAAATTCGGAAGAGATCGGGTGAGGAAATGTTACGGTGGTAACAGTAGAGGTGATCCTTCACGAACATACGGGAGTTATTTCCATTTTTCAGAGGGTGGTGCTAAATAAGGCTCTTCCTGTGCTGCGCAATGAGTTGCTCCAATTGATCGGGTGATACGAGAAAGATGTGTCGGCGATCAAAGCGTATCAGGCCATCTTCTTCTAAATCATTCAGACACAAGGAAGCCGATTTTCGAGAGGTACCCAATAAAGCTCCAATATCACTTTGGGTGAGATTGTGTGAAATCCAGATTCCGCCGTCCCGGGGGCGACCGTAATCTTTTCCTAGATCATAAAGGAATTCCAGCATCCTGGTTTTGACATTTTTGCAAGTCAATAGTTCGATACGCCGTTCCAGCTTGCGAACGTGATCGCCAATACGGCGGTTGATTTCCAGGGCAAAAGGCATGTAATCGCGCGTCAATTCCTTGGCCTTTTCCACACTAAGCCTACAAACCTGAGTGCCATCTTCCATGACTTCGGCAAAGGCCCGATGCTCCGTTTGGCCCAGTAGCGCCATTTGTCCTAGTATTTCTCCTCTACCCAAAAAAGTAAGCACCGTTTCATTGCCCTCCTCATCGTAATGACCCACCTTTACCTTGCCTTTGTCGATGAGAATGATTTCCCGGCAAGGGTCACGTTCCATAAAAAGGAACTCGTTTTTACTCAGCACCTCATTCGGTTTCTCCTTGACATGGTCGGCCATTTTATAGGGACAAAGGATATTGTAGAAGTCGAAATTCTCTAAGTACCAGACCTCATTTTTCATTGCCTAAACTTTATCGGTTCCGAATTTACAGAAGATTACCCCTATTTCGAAACAGTTAGCTAATCAAAATGTACCCATCAGGCCTTACTCCCTTAGCAGAGTATTACCCGACGAGGCTGTGCGATCATAGACTACCGGATCCAAGGTGTTTGGCTTGAACCCCTACGCCAAAGTAGAGGCCGAGATCTACAGAATAGTCTTGGGGTGGAGAATTTTTGGGATATATGCTACAAAAATAGACTTATGCAAGCAGTCAAGTAGTCCGAACCTTGACGGTTGAGGCAAATCCAGCTTCCATTCAATTCTGTATTTCGCCCAGCTTGCCTTGCGGCGAAAAATTCGACAATTGTTACCAAGGTAACAGGGCATCTAATGAGGCGGGGCTAGTTTTGTTGAAAATAATCTTGGTATTAGCACCGGGGCTTGCATCACTTCTATTTACAATCAGTCTGGTGTGGGCCCTGCGTTTGTCTAAGACTTTGATTAATGAGGATATAGAATTTTGAAGAAGCCTGCTCTCAGTACGAGGGTAGGCTTTTTTTGATCTTGGCGATATCAAAACAAGGAGAAACACCTACCAAGAACCAAAAAGGGCCGCCCTCTCACCGAAGACGGCCCCTCGAATCCTCTACGAGGAACCACGATATTAAAAAAGAAGTTTGAATCAGGTCATTTGGGGTTATTGTGGATTTTGCCTTTATCAGTATCACAAGAAATTTTGAGATCGCAGGCAAAACCCACGGTAATGGGTACTTAGTACAAAGTACTTGGTATGAGATTGACGCAGCTGCACACGAATCCAAGTACCATGTACCGAGTACTTTATACCGTGAGATTCGGGTAGCGTAAATCACTAATTAGTAAACAGTGAAACCCGAAGCTCACATTTACTCACAATCCACATCGCGTTGCTCGGTATCCCAGCAGTGCCACTCGGTGTCGTTGAAACGTTGGGGATGACGCACTTGACCATCGCCAGCGGGTTCGTTCCAGCGGATTTCTAGGAGATCACCGGCAGCTCGTTGGACATCAAAAGCACGATTGAATTCATCCACAGAGTCTGTCCGGTATTCTAGATAGTCACCATTTTCCGGGTGGGTAGGGATGACATTGGTAAAGCGCAGTATACCATCTTCAGGGGTTAGGCCAGCCGCGTAATCCATGCGTAGATAGGGCTCCGGGTTGGCGGGACGACGGTTTAGGGTGAAGTGACCTTCGGTATTATCTGTGGCAGTGATGCCAGTATACCACACAAAGTCAGAGAATCCGCCTATCTGTGAGGCCGTCATTGTCCACTGTACCTCCTGGGCATCGCTGATGTATTGGCCAGTAAGGGTAATATCGTAGATGTCTCCACCTAGTTCCGCAGGTGCGGTGTATTGGTAAGCCCAACGGAAGGTCAAATCGCCAATGTATACGGCTTGTTCGTTGAAGGCTCTGGCAAAAGCCGCGGTTGGTACCGCCATGTTCAGGTAAACTACTGTGTTCCAGCCCACGAGGCTTAGGGCGGCGTGTGCCCAGTTCCAATAGGTAAATCCGTTGGTTTCTGCTAAAGTGGTGTCGGTTTCCGTTTCGGTAACGGATTCCAGCGGCATGGCAAACATCTGAGTAGGAGGAATATCTGGCGCTACGAGTTGCTGCGTCTCTTCTTCAATGGGCTCGTCCTTTTCACAAGACTGGATAAAGGTTACGCTCAGGATCAGGACAAAAAACAAGAGGAAATTTTTCATAATTGGTTGATTGGTGTTGAGAATTGTTCTGTTTTCATCTCTAATACCCGAGCCAATTATTTTACCCTTAGTCTAAAGTGAATTTTTTTGAAAGTTTTTTGAGATTGATGTTTTTTAGCCGAATTCCCTTGCCTTCTGTACTGCTCTTCTTTTCCTAGATGAAAAGAAGCAAAAATCATGACTGTACAAAGAGCACTAAAAATGGATACTCTACATGCTAACTTGCGAAGCCGTTCGCGATGCCTTAGCAAAGATGTGATCTAGAACCTATTTCGCTTCTTCTACTTTCAACTTCCTCTTTAGGCTTGGGGCTCAACTCCCGCGCAAGTTGTTAAGCAGCCTGCTAGCATCCATTTTCTTAACGCACTCTTTGTAAGGTCGACTTTGGCACCTGTTTTCTCGAGGACTTTTATCGTTTAAGAGTGTGAAACTGGGGCACTGTTGCCTGACAAAAGCAATTGTTAGTTATTTTGATCCTGAACTTGTTCTACAATGGGTGAGTAAGTATTAGTTTTAACCATCTACCCACTTTTACTGCTACTATTCATACTGTCCACTGCCCACTTTTTACTGACCACCTTCTCACTCCGCCACAACCGTCTCCCTGATCACCGCACAAGTACTAAAGAAACCCAAGGCCCCATTACTGATGTTAGTCGGCGGGTTATTCGGGTCACCGTAGAAGAAACTGCTGTTCCAGTCGGTCTCAATGGCTACGGCTCGGAGGTAGTCGGCAAAATTGTCGTTGAGGCCGTATTTGGTTACGGTTACGAGGCTTCCTTTCGGGAAACCCACAGCCTCCCGCCGGGGCAGTATAAACTGGGTGATGTTCACCTCGTCAAAGGTGTAGAGGAAGAGTTTGGCCTGGGTGGGAGTTACGGTAGTTAGGTGCGACCAGTCGACTTCGATTTCGTAGAGGGCTTTTTGGTCGGTATCAAAAGGGGATACAAAATTGGCCAGCTGCAGGCTGTCTGTATCGTTAAAGGGCACAAAGTCGATGTTTGGCATGGGAGCCACGGCACTTAGCACACTTTCGGCCTCGTAGGTGTTTCCTTCCCAATTGACGGTCAGGGTATAGTTGAGGTTATCCACTACCGCAAAGGCTTGTTGGCTGCGGTACAAACCCGGCGTACTGGCATCGGTAGCAAAGGGGTAGACAACTCCATTGGCTTCCACGAAGACCACGGCGTTCTGCACGGGAGGCGCCTCGCTGTTCAAATCTGCGTAGCTTTCCGAAAGTCGAATCTCTTGTACAATGGCTTCGTTGGTCAAGATCGCTTCGATGACAAGTACGGGTTCTGCCTGGGAAACCAATTCCCAAGGCTCGGATTTTTCACAATTCCAAAGCAAGACCAATGAGGCTATTAAAATGAGTTGGTATTTATTGACGCTTTTCATGCTGCTATATTTTGATCTTGTAGGTGAGGGAAGGGAAAAAACGCACCAGTTCAATCTGACTGGGACTAAAGACTTCATCATCCAGTACATCTGCTTCCACCGGAGGATTTAGTCCTGTACGCTGGACTTTATTGAACTTTACGTTGAACACATTCTTGTGCGCCAAGGCATTGTAAATGGAAAAGGTCAGGCTGTGCCGGTACCGTTTATTGTTGGTTCGGTTGAGTATAAATTGCCAGGCCACATCAAGGCGATGGTAGGAGGGTAAGCGGTCATTATTCCGCTCGCCGTAGATGGGTACGTTTTGCCCGTTGAAGCTGTAAAATCCAGTTGGAGAGCTAAAGGGAGAACCGCTCTGTGAGATCCAGTTGGCAGAGAAGTGTACCCGATCTTTCAAACGATAGTTAAGTACTACCGATAAGTCATGTGGGCGATCTTGGAAGGCCTGATAGGGTTCTCCATTATTGATGTTATCAAACTGCCGAAACACCCGGGAGTAGGTATAGCTCATCCAACCGTTGAGGCGGCCGTAGGTCTTTTTTAGCGTCAGCTCTAAACCGTAAGCCTCCGCCTCACCAAAACGTAATTCTCCTTCTAGCAGTGGATTCAGATAGATGCTAGGGTAGGGGGCATAGTCGATCTGATTGCGCATGCGCTTATAGTAGGCCGCCGTCGTCAACTCCAGATTGGTCTTCGGTAATCGCTTGTAGTAGCTGAGTGCCCACTGCGCGGCAAATTGCGGCTCAATATTTGGACTAGCCGGTAGCCAGATCTCAAATGCTGTGAAGGGCGAAATAGAGTTGGAGATTTGTTGCAGGTACTGATGGTAGGTACCATAACTCAGTTTTAGCAAGGAGGTACTATCCAGTTGGTACTGTAAACTCAGGCGCGGATCGGCATTGAAAAAGGAGCTGTATACTTCTGCGTCGGCGGTCAGCGTATCGTTTACAATGTAGTTGTCATCAAAGCTGTAATAGGTCTTTGGGCCCCAATTATTCCAGGTCGTTAGGCGTAGGCCGGTTTTCAACTGTAGTTTATCGTTTAGCTGAAACTTCCCCTGATAGTAAAGGGCAATTTTTTGCGCTGAGTTAGCGCCAATCTCGGGTATAATTGCAATGGTAGAGTCCAGTGTAAGACTCCCGGGATCATTGAAGAAATTTTGTATTTCCAGTCCGAAGTTAGAGATACTATTGCGCTTACTGTAGTGCGTGAAGTCGGCCTTTAGACTGGCTGTACTCAGTTGTGACTTCCAGTTGTTGGGGCTGACTCGCAGGTTGTAGGAGTAGCTTCCAGTGTAGAAAATGGCGTTAAGGAATAGCCGCGAATTAAAGATGTGATTCCAGCGTAGGGTGCTGGCCAGATTGCCCCAACGCAGGCCGTTTACCGGGCCCGAACGGTTTTCAAAGACGTCTCCACTCTGGATACTTGTGAAAAATAGACGGTTGTTCTCATTGACCTTGTAGTTGAACTTCAGCTGGAAGTCCTGAAAGTGCAGATCCAAGTCTTCCGCATTTGCTCGGTAGAGCCACTCAAAGTTGGAGCGTCGCGCCGAAATAAAAAGTGAACTCCGTTCTTTCTTGATGGGCGTTTCCAGTGAAATCCGGTTAATAAATGGCCCTAGAGCGGCATTAAATTCGCCCTTATTGAGGTTACCATCCTTAGTGCGAATACTCACGATCGTCGACAGGCGATCGCCCATCGAGACCGGCATGTTGCTTTTGTAGATTTGTACCTCTTTCGCAAAATCTGGAATGACCAATGAGTAGAAACCCAGCATATGCGAGGGATTAAAAATGGGGGCGTCGTCGATAATGACCAGATTCTGATCCCGTTCACCTCCGCGGGTAAAGAAGAATGCCGATCCATCGCTGTGTCCCTTTACGCCGGCCAAGGTCTGTAGCCCTTTTACCAGACCCGATTCTCCGGCCAGTTCTGGCATTTGGCCCAGTTCAGCAGGAGTAAGCGTTAGGGCATCCGCCTGCCTTTTTTGGAGCACATCATTCAGGTTTGGTCGCACCACCACCGCTGGTAAGCCAATAGCGGCGGGCGGTAGCAGTACATTTTGCCGGGTATCTTGGTCTAGGTTAAATTGTACTTCGCGATCCGTATATCCTAGGTAGGAAAACCGGAGGGTATGAGTGCCTTTCTCCAGTGTGAGGGCGTAGTACCCAAACTCATTGGTAAAGACACCCTGCCCAGTACCATTAAGGGCAACCGTAGCACTGATTAGGCTTTCGCCGGAGGATTGATCCGCCAGAAAACCGCTGATGGTATAAAATTGTGGGGGTTCCACCTTTTCCACAAAGTTCAGGATAATCTGTCCTTCTACCAGGCTGTAGCGAACTTGTAGGGTCTCGCTGAGCAGGTCAAGTGTTTCCGCCAAACTGGCTTTTCGCACTTTAAAGGAAACAACCGTAGCGGGGTCAATAACTCGCGAGTTATACGTAAAATCTGCTCCAGACTGCCGGCTGATCTCATCCAACAATGCACCAACACTGATGGCTTGCTCGCGGATGGTGATCCGCGAGTTGTTTGTCGTGTTTTGCCCGAATAGCTGCGTGCTCAGCACCAGCAGTAGCAGGCATACGTGGTTCCGCATAATAGCTTAGGTGAGGGTTAATAGTCAAGCATGACCTTACCTGCTAGCACTTCCAAGAGCGGTGCTACAAGTTTACAAATCACACATTATCAGCTATTTTGAAAGGCGTTTGGGGAAGTTAGAAGTATGAGATTAGAAATAGGAAGTTAGAAAGTGGGAAGTGGGAGGTGGGAAGTCGGAAGTTTAGTGCTATTTTACTCATCTCCGATTTCCGATCTCCCATTTCCGACCTAATATTTCATACTTCCTATTTCTAACTTCCTACTTCTAATTCCCTCTTTCTTCACAAATCCCCGTCAACACGATCCGATCATCTTCTTCCCTGGATTGAATACCAAATGAAGCTTCTAAAATCCTTAGTACGGCCGACAGCGACTTATTCTTAAAGGTGGATGTTATTGGGCAGTTTTTCAGTTCTTCACTTCCAATAACCAAGTTTACATTATAATAGCGACTGAGAGCAAAGGCAGCCTCCTCCATTGGAGTGTCCTCAAATACGAGTTCACCGGACTTCAGGGCTTGATAGTGCTCGTCTGTATTTGCTTGTTTGCGTAGTGTATTGCTAGCTTTATCGAAAACCGCCTGATCATTGGCATTTAGGATCACTTCCTGCCCGGCAGCGCGTACGGCTACTCGGCCGGATTCCACCATGATCTGAACTTCTGCTTGTTCCTCGCGGCTATCCACGTAAAATGAAGTGCCGAGGACCTCTACTTCAACGTTTTGTGCTTGGATCACGAAGGGCAGTTCTTCATTGCGGGCCACATCAAAGAAGGCATCGCCTTGAAGTTCCACTTGCCGCTGTCCGTTTTCACTTTCCGCTAGAAATCGGATACTGGAGGCCTGGTTTAAAGTAACCCGGCTTCCATCCGATAAATCAAGGGGCAGGCTACTAGTAGTGGCTTGGGCAAAATAAGCTTCCGGCTGGCGGAATTGTTGGTAGAGAAGGGCTGTACTAACTGCCAGTACTACTACCGCGGCCGCAATTTGTAGCCATCTTCTCCGGCCCTTGCGCTTGTTCAGTGGCCTTGTTTTTGCTCCACCAAATAGCTGCTCTGTAGTTTGCTTCCATTGCGCATCTACGTCTATGGGCGCTGCGGCCTGTATGCCGCTCAGGATCCAGGCTTTCTTAAAGTCGATAAATTGCTTTTTGTTTTCCGGACTGGCCAACACCCACTGTTCCAGCTCTGCTGTTTCGGCAGCAGTAGTGTTTCCGCTCAGGTACTTCAACATGAGGCTGGAAGGGTAATCGTGTTGGTTTTGTGCTTCCATATTTCCTTTAGTACACTTAAAAAGGGAGTTACCCTTAGTGTACGGTCAATTTTATTTGAAGTAATCCAAAAACAGAAGAAACAGCATGATATAATCCTGCAGGCGCTCCCGCAGCATTTTCATCGCTTTGGACATGTGCGCTTCCACCGTTTTTTGCGAAATATCCAGCTCTTCGGCAATCTCCCGGTATTTTAGTCCTTGGAAACGACTCATCTCAAATACCAGACGGCATTTTTCGGGGAGTTCATTCAGTGCTGCGGCCACTCGTTGCTGCAAGTCTTCTAAGGCATAATTGTCCTCTTCTCCAGCTAAGTCAAATTCGCCACAGTCCAGGTCCAATACACTACTCCGGTACTTCTTGTTGTCTCTAATGTAATTGAGGCAGCGATTTCGTACCGAGGTGAACAGATAGGATTTAATGGATTGCTGGGGATCCATTTCTGCCCTTTTTTCCCAGAGGCGTATGAATACCTTTTGGCAAATTTCCTGCGCGGTATCCATATCCTCTACGTATTGCAGGGCATAGTTACAGAGGTACTCAAAGTGAGAGCGGAACAGGCGTTCAAACTGCTGCTGATCAAATTCGGGATATGGAGGAGTGGAGGACATCGGCTCGGCTAAGGTAATTTATCTTCGCCGAAACAGTAAATGGTACACTATCGGGAACGCTAAAATAGCCAGGGCATAAGGCAGTACCGCACGGATGGTGTTTCTAATACCCTTTCTCCACTGCGACTTTTCTACTCCGCGCGCGACGGCCTCGTGCAGGAAGGCGCCACGGGTTTGTAGGCGGTTTAGTTCATGCATAGTGGCCACTACATCCGTTGATTTCCAAACATCTATAGCTTCGATGTTTTGCTGGTATTTACCTACGTGTTTTTGTAAGTCGCGGGATACTGCATGTGTTTCAGCGTAAGCTCGCAACTCTTGGGCAAATACCATCAGGTCAGCTTGCCGTTCTACCAAGTAGTTGTGATGGAATACGGAGAAGGTATCGGTTTGAGCATGGACGGTTTGCACGAGGCTAGAAAAGAGGCATAGTGATAAAAATAGGTACTGTAGCATAGTTGATGGTTTAAGGTGATTTGAGGGGAGCGGCTAGTATGTTTGGTACGGCTGTGTTCAAGTAAAAATAATCAAGCTGATGGTATCCGAACCCCTTTTAGAAATACAAAACGGCCTGAACTTGGCACTTAGCCTTGTAGTATGTATGCCTTTTCCTGCTATTTTTACCAACTCCAGTACAAAAGAATAATGCTATGAATAGGAAGAAGTTTCTGAAATCAATTCTCGGTACCTCGGCGTTTTTGTCCATGCCCATTTCGTCTTATGCGAATGATTATCAAGCGGCAATACACGCAACAGCGTCCTATGCCAGACCCACTTCGGGGGAACTCTTTGGCTTTAAAACGGACCCTATTCAGAAAGTTCGAGTTGGTATTATTGGTTTGGGTAACCGAGGCCAAACGCTGCTCCAAATGTTTCAATGGTTGGTGGAGAATGATGATTGTGAAATCGTAGCATTGTCAGATTTGGAAGAGAAGAAAACGCAGCAGGCTGTTGAAAAATTAGGCGAATGGCAAAAAAATACGCCTAAAACTTATTACGGTTCGCCGGATAAGTGGAAGGAGCTAGCGCAACAAGATGATATTGACCTTTTGCTCATCACTACGCCCTGGCGCTGGCACACGCCTATGTGCATTTATGGCATGGAGCAAGGAAAACACGTGGCCAGTGAGGTGCCGATTGCCTACTCCTTATCAGATTGTTGGGACCTGATCGAGACGGCGGAAAGAACTCAACGGCATTGCATCATGATCGAGAACTGCTGCTACAATGAGGAGGAGCTTTTCGTCCTAAACATGATCGAAAATGGAGTGTTTGGCGATCTCACCCATACCGAAGGGGCCTACTTGCATGATTTGCGAGCACACATGCTCAGCTCCGACTACTATCAAGATCAGTGGCGACTCCATCATCACATCAACCGCGATGGGAATTTCTACACCACGCATGGTTTGGGGCCGATTAGCTTCTATTTGAATATTGGTAGAGGCGATACTTTCTCCTACCTGACCTCCATGAGCTCACGAGAATTGAATTTAAGTAGAACGGCTAAAGAAATGAATTCACCCTACACGTCCTTTAAGTGTGGAGATATGAATTCGACCATGATAAAAACGGAAAAGGGGAAAACCATCCTGCTGCAATTTGATGTCCATACGGGCCGGCCCTATTCCAGAATCAATAAAGTAGTAGGTACCAAAGCTACCCATGATGGCTACCCCAGTCGTCTCTACATCGACTCGGATGAATTGGCTTTTTGGGGACACAAATGGCTCCCGGAAGAAGAATACGCTGAATACCGCAGTAAATACCAGCACCCCATTATCACGAAACTGAAAACGATCAGCCAACAATTTAAACAGGGGCACGGAGGAATGGATTTTGTGATGATTTATAGACTAATCAAGTGTCTCAATTTGGGTATGCCCCTCGATATCAACGCCTACGATAGCGTGCTGTGGAGTGCCGTGACACCCCTGTCGGAATTGTCGGTGGCGAGTGGTAGTTTACCGGTCCCAATGCCAGACTTTACGGGAGGCCAGTGGAAGCAAGAAAACCAACTGGAAATTATGCGGGTACTGGAAGCGGTAGAGGATCGGTAGGGGTAGGGGATGCCCCAACAATTTTATTGGTCTCCACGGTCGAAAAGCAGTTTCTGTACTAGCGTCCGGCCTTGTCCAAAAACAAATAGCCACTCAAATCTGATAGACTTGGTGGCTATTCGCTTTAGAACAAGATTGTCCTGCGGACAAAACTGCGCTCTCTTGTGATCCCAGCAGGATTGGAGTAAAATTTATAAATTGCTGATATTTAATTGATTATGTTAGGTTTTGAAATCTGCTCAGAAAATAATGAGAAGAATAGAGCACGTGAAGCGGTTTTAGGCAACAAAAAATAGTATTAAGGCTCCTCTTCCATTTCCTTAATTACAGCTAAGGTTAACTTTATCAATTTCATCAGAGCAGCAGTAGTAGTGGGTTTGCTATTTACAGAGATATCGTGTGCACGGGCACGCAGCTTGCGCACCTTAGCGCGGTCTATCTCTTTCATGGCACTGTATTTTCTCTAGATAGTATGTTTGATGCTAATATAAAATAATTTGTTTTAAAAATATTTAAATGTTTGAAGTTTAACTCAGGTGAGTCTTATGAGGATGTGGAATAGTCTTGATTATTTCAACATACATGTAGAAGCTGAAAGGCAGTTCAGTTCCGAAACCGTAAGATTGTAAAGCAAGTAGAAATTGCAGGAAAAGATTAAGAACTTACTTCGAGGGAAAGCTCTTCGCGCAACCATGGTGATTTTTGTACAGAAGAGAATCGCCCTAAACTGCCAAATACGTACTCGGAACTAGCTTCAATACTTATCCATCTTCTATTAAGTTCTTCTGCTATGGCCCCTGTTGTATTGCTGCCGCCGAAGGGATCAAGTACTAGATCGTTTTCATCAGTTAAAAACTTAATGAAAAATTCTGGCAACTCTGAAGGCATGCGGGCTGGATGAAGTGTTAGATTGTTCTCTTTACAAAAGGTTTGGTACCTCGAGGCGGATTTGGTATTAGCCGCTGTGATTACATTTGGTGGAATAGCCCCTTTGTTGTTTTTCAAGAAGGAGGTTTCGCTAATGGCATGTTCCGAAGGCCGCTTGCCTGCATTATATTTTTGCGTTTTCAAAAGCTTCTTCATCGAAGTGCTATATTCGATTAGTACTTTTCTGTTATCTGCCTTAGGATAGGGAGTCTTGCTCATCCACCAGATATTGGTGAAGGAATCCTTGACCCTGCATCTTTCTACATTGACCCATTGAGCAGGTGATGGGAGTTTCGCTGGATTATTCCACACAAACTGCTGGCATAAGTAGTACTCGTTACTTTCTAAAAAAGCTAAGAGGGCCTTCATCGGGAGAACAGACATTAATGGATAACCTGACTCCCAGGAATTTCCAATTTCTATAACTATTGAACCCTTTGGGCTTAGATAATCATACAAAAGACTACCTACCTCTTGTAGCCATATTAAGTATTCCTCTCCTTTT
This sequence comes from Bacteroidota bacterium, assembly GCA_038528965.1. Lineage (GTDB taxonomy): Bacteria > Bacteroidota > Bacteroidia > Chitinophagales > Saprospiraceae > Lewinella. The sequence continues at coordinate 263 of JBCBEC010000058.1, read as the reverse complement.
AGATTACCATATTTTTTCTTTCTGTTTAGCGGGAATGGAGGACTTGTAAATATCAGGTCTATTTGCCCTTTGTACTTATCAAACTTTTTTGATTGCAATACCTTCTCCAGCATTCCATTATAGCAAATTCCTAACTTGGTCTTGTATGCAATTCTCATTCGCTTGATTTTTACAAAGGTACGCTCCTACTATTAATAGGTTGCTATTAAAGCTACAAAAAAGTGGGATAAAGGACTAACTACTACAAAAAATTGACTCACGAT
>JBCBEC010000057.1:0-48511 GCA_038528965.1 Bacteroidota bacterium | reverse complement strand
ATCACATTGCATAAGCAAGATATTCTATTCACTTGTTGATGGCATCTTTTACATCAGATCAATGTACGATTAGAATGGGAATTAGCATTAGAGTCACTACTACCTCAGTTATCGGCAAAAGCAGCATTTTTAATTAAAATTTGAGCTAGCGTCCATCCCTGCAATAATACTCAAACTAACCACGGCCGTCGTGCGCCTACGCTGTAGCTACGAGCGCAAGTGTAAGGCGTAGGCGGCCTAACTAAATTCACTAACCCAACCAACCAGTGCCGCAGGCACAACCAATTCAACTAAATTCACCAAATCAACTACCCACCAATTCCACCTGGTTCCGCCCCAGTTTCACCACGCCAATATTTTCTAGCTTTTTGAGTAAACGGGAAACGGCTTCACGCGAAGCATTTAGGTCATTGGCAATCTCTTGGTGAGTGGCTTGGATGAGTTGCGAGCCAGTGGAATGTGCGCGAGCCTGTAGGTAATCGCGCAAGCGATCGTCCATGTTACTGAAGGCAATGTTATCGATCACTCGTACCATTTCTACGAGGCGGTTATCGTAGCTGAGCATCACAAAGTTCTTCCAGCTTTGATATTTGGTCATCCATTGGTCTACGTACTTGATGGGAATGCCAATAAGTGTGGTGTTTTCGACGGCCTCGGTGCGAATAACACTGCGTTTATTCATCATGCAGCAGCTAAAAGACATGGAGCAGGTATCGCCGGCGGTAAGGAAATACAGTAGGATTTCTCTTCCATCTAGATCGTCCTCCTTGGTCACTTTGATGCTACCTTCGATAATAAGAGGAACCAACTTTACGTAGCTACCGTAATCCATAATGATCTCGCTAGTACGGAAATGCATAATTTTACCCACCTCGGCAATTTCCTCCTGCAGGCCACGTTCGGCAATCTGGGGGAAGTGCTGGTGCAAAATGCTAGTAATATCTCCTGTTTCGAAGGTCATGTTTTTGTGTTCCGGTTAGTGGGGCAGATGGTCTTTTATCACGCCGTAGGTATAAGTGCCAAGAGTGGCGCTCAGGATGACCAAAATGAAAATCCAAAAACCTTGACCCAGCATGACGAACATAGGACCAGGACAGGCCCCCATCAAGGCCCAACCCAGCCCAAAAATACTACCGGCTAGTAAGTGGCGGGTTAGGTGTAATTTCATCGGGGCATACCCTACTTCGGTATCGCGAAGGGTTTTCACTTTGTAGCGCTTCATGAGCGCAATGATCGCCGCACCTAGCACCACTGCAGTGCCAATGATGCCGTACATGTGGAAACTTTCAAAACGGAACATCTCATGAATGCGAAACCAGGAAACGGCCTCTGATTTTGTCATGATGATACCGAATATAGTGCCTACTGCGAAGAAACTTAAGAGTCGCATAGAATTAAGCTTGTGGAAATGGATTAACGGAAGAAGTACTAAAAAATAAAGGGCATAATCCACCAAGTCATTATCAGGCCTCCAATGAAAAAGCCAATAACGGTAAGCAGGGATGGCAGCTGTAGGTGAGATAAACCAGTAATAGCGTGCCCTGAGGTGCACCCCCGTCCGTAGCGCGCACCAAAGCCAACGAAGAATCCACCAATAATGGTGAGAATTATTCCCTTGGGATTAGTAAAGTTGAATACTTCGGTTGGTAGGAAGCCGCCGCCCTGTGGGTAGCTCATGCCAAAATTCTCCTTTAAGTGCGCTATTGTATCGCTTGAAATAGCCACTGCTTCTGGACTGGTCAGTAAATGAGCACCAACAAAGCCGCCTAGCACTGCACCTAACACAAAGGCCATACGCCAATCTTCATCCTTGAGATTAATGTCAAAAAACGGGTGCTTTTTACCAGCGCCGGCTATGGTACAGAAATTGCGAAAGGCAGTGGAAACGCCGAAGCTACGCCCCATCCAGGTCATCAGAAATAGTATCCCCGCAATGGCTACGCCAGAGATTGACCAGTGCCATGGCTGACTGAGGTATTCCATGGGGGTAGAAAAAAAGGTTACAAATACCATGTGTTGTTCGTGTCGTTATAGTAGGGAATAAAAGTCTAGGAAGTGGTAGCTTGCTCTAGCACATTCACCAGTGTATGCGCTGATTGCATTCCCGACTGGCGCCATTTGATTTCACCATTTTGAAAAACAATGAATGTTGGTACTCCCCGAATACCCAGTTGATTGGCTAAAGTGGGGTTCTTGTCTACATCCACTTTGATGATTTTTGCACTATCTCCCGTTTTTGCGGCAACCTCCTTCAAAATGGGGCTCATAGCTTTACAGGGGCCGCACCATTCTGCAAAGAAATCGACCAGCACTGGCTGGTTACCGTTTATTAATTCTTTAAAGGACGTTTTTGCACTCATACGCTCGATTTTATTACTGCTGCTGATTTATCAATAGGGGGTTACACCATGTCATTAAGGTTTTACAATGCAAATGTATTGGTCCCTATGCTTATGTTTAGTGATATAGGTCACAGGTGAAGGTGGTGACGGAGTGGATATTGATATTGCAAGTACGCGATTTTTAATAAACCTGCTACTACAGTTAACCTTCCAGTACGTATTCAATACATTACCGCGGACCTAAAAGTTGCTGTTTGGTACTATTCGTACGCCGGTAATTCGAGCATTTTACAGCTTTGATTGGCGCGGAGAGAAATTACGGTTTGGGGATACTAAAAAAGAAAGTGGCTCCTTTACCTGCTTCGGACTGCACACCCATTTTGCCGCCGTTACGTTCCACGATTTTCTTACAGATAGCCAGGCCAATACCCGTACCAGGTATGTCCTTAGGGTGGTGGAGACGGTGAAAAAGCCCGAAAATTTTCTGCTGAAATTCTGGAGCAATTCCTATTCCGTTATCAATGACCTTAAAAATCCATTCTTGTTCCTTATCGTGGCAAGACAAACGAATAATAGGGGTATCTGCTGAGCGGTAGGTGATGCCATTAAGGATTAGGTTTTGGAGTAATTGTATGGCATTAACCTTGCTAAAGAGCAAATCCGGAAAACTAGACTCTAGAACTATAGAAGCCTTTTGTTCTTCGATTAAGCTGTAGTTGGCCTCTTTAATTTCTTCTACGATAGTGGCAAAGTTCAGCCACTCCTTATTTTCATCGTATTGGTCAATACGTGCTACCTTAAGTAGATCGTCAATGGTTTGTTCCATACCCTTTACGCCCCGAATGGCCAGTTCGATATATTCTTTTTCTTCTACTTGCAGGCGGTCCTTTGCTTTTCGGTCTAACAATTGCACAAAGTTGGCGACATTCCGGAGTGGACTGCGTAGATCGTGGGAGGCTGCGTGGGCAAATTGCTCCAGTTCTTCATTGGAGCGCGCTAATTCCTCAACTCGACGATCTAGAGTGGCTGTTTTTTCCAGCACTAGTGTGGATAGTGTATTGCGTTCGCGAATGCTTAAATAGCTGTGAATACCACCAATGAGTAAGCCAATGGCGAGTAAGGTGAGGATGACCCAAAAGGCAGTTCGTTGCGTAAAGTGTGGAGCGATTTCAAAGCCAATTTGCGCGCTGGAGGCACTTACTTGTCCTTTGTAGTCAATTGCCTGTACTTCGAATTCGTAAGCTCCCGGGGAGAGGTTATGGTAGAGGACTTCCCGATCGGAGGTACTGGCCCAGTCCTGGTCGTAGCCCTTTAAGCGATAGCGGTAACGAACATTGCCTTTGCTCCGAAAGGAAATACCCAGAAACTGAAAGCGTAGGTTGTTTTGGTTGTGTCGCAACTCCAATTGCTTGTTAGTCTCAAACTCTTCTCCATTGGCCTCGACAGTGCTCAGGAGAATGCGCGGGTGGATTTCCTCGGTTGCTTTTTGTTTGAGTGGTAATATGAGTAATCCTAACTGTGTACCCAGCATAAGCTGGTTCTTCCAGACTACTAGATCAACAATGTCTTCAGTTAGTAAACCATCATTGCGGTTGTAAACATTGATGCTGAACTGTCTTTTGAATAGATCGATATTCTTAAGCTGTGCTACGCCACGGTTGGTAGCTACCCAGAGGCTTTGGCCGTCCAGGAAAAGTGCATTGACAATATTGCTTGGCAATTGCTCCACTTCATTAATGACCCAGTAATCACCATTTTTCATTAAAATCAAACCCTCGCCGTGAGTAGCAAAGACCATGGTAGAGTCTGGTAGTTCTAGCATTTCATTAATGTGGACTCCGAAAATATTGCTGTGTGTTTTCCACTCGGTGATGCGGCCGCTATTATAACTGAGTAACCCCTGCCTGGTATTATCGGCCCAAATGGTCCCGTCAGAAGAAATAAAGGCTGAGTAGCCGCGCGAATCAGTAATGACCGTGCTGGTCGCTTTCATTCGCTTTCTATTATTGGCGGGTTTCCGCTGCCACTCCGCGACTTGAGCAGCTGTTAGATGGAAGCCGCCTCGAGAAGTCAGAACAGTTAGGCCATTGTTTTTATCCGCATGAACTGCTTTGATGACGTTGCTGGAGATTCTGTGCAATGAGTCGTTGTCCATGATATACAGGCCAGTGTCTTTACCCAGTACTAGACGCCCGTCGGCCATACGATCCATGTCCATTACGCGATCAAACGTGGTATTGTCGGGAGCAGTTGATTCTATCCATAACTCCGTACTGCGCGTATCGGATTCGTAGGTATAGATTCGTCCATTGAAGGTGCCCATAACCAGCTTATCCCGATAGATTTGGAGCTTATTCAAGCGTTGGTGCGCTCTAGGAAGTACGGCCGTATTAGATTCCACTAATTGTTTGGGGTAAAAGTAGACGCCATTGCCCAACGTAGTAATCCAGAGATTACCCTCAAAGTCGAGTAGGTACGAATTGGTGAAATTGGCCGGAAAGAATTGCTGACTTAATAGGTAGTTTTTCCTTTGTAGGTTATAAATGCGTAGACCGTAGGTAGGGTCAATAAGAAAGAGTTGTTGCCCTTCCACATGAAGCTCTAGTCCAGTATTTACTTGCTGGTCAACCACCCGAATTTCGCCGCTTTTGAACGACCAATATTGTAGGCCATCGGCATTAATAAAGTATACACCTTCATCGGTGTAGGCGAAACAGAGGTCAGTGGCCTGGTGAAACGGCTTGGGCAAAGCGATGGAATCAAGGACTTTTTCGTTATAGGTAAAATAGAGCTGTGTGCTACCGCAAATTAGTACAGTGTCATTTTTGCCAGGAACAATGCTCCTGATCCCAAAGGTGCTTGGTTGAGCAATGTGGGACGGCAGAGGAATACTTGTAAAGTCAGGGCGGATATACATCACTCTGGAGCCATGGTTAAACCAGAATCCTCCTTCTGCTGATTCTACAAAGTCAAAACCTCGCCGAGGTTTTTTTAAGTCGAATATATCGTAGCTCTGTAGCACATCATTATCTAGGACGCAAAGCGGGCCAATAGAATTCATCCAAATACGGCCTCGTCTATCTTCCCTAATGCGGATGATGTTGTTGTTGGGCAGGCCATCGCCCATAGTGAAAAGGTCAAAATCATATCCGTTAAAGCGGGCAACCCCAACATCCGTACCAATCCAGATGTAACCATTGCGATCCTGTTGAATGTGATAGGCATCTGAGGTAGGTAGACCATCATCAACGGTGTAATGCTTGGGTGTTGCTGACCAACGTTGAGCCATGAGAAAGCTGGGACATAACAGGAAAGTCACTAGGAAGATCCTAGTGATAAAAAATTGAACCGCTTTGTTGTGATAGTTTGCTAATCCTATCGGGGACATGCTACAAATGTAGCAGAAAAACAACTTTTATATGCTTTTAATTAGTGTGTATTTCCCTATGAATCAGTGTGTAATTGTCTAGAAGGATAAAAAAGACCCGGCATTGCAGCTATTACAATGCCGGATCTACAATAAAAATCACCCATTAAAATCTATATGACGTCAGCTACTGCTGCATCAATCTTCTCTTGTGTTATTGTGCTCGGGCACGCATAGTCAGTCTTTGGAATATTGCTTGCTTCTATCGCACGCCAACCCTTTTGAATGTCTACTAGGTTTTTAAAGCCGCGGGCCCGCAAAATAGAAGCCGCAATCATAGAGCGGTAGCCACCCAGGCAGTGCAAAATGTAGGTTTTTTGCCGGTCTAGGCGGTCCATGTTTTTATTTAAGTAGTCTAGCGGGAAGTTGGTAGCCCCTTCTACGTGTTGTGCCAAAAATTCGGTGGGTTTGCGCACATCCAGTATCTCTTGCTGTGTTGCCAGGGGCGGGTCATTGGCCATTTCATCAGCGGTGATGCTTCTGATCTGGTCTATCTCTTTTCCGGCCGTTTGCCAAGCTTCTAGGCCTCCTTCTAAAAAGCCAAGGGTGTTGTCATAACCGACCCGCGCTAAGCGCGTGACCACCTCTTCTTCTCGGCCTGCAGGTGTGATTAAGACAATTGGTTGTTTGAGGTCTTTGATCAAAGCACCCACCCAAGGGGCAAAACTTCCATCGATTCCAATAAAGATCGAATTTGGAATGTGAGCCTGGGCAAAATCATCTTGGTGTCGGGTATCCAACATCAAGGCTTCCTCAGCTTCTACAAGCTGTTCAAAGGTGTTTACATCCAAGGCTATAGTGCCGCGCTGTAGTACTTGGTCAAAGCTATCGTAGCCCAACTTGTTGAGCATGGCGTTCTTTGAGAAGTACTGAGGTGGTGGAGTAAGGCCCGCCGTAACTTCAGTCACAAACTCCTCTTTGCTCATCGTGGCGCGGAGGGCATAGTTGGTTTTTTTCTGGTCACCCAGGTACCCCCAGGTATCGGTACTGAGGTTTTTACCACAGGCGGATCCTGCACCGTGGCCTGGATAAACAATAACACTATCTGCAAGTGGAACGATCTTTTCCCTTAGGCTATGGAACAGCATTCCTGCCAGATCTTCCTTAGTAATACTTCCTTGTTTGATAGCAAGGTCCGGTCGGCCAACGTCACCCAGGAAAAGGGTGTCGCCGGTAAAAATGGCGTGATCTTCGCCCTCGGCATTGCGTAGTAGATAGGTCGTGCTCTCCAGGGTATGCCCAGGGGTGTGCAATACCTTAAAGCTTAAAGCTCCAACACTTAACTCTTCCCCATCTTTCGCTACGTGGATATCGTAATCGGTACTGGCGTTGGGGCCATAAACAATGGTAGCACCGGTTTTCTTTGCGAGGTCCACATGCCCAGAAACAAAATCTGCATGGAAGTGGGTTTCGAAGATATACTTCAGCTTTGTTCCCGACTCCTGTAGGCGCTCCAGATAAGGCTGGGTTTCCCGTAAGGGGTCAATGATTACAGCTTCCCCTTCACTTTCAATGTAGTAGGCGCCCTGTGCGAGGCAACCCGTATATATCTGTTCAATTTTCATGAGCAAGTTTGCTTGCATTGTTAATTCTAATACAAAACAACGACAATTTGCGTGAGTTGTCAGTGATGATGATCACAAGGCGGTTTATGTACGATGTGAGGTGTACAGTGTACGATGTTTGTACGGTATGCTATGAGGTGGAAAAGGGTTGAGGGATACTCACTTTTTTGGGGCTATTCAGAACGGGTTTAAAGAGTATTAGATTCGTATTGGTGCTTCCTTCGTATCTTGGAGTAGGGATGTTATTAGTATGAAGTCATCAATGAGATGAAGAGTGGGATGTGGAATTTGCTAACACCTTAATCAAGCGCTTTTACTATGGATGTAGAAATTTTAGCGCGAATACAATTTGCGTTCACCATCGCCTTTCATTACATCTATCCACCATTAAGCATCGGTCTGGGGTTGATCATGGTCATCATGGAGGGCCAATACCTGCGTACTGGGAATAAGGTCTACGAAACGCTGGCCCGGTTTTGGACCAAAATTTTTGCGCTCACCTTCGGTATCGGTGTAGCCACGGGTATCGTCATGGAGTTTGAGTTTGGTACCAACTGGGCCACCTATTCTCGTTATGTAGGTGATGTTTTTGGGAGTGCCTTAGCGGCAGAAGGGATTTTTGCTTTTGCGTTGGAAAGCGGCTTTCTTGGTGTGCTATTATTTGGCTGGAATCGCGTGAGCTCGCGTGTGCATTTCATTGCTACGCTTGGCGTATGGTTAGGCTCTATGTTCTCTGCGGTGTGGATTGTAATTGCCAATAGCTGGCAACAAACGCCGGCGGGTTACCACATTGTGGGGGAGGGTATGGAAGCGCGCGCAGAGATCACTGATTTTTGGGCTATGGTCTTCAACCCGTCTAGTGTTGATCGCTTATTGCACGTGTGGATTGGGGCGTTCTTGGCGGGGGCTTTTCTGGTGTTAAGTGTACATGCTTACTATCTCCTCAAAGGGAAGCACGTAGAGCTATCGCGAAAAGCTTTTAAGATAGCGCTGGGGGTAGCCATTGTATTTTCTTTAGCACAGCTGGCAACGGGGCACCGCTCTGCGGAAGTAGTAGCAGAACATCAGCCTGCAAAATTGGCAGCCCTGGAAGGGCATTTCGATAGCCTTGCGGTAGCGGACATGTACCTGGTTGGTTGGGTGGATAAGGAAAGCCAGCAAGTAAGGGGAATAAAAATACCTGGTGGACTCAGCTTTTTGACACACTGGGACTTTGAAGCCCCGGTAAAAGGCTTGAATTATTTCAAGGAGGATGAACGCCCAACCGCCTTGAATGCTATTTTCCAATTCTATCATTTAATGGTAGCCATAGGTATGATGCTCATTGGCCTAAGTTTATATGCCGGCTGGCAGTGGTGGCGTGGGAAGTTGTTTGACCAGCGATGGCTGCTACAGGTGTTTGTCTGGGCCGTTTTGCTACCGCAAATTGCCAATCAGGTAGGTTGGTTTGCGGCTGAGATGGGGCGTCAGCCCTGGGTAGTGTACGGGCATTTGCGCACGGCTGACGCCCTTTCGAAAGTGGTGACTGCGAATCAAGTCCTGTTTTCGCTGATCATGTTCTCGATTGTCTATGTGCTATTGTTTGGGCTGTTTATCTACTTGCTCAATAAGAAGATCAAGCATGGTCCTGGTGATCACCCGATGATTGATAAGCGGCCGCGTCAGCGGGCGATGGCGGAGCCGAGAAATTAGAATTAAAATGAGAATGAGAATCAGAATGGTCCGACTTGGCTAAAGTTATTTCGGACGGGGGAGATTTGAAGGCTTTTAAAATGAGTTAAGTATGGCTACTTTTCTTGGTATTGATTATCCATCCTGGTGGTTTTTGCTCATTGGGGGCGTGTTTTCGGGTTATGCTATTCTTGATGGTTTTGATCTGGGGGCGGGTGCCTGGCATTTGTTTTTCCGCAAGGAGAAAAGTCGGCGTATTGCGCTTAATGCAGTAGGGCCGGTTTGGGATGGTAATGAAGTATGGCTTGTCATTGGCGGCGGGGCACTTTTTGCGGGTTTTCCGCATGTTTATGCTACGCTGTTTTCTGCCATGTATGTGCCGTTTATGTTATTTCTACTCTTTCTCATTTTGCGGGCCATTAGTATCGAGTTTCGCAGTAAAGAAGAGATGAAGTGGTGGCGGAGTATGTGGGATACCATCTATAGCGTAGCCAGTATTGCGCTCGCTCTGGCGCTTGGTTTAGTGCTGGGTAATGTGCTGCAGGGTATGCCCATTGGGGCAGATAAGGAATTCGCGGGTTCGTGGCTGATGTTTTTGAATCCCTATGCCTTTCTCACCGCTTTCACTACCCTGGCTTTATTTATGATGCACGGAGCTATTTACCTGCTCATGAAAACGGAAGGGCGGCTCTACACCAAACTGACGGTTTTGCTCAAAAGAGCCATCATCGCGTTCATATTGCTATTTAGCTTGACCAGCTTGTATACCCTTATTTACATTCCTCACCTATCAGATGACTTTAAGGCACAGCCGGCCTTGTTTGTTGTTCCTGTTCTCACTTTCCTGGCTATTGCCAATATTCCGCGTATGGCGGCAAAGCGCAAATTCAAGCCCGCTTTTTTCTTTTCGGCTTTGAGCATTGCCTTGTTGTTGGCCTTAGTGGCCATAGAGTTGTACCCAACGGTACTACTCTCCACTTTGGACCCGGCTTATAGTATTGATGTGTATACGGCAGCTTCTTCAGAGAAATCATTGGGTATTATGCTCCTGTTTGCGGCTATAGGGATTCCTTTGGTGGGAGGGTATACCTATTTCGTTTACAAGACATTTGCTGGCAAGGTAGAATTGGATGAGATGAGTTATTAGGGCTCGCGTTGCTCGCGGAGGTAGTTCGCCTGTGGCTCACGGTTGTGCTCACTTCGTTCGCGGAGGAAGCTCGTTATCACTCGCGGGTTAAACTCACTTCGTTCGTGGGTGAAGTTCGCTTCGCTCACGGTAGAACTCGCTATCGCTCGTGGTGTTAGCTCGTTGCACTCGCGGTTGAGGCTCACTGGCGTTCGCGGTTTAGCTTCTCTTTTTGAGTGAAGGATTATACTTATGATTCTCAAACTTGAATGACTAAACAATTTAATTCATACCTACCTAGCCTCCGCAGTAACTACACGAACAGTTCTTACATAGTTTTTATTAGGCATGTTGCACAGCCATTTCACCAAGAATAAGATTAATCTTCCGTGAGCCGAAGACGAGCTAAAACCGCGAGCAACGCGAGCTTCCCCCACGAACAAAGTGAGCCTCCCCGTGAGCCGGCGGCGAACTTAAACCGCGAACGCAGTGAGCTTTCCCCGCGAGCATTAGCGAGCCCCCCCGCGAACGCTAGTGAGCTTCTACCACGAGCGATAGCGAGTTCTCCCGCGAACGAAGTGAGCTTCTCCCGTGAGCAACGCGAACTTCTCCCTCGAACTTCCCTAACTTTGCACTCTACTAAATTTCACGCCTTGGCCACACCCAACGATCAATCTGTCAGCCTTAACAAGTACATTAGTAGTACTGGAATTTGCTCGCGTCGCGAGGCAGACCAGATGATTGCCGATGCTCGGGTGACGATTAATGGGGAAATTGCCCGTAAGGGAAACCGAGTGGAGCCTGGTGATAAAATACTGTTGGACGGAAAACCCTTGCGCGCGAAGCCAAAGACACTGTATCTCGTTTTCAATAAACCGGTAGGGATTGTCTGTACGACGGACCAGCGTGAACCTAAGAATATCATCAGTTATATCAATCATCCGCAGCGCCTATTTCCGATAGGGCGGTTGGATAAGCCATCACAAGGGCTGATCTTCTTGACCAACGATGGTGATATTGTCAATAAAATCCTCCGGGCGGGGAACAAGCACCAGAAAGAATATATCGTAACCGTAAATCGGCCCATCAACCAGCGCTTTGTGCAACGCATGAGTAATGGTATTCCCATTCTGGGGACGGTTACGAAAAAGTGCGTGGTAGAACAGGTGGGGAAATCTACCTTTCGGATCATCCTTACCCAAGGACTTAATCGCCAAATTCGACGGATGTGTGAGTATTTGGGTTATCAAGTGAGTAAGCTAAAGCGAGTCCGCATTATGCACGTTGAGCTGGGCGATTTGAAGGTAGGAGAGTGGCGTGCACTTGGTGAGAAAGAAGAGCAACAACTCTTGAAAATGGTCCAACATTCGTCTAAGACCGCAGGGGCCTCTAAGCCGGGTAAACCCAGGGCGCCACGCCGAAAGAAGCGCTAAAAATGAGGCTTTAGTGTTCGGAAATGAACATGTTTGTACGCATTCGCATGCTGTTTTTTATTTCTTTGTTATTTAAGTTGTTGATTGTTAGTAGTTTGTCGTGGTGGCATGCTGCTTGCTGATGTATTTGCTGAACACAATCACCAACTGTTATGTGGCGCACTAATATCCGACTAGCTTTCCGGCATTTGAGCCGCTATAAAACTACCGCACTCATCAATATCCTGGGCCTAGCTGTTGGCCTGCTGGCTTACCTGCTGATTCTACAGCACCTGAGCTACGAGTGGGGCTTTGATCAATTCCATTCCGAAGTTGATCATATTTATCGTGTCGATTCTGAGTTTGCCTCGGGTGATGAACGTTTGCGGTATGCCTCGCACTACTACGGTATGGCCGAAGCAATGGATGCCGAGCTTCCGGAGGTAGAGGCCTTCTGTACCTTCCATTATGCGGGCTTGCTCATTAAGAAAGATGGTGAAGTCTTCGCTGAGGAATCTGTCTTGTTGGCAAATACTAATTTCCCAACCTTCTTTGATTTCCCTGTTGTTACCGGGCAATTGGACGGCGCACTGGACGAACCAGGCTTTGCGATAATTTCTAAGGAAACTGCCGAACGTTATTTCGGTGATGAAAATCCAGTGGGTCAGGTCTTAAACTATGACGAAGGAGAAACGCTGACGGTAAAGGCAGTTGTAGAGGTGCCAGAAAATTCCCAAATCCAATTTGATTTCGTGTTGAATGGGGAGGAGAATATTCGTCGCTACCGAGAGGATGGTGGAATTTGGGGTTGGAGCAATTTCTGGATCTACGTGCGTTTGCAGGAAGGCACCGATCCAGCAGCAACAGAAGCTAAGTTTCCGGCTATTTTTACTAAGTACATTCCTGACGATACAGAAGAGACCAGCAGCTACCTGGTGCCTATGGCAGATGTCCACCTGCATTCATTGGGGGAGGATGACCTGGTTGCCAAGGGGAACGCTCAGGTTGTTTCAATTCTCTTGGGCGTAGCCATTGCGATATTATTGATTGGCTGGATTAATTACATCAACCTGGCCACTGCTCAGGCTGCGGAGCGCGGACAAGAAGTAGGAGTGCGTAAAGTAGTTGGTGCGCAGCGTGGGCAATTGATTGGGCAATTCTTTGCTCAGTCTATAGTAGTCAATGTGTTGAGTCTTGGCTTAGCGCTGGTAGGCATTGCTTTGGGCCGCCCCACCTTTGAGCATTTGCTTGGGCATCAAATAACCTTGGATTACCTGACCCCAGAACTACTCTGGATGTTCGGTGGGTTTTTCTTGCTAGGAGTGGTGGTTTCTGGCTTGTATCCAGCGGTTTTGATCTCTGGCGTAAAGCCATCCAATGTATTGAAGGGGCGTTTGACAAATCAATTGTCAGGGCTTTGGGCAAGACGAGGCCTGACGGTATTTCAGTTCGTTGCTTCAATGGTACTAATTGCGGGCACTTTTGCCGTTTATCAGCAGGTGTCCTATATGCAAACCCAAGAGCTTGGTTTTGCCAGCGAACAAGTACTGGTGGTTAATGGACCATCGCTAAGAGGTGAAGCTTACTCGACAAACTATAATTCCTTTAAGGCAGGTTTGCAGCAATTGCCAGAGGTGGAAGCATTTACCGCAACATCAACGATTCCGTCAAAAGAGTACAGCGCTAGCCTCGCCGGGGTTCGCAGAACCGGTGTTCCTGAGGATGCTGGTTTGATGCAGAACTTTGTCTTGGTAGACAAGGATTTCGTTTCCTCCTACGAAATTGAACTGTTGACTGGAAGAAATTTCCAGTTGAACAGAGATACAGCTTTCCGTTCGGTGATGTTAAACGAAAAAGCAGTACGTCAAATGGGCTTCCAATCTAATGAAGATGCCATTGGTAAGTTTATTCTCTGGAGTTCTGATGATGTTCCCCGCAAACGCAAACAAGTAGTGGGCGTAGTAAAAGACTATCACCACCAATCGCTCAGGGCTGAACAAAGTGGAATGGTTCTTCTGTATAATGACCTTCCGAAGGATTATTATTCGATGCGGATTAATACGGATGATATAGGCGGCACCATCGCCAAGGTTAAGACTGCTTATGATCAGTCCTTTCCGGATAACCCCTTTAGTCATTTCTTCCTGGATGAATCCTTTCAGGCGCAGTACGAAGCAGACATACGGCTAGGGAAAATTATGTCGCTCTTTGGGGGACTGGCTATATTCATTGCCTGCCTCGGCTTGTTTGGTTTGGCCTCTTTCAGTGCTTTGCGGAAGATGAAGGAAATGGGGATTCGCAAAGTGCTGGGAGCGTCACTTTCTAATATTGTCTTGCTCTTCACCAAGGATTTTGCCTGGCTGATTGTAGCGGCAAATGTAATTGGCTTACCCATCGCCTATTTACTCATCCGCACCTGGCTGCAAAACTATGCTTACGCCATGTCCATAAGCCCCGTTTTATTTCTGGTGCCGGCTCTCGTATTGTTGATTGTAAGCGTACTAACGATCAGTTATCACACCCTACAAACCGCCTTGGCTAACCCCGTTGAACACTTGCGGCAGGAATAACCCTGGATTTCCACATTTTGCTTACCTTTGCGCACTGCTAAACTAAAGCAAGATAAAATTGAATCATCAACGGGCAAATGTTAGCGGGCTAAGCCTGCCTTTTCCCGAAGAATAATACTACCAAGGGGCTTCGTCACCAACCCGGTGAGGAGGCCTCTACATTTTAACAAAACGACGACGATTTTTAAACAGTAGAATTATGGGTCAAACAATTACGTTCGCCATTCCCGTATTTGGGGTTCTCGCCTTGTTGTTTATGGCGTGGCGTTCCTCGTGGGTAAGCAAGCAGGAAGAAGGTACGGAGCGCATGAGCCGTATCGCTAAGAATATTGCTGATGGTGCAATGGCTTTCTTGAAAGCTGAATACCGTGTACTCAGCATCTTTGTTGTTGCTGTTGCTGTAATCTTGGGTCTTACTGCCAATGCAGACTCTAGCCCTCTAGTAGCAGTTTCTTTTGTGCTAGGTGCTGTTTGTTCTGCACTAGCTGGTTTCTTTGGTATGCGCATTGCTACCAAAGCAAACGTTCGTACAACCAATGCTGCTCGTACCAGCTTGGGTCAGGCACTTGAAGTAGCCTTCGCCGGTGGTTCTGTAATGGGACTTGGTGTTGTTGGTTTGGGTGTACTTGGACTAGGTACCTTGTTTATCGTATATGATGGCATGGGCTGGGACATCAATAAAGTGATCACCGTTATTACTGGATTCTCTTTCGGTGCATCTTCTATTGCTTTGTTTGCACGTGTTGGTGGTGGTATCTATACCAAAGCTGCTGACGTAGGTGCTGACTTGGTAGGTAAAGTAGAGGCTGGTATTCCTGAAGACCACCCACTAAACCCTGCAACTATTGCCGATAACGTAGGTGATAATGTAGGTGACGTAGCTGGTATGGGTGCCGACCTTTTCGAATCATATGTAGGTTCTATCATCGGTACTATGGTACTAGGTGCAGCCTTCATTGGTATTAAAGGTTTCGAAGCAACGAATGATTTCGAAGGCTTGAATGCTGTATTGTTGCCACTTTTGTTGGCTGGTGTCGGAATCATTACTTCTATCATCGGTACGTTCTTCGTGAAAGTGAAGGAAGGTGGTGATCCACAAAAAGCACTGAACCGCGGAGAGTTCCTTTCTGCTATTTTAATGCTGGCCGCAACATATCTAATCGCTACCTGGTTGCTACCTGCTAGTTGGGAAGTAACATCTATTGCTGCGGATGGTACTGAAACAATTACGGCATATTCTGCAATGGGTGTATTCTGGGCGGTAATCTTCGGTTTGGCTTCTGGCCTACTGATTGGTATCGTAACGGAGTTTTATACCGGTACTGGTACCAAGCCAGTTCAGAGTATTGTAGATCAGTCTTTGACTGGTTCCGCAACTAACATTATCGCTGGTTTAGGTGTAGGTATGCAGTCTACTGCAATTCCTATCGTAATTCTAGCTGCTGCTATCATCGGTGCGCACGAAATGGCCGGCTTGTACGGTATCGCAATTGCTGCGGTAGGTATGCTTTCTAATACCGGTATCCAGTTGGCGGTTGATGCTTACGGTCCTGTTTCTGATAACGCCGGTGGTATCGCGGAAATGGCAGAATTGCCATCTGAGGTACGTAGCCGTACCGACAAGTTGGATGCGGTAGGTAACACTACTGCGGCTATCGGTAAAGGTTTCGCAATCGGTTCTGCTGCTTTGACAGCATTGGCCCTGTTCGCAGCCTTTATGACGACTGCAGAAATCAACAGCATCGATATCTCTAAGCCATTAGTAATGGCGGGACTATTATTGGGTGGTATGCTTCCATTCTTGTTCTCTGCTTTGTCTATGAACGCGGTAGGTCGTGCGGCTATGGATATGATCCAGGAGGTACGTCGCCAGTTCGCTTCTATCCCTGAGCTGAAAGCAGCGTTGGATGTGATGAAGAAGAACGACGGCAAAGAATTTGAAGATTGGAGTGCTGCTGATCAAAAGACATTCGAGGCTGCCGATGGTAAAGCGGAGTACGACAAGTGTGTGGACATCTCTACCAAGGCTTCTATCCGTGAGATGGTAGTACCTGGTCTGATTGCTGTAGTTTCTCCAGTTATTATTGGTTTTGCCGGTGGTGCTGAAATGTTGGGTGGCCTACTTGCGGGTGTAACCGTTTGTGGTGTATTGATGGCCATCTTCCAGTCTAACGCTGGTGGTGCTTGGGATAACGCCAAGAAGATGTTTGAAGAAGGGGTAGAGATCAACGGTGAGAAATACTACAAAGGTTCTGAGCCACACAAGGCTACTGTTGTAGGTGACACCGTAGGTGATCCATTCAAGGATACTTCTGGTCCTTCCCTGAACATCCTGCTGAAATTGATGTCTGTTGTAGCACTGGTAATTGCGCCAATGTTGTAAACAGCCGATAACGACATAGCCGCTGTTGCGGCGGAAATGATCCCGGAGTCAATGCGTTTGGCTTCGGGATTGTTTTTTAGTTGGTTCTTGTATAAGAGGCAAGCCTAAATCTCTTGCTGAAGAGACGCATTGCAATGCGTCTGTACTTCAATTATATGATAGCGGCGCGATTCATCGCGTCCTAGAACCGATTTCTCAACGACTCAAATGATTCAAAATCGTATGTGGTTCAAGTGGTTGCGGATAAGGAAAGGTTTCAATATTTGAGAGCACTTTTCTCATATGTTTCTTCTAGGTCTGATATGGTTCATCCGCCCCTTTAGTGTCCTTAGGTGTCTAAGGTGGTTCAGAAATACAATTGACACGCTCGCTTCAAAGCATTACACATTCTACCTCCCTAACCCTCTTACCACTCCACAAATCCGTATCTTTGCAGCGCCAAATAAACCGCACGCTCAGCATAGCTGTTGAGTGAATGAAGGTGACCAAATATTTATACCAAAAATTGAATCGACAATCTGGTTTACCTAAAACCTCCTGCTTCGCTACCTATTGGTAGCTCATTAGTCTGCTTTAGATAAACTGTCGATTTAATTGTTGGAACGTTCCTAACCAAGAACCAAGTATATGCAGCAAGTAGCTCCCTACCAACCGCAGCATAAAGTCCGTATTGTTACCGCCGCCAGCCTGTTTGATGGCCACGATGCTGCAATCAATATCATGCGGCGCATTATGCAAAGTAGCGGCGCTGAGATTATTCACCTGGGGCACAACCGTTCCGTACAGGATATCGTAGAAACGGCCATCCAGGAAGATGCTCAGGCGATTGCTATTACCTCCTACCAAGGTGGCCACAACGAATTCTTCAAGTATATGCACGACCTGCTCAAAGAGCGAGGTGCGGGCCATATCAAGATTGTAGGTGGTGGCGGTGGTACCATTCTGCCTTCCGAAATAGAAGAGCTCCACGCCTACGGTATTGATCGCATTTATTCTCCTGATGACGGGCGCGAGCTGGGTTTGCAAGGCATGATCAATGATGTACTTGAGAAGGCAGATTACCCGCTTGGTGAGCAGGTGAATGGAGAGGTAAAAGAATTCACTTCGCGCAAAGCTACCGCTGTAGCTCGCTTGATCACTGCGGCAGAGAACTTTCCGGAAGAGAACAACAGCTGGCTAAAGGAGGTGCAGGATAAAGCGGCTCAGCTGGCTACTCCAGTGTTAGGTATTACTGGAACTGGTGGTGCCGGAAAATCTAGTATGGTGGATGAATTGATTCGCCGCTTCCTGCGTGATTTTCCGAATAAATCAATGGGGATTATCTCGGTCGACCCTTCGAAGCGCCGTACCGGTGGGGCGCTTTTAGGTGACCGTATTCGTATGAACGCAGTGAGCCCGGCCATTGCAGGCGACCGCGTGTATATGCGTTCCTTGGCTACCCGCCAGAGCAATTTGGCCTTATCTGCCCACGTGCAATCAGCGGTAGATATTCTGAAGGTGGCGGGCTATGATTTGATTCTCCTTGAGACATCAGGTATTGGTCAATCAGACACGGAGATTGTGGATCATTCGGACGTGTCGCTTTATATCATGACCCCGGAGTTTGGGGCAGCGACTCAGCTAGAAAAGATCGACATGCTGGACTTTGCCGACATTATTGCGGTGAACAAGTTTGACAAGCGTGGCGCTCAAGATGCCCTCCGTTCAGTAAAGAAGCAATACCAACGTAACCATCAGTTGTGGGATAAGGCACTGGACGATATGCCAGTTTACGGTGCTATTGCCAGCCAGTTCAATGATCCTGGGGTAAACCAACTGTATCGGGCTTTACTGACCAAGATTGATGAGCGTTGTAATACCGACTTTACAGAGCAGAGTAAGATCCAAGGCTTAGGCGAGAGCGAGAAGATCTTTATCATACCACCAGCTCGGGTGCGCTACCTTTCGGAAATATCCGAATCCATTCGCACCTACAATCAGTGGACCCAACAGCAGGCTGATATAGCGGATCGTTTGTACAATCTCGAAAAAACAATTGAGACGCTGCAAGCATTGGCAAAGACTGACGAAGATCGCTTAAGTGAACTGCAAGGCATAGCTGCCGAAATCAAGCGTGATCTGGATGGCCACAATTGGCACCTGATTGAGCAGTGGGAGACAAAAGTACAGCGCTACGCCGCCGACGAGTACGTGTACCAGGTACGTGGGCGAGATATCAGAGTGCCTACTTATACGACCTCTCTTTCGAATAGCCGGATTCCGCGGGTGAGTTTGCCTAAGTACCGCTCTTGGGGTGATATCCTGCAGTGGAGTTTGCAAGAGAATGTACCCGGTGAATACCCTTACACTGCTGGTGTGTTTCCGTTTAAACGGAAGGGTGAAGATCCTACCAGAATGTTCGCCGGAGAAGGCGGTCCGGAGCGTACCAATAAGCGCTTCCATTATCTTTCTGCGGGCATGCCTGCGGCGCGTCTTTCTACTGCTTTTGACTCTGTGACACTCTACGGAGAAGACCCCGATCACCGCCCTGATATTTACGGAAAGGTGGGTAACTCTGGGGTAAGCATTTGCTGCTTAGATGATGCGAAAAAACTGTACTCCGGTTTTGATTTGTGTGATCCGCGCACGTCTGTGTCGATGACCATCAACGGGCCCGCAGCAACCATCTGTGCATTCTTTATGAATGCTGCTGTCGATCAGCAATGTGAGCTTTATATTAAGGAGTATGGCCTGGAAGATCAGGTGGAAACCAAACTAAAGGAACTATACGAAGATCGCGGACTTGATCGTCCTCGCTACTACGGTGAATTGCCAGCCGGAAACGATGGCCTAGGCCTGATGTTGTTGGGGATTACGGGAGATCAAGTACTCGACTCGGAAGTATACGCCGAACTTCGGGCGAAGGCCCTAAATTCGGTCCGTGGAACCGTACAAGCTGATATCTTGAAGGAGGACCAGGCGCAGAATACCTGCATCTTCAGTACAGAGTTCTCGCTTAAGTTGATGGGAGATGTGCAAGCATCTTTTATTGCTAATAGAGTCCGCAATTTCTACTCCGTCTCCATTTCGGGCTACCATATCGCCGAGGCTGGTGCTAATCCAATTACCCAACTTGCCTTTACGTTGGCCAATGGCTTCACTTTCGTGGAATATTACCTCTCCCGGGGTATGAATATCGACGATTTTGCCGCCAATTTATCCTTCTTCTTTAGCAATGGGGTAGACCCAGAGTACGCGGTTATTGGTAGAGTAGCCCGCCGCATTTGGGCGAAAGCCATGAAGCAGAAATACGGGGCAAACGAACGGAGTCAAAAACTCAAGTATCATATCCAAACCAGTGGGCGTAGCTTGCACGCGCAGGAAATCAGTTTTAATGATATTCGTACGACTTTACAAGCGCTGTACGCGATTTATGACAACTGCAACAGCCTGCACACCAACGCTTACGATGAGGCCATCACTACCCCCACCGAGGAGAGTGTGCGCCGTGCGGTAGCCATCCAAATGATCATTAATCATGAGCTGGGGATGGCCAAGAATGAAAATCCACTACAAGGAAGTTTCATCATTGAAGAGTTGACCGACTTGGTGGAGGAAGCTGTTCTGACAGAGTTTGATCGGATTACGGAGCGGGGTGGTGTACTTGGAGCTATGGAAACCATGTACCAACGGAATAAGATCCAAGAAGAAAGCCTGCACTACGAAACTTTAAAGCATACCGGTGAGCTCCCGATCATTGGGGTAAATACCTACCTGAGTAAGGAGGGGTCACCTACCATTGTTCCCGAGGAGGTCATTAGAGCTACAACGGAGGAAAAGGAGAATCAGATTCTGACACTACAGCGTTTGCATCAAGCTAAAGCTGAGCGGGCTCGTCAGGCCTTGAGTGAACTCCAAGATGCCGCAGTTGCTAATCAGAACTTATTTGACAAGCTACTGGAAGCAACCAAGGCTTGTTCTTTGGGACAGATTACCCATGCTCTATACGAGGTAGGTGGGCAATATCGTCGCAATATGTAAACTAGTCAGGATTAGACAAGTTCAATAAGAAGAACAGTGATTTCCTAATCGTAGGGAGTTACTGTTTTTCTTTTTAAACACCGTTGATGTTAATGGTTGTCGATGCCTTCTTAAACCGCGCTTATCCTTTTTTTCAACCATTCCCGTTCTAGTAAGGGAGTTAAGTTTTTTACCATTGACTGCAGCTTGTTCAGTTCCGCAGGCAATTTGCTCCAGCGATACTTGCAGAGTAGGTTCATCACCTTAAAAAAGTTCAAGTACTGCTGCTTATGAGCTTGGGTGAGTTTAGTGCGCCTTACCTTTTGAGCCAGTGCCGAAATTCGACTCTCCAGTAGATTATGGTCTTTAACGAAATAAATCTTGATCAAGAGTACATCTGCCAAGATACTGTAGTTGATATCTTCAAAGTTTCGGTACATAATATGATCTAGTGCATCCGTGTACAATTCCCGGGCAAATAAGACCTCTGCTTGGCACAAGCTGTGGGCTTCGATTGGGAAACGTGTACCCGTAATTTTGCCCGGGCCGTATGCGGTTAGTAATTGATCGGCCCACTCAAAGTCGCCAACTTTGATAGCAATGTTAGTCATGAGCTTGAGGGAACCAGGTAGAATTTGGCCAGTTTTCCCCACGTCAAAATAGCCAGCTTGTAGATGTTCTCGGTACAGGGAAAAGAGCCGCTGTAAAAGCTCTGGCCCCCTACTTTCTTGTTGATATTGGAGACCTATAAAATAGCGGTAAAAGGCCATGATGTTCCGATACTTTCCAGCGGGAATTTGGGTCTTAAAGGTCTTGACATTTTGGACGAATTCTGCCATTAATTCTTGATCAGAACTGCGCTGTAGTAGGCGAATGATCAAGTAATAGAGCTTGGCGAGCGGAGTTTGTATTTCTGGGTATTTGGCAAAAACTTCAATTAAGAGTTCATTTAAAAGCAGGGCATCATCCGTTTGTATTTGACCCAGCTTTTGCTGAAATAAAAGCACCGCCGCCTTTTCGAGTTTGGTGATCGTGTAACCTTGATCCAGTGCTAAGTGTGCTCTGATGAGGTTAGAGTCACCAGTGTAGGTATTGAAGGTAGTTTGAAACGAGACCACTTCCTCTTCTAATTCTAGTAAGTACCGGTAGTATTTGTCTCCTCGGGCCGGTACTTTGTCCAACGTACGTCGAAACTGTTCCACGGCTTGCCAAAAACGATGTTCCAGATTATTGGTGCGATAGAAGCGGATCATTGTTAGTTGCTCCTTCCATTTGCGGTTCTCGGAGGCGTATTCTTGCTCGTGTAGGACAAAGAGTTTCGTTAGACTGAATAAGTCAGAAGCTAAGGAATCGATGGCATTCTTACGTTTTTTTATAAAAGGTTTCTGAGGAAAGAATAACCGTTGGAGTGCCTCCTTTTGCTCAGGAATGTCCCCGTCGCTCAGGTTCGTATTGAGCAAATATTGCAAAAGCTGGATCGTCTTTGGACGATTGTATTTATCGTTATGGTAAACCGACTCTACAAAGTGTACTAGCCGCTTACACTCTTTATCAGAGAAGCATCTTAGCGTTTCAATTAATCTTTGGTTAGGCATATTCTTAACACTTAGACGCGAAAATGGTCCTTTCTTGGGAGAAAGTTTGCACGGAAAATGGCAAAAATGTGAATATGGAACTCTGTTTGAAAGCCATTATTTTTAAATATTTCTTGAGAAATCAATTCAACGGCATCATGAAAAACGGGTATCTCTTTTTGGGCCTTCTCCTTTTGTTTTGTAACCTAGACTTACACGCAACGACAATATGTGAAGCCCCCGCCCCCACCTTTGCACAAGTCACTGCTGTGGGTAATGATCATGCTTCGGTTAGTTGGGCACCTGTTTTAGGTGCTCAGAGTTATTTAGTAAGTACAACCCAGGATAATACTGGCTTTATAATTGCTAATGAAATTGTAAGCGGTACTTCCTACACCATTGATAATCTATTATCGGGTGAAGAGTACAGCATAAGTATCCGTGCTTCCTACTGTGAATTTGGTCCTTTTGGTGCAGCCGTGGATGTTGCTTTCCAAACAGAAATTATTGTGGTTGATGTTATTCTCCAGTCAGGGTGCATTGATCAAATAAACGGTGTAAACGACCAATATGCTGCAGGCGAGACCACTACTTTTGAGTTAGAGGAAACAGGCTGCTATTTATTACAGGTGCAGGCATTTAGTAACCCCCAGATTGAATTTAATTTAGCCTTTACCAGCCTTGGTAACGCCACGGCTTTAGTCGGAAATTTTGAAACCAACCCCGCAAATTTTTATCTCCTAGGTAATGGTCCGGTGAATGCTGTGATGTTAAATGCTGAGGGATCAGTGCCACTACTTACAATGAATTCTATACAGCTGCAATGGGGATCTGCCATGAATCTTATTTGGGAACAAGATGTTGCCATGACTTTACGTCGTTGTTCGGAATGTAACTTCACCTTTGGTGATGAAACGCGCCCTCTCATTTCCAATTTTAGTCCAGGTACAGCTTCGGGCATGACACTCGAGTTATACCCTAACCCCGTACAAGACCAACTGAATGTTCTACTCCCAGTACCCTCCAATGTAGAAGTTTGGGATTTAGTTGGTCGTAAATGGGCAACACTTGGTCAAGTACAACCCTACCAATCTTACCAGCTAGATGTTAGTGAATGGCCTGCGGGCACCTACGTAGTAAGGTGGCAGAATCAAAATGGCGTACCAGAGGTTCATTACTTTCTGAAGCAAGGTCAATAGGTTTTTGTTGTTGAGGTGTACACGGAAAAAGTGGTCAATGTGAAATTTTAAGCCTGTGAAAAATGGTTGAAATTCAGCACGTCAATTCAAATTTTGGGTGCTGGATTAAGTCGCATTTTCTTCACTTATTCCGCGCCTCTTATTCCAAAAACCTTTACTATGAAGATGCTTTTTATGATTAAGAGTAATGCCACCGCTCGTTTAATGGCGCTATTGTTACTATTTACTTTTGTTGGGACTCCGGCACAGGCACAATTTGATGGGAATTCCGGGCATGATTGCTCTTGTGATCTGACCCTCAGTTCAATGGTCGTGTTTCAGAGTCCTTTTGATGAGTGCTGCTATGCTTTTGTTTTACCCAAGGTAGTGGTAGAGCCAGAAGATCCTCCCTTTCCCGCACTAAATGATTGTGTCCAAGACCAGGACGAAACTGTTTTCTGGAACATTGACGGTCCCACAGGTAATGTAGGGACGAGCACTGGCCCTAATCAGCCATTGATTCAGTGTTTTACCGACGGTGAATGGACAATTTGTGGCCGTAGATCCATAAAAGTAACGAACCCTACTACTGGAGTGGTGGAAGAGTGCAGTTATTGGGCATGCGAGACCCTAGTGATAGAAGGCTGCGGAGACGAAGAATGTGTTTGTGAACCTGAAAACCTGGGGATTAATATTGGTAATATTAATGTTAACGGTTGTAGCGTTTACGTGAGCGGATCAAGCGAACCGCAAGATGGCTGTTGGAGCCTTGAATCAATTGAGTACGATTGGGGAGACAATTCCTCAGAAGTGATCAATGATACCTGGGTTTCCGCCAGACATTCTTACGCCTGTAATGGTGTATACGAAGTTACTATTACCGGTACTTGGGTTAATGACCTGGGAGAAACCTGCCAGGCTTCTGATACAGAGTTCGTCTCTATTACGAATTGTAACGCCTGTCTGCAAGGCTTCATTCCTGTAAGCGACGAAATTGACAGTGGTTTTGACACCGGAGTAGCTCAACTACAAATTTCCCCCAATCCGGTTGATGGCCAGTTGGTGTTACAGCATTCTTTTTCAGCTGATAAGCAGGCTACTGTTACTATTATGAGCAATCTAGGTCAGCGTATGGCAGAAAAAGTTATCAATACTGACATGCAGAACGTACAATTGGATACTTCAGCATTACCTTCAGGTACGTACTATGTGATCATCCAATTGGAAAATGGGGAGCGTGTTGCCAAACCCTTTGTGAAGCAGTAGGAATCTGTGGAACGAGGTGGACTTTACTAGAAAAGAAAACAAGTCCCCCTAAAATCTCGTAAAACCAAGCTGATGGTCGTGCCGTGTAATTGACGGTACGGCCATTGTTTTTACGCTCGGTGAACTCGCCGTACTCGATACGGCCGCTTGTTCTGGGATTCGTAATAGGTACGAATCTGAATCTCCACAATAATCCCAATGGTGATAAATTGAATACCACCCAGAAGGAGAATCAGGCCTAAGATCATTAGTGGTTTTCCCCAGATGTCGTTACCCATAAGCTTGAGGGCAAGCAGATAGAAATTGATCAATATACCTACGGCCAGCATAATGATCCCGCTATTACCAAAGAGGTGCATTGGGCGAGCCATGTAACGCTTGAAAAAAAGCATAAGCAGTAGATCACTTACTACCTTAAACGTACGGCCAAGGCCATATTTACTGACACCAAACTGTCGAGCATGGTGCTTGACTGGGATTTGCTTGATGCGGCCTGTCTCCAGGCTAACGAGTACTGGGATAAAACGGTGCAACTCTCCGTAAAGCCCGAGGTCTTTGGCTACTGCGGAGTGCATCACCCGAATGGCGCAGCCATAGTCGCGCAGGTGCACACCTGAGGAGGTGCGGATGATATAGTTGGCAATCCAGCTGGGAATTTTTCTTAAGAATACACCATCCTGTCGATTGGCCCTTTCGCCGGCTACCATATCCAGACTTTCCGTTTCCGCCATTTTCAACATTTTAGGAAGGTCGGACGGGTCATTTTGTAGATCACCGTCCATTGTGGCGATGTATTCCCCTTGGGCAATATCAATACCAGCCATTAGGGCGGCACTTTGCCCATAATTACGGCGAAACTCCACAATAACCAGGCGGTCGTAAGATTGCTCCTTCAACACCCGCAGGGTGCCATCAGTAGAACCATCATCCACATAGATCAACTCGTAATCAATCCCATCCAATGCAGATCGGACGCGTTCGACGAGCGGAATAATGTTTTCTTCTTCGTTGTAGACCGTCACTACGACGGATAGCTTTACAGACATGAGCTGTGTAGTACTATTTTCTGCAAAGGTGGGGAATTTGTGGGGGATATACCCATCAAAAGCCCGGCCGCTCCCCAATCGTCTTCTCCGAAATCTCTTTTTGATCCGTCGTCTTTAGCTTTCCTACATAATAAACGGGAGAAGTTGAGTGCCGTACTACAAACGAGTCAACGGGCGCTTCAAACAAACTACCGTGGTACTGGGCGGGATTAAAAATGTAATAGTCGCTGGTATTCAGGTTTTCTTTCTTGCGCCGGATCATCTGGTCCTGCGTTTTTTGCAGGTAATAAGAAGTAGCAGGCTCCATGTGCGTTTCCAGAAAAACAAATAGTTCGCGTGCTTCCCAGCGCTGGGCAAATTCTACACTGGAATCCCTGAGGCGTTGAGCACTAGAGTCTACCGCACGTGGAGGAATGGCCAATAGATCGAAGCCTACCCGGAAAAGCAAAAAACTAGCCACCAGGATAAAATACTGCCAATTTGGGCGTTTCCAATACAGAAAAAATAGCCCCAGGAGCAGTAGGAAACTCAAGCCCGATTTCCAGTATAAGCCGGAAATAAACTGTGTGTCGTCCACAAAAATAGGGGCTAGGCCAGCTGCTGCTAAGACCAAAATAAACAAGCCAATGACCACGCGGATAATCCAGTAGAGGTAATCCCGCTGTTCAATATTATCTGGAATGAGTTGTACCAATTGTACAAAACCCAGCGGGAGTAACATGAGGATATAGCGCGGATAGAAATTCGGCGAAAGCCAATAGATGATAATATTGATGAAAAAGGCAAAGCGGCAAAAGCGAATGAAATCATCACCATGCAAACGCAAGCGAGCAGACTTTCGGAAAAGGAGTAGCAACAAAAGCGTCCACGGTAAGAAATGATAGCTCAATTCTATCGGGAAGTTGAGCATGTGCTTGATGGTATCCCACCATCCATAGGCAGCAGCAGTACGTTTGCCAGACTCTACAAACAAAACCCTAAATACTTCCTCCAGCGAATGGTATTGGTGGTAAATGCCGTAGTATGCTGCGATCAAACCAACGGCAAGTAGCCCGCTTCCAATATGGGCTAGGGAAAACAGCTGCTTCCACGCTTTACGGTAGTAGAGAACCAGTAGTAAAGTGATTCCCTGAAAAGCAATAGCCGGTAAGCCTTTAAACATGAACCCGACTACCATGAGGAGGTAGGTAAGCAGAAACATCCGTCCCCAGCGCTCCTTGGCACTTTCGTGGTAATGAACCATGATTAGGGTGAATATGGTCCAAGAGAATGCCAGATCAATAAGGCCAACTAGTGATTCCCACATAATAATACGACCACAAGTCAGCAGCATAAAAGCTACCAGAAGTGCGCGCTCAAAGCTAATATGTTTACGGAAGTAGCTGAAAACGGTAGCCGCAAAACCCCAGAGTGCTAACACCGCCGGGAAGCGTACTGCCCACTCGCTAGCCCCGCCGTGTAGCCAAATAGAGAGGGCTAGAATCCAATTCCAAAGTGGAGGCTTGTTGTAGTAATACTCTCCGTGCAGTGTGGGAGTAATGAAGTTGCCACTCCAGATCATCTCGAGCGCTACGGTAGCGCGATTGCCTTCATCATCAATGAAAGGCTGTACGCCGAGGTTGACAAGAAATGCTAGGGGAATAAGGACCAGTATGAAGATCAGCAGCCAGCGAGGTAGTTGCACTTGTTTATGTATCTTGGATGCGACTGCAAAAGTACGCGGAATTGCTTGTTGGAGCTAATCTGAGAATGACTCATTGCATCTTATGGTTTTCGATAATTCTTATATATTCTTTTTCTGCGCCCTCGGAGTCTTCAATTGCCTTTTAGTGAGCATCTATTTTTTGCTGCTGCAAAAAAAACCACTGTTAAAGAATCGGTTGTTCGGATTGTTAACACTGCTTTTAAGCATCCGTGTCGGAAAGACAGTCTACATGTCCTTCGAAAACTCCAGTTATTTATCATTGGCGCAAGTTGGATTATCCGCCTGCTTTTTGATTGGCATAAGCTTGTACTACTATGTCAGGGCTGATCTGGAAAAAAGGGAGGCTATCCCCAAGTCCTGGTTGGTGCATTTTGGGGCATTGTTTTTCATCATATTGCTGGTGGGGTTGACTTGGCCTTATCCCATGCATGTTGAATTTTGGAACACTTACTTTGTCTGGTTCATTTACTTTACTTGGGGTATTTACATCTTAGCGTCGGGTTATGAATTGAGGGAGCAGCTGCATATGCTGATTAGGTATCCGCGTAAGAGTTCGACTGGCCATACATGGTTGGTTTTGGTTGCTTTAGGTAATCTGCTGCTTTTTACCTCTTACCTTGTCGGGTATTTTTGGTTGTATCTGGTCGAAATGCTCACCTTCTCCGTTGTTATTTATGCCTTAATCTTCTACTACTTATCCAGAAGTGATCGAGATTCTATTTTCCAGGATAGGCCGGAAAAATATGCGCGGAAAAGAATTAGTGCGGTAGAAGCGCAGCACTTGCGAGAACACCTAGAACGTCTCATGAAAAATGAACAGCTCTACAAGAATCCAGACCTTAAATTGGAAGAGCTATCAGCAAGCTTGAACATATCTCACCATAAACTATCTCAGTTACTAAACGATAATATTGGGGAAAGCTTCCGCAACTATATCAATCGGCATCGAGTTGAAAACGCTATTCGCTTACTGCAGGAGAAAGAGTTGTTCACAGTAGAAGCTATTGCTTATGAGTCTGGGTTTACTTCTAAATCAGGCTTTTATACCACCTTTAAAAAAGTTACGGGGACTACGCCGGCTAATTTTCGCAAGCAATTCAATACTTGATTTTTGTCCTGGTTTATAAGCTAGTACTCTCCGATTATAACTCACCACTCACCGTCTCAGAAACTTGTGGATGTTTGTTGAACACCAATCAACAAGCGTATTATGAAAAAATGGTCCTTCTTTATTCTAGTCTTATTCGCTGCCGTCTTTTCCCACGCACAGACGCGATTAGAAAAAATTGATGAGTTGGTTTCCTTCTGCCAGGAAAATCACAGGCTTAACGGAAACATCTTGATTGCCGAAAAAGGGGCAATCATTTACAGTAAGTCAATTGGAATGGCCGATTTTCAAAAAGGCCAATCACTGGACGCCAACACGAGCTTCTGCCTGGGGTCTATTTCCAAACAGTTTACGGCTTTTGCCATCATGCTCCTTAAAGACCAAGGGAAGCTGGAATATTCCACACGCGTTGGGCAAATATTCCCGGAGCTACCCGAGTATATGCATCCTATAACGATGGAAAACCTAATGCAACACACCTCGGGCTTACGAAGAACACATTACGGCGAACCTGACGGACTGACCAATGAAGATATTTTTCAAAATTTCCTCAAAACCGAAGGTGATACCTTGCTCTTTCCTCCTGGAACAGATTTGCGCTACAGCAATTCGGGTTATATGCTGCTTGCTATGATCGTTGAGCGGGTATCAGGTCAGACCTACGAGTCCTTCTTAAACGAGCATGTTTGGCAACCGCTAGGAATGACGAACACCTTCGTGATGAGTGATGAAGACTATGAACGCCCTAACAGAGCTATTGGCTTTGACGGCTTCGGGCATACATCTGATTTCAATGTCCTCACTTATGGTTCAAATGGTGTCTACGCTTCGGCGGAAGATCTATTTCGTTGGAGTCAATCGCTGAGCACTGACTTAGTCATGGACTTTGAAAAGAAATCAGAGGCGTGGAAACCTGCCACGTCCTTAAGTGGTGAATTCTTACATGATCAAATTCGAGAGGACAGCTGGCACTACGGTTTTGGTTTGGCTATCTATAAAGATCGTTTAGCGGGAGTGATTGGACACTCGGGCGCCTTTGGTGGTTTTTACAACCTCATCATGAAGGATTTAAAGCATGACCGGGAAGTCATTATTCTTACCAATAATGGTAGGATATTACCCCTCATAGAGACGGGAAGAGCTATTCAATACATCTTAAGAGAAGAGCCGTACGTTAAACCCAAAATATCCATCGACTTAGCGCTTCGCAAAGCTTACTATGACGATATTGACAATGGAATTCTCTACTATCATCAACTAAAAGAGGAACACCCCACAGCGTACAAATTCAACAATGAATGGGAGTTGAACCGACTTGGATATGCCTTAATAGCAGATAAGCGGTATGAAGACGCCGTAAAAATTTTGCAGTTACTCGTATCAGAATTCCCAGATCGTCCCAACCCCTATGATAGTCTTGGTGAAGCCTACTACCTCAACGGACAATTTCAGTTGTCCATTGAAAGCTACGAGGCGGCCCTGCGGATTGATGAGAATTTCAACCTAGAGTGGATAAATGAAATGATTGATCGAAACAAGGAAAAACTAGCTACGGAAAATCGGCATTAATGTGTATGTTATGCTTGCGTCACAGATGCTTCACGCTTTTATCACAAAAACGTTATCTCCAGATGCAAGACTTGAATAGCTTGTCCCTGATCCGCCTTGATCCGTATGGTTTGAAATTATCTCGGTTTGTTGGCCTGTTCCTTTTGCTTAATGTTTCGTTTGCTTGTGGTCCTGAACTGCAGGAGCAAGACGAACAAAGTGAGCAAGCTGAAGAGGTGGTGCCGGTAGCAAATATTAGTAGAAGTATTGAGCCCGCTCCGGTAGCGGACAGCTTAGATTATGACACCACCCAGTGGACCGAACTCATAGCCCTTGATAGTACCATTCGCCTGGATATTCGGTACGCTACAGAGAACAACTTTGTAGGTCAGGTCCTCTATGGTTGTGCGCGGTGTTTTTTACGCCCGGCTGCTGCGCAAGCGGTCCTGGCGGCTCATCAGGAATTAAAGGCAGAAGGCCTGGGTTTGAAGATGTTTGATTGCTATCGGCCACGCGATGTACAGTATAAGCTATGGGAGATATTCCCAAAGCCGGGCTATGTCGCAAATCCCGATAAAGGTTCTATTCATAATCGAGGGGGTGCAGTGGATCTGACAATTGTGGATAGTACTGGACAAGAATTGCCCATGGGGACAGATTTTGATTTCTTTGGCCCGAAAGCGAACCACACTTATACAGATTTGCCCAAAGAGGTATTAGCCAACCGGCGAAAGCTGAGAGAACTGATGGGGAAGTACGGGTTCTCCTATATTCGTAGCGAATGGTGGCATTACAATTTCCGCAATAAGGAATATGAATTGGCCGACGAAGAGTGGAATTGTGAGCTCGATTAGTCGTTGAA
The DNA here is from genome assembly GCA_038528965.1 of Bacteroidota bacterium. Taxonomy (GTDB): domain Bacteria; phylum Bacteroidota; class Bacteroidia; order Chitinophagales; family Saprospiraceae; genus Lewinella. The sequence goes on along the minus strand of JBCBEC010000057.1, from coordinate 17,729 downwards.
CACTACGAGCTCGAATTATCCGTTGCTATTTTTAAACCATTGTTCGTTACATACGTATACACTTGGCGCGAAAAGCGCTAGTCCCGATGACTAGCGGGATTACCAAAGTCATTTCGGTAAGTGTATGCTGCACTTAATGTTGGTTTGGCTGCCCAAACCTCAGTAACGTTAGCATAGTGTCGAGTTGGCCGTTTGATAATCTATGATAATTTTAGCAACTTGCGTCCTCTTTGCAGGACCCGATATAATACAACCCCATGGCGGAATATAAATCAGATGTAGAAGCAGTTGACGCCCTAGCGCAAGCCTACGAATCCCTTAGGTCAGAAATAGCCAAAGTCATTGTCGGACAAGAAGATGTGGTCAAAATGGTGATCATTTCTCTGTTTAGTAATGGACACAGCTTGCTGGTAGGAGTTCCTGGTTTGGCGAAAACACTTTTGGTAAGTACCATCGCAGAGGTTTTGGATCTGGATTTTAAGCGTATCCAGTTTACTCCAGACTTGATGCCAAGTGATATCACTGGTTCAGAAATTCTGGATGAGGATCGCCATTTCAAGTTCAATAAAGGGCCACTCTTTTCCAATATTGTCCTTGCGGATGAGATCAACCGTACGCCCCCTAAAACGCAGGCTGCCTTGTTGGAAGCCATGCAGGAGCGTTCTGTTACAGTGAGTGGCGTACGCCACGCTTTGCCAGCACCGTTCTTTGTACTGGCTACGCAAAACCCTATTGAGCAAGAAGGTACCTACCCGCTACCGGAGGCCCAGCTCGACCGTTTCATGTTCAATATCCCCTTAACCTACCCTTCTTACGAGGAGGAAATTGCGGTAGTAAAAAATACTACGGGTAAACAAGAGGTAGATCTGAAGCACATTCTGAATGCGGTGCAGATTATGAACTTCCAGCAGTTGGTACGCAAAATTCCGATTGCCGATAACGTATTAGAATACGCAGTAAACTTGGCTACTATGACCCGCCCTGGCACCGATCGTGCTACAGGTGATGTGAATAACTACATCAGTTGGGGAGCAGGGCCACGTGCCTCGCAATACTTGGTACTTGGTGCTAAGTGCCATGCTGCCATCAACGGTAAGTATTCGCCGGATAAAGAAGACGTACAGGCGGTTGCCAATTACGTACTTCGGCACCGTATTGTCCGCAATTACAAAGCGGAAGCTGAAGGTGTAAGCGAGGAAGATGTAATCCTACAATTGCTGTAAGCATTATTGGCGAAGGCCAAATGATATTGTAAATAAGCTGTCGGAGATGTTACTCTTCGACAGCTTATTTGCTTAATGGATATGCCATGTACGCCAAAATAATGCTACTAATCATCTAGACTTACAGAAGGCTTGGTATTTTTATACCCGTAATGAAGTGGCCAAGGGAATGTGGAAGGAGCAGTAGATTATAAATGCTAGATGGAGATTTTAGTCGGAATGCTTAATTGTGTCTAAAGAAAACTACACCACGCTATTACGGGAAGATCAGGCCCTCACAATTGAAGAATGCAAACAAAAACAATGTTTAGAAAGAACTCTTTGTTAGCCAAGCTATTGTACAATGCCTTCTTGCTAGTCTTGCTGATTGGCACTATGGCGTCTTGTGCTTCCGATGCAGTGCAGCGTAGCCTGGAACCCGAAAAGATTGCCTTCGGAAAAGTCAACCGTATCAATGTTATCTGCGATCAAGACTTATGGTTAGGCCATATTGGAGATTCCTTACGCTATTACTACGGGGCAGCTTATCCAATTTTGCCACAACCGGAACCCATTTTTGATTTGGCTCACGTAACCATTGATGATATCAATAAAGATCCTTTGCGTAAGGAACTTCGCACCTATCTGATAGTGGCAGACTTATCTGATCCAAATTCTAAGACGGCCGCGCTTATTCGACAGGACGTCGGTCAGGAAAAAATCCGTACTGCCAGTACTGAAAATGGTTACGGAAACTCGGTAGCCAAAAACCGTTGGGCCAATGGCCAAACGATTGTCTATCTCTATGGTGACAATGAGGACAAACTCGTCGATAATATCTTAAATAGTTACTCGGCGGTGGCCAAGCGCTTGCACCAGGCGGACGAAAAAATGATCGAAGCGACAGCCTTTTTTAATGGTGAAAACGTTTCCCTGGCGGGCGAAATTCAAACCTTGATGGATGTGCAAATGCGAATTCCGGAAGAATTTAACGCCGCCATTAAAGAAAGAGATTTAGTTTGGTTAAGAAGAGAGACCTCCGAAGCCAGTAGCAATATTCTTTTGCGTCGGGTACCATATACGGATGAGACGCAGCTGTCGCGAGAAGGAATAAAAGCCATTCGCAATGAAATTGGCAAGGAGTACATTTCTTCCACCCTGCCAGATACGTACATGCGCATCAATGATGTCGATTTACCTTTAATAGTGGAAACTACCCGCATCAACGGTGACTATGCTGTGGAGGCAAGAGGTATTTGGGATATCGTCAATGACTTCATGGGTGGAGCCTTCGTGAGTTACTTGGTTTACGATCCTGGGAAATCCGAACTGCTGTTCATGGATGCCTTTGTGCACGCCCCGGGTAAAGAGAAACGAGATCTAATGCAGCAGATGGATTATATCCTAAAGACTGCTCAGTATTAGGCTACAGGGCAATAGTGAAATAAGAAAAGGGAAGTGTGAGTCTAGTCCGCACTTCCCTTTTTTATACCTAGCAGGAGCTAAGCTAACACCTTCAGCTTAACTGCATGAGTCACAAGTGCCTTCTAAAACCAAGTGGGTTTGGGATACGGTAAAGCCAGCAGGCACCTGAAAGGTGTTGGTGGTAATATTGTCAAGGCATACTGTTTTACCACAATCTTGGCAATGAAAATGCGCGTGATCATCGTGGTGCTGATGTTCTGTACAATGGTCACGGCAAAGGGCATATTTGGTGGCATTGCTGGTATCAACCACCTGGTGTACCAAGCCTTTTTCCTCGAAGGTTTTTAAGGTGCGATAAAGCGTGATGCGGTCTGCATCAGGGAGCATGCGTTCAAGTTCTGGATGGGCAATAGCGGTACCGTTAGCGTTGATAAGCACGCTGAGCACCTCTACCCGCATTGGCGTACGGCGCAGCTGGTGGTCCTTTAAAATATCGACAATTGATTGATCCATGCAGCTAATCTGAACTTGGCGATTACTAATGTTTGATACTCAAATATATCAACAATAATTCAACCATCTGAATTGCAATATTGTTGCACATCCGTATCTTTGCTTTCGATAGAAGTAGGAATCCATGCGTATTATCCGTTCTTATTTAGATCTGTTGGGCTTTTCAGCTTCCTTCCTGTGTGCCGTGCACTGCCTGCTCATGCCGTTGGTGCTGTCGTTTGGCTTAGTGGGAGGAATGAGTTGGTTGGAAAGTGCTTGGGTAGAATGGAGCTTTATCTTGAGTACCCTGGTACTGGCGAGTTGGTCTCTGGTTAGTTCTTTTCCTAAGCATCGCAATTCTCGACCTCTTCTATTCGCTGGTTTGGGCTTCGTACTCATCGTAGTATTACACCATCTCTTTGAAGATACCATTGGGCATTATCTTGCCGCCATTGGTGGTGCCATGGTTGCTTATGCTCATTATATGAATTGGCGCTTGCTTCGTAGAAAGGCCATAACCACCGAACTACAGCTTACCACTGCTGAAGCTGCTTAATTCCGCAGCATTTCTTCCACCTCTTCCAAAAAGCTACTTACCCAAAGTCCATACTGCAGACCTGAGGGGTGTAGCCTATCATCTGCTACTAAATCTGGTTGATTTAGGCCTTCGCGTGAGATCGGGGTGATGTCAAAGTACTTGATGCCGTATTCTTCCGCAATACGCTTATTGGCGGCATTGTATTCGTCAATATCCTCGCTGATGTTTGTGTTGCCTTGTCCAAAAGGGGTAAAGGCGTAATCGGGGATAGAAACGATAAATACTCGTTCATGTTCTCCATCAGCAAAGTCGATAGCTCGATCTACTAAGGCTCGAAATTCTGGTTCGTAAGTCGCGACTGGGCGCCCACGGAATTCATTATTTACCCCAATGAGTAGTGATACCAAATCATAGGTGTTCTGTAAATCGGTGCGATCATTAATGCCGGCGTCCAGTTCATCGGTAGTCCAGCCAGTTTTGGCTACGATATCAACCGGACTAAGGGTAATACCTTTGGGGATCAGGCTATCCGCTAACTGATTGGGGTAGCGTTCTGCTTCGGTCAATGAATGTCCAATGGTGTAGGAATCCCCTAAGGCTAGATAAGAAAACACCTCAGATTGAGGGATGGATTGTTCAGTCGTACTGCAAGCCCAAACCAAAGTGGCAGCCAGGAAGAATGCAATGAATCGCATACCAGAAGTTTTGTCTACCCAACTACCAAGCACACTCTTCTGTTCAATGTTCCCCTGCGTCTCCCGGTTCCCCTGCGTCTCCTGACGCAGGAACTGCCCCCCCAACAAAAAAGCACTCGAAGACTAACATCCCCGAGTGCTCCTTAGCAGTTCAAATCTTTCGCTCTATTCCCTTAATCCTCATCGATCTCCACCGTAGCAAAGCTGCCAAAGATATTGGAAGCGACACCAATGCGGATACCCCAGTCGAAGTATTGACCATCTCTAAACGCTACTGCCGCCTCCACCCGAAGGAAGCGCAATATGTTGTCTAAGCTGTAACCAACTTCGGTGTAGTGCTCGCTCTCAGGACTGTTCAGGTAGTTGACAAAAAAGTTTTCGCGCGCACCGGTCATCTGCACCTCCCATATTTGGGTGAGTAGGAATTTGCGAAACTGGTAATGCGCGTGTGCCGCTACCCATTTGTCACGTGTGCTAAAGGTATAATAGGGCAATAAGCGGAAGGCCCCCACAGGATCAGCCGTGGTAAAGATCATCTGATTACCATTGAAATGCTGGTAATCGGCCAGACCAACATTGTCGTTGTTGAGGAACATACCCATATCTACCTTTAAGTCGATCTTGCCACGAGCACCAGGACGGATGGTATGCCGGTACACGATACCTACCCGTTGATAATCCGTTACACTTTCGTTAATATTGGGGATACCCTGCCGGTAGTTCAGTCTGAATTCTGGCGAAGAAGCTTCAACCGCTGAGCGCTCGCCATTGCGGATACGGTATTTCTGCCAGGGTTTTATGCGAAAGCTCAAGTCAAATGTTGCCGCCTTTTCGTTGGCAACCGGGATTGTCGGAGCTTCGATAATATCCGGTAGATTTGGAGCATATTCTCGACTATCACTTGGGAACCAGGTTTGGTCTGTAGTATTGAACAGGGTAGAACGGTCGGCCCATTCTGCGTTCATGTACAGCCGCGCGGTAGAGCGCCAGCGTTTATTCCAGCTAGCTCCTAAAAAGCGTTTTTCGTACAGGCGCACAAAGTTTCGTTCGCCCATGAGGGCGTAGAAGGTATTGAAGAGTTCACTGACCGGGCGCGGCTCATTGTATTGTGCAATATAGCGACCACCGTGCAGCATCAGACGATTACGGCTATGCTCCACGCCAAAGTTGTATTTAGCATCACTGCGCCAGACGGCTCGATCCCAAGAAAAACCGTAGCGCGGGAGCACACTCCATTCAAAATTGTTCTTGTCTCCCTTTTGGGTATAGCGAAAGCGAGTAGCCAGCCAAAACCCTTCTACGGGGTTGAAGCCCGCATTGTGTAGGCCGTCATAATGTAGACGTTTACCATCACCCAGCTTGACATTGTTGCCACTAATGAGGTCAAAAATACTGTATCGACTATTGCGTTTGCGCCCAGGATTCTTTACACCCTCTGCTTCTGCTTCGGCTATTTCCCGGTCGGCCACGGCCATGCTGTCCAGCACTTCGTAGCCACGCACTTCTGCTGTAGTGAGTGGTATCGGCCGAATGGCGGCCCAGTAGGTGGAGTCGCGTCTGGTGGCCAAGGAGTCTACTTCGTAAGTTACGTTTTCAACCACTTCGGGTTCTTCCTCCTCTTGTAGTTCCTCTTTTTCGTATTCGCGCATCATGCGCCGCAAATCCTTTCGCGTAAGCTCTTCTCCGGTATTGAGTTTCTCATCAATTTCTGCCAGACTTCTGTTCTCGCGCTGGCGTTCTTCGGCAGTACGGGCGAGCTCACGATCTATTTTTTCGTCAATTACCGCAAAGTCTACATCCAAATCAGGGTTGATCCGAATCTCGTAATCGCTGACTGTGGCCAGGTAGCGGTAATCAAAACCAAAGCCAAACAGTTTACCCGATACTACAAAGCGGTGACTCACTGGTAGCCAAACGTCCTCTTTGATTGGCGCATAAATCTGCTCAATATCGAATTCAATGCCTAGCTTAAAGACTTCCAGCTCCAGGCTGTGAATGCTCCATAGGTCTTCTACGATATAGATATAGCCGGCAAATACATTGTCACCTCGGCTCCGCGGAATCACTTTGATCTTATTCACATTGTAACCGCGATCATTAAAATAGCCGGCCAGCTCAAATTTGTAATAGCCAAAGGCTCGCGGCGAAAGCGGAGAGACCGCCTGTGCAATATCAGGCTCGTAGAAACTGCCGTAGATATATCCGTTTGGACTAGAGCCGTTGTCTTCTCCCTGCGTGTAGATGGAAATAACTTTTTCCCGGTAGGTATTCGGGCGTTCGTATTCAATCAAGGAGACCGACTCGGAGGTGAATGCGGTACTGGAGTCGGCCTTTACGCCTTCTCTTTCCAAGAGTTTTCGGGCAATTCCTGGTGTTTTCAAAAGGCGACCTGAGCCTTTGATGTACACTTGTGCTTTGTAAAAGTCAACTTGCTGTCGGTGGAAATCTGCCTTAGCAATGGCTTTGCGCATCACCGTGTAGGCGGGATCTTCCCCACCGTCGATGACCTCCACTTCATCTAGGCTGAAGGTCTGAGATTTAAGTTGGATGTTGAGCTCTTTCATGCCCTCACCAATGCTTACACGTTCGATTAATGTTTCGTAGCCTAGGTGTTGAAATACTACGCGGTAATCACCGGGGAGCATTCTGAACTCGTAGTAACCTTCAACATTGGTGACGGTACCAGACCCCAGTTCGCTAATGTAGATAGTGGCAAACTCCAGTGGTTCGCCTTCGGTGTTGCGGATGTATCCTTTGATACCACCCGCCAGTAGGCTGCCAGCCATGGCCAGCAGAGAAAGGGTGAATAGAAGTTTTCGCATGTTAGTTAAGAGGTTTTCAGTAGGGTTAATGTTGCATGCGCTGCAAGATGTACGGATTCATTATGAGTTACAAAAAAATAAGACGGCTTAATGTTTATTTAAGACGAAGCGAAACGGGCAGTGGTTGCAAGCTTTATCGTAAAACGTGTCCATTGTTTTGGTAACAGCTAGCATTCGTATTAGGAATGGTACGTTGGAATTGAACAGTAAATCGCCTGGCGAACGAAACGATTTGAATAGGCTTCCCGCCATTTTATCCAAGATTTTCATCTTTACCATTAACTTTTTTGTTGTTTACAGTTGCTGTCAATAAAACCAGTGAAGCACTTTTTAAGAAGCTAAGCCTTTGAGTGTTGATTACTTAAGACGCCGAAAACACCTAAGGTAAATTGGTGCTTAAGTGGAGAATGACGCGATGAATCGCCTTCCTGCATCCGCTTTTTCATAAATTCGATCCAACCAACCAGTGCCGCAGGCGCAACTAACTCAACCAATTCAACTAAATTTACTAATTCAACCACCCCACTACATATGTTCGGTAAAAGATCGCTTTTTCGGGTGCCCAAGCACCAAAAGTTTGACTACAAGCCCATGTATTACGATCCCCAAAAGGAAGAACTTCAGGAGCGTCTGAAGGAACTCCGGGAGTTGCAACAAGATGATATTGACGGCACCAAAGCCCGTATCTCCAGTGGAATGCGCAGTACCTGGAATTCGGATAAGGAGTACCGCAGAAAGCAAGTTATGCGTTCCAACCTGATTCTTGTAGGTTTGGTAATTATGTTGCTCGTATTGGGCTACCTGCTTTTAAATGTATATTTGCCAGAGTTGACTCAATTGATGCAGTAGTTTTTTATTTAATGTCGGATATCATTCAGCTTTTACCGGATGCCATTGCCAGCCAGATCGCCGCAGGTGAGGTTATTCAACGCCCCGCCTCGGTTGTTAAAGAATTGATGGAAAATGCCATTGATGCCGGTGCCGATCGTATTCAGCTGATTATTAAGGAGAGTGGGAAGAACCTGATTCAGGTGATTGATAATGGTTGTGGCATGTCGGAAACGGACGCCCGGCTCTGCTTTGAGCGCCACGCTACCAGTAAACTGCGCAGCGCTGATGACCTTACGCATATCCGCACCATGGGCTTTCGTGGAGAGGCTATGGCTACGGTGGCCGCAATTGCTCAGGTAGAACTCAAAACGCGCCGGCACGCCGACGAGCTGGGCACACGCGTGTTGATGGAAGGCTCGGACTTGAAATCGCAAGAACCTTGTCAAACCGCAGCCGGAACATCCATTGCCGTCAAGAATCTGTTTTACAATGTTCCAGCCCGTCGTAATTTCCTGAAATCCAATTCGGTGGAAATGCGGCATATCCTGGACGAATTCCAGCGCCTGGCGCTGGCTCATCCAGATCTCTTTTTCAGTTTGCACCATAACGAGTCTGAAACCTACCATTTGCCACCCGGCAATTTCCGCCAGCGAATCGTAGGCATTTATGGTAATAGTTTTAATCAACGCCTGGTCCCAGTTACGGAGGATACCGATATTCTCAAAGTATCCGGTTTTGTGGGAAAGCCAGAGTTTGCTAAAAAATCACGCGGAGATCAGTTCTTCTTTGTCAACCGCCGGTTTATTAAAAGTGGCTATTTGCACCACGCGCTGATGTCGGCCTACGAGGAGCTTTTGCCGAAAGGCGTTCATCCTTTCTATGCACTGTTCCTTACCATTGATCCCTCCCGGATTGATGTTAATGTGCACCCTACGAAGCAAGAGATTAAGTTTGATGATGAGAAGCTTGTGTACAATTACCTCAAAGTGGCGGTCCGTCATGCTTTAGGACAATACAGTGTCACCCCCAGCTTGGATTTTGAGCAGGGAGGTACCTTTTCTCCTACTCGCTATAAGCCCACCACACCTCAGTCCTTTCCTACGATCGAATCTAGCGCTACCGCAAAACCTCGTTCTAGCGGTTCCGGTAGTTCTTCTGGATCGAGTAATATGGAGACTGGTGCTTCTGAACGTCGCCGGACCCAGCACAATCAGGAGAATTGGCAAAAGATGTACGAAGGCTTGGGGGAAGAAAACGAGGCCGCTCCTACCTTCCCAGAGACCGAGGAAGAAGGGGGATTTATTACGATAGAAAGTAAGATTTCTCGGGCTAGTGAGGATAGTCCGTCCTTGGGCTTTAAGGACCATAAGCATCCGTACCAAATTCATGCTCGTTATATCATTAGCCCCATTGCTTCGGGCTACGTGTTGATTGATCAACAAGCTGCTCACGAGCGAATCCTTTACGAGCGCTACTTACAAACCCTTGGGCAGCAACAGGCCATTAGCCAAGGGCAACTCTTTGCCCAAACGATAGAACTTAGCGCACCGGATGCGGTGCTATTGACGGAGATGTTACCACAACTGCGTTTACTTGGTTTTGATATGGAGGAGTTTGGTCAAAATGCTTTTGTAATTAATGGCCTGCCGGCAGAAATTGCGGGTAAGCAAGGAGAAGCAGAAATTATAGATCACCTCCTCAGTCAATACCGTGAACAGCTGGATCTCAAGCTGGATACTCAAGAGGGTGTTGCGCGTGCTATGGCCCGTAGTGCAGCTATCAAACGCGGGCAGCGCTTGAGTGATGAGGAGATGCAGCAAATTATCAATCAGCTCTTTGCTTGTGAAAACCCACGCCGCAGCCCATCCGGACGAGCCTGCTTTCTGACCTTTACGTTAGACGAGCTGGAACGACGGTTCGCAGAATAAGTCATCCTTTTCGCCTGAGTTCTTCTATCTTCATGCAACAAAATGCGTACTGAGGTGCTTTCAGTACTGTACAACTTAGTTCTCATTCGATGTTCCGTATTACTGATGTCGCTAAAAACCTCCTGATCATCAATGTCATGTTCTTTGTGGCAGGATGGATTTTTGGAGAAAGACAGATGCTGGATTTAATGGCGCTCCATTATCCGGCTTCTCCTTTGTTTAAGCCCCTACAATTGGCCACTCACTTTTTTATGCATGGTGGTTTGTGGCACTTGTTCTTTAATATGTTTGCGCTGGTCATGTTTGGCTCAGCCTTGGAAACGCGTTGGGGGCCCCGGCGCTTCTTGTTTTTCTACTTTGTGTGTGCCGTTGGTGCGGCTATACTCCATATGGGATACACTTGGTACGAAATGAGTGAACTGGAGAACATCATCGCCAGTTTCAAGAATCAGCCGGATATTGAGACCTACCGCCGCTTTATTGAATTCAGCGGCATCGGCGACATTCCTCAGATGAAGGATTTATCCAACCGTATTAGTCGGGGGTTGACACCGGAGTTGATTGGAGAGGCAAGTATGCGGATGAACGAGTTTTACGGTATTAAGCTTAATATCCCGGTAGTAGGAGCATCCGGCGCCATTTATGGCCTTTTGCTTGGGTTTGGAATGCTATTTCCCAATGCTGAGCTAATGCTCATCTTCCTGCCTATACCAATTAAGGCTAAGTATTTTATCCCCTTATTGATGTTGGGTGAACTCTATCTTGGTTTCAACCAATTTTCCTGGGATAACATCGCTCACTTTGCACACTTGGGCGGAGCGGTTACGGGATTCTTTTTAATTTTGTACTGGCGAAAATTTGGTAGTAGATTATGATGCTTCCATGACCAAAGGCCAATCTTTCTTAGAACTTACTGGCCTCAATTTCGTTAACAATAATACGTCAACAGCAGAGTACCATCAGCCATCATGTTTAGGTCCATTTGGGAAGATATAAAACGCGAGTTCAGCTACGGGAATATGGTTACCCGTCTGGTCATCATCAACGTGATGGTTTTCATCGTGGTGAACCTAGTATGGGTGGCCCTGCAGATAGCCAATGGCTATAAGACCTCTTCCTTTTACAGCGAATTTCTTTCCTTTTTTGCCATGTCCTCGTACTGGTTGGATGTCCTCACCCACCCCTGGGCTATTATTACCAGTATGTTCCTGCACGAGGGCTTCTTCCATATCCTGTTTAATATGTTGCTCCTCTATTGGTTTGGACGCATAATTGGGGATTTGTTGGGTGACCATCGAGTGCTGCCACTTTATCTACTAGCTGGTCTGGCAGGGAATGTTGTATATTTCATAACCGCTAATCTTATCCTTCCCTACGCTCCGGGGAGCATCGCCTACGGAGCCAGTGGGGCTGTAATGGGCATTGTCATTGCGGCGGCAGTCTTGGCTCCAGAAATGGAAATGCGATTATTGCTGCTGGGGAATATCAAGCTCAAGTATATTGCTGCTGGTCTGTTGCTGATCGATATCATCGGTATCGGTGGCATGAATAATACGGGCGGTCACTTCGCCCACTTAGGAGGTGCTGCCTTTGGCTGGTTTTTTATTCGTCGCTTACAATCAGGTGATGATTTATCCGCTCCGGTGAATAATTTTTTGAATAAGATTCGTGAATTTTTCCGTGGCCTAGGCCAGGATCGCGGGGAAAAGAAAGGCCGCGGGCCGCGCGTGGCGTACCGAAATCCCAATAATAAAACGCAGGCTAGCCCACAGCAGAATCGTTTTGGTCGTCGTAAATCTAATCGTACCAAAGGCAAGGGCTCTCCGGAGCTGTCGCATGAGGAGCGCGTTGACGCCATTTTAGAAAAAATCAAAGAAAGTGGTTACGAAAACCTGACGGAAGAGGAGAAGAAGTTTCTCTTCAACGCCAGTAAGAAGTAACGAAATTCAAGACCTGTGCTCCGGCTGCTGCATATCTTTCTCGTCTTATTAACGCTGGCGGCCTATCTACCTCCGCTTATCAATCCCGCTTCTTTTTGGCCAATCGCTACCTTGGGCTTAGTAGCTCCTATTCTTTGGTTTGGGCTGTTGCTATTTGCGCTCTATTGGCTGTGGAAACGCGACAAGACCGTTCTATTAAGCCTGGTTACCTTGCTGCTAGGGTGGGATATGATCAGCAACGCATTTGCTTTTAATACATCTTCGGAAAAAGCCACTAGCGAAGTGATTACGGTAGTATCGCTCAATGGGCGGAATTTCCAGCGAGAACGTGGAGAAGAAAAACCCGATTTTTATCAGAGAGGGGCAAAATATGTTGCTTCTCTTGATGCTGATCTCCTCTTGATCCAAGAGTTTGACCTGAAACGAAATCGGGCGGACCCCTTGTTGGCCGCAATTCAGGAGGAGGCAGGCTATTCCCATAAAGTTTATCAACCCGGCGGACCGCTGTTGGTACTTTCCCGCTATCCATTGTCAAATAGCACGATCAATTATTTTAGTAACCGGGCCAATGGCTTTATAGTAGTTGACGTGGAGAGCCCACAGGGAACCTTTCGGGTGTTCAATGTTCACCTCCAAACCAACGCGGTTTCGCGCTTAGCCGATGAGGTAACAACTACTGGGGGTATTCGTGAGCCGGGCACATGGCAAAAAGTGAAGACGATGTTCGGCAGGTATGGGCGTTCCAATAAGGTGCGTACAGAACAGGCTTCGGATATTTTGGCGGAGATGGAGCGAAGTCCTCATCCCGTAATAGTGGGCGGAGATTTTAATGACGTACCCACCTCCTATTTATACCAGCAATTTCGCCTTCATGTACAAGATGCTCATTTAGAAGGTAGCTGGGGGCTGGGCACAACTTATAAGAGTTTTTTCCCGGGTTTAAGGATTGATTACATCTTGCCCGATCGCTCCTTTGAGGTACACGCCTTTGAGCGTCTTCCCTGCTCTTTCTCCGATCATCATGCCATTCGGGCTATCATTAGCCGGGGCTCACCCTAATTGTACTGCACCCGAGCCGAATTTCCATTAATTCTCTGGTTTCCCGAGCCTGAGTTGTTATTTTTGCGCAAATTTTTAGGAATCCTGTGACAAAATGAGGTGAAAAATTGTATTGCAATACAAGCATCTCGTTTACCCCAAAACAATTATCTAAGCAATGAGTCAGGAGCTAATTGTACACAATAGTGTAAGCAGAAAAAAAGAGACTTTTAAGCCATTAGAAGAAGGTTATATCGGACTCTACGTCTGTGGACCTACTGTTTACAGTGATGTACACCTGGGCAACTGCCGCACTTTCGTTAGCTTCGATGTGATCTATCGCTATCTACTACAACTCGGTTATCGTGTGCGCTACGTACGTAATATTACGGATGTAGGCCACCTAACAGGAGATAGTGATGACGGTGAAGATAAAATGTCGAAGCGCGCCAAGCTAGAAAAATTGGAGCCCATGGAGGTGGCGCACAAGTATACCAATGGCTTCCATGATATGATGCGGATTTTTAATACGCTTTCCCCCAGTATTGAGCCGCGTGCTACGGGGCATATTCCGGAGCAGATTGAAATGGTGCAGGCTATTCTTGATAATGGCTACGCCTACGAGAGCAATGGCTCAGTGTACTTCGATACCCTGAAGTTTGCGGAAGAAAAAGGCGTCTACGGTAATCTATCTGGGCGCAAGATCGAGGAGTTAATGGCGGAGTCGCGGGATAATCTGAAGAACCAAAGTGAAAAGCGCCATCCGGCGGATTTTGCTATTTGGATGAAGGCCGCCCCGGAGCACCTCATGCGCTGGAATAGCCCCTGGAGTGTAGGTTTTCCCGGCTGGCACCTGGAATGTTCGGCCATGAGTACCAAGTACCTGGGGGAACGGTTTGATATCCACGGAGGAGGAAATGACCTGAAGTTTCCGCACCACGAAAACGAAGTGGCGCAGAATATGGGATCTTGCAACTGCGCTGGCGCCCGCTACTGGCTGCATACCAATATGTTGCTGATGAACGGTAAGAAGATGAGTAAGAGCGATGGCAATACCATTACGCCTGATCAACTCTTCACTGGCGATAGCGAGCACATTAGCAAGGGCTACAGCCCAATGGTGATTCGCTTCTTCATGCTACAAAGCCATTACCGCTCTACCCTTGACCTAACGGATGAGGCCTTACTTGCTGCTGAAAAAGGTTACAAGCGCCTGATGGAAGGTTACAAAGCCCTAGGTGAGCTTAGTGGTGCAAGCGGCTCTGCTGATAGTGCCCTGGACAAAGAAATTATTGAACTCATTGACGGTGCTTACGCCGAAATGAATGATGATTTCAATACCCCCAAGGCCTTGGCTCGCTTGTTTGAACTAGTGAGCAAGATCAACAGCCTGAAGGGAGGTCAATTGTCTTTGGCAGAAGTAAGTGATGTTACGCTACAGCGCCTGAAAGAGACCTTCCGTAACTTTATCTTCGATATCCTAGGCCTATTGGATGAAGAAACAACTGCTGGCGGAAACAATCAAGCGCTAGACCAGGCCATGGCCCTGATTCTCGATATCCGTCAGGAGGCTCGTGCCAATAAAGACTGGGGTACGTCCGATAAAATCCGTGATGCCCTCAAGGGGGCTGGTATCGTTGTGAAAGACGGTAAGGACGGTACTTCTTGGACCGTAGAGTAGACCATCTTAGAAGCGAAAAGTAAATGGGGTAGATCGCTGATGAGCATTACAATCAACAGCCGATCTACCCCGCTTTTACTTTTATTTCCACTTTTGCTTTCATTCAAAACCTTATATTAGTCTAGCTAATCAGGCAAATCACTCTATGGGTCTGTTTATTGGGATTTTTATTGCTCTCCTCTTTTCTGCCCTTTTCTCGGGTTCCGAAATGGCTTTCGTTTCAGCTAACAAGCTTAAGATTGAGCTGAAGAAGAAGAAGGGTTCTTACCGCAGCTTGATCCTCTCGGACTGGTACGATGGACCAAATACATTCATTAGCACCATGCTAGTGGGTAATAACATTGCGCTGGTTATTTTCACGGCGCTGATGGGGAACCTGCTCAGTCCAATTATTGCGCAATGGATGGGCATTGCCGGTGACAGCATGGGGCAACTCCTGATCCAAACTATCCTGATCACCATTGTGGTGCTACTTTTTGGAGAGTTTCTTCCTAAGACGCTCTTTCGGTTGTTTGCGGATGACCTGTTGTATTTGCTGGCTATCCCACTGCGGTCTTTGCAGATTCTGTTGTTCCCTTTTGCCTGGCTCATGACCAAGGCCTCCGATGTGGTGCTTCGTCTGTTTTTTAAAAAAGAGCAAGTAGCGACCGAACAGGTATTGACGCGCCTGGATTTAGAAAACTTTGTCAAAGAATCTCGCTCTGATGCAGAGGAGGTTATTGATAAAGAGCTTTTCGGTAAGGCCCTCAATCTGCGTGAAGTTCGGGTACGCGAAAGCATGGTGCCCCGTACAGAAATTGAGAGTATTGATATCAATGCCTCCGTAGAAGATCTGGTAGCCTTATTCTACAAAACTCGCCTCTCGCGCCTTTTGGTGATCGACGAAGAGGTAGACAATGTGGTAGGTTACGTACACCACCAACAGCTCTTTGCCGAACCACGGAGTATTAAATCGATTACCATGCAAATCCCGTTCGTGCCAGAAGCGATGCACGTTACGGATTTGATGAATAAGCTCATCAAGGAAAACATGAGTATTGCCTGTGTTTTTGATGAGTTTGGCGGTATTTCCGGTATCATCACCCTAGAGGATATTCTGGAGGAAATATTCGGCGAAATTGAAGATGAGCACGATCAGGAAGACCGCATTGAAGACACGATTGCCCCTGGTGTTTTCCTCTTCTCCGGCCGTTTTGAAATTGATTATCTCAACGAAAAGTACGGTCTCTTCCTTCCCGAAGGAGACTACCACACCCTCTCTGGCTACCTCGTGACCACCACCGAAGACATCCCTGAACAGGGCGAAGTCCTGGAGTTGGGCGATTACCGCTTCCACATCGAATTGGTTTCCAACACTCGCATCGAGACGGTCAAAATCGAAGAACTCAAAAAAGAAGATTAACTTTAGCGGATTGCAGCACTAGACCACCGTATGGAAAATAATAAGATCGTTACAAACCGTGAACTGTCACTAGGAGAAGCACTAGTGCCAGTAGTTGTATTAATGGCTTTACTGGCGTTCAATATCTTTTTTAAAGATGGAGCTTGGCTGGGAGATTACTCGAACCACTTCATTCTTTTGATGTCTGGTGCACTGGCGGCTGTGGTTGGCTTCTATAATAAGACCAGTTTTGGCACGATGGTGCAGGAAGTTTGGAGCAACCTGAAGAGTGTATTTGTTCCGATCATGATTTTGTTGCTGGTCGGTGCGTTGGCGGGTACCTGGCTCATCAGCGGTATTATTCCTGCAATGGTGTATTATGGTTTAAAGGTGCTGAGCCCTGAGATTTTCCTGCCGGCATCAGTGGTTATTGCAGCTATGGTTTCTATTGCTACCGGTAGTTCGTGGACCACTTCTGCCACCGTAGGTGTGGCCCTGATCGGAATTGGAGGAGCAATGGATATTTCCTTGGGCATGGTAGCCGGCGCTGTTATTTCTGGCGCTTACTTCGGCGATAAGATGTCTCCCTTGAGTGATACCACTAACTTGGCCCCCGCCATGGCGGGCACAGATCTGTTTACGCATATCCGTTATATGGCGTTTACAACCGTGCCCAGCATTTTGATTGCCCTGGCCATTTTCGCCTTGCTAAGCCCCGATGTACAGGAGACAGATACTACGGCAGTGACCAGTTTACTGGTGGATATCGAAAAAATATTTGACGTTACCCCAGCGCTTTTTTTAGTTCCTGCAGCGGTAGTAGCGTTAATTATTCTCAAGGTAAAGCCGCTGGCCGCCTTGGGTAGTGGTGTAGTGCTAGCGATCGTGTTTGCTTTTATCTACCAACCAGATATTCTTGCTGGCCTATCGGAGAGTAGCACGCAAAGTGTCATTAACGCGGTACTCACCGATACCGCTATCGCTACGGATAATGAAAAACTAGCCGACCTCTTTCAAGCCGGAGGAATGAACGGTATGCTGTGGACCATTTACCTCATCATCAGTGCTATGGTGTTTGGCGGTATCATGGATGGTATTGGTGCGCTACAGCGTATTACGGCTTCTTTATTGCAATTAGCGGATAGTGTATTTGGGCTATTTGCCAGTACCGTATTTAGTTGCCTGGGCCTCAACGCTATTGCTTCGGATCAGTATTTAGCTATTGTTATTCCTGGTAAGATGTTTGCAAAGGCTTACGAAGAGCGTGGTTTAGCACCCGAAAACCTCAGCCGCACATTAGAAGACTCAGGTACCGTTACCTCTGTTTTGGTACCCTGGAATACTTGTGGTGCTTATCAGTCGGGGGTATTGGGCGTTTCGGTACTGGATTATTTTGTCTACGCCATCTTTAATTACCTCAGCCCATTTATGACCTTACTTTTTGCGGCCCTTCGTATCAAAATCCGCCAGTTGAACGGTGAGTTTTTGAGCAAAGAAGCGTAAAATGTATTCATTTCCTTTTGTTGGCCATGACGGCCTCGTTTCTAATTGTCTCCTGTGAGGATGATGATGACAATAACCCAGTACCTGTAGAAATTGGGACCGATGTAACCGTCCGTAACACCCTACAAACCGCAGCGGACCCCAGCCAGGGAGGCATTGGCGGCGCTGAAGTTGCTATTGAGGGCATCATCGGTGTGCCGGCTGGTACCTTCGAATTCAATACCATCGGAGACGGTAGCAGATAACTCGAAGG
>JBCBEC010000056.1:29314-49599 GCA_038528965.1 Bacteroidota bacterium | reverse complement strand
CCATGGTTGGATGTGTTCCCAGAGTTGATCAGTGAGAATGACCTAGCGGGTGATCTACTGGATGCGGACTTTGTGGGCGTTAAGATTGGAGATGTGAACGGCAGTGCACAAGCCAACGCACTAGCAAGTGATGACCGTAATCTGGAAGGCATCTTCCATCTGCAAGCGGAGGACATTGCGTTGAAAGCAGGTAATACCTATACCGTAGCGATTACTGGTGAGAACATGAGTGAGATCAAGGGGTACCAAGGAACGCTGCAGATTGAAGGAGCAGAGTTAGTGGATATTGAATACGCATTGGCAGAAGAAGGCAACTTTGGCCTACCATTCATTGATCAAGGCCTTCTAACCATGTCCTGGAATTGTGGGGACGCATTGCAATGCGTCCGTACGACTAGCAGTTCAGTCTTATTCAGCCTGGTCATCCGCGCAACAGACAACCGCCGACTAAGCGAAGTGCTGAGCATTAATGACCGCTACACGATCTCCGAAAGCTACCGCGGTGATCAGACTACGGAACTCGGGATCGAGTTTACGAAAGGTGTGGCTACCGGTCCAGTATTCGAACTATATCAGAACTCACCTAACCCCTTCCGGGAAGGCACCCTGATCAGCTTCAATCTGCCAGAAGACAGCAAAGCCACCTTGACGATCAGCGATGCGAGTGGTCGTGTCCTACAGATTATCCGTGGTGAGTATGCTGCTGGATATAATACGATCAATGTAACAAAGAGCCAGTTACAGGGTGCGAGTGGAGTGTTGAGTTATACGATTCAAACCTCTAAGCATACGGCGACTAGGCAGATGATAGTGGTCGAATAGGCTCAGTTCACGAAGAGATGTTCTCTGAGAACTTGACTAAATCCCGGATGGCAATGATGCTGTCCGGGATTGTTGTTTATGGAAAGAAGGTGTAGGAAACCGCGTTTGGGTAAAGGGGAATAGTCATATTACCAATTTTAGTCTGTTTTTGAACGAATGCTTAGGCGTTATGTCTATTTCGTTTGGACAAGGCTTCTTATCTTGCAAAGTTGAATTTAAGTATCACATGTCTATTGGGAAATACATGAAATTTTCCGGTAGAGGGACCGATAAATTCTTAATCTCATGAATGCTGCTTCCAGTTGCTGGAACACGCTTTGCACTGTTACACGCTCTGTTTCTCTCTTTTTGTTTGGCATGCTTCTATTGCCAAATTTCCTCTCTGCACAAACAAATTTAGATGATGATGAGCTTGTGCAGATAGACTATTCTGGCTCCGCAGAGGATTTCAGGATACCGAACAGTGTGGATAACAGTATGCTAAGGTTCGTCCTGCGTGGTGCGGATGGTGGTCGATCTTGTTCCGTAATTAGATCCAGGGGCGGTAGGGGAGCCAACCTAGAATTGCTCTTTCCTATTGGTGACGACGAGGGAGAGTTGGAAGCAGGTGGAACTATTCGCTTCATTGTAGGAGAGAAAGGGGGGAGTAATGATGCCAATATGAGCGGCGGCGGTGGCGGTGGGGGTGGAACTGCCATCCTGTATCATGCACCTGGCGCAGTGTTGGATGGATCAACTGTTCCTTCTTTGGATATAGCTGACGCAGATACCAAGTGGGTCTTGCTAGCAGTTGCTGGCGGCGGCGGCGGCGGATATGGTGTTGCTCGCGAAGATGGTAGCTGTGATCTTAATCTTGCAGATCCTGGGAGTAGCGGGGCCGATGGAACCAGTGGAACTAATGGTGGTACCTCATCCACAGAGATAAACACCAGTACTGGAGGGATGAATGGTAATGGTGGCCAGTCCTATTTGATTTCTAACCACGGCGGACCTGGAGGTGGATACCTGACGGATGGTAATGGTAACAATGCCGATGATGATCTGATCGGTCTTAGAGGTGGAATCGCCGGAGGAGATGGTGGCTTTCACACAGATGACCACTCTGTAGGGGGGTGGGGCTATGGCGGTGGTGGCGGTTCCCGATATGGTACGGATCTTGGAGTTGGAGCCGGTACCGGTGGTGGCGGCGGCGGCGGGTACTCTGGTGGCGGTGGCGGAAATCGCAAGAATTCCGGATACGGAAACCCTGGCGGTGGCGGCGGCAGTTTTGTAAATACGACGACTGCTGTTGACGGATCCGATGTCTTTACACTTATGGACCCTCCAAGCACTCCACGAGACGGTTTTATCCAGTATGAATTCCTTAGAATGGAAACAAATCGCTCCACTGTTTATTCATTGCCACTAATGCAAGCGGTACAGGAATTTATTATTCCTGAAGATTTAGCTTCAAATACAAATACGGTCACCTTCACCGCACGCGGAGGTGATGGTGGCCGAGCAAGAAGGAATGCTTTCGGGTTAGCATCGGTTGGGGCTAGAGGTGGAGAAGGAGCTGTGGTTACGGCCACTTTTGCTGTAGGTGACGGCTTGTTTGAGTTGGAACGGGGAGGCTCACTTCGCTTTATTACTGGATTTGCCGGAGATAGTAAGACCTCGCAAAGCAATCATGGCGGTGGTGGTGGTGGCGGTACTGCTGTTCTTTACAAGCCACCCGGTGTAGTGCGTAATGGAGATTGTACCATAGGAACTGACAATGACCCAACGCCTTCCCTCGACCTTAACCAGGATTGTTGGGTCGTCCTGATGGTAGCAGGTGGTGGCGGCGGCGGTTTTATTAGGCAGAATAGCCTGGATAATGGCCTTAATGCAAATGTCAATTCTAATGGTACCAGTAAAGGAGGAAGCAATGACGGGAGTGGGGGGACTAATGGAGCACCAGGTGGAGTAGGCTCCGCTGATGGAGGAGAAACAGTAGACGCCGGTGGCGGCGGTGGTTATCGAGTACCATTTAGCGAACCTCATCGCGCACAGGGTAGACAAGGTGTTTTTACCGGTGACGAAGGAGGAACCGGTGCCGATAACTATCGTGCAGGTGGCTGGGGTTACGGTAGTGGTGGTAGCGGTCGCTTGGAGCGGAACAACAGTGGTAGACGCGGTGCCGGTGGTGGTGGCGGATTTTCTGGTGGTGGCGGTGGTTATAGAGATGCTGGCGGTGGTGGTGGTAGTTGGGTGAATCCGGCTGCGCAGAGTAGTTCTATAAGCATCCCGAACCAGACCAATGAATCGCTTAATGGTAACCTTAGTTATAAGTGGGGTAAAATCCTAGAGACGGGGCCAGTTGCCGTATGTCAGTCAACGATCCAGGTGTATATTAATGGAGATGAACGCTATACTTTGGAGCCAGAAATGGTCGATGCCGGTAGTTATGACCCTGATGATGACGATGCAGTGCTGGATATTGCCTTCTGCGTGCCAGACGGGATCAATGAACCGCTTTGCGGCGTCACCGGCCTTGGTTTTGACTGCGATGATATCGGAGATACTTTCGATGAGAGTTACGCCTTTTTGGAAGTAACCAATGCGGCTGGCGAATCTGATTTTTGCACCTTCACTATTGAAGTGGTTCGAGGGAATGTAGGTGTCCTCACCTGCCCACCCAATCAAACCATAGATAAAGAGCTCACGGTTTGCGATGCACTCATTCTTGATGGTAATGCGCCGAGTCAACTCAACCTTCAGCCAACGGCCTTCGCCACTTGTAATGACCAACTAACTTATGCCATCATTAACCCAGATGGTTCTATTAATACAGATCAGGCCATATTCAGCCCTGATGTAGGAATCCTTCGGAATAACTTTTCCGCAGGAACAAGTGAGGTGTTGTATTTTAGTTCCTATCAGGATGCGAGCGGAGTGGAAAACGCGCAGACCTGTTCATTTGAGGTAACCTTGGAGCCAGAAGGTGGCCCCTTCAGCATGGATTGCCCGGAAAATGCCGTTCTCATTACGGATGGGCCTGCAGCCTGCTCAGCAAGTGGATCGATCACGGGCCCGGTTGATTTAGAAGTAGATTATGATGGGCCTGGAGCATTAACCTATACCGTGGTTGGACCTGGAGATTCCCCAACGGTCACTACAGGATCAGGTCAAGTCTCTGGATTTGATTTTGCCCTAGGTCTTAACACGGTCACTTACATGGCTGCCTGTGCTGAGGAAGAATATGCGAATTGTACGTTTACGGTAACGGTAGAATATGAAAGTGATCAGGCCCCAGACCTGAGCTGTATTGATACCGATCCTCCGAACCGTTTGGATCTTAGCGTCGGTAGTGGAATCGATGCGCAGACACTAGCTGAACAGATTATCATAAGTGCTACGGATGACTGTGGTATTATTGGTTATGAGGTTGATTTCGTGGGCGAAGCAAGTATTACTTGTAGCGATGTCGGGGATAACCTGGATGTAGATGTGACGGTTTATGATGTTAGTGGGAATTCAGCGGAATGCGAGGCACGAATCACAGTGGTTGATGACTTTGGTGTCACTTGCCCGGAATCGGTTTCGGTAGATATCGATGAAATAGGCAGTTGCACTGCTGATATTGATGCCAGTCTTCTTGCCACTGTGACCCAGTATTTATGTCAGGGAGACCTGGATTACCAGGTCAGTTATAATGACAATGGTCTATTCACCTTTGTCGATGCGGGCCCTGGAGAAATACCGACCCTCGAAGATTTGGAAACTGGTATCACATATACGGCTACCTATAATGCCGAGCGCACGGATGGACTACATACTTCCAGTTGTAGTTTCACGATCACTGTCAATGATATAGAACCACCAGTTGCCGTCTGTGATTTTATTACGGTCTATACCGATTCTGATCCTGCTGTAGACGCTCTCAGTATGGGGGGCAACTCCACAGATAATTGTGGTATTGCCAGTTATAGTTTAAGCGTGGATAGAAGTTGCGAAGATATTGGTGTTCAATTTGCTACTTTGACCGTCACGGATCACGCTGGAAACCAAGATCAATGTAGTAGGTTTATTCAGGTAAGTGATAGACTCGGCCCAGTGAACATGGCCTGCCCAGGTGACGAGATTCTCACGGTGATTCCTGGTACTTGCGATATAGTGATCCCAGACTATACGACCTCCTCAATTGATGACTGGACTGATAACTGTGGAGGAACAATTACGCTTATACAATCACCTGCACCAGGTTCACTTATAAGTCGGGCAGTAGTAGAGGTCATCATCTACGCTGAGGACGAAAGTGAGAATCAAAGCGAAGATGACTGCAGGTTTAACCTTATACGCAATGATCTGAGTCCACCAGTTATTGAGTGTGAAGATGTTGTTGTTCAGGTTGGCGCCGATAATTCAGAACGGGTACGCGCTGAGCTTATACCTGTTTCGGCAGATGATTTTTGTGATAATCCGGTGTTTAGTTTTGATCCTGATGGCCTGGTAGATGAGATGTTTTTTACTTGTGATGATGTAGGGATAAATCCCGTAATAGTTTACGCTCTTGAAGAAGACTCATATATAAATAGTGCGGAATGTGCGGCAAATATCATTGTGCAATCTGAGGATTTGACGCTCTTTTGTGAACAGAATGTGCTTGTCGTTCCATTGGATGATACCGGTGCAGGAATGGTGACTGTGGAAGATATACTAATCGACTTTGAGGTAAGTTGTGGTGACCTTACCTTATCCTTTTCTCCTACGGAATTGATAACTGAATTGGAGTATGATTGTGAAGACATCATGATGGAGGAAGATATCATGCTGTATGCGACTGATGCTGGCGGAAGGATGGCAGAATGTCAAACTCGCATTAGGGTAGGGGATAATGTAACCCAGTTGGAGTGTGCGGATCAAATAGTCACCGTAGATGATGCTCAAGGCGCAACTTTGACAGTTGATGAGATCGTTACTGCTGTGGAGGACAATTGTTTTGAGGACTTAGAGGTAAATTTCACCCTGGAGCCAGGTGCAAACCAACGCACCCAGGAGTTTAGTTGTGATGATTTTGGAGAACAAACATTAACTGTTTACGCCTATACCAACAATTTCAACGACATCACTGGGCAGTGTGAAATTACCGTGAGTGTACAGTCCGAAACGGTAGCTATA
The DNA here is from genome assembly GCA_038528965.1 of Bacteroidota bacterium. GTDB lineage: Bacteria > Bacteroidota > Bacteroidia > Chitinophagales > Saprospiraceae > Lewinella. The sequence goes on along the minus strand of JBCBEC010000056.1, from coordinate 43,635 downwards.
CAGTGTCAGGAAATAGTAAGAGTGAGCCTGGATGATGAAGGACGAGGTACCGTGTTTGCCGAAGAACTGGATGATAACAGCATTGTCAGTTGTATAGGGGATGACTTATTCTTTTTAATTGACGGAGAGTATCTCGAAATGGAGTTTAACTGTGAGGATCTCGGCACGCAAGTATTGACCTTAGTTGTTAGAGACCAACTTGGCAATCTGCAGGGGACTTGCGAATCCACTATTGAGATTGTGGATGAACTCCCACCCTTAATTGAATGTAATGACTCAGAATGGGTTGTGGAAGTAGCGGATGGAGATGTTGGGATACTCCATGTGGAAGATGTAGCTGTCTACCTGGAGGATAATTGCTTCAGTTCGCCTCTACTTAGTTTTGAACCGGATGCCATCGTAGAGACACTCGAGTTTACTTGTGCAGATATTGGAGAGCAGGGAATCCTGGTTTATGGCCATGACAGTGGTACATTTTACGAATTGAATGATTGTTTGACGACCGTAATTGTGCGATCAAGCGAAATTGTCATGCAGTGCCGGGAAGGCGTAATTGTCTCTCTTGATGATGCTGGCAATGGATTACTTACAATTGAAGATTTTGATGACGGCAGTTTCACCAATTGTTCTGATCAACCTCTTGTGCTGTCCTTTTCTCCTGATGAAATAGTTGATGTACTAGAGTTCAATTGTTCCCAGTTAGGAGGGGCTGTTCCAATGTATGGTTATGATGATGGTGGTGCCACGGGAGAGTGTGAAGCTTTCGTAGAGGTTGCAGATAATTTACCACCGATGGCCCGTTGTGAAGAATATTTCCTGATATTCATTGAGGAGGAAACGTTCTTTCTTACCATAGATGAGATTAACGGTAATTCGGAGGATAATTGTACAAGTGAGGAAAATCTAATTATAGAAATTTTGGAGGCTGATGGAACAGGAATCGGGAATGAAATCCCTCTTGACTGCGATTATTTGGGCATTCGCGAGTTTAGCATGCTGGTAATTGATGAAGCTGGCAATGAAGACCTCTGTTCTTTCCAGGTAGAAGTACAAGATTTGATAGAGCCCGTAGCTGAGTGTAAGAACTCTCTGTTGGTCACCGTTTCTGGCGAAGCAGTAACAATCACTGCAGATGATGTTGATAACGGCTCTTTTGATAATTGTGAGATTGTTAGCCGTACACTGGACCGTAATACCTTTGATTGTGAAGACGTTGATATGCCAACTTTTGTTACCCTGACAGTCAGTGATGGCACTAATACTTCCTTGTGTGAAACTGAAATACAAGTAGTGGCTGCCAGCGCTGTTGTTGCTCGCTGTGAGGATGCTACCCTTAGCTTAGATGCTGATGGGAATGCTACCCTCACGGTGTCGGATATCGACGATGGAAGTGTGGCCGGCTGTGATGAAATGATCACCTTTTCTTTTTCACCTGATGAAGTGATTACCGAGCTGTCCTATACCTGTGAGGATATAGGAATGTTAGGTGTTACTTTATACGTTTCCAATGACAACGGTGGTGCCGATGAGTGCACCGCTACGGTGAGTATTGAAGATGATCTCGCTCCGGCTGCGAACTGCGTTAACAGTCTTACCATCGGCCTCTCTGAAAGCCCTTTACTGGCAACTCAGATCAACGATGGCAGTACAGATAATTGCACTGCGGATGAAGACCTGAGCTTCTTTATGTTAGCCACGGATGTTGGGGGAGCACCTCTTGGGGCGACTTACAACCTGGACTGTGGTGTAGTGGGTGACCTCAATATTACCCTCGACGTTAGGGATGAGTCTAACAATCTCAGTAGTTGTGATATGACGGTTACGGTAGTTGATGATATTCCACCCGTCGCCATATGTCAAGATATTACGATTGCCATTGAGGATGAACCCGTCTTCATTACACCTGATCAGATCAATAATGGTTCCACAGATAACTGCGGTAGTGTGATGCTAAGTCTAGACCGGACAGAATTTGACTGCGTGGATGTAGGCGAAATGATAGACGTTACGCTTTCTATCAGTGATGGTACCAACACCAGTACTTGTACCGGTACGGTGACGGTGGAAGACAACACCCCGCCAGTCGCCTCCTGTGGCATGGGAATCGTCACGCTCGATGAAAACGGTGAAGGGACCTTGCTAGCCAGCGAATTGGACGGTTTCATGGGCAGTAGCGATAATTGCGGCCCACTGTTATTTAGCTTTGACGAATCCGGCTTGGTGACTAGTATGGATTACAATTGTGAAGATCGGGGCCAATTTGATATAACACTATATGTGCATGATGCTGGCGGAAATACTACTTCCTGTACTGCTTCCGTATTGGTCGAAGATCAATCTGCACCGAACGCGATTTGTGCTACTGGCCTGGTAGTAGGCATATCTGAAACACCACTATTAGCTTCCCAGCTAGATAATGGCAGTACCGATAATTGTACACCTGAGGAGGAGCTAGATTTCCAAATGGCTCTAATTGTCAACGATACTGGTGATCCTGAGCAAGACTATGAGTTTATTGGGGCAAGTCTTGATCTCTCCTTTTCAGACGTTGGAACCCTTGATTTACTGCTAATTGTTAGAGATGATGAAGGGGAGACAGGTATCTGTGAGGCATCAGTGACCGTAGTAGATGATGTGCCCCCTACCGCAATTTGCCAGAATATCACGGTAGAACTCATCGATGATATGGCTACCATCACTCCGGAGCAAATAGACAATGGCTCTAATGATGGCGATGGTGGCATGGTTACTTTGAGCCTGGATCAAACCAGTTTTGACTGTAATAATCTTGGCGACAATCTGGTGACACTAACGGTAACGGACGAAGCTGGCAACATCAGCAGATGTAATGCCACAGTAACGATTACCAGAGAACCTGATGTAACCTTTACTGCTCTGGATGATCTCTGTATAGACGAAGGCATCCAAACGGGCCTTGGCAACGGTACACCGATTGGCGGAGTGTACAGCGGGCCAGGTGTTGTGGACGATGGCAATGGCGAAACCTATACTTTTGATCCTGCCGCCGCAGGCCTTGGTACCCATAGTATTACCTATTCCTTCGTGCCTCACCCAGCTGAGGAGAACGAACTCGTGCCTTTGGGATCCGAAATAGTTGGTGCGAATCTGACTAGCCGCATTGATTATGGATTAGCGCTATCCGCCAGTGGCAACATCATGGCTGTTGGAGAACCTGATTTTGATAGCCCAGGTTTGGAAGATAACGGCAAAGTAATCGTCTATACGAAAGATGGAAACGATTGGGTGCCACTAGGGAACGAACTATTGGGTACAGAAAACTTTGAGAATTTTGGTGACTATGTTTCTCTTAGTAATGATGGAAATAGATTGCTGGTAGAATCAGTTTTTGACTTTGAACCACCCGGTGGAACCGCATCATCCATTCGAACTTACGATTGGACAGGTACTGCCTGGGTACAGGTGGGACAAGAGCTAAGTTTCTTTTGCCCCAATATTGGATTTGCTGGAGATGCCAAACTTTCTGGCACCGGGCAACGATTCATTTATTTAGATGAATGTGGTGGCGCTGTCACCTATGAGTTGATAGCAGGGGTTTGGACCGAAGTAGACCAGATCTCTGGTGGCGTTGACGAAGTCGCCATTAGTGCTTCCGGGGATCGGATTGGAGTTTTGCAGGGTGGTCCTCGTAATACAGTGCGGGTAAGAGAATGGACAGGCGCAGCGTGGGTAGATGTAGGTACTGAGATTGAGCCACCATTAGGCTTTTCCAGTGATATCGAAGCCAATGAAAGTGCTACTTTAACGTTTTCCGCAGACGGAAATCGCCTGGCCTACGGCTTCACGGATATTGGTTTCCGCTATGTGGAAGGGATTTTAGGCGTTACTTTTGAATGGGATGGTACCGAATGGCAACAACTGGGGCGGGCGCTTTCGGTTGGAAGATTAGTGAATACTAGCCCTAATGGGCTCGTCTACCTGGTGGATAACGGTAACCGACTTGTATTGATTGAACCCCTTAATGACGACTTCGAAATAGGCCCTGGCGGTTTGCGAATTTTTGAGTGGGATGGTAGTTGTTGGATAGAGATTGCCAAGGCTGGTCCGGAATTAATTAGTGGTTACAGCAGCTTGAGGACCGTGGAAGCATCGGCGAATGGAACAACTATTGCGCTAGGCTTTGTCGGTACGCCTTCTGATTTATCCGAAATTGTTGTCAAAACACTTTCGCTGAATTTTAGCTGCGAGCAAGCAGGTACGGCAACGGATGAGGTAACGGTCACTGGCCCAGTAGTAAGCTTTACAGCACCTGCAGCCGTAAGTGTCGATGCTGGTGTACAAACAGGCTTAGGCGGAGGTACGCCAGTAGGAGGCGTTTATGCGGGGCCTGGCGTCACGGATGATGGTAATGGCATGACCTACAGTTTTGATCCGGCGGCCGCTGGTGTTGGAACGCATGTGCTGAGTTATCAATTCACTGATGAGAACGACTGCTCGAATACCGCGACCGATATCATTGAAGTACTACCCTTGCCGTTCACCGCTCCAGATGACCTTTGCATAGATGCTGGCCTACAGACCGGCTTGGATGGCGGCTTTCCGCTAGGAGGACAATACAGCGGCCCTGGGGTTACAGATGATGGTAACGGCATAAGCTACACTTTCGATCCCGCTACTGCGGGCGTAGGAGTACACGATATCACCTACACCTATTCGGAGTGCCTGGCAGGCGAGGACGCATTCCCACAATTTGGCACCCCGCTACAGGGAGTCAATACGGGCGATCGTTTTGGAACTTCTGTTTCGCTATCAGCAGATGGTATGCGCATGGCAGTAGGTGCCCCCCGAGCCGACGAATCTGCATTAGAAGATAACGGCAAGGTTACCGTCTATCAGCGTGTGGGAGACCAATGGCAGCCATTAGGGAAGCCTATTAAAGGTGAAATAGCGGAGGATAGGTTCGGTATGGCCGTATCCTTGAGCGATGACGGCAATCGACTGCTGGTACAATCTGAAATTGCCTTTACTAACCTAGTGGGATTCACATTTACACAAGGCAACGTCCGTGTGTATGACTGGACGGGGAGTAAATGGAAACAGGTTGGTTTGAACGTTCTATCCGATACCGGATTTGTCCCATTATTTGGCAGTGCAGCTATCTCTGGAAACGGCCAACGGTTCATTATGGAGGATCGTTTTGAGCTAAATGGGGAAGGACTGAGCATACATGAGTTGGTTGATGGTATTGCTTGGGTGGAAATCGGTAGGTTTCCAGTTGGCGGTTCGGATGTCGTAGCCATTACTTCGGATGGAAACAGAATTGCCGACTTAAATGCCTTTGGTATCTTAACGATTCGGGAATATGATGGTACTTCTTGGGTGCAGCTTGGAAACGAAATCTTTCTTCCGGATTTTGCGCTCAATACGTTAAGTCCACTTACTTTTTCCCAAGATGGCAATCGCATAGCTTGTGGTTTATTTGATACTGATCCCGGTGGAGCGGTGGTTTTCGAATGGGACGGCAGTAGTTGGCAACAATTGGGAGATGTAGTATCTCTTGGATTATCAGGCAGTGAATGTGGTAGCCAAGGACATTTAGCTGACGATGGTAATCGTCTTGTGGTCTTGAGCGAGTGTTTCTCTAATAATCCTGGCGGCCCTCGTAAAATCATGGGTGTTTTTGAGTGGAATGGTACCGAGTGGGTAGAGCTTGGAAGACAAGAAGATTTGCAGTTTGGAGATTTGCGCGCCTTTAGTGGTGCTGGAGATAAGATTGCGCTCGCGGAGAACTTTGGTGGTGCCGGAGACGAAGGTGAAGTAACCACTTACTGCATCAACGAAAACTGTAATAATGTAGAAACGGTGCTGACCGATCAGGTAGAGGTGTTTGCCGTGCCAACCGTCACGCTTAGTACAATAACTAGTGTTTGCATCAATGAAGGTTTACAAACTGGCTTGGGTGGTGGCCTGCCAGAAGGCGGCGTATACACTGGCCCCGGCGTCATGGATGACGGTAACGGCCTGACCTATAGTTTTGACCCTGCGGTCACTGGTCTTGGAATCCAGGCGGTATCTTATACTCTTGTCGATGATAACAGCTGCACTGGTACTGCTGAGGGCCAAATTGAAGTGCTACCTGCTGCCGAGAACCCCATTGTTGAGAACATCACCATCTGTGAGGGAGCAGGTTCAACTGAAATAACACCAAATGGCACGGTTCTATTCTGGTCTGAAACCTTTGATGAAGAAGGCGCGGGCATAGAAGGGCCTTGTGGCAATAGTGACCCCAACAGTTGTAGTCAATTCAATCCACCGAGTAATGGTCAGTGGACAATTACTGGTCAAGTTGATCGACTTGGGGAACTCTTCCTGGTCGAAAATGGGCGTTTCTTAGCGCAAGACTTGAATGGAAGAATCTGTGTACTATCTGAGGAGATTGATATCTCAGAATACAGCTCCGTTGACTTTTCTGCCCTCTTTGAATCGGACGGGCCAGGCAGTAACGACTACATGGAGATCAGCCTCATCGTAGACGGTGTCGCCACAGAGATTCCAAACTGGATGGGGCTGGGAAGTGCAGATCGTACTTTAGTTGATGATTTTGGCTCTACCGTTATTACCCAAGAGGGAATTAGCGGAAACACGCTACAAATTGAAATCTGCGCGCGGAACAATTTTAGTGTGGAGCGCTACTTCTTTGATGATATCACGCTCACTGGCAATCTGACCAGAGTCTATAACTTCTTCGATGCTGATCCTTCTACGGGCAATGCTAACCTGCTAGCTGGTCCGGTCGAATCTTATGATCCGATGACGACTTCGGCAAATAGCCCGCAGTCAATCTGGGTGGTACAAAGCGCCGAGCCCTGTGATAGCGATGCGGAAGAAGTGATCATTACGGTTAATCCGTTACCCGTACTCAGCTTCACAGCTCCAGAAGATTTGTGTGTTGATGCTGGTCTACAGACGGACCTTGGCGGTGCTACACCCGCGGGTGGAACGTATAGTGGGCCTGGTGTGACGGATGATGGGAATGGAACAACCTACAGTTTCGATCCCGTAACGGCTGGCGTAGGGGTTCATACGATCACGTACGAGTTTACGGATGAAAATGCTTGCTTCAATAGCATTTCCGATGAGGTGGAAGTCTTTGACCTTTCTGAGGTTACCTTTGACTTTCAGACGACTCAAATATGCCTGAACGACCCGGTATTGGCCGATCAAAGTGGCGGCGCACCACTAGGTGGTACCTATACTGGCCCTGGAGTTACGGATAATGGCGACGGTACTTTTGATTTTGATCCTGCCGCCGCTGGCGTAGGACTGCATATCATCACTTACACGCTAGTAGATGGTAATAGTTGTAGTAGTTCGGCTAGTGTCGCTCTGCAAGTATTTGACCTACCCGAAGTAAACTTCACTGCTTTAGACGATCTCTGTGTCAACGATGAGGTGCAAACTGAATTGGGAGGTGGAACACCCGCAGGAGGGGTCTACAGTGGCCCCGGCGTTACAGATGATGGCAATGGTTTGACCTACAGCTTTGATCCGGCAGCGGCTGGGGTAGGAACGCACAGTATCACTTATACTGCTGCGGGACTCTCAAATATTACCATCAGCCAATTGGGCGAGGCAATTACTACATTCCAGGGTAATGACCTTTTCGATCTGTCCGCTGCCATTTCGGCTAACGGGGAACGTATAGCCATTAGAGTTGGGGATGGTGCAGATGATGCTATGACTTTTGTGCAGGTCTATCAGTGGAATGGTAGTAGCTGGCAGCAGTTGGGTCAAAATATCGACGAGCGGATAGATTTGAGCCCATACGCAAACGGTTCTTTAGCTTTTGCTGCTGATGGTAATCGCTTAGCGATTGGTACTAGACGCCCTCCTGGTCCCCTCACCCCTGGATTAGTGAGTGTTTACGATTGGAATGGCAGTAGTTGGAGCCAAATAGGAGTAGATATTATTGGTGAAGAGAACGCTGATCAGTTTGGTCGATCGCTCTCACTCTCTACCGATGGGAATAGGATTGCTATTGGGGCTACAAGTAATGATGATGCAGAAATTGATGCGGGGCACGTCAGAATACTTGAGTTTGATGGTACTGGATGGACCCAGCTTGGTGAAGATATTGATGGAGAAGCAAGAGGAGATGGATCGGGCATAGCAGTTTCTCTCTCGGCTGATGGTACTCGAGTTGCAATCGGTGCTGATGGGAATGACGATACCGGTGGTAATGCCGGGCATGTCAGGGTGTATGAGTACGACGGTTCTTCGTGGGTACAGCTTGGTCAAGATATTGATGCGGAGGAGGCTAACGATCAGTCTGGGTTCTCAGTTTCACTCTCCGCTGATGGCAGTAGAGTAGCTATTGGCGCATATGGGAATGAAGCAAATATTGGTGTTGAGGGTATAGGACATGTAAGGGTGTATGACTGGAATGGTACTAGTTGGGTGCAAGCAGGTCAGGATATTGATGGAGATGGAAATTTACTTTCTTTTACAGGCTATGCAGTCTCTTTATCAGGAGATGGCAACCGACTAGCGGTTGGTTCTCCAATGTTCTCCACAGCTCTCTCAACCTTTGGTAAATTTGATATCTATGACTGGGATGGTAGTGTTTGGGTGCGGTATGCTGAGGGCGTGCCATCACAAGCAATTAATAGTGAATTTGGTACCACCGTCGCCTTATCAACTGATGGCAGTACAGTAATCAGTGGCGCGATGCCATTTGCCATGGATACTAATGGTGAATATCGCATGTATAGCGTAGAAGAATTCTTCTGTACAAATTTCGCGTTTGATGAAGTCGAAGTATTTGACCTACCAGAAGTAGACCTAACCGCCGAAGATTTTTACTGTGTGGACGCGCCTATGCAGTCTGCCGTCATTACCGGAGGCGGTAGCCCAATGGGTGGTGTCTATAGTGGCCCAGGCATTACGGATGGAGGAGATGGTAGTACCTATTTCCTGGATCCTATGGTTGCCGGTGTTGGTACTTTGACTTTGTCCTACACCGTGACTGATGATAACGGTTGTTCTAATACAGCTACTGCTGAGATTGAGATTGTTGCTTGTGAAGTAGCAGTGCAAGATCCTTGTAGCTGCCTGGATAACGCAAGTATCATAGATTTAGATATGGGAACAGGAGGTGCGGATGGTCAATTCAGCGAAATTGTTGCCATCATTGATGCTAATGGAACACCACTACCTAGCAATCAAGTCTGGACTGTAACTGCTGCGACGGGGGCATCGGATGCTTACAATATTCCGACCATCGGCGTGCAAAGTGCTGGTGTACCGATAGCTACCGACGGTTCTGTAACACTGACCTTCAATGCTACCAATGGTGCATATGAACTACCCTTCGTACACGTAGATGGAATAGCGTACAGCATAACGGTAGAAGGACCGTTTGCCCTTGGAAGTCCATTCAATACAGTGCAGAGTATCAGTAATCTTTGCCAATATCCCAATCCCGTATTTGATCCAGCCTTACCTGATTTCATTTGTAGCACTGAATCGGCTATCACCCTTGATGGAACGGATACCAATGGTGGTACCGATGATGCCATAACCTTCACGATTGATGGAACACCTGCTACAGAATTTGACCCGATAGCCTTGGGTGTTGGGTTCTACACGGTAGTCATGACCTACGATGGTGCGGATGATGACAATGGCGGCGTTTCGCCGGATGGTGGCACAACTCCAGCTGCACCGGGTTGTACCCAAACGGTGCAGAAAGTAGTTGAAGTAGGTGGTCTACCGCCAATTTTGACTTGCCCGGCTGACGACTTTGGTTTGCCAATGGGTTGTAACCCAATAGTTCCTGTTGCAGCAACTACCTTCAATCTGCTAGGTGATCCAAATCCAGATCCGGCCCTGCCAACGGTAGAAGACGGCTGTGGAACGCTAACGCTAACGAGCAGTGATGCGATCAGTGATACTGGCTGTACCCGTGCGCTTACCCGCACCTACACCATTACCGATCAAAACGGTGATAGTGATACCTGCGAGCATACCTTCACCTTCACGGTAGATACCGATAGGCCAAGCTTCAACGAAGCCCTACCTATGGATCTGACAGTAGAGTGTGATGCCATACCAGCGGCTGCCACACTAACGGCTTCTGACAACTGTACCCCAGCTATTATGGTCAGCTTTATGGAAGTACGTACTGATGGCGTTTGTCCTCAGACCTATATCCTGACCCGTACCTGGACAACAGAAGCAGACGATTGTGGTAATCCTGGTATCACGCATACGCAAGTCGTGACCGTACAAGACACCACTTCACCAAGCTTCAACGAAGCCTTACCAACGGATATGACAGTCGAGTGCGACGCTGTACCAATGGCTGCTGTACTAACGGCTACGGACAACTGTGATCCAGAAGTACCAGTAAGCTTCAACGAAGTACGCACCGATACCGACTGTCCACAAGAATACTTGCTGACCCGCACTTGGTCTGCACAAGATGATTGTGGTAACCCCGTATCGCATACGCAACGCATCACCGTGGAAGACACAACTCCACCAGTAGCAGTGTGTAACACGATCCGCATCTTTTTAAACGAGGCCGGCATGTACACGTTAACGCAAGCGGACATCGACGCGATTGCGGCAGGAGCTTCTGATAACTGTGATGATGACTTCACTTACAGCATCGATCAAACGATGTTCAACTGTGATGATATTGATCTGACGATCGGCGCAATTGGCGGAGCAGAAGTTGAAATGACCTTTGAGGATTGTGCGGGTAACACTTCGATGTGTATAGCAATCGTAGAGATTGATGATAGTGCAGTGCCGTTCAACTTTGGCTGTATTGCGGATATCAATGTAACACTGGATGAGGAGTGTTCCGCTCTGATCACACCTGATATGCTGGTCACCGGCTTTGATGATTGTATTGATAGCTACAATATCATGCTGGATGGTCAGGACACAGATGTTTTGACGGGCTGTGGCGATCACAATTATATGATTGAGTTGGTGGAGGATGGAGAAGTAGTTTACATCTGCTGGGGTGAAATTCTTGCCGAAGACAAGACGGACCCTGTGGTTGTCTGCCAGGATGATGTGAGTGATGCCAATACCTTTTTCTCCAACGTCCGAGCCGCCGGGACACTGGATGTAACACAGCCTACGCTGGATTTTAGCACGATTACGTGTTTAACCAAGCCGGATATTCTTCCCGGTGAACATCCTTACGAGGTATTTACCGCAACAGCTAACTCCTTCAACGGAGAACCAAGTACAGTTACTTATCTGGTCGGCGGAGAGCTAATGGGCGGAAGCACAAATAGTACACAGCTGTACATCTACCAAGGTGCGTTTGATCCGGCGCATCCATGCCAGAATATCTTTGCTACCTCAGCAAGCGGTGAACTGGATGCGCAGTACGATCCGTATACGGGATCTATTACGGTGGAGCTGCCGGCTTTGGAGAGTCAGCTTTACACCTTTGTAGTGACTAATGATGATCCATCTGCATTAGGTCAGGTATTCGTGGTACAAGAATTCAATGATCAAGGCAATCCGTTAATGTCCTTTTCTGAGGAGGACTTCAGATTCATCGGAGGTCGGGTCTTGGGGGTTCGCGACCTGGTCTGTAGCGATATAGAAGAGATTCTTCTTGAAGAACCAGTGACTTATATTTCAAACCCTAATTTTTCGGGGCAGCAAGGTATTGATGATTTCGCTACTCGCAACCTACTATTCGATGGAAATGTGCAGGCTTACATTGCGTACAATTTATTGGGCCGCTTGGGGCGCTTACGCTTCTATTTGCCACAAGCATTCGATAACTGTAATCGGGTAGCCGTAACGGTTTCCACCGAACACGTTGTGACAGGTGATTGTGCTGATGAACAGGTTATTGTAACCTATACCGCCACTGAATTTAGAGAAGATGGTTGCCCGGGAGAGGAGCGTAGTGTAAGCTGTACACAGGTCTTTACCGTACGGAAACCAACGATAGACGATGTCTTCTTACCTCCATCTGAGTTGACGATTGAATGCGATCAGGTATTCGACACCGATGGCAGTGCTGGTGGTCCGGATGAAAACCCTAGACCCTCGTATGCCGGTGCACCTTGGTTACGGACCGCCTGGGACAATATTGTGCTGGATGGCGATGCCACCTACTGCAACCTGGGCGTAACCTACAGTGATAGTCCACGTATTGAGCTGTGCGAAGGCGGCTACTCCTTTGTGCGCGAGTGGTCGATTCAGGACTGGTGTGATCCTGCCAGCAATCTGCTGTACAGCCAGGTGATTAAGGTGAAAGACTATACAGGTCCTGAACTGAGCGGTATAGATGAGACCATTCATGTGAGTGCATCACCTTTGGCTTGTGTAGCCAATATTTTGATCCCAACTCCTGTTGTGACAGACGGTAATGGTTGCTCAAGCGCTACCGCAACAACTTACACCATCCTGGCCTTTGGCGAGACCTTCTTCGCCGGTGGTAATGTAGGTGATGGTGATATCGTTCAAGCACCAATCGGTACGCATACGCTGATCATTTGTGCAGAAGATGACTGTCTCAATGAGACTTGCGAGGAATACACCCTCGTAGTAACCGATGAGATTGAACCCAACGCGATTTGTGATGATGAGCTAAATGTCTCCATTGGAGGCGGTGATGTCTTGAACGGCATTGAAGGTATCGCAAGAGTCTTTGCCGAAGACATCGACGGAGGATCGAACGATAACTGTGGTACAGTGACCTTGGAGGTACGCCGTAACTTCTGGCGAGATGGTACTTGTGATGCCAGCGCGAACCGCTGGAGTCCATGGGGAGAGTTTGTCGATTTCTACTGCTGTGATATCGCAAACGAGATCACCATCGAACTTAGAGTAACCGATGAGAGTGGTAATCAGAATACCTGCTGGATGACCGTAACACCAGAGGATAAGCTGAACCCATCCTGCTATGCACCTCAAGACGTAAGCTTGACTTGTAATGAGTTACCACTAACTTTCCCAGGCAACATTGAGACAGCCTACGATGAAGACTTCGGCGGCACATCCGATCTGATGAACGCGATCTTTGGAGCAGCTAGTGGAACAGATAACTGTGCGGTAGACACCATCGTAGAGCGTACACCCAACATCAACATCAACGAATGTGGATGGGGATCCATCACACGTCGTTTTGAAGCATGGCAGCTACGCCCAGAGGGTGATGTGAACGGCAATGGAGCCATTGATATCAATGAGGTATTCCGCTCCACCAATAGCTGTTCACAATCCATCATTATTACCGAGGTCCACGACTTCACCATCGACTTCCCAGAAGATGCTGCTGCAGACTGCGGTGATCCTGATGTACCAACGGTAATCACTTCCACGGATGGTTGTGATGTATTAAGTGTGAACATCGGCGATCCAGTGGTCTTTACAGCTACTGGCGATGAGTGCTACAAGTACTCGATCACCTATGATGTGATCAACTGGTGTCTGTGGGATGGAGAGTACACGGGCTATGTGATTCCACGCATGACCGAAGATGATGGCGAGAGCCTGCCAATTGATAGAGCAGTAGAAGGTAATGAGCGTCCAGTAGTGACCTATAATGACAATGATGGTCTGTGTATCGATCGCCGTCACTCTGATCGCGATGGCGACTCCTCCCTGCCTAACTGTGACTCACCGACCTTGCCTAACTACGGCCGTTACATCTATACCCAATTTGTGAAGGTGTACGATAGCAGTGCTCCAGTAGTAAGTGTGGGTGAATTTGGCGGCCCAACGGATAACTGTCCAGACCTACTTCCAGGTCAGTTTGCCGCGTCCGCCGGAGCTTTAGCGCAGGAGGAGTGTAGCGGCAACTTTAGCATACCATTCTCAGTAACGGATGAATGTGAGTTGTTTGATAATGATGGCAACTTAGTCATCAGTATTGTAAGTGCTGAACTAGACGCCTTCGCGGTAGATGCGAGTGGAGATGGTCAAATCCAGAGCAGTGAATTTGCAGCAGACTTCAACGTAATCGGTAACATCACTGATAATGGAGATGGCACTTACTCCTTTGATGGAACTTATCCAATCATCACCGAAGAGATGGGAGCGAACGTCTTCCACGTCGTACGTATCCTACTAGAAGATGGTTGTGGTAACCAAACCAGTCAGTACATCACCTTTGATGTAATAGACTGCAAAGGACCAGCGCCAATCTGTATCAATGGACTTACGGTAACACTAATGCCGAACGAGGATAATACAGGTTGTGAGATGGCGATCTGGGCATCTGACTTTGAAGGCTCACCAATCTTTGACTGTACCGGTCAGGGACCAGAGACCAATGGAGCGGGTCAGTTCCGAGTAAC
>JBCBEC010000056.1:0-29040 GCA_038528965.1 Bacteroidota bacterium | reverse complement strand
CTAGTGGATAACATGATGATGACCGCAAGTGATGGCACTTACTCTTTCGCTGGTCTACCACTGGGCGGTGACTACACAGTTACTCCATACCTGAATGCGAATCCACTCAACGGTGTGACGACCTTTGACTTGATTAAGATCTCCCAACACGTCTTGAATGTGAATCCACTGGATAGTCCGTACAAGATGATTGCGGCGGATGCAAACCGTTCGAATACGATTACCACTTTGGACTTGATTCAGATCCGCAAACTGATCTTGAATATCACCACAGAGTTCCCGAACAACACCAGTTGGCGCTTTGTGGATGCGGATCATGACTGGACGGACCTGACCAACCCATGGTTGGATGTGTTCCCAGAGTTGATCAGTGAGAATGACCTAGCGGGTGATCTACTGGATGCGGACTTTGTGGGTGTTAAGATTGGTGATGTGAATGGAAGTGCACAGGCGAATGCCCTAGCAAGTGATGACCGTAATCTGGAAGGCATCTTCCATCTACAAGCCGAGGACATTGCCCTGAAAGCAGGTAATACCTATACCGTAGCGATTACTGGTGAGAACTTGAGTGAGATCAAGGGTTACCAAGGAACGCTGCAGATTGAAGGAGCAGAGTTAGTGGATATTGAATACGCATTGGCAGAAGAAGGCAACTTTGGTCTACCATTCATCGATCAAGGCCTTCTAACCATGTCCTGGAATTGTGGGGACGCATTGCAATGCGTCCGTACGACTAGCAGTTCAGTCTTGTTCAGCCTAGTTATCCGCGCAACGGATAATCGTCAGCTAAGCGAAGTACTGAGCATTAATGACCGCTACACGGTATCTGAGGCGTACGAGGCTCCCTCTGTCCTGGCGGACATCTCCCTCACCGAGGGAGAAGAGGTGCAAGCTTTGGGGATTGAGTTTACCAAAGGTTTAGCCACTGGTCCAGTATTTGAGTTGTATCAGAACAGCCCTAACCCCTTCTGGGAGGGCACACTGATCAGCTTCAATCTACCAGAAGACAGTAAAGCGACCTTGACGATTAGTGATGCCAGTGGTCAGGTACTGCAGATTATCCGCGGTGAGTATGCTGCTGGGTACAATACGATCAATGTAACGAAGGGCCAGTTGCAGGGTGCGAGTGGGGTGTTGAGTTATACACTTGAGACCTCGGAGCATAAAGCGGCGCGGCAGATGATAGTGGTGGAGTAGACCCACCCCCGGCCCCTCCCTCAAGGGAGGGGAGTATCGTTCTCGGAGAACTTGGATAAAAGAATCCCGGATGGTAGTGATGCTGTCCGGGATTTTATTTTTTGAAAATCGGTGTCAAAAAATGAGACTCGTTATATAAATACATTAACACATTAATGCGTGTTCACGAAATTTAAAACGCTGATAATCAGTATTTTAATTTTTTTGCATGTCCTTAAAAAACTAAATAACCACCCTGCCCGGACAAGGGGTAGAAGCGGTATGCTCGCCTACGCTGGGCTCCGGCGAGCGTGGCATGCATAAGAGCGGATGACCCGGTACCGCCCCTCGGCGGTATGGCCCCTAAAGCTCTAAAATGACCATTTGATCTGCGCACCTAGCTCTGTACGGGTAGGCTCACCGGTGGCTTCTAGGCCGGAGCCAATGCTGTCTGGATTAGCCCAGAAGAGACGGGCATAGCGGGCCTCGAGCATGAGGTTTTTAATGCCCTTGAAACGTACGTTGATGTAGAAACGGCTACCCTGATTGTAGTAAGGTGGGATGCGGAAATTATAGAGTAGGCCATTTTCGTAATTGTAAAAACGTACTTGAAAGCCATCCGTATCGAAGTAGGCGATGCGACTGGTGAAACTCCAGGGGGAGCCAGTAGGACGGTAGAGGAGGTCTTGATAGATGGCAAAACCGTCTTGCAGCTCGTTAATGGGGTTATCTGTTTGGCCCCAGTCGATGCGGCTGCGCCATTCCAGGGCCTGATTGATGCGGTAGGCTAGGTGCAAGCGGAGTTGCAGGCGTTGACGGGGAACCAGTGCGTCGATATTGCTGTCCACCGGGCGTACATTGATCTCTTTGATCTCATTGCGGAGTTCCAGAAAGAGATCAAGCTCGCGCTTTTGGAAGTAGGTTATTCGGAAGCGGTACTCGTGTCCACGAGAGGGGGCGTCGGCGTTGATACGCAGCCAAGGGTGCTGCCAGATGTCGTAGTAGGCACTGATGATCCAGTGTTTGGCAGGGAAAATTTCGACACCGAAGTAAACGCCATTTTCGTTACGTCCGCCCGCAGTTTCACCGATTGGATTGCCTAGTAAGGCTTGAAAGTCGCGGGGATACGCCCGCTGAAAGATAGCCAGATTAACTTTGCGATCAAGTGTGGTGAGCAGGCCGTTTATGGTAGCTACTGCGCCATTGTCACTCATAGCTGTTTCTCCAAAAAAGGTGAGTCCACGCCAACGCCAACTATAATCTAGACTCAGGTTGGTTAGACGGTCGCCCTGGAAGAAAAAGCGATTATATACTCGAGGAGTAAGGGTTAATTCTTTATCGAGTTGATGATGGATGGCGTTAAGTGCAATATGACCTTTATCCGCTTGCCATTTTACCGATCCACCGGCAGCAATGTGCCGGATACCGTTGCGGTCGGCAATTTCGTTTGGGGTTCGGTGCAGACCACTAAGGTTGAGCGAACTGAACTGAGAGAAAGAGCCATCCAGTTCGATTTCGATCGTATCGTTAACGATAATCAGATTGCCATCTCGTCCCCGACTGGATACCAGGGCGGTTACCTCTAAATGGTCGCCGAACTGGAGGGTAGTGGCGGCACCACGCAGGAAGTTAGCTTCATTGACCGAGGTGTACTGGCGTAGGGTCCGGCCACCGCGGCGCACACTGGTCGTAAGCGCACTTTTGCCGTAGCCGAAACCAGTAAACAGGATGAGGCCCTGACCAAAATTGGCCTGATAATCACCCAAGGCAACGGCTCGAATGCGTTTGTTATAGTCTTTAAGAAAGAGGTGAGCACTGTAGAAATCAAATCCTTTACGATTGCTGCCCCGGAAGAACTCTTCTCCGCGATCTTTTTCGGCGGTAAAGCCATAGCTTAATCGATTGCTGTAGGTATGCCGATAGCGCAGGTACAATTGGTTCGGGTCGCCTACGTAGGGGGTGCTATCGGGGTTCTCAGGTACCGGCTGGAATCCGCGAGCCTCCTCTAATAGTCGATTCCAACGCAGGTAAAGTTCGTTATCACCAGTAGTTAACATGGTACCCAGGCCCGCCTGGAAGTCGTCCACATCACTGCGCAGGGAAACAAAAGGCAGAAGGCGCCGAACGGCTGGTAGATCGAAGCCACGAATAGCCTGGAGTTCGTAGATGGTAAGAAAACCACCGAGTTGATCACGATAATTGAGTAGATTGCTGATCTGGACGTCACTGAGTAGGCCTAATTCGCGGAGCTCTAGTTCTGTGGCTTCGTTTAGGTTTAGGGGATTTTCGCGGTAAGCGGCCAGGTCTTCGAAGATTGTGTTAAAATCAAATTCGGACTCTTCTTCGTTGTCCTGCAGTAGATCTTCTAAGCGTTGCTCATTGAGGTCAGGAATGGGTTCAGCAGGGATAGTGTCAGCCTGGGCCTGCAGCGAAAGTGCGGTAGTGAGCAGGCAGGATGCCATGACGAGAAGAGAAGTGACAGCGTTTTTTACCGAAACCTGAAGTGGCAATTTCTGTTTGTTTTGTATAATTAATAATTGATTTGTATCTTTATCTTTCTGTTAGGCATTCTGCCAAACTCTTTAGGTAATTTACCTTCTCCCGAGGCTGCCTTTCCCCAAGGCAAATAGGGAAATCAAAAAGCAATTGTAGGCAAACGTTTGGTACTTATCGCATGGATAAGTAATGGTAGCATAATGCCCATGCGTTCCCTTTGGGAATAATTGCGGCAAGGCGTTCAGGCAACGGGTGGGGCCCCTCCCAAGGGGCTTCCATACCCCACCAACAAATCTACCCTTTTTTTCTTACCCATCTTCCTTACTCATCCACTGATTTTCTCATACGCATTTTAACCAAAATTCAACCGCCAATCTTTTATTTTTGTTCCCTGATCACAATTCGTGCGGTATGCCCTTGAACATCCTTCGGTTTCTCCAACTACTTATCACTGTGCACCTCCTTTTGGTAGGGGCAGATACGCTCTGGGCGCAATCTTTCCCTGAGCCGCTGTCTCCACGTACGGCTAGTTATGATATGGATATCTTTCTGGATGTAGAGAACAAACAGGTGCAAGCCAAACAGACCCTTACCTTCATCAATCCTTCAGCCGATACGATCCACAATATGCGCTTCCACATGTACTATAATGCGTGGAAAAACAACAAGACCGATTTCTTCATCGAGACTGGCCGCATACCTCGTACCAAACCGCAGGACGAAATTGAAGACTGCATCTGGAGCTGGATAGAAGTCACTAAAGTGGTGGACGAACAGGGCAACAACCTTACCGCACAGCTACAGTACGTGCAGCCGGATGACGATAATGTCAATGATCATACCGTACTGGATCTGCAACTGACTGAGCCAGTTTTACCTTACGCGGCTTACCGCCTGGAGATGGATTGGCAATCGCAAATACCACCACTAATGATCCGCACTGGTTTCAGTAAGGACTACTTTTTTATGGTGCAGTGGTATCCTAAATTAGGGGTGTACGAGCCGGCTGGTAGTCGCTTTGCGGTAGAGGGGCAGTGGAATTGTCATCAGTATCATCCTTCCACGGAATATTTTGGAGAATTTGGCGTGTACGATGTGCAACTCAATGTGCCGACTGATCATGTAGTGGGAGCAAGTGGCTTTTTAGTGGAGCAACAAGAAGCGGGTGACCGCACGACCTACCGCTACCTGGCGGAAGATGTGATTGATTTTGCGTGGACCGCGCATCCCGGTTTTGAAGTAGTGAAAGATAAGTGGCGCGATGTGGATATTACCTTGCTCGTTCGGCCAGAACACCGCTGTAATGAGGACCGATTCCTACAAGCAGCCAAGCATACCTTGGATTACTTGGCTGATTATTTGGAACCCTATCCCTATCCAACGCTCACTATTGTTAGCCCACCATTCTACGGATTGAACTCGGGTGCAATGGAGTATCCGACGCTCGTTACCGTTCCTACGCTATGTAATTTGCCGAAGGGCATCAAAACAACGGAGACGCTGGTCATTCACGAGTTAATCCACCAGTATTTCATGCAAATGGTTGCCTCCAATGAGCAAGAGGAGCCTTGGCTAGACGAAGGCTTTACCTCTTACTTTGAGGCGAAGATTTTGGATAAGTACTACCCAGAAGGTACCGTCGCCTGGCCGTTTATGGACGTACGAATTGGTTCACAGGAGTTGCGGCGTGGCCGGTTTTTCAACGCTCCTAATATCAAGGTGAACCCCATTAGTGACTACGGTTGGCATTTTAAGCACGGGAGCTATGCGCAGATAGTTTACGGTAAAGCGGCGGTGGGACTACGAACATTAGAGGGAATAGTAGGGGAGGATTGCATGCAAAAAATCATGTACACCTACTTTCAGCGCTGGAAGTTTAAGCATCCCTGTAGTCGCGATTTTGAGGAGGTGGCAATGGAGGTAGCGGGCAAAGAAGGCGGTGCTGAGCTAGGTCTGGTAGTCGGCGATTTCTTACAACAGATGATCTACGGAACTACCGAATGTGACTACTCCATCCACGATATCATCAATAAGCCCGTGACGGCTCCCGTCGGATTTTTTGAGAATACCGAGGATTGTGAAAATGATACAAGGATTGAAGGGGAACAGCAGTACGAGGCAAAAGTTATCGTGTTTCGCAATGGAGAATTTGCGACCCCGCAAGAAGTGCAAATCACCTTTGATGACGGGGAGCAGATCACCGAACCCTGGGACGGAAAGGCCAGAAGTCAAGAGTGGGTGTACCTAGGAAACCGTAAAATTGTGAGCGCGGAAATCGATCCCGACTTCAAGATAGCTATGGATCGTAACGTCTTGAATAATAGCCTTACCCAAGAACCAGAGCAAACTGGGATCTTCCGTTACTTTGTCTCCGTTGTAGGCTGGCTGCAAAGTATCATGGCTAATATGTCTTTACTCGCTTAGAAAATATGGAAAACTCAAGCATCGTGGAGCAAAATACTCCTACCATCGGTGAAGCTTTGCGAGCAGGCCTAGCAATGACCATTCGCTACTGGAAAATCACCCTTGTTTACTGGCTTTGCGGGTTAGGGCTGGCACTGGTTGCTGCCTTGCCGTTTCGTGCTACCTTGCTTGCACATACTGGAAATACGCTCTTGTTGGATGAGCTGATTCCTGGATTTAACTATACCTATCTCAATGACTTTCTACAAAACTATGGTTCGGCGCTTACACCGCTGCTCAACCAGTCGCTACTAATTTTGCTGGTCCAGTTTCTGTTGTTGGTGTTTCTTGCGGGGGGCTTGACCAAGACGGTAGTTGATCAACCCACTACTTTTAGTAATACCCTTTTCTGGGGCAGCAGCGGCGCGTACTTCTGGCGAATGCTCCGCCTGAGCCTCTTTTTCATTGTACTACACAGTATTGTACTGGGTATTTTCATTTGGTTGTACTTAAAGGTGACTAAAGGGTTTTCTCCGGCCGCACTCGAAAATGAAGGCATTATCACCTCTTGCCTGCGTTGGCTGGTTCCGTTGTACGTTGTATTTGCTGCACTTCCCATGCTTTGGCATGATTATGCAAAATTACAACTGGTTCATACCGATGCCCGTTGGATTTGGCCTCCTGTGGGGCAAGCTGGAAAGTTTATTCGTCGGCATTTTATCAAAATCTATTCCCTTTATGCCCTGGTCCTGTTGGTGGGCTTAGCCCTGCTAGGCCTAAACTACACCTTGAATTCTATCTTATCAATCCAGTCGCTGGGTACCATACTTCTTTCGCTTTTCTTGACGCAACTGTTTGTCATTCTGCGCTTTGCATTAAAAGTGCTCAATATGAACAGTGTAGCCGCTATGCTGAGTGCGCAAAAGTAGTATTTCCAATAAGGGAGTGAGATCAGGTTTCGAGTTTGGATTTGCTAGCACTAATGATGCTAAAGCAATGAAGCACTGTTTTGCTGCAACGAAAAATTGGTAGGATCGTCTTAAAGGGGATACCTTGATACTAGACGAAATCACCTGTTTCATGCTTCGTAACTACCTGAAGATTGCCCTGCGCAATATCTGGAAATCCCGTACTGCCTCCACTATCAATATTCTTGGTCTGGCCTTAGGGCTAGCTTGTTGTTTCATGATTGTCATCTATGTTCAACACGAACGTAGCTACGATCAGTTTCATCCGGACTTGGAGCGAGTGTTTAGGTTAGATTATGAACTGGTTCTCGATGAGACCATGACCTTTGCGCGTATCCCGCCCACGGTAGCCGCAGAGTTGCCGGCCTACTTTCCAGAAATAGAGAAAGCAGGCCGAATGTACCCCCGAGAAATCAGCGTTCAAGTAGTCAACACGGGGCAGCAATTGGAAATTCGCAATACCTACTTCACGGATTCTACCATCACTTCCATTCTTGGCTTTGATTTCCTTTATGGCAATGCTCGAGACGCCCTCCGTGAACCCTTTTCGGTCGTGTTAAGCGCCAGTACTGCCGAACGTTTATTTGGCCGCCAGGATGTATTAGGAGAGCGACTCCAACTAGCAGACTTTGATCAGTTCCTCGTCAAAGGGGTGGTGCAAGACTGGCCAGATCAAGCCCATCTTGATATAGATATGTTGGTCCACTACGATAACATGGTGGAGGTTGAACCAGAGAATGCCCGGGAAATTGTCAGTAGTGTGCTGGCCAATAATTGGATTGCTTCCCATAGCTACACTTACGTGAAACTGAATAGAGGAGCCACCGCTGAAAAAGTGGATGCTCGCACCAAAAGTTTTATTCTTAATAAAGGGGACGAACGCTTTCGCGAAAAACAAAGTTTCTTCCTCACTCCGGTACGCGATATCCACCTTGAATCACAAGCAAATACGCAGGCCAAGCCGCCGGCGGATCCAGCGCTGCTCCGTTTATTCCTGGCCATTGGTATTATTACGGTTCTCATTGCCGTATTTAACTTTATCAACCTATCTACCGCTAGCTCGCTGAGTAGAGCTCGTGAGGTGGGCATGCGTAAGGTGCTCGGTGCAAAGCGACCAGCTTTACTCGGACAATTTCTGGGAGAATCACTTTTACTCACTGCCTTTGCTTTGGCCATAGCTATGTTGCTCGTTTGGTTGGCGCTGCCTGCGCTGGCGAGCCTAACGGGCTTAGAGCTGCAGTTTTCGTTCTATCGTGATGGACAGTTGCTGCTCCTCTTCCTACTGGTGTTTCTGCTTACTGGATTATTAGCGGGCAGCTATCCGGCTTTCTACCTCAGTGGCTTTAAGCCATTAGCAGTATTACAGAACCGTTCTGATAATGCAAATTTAGGCGGAGTGGCCCTGCGCAAGGTGCTGATGACAGCCCAGTTCGTTGTGGCTATTGCTTTTATCAGCGGAACTGCTATTGTTTTCAAGCAAATGAATTATCTGCGCGGCCGGCCCCTGGGCTTTGCCAAAGAACAAGTCATCACGCTGCCGCTTAATAGCCAAAACAATATCAATTCCGTCTTTAGACCAGGAGATGCCAATATCCGACAGCGCATGAATGCCTTTGACGAAGAACTCCTCAAGCATCCCAATATTAAGGCGGTAACCCAAAGCGTAGCACCTCCAGGTATGGGCGCCGTGAGCCGCAATGTGTGGACGGATAAGGTGCTACAAGAAGACAACTTCTTTGCTCCGGTTTATGCCGTAGATTACGACTTTGCGGAGGCTTACGAACTGCAGGTAGTCGCTGGGCGAGAATTTGACCTGTCTTACGGAACGGATCACATCAGTAGCTTTGTCATCAATGAGCAAGCAGTGAAGGACTTGAACTGGGATAGCCCCGAAGCTGCCCTGGATCAACGCCTGGTGGTGGAAGGAAAAGAAGGAAAAGTGGTGGGCGTAATCAAAGATTTCCACTTCCGAAGTATGCTCGCAGCCATCGAGCCACTTATTATGGAGGTCAACGCCGGCTCCTTCGGCTATTTCAATGTACACCTCAAAGATGGCGACTTAGCGGGGACCCTAGCCTTTATGGAGGAGAAATGGGCAGATTTCTTTCCCGCAAAATCCTTCGAGTACAATTTCCTGGATGAGACCCTGGATCAAGCCTACGAAGCTCAGGATCAATTGGGTACTTTAATTGGCTACTTTGCCTTCTTAGCCATCTTTATTTCCTGCTTTGGTCTGTTTGGCTTAGCAGCTTTGCTTACCAAACGTCGCTTCCGCGAAATTGGCATTCGTAAGGTGCTAGGTGCCCAGGCTAGTCAAATCTTAGTATTACTGGCTAAAGACTTTGTCTGGCTCATCGGTATTTCACTCTGCTTGGCCTTGCCCTTGTGCTGGTATTTTATCACCATTTGGATGGAAGATTTCCCTTACCGAATTGATTTTCCCTGGTGGCTGCCCCTGAGTGCTGGGCTAGGGGTAGTGCTACTTGCGTTCCTCACGGTGAGTTCACAAACCTTACGCGCTGCCTTAAGCAATCCGGTGGAGGCCATCCGGCAGGAATAATTGCTAATAGGGGTAGCGGATATTAGTTGTTTCGGAGGGATTTTTGACTTTGAAATCTAATTCGCCTCATTTATGGTTCCGCGGAATTTATTCCGCTATTTATGTAGTTCTCCGAGAACTTGTAGCTCCTATAAGTACAGCTATGGGGCTCCGCTTTACCCCGCCTTAGTAGCGGGGTAGCGTCAGGCTATTCAGGCGCTCCCGCCGGTCGGCCTTGCTATCCTTAGCCCTCGCGCCATCCTGGCGCCGTGCTCCTGCCAGGGCAGTCGCGCTATTTGTCGCTCAAAAATTCTGCGAAACGGATTTAGGAACAAGCATCAACCCTTCCCCTCCAGCCACTCTACCCAGTTCAAATACTTTAAAAACAGCTGTTCCCGCGGCTGTTTTAATCCGGCTCGGAAAATCTTCAGTTGTTTGCGGAAGAAGGCGGGCATATCAGAAGGGACCACCTGTAGCAAGGCCCTCAGCATCTTGTGCGCTTGCAGTTGCAGTGGTGTCACAGCTTTTGACTTCACCACGCTGCGGCCAAATGAGATGAGTCGGTAGCTCATACGATCCAGTGCCTGGGTCTCAAAAAGGCAGAGTAGTTCTAGCAGGCGAGCATTGATCTCCATATCCTTGCGTAGCGGCTTATCTCCCTGGTGCAAGATGGGGTGTAGGTGCTCCATGGCCTCTTCGTAGGCTCCGTGGCCAAAGGCGGCAGCAGCACATTTATAGTGAAACAGCAAGATCCGGTGATCATCCATCAGAATACTGTGGTGATCCAGCTGTTTCAGGACGCGCGGAATAAACTGGTAGGCTGCTTTGTAATCTTGCTTGAGAAAATAGTGGTTGAAACGGCTCAGGTAGAGATAAACAAAGCATACATGCTGACTATTGCGATTCAACTGGTCGTAATGATCAGCAACGTAGGTTTCCAGTTCTTTAAGGTAGCGTCTGTAGCTAGCGCTATCGTCCATGAGGTACAGAAATACCAATAGGTAATACAAGCTACGCATGTACAAGTCCGGATCCTTTAGTTGCATGCTCTTATGTACCTGAAACAGCATGACCCATTCCATGGCGTGGCTCAGTGCCCCTTTAAAATCCAGTTGGATGTAGCGGTACCAAAGGTAGGACTGGAAGCGGTTGGTTTTTTCGAAGAAGGTATCCGCAAAACGGTTGTTGAAATGCTCGGGTTGCATATTGCGCCAAGCCTTATTTAAGGCCTGGACCTCCTCCGGAGTAGTGGCGAAACCGTGCACAATGTAATAACCGTGAATCTGAATATTAAGATTGATCATCTCGCTAGCCGTCTGCGTAATCCGGCTGCGCAAGGTGGATTCTTCTAGCAGGCGCTCCATTTTCTTTTCCACCTGACGTGAACGGGTAATGTGCCGCGATTCAATCAGCTTCTGAAACTCGATAATCTCCAGGTGCAAGATATCCTGATGGTGGTCAATGGCAATCTGTTTGATGCGTTCCAGTAGGCGCAAACTTTCCATATACAGGCCTTTACTGTAAAGGATGCGGGAAAAGTCCAATTGCTCACGGATTTCAATATCGATCTGCTTATTGATGTAAGTCAGTCGCAGGCTGGTCATCAACTGCTTGAAAAGGTGGCGCTTTAGGTTGGATAAGCGCGCTTTGGTCGTATTGCCGGGTAGTTTCTTGAGTACCTGTTTCTCGTCGTAAGCATCTTGCTTGTCCAGCAAGTCAAAGAGCACCATGAATTTTCGCTCCTGGTTGCCCATGGTACGATTGGCGTAGAGGCGGAAATGTCTCTTTTCCGGCTTCGTCAACGTTTTTATTAGCCTAAATAGCGGGTCTCGATTCTTCCTAGGCATGCGAGAATTTGGACTTGTTAGTCGCTGATAATCAGTTTTTTAATCCCCAAAAGTGGCTGGTAGGAGTAACATAGACGTACCAACAATGGTTAGGTCAGGCTTGGGGGTGCCAGTAGATTTGTTGTTAAGAGGAGGATAAGTCTTACAAACGAGTAAGCATTTTGCCCTCTTCAACTAGAGCTCTGGTTAATTTCATTAACCGCTAAATTACTAAACTGATGAAGAAAATCGAAGCTATAGTGCGTTTGTCGCGCTTTGAGCGCATCCGGGATGCACTAGCTGCTATCGGGGTGAACTTTTTTACCCTTACTGAAGTAAAAGGCTTTGGTTTGCAAAAAGGCGAACAGCTCATGTACCGGGGTAGCGTCTACGATTCAGACTACATCGCTCGCTTGCGGATTGACATTTTCTGCAAAACCGAGCAAGTAGATCAGATTATCGATGCCATTGTCACTGCGGGCCGTACCGGCGAAGTGGGCGATGGTAAGATCATCGTTATGGATCTCGAGCACGTGGTACGCATTCGCACTTACGAAATTGGTGCCGAAGCCATTTAAACCCATCTTTTACTCCAAGAAGCTTGGAGTGCCCCCCTTTCCACCGACCAAATTCCAACTCAACATTACTGAAAAATCGCGTAAATGGGCTAGTAGCTCACAGGGCTGCTTTTTTCCATTTGCTAGCAAAACAATCTTCAATTAAGAGCAATCATGGAACAAGGATTATTTACCGCAAATAATGTTTGGATGCTGGTCGCAACATGTCTAGTATTCCTTATGCACCTGGGCTTCGCTACGCTTGAAGCCGGGTTCGTACAAAAGAAAAACGTTGTCAACATTCTATTCAAGAATGCGATGATCATTTCCATTGGCCTTCTCACTTACTGCGCCATTGGTTTTAACCTCATGTATCCTGGTGATGATTTCGCTGGTGCTTTCTTCGGCTTCGGAGGCTTCGGTCTTAGTATGCCGGAGGGTGATGCTGGCGCCATTGCCTACGCCGATGGCGGATACACGTACTGGACTGACTTTATTTTCCAGGGAATGTTTGCTGCTACCGCTGCTACTATCGTGTCGGGTGCAGTAGCCGAGCGCATTAAGCTCAATTCTTTCCTCATTTTCTCTGTAGTACTGGTTGCATTGGCGTACCCAATTACCGGTATGTGGAAGTGGGGTGGTGGCTGGCTTGACGCTGCCGGTTTTTACGATTTTGCTGGTTCTACGCTGGTACACGCCATGGGTGGTGCTGCTGCTTTGGCTGCTGTCCTGGTACTGGGACCACGTAAAGGCAAGTACGTAGATGGGAAAATTAAGCCTATCCCTGGCCACAGTATGCCACTAGCCGCAATGGGGGTATTCCTCCTGTGGTTCGGTTGGTTCGGCTTTAACGGTGGCTCTGTCTTGAGCGCTGATCCAGTAGCCGTATCCTTAGTATTCGTTACTACTGCCTTGGCTGCGGCAGCGGGTGCTATTGGTGCCTTTGTTGTTTCCTACGCTATGTTTAAGACGCATGACCTTTCTATGGTACTGAACGGTATCCTGGGCGGTCTGGTAGGTATCACTGCTGGTGCTGACCAAATGGGCCCTATGGCTGCCATCGCGATCGGTTTCATCGCCGGCTGTATTATCCCATTGTCGGTGGTGTTCTTCGACCGTGCGAAGGTAGATGATCCGGTAGGTGCTACTTCAGTACACTTGGTGTGCGGTATTTGGGGAACGCTTGCGGTAGGTATCTTCGGTGCTATGGCCAGCTTGAAGCAGCTGTGGATTCAACTGTATGGTACCCTTGCCGTTGTAGCTTTCACTTTCGCTTTCGCATACGGTTTGATGTACGTACTGAAGGTGACCATCGGAATCCGCGTATCTGAAAAGGAAGAGCTCAAAGGGCTCGATGTGGAAGAACACGAAATGCACGCTTACTCAGAGTCGGTAGAAGAGTCTGCCTTTCAACTGAGTATTAAGTAATGGGTCAGGTTGATCCTGCTCTATTGGAAAAGTCCTTGAGCACTGATTGATCAACCTTCCCGTAGAACGTAGAGGGTATAAGGTAAAGAGACTTCATTCCTTCTTCCTTCTACTTCAATGTCTGCCGAAACGAAGTGCAGGCATGGTCTATCTTCTACAGATTGAGGTGCCCAGTTGTTAAAACCTAGGTCCTCGGTTTGATAAAAAAATGGTGTTCAGCGCCGGCAAGTGCCGAGCACCTGTCTGCTCTAAATTGCAAGTCCCCGCGGTGCGGCAACACCAACGGGGACCGTAGATAACGGCAAGCCGCTACCTAACTCACTGTAAAAATACAGCATCGCTGTGTTTTGTTCAAGTCAGTACTGTGAAAACTTAGTCTGACTTGTGCTTTTGCAGGATTGGTTTGCCTTATCGAATGACTTTCAATCCTCATTTGATCACTAGTAAATCAATACGATCATGCAAAAGCAATTACAAAACCTTACGATACTGATTCTTTTACTGTTTTCGTTCTGGGCAAAGGCTCAGGATGTAGCTGAAACGCCAATTGAAGAGCCACTGCCAGCAGTGGTGGAAGCCGAAGCTGTTGAAGAGGAAGAGGAAGAAAAATCTAAATTCACCTTTTCTGGTTCAGCAGATGCCTATTTCCGGGCTAGCACAGAAGACCAGGCTCCTGTTTCTTCCTTCGCCAATCTACCGGGCTTTAGCCTGGGTATGTTTAACCTGATTGGTACCCACGAAGGCAAAAAAGCGGGCTTTGTCGGTGACTTAGTGTTTGGTCCACGCGGTGGAGATGCGGTTTTTGCCTCTGGTGTACCCACCTCTGATGGTGGTTTTGCAGCCAATGCTTCTACTTTTGTCAATCAGCTGTACGTTTACTGGAACGCAAGTGATAATGTGACTTTGACGCTGGGTAATTTCAATACTTTCCTGGGGTACGAAGTAATTTCACCGACGGGTAACTTTAATTACTCTACCTCGTATATGTTCTCTTATGGCCCGTTCTCACATACGGGTATAAAAGCGGACTTTGGCCTGGGTGAAGATTTAAGTTTGATGCTCGGTGTTTTTAATCCAACTGACCTCACTGAGGCCAATACGATTGGTTCGTATAGTTTGGGTGCTCAGGTGGGTTACAAAGGCGTGTATTTAAACTTGCTGTACGGTGATCAGGACGGTGATATTGATGGTAGTGCGGGATCATTGTTCCAGGTAGACTTGACAGCTGGCTTTGATGTGACGGAAGATTTCTACGTAGGTGTTAACGCTACGATGAATTCTACAGAAATAGAAGAAGCAACGGATAATCCTGCTTTCTTCGGTGGTGCTGCTTATTTGCAGTATACCCTGAGCGATGCAGTAGCCCTGGGCTTCCGCGGTGAATACTTTGGAGAAAACAACGGTGGTTACGGTATTATTGGAGCGTATGATTTTGATGCCGCTGCTAGCATTATTGATCTCACGCTTTCGGCTAATATCACCCTTGGTGACTTGACAGTAATTCCGGAAATCCGCTTGGATTCCGCTTCCGAAGACGTATTCCTGGACGGGGATGGAAAAGCCACTTCATCATTGGCTTCCTTCATCTTAGCTGGTGTTTACGCTTTCTAAATTTAAGCCTTCGAGCTTTGTCAAAGGACAAGATTTCGATGGTTGAAATTTAAATTAAAGAGATCTTTTTCCTATTGCAGAACTATAAATTTTTTGATCAGAAATGACTAAGTTCAAATTAGAGTACATTTGGTTGGATGGATATAAGCCAACCCAAAGCTTGCGGAGCAAAACTAAAATTGTAAAGGACTTTAGTGGAAAGTTGGAAGATTGCCCAATGTGGTCTTTCGATGGTAGCTCTACAGAACAAGCTCCTGGTAATTCTTCAGACTGTTTGCTGAAGCCAGTAGCAATTTATCCTGATCCAGGACGTACGAACGCTTACCTGGTAATGACCGAGGTTTTAAGCGCCGACGGTGCTGCTCACCCATCAAATGGTCGTGCTACTATTGACGACGAAGATGATGACTTCTGGTTCGGTTTTGAGCAGGAATACTTCCTATGGGACCCCTCAACAGACAAGCCATTGGGCTTCCCAGCTGAAGGTTATCCCGAGCCTCAGGGCCCTTACTACTGTTCAGTAGGTGCTAAGAACGCTTACGGCCGTGAGATCGTGGAAGAACACATGGATCTTTGTATTGGAGCTGGATTGAATATTGAAGGTATCAATGCGGAGGTTGCAGCAGGTCAGTGGGAATTCCAAATCTTTGCCAAAGGTGCACAGTCTGCCGGAGACCAGATCTGGGTGGGCCGCTACCTACTAGAGCGTACGGCAGAGAAATATGGTGTAGCTATCAACTGGCACTGTAAGCCTGTATTGGGCGACTGGAATGGTTCCGGTATGCACGCCAACTTCTCTAATACTACATTGCGTACCTGTGGTTCAGAGGAGACTTACAAGCAAATCCTGGAAGCCTTCCGTCCAGTTACCGCAGAGCATATTGCTGTCTACGGTGCGGATAACCACCTGCGCTTGACTGGTCTACACGAAACTCAATCTATCGACGAATTTAGCTACGGTATTTCTGACCGTGGTGCTTCAATCCGTATCCCAGTTGTAACTGTGGATAACGGTTGGAAGGGATATCTGGAGGATCGCCGTCCTAACTCAGCTGCTGATCCATATAAGGTGGCAGCTCGTATCATCAAGACTGTAAAATCGGCTCTAGTTCCTGCATAGGAATTTTTATAAGACTCATCCCGGCCTCGGTTGGGATGAGGTTTTTGCCAAATTACGATGTAGTTTTGTGATCCCGGACTTTGGTTTAGGCCATTGTCCGGGATTGTTTTTATGCCCCTATCATCTTCCCCATAAAATACTTCTTTTAACTGTTAAATGCTGTGACTTCTTCCTCTTTAATGCGTAGAAATACCAAGGAATCCAAAGAGTGGTCAAGACGGAGAGAAGAAGTGCAATTCATCCAATAAAATGGATGAACCAAGACAGTTTAGGGCCTGCAAAGGCTACAAAGCAAGCAAATAGATCAAAACTTGCTATATATTAAGGCAAAAGCTTATCTTTAAGCGAAGTTTTTGAGAGAAACCCATCTTTGAGATCCCCTTTGTATCCTTGAACCAATAACACTACTCTATTTAGTGGTACCCTGTAAGGCTGTCTTAAACCATAATCCCATGACTAAAAAATCTACACGCTCCACCGAGTGTGTCTCTCTCCTTCGTGTCCCCGTTTTTCATCGGGCGATAACACTCACACTCTTTCTTTTCATTACTACGTTTGCTTGGTCTCAAACACCCTGTCCTACCATTGGTGGGCTGGATGCACCTACGTCTTTTTGTGAAGGTTTTCCCTTTACAGTATACGCTACGGGCCTCCAAAATCTGGATCAGGCAGAGAATGGTGATGCCAACTTCGAAGTTCTACTGGTCTACTTAGCTGCCGGCAGCACCGACGACCCTTACCTGATGGGTACGGTTCTTGGTCAGTCCGCTCCTGCTGCTGGAGAAGCGGAATTCTTCGAAATTGGGGATAATCTAGCACCGGGTAGTTATGACCTATACGCTATTTTAACTCCTGATCCTACTGATCCTAACTGTCGTCCTTCGGTGCAGTCCTCGCTGACGATTACCCCTTGTGATGATCTGGGGAATTTTACCTACATCGACTTCGACAACAACGGAACTTTTGACGGCCCAGACGTAGCACTACCACAAGTGCTCGTTCGCCTCTACGATGCGGATACGGATACAGAATTACTGACCATTGGGCCAGAAACGACCAATGTGGATGGTAACTACTGGTATACGGCAGTTTCCCCTGGTAATTACTACTTTCTATTCGAGCCACCTCTTGGTTATTTGGGCGGAAGTACTAACGTAAATGCAGATAATGGCAACCGCATCGATGCGACTGCTGGTAATGGCCCCATGAGTACGGCAGACTTCACTTTCACAGGTACGGCTGCCGATTTCTCCTTTGATGCGGCCTTCACCGGGCCCGGCACCATTGGCGGTGTAGTATGGGCGGACGATGATTTCGGCTTTGATTTCAACGAAATAGGCATTGATGGTGTCGAATATACCCTGACCTGGTACGGTCTGGATCAAGCTTTCGACACCCCAGATGATGTACAACTGACTCGTACTACCGCAGCGGGTGGTGTGTTCATGTTTAATCATCTTCCTTACGGAGAATACCGTTTAGCGGAAGCTAATCTATCAGCTACTATCCTCGATGCCGGTTATAAACGGGTGGAACCCATCACGCTACCGCTAACTTTTACGGTTGCGGCAGGTAGTGAAACGCATACCAGCAATAATTTTATCCACCAGCCACAATGTTTGCCTAGCCCGGGACGCCTTGTTACGGATGATGCACTTGTGATGTGTGGTAATGCCGATTTGGGCATCTACGAAGGCCAACCAATTGAGGTAGAACTGACCAATTTTGTTACCCCGCTCTCCATCCCAGGTGATTATGCTTACACCATTTTGGTAGTAAACGAGGCGGACGAATTGGTACAAGTTCATCCCATTGCCAATCCAGTGAACGGTACGACCATTACGGTAGATCTTGCTGGCTTACCCATCGGTGATTATGGTATCCACGGTCTGCATTACCTAACGACTGATCCAGATCTTACTACCCCCTTTGATTTCAGCATTGGCGCTAGCTTTACGGCTATTACGGATCAGCTTACGCTAAAGGATGGTTCTGATAATCCAGCTGCTGGTTTGGTGTGTGGTGATGTAAGTGTAGAGCAAAACCAGCTCACCGCTAGCATGGAACCGCAACCACCGGTTTTCCTAGGCTGTATTGGTTTAATCAATGTGGGCCTGGACGCGAGTTGTGGAGCGACAGTTACTCCACCAATGGTTTTGGTAGGTGATTGGGGCTGTCTCATTCCTTCTGATTTCCAGATCAATATCTACGAAAACGGCATCTTGGTATCCGATGACGGTAGTCTAAGTGGGTGTGGCTTGTACACCTACGAAGTGAACGTACTCGTGGACGGTATTAGCGGCTTCCCTTGCTGGGGTGAAGTCAATGCCTTTGATAACCGTGATCCGGTAATTACTTGCCCCGCGAACATTACGGGCGGTAGCAACCCTGAGGGAATTGCTGATTTCCTTTGTACTGATATTGATCAAATTCGCCTCAATTTGCCCGCCTCCTACATTGTAGATGGTGCCGGTCAAATTGTAAGTATTGACCCAGGTTTAGCCGATATTTTGGACCAAACCGGGTATCCTACCGTAATTGACGGTTGTGATAATGTCCGCATCTACGTATCAGATAGTGTAGAGGAAAATGGGGACTGTGGTGATGTCGTCATCACCCGAACTTTCTTTGCGGAGGATAAGGTTGATTCAGCTTGCTCGGGTAGCCCGAACATCTCTAATATTTGCACCCAAGAAATTATCTTCCGTAAACCCACTATTGACGAGGTAATTCTACCGCCAAATATCGTTGAACTGGACTGCGATGAGTTCAGTGGCCCCATCAATCCTACCCCCGAAGAAGTTGGGGAGGGGGCAGGCGTTTTGCCTTTCCCAGCGATACTCAGCTTTTTTGATGCGGACCCAAGTACCTCCGAAGTCGATGCACATTACCTAAACCAGGTATACTGCAATATTGGGGCTTCTTTTTCAGATCTTCCTCGCATCAATCTTTGCGGTAGCACTTACTCTTTTATTCGCGAATGGTACATCTTCGATAAGTGTGATCTCAGCGAAGTAATTGAGTTTAGTCAGCTGATCAAAGTCAAAGATGATATTGATCCTACTTTAGTATTGCCAACGGTAGATTACGATAATGACGGTTTCCCAGATGTGCGACGTTTCTCTACAGCACCGTTTGATTGTATCGCCAATATTCCAATTCCGGCACCGGATGAATTATCCGATTTCTGTTCTGGACCAGCTACTTTGGTAGTAACGGTGACGGATACAAATGATAACTTCCTCTTTAGTGGCACCACGGGCCAGGTCTTTAGTGTTCCTCCGGGCAGTTATTTCTTGGAGTACTGCGCCACGGATGACTGTGGTAACGAGACTTGTGAGACCATGCCCATCATTGTACGGGATGAAATTGCCCCATCGGTGATCTGTGATGATCAATTGAATGTGCAAATTGGTGGTGGTGATATTGCCAACGACCTCTTCGGTATTGCCCGGGTATTAGCTTCGGTAGTGGATGAAGGTTCAGTGGATAATTGTTCTACTGAGCTTGACTTGGCAGTACGCCGTAACTATTGGAACGATAACGATTGTGGCTTTAGCTCCAATCAGTTTTCGCCTTGGGGCGATTTTGTCGATTTCTACTGCTGTGATGTAGGTCTTGAGATCACCGTAGAACTGCGGGTGAGCGACGAGGTGGGCAATAC
The DNA here is from genome assembly GCA_038528965.1 of Bacteroidota bacterium. Taxonomy (GTDB): domain Bacteria; phylum Bacteroidota; class Bacteroidia; order Chitinophagales; family Saprospiraceae; genus Lewinella. Next base: position 9,252 of record JBCBEC010000056.1, on the reverse strand, counting down.
CAATCAATGCTGGTTAACGGTTATTCCGGAAGATAAACTGCGCCCGGTCTGCTTTGCTCCTGCGAACCAGACCGTCACCTGCGCCGAATTCCCAACCCTTTTTGAAGGGGATGTGGAAGATGCCTACGAAGATGATTTCGGCGCCACATCAGATATGATGACAGCCCTTTTCGGAGGCCCGGATGGCACGGACAACTGTGCTGTGGATACATTGGTAGAACGCACGCCTTCGATCAATATCAATGCCTGTGGTTGGGGTACCATTGTACGCCGTTTTGAAGCCTGGCAATTGGAACCGGCAGGAGACGCGAACGGCAACGGTATGATCGATGTCAATGAAGTTTTACGTTCCAATAACAGCTGTAATCAGACCATCACCATAACCGAGACACATAACTACCTAATCGACTTCCCGGCGGATGCGAGTGCTGATTGTTTGGATCCGTCTATTCCAGGATTGTATACTGAAACTAGTGGTTGTGATAACCTCATCATCAACGAAGGTGAACCACAACGCTTTAGCGCCACCGGAGATGAATGCTATAAGCTGAGCATCACCTACGATGTGATCAACTGGTGTATTTGGGACGGCGAATCAGATGCCTATTTCATCGAGCGCCAAACGGATAGTGATGATACCGAGGTCGACGAGTGTGAGCGCCCAATTGTACGCGTAGATGACAACTCTTCAATCATTGATCGCAATCACCCTGAGCCTGGTTGTGATTCCAGTCTGGACAATAATTTCGTTGTGCCGGCAAACGAAGATGTAGGCCGCTGGACGTACACCCAATTTGTGAAGGTTTACGATAGTAGCTTACCCACATTCGCTGTTGGTCCCTATGGTGGCCCTACGGATGATTGCCCAGATTTGGCAGAGGGTGAGTTTCCATCCATTAATAATGAAACTTGTGACGCTACCGCAACTTTCAACTTCTCCTTAGATGATGCTTGTGAGGTGTTTGATAACAGTGGCGAATTGGTACTTAGTATCACCAATGCCACCGTTGATTTCTTTGCGGTAGACGCTAATGGTGATGGTGCGATTGATGTAAACGAATATACCGTAGATGATAACATTACGGCAGCTGTGGTTTCCAATGGCGACGCTACCTTTAGTGTAAGCCTGACTGCTCCGGTCATCTTCCAATCGCAAGGTACAGACGTGTATCATGCGTTGCGCCTGGAAGCGGTGGATGGTTGTGGAAATGCGGCGGTGCAGTACGTACCGTTTAAGGTCATCGATTGCAAGGCACCGGCGCCAATCTGTATCAACGGCCTTACCGCTACCCTCACTCCAAATGAGGAAGGGGTGTGCGAGGCCTCGATTTGGGTATCCGACTTTTTGGCTAGCCCTATTGAGGATTGTAGCGAGCCCATTGGCTACGCTATTTATCGCGCCGCTACGGTCTTGGAAGCAGGACCCGAGTTTATGCCTAGCCCCTTGGATACCGGTTTGGTGTTGAATATGGAGGATGACGAAAGTACGGTACTTTACATCTACGCAATTGATAGCGAAGGTAATTTTGGCTTCTGCGAAACCTACATTTTAGTACAGCCTAGTTTCTCTTGTTTGGCCTTAGGGGCGATTGGAGGTATGATAATGACGGAGGAAGAAGAGCCAGTGAGTAGTGTGCAGATGAGCCTAAGTGGGCCCATGCCGATGACCACAATGAGTGAACCTGATGGTTCCTACTACTTTGATGATCTGGAAGAAGACTTTGATTATACGGTTACGGCTTTCCGCAATGATAATGCGCGCAATGGTGTGACAACCTTTGATATTATTCTTATCAGTAAGCACATCTTGGCGGTAGATCCATTGGATAGCCCCTATAAACTGATTGCTGCCGATGTGAATCGTTCAGGTTCAGTTACCACTTTGGATTTGATTCAGATGCGTCGCCTGATATTGAATATCTACGACGAGTTCCCGGATAATACCAGCTGGCGATTTGTAGATGGTGATTATGACTTCCCACAACCAGATAACCCTTGGGTTGAATTCTTCCCGGAGCTGATTAATATTAATGACCTCATTGGTGAAGAACTCAATGCCGGTTTCATCGCCATTAAGATCGGAGATGTGAACGGCTCTGCTGACGGTGGTCAGTAGAAACGGCAAGACATAAAAGTAGTCAAACGCTCGGTCTGGTGACACAGGCCGAGCGTTCGTCTTTTTGTCCATTCCTGACTATTCGTTTCCGCTACTTTTTCTAGCTTTGTTGGCATTTAGGAAAGCAGAGGATTAAGTTGAAGGATCAATAGTTAATTTTTTGCTTGATACTTAGGTTTTTAGAAATAATCTCAGACATGAAAAGACTTTGGCAATTGTCGCTTGGTATAGCTCTTCTGGGGCTGTCAGTAGGGTGCGGATCGGATGGTAGCAAGAGCACTGCAAGCGCGGATGGAACGGCAAGCATCGAGAATCTCTTCGAGCTGAAAACAGTTGAGGAATCTGGAATTGATTTCACTAATACCATTACGGAAGATCCGGTATACAATCACATTTTGATCGATGTAATTGTCAACGGCGGAGGTGTAGCAGTAGTAGACATCAATAATGATGGTTTGCTTGATATTTACTTTGCGGGCAATATGGTCAGCGATAAGCTATACCTCAATAAGGGTAATCTCGAGTTTGAAGATATCAGCGTTAGCGCGGGTATTGAAAACAACAGCTGGTCTACAGCCGTTGCGATAGCAGACGTTAATAATGATGGCTTCCAAGATATTTACGTCGGTAAGTTTGTTCGTCAAGAACCTGGAATGTTGGAAAATGCCCTCTACATCAATAATGGTGATCTGACCTTTACCGAAAGTGCTGCGCAATACGGCATTAATCACGATGGCCACTGTACAGCGGCCAACTTCTTTGATTATGATCAGGATGGGGACTTGGATCTATATATAGGAATCGAGCCTCATGTTTTGCGCCACCAGAAATACGATAAGAATTACGTAGGCGATCCAGAGGATGAGACAGACCGTCTATACCGTAACGATGGCGGTACATTCACTGATGTGACCAAAGCAGCTGGTCTAGAGAATTTCAACTTTACCCTGGCAGCTACAGTGAGTGATTTGAACCACGATGGCTGGCCAGATATGTACGTAGCATCTGATTACGAAGAACCAGATTACCTATACATGAACAACGGTAACGGGACCTTTGAGAACCGTGTTCATGTTGCTATGCGCCACATTAGCAACTTTAGCATGGGCGTTGACATTGCCGATTATAATAATGATGGCTGGCCTGATATTGTCGTGGCTGATATGGCACCGGAAGATAATTACCGCTCTAAAGCCAATATGAGTGGCATGAACCCGGAGAAATTTTGGGGATTAGCCAAGGGGGGCTATCATTATCAGTACATGTTCAACACCCTCCAGTTGAACAACGGAAACGGTACCTATAGCGAAGTAGGCCATATGGCAAATATTGCGAAGACCGACTGGAGCTGGGCAACGCTGATGGCAGATTACGATCTGGATGGTGACAAAGACCTTTATATCACGAATGGACAATTGCGAGATATCCGGAATAAGGATTATGTGAAAAAAATCAACCTTGCGCTGGATTCAATCAGCAAGGCAATTGGCGGTGGTCCTATCAAGCTGGAGAACGCTTTGGATATTGTAAAGTATGCGCCACAGGAACGTCTGACGAACTACATGTTCATGAACGGTGGCGATTTACGGTTCTCTAATGAGTCTGAAACAGTAGGTATGACCCAAGCAACCTTTAGTCAGGGTGCTTCCTACGCGGATCTCGATAATGATGGTGATTTAGACCTGGTGGTGAGTAACATGAATGACCGAGCCTTCCTCTATGAAAATAAGGCGACCGAGAAACTGCCCCACCATTACCTAAGTGTAAAGTTGAAAGGTAATACTGCCACTAACTCCAATGTAGTAGGAGCAAAGGTGTGGGTGTTTACCGGAGATAATCTGCAACTACAAGAAGTATCACCGGTGCGGGGCTATATGTCCAGTTCTGACCCCGTATTGTCCTTCGGACTTGGGAAAGCTACAAAAGTGGACCGCCTGGTAGTTCAGTGGCCTGCCGGAATGGTGACCGAAATGTTGGATGTAGAAGTAGATCAGCGTTTGACTATCGATCAAGCTACGGGTGAACGCAAGCCAGCCAATATTTACCACATCAACGCACCGATCTTCAAATCCTATACGAATGAGTCACAACTGAAGTATCGCCACCAAGAGAATGTCTACGATGATTACGAAGACGAAGTGCTAATTCCACACCGCATGTCTACCCTCGGGCCTGCTGCTGCTGCCGCGGATGTAAATGGTGATGGTTTAGATGATATGTACCTGGGAGGTGCTGCGGGCACCGCCGGACAACTGTTCTTGCAACAAGCGGACCAGACCATTGTGCCGGCTCCTTCACAGCCCTGGGCTGCTGATGCGGCTAGCGAAGACGTGCACGCCCACTTTTTTGACGCTGATGGGGATGGTGACCAAGATTTATACGTAACCAGTGGTGGAAACGAATTTGCCTTGGGATCACCACAGTTGGAAGACCGCCTGTACCTCAACGCCGGTGACGGTCGTTTCAGCAAGTCATCCAATATCCCGGCTATTCGCACCAGCGGCGGTGTAGCTACCAGCGGCGATCTGGATAATGATGGTGATATGGACCTCTTTATTGGCGGGCGTCAGGTACCGGGTAAATACGGTCACCCAGCAGAGAGTTACCTCCTGCGCAATGACAATGGGAAGTTCACGGATGTAACTCAGGACATCTTGCCTGACTTCAGTAAGCTGGGTATGGTATCTGATGCAGTCTGGGGCGATATTGATGGTGACCAAGATGCAGACCTGATTGTTGCCGGAGAGTGGATGCCAATCACCGTATTTAAGAATGAGGGCGGTAAGTTGGCTGATAACACTAGCGCAATGGGCTTGGATAAAACCACTGGCTGGTGGAACCGTCTCATGCTCGTGGATTTAGATAATGATGGCGATCAGGACCTGGTTGCCGGTAACGCCGGCTTGAATATCAAGTTCAGCGCCTCACAGGATAAACCGTTCAAGGCTTATGTGAACGACTTTGACGAAAACGGTACCAATGATGTATACCTGGCCTACTATGACCACTCTGGCCGGGAATTACCAGTACGGGGCCGTCAGTGCTCTTCCGAGCAGATGGAATTTGTGTTAGATGAATTCCCTACTTATCATGATTTTGCTCAGGCTGAGGTATCCGAAATTTTGGATGGCCGCATGGAAGGAGCTATTGAGTTGGCCGTGACTGAATTCTCAAGTATGATTCTGCGCAATGATGGGCAAGGTGGTTTCAGTCAAGAGAAGCTCCCCATGATTGCCCAATCTTTCCCAACCTACGGTATTGTAGTCCGCGATTTCAACAAGGATGGCCAAAAGGATATCCTGCTAGCGGGTAACTACCACGAACGCGAAGTAGAGACCACTCGCTCTGATGCGGGGGTTGGGACGATCTTGTTGGGTAGCGCGGAAGGTGACTACGAAGCTCTACCAGCCTACGAGACGGGTTTGTACGCTTATTACGATGTACGCAATGTACTGGAACTGGATAATCAAGGCCAGCCTCTAGTCGTAATTGTGAATAACAACGAAGGTGTACAGGTCTATAAGTAGGGTAAAAAAATAACGCTGAGATGCGGTGAAAAAAGGCATTTTAATTTACCTTTAAGGGATTTTTGTCCTTGGCAAGAGGTATTTGTGATAGTTGTATTTACGCCATCGAGCCAGGCAAAATGACGACGACCTGAAATAAGCATTTGATTTAGAGATTCTTACATATTAGAGTCTCTGCTCAATATTTTGAGACGACATAACTTTTCATAACAAATTGTAATCTTATGGTAAAAGCGACTTTTACGCTTAAAAACTGTTGGCAATGGGCTTGCGTGCTTGTGCTAACAGCGGCCTTACCGTTCATGGTGTCTGCCCAGACATTCTCGGGTATGGGTCTTCCGCTGCCGGTTCCGGCGAGTGGTTCAGGTACCAGTGATTGTTCTACGGCCACTGAAACCGATGCTATGGTTAGTGCTAGTGGTTTCATTGGTTCTACTGCTACTTTAGACCAGGTAGAACTTACTATTACTCACACTTTCGACGGGGATTTGGAGATCACCTTGGTTTCTCCTGCGGGAACAGCGCTGGATCTTACCAGTGACAATGGTGGCTCTGGTGACGACTTCATCAACACAGTCTTTATTGATGGTGGTACTCCTATCGATGGTTTGGGTGCCGGTGACGCACCATTCACCGGTATGTTCGAGCCAGAAGGTGGTACTTTCGCCTCTACCTTCGCTGGTGAGCAAATCAACGGTGTGTGGACATTAGTAGTCTGTGACGACGCTGGTGGTGACACTGGTACTTTGGAGATGTTCGACATCACTTTCACAGTTGATGATACGCCTGTAATGGGTACGAGCTGTGGTGAAGGTGAAGGTATGTCTGTAATTGCCGACAATGGCTTCAATGGTAGTTTAGCTTCAATGGCCTCTTTGGCTGCTACTACTGCTGTAGATGTTCCAGCTGGAGCTACTGTGACCGACATTACAGCAACGGTTACCATGGAGCATACCTTTGTGGGGGACTTGACCTTCATATTGGAAGCACCTGATGGTAGCGTGTTGCCACTGATGAATCGCCCTGGTGTTCCTCCGGGTACTTTTGGCAATGGTGATGATATTGCGATTAACGTACCTGTTAATTTCAACGACGGTTTTGCTGTTGATGCCGAAGATATGGGCGATAGTTCTACTAGCTTCGTTGGCGACGATGGTGTTGTTGACTTCTTCCCTAACGGTGATGGCCTTGCTGCTCCTGGCGATGCTGCTGGACCACTGGTGACTACTTTTGCTGCACTCTTCCCACAAAATGACGGTTTGGACGGTATCTGGACGTTGTACGTAGGTGATAGCGCTGGTGGTGATACTGGTTTCATTGCTGGTATCGAAGTATGTGTTGATTACGAAGGCGGCGCTAGCACGGAAATGGTAGGAATCGAAATTTCTGATCCTTGTTCTTGTAATGACGATGCTACGCCAATCGATCTACTTGCGGGTACCGGTGGTGATGATGGTACTTTCGGTGAGACCATCGCAATGATTGATGAAAACGGCGGTGACCTTGGTGCTGGCCGTGATTTCCAATTTACCTTACTACAGGACGGAGACGGTGTTGATATCGCTCCTGCTGGTACACCATTAGTATATAATGCTGCCGATGGTACATACGACTTCAGCTTCAACCACGTAGACCGTGTAGGTTACACGGCTCGCGTGCAAGAATATGATGTTACTGGTGCTCCAATCGGTCCTGAATTTGAAATTGGTAACATTTGTGCTTACCCAGATCCATTCTTCGATCCTGCATTGGATGAGATCTACTGTGCATTCCAAGATGCGATCACTTTGGGTGCTAATGATGTAGATGCTGTTGGTGCTGATGGTGTAACCTTCACTATCGACGGTAACGCTGCTACCGTATTTGATCCAGTTGCTCTTGGCCCTGGCACTTACGAAGTAGCTCTGTCTTACGACGGTGCTTCTAACGGTAATGTATCGGCCGACGGTGTAACTCCTGCTTTCCCAGGTTGTGTACAGGATGCCTTCACTACTGTTGTAGTAGAAGACCTGAACGTTGGTTGTATTGGTAACATCAACGTTACCCTAGGTGAAGACTGTGGTGCTACTATCGTACCTGGTATGGTATTGACTGGTAACTTCGCTTGTGCGGATGACTTCAACATCACGGTTGATGGTACTAACGATAACAAGATCGTAGGTTGTGGTGATCACACTTACATGATCGAAGTAATCGTAGAGGACGAAGTTGTTTACACTTGTTGGGGCGATATCTTCGCTGAAGACAAGACCGATCCAATATTGGAGTGTCCAGACGACACGGATGTAGTGATCAACGCTGATTTCGACATTCAGACGGCTATGGGTACCATCGATGCTACTGATCCCACGATCGAGCTAGCAGACTACTCTTGCTTCTTGAGCTTGTTTGACCCAGTTGCTGGTCCTTACGGCTACGATCTTCTTGAGATCTCTGTAAGCGCTACTGATGTATACAATATCATCGTTGATGGTGATGTAGCTGATCAGACGTTCATTTCTGTATTCGCAGGTGACTTCAACCCAGACAATCCATGTGAGAATATCTTGGGTGGTACTGAGGGTGCTTGGGCTCCAGGCCTATTCTTCGGTGGTCCTGCGATCTTCAACTTCTTCAACCAGAACTTCCGTGTTCCATTAATCATGGAGCCAGGTCAGACTTATACAATCATGATCGCAAGCAATGACTTGCCAAATGATTACACCGTTGGTATCGTAAGCGATAATGGTAATGCAATCAGCGGAGGTGGCTTTAGTGCACCACAGCCCGTTGAATTGGAAGTTCCATTGTACTGCGAAGACCTTGACTTGATTGAGTTCGTATTCCCAACCAGCTGGATTGTGAATGGTGACGGTAGCTTGGATGCTACTGCAACCCGTGCCCTGAACGATTGGACCCAAGCTGAGTTGAACGACTTCTTGAATAAACTAGGATTGACCGGTATTCCGGTGACTGGTGACAACTGTGGACCTAGCATTATCACTGTTTCTGATGAGCTGGATAGTTCTGGCGACTGTGGTGATCTAACCATCACGCGTACCTTCACCGCTGCTGATCGTTGGGATGGCGTTTGTGTAGGTGATCCACGTACTGTTTCTTGTACGCAGATCTTGACCTTTACTCGTCCTGATCTACTAGCTGATCTGGGTAACCCAAATCCTGACTTCGTACTGCCTCCATTGACGTCTACTTTGGAGTGTGATGAGGCCTTCGAAACGGATGGCGCTGTAGGTGGTCCTGATGACAACCCAAGTGCCGCAGCTGCTGGTCAGCCATTTATCCTGACTGCATCTGGTTACCAGCCACTAGATCCATCTTACTGCAACATCGGCGCATCTTACTCAGATGAGCCACGCATTGAAATTTGCGAAGGTAGCTACAGCTTCCGTCGTGAGTGGACCTTCGTTAACTGGTGTGCACCAGACGAGAACTTCATCTACGACCAGTTCGTGAAGGTGAAGGACTTCACTGGCCCAGAAATCACTGGTATCCCAGGTGTAATCAATGTATCCACTTCACCATTCTCTTGTTTAGCGAACGTATTGATTCCAATTCCTGATGTAGCGGATGCCAACGGCTGTTCTTCAGCTGAAGCAACCAGCTATACCG